>NZ_PXZM01000017.1 GCF_003013395.1 Brevibacillus fortis | reverse complement strand
ATCGGATCGAGTTGGGAGAGTTGGAGGCTGTCCTTCGAACCCATCCGGCTGTCAAGGAAGCCGTGGTGACGGCAAGAGAAGACAAGCTGGGTGACAAACGTCTGGCGGCGTATGTGACGAAAAAAGAGGATAGTAGGGAAGAGGGCACTGACTTAGCCGTCTGGGCAAAAGCAAAATTGCCGGAGTTTATGGTTCCCTCTGTCTTTGTCTGGCTGGACGCTATGCCGCTCACACCGAATGGCAAGATCGACCGGAAGCAGCTGCCAGAGCCGGAGTGGGGGCAAATGGCTTCTGCACAAGAGTATGTCGCGCCACGCAACCATACGGAGGAGCAGGTCGCCGCGATCTGGTCGCAAGTGCTCGGTATCGAAAAAGTCGGGATTCAGGACAACTTCTTCGAGTTGGGCGGGCATTCTCTCTTAGCGACACGGGTCATTTCCCGACTTCGTGACATGTTTGCAGGAGAAGTCCCTATCCGTACTCTTTTCGAAAACCCAACCGTTGCAGAACTATCCGAAGCACTCGGAAGCTTTTTACAAGAAACATCAGGAGCTTCGATCGTACCTGTTTCACGGGAAAGTCATCTGCCCTTGTCCTTTGCCCAGCAGCGTCTGTGGTTCCTGGATCAGCTGATGCCAGACAGCGCCTTGTACAACATCCCGCAAGCGATGCGATTGCACGGCGATCTGAATATAGAAGCTTGGAACAAGAGCTTGCAGGTACTAATTCAGCGCCACGAAAGCTTGCGGACAACCTTTGGCCACGTAGATGGACAAGCCGTACAAATGATTCACCCTTATGAAGAGCAGCCGTTACGTGTAATCGACTTACGGGAGCTACCAGCGGACGAGTGCGAAGCAGAAGCACAGCGTCTGGCAGGAAGAGAGGCAGCTACGCCATTCAACCTGAGCGAAGGTCCGTTGTTCCGTACGACCTTGATCCGCATAAGCGAGCAAGAAACGATTTTCCTTATGAACATGCATCACATCATCTCTGATGGTTGGTCGATGGGAGTATTTATTCGCGAATGGTTCACTTCCTACGAAGCGATTAGCCAAAACGGCATACCAGCCTTAGCTGATTTACCTGTGCAGTATGCTGACTACGCGGCTTGGCAACGCGAGTGGCTCCAAGGTCCGGTATTAGACGAACAGCTCTCTTACTGGAGTGAAAAATTAAGTGGTGCTGAACCGCTTCTCACCTTGCCGACAGACCGTTCACGTCCTGCTGTACAAACGTACGAGGGAGCGATGTATTCAACGACGCTCGCAGGTGAACTTCTCGACAAATTACAAACACTTAGCCGTAAAGAAGGATCGACGCTGTTCATGACCTTGCTGGCTGCCTTCCAAACTTTGCTCTACCGCTACAGTGGACAGGAAGATATCCTCGTCGGAAGCCCGGTTGCTGGACGCAACAGACAAGAGACGGAGCAATTGATTGGATTCTTCATTAATACATTGGTGCTACGTACGAACATGTCAGGGGAACCGACATTCCGTGACTTGCTGGCAAGAGTGAAGGAGACGGCGCTAGAAGCCTATGCTCATCAGGATCTTCCGTTTGAAAAATTGGTCGATGAACTGGCGCTGGAGCGTAGTCTCAGCTACTCCCCGCTGTTCCAAGTGATGTTTGTCCTCCAAAACTTCCAGCTGGACTTAGACGAAAAGGCTGGTATTCGCGTATCGGAATTCGATATGGACAAGCATCTGGTCACCGCCAAATTCGACCTGACGTTGACCATGGCAGAAAAACAAAACGGATTGATCGCAACGTTTGAGTACAATACAGCGCTGTTTGATGAAACGACGATTGTGCGAATGTCACAGCACTTCCAGCAATTACTCGAAGCCATCGTTCAGATGCCGGAGCAGACCATTACCCAATTGCAGTTGTTGCCTCAGGCAGAACGGGAGCAACTGCTGGTGGAATGGAACGACACGACGACTGCTTACCCACGGGATCAACGCGTGGATCAATTGTTCCAGCAGACCGCGATGCTTTACCCGAATCGCATTGCAGTGGTATCGGGAGACCAGAGGCTCACATACGCCCAGTTAGAGACACGAGCCAACCAGGTAGCCAACTACCTGCAAAAACAAGGCGTTCGCTCAGGTTCACTCGTCGGTATTTGCGTGAAGCGTTCTCTCGAAATGCTGATCGGGGTGCTTGGAATTCTCAAAGCGGGTGGGGCTTATGTACCGTTCGATTCGGATTATCCGAAAGAACGTCTGGCCTACATGATGGACGACGCTCACGTCACTGTTTTGCTCACGCAGGAGCATCTTCTACCGTCATTCCCATCTGGAGAGCATACGCCGATTTGTCTGGATCGCGACTGGGCAATGATTGCCGAAGAAAGTGAACGCGCACCTGACATTGAGACCACAGCGGAGAGTCTCGCTTACGTGATCTATACTTCTGGTTCTACCGGGTTGCCAAAAGGAACGCTTGTTATCCATCGAGGCATTGTCCGTCTCGTCAAAGAAACCGACTACGTGACGATTACAGAGCAGGACGTTTTCCTGCAAGCGTCCACGGTATCGTTCGATGCGGCGACCTTTGAGGTTTGGGGCAGCTTGCTCAATGGGGCAAAGCTGGTGCTGATGCCGCCTGATCTGCCTTCCCTAGAAGAACTGGGACAAGCTATTCAGACTCACCAGGTTACGACTCTTTGGCTGACGGCGGGACTGTTCACCCTGATGGTTGATCATCACAAAGAGTACCTGACGGGGGTTCGGCAACTGCTCGTTGGTGGAGATGTCGTCTCAGTTCCTCACGTAAGAAAAGCGTTGGAAATCGAAGGGGTAACGATCATCAACGGGTACGGTCCAACGGAAAACACGACATTCACCTGCTGCTATCCGGTCACGGAGTTGCCAGAGACGATCAGTTCTTTCCCAATTGGCCGTCCGATCAAGAATACGACTGTGTACGTACTTGATAGCAACATGCAGCCCGTCCCGATTGGCGTAACAGGTGAACTGTACATCGGCGGAGATGGTCTGGCGAAAGGATATTTGAATCGTCCTGATTTGACGGAAGAACGCTTTGTACCAAACCCGTTCTCAACCGATCCGCAGGCACGACTCTATCGGACTGGTGACGTGGTTCGTTACCTGCCAAATGGTCTGATCGAATTCATCGGTCGAATCGATAATCAGGTGAAAATCCGCGGATTCCGCATCGAGCTGAGTGAAGTAGAGTCCGTTTTAGCCAAACACCCTGCGCTTGCCGCATCTGTAGTCATTGTCCGCGAAGACGAACCGGGCAAGAAACAGCTCGTAGCTTATGCGGTCAAGGAAGCGGAGCAAGAAATGGACACAGCCGAGCTGCGCAAGCACTTCAAAGCACATGTACCGGATTATATGGTGCCATCCGCTTTCGTCATGCTAGATGAATTGCCGCTTACGCCAAACGGGAAAGTAGACAGAAAAGCACTTCCAGTCCCTGTCTATGATCGCAGCCAAGATGTTGATTCGTTTACACAGGCTACCAACCTAATCGAACAAAGATTGACGGAAATCTGGTGCGGCGTTCTGCGAATGGATCGCATCGGCATTCACGATAACTTTTTTGAGCTTGGGGGCGACTCCATCCTCAGCATTCAAATCGTCGCGCGTGCAAACAATGCTGGCATCCATCTAACTCCGAAGAATCTTTTTGACCATCAAACGATTGCAGAGTTGGCAAAGATTGCAGGCCAAAGCACGAAAATAGAAGCAGAGCAAGGAATGGTAACAGGTGAAGCTCCACTATTGCCGATCCAAAAATGGTTCTTCGAGCAAGAGCAACCAACACCACATCACTGGAACCAATCGATGCTCCTGCAAGTGAACGAACAATTGGACGAAGAGCATCTGGAGCAAGCCATTACCCACCTGCTCACTCACCACGACGCGCTCCGCCTGCGTTATACCTACACAGATGGACAGTGGAAGCAGACACACGCAGAAGTCGAATCGGAAGTTTTGCTCATGGTGGAGGATCTTAGTATGATCTCGCCAGCTCAGCACTTGAGAAGAATCGAAAAACTTTCACACCAAGCACAAGCGAGCCTAGATTTGGAAAACGGACCGCTCATGAAGATCGTGTACTTCGATCTCGGGTATGATCGACCAGGCCGTTTGCTAATTGTCATTCACCATTTGGCGGTAGACGGCGTATCGTGGCGAGTGCTGATCGAAGACTTGCAAACGGCATACAGGCAGGCTGTGGAGGGAACAGAGATTCAATTGCCAGCAAAGACAACCTCCTACAAGGCATGGGCAGTAAAAATGAATGAGTACGCATCTTCTGAACGTATTGTCGCTGAAAAGGAGTACTGGATAGCTGCAGCAGACGAGATGGTGTCCTTTCCACCACCAATCCATGACGGTGAGTTGAACACAGAAGGAAACTGCCGGACGATTACGATTTCAATGGAGGAAGAAGAGACAGAAACCCTGCTACAGAAAGTACCGTCCCGTTACCGCGCGCAAATCAATGATGTTCTATTGACCGCGTTAGCATTGGCACACGCCAAATGGACTGGAGAACAATCCTTACTAGTCGACCTAGAAGGTCACGGTCGTGAAGATTTGTTCTCCGAGGTCGATCTCTCCCGCACGGTCGGCTGGTTTACGTCCATGTATCCACTCCTGATTCGACTGGATCAGAACATGTCTCAGGAAGATGCGCTGGTAAGAGTCAAAGAGAAGCTTCAACGAATTCCGAACAAAGGCCTTGGATACGGCATCCTGCGCTACTTGACAAAAGATAATGAGGTGTCCGAAAAGCTAGCGGCTATTCCGCAACCACCGATTAGCTTCAACTATCTGGGACAATTCAATCAGGCGGGAGAAGGAGATTCCCTTTTTGGATTTGCGACAGGAGAAAGAGGCTCCAACATCAGTCCCGACAACAGACGAGCTCATCTGATTGATGTGGTAGGGGCAGTCACAGGAGGCAAGCTGAACCTAAGCTTCCTCTACAGCGAGACATTGCATAGCGAAGCGAGCGTCGAGACTTTCGCCCGTCATTTCACGGAAATCCTGCGTTCACTGATACAAGCGGAGAAACAAAGCTATAGAACCGAAGACTTCGAGGATGCAGACTTGAGTCAGACGGCGTTAAACAAGGTTCTCTCCAAGCTGAAGAAAAGAAAGGGGAATTAATCCAATGGGGGATTTTACTGATCTATACACCTTATCCCCGCTGCAAGAAGGGATGTTGTTCCATTCGCTGTACTCTGAGGGTTCAGCCTATATGGTGCAGAACATTGCCATTCTTACAGGCGAGCTTGACATCGTCAACTTTGAAAAAGCCTGGAACAAAGTGGTGCAAAGACATTCCATTTTGCGTACTGGATTCCTTTGGGAAGAGGTAGAGAAGCCGCTTCAGGTGGTCTTCGAAAGTGTTCCTTTTTCCATACAACAGGAAGACTGGTCACATCACACCGATGAAGAGCAGAAAACCATGCTGACATCGTTTTTGCAAAAAGAAAAAGAGGCGGGCTTCGACTTGAGCGAAGCCCCTCTCATGCGAGTGACGGTCATTAAAAAGGCCAAAGATGTGCACCAGTTCATCTGGAGCTTCCACCATTTGCTCTTAGATGGATGGAGTAGCCCCATTCTTTTTCAGGAAGTCCTCGATTTCTATGAGGCGTACTGCCAAAGCAAGGACTTGAGACTTCCACAGCCAAAGCCATTCAAAGATTATATCTCCTGGCTTCGCCGTCAGGACAAGACGGAATCTGAAAAGTTCTGGCGCGAGTTCCTAGCGTCCGTCGAGAGTCCCACACCTCTTCCCTTTGAATCTTATGCCTTGAGAGGTTCAGAGCAGGAAATAGGGATTCATGAATCGACTCGAACCTTGACTTATGGAGTTTCGAAGGCTCTCTTGAAATTAGCTCGAACTTATAAGGTTACGATCAACACCATCGTGCAAGGGGCATGGGCCATTCTCCTCAGCCGTTTGAGCGGAGAAGAAAGCGTGGTATACGGTGTAACCGGTTCCGGGCGCCCCAGCGATCTGCCAGGTGTAGAGCAGATGGTTGGAATGTTTATCAACACTTTGCCGATGAAAACGAAAGTCGAGCCTGAGCAAACGTTGGATCAGTGGTTCAAAGAGTTACAGGACCAGCAATCTAGAGTCCGACAGTATGAATACTCTCCATTGGTGGATATCCAGGGCTGGACGGATGTACCGCGTGGACTACCACTGTTTGAAAGTATTTTCGTATTTGAGAACTATCCGCTGGGAGAAGGGGAAGAGAGGGAATTCGGTTTTCTCATCTCTAATGTACAGCACTTCCAAGAAGTAGATAATCCGCTCACGATTGTCGGGATTCCGGGCGAGCAGTTTAGCATCAAAATGATGTACAGGACAGACCGCTTTGAACAGGTGGCAATCGAACGGACACTCGACCAAATGGCATCCATTCTAGTAGCAATCGTCGAGAATCCGAAGCAACGCCTGTCCTCTATCTCTTTTCTCAGTCAAGAAGAAAGACAGTTTCTACTGTTCGGGCAAAACGAAACCGCGAGCGACTACCCTCGGGATAAAACGGTTCAACAACTGTTTGCCGAAACAGCGGCTCTATACCCAGATCGTATCGCCGTCGTTGCGGGGGAAGAACAGTTGACCTACGCCGAGCTGGAGGCAAAAGCCAATCAGCTTGCCAACTACTTGCAAAAGCAAGGAGTAGAAGCGGGTACTTTTGTCGGACTTTGCGTAGAGCGCTCGTTAGATATGCTCGTTGGTATGCTCGGGATTCTCAAAGCAGGTGGAGCGTATGTGCCACTCGACCCAGCGTATCCGCAAGAACGTCTTGCTTTCATGCTGGAAGATGCCCAGATTTCCATTTTATTGACACAGGAGCATTTGTCTTACAAGTGGCAAGGACAAGGGCTTAGCATTTTTTCTCTCGACCATGCTGGGGAGAAATGGGCAGAAGAAAGTACACTTGCTCCTCAAGTAGATATGACTGCCGACAGTCTCGCCTACGT
>NZ_PXZM01000016.1 GCF_003013395.1 Brevibacillus fortis | reverse complement strand
GGCAGCATGGATAGCAGGCTTTCTTGGGTCAACAGGATCGCCGCTTGCGAATCCTCCAACGTATAGCCGATTCTCTCTTGTGGATAGGCGGGATCAATCGGTACGTACGCGCCGCCAGCTTTGAGAATACCCATCATCGCTACGATCATCTCAGTCGTACGTTCCATGAGAACAGCGACCAAGACCTCTGGGCCGATCCCTTGCGCACGCAGATAGTGAGCCAATTGGTTTGCTCGTCGGTTCAGCTCCGCGTACGTCAGTCTTTCTTCTCCGACGATTAAAGCCTCAGCATCCGGTGTTGCGACTACTTGTGCTTCAAATAGCTGGTGCATCACCGCGTCCCGAGCATATTCCGTTTCCGCTGCGTTCCATTCCACTAACAGCTTGTGGCGTTCCTCGTCTGTGATGAATGAAATGGCAGAGAGATGATCAGTAGGCTGAGCCATCATTGACTCTAATACTTTGATCAATTGAGCCAATACCTGATCCATGGTGATCTGCTCGAATCGATTTGTTTCATAAATCAGCTTGAGCAATAGCTCTTCGCCAGGCGCCGCCACCAATGTCAATGGATAGTTCGTCTGCTCAACTGCTTTGATTGCGTTTAGCGTCATGTCTGTATTAGACTCTGTTTTTGTACCAGACATGTAGTTCTCGAAAACGAGTATACTGTCAAACAACGCCTGTCCAAGCGGCACTTCGCTCCAGCTTTGAATGTCAACGAGCGGCGTGAACTCGTACTGACGTATCTCACTCTGTTCCTGTTGGATGTTATGCAGCCAGTCGATCACCGTCATTTGTTCCGAGAAAAGCACGCGAACAGGCAGAGTGTTGATAAACAGCCCCACCATGGAGTCCACTCCACGCAAATCTGTAGGACGTCCCAGGTTGGTTGTCCCAAAAACCACTTCCGACTCACCTGCGTATCGACTTAAAATCAACGCCCACGCACCTTGGACCAGCGTATTCATCGTCAGTTGATGCCTACGGGCAAAAGCTTGCAGACTCGCAGTTGTTTCCTTCGATAAAAGAATCATATGATCTGCGTATTCTTTTTGTTGTACAACCCTTCCACCCGGTTTCCCCATGCTAAGCGGAGTGGGTATTCGGAAGCCTCGCAGATGATTTCGCCAATACTGCTCTGCTGCCTCAAGGCTCTGTTGCTTTAACCAGGCAATATAAGATGAAAACGGAGGGGCGACAGGCAGTTTTGCTTCGATACCATCAACGGATGCCCGATAAAATGCCAGCCAATCGTTTAACACGATCGGTGTACTCCAACCATCCAGCAACATATGGTGAAAGCTCCAAACGAGCTGACTGGTTTTCGAATCTAGACGAATCAACGACCAACGCATCAATGGCGGGTGAGCTAGATCAAAGCCTAGCTTGCGATCTTGTTCGAGATATGTTTGTAAGTTCGCTTCTTGCTTTTCTTTCGTTAAGTGACTCCAGTCCAGTTGTTCGACATGCGCTTTTACTTTTGTATGAACGACCTGATGCGATTTCTCTAATCCGCTCCATAAGAAGGAGGTTCGGAGAATTGCATGTCGCTCGACAACTTTTTGCCATGCTTCTGAAAACATCGCCACATTCAAATGATCCAAATTGACGACCAGTTGAACGACGTAGTCCCCGCCTGCTTGCTCATAAAGAGAGTGGAACAGCATCCCCTCTTGTAACGGGGTGAGCGTGTAAATGTTCTCGATCAGACGATTGTTTCCGATGAACTTGTCGAGGCTTTTTTGATCCAACTCCGCCAAAGGGAAATCGGAAGGTGTATAGCCACCTGCCTCTTCAGAGCGGCAATGGGCAATGATCGCTTGCAATGATTGCACATAGTCACGAGCAAGCTCTTCCATCGTTTTTTGTTCGTACATATCGCCGCTGTACGTCCATGTCATTTCTAACTGATCTCCCGCTACCATGCTCAGGAAATCCAGTTTATGAAGTCGGGCTTCATCCTTGCTCAGATTTGATACTGACCAGTTTGGAATGATCTGGAACAAGGAAGCATCAGCCGTTTGATCCTGGTCAAATTGTCCTAAATAATTGAAGCTAATCTCCGGTTGAGGATAGGCTTTCAGGGTAGTTATCGTTTGTTCATCTTTGCTTAAATAACGATGAATGCCGTAACCAATCCCTTTGTCTGGAATCGTGCGCAATTGTTCTTTGACTGATTTTATCAGGGAACTCCAAGGCGTCTTTGGCTCCATTTCCAGCAAGACCGGGTACATGCTTGTAAACCAGCCTACTGTACGAGAAATGTCCACGCCATCGATGATCTCTTCACGCCCGTGTCCCTCAACTGAAACATAGAGTGTCTTTTGCCCCGTCCAGTTGTTATATGCTCGGATCAAAGCACTGAGTAACACATCATTAATCTGAGAGCGGTAAGTGGCTGGTACCTCCTGCAACAAGGCACGCGTATCGTCCACGCCCAGCTTTACCTTTACTTGAACGGCCAGACTTTCTGTGTTCTTTCCATTAGGATGGTCAACAGGCAGGTTGAATACATGACTTGTATCCAGATTCGCCCAGTATTCGTCGACTACGCTTTGCTGAGCGTACTGTGTCAACTGTTCCGACCATCGCTTGAAAGATGTCGTCTTCTGAGGCAAATTCAGCTGGTGCAACCCTGTCAATTGTTGATAGGCCGTTTGCAAGTCATCCAGAATAATTCGCCAAGAAACACCATCGACAGCGAGATGATGAATCGCAATGAACAGACGCTGTTTGGCCCCGAATTGGAAGTATGCAGCACGAAGCAATGGTCCTTTTTCGATATCCAAACTTTCTTGCAGCTCGTCTGCGATGGCTTGCATTTGTTCCTCTATTTCCGTTTCAAGTACACCCGTCAAATCTACTACCTGAAATACTTCCTCATCCGAAACGACATCATGAAATTGCTCCCATTTTCCGTTGACGTTCCGAAAACGCAGGCGCAATGCATCATGGTGAGCGAGAATCATCGCAAAAGCTTTTGCCAATAAACCCGCATCCATTTCTTCACGCACAGCAAGCATGACTGATTGATTCCAGTAGTTGACATGGCAAATGTCCTGCTCAAAGAACCACGTCTGAATGGGTGTCAGAGGCAATTCGCCTGTAACAACACCCTGCTCCATATGAACTTGTGGTGCATCCTCAAGAACAACGACACTTGCGGCCAATTCTGCCAATGTTTGAGAGTCAAACAAGTGCTTTGGTGTAAATCTGATACCCGCCTGATTGGCACGCGACACAATTTGAATAGTCAGAATCGAATCGCCGCCCAGTTCGAAAAAGTTATCGTGAATCCCGATTGACTCTACACCTAGTACTCCTTGCCAGATTTCGGCCAGCTTGCGTTCTATTTCCGTTTGTGGGGCAACAAAGCAGTCTTCCCATTGAGCTCGCAAGGCATCGGGTACCGGCAAAGCACGGCGATCTACTTTTCCGTTTGGAGTGAGAGGCAGGGCATCCATCAGTATGATGACAGATGGCACCATGTAGTCTGGCAGTCTATCTTTCAAAGACTGACGCAATTCATTCGTCTGTACCTCTTCTCCCTCATGAAGCACAGCATAAGCCACCAGTCGTTTCACGCCAGGCGTCAAATCTTCCCTGACGATCGCCACTGCTTCCGAAACAGCTGCATGTGCATACAAAGCCGACTCTATTTCCCCCAGCTCAACCCTGAATCCGCGAATGCTTACTTGATCATCGGCGCGTCCAATAAACTCCAGATTGCCATCAACCAAATATCGAACCAAGTCGCCAGTGCGATACATCCGTGCCCCTACATCTATAGAGAACGGATTGGGTACAAAACTGGCTTCCGTCAGGTCAGGACGGTTCAGATAGCCGCGTGCCAAGCTTTTCCCCGCGATGTAAAGTTCCCCGACAACTCCTACAGGTACAGGCTTTCTGCTTGCGTCGAGTACATAGACAGATACGTTGTCAATGGGACGTCCAATGGAAGGGGCCGCTTCCCGTTCTCCCTGGACGGGCACGATGCTAGCAGTAGCAACGACAGTATTTTCTGTTGGGCCATACTGGTTTACCAGCGTAAACGGTACATCCGCAGACGGGTACTGGTGCAACGTATCACCACCCGTCAACATGTAGCGCAATGCTGACTCGGCTGGCCAATGCAAAGTAAGCAGGCTCTCTGCCAAAGGCGTTGGTAAAAAGCTTATCGTGATGCCTGAGTCGACTAACCAATTACGCAGTTTTTCCGGTACAAGACGAATCTCTTCCTGCGGCAGGCAAATCGTAGCACCCGCCGTCAAATATGGCCAAATCTCCCACACCGAAGCATCAAAAGCTGTACCAGCTATTTGCGATGCACGGTCCGCAGCGATTACGTTGTACGCTCGCTGATGCCAATTGACTAGATTCAAGAGTGATCCGTGCTCGATCTCCACTCCCTTTGGCGTTCCTGTAGAACCTGACGTATAGATGACATAGGCGAGTTGTTCTGCTTTAGTCGGAACCGCTGGCGCAACCGAACTCATCTTAGCAATTACATGCCAATCTCGATCCAAGCAAAGGAACGTTGCAGCTCCTTCTGGTAATGCACCCACCAACCGCTCTTGGGTTAAGACCAAAGACATCTGTGCGTTCTTGATCATAAAAGCAAGTCGCTCTTGCGGGTAAGCAGGGTCCATTGGCACATAAGCGGCACCTGCTTTGAGAATCGCGAGTTGACCGATCAACATCTCGATGGAACGCTCCACGCAGATTCCTACCAAGTCTTCCGAGCCAATCCCTTGTTTTAGCAAGAGATGAGCGAGCTGATTGGCCTTCGCATCCAAGTCTGCATAGGTGATTGCACCTTGCTCACCCGAGACTGCAATCTGATCAGGCAACTTTTGTGCTATCTGGGCAACACGTTCGTGCACGCAAAGATCGCGGGAATAATCAACTTCAGTATCATTCCAACCGACGAGTAGCTGATCTCGTTCCACATCGCCTAACAGTTCAACTTCCGTTATTTTCTGCGCTGGATTGGTCGCAATAGCTTGCAAAAGATTGCGGAAATGCTCTGCCATGCGCTCAATCGTCGTACGATCAAATAGATCTGTACTGTATTCAAACACACCCTTGAACCCGTAATCCTCGTCTTCAATCATTGTGAGAGTCAAATCGAATTTGGTCGTCTTGTTGAGATTGACTTCATTCGGTGTAATGGATATCGTCTCGCCTTCACGTACACCCGTTGACATTCCCTGTACGGAGAAAAGTACCTGGAATAGCGGCGAGTAGCTGAGACTGCGCTCAATTTGTAATTCATCGACCAATTTTTCAAAAGGAATATCCTGATTTGCAAAAGCATCAAATGCCGTCTCACGAACACGTCGCAACAACTCAACGAATGTAGGGTCATTAGACAGGTCAGTACGAAGAACCAGCATGTTGACAAAGAATCCGATTAGGTTTTCTATTTCCTGACGATTTCGTCCCGCAACAGGTGTGCCTATCAGAATATCTGTGGTATGCGTATAGCGGTACATGAAATGCTTGAATGCCGCTAAGAGCGTCATGAACAGTGTCGCGCCTTCTTGTCGTCCAAGCTCGCGTAGCTTTTGCCCCACTTCACTCGGTACGTAGAAAGAATAATTGTCACCGCGATAGCTTTGCACGACTGTCCGTGGACGATCGGTCGGAAGTGGCAAAAGTGGTTCACTCTGGCCCAGCTTCTTTTTCCAATAGCTGAGCTGCTGCTCCCATCCATTGTCTTGCCATTTCTCTCGTTGCCAGATTGCGTAATCTCGATATTGAATTGGTAAATCGGCAAGCGGTACTTCCGCTTCTTTGACTAATGCTTCATACACTGCGCTTAGCTCGTTCACCAATACATCCATTGACCAACCGTCTGATATGATGTGATGCATATTCATCCAGAGAACGGACTCTTGTTCCTCCAGTCGGATCAACGCTGCCCGCATCAACGGCCATTGATCCAGTTGGAATGGAGTCGCGCCATCTTCTTCCACCATACTCATCCATATAGCGTCTTTTTCCGCTGCTGGCATGTCCCGCAGGTCAGTGACAGGAAGTGACAAATGTACATTTGTATGAATCACTTGAACCGCTCGTCCTTCTATGTCTATAACCGTTGTTCGAAGTGCTTCATGCCGGTTGATGATTTGATTCAAAGCACGTTCCATTACATTCGTATCGACTGCTCCACGCAGATGGAATCCGACCGGAATGTTGTACATGGCGCTATTCGGGATAAGCCGATCAAGGAACCATAGACGTTGTTGGGCGTAAGACAGCGGTAACTCTTGAGAACTGTCCAATAAAAGCGGTTTGATCGGGCTTTGCTTGATCGGCTCCGCACCTTGGCGAGTGAATTGAATACGTTCAGCCAATTCTGCTACCGTCTGATAGGTAAAAATCTCACGCATTTGAAGCTGAGTCTGAAATAGTTTGGATATACGGGACAACAATTGTGTTGCTAAAAGCGAATGCCCTCCCAATTCGAAAAAGTTATCGTGGATCCCGACTCGTGATACACCAAGAACCTCCTCCCAAATCCGGGCGAGCAATTCCTCAATTGGATTGCGCGGCGCACTGTACGCGTTGCCTGTTTGCACATTGCCATCTGGGCGTGGCAAAGCTTTGCGATCAATTTTGCCACTCGAGGTCAGAGGGAACTCTTCCATTTGAATGAAATGAGACGGAACCATGTAATCTGGCAGCGTTTGGCGAAGCAGTGTACGTAATGAGGCAACAGTCCACATCTGATCGGCGATGATATAGGCGCATAGATACGCTTGATCGTTATGATTTGTGTGTGCCACTACCACTGCATCGCGAATCGATTCTTCTTCGATCAACCGGCTACGAATTTCGTTCAACTCAATCCGAAAGCCACGAATTTTCACTTGATGGTCGATGCGTCCGAGGTATTCGATGTTTCCATCCTTGCGATAACGAGCCAGGTCGCCTGTACGGTACATACGTTTGCCTGCTTCAAACGGATGGGGAACAAACTTTTCGTTCGTCAATTCTTCATTATTTAGATATCCTCTCGCCAATCCAGCTCCGGCAATGCATAATTCACCAGGAACACCGGTTGGCTGTAATTGTCCATATTGATTGACGATGTGCATTTGATAGTTGGCCAATGGCTTTCCAATGGGCACAGGATTTACTATCAAATCTACCGTGAGTGAGTAGCAGGAAGCATAAATGGTAGCTTCTGTCGGACCATAGATGTTCTCCACTTTCACTTCTGGCAATACTTTATATACTTTTGGCGCAAGATCATTCGGCATTGCTTCCCCGGCAGCCATGATGTATCGCAATCGGTTTCCCTCTTCTCGCCCCTCGAGATACTCGACAAAAGGAATGAGCATAGATGGAACAAAATTGACATGCGTTACGTCATAATTAACAATCGTATCCCAAATTTGGGAAGGCTCTTTCTCCGCGCCAGGTTCGAGAATCACCAGTCTGCCGTTGCCTGAAATCCAACCGAAGATTTCTGCGACAGATACGTCGAAGGTATAGGTCGTTTTTAACAAATACGCATCTTTTTCTTGTAGCGGATATTTCTCTTGCAGTGCGAAGATTTGATTCAATAGACTCGCATGTTCGATCATGACGCCTTTCGGTTTGCCTGTCGAACCCGATGTGTAGATGACGTATGCAAGATTACTAGTTTGGGCTACATTTGCAAGATTACCCGGTACTCCCTGATAAAGCTCATCCGCCTCTAGATCAAAGATCCGATCAGCAAAATCAATTGTCTTTACATATCGTTTTTGGGTAAGAAGTAGCACACTGCCGCTATCCTGTAAAATGTATTCGATGCGTTCCTTCGGATGAGCCGGGTCGATTGGTAAATAGGCTCCGCCTGCTTTAAAAATCGCAAGAATGGCAATGATCATCTCCGCTGAGCGTTCTGTGAGCAAGCTGACAATACTTTCAGGTCCGACCCCTTTTGCACGTAAAAATGTAGCAAGTTGATTTGCCTTTTCGTTTAGCTCATGATAAGTAAGCTTTTGCTCTCCCATGACCAGCGCAATGAGATGTGGTTGTTTCTCTGCACGCTCTTCAAAAATCTGGTGAATCAGATAATCAACAGGATAATTGCGAGATGTATCATTAAAAGTATGGAGCTGAAGGTGCTTCTCTTCGGAATTTACCACTTCTAGATTTTTCAGAAGGATATCCGGTGTGTTTGTCACTTGCGTCATGATAGTTGTGAGTTGTTGATTGAGGTGTTGGAGTTGATCTTCCGTAAATACGGATGCATTGTATAAATACGTAACAGTGAGGGTATCGTCTGAGGTGACCATTATGTTCAGGTCGTAGTTGGTTTGTTCAAAAGCATGTAGATTTATGAGAGTGAATTCTTGGTTATATTGGTTCAGACGGGTCAAAAGCTCTGCGCCCATCGGATAGTTTTGGAACAGAATAATATGATCGATCAGTTGTTGATTTTTCTGAATGTCTGCGAGGGAAAGATACTGATATTTTTCCAGCGAGATCGACTCTTCTTGTACTTGTTTCACCAGATCAGAAAACGTTTGATTGTCTCTCATCTGAACACGGACTGGTACGGTATTGATGAAAAGTCCAACCATCTGCTCGACGTTCGGGATATCGCTTGGACGGCCAGAGACAACCGATCCGAATACAACGTCATCAATATTGCTTTGGCGCTGCAACATGAGACCCCAGATTGTACGAAAGAGATTGTTTACCGTTACTTGCGATTGTCTTGCGATTTTATTCAAGTGGCTCGTCATTGTCTGACCAATCGTGAAGACCAGCTCTGCTTGATTGTATTTGATTCCGGTACCCTGCTTTTGAATAAATGTGCTCGGCTCATAGCCACTTAAATATCGTGACCAGTTGACTTTTGCCTCTTCTGCATCCTGTTCCTCTAACCAGCTTATATAGTTGCTGTACGGATAAACTTGGCCGAGATTTACTGATCGCTCGTCTTTTACTTGCTGATAGATTTGGAAAAAGTCATGTAACACAATCGGAATGCACCAGCCGTCGAGCAAAATGTGATGGTGACTCCAGATCAGTGTATATGCATCAGAAGAGGTTTGGACAAGAGTGAGGCGAATGAGCACATCTTTTGCCAAATCAAAGTTTTTCTGACGTTCTCTTTTAGCAAAGTCCTCCAAAAAGGCGGCTTGCTCGTCTTCAGAGAGGTGTGTGATATTTATCACCTGAACGTTTGTCTTTCTTTCCCTGAGTACAATTTGTCGCGGCTTTTGAACCTTCTCAAGGATAAAGACAGTTCGGAGAATATCGTGTCGCTCGATCAGCGCGTTTAAGCTTCGTTCGAGAATAGCTGGATCGATGAGTCCTCTAATGGTAAAGCGCAATTGTTCAAAATAGGACTCTGTTCCTTCGTCCAGGAGGGAATGAAATAACATTCCCTCTTGCATTGGAGATAACGGATATATATTGGCGATCTTTTTACTTGACACGTCTACTCTCCTCCTGAGCTACATTTACTTACAAGTCGCCTATCAAGTCCATAATGTCATCGAGTTCTTCCAGAGAGAGCTTCTTGTCCACAAAATCACTCGGTGTTAACTCAGAATCTTTCTTTTGTATACAATGTTCAATAATAGCGTTCAAATGAAGTTGATAGAGTCCCATGAGCTTGTCTATCGTCGTTTTGTGATACTCATGGCGATTGTAATTCATATAGATAACCAGCTCTCCGTCGATAATCTTGGCATAGATATCTAACGGGTGCATGCGTTCGGCATGAGGTCCTAGCACTCTACCCTCTGGTAGATTCGATGGCGTGAACAGATCATTGTCCAGATCAGCATCGTACTGTCCCAGATAATTGAACACAACCTCGGGCTGGAGTGTGAAATGGATGTCTCGTTTGTGCTCGGTCTCTGTGAGATGCTTTAAGATGGAATACCCGATTCCTTTATGAGGAATAGCACGCATCATTTCTTTGACCAGCTTGATCTGCTCCACCAATTGGCCCGACTTAGTAGCAGGCAGGACGACTGGGAAAAGTGAAGTGAACCAACCTACCGTACGGGAGACATTCAAGCCTTTGACAATCTCTTCACGTCCATGTCCTTCCAAAAAGACTCTAATATCCTTTGCCCCTGTCCATTCCTGCATCGCCATTCCCAAGGCAGTCAACAGGATCTCTTGCGTTTCCGTTTGGTAGGCGTGATTTGCATGGCGCAGTAATTTTTCAGTCTCAATTTTGGAGAAATAAACTGACGCTGTTATCGTCTCCATTTCGGTCTGGTTCATGGTCTCCTGATCCTTTGGCAATGGACGGGTCGGAATGGATTCGACTTTTTTCCAATAAGCTAGTTCGTTTACAAGCTTCTTGCTATTGGCTACGTTTTTTAGCTCTTTCGCCCATTTTTGATAAGAATGTGTTTTTTCCTGTAAAGCAATTGGATTACCTGAGGCTACTTGTTGATAGGCGATTCGGAAGTCTTCCAGAATGATGCGCCAGGAAACACCGTCAACAACCAGATGATGAATCGCAAAAAGCAGATGGTCACCTACTCTTGTCTTGAAGAGCGCTACTTGAACCAGCGGTCCCTCCTGTAAATTCATACTGGCTTGCAGGCGGTTTGCTTCTTCTTCCACTTTGGTTTGAGCGTCCAGCTCTTCTGTAAAATCAAACACATGGAATACGAACAGATTACCATCGTCGCCCCGATTAAACTGGACAAATCCCTCATCCGATTCGGTAAAACTCATGCGCAGGGCATCATGATGAAGCACGAGCGCATTTAGAGACTCCATCAGTCGTTCACTTTGGAAGCCCTCTTGACTGAAAATCATCATTGCTTGATTCCAGTGATGTCTGCTTGAAGTAATCCGTTTAAAGAAGTAGTGCTGGATTGGTGTAAGTAAGACAGGCCCTGTTACCAGTCCCTGATCGATAGTGATACTCTCGGAAATGACAAACGGTGCAATTCGTTCGATCGTCGGATATTTAAACAAATGATTGACTGCCATCATGAGATTCATCCGTTGCAGACGAGACGCGATCTGCAAACCCTTGATCGAATCTCCACCAAGCTCGAAAAAGCTGTCTTCAATCCCTACCCTCTCGATACCGAGCACTTCTCCCCAAATTCCGGCCAGAATCTCTTCCATTTCAGAGCGCGGTGCTACGTATTCCACTTCGCTTCTCACACTTCCATCCGGTTCGGGCAGAGCCTTGCGATCCAGCTTACCGTTGGATGTAAGCGGAAACTCCTTCATGAGAACGAAGTGGGCAGGTATCATATATTCTGGCAATTCACGGCGAAGCAGGTCGCGCAATTGACTGATTGTCCATTCCTTCACGGAAAGCAGATAGGCGCACAAGTATGCCTGATTGTTCTGGTCGGTTCGGGCCATAACCACCGCATCATAAATGGACTCTTCCTGAATCAGTTTGCTACGAATTTCATCCAACTCGATGCGGTATCCGCGAATTTTTACCTGATGGTCCATCCGTCCGAGATACTCGATATTGCCATCCTCACGATAGCGTGCCAGGTCGCCTGTGCGATAGATACGCTTACCAGCCTCTAATGGATGGGCAACAAATTTTTCCGCTGTCAGCTCTTCGTTATTCAAATATCCTCTCGCCAAGCTGATTCCGGCAATACATAGTTCGCCCGGAACCCCTATTGGCTGCAATCGTCCGTACTGATTGACGATATGCATTCGATAGTTGGGCAGTGGCTTTCCGATGGGGACAGGATTCTCCAGTGAGTCTTTTGCGAGCGAATAGCGGGAAGTATATATTGTCGCTTCTGTTGGCCCGTAGATGTTTTCCAATTTCACCTCCGGCAGTACTCCATATACTTTTGGCACGAGATCATCCGGCATCGCTTCCCCACAAGCAAGGATGTACCGCAATCGGTTGGCTTCGTTTCGCCCCTCCAGATATTCGACGAACGGAATCAACATGGATGGTACGAAATTGATGTGGGTTATCCCTTCTTGGACTACCGCTTGCCATATTTCTTTGGGATTCTTTTCCGCCTCTGGCTCGAGAATCACCAATCTGCCATTCCCAGGAATCCATCCGAATATTTCCGCTACAGAAATATCAAAAATGTAGGTCGTCTTCAGCAGGAAAGCATCTTCACACATAAGCGGGTATTCATCCTGCATGGCATGGAGCACATTGAGCAGCCCACGGTGTTCAATCATCACGCCTTTTGGCTTCCCGGTTGAGCCCGATGTGTACATGACATAAACGAGGTCATCCGGCTTGTTAACCAGCGGTAGATTGCTCGTATTTGGGGAAAAGCTACTCTCGCTGTTCAAATCAATAACATCCGCTGTAAAGCTTGCTTTTTCAACGAAATGGGACTGTGCTACCACTATCTTGGCGCCGCTATCCGTGAATATGTAGGACATTCGGTCAGCTGGACTATTCGGATCGATCGGCAGATAGGCTCCACCTGCTTTCAACACGGCGAAAATGGCCACTATCATCTCGAAGGATCGTTCCGATATAAGCATCACCAGATCGTCTGGTTTCACCCCTTTTGTACGGAGGGTATGTGCCAGTTGATTGGCTCGTTCGTTCAACTCTCGATACGTCATGCACTGTTCGCGGAGTACCAATGCGATCTTATCAGGTGTAGCAGTAGCCCATTCTTCTAACAACAGCATGATCAATTTGCTGGGGTATGCTTTGAATGTATCGTTTACCCCTAGAAACAAATCGAGGCGTTGCGCTTGGGTCATGAGTTCAAACGCTTTAACTTGCTCCTCCAAACCGTGAGCAGCTTGCAAAAGGAGATGTTCAAACTGCGCAATCATACGATGAATCATGCTTTCATCAAACAACTGTGTGTTGTATTCAAAAACAATGTGCAGCTCGTTCTCCCGCTCCACCGTTTCTAGTGTCAGGTCGAACTTGCTAATCCTGTTGTTGATATGACGCATGTCGTTTTCCAACTCTGTCTCCGGTGAGCTTTGCATCATGAACATCACATCAAACAGGGGATGACGATTCCCGTCGCGTTTTGCACCAGAGCCTTCAAGAATTTTATCGAAGGGAACATACTGGTTTTGCAAAGCAGACAAAAGCTCTTGCTTAACCTGTTGCAGGTTATGTAAAAAGCTTTCTTCATGGTCAATCGAGAGTAGAAGTGGCAAGGTATTAACGAACATCCCAAGTATCTCTCGCGTATCTGGATGCTGTCTTCCATCTGTTACGGTACCTAGTATGACTTGCTTGCTGTCGTTATTCATTTTGGATAGCCAGACAGATACGATGGTGAGCATCAGCATATAGAGGGTTACATCATGTTTTGTTGCCGTGGTCTTGAGCTTTCTAGTGAGTTCTTTGTTTGCGCGATACGTGATAGTCGCTCCATTAAATGTCAGTTGCGGCGGACGTTTTCGTGTAGGAAGTTGGACAACGGGAAGCTCGCCCTCTAGAAGGGTTTTCCAGTAAACAGCTTGCTGTTTGTATTCGTCACTTGAATGCCAGTCATTTTGCCATCGCGCAAACGATTTGTAGGTATTCTTTAAAGGGAGAAGCTGCTGTCCTTCGAGTAAAGTCTGTAATTCCCGTAACAAACTCGACTTGGATAAGCCATCCATGAGGATGTGATGGGAGTCGAGCCAGAGAACCTGTTTGTCAGGAGTTTCAATTATTCCAGCCCGGAGCAATGGCGCTTTTGCCAAATCGAATGGTTTGATGTGCTCTGCAAGTAGGCTGTGTACCACCTCATCTGCACCCGTTTGACGGACCAATGATAGTTCGGACCATGGAACAATTCGTTTTACGATTTCGTCATGATGCATGTGATACGTGCTTCGTAATCCTTCGTGGCGCATCACCAGCTGCTGCAAGGCCATCTGGATATGCTCCACATCGACGGATTTAGGAAAGTCAACCGTGAATGTCACATTGTATGCGATCGACTCGACATCCTGCTGCTGGATGATGTACATTCGTTTCTCCACCGCGGATGTTTCATATTCCTGTTGTACGATCAGCTCCTGCAATGGTTGTATGCTCGTCTGCTCTTGCTCTGTGAATAAACGTTTCAATTGGCGAATCGTTGGATGCTTAAAAAGCTGGTCATATCTCAAATCGAATCCGATATTCTTGAACTGGGAAATGAGCTGCATGGCCTTGATCGAGTCCCCACCGCATTCAAGAAAATGGTCGTCGATTCCCACCTGCAAATTTCCTAGCACGTTGCTCCACACCTGTGCCAATTGTTGTTCAAGCTCATCAGTGGGCGCGACATAAAATTCCCTCAGCAGCTCCTCATCTTCCTGTACATCTGGCAATGCCCGCTTGTCTACCTTTCCATTCGTGGTGAGCGGTAGAGTCTCCATGTGAACGAAGTGCGTCGGGATCATGTAATCAGGAAGATCATTTCCGAGCCATTCCCTCAGCTCGTGAAAAGGGATTTCATCAGGAGCAACATAATAGCCAACTAAGTATTTGCGGCCATCCTCCCGTTCTTTGGCGATAACCGTTGCCATTTCGACCCTTGGATGATTCATGAGGAATGGTTCAATTTCTCCTGGCTCAATCCGATATCCGCGAATTTTTACCAAATTGTCGAGGCGGCCCAAAAACTCGATGTTCCCGTCAGGCAACCAGCGTGCTCTGTCTCCCGTGCGGTACATGCGCTCGCCCGTCTGTGGATGAATGATGTATTTCTCAGCGGTCAAATCTGGTCGGTTCACATATCCTCGTCCCAACCCTTCACCGAGGATAAATACCTCGCCTGCTACCCCAATCGGTTGTAATGCCAGCTTTTCGTCCAAAATGAAGATGTAGGTATGAGCGATAGGCTTGCCAATCGGAATGCTCTGGTATTGCTTGTCCACCTCAAAAATAGTAGCAACAATCGTGCACTCTGTCGGTCCATACAAGTTGTAAAGCTTGTAAGCACCCCGCCGATCAACCTTTTTTAGCACATCTCCGCCTGTGAGCATCGCTCGAAATGAACGATTATCCATCTGCATGAACTGTTCAGCTGCTCCTGTCGGAAAAAAGCTGATCGTAATGCCTTCTTGGTTACAATAATCATTCAAGGCAATCAGATCATACTTCAGTGCAGAAGGCACGATGTTTAATGATGCGCCCGTGAGCAGGTATGAAAATATATCCAATGCAGACCCATCAAATGAAAAACTGGAATAGACAATGGCTTTGTCTTCAGGGCTCACTTCAAAGTACTGGCGATGCCATTCGCAAAAATTTACCAAGTTGCGATGCTCGATCATCACGCCTTTGGCCAAACCTGTCGATCCCGATGTATACATGACATAGACGAGATCTGTAGATCGATTGACATGCGGTAGATTTTCTTTTCTGTCGCTGAAGCTACCGGGGTCACACACGTCGATCACTTCTACTTCGCAGATACTTTTGGCCTTCTCTATAAGCGGAGTCTGTGTCAATAAAACGAGGGCGCCACTGTCGTTTAGCATATAAGCAATTCGTTCATCCGGATAATCCAGATCGATTGGGAGATATGCTCCTCCGGCCTTTAGAACGGCGAGAATACTCACCAGCATTTCCATTGATCTATCCATCATGAGCGCCACTTGATCGTCAGGCTTAACTCCTTTGGCACGAAGGTTATGGGCTAACTGATTGGCTCGCTCGTTAAGCTGTTTGTATGTCAGGGACTGGTCTTGGAATACAGCTGCTAGACTGTCCGGTGACACTTCGACTTGTCGTTCAAACAACTGATGGTAGGTTTTATCGCCAGGCATCTCTACTTGTGTTCGTTCTCCACAAAAACGCTTTAATGCCAGCAGCTCTTTTACGGTGGTCATATTCAGGTTTTTGTAGAAATCCCGGTCCTTTTTGTAGTGAATCGTTCCACCAGATGGTTGTGGAGATGGTGTGATACGCCCACTTACAATATTCTCCCACTCTCGGATGAACAGATCTTCAATCACCTGATTCGCTTTGTTGTAACAATCGATCAGTGTATCTTCGTCATCAAAAGCAATCTCTTCCTGAACAAGGATATTGCCTGTATCTATGTTCTCGTCTATGAGGTGTAGCGTAACCCCTTTTGGTGTTTCATCCCAAATACTCCAGAAAACAGGGTCTCTCCCCTTGTTCCAGGGCAAGAGGGATGTATGTAGATTGATAATGCGCCCTTTGAAACGGGAAACGATTTCCTTACCCAGAATATAGCCGTACGCGTAACTGACTATATAGTCAATTTGTTTAAAATATTCTGCTTGTTCCTCCCATTTTTTTTCGCACACGATGACTTCGTGGTTCCTTGATTCCAAGTACTGCACAATTTTGTTTTCTTTGCTCATGAATGTTGTTAGGAATAATATTCTCAAAAAAACATCACCAGCATTTCTCATAATTTCGTTGACAAAAAGTTGACTTAGATTGAAAATCGTTTTATATGGAATTTGTGCCACTTTTTTACTTTTTGTTACATGATTTTACATATAACTCAAAAATATGGTTTTATGCAAGTAGTTGTATGTAAATTTTTAAATTTTTTTGTGCCCAACAATAGAGTAATGAATGCCAAAAGGCAATACTCTGCTGGTTTTTGAGGGGTGAAAAAGGAGGGAAGTATAGTACTGGTAAAAATTGACAGTCCTTGACAATTCCATTTTTCAATGCTGCACTTCGTTCAACATGACATATCGCTCTGTTTCCTCTGTGTATTGGGGAAAGGAAAGTTATGCCTTCATCTCAGTATTTCACCTTCACCAGACAAAGAATCCCTTCTCAATCTCCAGTTGTTTCTGCCCATTTTTATAATAAAGCCTTTCAATATTCTGAATTAGATAAAAAGTTAGTATATGGGAGCTGCACACTCAATCCGAGTCACAAAAAAGTCTACAAAAGGAGATTTTTTTATGGAACCTGCAATCGTAATTAAGGATCTCAAAAAATCGTTCGGAGACAAAAAAGTTCTCGATGGCATTTCCCTCACGATTCCCAAAGGTACAATTTTTGGTCTACTTGGACCTAATGGTGCTGGAAAAACAACTTCCCTACGAATCCTGTCCTGCCTCATTGAGCCTACGTCAGGAGAAGTCACCATCCTCGGTCATCAAATCAGCAAGAATAAAGAAGAGATTCGCAAAAAAATTGGTTGTGTAACAGAATCTCCCGGGGTGTATGACAAGCTTTCTTTGATGGACAACCTGGAGTTCTTCGCCTCCTGCTACCAGATTCCCAAAGCCAAGCGCGCTTCACGCATCGAGTATTTGCTTCGCCAGTTCGATTTGTGGGAGAGAAGAAACGATCCTGCCGGCAGATTGTCAAAAGGAATGAAACAAAAACTTTCGATTGTTTGCGCGATTTTACACGACCCAGAAGTGCTTTTCTTAGACGAGGTCACAGCCAATCTCGATCCTGTCAGCACCCGGAAGCTGAAAGATCTGATTCGCGATTGGGCTGCATCTGGAAAAACGATCATCTTTTGTTCACATGTCCTGGCAGAAATTGATGAGTTATGTCATGAATTCGCCATCATTAAGGGTGAGGTGATTCGTTTAACTACCCCACAGAAGTTCCGTGAAGAGTGGACCACCTACAATGTGCTTCTTGACGTAGGATCGGATTCTCAAAAGTCGGAACAGATTATTAAAGCCTCCGAGGAAGTTGAGGAATATAAGCGCACCGAAGATCAGTTCCACCTGAGGGTAGCCAATCCGAAGACCTCGAACCCACAGCTGATCAAAAAGCTGGTCGCTGCGGATATTACCGTCAATTACATAACACCCATCTCCGTGTCACTGGAGGACTCCTATCTCAGCTTGTTGAATCAAGAAAAGGAGGCGATCTAAGATGCCGGGATTTGTTATTCTCCGGGAATGGAAAGAGCTGTTCGCTACCCGCTCCGTATTGATTACGAATCTTGCTGCGCCATTCGTTATATTGGTTGTCGCTCTGATCACAACTGTATTTGCCCAAAACGGTAAGATGGAGTTCGTCCTTAACCTGATGAAATTGACCAATCCCCTCCTTAACATGGCAGGTGCAGATGGTCATATTGCCATTGCCCGCTTCTATTTCCTTTTGTTCCTGATCGTACCGGCGATGATCCCCTTAACATTTGCCACGACGAGCATCATCATGGAAAAAATGACAGGAACATTGGAAAGCGTACTGGTCACCCCGATTTCCACCAAGGAGTTTTTGTTTGGTAAGGTCCTAGCTTACTCCTTGCCTTCCATCGCTCTGACCTGGGTTGTTCAGCTAATCTTTCTAGGGTTCATCTTTACAACCTTTGACAATGCTAGCGAGTATTTTTCCATCGTATTTATTCTCGCGATGATCCTGCTGGTCCCATTTATTTCGATCATCAGCGTATCCTTGAGCGTCATTGTTTCCTCAAAAGTTGACAACGTTGCAGCAGCCCAACAATTTGGTGCCATACTGGTTCTGCCGATCATCGGACTTGCTGTCAGTCAGGTCATCTTCCTCTCCATGATGAGCAATCCGGTAATCTATCTGGGATTGGTCACGATTTTTGCGGTGGTTGCCCTGATCTTGTTCCAGATTAGTATTAAGCTCTTTGATCGCGAGCATATCATCAGCAAGTGGAAATAACCGAAAATATTAAAAATAACCACCTTATGAAATCGTTGTTGTCACACGATTTCATAAGGTGGTTTTACTATTTGGGTATTGTTTTTAGCCAATAACCTCTTTAAGGGTTTGGCTCATTGCGTGCCAGTCTTCTTCTTGCATGATCGTATCCAAAGGTCTCTTCAATTCCATTAGTACATCATCTACATAATGCTCACGTCTCATCCCCACGAGGACGCTGTGTACCTCTGGAGTGGCGCGCATCGTTCTAATCGCTGCTTGGCTGAGGTTATCTGTTGTCATTAAATGCGGTTTCACCCTCGTCAGCTCTTTCGAGATATCCAGTGAACGCTGGTAGTCTTTGGGGACGTAGTAGCTCTGCAAAGCTTCAGCTGTGTCCATGAGAGTTACCTTGTAGGTATCCAGCCATTGCTGCGTCTGGTCGTCTAAGCCCCCATGTTTTTTAATCGTATTGCGAATATCTTCGATGATCGGCTCAAACAAGAAGCTTCTCACATTTTGCACATTTGTGGAAGAGTATAGCTTTTTCCAGTATTTGCGGAGTGTAGCTCCAGATGATATTTTTTTCTTCAGCTCTTTCACATCTTCTTTCTCCATTTTAAGTAATGGCAAGACGCGATAGACGATCTGATCCTCTACATCATCTACACGATTGAGACAATCCTTGATTCGACGAGTGGCTTCTTTTTCGTCAATGACCGTGCTCAGATCTAGTTGGATGTTCGTCAGGCGGAAGATTTTTTCCTTCGCTGTCACATCTAACGTCCGGTTCGTCATTACACCAAGTCCTTTTTCCTTGGCAAATAACAAGGCACTCTGGCCTTGCGCATGGCTTTTTTCCAGCATGGCACCGGATTCGTACATGTTCATTGGAAACTGGATGACGCGGAAATGGTGATTCGGCGTAATCTTTTCTGCAATCTCCCAGAGAGTATCCAGCGCAACAAAATCAAATTCCTTGACATTGCTGACAATCGAATTGGCACTGATTCCATAGCATTGAATCCGACCTGATTCTACTTCTTTCTCCAGATGTCGAAAAGCCTTCTCAATTCGCTCTAATAGTTCAACATACGCTTCCTGTTGTTTGATCTTTTTCATTTTTGCCCATAGCAAATACCACTCTGGATTGTGTAGCATGTAGCAATCAATCGTGTCCACCTGCAAGCGCTGTAGGCTGCGTGTCAGCTGGTCTTGAAGGTATTCTGGGTGGATACATATCGACATTCCATCATGTACCGTCGTAAAGTCTTGATACGGTTTGCCTTCCGCTGTCCTCTTCATCGTCTCGTCGGAATCCTCGCCTTGGACGATACCAGCCTTGGACACGATTACAAGCTCTTCCCGCTTTATTTTTTCTTCACTTATCAGCTGCTTCAGCACATGACCGATGACTTTCTCAGCGCTACCATTTGTATACATACTACTCGTGTCAATCAGGTTAATTCCTTCGAGCAGTGCCTTACGGAGTGCCTGGTGGTACTGCTCATCCTGTTCATCAATCCGGTACGTTCCGAATCCAACCTGACTGATCCACACATCGAAGCTACCAAATTGCTTATAGAAAAGATGGGTATTGGCCTGTGCTAGGCGCTGTGTCCCCTCTCGTGTCGCTTTTCCTGTCATCATCCTATCCCCCTGTACCCGGCAAGATAATTTTGAAGAGTTGACCCGACAATAGTAAGGACTTGGTCCTGTTGAGAATGGACGAAAAAGTGGTCCCCTTCCAGCATGTACGTTTGAAAAGAAGCGTTCGTGTGATCTCTCCAGGCTTCGAGATGTGTTCCAGTAAAATCCGGGTCTTGCCAACCGCCAATGGCCGTCAGTCCGAAATCCAGCGGTTCTTCGTCTTGATAGCGATACGTCTCGCATATCGTGAAATCGGCCCGAAGCGTAGGGAGAAGCATGTTCAGAATCTCCTTGTCCTCAAAAACTTCCTTTGGCGTGCCATTCAACATTTGTACGCCCTCCAGAAACTCTTGATCTGGGAGATGATGGATGGCTTCACCCGGATCTGGCAGATGCGGGGCATGGTATCCGGATGCAAACATGTGCTGCGGCTTGAGGTTGTAATGTTTGCGTAAATATCTAGCCAGCTCAAAGCTGACCAGCGTTCCCATGCTATGTCCAAAAAAGGCAAACGGTCGATTCAGATAGGGAAGTAGCGCTTCTGCCAGATCACGAATCAATACAGACAAATCCGTGTAGCAAGGCTCTAAAAAGCGATTACTTCTGCCTGGTAGCTGCACAGGACAAACGCCAATCTGAACGGGCAGCTTTTTTTGCCAATCCCGATAAATACCAGCATGACCACCAGCATAGTGAAAGCAAAATAATAGCACTTCTGCCTCCGGCGTCATTTTTGCAGAGAGTAGCCATCGGTTCTGGGAAACGTACATCTTTTGCATAGGTATCCTCCTCGATATTACTTAGGGAACAATGCGAATTTTTGCACCATCTTTTAATTGTGCTTGTCCTTTGATAACTACCTTGTCTCCTGGATTCACTCCGGAGCCGATAAGCGTCTTCTCCGTTCCTTTCGAAGCGATCGAGATTTCTTTCTCAGCTACTCTTTCTCCATTCACGACGTACGCTACCGTTTTCCCATTTCGCTCAAGAATGGCATCTGTCGGTATGAGAATACCTGCTTGTCCTTTGGTTGAAGACACTTCCGCCTTCATTCCGGGAAGTAGCGTACCTTTTGGATTTGGCACTTCTATTTCCACGGGGAAAAGCTTCGATTGGTCAGAAGCCTTTAGTCCCACGTAGGCAATACTGCCTTTGACCTTGATATTTTGAGATGGAACCTGCAAATCTAGTTGTGTTCCTTTTTGGAAGCTTGCCAACGCTTTTTCTGACACATTCACCTTCACGATCATCGGGTCAAGGTTAATTACCGTTGCAATAGGCTTTTGCGGGTTGATCGTATCGCCTTCTTGGACTTGGATATCGGTGACAATGCCGTCTACTGTTGATTTGATAAGTGTGTTTTCCAACGCATTTCTGGAAATATCCACTTCAACCTGTCCTTGTTTCACATTTGCTTGCGTGACTCGTCCATTTTTATCGGCTGTATTCACTTGCGTCCGAGCATTAATTAAAGCGATTTGCGCCTGATCCAGCTGGCTTTGATACTGGTTTTTTGCTTGCAGATATGCGTTTTCTGCATTCTCAAGCTCACTTTTGGACATAGCTTTCTCTTCAAACAGCTTTTTAGCGCGGTCGTAATTTGCTTGCGCCAGCGTCAATCCTTGTGCAATCGTACGCTGGGCATTCGCATAAGTTTGCTCCGCCTGCTTCAGTTGACTGCTTGCCAATTCGCTAGACGTCCCCATTTTGTTGGAATGCTCTAGATTTGCGTTGGCGACTGCTAATGCCGCCTCAGCATGACGCAGTTTCAATTGCGCTTCGGTTTGATCCAGCTTTCCGATGACTTGCCCTTTTTTTACTGTGTCCCCTTTTTTCACTAGGATTTGCGAGACGGTCCCGGTAGTTTTGCCGTAAATACTCACATCCGTGTTAGCGAATACCTCCGCCAGCAACTTGTCGGATTCTTTGAGTTCTCCATCTATTGCTTCCTCTACTCGAACATCCACGGAATTCTCCACTTTAATGGTTTCAACCTCAGGACTGGACTGGCCTTCGATTTGTGTTCTTCCTTCATTAGAATTGGTCTTTTCTGCGGATTGTGAATTGCATCCCGAGATGATCGTCAAGCTTATAAGACATGCCACACCTGAGTTGATTAGCTTCGTTTTCTTCATTTTGTGTATACTTCCTCCCTCTGCCTTACCCGGACTTTTTCATATCGCGTAAACTTCTCAGCACGGAAATAAACATATCATCGCTTGGCTCCATCTCCGCTTCTTTGGTATCAGGGGCAAAAAACTCTTTTTTGATCCGATACAGTAATTCATACCCGATAGGAACCACGATTAGGGTCAGGATCGTCGAAGTAACGAGTCCACCAATGACCACAATCGCCAAGCTTTTGGTCATCAAGGCTCCTTCAGAAAAGCCGAGGAAAAGCGGCAAGAGCGCGCTGACTGTCGCAACTGCCGTCATAATAATGGGGCGTAGTCGGGTAATCCCAGCTTCGACAACTGCCTCACGCATAGAAGTCCCTTCCAATCTTCGATGCTGGATATTGTCCACATACACGATTGCATTGGTAACAACGATTCCGACCAGCATCAAAAAGCCGATAAGTGCCGTTATATCGAGAACGGTATCCGAAATGAACAGGCCAAATAATCCGCCGATCGCAGCAAGTGGCAGGGACAGTAGAATCGCGAGCGGAGCCGTAGCATTGCCAAACGTGATGAGCATGACAATGTAGACGATAAAAATCGCTGCACCAATGGCTAAGAGCATATCTTTAAAGCTTTTTTCCATGTCGCTTGAGACACCTTCAGATGACAATGTAACTCCAGCAGGCAATTTTTCCGCTTGCAACATCGCAAACAGGAAATTACTCGCTCCTCCTTTGTTATCGCTCGTGATATCTGCTGTAATTTGTACGAATTGTTTTTCGTCCTTGCGCATGATTTGTGATTGAACTTTTTCTTGGTCAATCTCGGCAAAGTCCACCAAACGCACTTGTTGCTTGCTTGGCGTTTGAATGTAGATATTGTGCAGTTCCTCAAGCGATTTCGCATGGTTTTCACCAAGTCCAAAGAAAAGACTATAGTCTTTGTCGTCGACTTTGATCTTGCCAATTTGGGTATCCGAGACTAGGAGGTTGACCTCTTGAGCCACCTGTACAGGGGAAACTCCCAGTTCCGAGGCTTTGTCTCTATCCACTTTGATGACAACTTCATTTTTGAAATCGTTCAAATTGTCCTTCACGTTGGTCAACAGAGGACTTTCTTTCAAATTTGATTTGACAATTTCGCTTGCCTCTTTCAACCGATCCAGATCTGGCCCGTACAGGATCACCTTGAACTTGTTGGTCTCGCTGCTACCAGGTTTAGTCAAGGCCATTTCAGATCCTAGTGGAACCATTGGTTTGACGATTCCCTCAAATTTCTTGATAGTTTGGTCCAGATTCACATTTGGCCCTATTTTGATTAGTAAGAGGGCTTGGTTCGATTGGCGTATTTCCGCTTCATTTTCAGAGCCAAGATTGATTTCTATGTACTCTACTTCAGGCTGCTCCATCAATTTACTTTCAACCTGGGCAACCGTTTGATCGAGAACATCTAGTTGTGTACCTTTTGGCATCGTTACTTGCGCGAATATGTACTTCGCTTCCGGATCAGGAAACAATCCGTATTTCATATGCGGGAGAAGCGCTAGACTTGCGATAAATAGAACGAGTGACAGAAATCCGATAGCGGGCTTGCGGTTGAGTGACCAGTGAAGTAACTTCCTGTACGTGTCAGACCCTTTCCCATGTTCAAATTCCCTGATATTGTGGTCTTTTAGGATCATCAGCTTGGCTAACAGTGGAACTATCGTCACGGCTACTAATAGGGAGGCAAACAATGAGCAGACGACGGTTAGTGCAAATGGACGGAATACTTCTCCGATCATCCCTCCAACAAACACAATGGGTAAAAATACGGCAGTTGTCGTAAAAGTCGATGAGGTAATTGCATGTAGCATTTCGTGGGTGGCAATTTGAATCAAGTTTTCCTTGCGTTCTTTGTTCAATTGCAAGTGGCGGAAAATATTCTCGATGACGACGATACTGTCATCCACAACTCGTCCTACAGCCACTGCCATCCCGAACAGTGTGATCATATTGAGAGTTATACCCATCCAGGACATGAGGATCAGACTTACTAGGATGGATGTTGGGATAGAGACTAGGACGATGAGGGTTGCCTTTACATGACGCAAAAACAGCATGATGACTACAGATGCCATAATAGCTCCGAGCAAGCCTTCCTTGAGCATGCCGTTAATCGAATTCTTGATATCAACAGAAGTGTCATAAATCGTGGTAAAGGCTAAGTCCGGGTACTCTTCTTTTAAAAGAGATAGTTTTTCATTGATGGCATCACCGGTCTCTACCGCATTGGCGTCACGTGTTTTGTAAATATTGATGTTAATTCCATTCTTGCCGTTAAAGCGGCTGATCGAATTAATGACCTGGTCAAAATTGACTTCTGCGATCTCGCCAAGCCTGACGTAGGTAAGCCCATTTTTCGGGTCACTTGGGAGGAATATTTTGGTGTTACGAATATCTTCCACATTGAGGTAACGGCTCACCACGCGAATGGTGCGCTCTTCCCCATCCTCGGTGATCGCACCGATTGGCAGAGCTACGTGATTGTCAAGTAAAAGCTGTTTCAACTGCAACGGAGAGATTCCGTAGTAGTTTAGCGCATCTATATTGGGCAGGATTTTCATTTCTTTGAATTGTCCGCCTATTGTTGATACTTTATCAACATTTTCAATACCTTCTAACTCTTTGATCACGGTTTCTTTCACATCGTTGTCAAAGTGATCGAGTCCACTTTCCTTATCCTGTCCTGTCACAAACAGATAATAGACGGGTTGATTACTGAAGCCCTGAATCATCACTTGCGGTCTACCTACTTTGTTAGGAAGCGCGATACTGGAGATTTTTCTTTCCAGCTCGTCCCTGACAGCTTGTACATCTGAACCAGTCTCCAAGTAGACCTGTAGCGTGGAACTATTGTTGCTTGAGTATGACTCCACTGCCTTAACGCCTGTTACATGCCCAATTTCACGTTCCAATGGCTTCGTTACATCATCGAGAACATCTTCTGGTGATGCATCCGGATAAGTAGTATTGACTAGAAGCACAGGGAAAGTGACATCCGGCATGTTCTCTACCTTGAGAGACATGGCGGCAATGATTCCACTGACTACGACAAGCAGGCTCATAATAATAATAGCTGTTGAGTTTCTGAGAGAAAAATTCGTTAGAAAACGCAAGGCATGCCCCCCTTATTCCTAATAAATTCCATTCTCTATATTACGCCTCAATTTTTTAGTATTCAATAAATTTCCATAAAAATTAAAATTTGTTTTTCATTTCGTTTTTTTACAAAACAAAAAAAAGACCAAAAACTACCTTACGACAGGGTTTTTGATCTACTTACTCGAAACACCTCTCAAATTGTCGAACAATTGTATGTTTGTTGATGCTTACGTGAAGATTGCGAAGCGTTCTTATTTAATGAAACCATGAAGGATGATATCCCCTATCGCGTGAGCAATCATTGCGTACTCCAGCCCGCGCTTCCAGTAGAGGTAACCGAATAATATTCCTGCCACCCCGTTAAGGGCGATCGTTCGAATGAACAACAGCGGGGTAATCTCACCAAAATAGACAGCTGCCGCTGGGAGATGACCAAGCCCGAATATAAGGGCTGCCCCAATGATGCCTGCCCAGTACATCCAGGGCTTAGGGGAGGATTTACGTCCGAATAGCTTGCCCAAAATCCATACGATCATTGTCATCATGAACAAACGAACCATGACTTCCTCATATACTCCACCTTGAATGGCTGTCAGCATACCTGCCCAAACCGACACTTCTAAGTCTTGGGCCTTTTCCGCCAAGATTGGTAGCAATGGTTGGAAAACGGCGAGTTCCAGTAGGAGGAGAAGAGCTGTTGCTGCAAATCCAAAGATGACTGCTTGAATGATTCCCTTTTTGTTGAAGGATTCTCCACCCGTTTTATATAACCACTTCCGAAGGACAGGGGCATCCAGTCCAACCTTGCCTGCGAAGGTCAATCCAATCCACGAAAACAGAAATGCCATGATGCTTCCCTGCACGACGAAAATTGCCATTGCAACCGGTATCGGGAGAGGAATCATGGATAATGCATCCCCGCTAATTGCCAGCATATAGGGAATAGCTGAGATAAAACCGATAGCGCTCACCAATGATAACAGAATTGCTATTTTCAAGTTTTTCATTCTACTTGCCCCTTCCTGTTTTTTTGTAATAGTAGTGGCTGCTTCCGATAGAAATCAGAATTGTCACCAATGTAATGATCAATAGCAGGATATAATGAATGGTTGTTGGTAAAAATGAGGTGAGCATGATGAGGATTCCTCCGATGAAGAACACACGGGAACTCAATAAGTGGGTATTTTTCCAGACCTCTTCACTAGCGAGTGTCCATGGCGTGCGTATCCCAATCAGATAGTTATGTCGAAAACGAGGCATAAAATTCCCTATCGTTACAAAGAGAATTCCTAAAATAAGCGTGACAAAAATCCCAATATTTAACATATACCCATATCCATATGCGATTATCACGCCATGGATGACGAGAAGTACGATCATTAATGTATTCAAGATTGTATCGTGACTGCTTTGGAACTTTTGGTAATACTGTTTTTGACTGCGAACAGCCACGAAAATAAACAGCATCACAACCGGAATAAAGGATACACCCACAAGCTTAGGCGCAAAACCATTCGGTTCGCCATTTGGTCCCCAATGAATTACCATCTGATCTGGCATGGAGGGATAACAAATTACGCCCAAGACAACACTGATGAAAAAAAACAACATAGACAAATTGGATTTATTCATGTGATTACCTCACTTTCTAATGGAATTGGATAACCCATTTTAATAAGTCTTGAAAAACGGTCGTATTAAGTGAGTAGTAGATGTTTTGCCCTTTTCGTTCGTCGTAAACCATTTGTGCCTGTTTCAATAAACTGAGGTGGTGGGAGATGCTGGGCTTGGTCATTTGAAAATGGTCGGCTATTTCTCCAGCCGTCATGTCTTTCTCCCTCAACAGGTCCAGAATCTTTCTTCTTGTGGGATCAGAGAGTGCCTTAAATGCGTAATTCATTGACATAATCAATCGATCCTACTTTCATCCGTCATTTTTAGATATTTAGGAATTTATCTAAATATCGGGTAGAGAAATACCTTGTGCCAGCTCGTAAGACACCACTGGATGGAGGGAGTTTTAGGATATTCGTGTAGTTTAGGATTTCTAAAGGTGCGTTATGTTGCTTCGTGAATCGCTCATTCATATACTAATTCTACCAAAAATACAAAACACATCCAACGGTTTTTTTCGTGTTGATGAAAGTTTATGGAAAACACAACGTAAGGAGTAGAAAGATTCGGATTCGCTCCTGGTGATTGATATAACACTTCATATCCTTTCGGGTAATAAAAGTAATCAGCGAGTGTCCCGCTACAATCGAGACACTCGCTGATTATTATCGTATGACCTTTTCCACATCGACACGTCCGGAAAAAAAGGTAGCTCCTCCGCCCATGTCCGCGATGCGATCCGGGGTCAGCGCATTTACATAATGCTTTGAGTGAGGAGCATCAGCCCATAAGCCTTGACTGACCACCACTCCCGGTAAAACATTCTCTCCTATCGATACAACCAGCTCGCATTCTCCCCGCTCGTTCCATATGCGGACCGTATCTCCGTCACTTATTCCTGATGCAGACGCATCTGCCACATTCATATGCAAACGCGGTATTTTCTCCATTTTCTTATGCTTCTCATTATTTGAGAATGTGGAGTTCAAATAATTGTGATTTGGCCCGGGGACAAACATATACGGAAAATTACCATCCGGAACCAACGGCGTATATGTTGGTAACGGAGGAAGTCCTTTTTCCGCCATCCCTTGGGAATATAGCTCAATTTTTCCACTGCGGGTAGGCAGCGGTCTCGAAAAGAAGGATTCTGTCTTCGCTGCTTTGGCATATTTTTTTTCTACCAGAGTCTCAATCGTGATTCCTTCCAAATGCGGGTTGCCGTGTCCCTCCAACGCCTGCCTGATCATCTCTTCATCGCTATCTCGAAAACCTGGCTCATCGTACCCCATTGCAGCAGCCAGCAAGCGAAACACTTCTGTGTTGGATTTACTCTCCCCATACGGGGGTATAACTGGCTGTTGCAATTGAATGTAATGATGCCAATACGACGTGTAAAAATCCGTATTTTCATAAGAAGACGTCGCTGGCAAAACGATGTCGGCATAGAGAGCCGTCTCCGTCAAAAACAAGTCATGCACGACCGTGAACAAGTCCTCTCTCGCCAAGCCTTGTCGCACTTTGTTTCCTTCCGGTGCAACAATGGCTGGATTGCTCGTATAGACGAAGAGCGATTTCACCGGCGGCTTTGTATCGAGCAACGCTTTTCCAAGTTCATTCATGTTGATGACTCTCGTCTGTTTATTTACCAGCAAATCTGGTCGCTGCACGGCAAGCTTGTTGTGTTCTAGGAAACCTTTATTTCCTTTATTGGCCCCACCACCTTTGACGAGCCACTGCCCTGTAAGGGCCGGAAGACAAGCAATCGTCCTTACACACATGCCCCCATTGTCGTGATGCTGAATGCCGTTTCCAATTCGAATAAAGGAGGGGGAAGTCGTGCCATACATTCTCGCCAATTTGTAAATATCTTCGACAGGGACACCCGTTATCGCTGATACGGTAGCAGGATCATACGTCCGTACATGCTCCCTGAGCTCTTCATAACCTACCGTATATTTTCCCATAAAGGCTGAATCTACCAAGTTTTCTGCAAAAAGCACATGCATGATACCCAAGGCCAAAGCGGTGTCTGTTCCGGGTAAAATCGGGATAAACCAATCAGCCCATCGACCCGTCTGATTTTTATGGACATCAATCACGACGATCTTCGCCCCGTTTTTTCGAGCCTGTTCCGCAAACACCACTTGATGCATGTTCGTGCTAACGGTATTAATCCCCCACATGATGAACAGCTTGGAATGGATGGTGTCTTCCGGATCTGTTCCAAAGGCTCCGCCCATCGTGTAGCTGTAACCTACAGCCCCTGCACTGTTGCATATCGTACGGTCAAGTTGACTGGCCCCCATCCGATGGAAAAAACGGCGATCCATTCCTTCCACATTAATCCGCCCCATGTTTCCGTAAAAGCTGTAAGGCAGGATGCTCTCGGGACCGTCTGAGTCGATCAAGGCACGCCAGCGTTCTGTAATAGTGGCGATGGCTTCCTCCCAGCTGATTCGGACAAACTCTCCGCTCCCCTTTTTGCCAATGCGCATTAACGGGTGCGTGAGTCGCTTGGGATCGTAGATGCGTTCTGTCATGTTGCGGACTTTGTTGCAAATATTCCCCTTCGTCACTGGATGGTTCGGATCTCCCTCAATTTTGATGATTTTCCCCTTTTTTTTATGAAGGAGCAAACCGCACTGATCCGGGCAATCAAGCGAACAGACTGCTGGAAAAACACCGTTTTCCTGAGTGGTATAAGTCATGGAGGTTCCCTCTTTCTCCTAGCAGTAACTAGCTTTTATACGCTATTATAATCGATTTAAAAAAGAAGACACTACCCCTGAGCGAATGAGTAGTTAATGATATTTATTTTTATATAGTCGTCTCATTACGATATAGCGGGGCATTCGCGAGTACAATAAGTAGCAACATAGTTCCTCTAGCCAGATCTAAAGAAACGGCACGTTTTTTTCGATCTGCCGGTTTCATATGAGATGAAGCAGACATCCGATGAAATAAGAGGGCCCCATCAGTGTGATAGCGCCCCCTTTGTCTACGATTTTAGAAATCCCAATCCAGCAAGTCCTCCAGCAGTTCGCGGGAAAATGCTAATTGCTCCGGTGTGTATTTATCCAGAAAACCCATAAATCGCTGTTCAATGCCCTGATGCATCTGATGATGAATCTTATACAGCTTTTGTCCCTTTGCGGTTAGCCGATAGTACACTTCCTTCTTATTATCAACCAGCTGTTGTCTTTTAATTAAATCAAGCTTCCATAATTTTTTGCTGATTCGCGTTATGGACCCTTTCGTTAAGTTAACTTTTTCCGAAATCGTGGTAACGTTGATGGGACCATGATCCCCGATACAGGCAATGAAATGAATTTCGGATAGTGTAAGGTTTAGCTTCATTCCCATCTCGGATTCCAGCTTCTGCATCTCTTCCGCCATTCGCGTAGTCAATTTGCTTTCTCGCAACTCTTGCTGCGTGACTAGCTGTATGTAAAGCTGTATGATCCGCTGCTTGGAAAGCTCTGTGTTTTGCATATCAAGTCTCCTAGATAACCATCTCCTCTCCATTATATACTGATTGTTTCGAGAAAAACAATTTCATTTTGTTTTGCACAAAACAATATTATTCAAACATGTCCGCACCAATGGATGATTCCTTTCCGAATGGCTTCCATCGGGTTAGACTCCGATTGGGAAATAGCCCAAGCGACATATCCATCCGGTCGAATCAACGCTGTATGCACGTCATGCCAATCAGGAGCTCCTTTAGCAAGCGAAGCGCGAACGACATGGACATGTTTGTATTTGGACCAATCTATTACATCGTACAATCGTTCATCCGAGCCCAAATGGAGCAAGAGGAAGGAACCAGAATGAAAAAGCTCGTATGCATTTTGGCACACATCATTCTCCAGGCGTAAATGCAACTCTGTAAAACGTCGACCGTTCAATACATGCGGCTCCATCTCCCTATCCGGTTCATACTGGACATTGAACGCAGAGATTTGGGTAGCGAGCCGATAATTGGCCTCGGGTATTTGCAGCAGGTTGGACAGCATGTTCCTCAAAGCTATGACGGATGGGGAGAATTCCGAACTACCGAACAACAGCGATTGCACCTGTGTATTCGTTAGCAATGCGGTATTGATGGGGAAACGCTCTGTATGATAGCTGTCCAACAGCCAATCCGGTGCCCAGCCTTTTAATTGGGCTGCCAGCTTCCACCCCAGGTTGATTGCCTCTTGCAGGCCAACGTTCATCCCCTGTCCACCAGCTGGAAAATGAATATGTGCCGCATCTCCCGCCAGGAAAATCCGTCCCTCCCGATAACGCTGAGCTTGCAAGGTCGCATTGCCAAAACGAGTCATCCAAAACGGGTCGGAAATCCCCAAATCGTCTCCAAGAATACGCAGTAAACTAGCGCGCAATTCCTCCAATGAAACTGGTTCTTCCTTTGGCACTGCCATTCGCTCCGGATCGATCAGCACCACCCGATGCATCCCTTTTGGCAAGGGTACAATCATGACCAAACCTTGCTCATTAAAGTAGGAAGGAACCCCCGATTCCGGCGGATTTTTCAAAACAACATCCCCTTGCATAGCCGTAAAAGTCGAATTCTTACCGATAAATGGAATGCCTGCCTGCTTGCGGACAATGCTGGCAGCGCCATCTGCACCGACCACATAGAGTGCCGTCAGCACAGCGTTTCCATTCGGCCCTACAGCCACAACCTCAACCCCGTGCTGATCTTGGTGTACGGCCACTACCTCCTCTTCCCTGCGTATTTCCACCCCTAGACTTTTTGCCCACTCCTCTACTACCTTCTCCGTTTCATGTTGGGGAATAATCAGTGTGTAGTTGGAGGAAGAATCTAAGACAGAAAAATCCAAGCGTGTATCAAGTGCTGCAAAATGCCCTGTCGTAATCGGCTTTCCTCTATCAAGTAATTTCGCTTTCAACCCGCGCATATCCAGGATTTCCAGTGTGCGTGGATGTAGCGTGAGCGCCCGTGAATAAGGGGTTGTTTCCATTAAGCGCTCAAGCACGCACACCCTCACTCTGGCCAATGCCAGCTCTGCAGCCAGCATCATGCCAACTGGTCCACCGCCAACAATAATCACTTCATAATCGACCTGCATTGAACCATTCCTCCTCATTTTTGTTTTGTGCGAAACAATAATAATATAACACATACTCTCTCTAATGAAAATGATTTTCAATTGAATACAAACTGAAAAGGCGACCCCTTCTCGAATCGAGCATGGGATCGCCTTTTTCTATTTGCTTATCGTTTTGCTACGACAATGACATAGACAAGACCTTGATCATTTGTCCACAAATCCACTTTGTCCTTGGAGGAAAGATCACTTTCTTTCAAATCATTACCGTTGTAGTATTTGATCTTCGCGTCTTCCGTCATCTTCAAGCTCGTCGATACGTCATCGAAGAATACGTATTTATCTTTGTTCACACGGGATTCAATTCCGACGAAACGCACGTTTTCCTTCGCAAGTTTTCCACTAACGGATGCGGCAATAACATCGCCGTCACGATCAAGGGTCAATGTCACGTACTCAAATTGATCGACGTCTTCAATCGCGTCCTCATCCGTTACATCGTACGTCTTGCCATTAATCTCTACTTTCGCGGAAGTCACCTTACCGTCATCGTTACGAACCTCAACAGAGTCAACTACACCGCTTACTTTCTTAGGCGCACCTGTGATGGCTTTTACTTTGCCAGCGTTGTTGAGTGTCAGTGTGTATTCTTTGTCGTTGGATGCTGCATCGCTGTCAATCGTGACGCCGGACAAGAGCTCATACACTTTACCGTTCACGGTGATTTTGGAACCGGATTTTTTGGTCACGTATCCTTTTACGGTTTGCTTTTCCAAAGTCAGCTCCACAATGTCATTCGTGCCGACGTTGTATTTCCACGTAAGGATACGGTGGTCATTAAACTGATCTGTTTTAATCGTTGTTGGTGATACGGAGCTGCCATCGACAGTCAGCTTCGCGTTAGTCAAGATGTCGTAGGTTTTGCCATCGATTTTCACAGTTGCCAGCTTTCCTGCTGCATACGCAGTTGTGTCTGAGACCAGCTTGTTCGTAGCTGCACCTACACCCTGCTCTACTTTCACCAGATTTCCATTCTTGTCGAACGTGAGGACAGCAATTTGACCGCTCGTCAACTCATCCAGCTCATCTACTTCGTCTTCATCTACGAACAACTCGGTATCTTCATGCACCTCGTAATTCACGCTTCCAACGCGAATCAGGTTTTTGTTTGTATCCACAGTGATCGTATCCGTGAAGCTCAGCTTCGTATAAACAAGCTCGGATACTTTACCGTCCACATCGAGTGTCAGCTCGACCAAGTCATCTTTTTCGATATCAGAGAACGAAGCACTTGTTGCTTTCGCCTCAGGATGAGCCTTTCCTTTGATCGTTGCTTTGGAATCCAGAACATAGGTCGTGCCGTCTACCCTTAGCTCTTTCTTCGAGTTGGAGCCGCTCACAGAAGATACTTTTTCTACAATTCCTTTTGTCGTGTTATCGCTAATCGTGATGGACTTGATCTTGCCATTGTCGCCAACGACTGCCACGAACTTTTGTCCGATGTGAGAACGGCTTACATTTACGCCATCTTCTACTTCCAAAACAACTTCTCTTCCATTGACGATGGCCTTGAATTTCTTCTCATCGCCTACAGCTGTTGTAAAATTAAGGCCAGTCTTCACGATCCCTTCGACGATTTCAGAGTCAGAAGTAACAACGGTGAGGAAAGCCACTCGGCCGTTTTTCGTGATGTATTCTACCTGAGCGCCAACGACCAGATTGCCGTATATTTGCGCGGAATCAGCCATTTCGATTTCTTTGTTTTGTCCGACTAGTTTCAGCTTTTTGCCAGACTTGTCATACGAAGCGACTGCGCCCTTTACTACTGGCAGCTTTTGAATGGTTCCTTTTGCATTGCCATCTTTGTCATAGTAAGCGCCGTTTGCGTAAACAGGCGTTTCCATGAACTTATCTGTATACTTTGCCACAATATCACGCGGAGCTGCTGCTGTCGGTGTTTCTTTTGCATCGTAGATACCTGCTCTGTCAGCTTCCAGCAAGTACGGGATGTACCACTCGCTTGAAGCTGATGGACGAACGTCGATCTTCAAGCCTTGAACGTATACGGTCAGTGCTTCCGCAATTTTTACATTGTTGTTAGGTTTGAAGGTTCCATCCGGATAGCCCTTGATGATGCCCTGCGATACAGCCAGATTGATATAACCTGTTGCCCAGTGATCTGCTGGCAGGTCTTTAAAGGCTGTCTTTCCTTGCAAGAGTTTCGCTTGCGCATCTGTGTACCCGAGTGCCAGCACCGCAACTTTGGCGAACTCCGCTCTCGTCACTTCTTTATTCGGCTTGAACGTGCCATCGGTATACCCTTTTAACACACCAGCATAATTCAATGTCAGAATCGCGTCTTTATTCCCGTTTCCTCCGATGTCGGAGAATGGCAGTGCCGTTGCAGCCAATCCGGTACCCGGCAACGCAAGCGATCCAGCCAGAACAGCTGTCGCCAATAATTTTTTGAAATCCTTACTTGCTCGATTCTTTGCTTTTTGCAAAATAAACCCCTCCATCAATGTAACAGTTTTATCAGTTCATTTCTCCAACAGACACTCCCATTTGAAGAAATGATGGAATAGCCCACAGTAGAACTGTTTTCTTCGGCCGAATGCTCTTTTTAGACGACAACCTTTTCAAAAAAGTTTCAAAGAATATTTAAGGTAAATGATTCCACTGGTCTTCAAACCTTGATTTGTAGAGGGTTCACGATATTTCGCAGAACGTAAAAAAACCACCTGAGATCTCAGGTGGTTTTACGTTTCATTCCAGCAGGAAATGCTATAAGCCAGGTTCTGTCTCTCCCGTGCTTCAAGCGGGGCAATCCCTCGCACTAAGAGCGGTAGCCATCTATCTATGGCATCCGAAGATACCATCCGTCCTTTCCGTTTGATTCCTTCAGGACGGTTCCCCTACCTAATTTGGGTTTCTCGCTCGCAGGGTTTACCGCGTTCCATCTTTTCTGTCGCCAGAAAAGCTACGTTTCTGTGGCACTTTCAGCGTACTCGGGCCTCAGAGAGAGCCCTTTCCACGCCGTCAGCGAGACTCACGCCTCACTGCCCTGGCTTGCACCAGGTACGAACACTCCAGGCATCTCAGCCTGGGCGAGCCTGGACTTTCCTCTACCGCCAATCGCCGAAACGATTGCGGCAGCGACTACCCACATTTCCTGCACATCAGAATCAGTAACATTTACTCTACCACATGCCTCATACATGGTCAACAAGCAGGATTTGGAAGGTCTATTTGTAGTACAATAGAAATGGCTACGAGGAGGTATGACTATGATAACCATTACTCCAACTGCGGCAGCGCGTCTTGCACAAATGATCGGGGAAGAATCGGATGCTGAACAGCTCGGTATCAGACTCGTCCCAACTACGACGGGATGTGGCAGCTATACATATAGCATCGCCATCACAGAAGCGGAAAACCAGGATCTCGACCAAGAAATAAGTGGGATTCGGTTCTTTTATCAAACGCATGAGATAGACAAGCTTTCCGGGACGGTCATCGACTGTGATCCTGCTACTGGCCGCTTTTCTATTTTCCACCCGCGCCCGATGCAAACACATTGCTCGCTTACTCATTGATTAGGAGGTTACTATGCTGCTGCTATCATTTGAAAACATCAAACCAAAGATTCACCCTACTGTTTTCCTCGCAAAAGGCTCTGTCGTTTCAGGCGATGTCGAAATCGGTGAGGATTCTTCTATTTGGTACAACACAGTGATCCGTGGGGACATCGCTCCGACTGTCATTGGAAAACGCGTCAGCGTGCAAGACAACAGCACCCTGCATCAAAGCCCGAACAACCCGTTAATCCTCGAAGACGAGGTGACCGTTGGACATAACGCTGTTTTACATAGCTGCATTGTACGTCGCGGCGCATTGATCGGAATGGGCGCGATTGTTTTGGATCGTGCGGAGATCGGGGAAGATGCGATGGTTGCAGCGGGTGCACTTGTTCCTCCAGGCATGAAGGTGCCACCTCGCTCACTTGTTGTCGGCAATCCAGCAAAAGTAAAACGCGAACTCAACGAGGCAGACTTGAAAGAATTCGTACGCATTCGCCAATCGTATGTGGATAAAGGAAAGATGTATCGACAACTGGAAGATAGCCCGCTGGAACGGGAGTAGGAAAAGGAAAAGGAAAAGGATCGAGTTGACCCCCCTGTGCATGGAACAAAAAAAGCGGCGTATCCCTAGTGGAAACACCGCTTTTTCTTACGAAGCATTCTGCAATCGATCTACCTCGCGAATGTGCTCAAAAAGCATATACGAGCGAATCGCTGTCTCTAAATGAATCCGATCCGGTTCTTTGGTCGTACTGTATTTTTGAAAGAAAGCCGACAGCTTGTAAAGAAAACCAAAGTATTTCCGCACGTAGCGATCCCCGAGCATGCCAACAAGCAGTCCTGCTACCCCGCAAGCGACGCTCCACTCTAAGGGTAAAAAGAATACGGACAAGATGAACCCCGTAAAAAACCATACAACCAGATTCGTTGAGCATCCGTCATTCACGATATTTGCTCGTTGAATCTCTTTTAGTGCTGCTAAGGACGTCTTACCCCCATAGCTAAACACCTTATGCTCCGCACCGTGAAATTTTTTCATCATTTTCGGAAAAACGAAGTGAAAGCCTGCAATGTATACAGCTACCCACATCGGATCAATAACAGCCCAGTCAGGTTTCACGATCGCTGCTAGTACATAACACGCAAGCAGGAGGTGAAACAATTGATAGTACCACGGAAAGGAGAAAAATATCCGATACCAGAGCTTCCCTATTGTTTTCAATGTAATTTTTTCCGCCCACATATGAATTACGCCGTCTTTCACTTCCGCGCAAGCCAGCACGTTGCGATCATGAAAAAGCACACCGCGTCCAAAAGACATCCCCATAATCATCTCGTTAGCTATTCTCCTTCCGCCCTAATGTCGTTATAATAGGTTGAGTTGTACGCAGAATGAAGGAGGTTTCCACAATTGATCCGCATGGTTCCAACTACACCATTAACACCTTTACACGATCCATGGGAGCCGTTGTTCAATGCGACACCCCCCGCCTATAAACTTACCAGCGTCGAGTTTACTGTAACGAATCTGTGCAATCTCCGCTGTGAGCATTGCGCGGTTGGTGATACATTGCGATACAAAGACGATCCCGCTCTCCCTGTCGATCTCATACTCCGTCGTCTCGATGAAGCAAAAGATCTGCTTACTATCAGTATAACAGGCGGAGAACCGATGTACAGCGAGCGCACCGTGAAAACTGTGATCGGGCCTATTCTACAATATGCAGCAGAACGAGGACTGCGGACACAAATCAACTCCAACATGTCTATGCCGTTTTCTCGGTATGAGTTGATCCTGCCTTACATTGACGTCATGCATATTTCGTGGAACTGGTCTACTCCCGAAGAATTTCATGATATTGTTTACGCAAAAGCAAGGCAGCCGGTTTCAATAAAAAGAGCGGAAGCACAGTTTCACGAGATGATGGAAAATGCACGCAAGCTCTCGGAAGCAGGTGTATTTGTCTCAGCCGAAACGATGTTGAATCATCGCACATGGACAAAGCTCGATACCCTCCACCGCCAGATTCAAGAGATGGGCAGCAAGCGGCATGAGGTGCACCCGATGTACGCGAGTGATTTTGCCCGTGATCTGAATGTGCTTTCACTCGATGAGCTTCGTCAAGCCATTCATCGGATGCTCGATGTACGCAATGAAGATTTGTGGATGCTATTCGGGACGCTTCCGTTTTTTGCTTGTAGTAATGAGGCAGCAGACAGGGAGTTGATCAGCAGACTGCGGTCCGCGAAAAATGTGACGACTCGCAATGATCCAGATGGTCGAAATCGTCTTAACATCAACATTTTTACGGGCGATGTCATCGTGACCGATTTCGGAGATGTAGAGCCATTGGGCAATATTCAAACCGATCAGCTCCAGTCGATGTTTGAAAAATGGCAAGAACACACGCTGAATCAAAAAATCAATTGCTTCTGCCCTGCTGCTGCATGTGCCGGACCTAACCTGCTCGTTGCTAATACTTACTATCAGGAGACTGATTTCACTCTGCGCAAAGCAATCGTCTAAATGGGCACACTAGGGCGTGAGGTGATCTACCATGAGCAGACGCAAACGCCCTCTCGTTCCCGAGGCGCGAAAAGGACTGGACGCCCTAAAAGCGCAGGTTGCCCACGTTGCTGATCCCGCGCAGGCCAAATTCGAGGTCGCGGAAGAAATTCATGTTCCGTTGCAGCCCGGCTACAATGGACAGCTAACCTCTCACGATGCCGGTCGAATCGGAGGACGCTTGGGCGGCAGTATGGTCAGAGAGATGGTTCGGATGGCGATGGAAGGCATGAATAAAAAACCGTGATCCTATGCTTTGGGAACCCCGCTATTTGATGAATGCGAATGGCGGGGTTCTTTGTCGAGCATTCGCACATTGCCGAGTAGAACACTGGCTATCAAGCTGATTCCAATCAGAATCAATCCAGTGACAAAGACGCCGTGCAAAGCTTCACTAAACACCAAGCCTGCCCGCATCTGCCATTCCACGATGGTTCCAAACAAACTGATTCCAATCGTTCCCCCAATGGAACGAAATAATTGCGATGTCGACATGGCAACGCCCCGATCTTGCGGTTTTACAGCGCTTTGTGCTGCGGTACCGAGTGCCGGATAGATGGCCCCCATGCCTAGACCTGTGACAATCATGTAGATGACGAGCTGTGTGTTGGTTGTTTCTACATCAATCGTGCTCATTAGGAAAAAGCCTGTCGCCATGATAAGTAAGCTGGGGATTAGAACCGCACGAAAGGAAGCTTTTGCCATCCATCTTCCCCCAATCGTCGAAGAAATCGCTGCGGACAGCATGAGTGGCACTAAAAGAAAACCAGCCTCTGATGGACTCGCACCGCCCACCCCTTGGACGAACAAAGGGGTGTATGCGATTGCCCCGAACAAAGCCGCACTCACAAAGAATCCTACGAGATTGCCATATCCAATGGCTGGGATGCGAAATAAAGAAAGTGGAAGCAAAGGTTCCTTAGCTTTGGTTTCAACCCAGATGAACAAGCCGAGAAGTAGGATACCCGCTCCCCCTAATCCGATCTTGTATTCTCTCCCCTCCATGACAAAGGACAGCAGGATGAGAATGATAGCTGCGCTCAAGCAAATCGCCCCATACCAGTCGATGACAGGCTTTTTATCATAATGCCGCTGATCACTCCAGGCTAGGGCAATGATCAAAAAGGCAGCGATACCGATGGGAAGGTTAATAAAGAAGATCCATCCCCATGGCAGAAGCTCCACGAGGATTCCTCCCAACGAGGGACCGAGTATACTCGTCATGGCAAAGACAGCTCCGAAAAGGCCTTGAAATTTGCCTCTCTTCTCGGGTGGATACAGTTCACCAACAATGATGAATGCAACCGGCATTAATGCCCCAGCGCCCAAGCCTTGAACTCCTCTCGCTACAATAAGACTTGTCATGGAATTAGCCAAACCGCACAGAAGAGATCCCACGAGAAACAGAAACAAACCAATCAAATACATTTTTCTCGGTCCAAACAAGTCAGCCATTTTCCCATAGATGGGCATGCTCGTGGTCGATGCGAGCATATAAATGGCGAACACCCAGCTGTAAAAAGATAGACCTCCCAGCTCTTTGGCGATTGTCGGCATGGCTGTTGATACAATCGTCTGATCCAGCGATGACAAGACTAGCCCCATCAGCACTCCACCCGTAACCAAACCTACGTGACGCTTTTCCTTTTCCATCTCCATCACTCCCTTATTGAAGTCAGTTGATAACAGCTCCAAAAATATAAGGGAATTTTCAAAAAAAGAATAGACTTTTTCTTCCAAATGATTTATTCTGATGATAGAGTCTGCCCCTAAGAGCCATCAATAAATCAAAATAAAAACCGCATCCATTACGGACGCGGTTTTTTGTTATGCCATTCCTCTCCCCATTCATCTGAGCTTGTCGAGCTTTTTGGCACTTGCCTTTCGAGGTCCAAGCATCGCCTTTCCTATGTCGCCCACTTTGTTGACAGAGTCAAAAACTTGGTCGATGACATCCACCAGTTCCCGAATCTGCACCACTTTTCCATAGACGCCCATGAAATGGTGTCGAACGTTTTTTCCATTTAACCCTAGCATGGCCGCACCTCCTCTTAATCCTCTCGTATCAGTTTATGCAGGATCGGGCGAAGAGGAAATTACGAAGTGAGGAAAATTATTTGGTCCTCTATCCAGCTGCTTAGCGTGGACGAGGCGTACCGGGCGGACGTGGGCGCGGAGGCGGTGTCGGCGTAATGGCCCTCTCCAGGCGAGTGACACGGTTCTCTAATCGATCAACTCGGTTATCCAGTCTGCGAAAATCTTCCCGAAGCGCATCCACTCGCCTTTCCACACGCTCCAAGCGACGCTCGACATCTCCACCAGGAGCTGGTGTCGGGGTAATCGGGATGTACAAATTTTGACCGACGTAAATGTAGTAAGGATATGCGATATTATTCACGCGGATCAATTCCTGAACGGATACACCAAAACGAGCCGCAATGCTGTTCAGCGTATCTCCGGCACGGACTACATAGTTCACGAATCTCACTCCTTTTATCTGTGATCATTCGTTATTAACCTATGCCCGCCTTGATACACGCGCAATAAACGAATACCCATTTTGGCAAAGAATAGTCAAACACCCAGTACAAACGCCGTTACAAACCTGAATCAGCAAGGCTCAGCCCCATCAACACTTTGAAAAGACAGTCACACTCTCAAGAAACACTTCTTCCACTTGCTTCAAAGACTCTATTTCTTGTAAAGGATCACCGTTTACCACAAGCAGATCAGCGAGATACCCTGGCGCTAACGTACCGATCCTGCTTCCTTGGTCCAGCACCTCAGCAGCGTTTTGGGTAGCAGCCTGGATCGCTCGAATTGGCTCCATTCCCAGCTCCACCATCAGCTTGATCTCTTCTGCCACAGGCGTAATCGGATAGCCATCCAATACGATATCCGTACCCGTAGCGATTTTTACACCTGTATTCATCAATCGTGCGAAGTTCTCGCGGTACGCCTTTTCCGATTCGATGAAAAAGGCTCCCTGCTCGATAAGCCCTTCGCTCAATATGCCTTGATTCGCTTGTTGCTGCTCATGCCAAATATGCTTGTAATAATCAGCAATCTGGAAGAAGGTAATCATGGTCGGTACCCATACCAGTCCTTTTTTCTTCATCTGCTCTGCCTGTTCGACTGTCATATGCGTCGCGTGCTCGATCGTATCAAATCCCGCATCAATTGCCATCTGGATCGCCGGTTGGAGGGATGCATGCACACAGCATTTCCGTGCCAAGCGATGAGATTCATCTACGGCCGCATCCAGTTCCTCTTGTGTGAACTCCGGCGTTGGTGTACGATGGCTCGTCATGAGCTTGATCCAGTCTGCTCCCGCTCTCACTTGTTCACGCACGGCTGTCCGCACTTCCCACGGGCCATTGGCTTCTCGCAGGGCACCATCCAATTGCCAGCCGTGGCCCCCGGTCATAATAATCCCTTGGTTTACCTGAAAAAGACGAGGGGAAACAATGAACTTGTTCTTGGCTGCCAGCTTCAGCGTATTGCACAATCCATCCGGTGCGGCTACATCGCGGATCGTCGTGACCCCCAGGGAAAGCGCCTCTTTCAAGTTCGCTGTCGCAAGTAGAGCCACAAGTCCATCGTTGTTGCGATACTCAGCCGAGTCTGGTTTGCTCCACCAATACCCGATGTGAACATGCAAATCGATCAAGCCTGGCAAAATGGAGCATCCGCTGTACCGCTTTACCTCTCCTTCCGAAAAGGAATGCGCAAGCTCCGATTCTGTCCCTACTGCTACAATCTTTCCTTGCCTATCAATCCCAACTGCACCTTGTTCGATTACACGTTCTCCATCTCCGATAATGACGCGATCAGCAATCAACCATTTCATTCCTGTCCCCCCTGTCAAAAATGAAAATCCATCTGCCCGCAATCCTGGTTAGTCCCTCGAAAGTTCATCATGCATCCAACTATTTCCTTCTCATCTTCCGCCTAGTTTGAAAAAAAAAACCTCCGGCAGCACATGAAGTGCGTCAGAGGCTTTCGTGTTACATTCCTTATTTAAATACAGGTGCCGCAAACTGAGCTAATTTCTCTGCGGAAGACTTTTCCACATCCGCGTGCAAGCTGTTGCCATGGGAATCCATGGTGACGATTGCAGCGAAGCCTTTTACGCGCAGGTGCCACATCGCTTCTGGAATACCGAATTCCATGAAGTCAACACCTTCTACTTTTTCCAAGCATTCTGCATAATACTGGGCCGCTCCACCAATCGCATTCAAGTACACAGCGCCATGCTCGTTCAATGCTTTCAGGGTTTTCGCACCCATTCCACCTTTTCCGATAACAGCACGGATTCCGAATTTCTTGATGATTTCGCCTTGGTACGGCTCCTCACGAATGGAAGTAGTCGGGCCAGCCGCTTTTACATGCCACTCGCCTTCTTGATCCTTCAGCATAACCGGACCGCAATGGTAGATGATGCCACCATTCAGGTCCACTGGACAGTCATGATCCATTAGGTAGCTGTGCAGGGCGTCGCGTCCTGTGTGCATTTCGCCATTGATGATGACCACATCGCCCACTCGCAGGCTGCGGATTTGTTCTTCAGAGATTGGCGCTTCCAGAACAACCTCCCGACGCTTTTCACCCGCATCGTCCGTAGCTGCTACAGGGGTCAAGTCCATGGCAACTTCTTCATCTTTATACAGATAACGGAGAATTTCACCAGTCTCCGGATTCAGGCGAACACCTTGACGACGGAATGCCCAGCAGTTGTAGGCAACGGATACGAAAAAGCTTGCTGGCAGGCGGTTTTCCACGCCGATTTTACAGCCGAGCAGAGTCGAGTTACCACCGAAGCCCATGGTTCCGATTCCGAGCTGGTTCGCAGTTTCCATGATGTAGTCTTCCAAAGCAGCCAGATCAGCATTTTGATTGACATCCTCTACTTTGCGGAACAGTTGATGCTTCGCCAGTGCATAACCGGATGTGCGATCGCCACCGATTCCTACACCGATGAAGCCGGCACTACAGCCTTGTCCTTGCGCTTGGTATACAGCGTGCAGAATGCACTTGCGAATGCCATCCAAGTTACGACCCACTTTGCCTAGGCCTTCGAGCTCACAGGGCAGGGAGTATTGGATGTTCTTGTTCTCACAGCCGCCACCTTTGAGGATCAGCTTGATTTCGATTTCATCCTCTTCCCATTGCTCGAAGTGAATGACAGGCGTACCTGGTCCGAGGTTGTCCCCTGTGTTTTCACCCGTCAAGGAATCTACAGAGTTGGAACGCAGCTTACCTGTTTTAGTTGCTTCTGCAATCATTTCCTTGATTGCTTGTTTAATGATCAGCTGGTTGACCCCAACCGGAGTTTTCACTTCGAATGTAGGCATCCCTGTATCTTGACAGATCGGAGAAACATTTTCTTCTGCCATGACGACGTTTTGCGCGATCGTAGACAAAGACAGCGCTGCACGTGTGCCAAGATCCTCTTTCACTTTAGCTGCATTGACGGCACGACGCACGTCTGGTGGTAGATTCGTAGAAGTATCCGTGATCAGTTCCAGAATGCTTTGCTTCAAGTTTTCCATCTATGACGCCCCTTTTGACGTAGTGGTGTAAATGGTAGCATAAACCGCCTATTATTATAGCACACGCTCCCCCACCTGTCCGTAGATTGCTGCCCAAAGAGTGTGTGAAACATTCCGTAAAAATGCATCGTCTTATTACCGACAACAAATTTTGGCAAGAAGCAGATATGAGGGGGATCAAAATGAAAAGAACATTTGCCGGGCTTCTCGCCTCCGTGATGGTGGTAACCGCTATACCCTTCCTGTTGACGACAGGTACAGTCGCGGAGCCAACCGTTCAAGCCGCATCAACAGAAGATTTGCCCGTAGTCGGTTCCTATGCGGAGCTAAAAAAGCTCATCCAATCATCAAACCAGGACAGCTATTACTACGCCACCATGGAAACGTCTACCGCTTTGCCAGTAGCCGCGCCTAGCACTGTCAACAAAGTAGCTGACACTTCCGGAGGCGCTGTTCGCGGTGATTTTTCCACAACCAACACACAAGTGCAGGGCGTTGATGAAGCAGATATCGTAAAATCAGACGGGACTTATCTTTATCAATCCACACAAAATGAAGTGCGCATCATCAAAGCGTATCCAGCCACCGAGATGAAGGTCGCAAGCCGCATCAGCTATGACAATGGAAAATTCGTACCGCAAGAAATGTACGTAGACGATCGTAGACTCATCGTTATCGGGCAAGCGGATGAGACCATCTCTTATCCTCCCGGCCATGCTTCCAAAAGAGGCATTCCCCGTTACCAAGGCATGCAGTCAGTGAAAACCATGATCTACGATATTACGGACAAAAAACAACCTCGGCTCATTCGCCAACTGGAGCTAGAAGGCCAGTACATGTCGTCCCGCAAAATCGGCGCGAGCTTGTACGTGACAGCCAACCATTACATGGATACTTATCGTATTATGCAGGAGAAAACAGAAGTGCCGGGCCCAACGTATAAAGACAGCGTCCATCATAACCAATACCAAACCATTCCCTACAGCGAGATTCGTTACTTCCCGGATCACTTTCGGCCAGAGTATTTGATCGTCGCTGGCGTGAATCTGGATGATTCGAAACAAGAGATGTCACTGAATACGTATCTTGGTGCTGGGGAGAACATCTATGCATCCACTAAAAATCTGTATGTAGCCGTCACCCAGAACAATGTACAGCCGGTAGCCGTTAAGCAAAAAGCATCGTCTACTTCTTTGATTGCACCTCCTATGGAGTCAGATACAACCATTTACCGCTTTGCCATGAACAAGGGAGACATTCGATATACGGGAAAAGGGTCTGTGCCTGGACGCATTCTGAACCAGTTTTCCATGGATGAAAACGACGGTTATTTCCGAATCGCCACGACTAGCGGGAACATGTGGCGAGACGATGAGCATACGTCGAAAAACAACTTGTATGTACTGAACAACAAACTCGAGGTATTTGGCAAGCTAGAAGGCATCGCTCCAGGAGAACGTATTTACTCTGTCCGTTTCATGGGAGATCGCGCCTACATGGTCACCTTCAAAAAAGTCGATCCGCTATTCGTACTCGATCTGAAGAAGCCTTCTGCTCCAAGCGTACTAGGTGCCCTCAAAATTCCAGGTTACAGCGACTATTTACACCCGTATGATGAGAATCATATCATCGGTTTTGGCAAAGAAGCAGAAGCAGATAAAGACATGGCCTACTACCAAGGGATGAAAATTGCCCTCTTTGACGTCAGTGATGTAACGAAACCGAAAGAAAAGTTCAAGACTGTTATTGGGGACAGAGGAACAGACTCTGAGCTGTTGCACAATCACAAGGCTCTGCTTTTTTCCAAAGAAAAAAATCTGCTTGCCTTTCCTGTAACAGTCCACGAACGAACGGCTGAACAAAAAGCCAAAAACGATATGCGCCAGTACGGCCAGTTTACTTTCCAGGGTGCCTATGTATATCAGCTCGATCTGCTAAAAGGCTTTCAACTGACAGAGCAGATTACCCATCTGTCGAAGGAAGATATCGCGAAAGCTGGCGAAGGCTGGTACGACAGCTCCAGTAACATCAAACGGATACTCACTATCGGCGACACCCTCTATACCGTTTCCGACGATTACGTCAAAACACAGCAGCTCTCTACCTCCAAAAAAGAGAATATCTTGCCATTGACGAAATAGCGGTAATGCTCTGTCATGCGGACAGGTTCTGTGCTAAGATGGGGTAATAGATGCAGCGTAAATAGAGAGGGTGTCACTACGTGGAGTATTTGAGTTTTAATTTGACATCAACGCTGGCAGGGATTGCGGCTGTGCTGTTGGTTATGTTTCTTCGCTTGCACTGGCCCTTCCGCTTTCAGTACATGGCCAATCTTTTCAAACGCCGTTTGGATGTTCGATTGCGCTGGCTGGAGGCTTCCTATCGGAAGAACCGTTCCCGTGCTGTGGCTATGCTGGATAAATCAACACATGAGATCATGCTTGGCAATTATGAAATGGCCGAAAAATATATCGTTCAAGGAATCAGCGTCTGTAAAGAACGCCCAACGTTATTTAATCAAGCGATGATTCACTACTTGTTTTACAACCTGGCGATCGTTTACTATTCATCTGAACGATACAACGAATCATTAGAAGTGGCTTTTCGTATTTACCAGCGTGATCAGGGAATGACTGATTCCTTAGCTCTAATTGCCTGCTCGCACGCCCGACTGGGTGAAGTAGAGAGTGCGATAGAAGCTTACCAGTTGATCGCAAGCAAACGATCGGCAAAAGACTGGAAGCTCTTCTGCTTGGCAGAGATTGAAGCTGCCAAAGGAAATTACGAGCGAGCCCTTTCCCATCTCAAGCAATTGATGGACAAATCCGCAAGTCTATTGCATCTGAATCACTCCGTACTGGAAAAACGCTTGGAAGAGTGGAAAAAGGCCTCTACACAAGCCAGCTAATCGATTGATGACCGCACATTGCTTTATGTGTGCGGTTTTTATTTTCCGGTATCCGAAACGCTGCACTATACACAGTCGTATATCTATCAAGAAAGAGAGGTTGTTATTAATGAAAAAATTTAATGTATCTATTCTCGCTACCTCAGCACTCGTACTAAGTCTCGCCGTGGTAGGCTGTAGTTCTGGAAAAGAATCTGCTTTCTCTGCGAATAACCCTGTTGCCAAAATTGGTGATGTGACGATCACTCAGGAACAAATGTACGATAAATTGAAAAAAGATGCTGGTAAGCGTGTCATGGCTGATATCATCACCTTGGAGCTGTACAAGCAGGAAGGCGCTGCACAAGGAGTCACTGTAACTGATCAAGAACTCGATGCGCGTGTGAACCCAATCAAAGAAAAAATGGGATCACCAGAGAGATTCCAACAGTATTTGGATGATAAGCAAATGACTGAGCAAGAGCTCCGTGAAGGCGTGCGTGCTGTCATGCTGCGGGACAAGCTGTTCGAGAAGGCTAATCCGATCACCGAAGAACAAATTAAGGAATACTATGATAAAAACCAAGATAAGTTCGAGGGAACACTCGAAGAAGTTCGCCCGCAAGTGGTTGAAAAAGTAAAAGACAGACACAAACGCAAAAATATAGATAAATGGATCGATGATTTGTATAAAAAGCATAACGTCCAAATCATGGATAAAGATTTAGAAAGAGAAAAAGAAGTGGAAGAAGAAGAAACAACAACTTCCAGCAAGTAAAGCAAAAAGACTTGTGTAAGCCGACAATCCGCGGCACACAAGTCTTTTTTTACGTTACGGACGGGCAATGGCAATCAACCCTTGCAAAAACGCCTTAATTTCGCCTTGAAGAATGGGGCCATGCCCCGTGGCTAAATACTCAATGGGCCAATCCAGCAAAATCTCCAAACCCTCCGTAAACTCCACCGCTCGCTCTGGTTCACGAGCTACCCACTGCTTTAATTGTTCCAGATAAGCCGTCCGACAGGTATCTTCTCCGCCAACGATTTGGCCGAGCTCTGTGTTTTCAAAACACAAATGATCGCCAACAAAGCATATTTTCGACTGGGGATCAAAGAAGGCAACGGAACCTTCTGTATGGAAAGAAAGCTGTCGGAAACGCAGTGAAGGCAGATCTCCCCCACTACCTGTAAACGTATGACCGAATAGCGTCTGTGAAAAATCGTCCAGTTCGTAATAATCGTCGAGGTGTATCCAATTGTTTCGAGAAGGGAACATATCGGCATTTCCAATATGGTCAGCATGTCGATGAGTAAAGTAGATATATTCCGTTCGCTCTGGCTTGGCCCCGATCTCTTCCAACGCCTGTTGAAAAAATGAGCGTTGCTTGCGCTGGTGAGAATCAATCAATACAAAGGCATTCCCTTGTTTGATCACATAGCTGTTCACGTAGCTATTCCACGCTTCCTCATAGGTGATGATCGCCCAGGTGGAGTCTGTGATTGGTGCAATCACATTGTTCATGCCTCCATCTCTCCTCTCCTCCCAGATACCATTTCTTACTGCTATTATACACAATCATACACAACCGTGCTGATTCGTAACCAAACTTATCCTACTCGATCAAACGATCGCCTCTTCCCCTAGGCTTACCCAAGACCTTCCTTGCGAGCGTTGAATGTGAACAGGTACACCGAAAAAGCTAGTCAGACGCTCAGCCGTTAGGACCTCATCTGTTTTTCCAGCTTGGTCTACTTCCCCCGCTTTCAGCAGCAAGGTATGCGTGAAGCAAGGCAAAATTTCTTCAATGTGATGCGTGACATAAATGAGAGTGGGCCCGTTCGGCTGCTTGGCGATTTGTTCAATCATTGCCAACAACTGTTCTCTTGAAAGCAAGTCCAGTCCGGTACAAGGCTCGTCTAGGATGAGCAGTCGAGGGGAGGCCATCAATGCACGAGCAATCAGTATTTTTTGTCTCTCCCCTTGCGATAAAGCGGCAAAACGTCTGTTTTTTAATGCACGGCATCCAAATGTATCGAGTAAATCCGACGCTTTCTCTACGTCCGCCTGCTCCGGAACGGAATACAAGCCGATAGTTGCCTCTCGTCCACTCAAGACGACACGGAGTGCTGTTTCATGCTCGTGAAGCTGAGCCATCAGCGCCGTGCTTACCCAGCCGATCGATTTACGCACCTCGCGCAAGTCGACTGTTCCGTAAAGATTGCCTAATACACTGACCTCCCCCTTTGTCGGCCACACATAGCCACAAATGATATTCAACAGACTGGTTTTACCAGAGCCGTTTAAACCAACTAAACACCAATGCTCCTTGTCTTGCACTTGCCAGACAATGTCTCGCAGAATAGTGGTATCATCTCTTTGCCAGGTAACCTTTTTCACATCAATGATCATGCTCTCTCCACTCCTGACTCTCACAGTTGTATGTGAAAAGAACCTCCATGGCATATGGAAGCACACGGAGGCCCTAACACAAAAACAGTTTCGTTAAAATTTGCCTTGAAACTTGAATACAATCTCCGCAAACAACGTAGCGAATAGGAACGTACCAGTAAAGACAACAAGCGATACGACTACGATACGCCAGCTAAGCTGTTTGAATAGATGAACGTCTTTTCCAAGTGACAGACCTGCATAGGCGAGAATCGGCGTAGCCAATGCGAGCAGATTGATTTTGGCAATCGATGCAGCCGTATATTCGTTCCCTGGAAAAAACGGGGATGTCGCAAGCATCGCAAACAAGGAAATCCATACAATGACGGGAGATTTGAACGGAAGAATGCGAGTGAAGCCCATTCCGATCAATGTAATGACCGCCAAGAGCAAAATACCTGGCAAAGATTCCATGATTGGTACTTTGTAACCGATCCAGTTACCGATGAGAGCAATAAAACCGATGATGAAAATCGTTAATATTTGATTCATGCGCTTTTTCTCCCCCCTTCTGCTGCAGAAGAAGCGCTTTTGCGGCCAATGATAGGCTCAAGCCATGCGTACAGCTTTTGTGTGACCGGCAAGGAGAAGAAGATGCATACGTACGTTCCAACGATACTCATCATCAAATTAGCCGCTCCAGAATAAAAGGCAATGTCTTTTTGCGCTTCTGGGAAAATGACAGCCAATGAGCCTGTTGCTGCTGCCATCATACTACCAGATCCAACTGCGGCTCCCATCGCCAGAGAAATCGGGTGGAACAACCCGCTGCTTCCTAAAATACTTGCAAGAATCGACATATAAATAGCACCAAACAAGGTTCCGCAAATATATACGCCCAGCGCGCCGCGAGCTTCGGCAGAGTTTGCTCCAAACTTTTCTACGATAATCGCCAAGTTTGGCTCACGGTCGAGAGAATAAGTAGCCCCAATTGCTTCACGCTTGAGACCAAGCCACAATGCGACTGGCAAACCAAATGCGATTGTCCCTACAATGTGTCCCATCTCTTGAACAATCAAAGATACACCAGAGCCAAGTAGCTTAGGCAGCTCAGGACCGATATTGGCTCCCAGCTTTGCAATAAAGATCAAAAACGAAACACCCAAAATATTTGCTGCCACGTTCATTTCTTTTTCGCTCAAAAATTTAAACTTTGGCCAGCTGATTGCCCCACCTAAAACGAGCGCGTATAGCATCGGAAACAGAGCGATAACCCCGATGCCAATGCTGATTTTCTTTGTCCCGATAAATTCTGTCAATGCGACGAGAACAAGTACGATAAAATGCAGCTTGTACTCATTGACGCGTGCCTCTGCCATGCAACATCCCCCTCATTCTGTCTCACTCTACTCCATGACGACTTTTTGAGCTGCCCGAACAAACAATTCCACGCCGCGAACCAATGCATCTTCATCAAAATCAAAGCGTGGATGATGATGCGGATACGTAAAGCCTTTTTCCGGATTGCCAGCGCCTAATTGAATAAAACAGCCTGGAGCTTTTTTCAAATACTCCGAGAAATCTTCACCCGGCATTAAAGGATCGATGTAAATAATCTCTTCTTCTCCCCAACGCTCGCGAATCGTATCCTCCATCAGCTTCGTCACCTGCTTGTCGTTGACAACCGATGTGTAGCCATGTGAGAACGTCAATTCATAACTTGCGCCATGCGCTTCCGTAATTCCTTTGACAATTCGTTCCATCCACATCGGAATATTTTTGCGAATCTCCGCATCAAAGCAGCGTGTGGAGCCCGTCAGTGTCATCGAATCCGGAATGATGTTGTAAGCTGTCCCTGCATTCAGCATCGTCACCGAAATAACGACCTTGTCCAAAGCACTGACATTGCGGGATACAATTTGTTGTAGGCCAGTAATAACCTGTGCCCCAATGACGATCGGGTCGACGGTTGCTTCCGGTTGAGAGGAGTGCCCGCCTTTTCCTTGAATCTTGATATCAAAGCGATCTGTCGATGAAGTAAGCGCCCCGTAAAGTACACCAAATTTCCCGACAGGCATGTACGATGCCAAATGAATGCCGATAATCGAATCCAGTCCGTCTGCTGCACCAGCTCTCACGATTTCAACAGCGCCACCCGGAGGCAGCTCCTCGGCATGCTGGAAGAAGAAACGAACTTCACCTTTGATTTGATCCTTGTACTGGGACAAAATTTTAGCGGCTCCCAGCAGCATCGCGGTATGACCGTCATGTCCACACGCGTGCATCACGCCAGATTTTCCTGATGCGTATGGCACTTCATTTTCTTCATGGATAGGGAGAGCGTCAATGTCAGCGCGAATGCCGAGAACTTTTCCTGGCTGTGATCCGATCAGTCGAGCGACCACACTCGTTTTGGTTGGCCGCGAAAGCTCTAAATTCCCGAAAGATTCCAACGTTTCGTAAATAAATTGAGATGTCTTTTCCTCTTCAAACGACAATTCCGGATGCTGATGGAGATAGCGTCGCCATGAGACTACCTGCTCAGCTACTTCGTCCGCCCATTTTTTCGTTTCCAGACTCACACAATCACTCCTTTTTTTGCTTTCTTACTCAAAATTTTCCGAGTCAGTTAAGTTTAACTAAAAAAAATATCGTTTTGTGAATTCTATCACGGAACGATGAAAATGACAAACGTCCATTCCACAGGGACAAAGCTGTCGAATCTACATCTAAAGCTGTCTATTTATTTGTTATTTTAGAATTTTCCACCGATAATGTCCATGTAAAATATACTAGTTGGAACAATAAAAACATTTGCTCTGCTAGATGGGGAGCTTTTCTACTGAAAAGCCCTTGCTCTATTCTACATTTACTGCAAAAACGACAAAGCGATTCGAAAATTGCCCCAGCCACATTTCTCCATTCCCTACCATCACACCTTGATCATTGACAAACGTATCCGTTACCTTTTGCTGTAAAAACGCTTCCTTTACCTTGTCGGTCATGATTCGATCATACTCTTCCAGAAATTGCTGTTCATCTTTGATGAAGCTACTTTTTCCGTCTTTGTTCACACGAAGTGGATATCTCATATGCTTGGCTACTTCTGTCTTATCATTTTTTTTGACCGCTTCTTGAAGTTTGCCAAAAAAAGCTTCGAATGCGCCTGCATTTGTAATACCCGAGACTTCATACCGATTTGAGGAATTTCCTTTACGCACATATCCGTCATACCCACTCACCTGTGGAACCAAGCCAGTCGTTGATTGAGCCATCAGCATGATTCCCATAACAAGCATCACGCATGTCATCCTATTCATTGCGTTCCTCCCATCTATATTTCTATTTCCTTCCTACTGATAGCTTTTCGTCCTCTGCCATTCGTTATGCAAAACTGCCCTCTACGAAAAAAAAGCCCTTATGCCAATACTGACATAAGGGAGACTCTTCACCTTCCATGAAACGAAACTTCCCTTCCATTAGGAGTCTCGAAATTTCGCTTCCTGACGCTTAATGTCTTCCTCCGAATTGCCCAGCGCTGCTTGCGGGCCCTTGAAATGCTTCCGGTAATAAGCCAAATCCATGATCAGTAGCACCAAAAACATGGCAATCAAGGCATACCCAGCTGTTTGATTGGGTGGAATCACCATCATGATCGAGATGAAGACGATCCAAATCAGACTCAACACATTGATTAATTTACTCCAGTTCCCCAAATGCCAGGGACCATAATGCTTCCGCTGAAATAGTCCTCGCGATTCCGCACGGAGCTTGAGATAAAGAGGAATACCATAAGCGACATATAGACCAACGACACTTACCGCTGTAAGAAATGCCAAGGTGGTATATGACGTGTCAGGATTAATGCTTTTCACAATATAATCGAGTATTTGCTGTTCTTTTTCCTGCCGCATTTGTTATCCCTCCCTTCCCTTTTCTGATTGGGAACCGATAAAGCTCTCATGCGCGCTTTCATCAAATTGCCGGACGCTTTCGTTTGCCCGATATTCCATGACAAGGCAGCAGGAATAGTAAATTTTACGTGCCAATTTGATAGCTATACCACCTCATTTGGCCGGCAGATGCAAAACAAAAGAGCAACTCATGAGAGCTGCTCCTCTTGCTTAACTAGCACCTTTTTGGGCTTGCAAATAAAACGCTACGTCTTCACTCGGCAACGGTCTGCTGAATAAATAGCCTTGAACTTCTTCACACAGATGCTCCTGCAAAAACGCAAGCTCCTCTTTTGTCTCTACCCCTTCCGCAATTACATGCAATTGCAAATGATGGGCCATGGAAATAATCGTCGACACGATTGCCTGATTGGAAGGCTGATCGAGCATATCGCGCACAAACGAGCGATCTATTTTCAAACGATTCAACGGAAATTCTTTCAAATAGTAGAGAGAACTGTAGCCCGTTCCAAAATCATCAATCGCAACGTGCACCCCTAATTGCTTCAGTTCCTTAAGTGCCTGTGTGGCGCGTTGGACGTCGATCATGCTGCTTTCTGTGATTTCCAGCTCCAAGTACTCCGGTGCTAATCCTGTCTGTTCCAAGATCTCAGCGACCATCTGGGTAAAATCTTGTTTGAGAAATTGCCGTGCAGAAAGATTAACGGCTACCCGAAGCGGCATGAGTCCCTGTTCTTGCCACTGCTTGTTTTGCTTGCAAGCCGTTCGCAGCACCCACTCACCAATCGGTACGATCAGTCCGGTCTCTTCTGCTACTGAGATGAATTGGTCTGGCAAAAGTAGTCCTCGTTGAGGATGATCCCAACGAATCAACGCTTCTACGCCAACGATTGCGCCTGATTTGGCACTTACCTGTGGCTGGTAGTGCAATAAAAATTCTTGCCTGACCAAAGCGCGATTCAATTCATTTTGAATAGTCATTTTGTCATTAACGGCTTGCTCCAGATTCGGTACATACAGGTGGAAACTGTTTTTCCCTTTGTCTTTGGCTGCATACATCGCCGCATCTGCATTTCGCATCAAGACACTTCTTTCTTGCCCATCCTCTGGATATTGAGAAATCCCGATACTCGTTGTTATGTACAGCTCGTGCCCATGGATAAAAAATGCCTGTTCAATCCTTTGGTTGATTTCAATCGCCATGGATGATACTTCTGTTTCTGAGACATCCGTAAGAATCACCATGAATTCGTCTCCGCCGAGCCTGCTCACCGTTCCTTTTTCACCCACACAATCCTGCAAACGCAAGGAGGCTTCCTGAAGTAACAGGTCACCAAAATCATGCCCCAAGGAATCATTTACCAGCTTGAAATGGTCGAGATCAAGAAACAACACGTATACTTGCTGGTCCGTTTTTTGTGCCTTCATGATCACCTGATCCAGTTGCTGTTCGACAAAACGGCGATTCGGCAAACCAGTCAACGAATCGTGAAAAGCGAGATAATTGATTTTTGCCTCGTATTCTTTCTTATTAGTAATATCTCTTACAATCATAAACACACCCGTAATCTGCTGATCGACAAATACCGGTGTATGGGTCATATTCAGATGTAGCTGACGACCCTCGCACGTGGTCAAGGTAATCTCGTAGTTGCGCGCTTCACCTTTTACCGCATTTGTAAAATGTGTCGATATGAGCTCGACATCTGTAGAAGCACACATCGTCATTAATTTTTCTAGTGGCAAGCTCTGCTCCTTTGTCAATCGCATCGCCGCAGGATTCATGACGCTTTGGCTACCATCGATGGAGTAAAAGATCACCCCGTCGTAATTGTGCTCAAATAGCGATTTATAGCGTTCATCACTTTCAAGCACGCGCAAGGTCTTCCCTGCGAATTGCTTGTCCACGTATACAGAAGCCAAGGTCACGAGTAGAATCAACACGATGACAATGCCAATCATAGTAGCGATCAGCCCCGAATCATCGTGTGGGATCACGGTGATTGTCATATGTTCGTGAGCGACGAATGTGGTGGCGTACATGCCGGTGTAATGCATTCCAGTAATGGCTGCCCCCATCAACACCCCTGCAAAAATTTTTCGCCAGAGACCTTTTACAGGGTCCACCGTACGCAGTTGAAACGTAAGAATCAACGCAACCATCGAAACCAGGATCGCAACGAAAATGGATACGGTAAACCATAGCCAATTGTACATAATAATGGCGTTCATCATCATCGCTGCCATCCCTGTATAATGCATTCCGGCGATACCAGACCCAATGACAACCGATCCGATTACTACCCTCGTTTTGGACATGGACTGCTCGCTCACGATCCATAATGTAAGCGCTGATGATAAAACGGCCAAAACAATGGAAAAAAATACAATCAGATTATCATACTGGACAGCAATCGGCAGATGCAAGGCAAGCATGGCAACAAAATGCATGGCCCAAATACCCAGCCCCATGGAGACGGCTCCAGCACATAACCAAAACACACGTCCCCTGCCTTTTGCATAATGGAGACGTGCGCCTAGATCTAATGCTGTGTATGACGCCATTGCTGAAATAAAATAGGAGAGAAAAACCAGAGTCATACTATAGGATTGGTCAAGACTATTCATTACATTCTCCTTAAAAAACCTCTACCGAAGTCTACTCACGAGGAACGACCACGCTTTCACGGAAAAATTGTAGGCGTGCCTGTGACATTCTCCCATCTTATCCGTTTTATAATTCCCTGACAAGAAGCCGACGACGTTCCCGTTTTGGAGATACTACAAAGGAATGCTGCTGCAAAGGAGGGAGATTTCCTTGATCCGTATGGGCTATGCCTGCATCAGTGTAAAGACGAAAAACAATCCAAACAAAAAAACGACGGTTGCTCAAGTAAATAAATTAGACCCACAAGCCCGGTTAAAAAAACTGCGTCAAGTTATGCAGGTAAACTTTTTCAATTTAATGGATTTGCTTGCTTATAATGTTGAAAACAACATCTTTTTGTATCGACTTCCTTCCGAATTTGTTCCGCTGGCTACTCATCCAGTAGCATCTGAATGGGATTGGGCAAAAGAATTCGCATGGGACTTTCAGAAGGCAGGGGATTATATCCGCAATCATGGCATTCGTTTGACAGCTCATCCTGGACATTACAGTATTTTGAACAGTGACAAGCCTTCTGTCCTGGAATCGACGATCGCCGATTTTTCCTACCATGCAAAAGTGTTTGATTTACTGGGGCTCGACGACAATTCCGTCCTGGTTACGCATGTTGGAGGTGTATACGAAGACAAAGCCACTTCCCTCGATCGTTTTGCATCCAACTTCGAACAGCTTCCTGAAAACGTCAAACGTCGTTTAGTCATAGAAAACGATGACATGTCTTTTACCATGCGAGAGGTGTTGGAGCTGTGCGAACGAATCGGTGTGCCGATGGTGCTTGATATTCACCACCACAACTGCCATTCTGACGGCGAAGATTGGACGGAATACCTTCCACGGATTATTCAAACCTGGGGAGAGCGCACACCAAAGATGCATATGTCCTCGCCTAAGTCAGCAAATGACTTTCGCGCTCATGCGGACAATATTGACCCAGAGACGTTCCTTACATTTGTCAGTGCTCTTGCGGATTACAACGTGGACATCATATTAGAATGCAAAAACAAAGATGATGCCCTACTGACTTTAAGACGCGAGTTAAAGAAAAAAGGAGTCGCTGTTGAAGCATTTGCGAATTGAGTATGGAAAAGGACGCCGCTTAATTAGCTGGCGTCCTTCCTCGTGCGCGTCAAAATGAACATCCGCAGTCACACCCACGCCCTCGTCTATAACCCCGTCTATGTCTGCAACTGTATCCGGAGGAGGAGCTACTGCCACCCGAAGATGATGAGCCTCGACCAAAGGAACTGCTACCGTCATTCCATAATTGGCAACGGTCATGATAATGATGCATTCTCCGCTCATGATGCTTGTAATGTCTGCGGTATTCCATGTATTTGCGGCGATTTTCACGATGTTCATCGCATTTGTGGCGGAAATACTGCATCCGGTCCATATGGAACTGGAATTTAAATAGGTACAGCTCCAGATCCCTTCCAATGTTCTCATTCGGTCTCATATTCGGCCTGACATTTGGCCGGATATTTGGTCTGATATTCGGTCGGATATTTGGCCTCAGATTTGGCATCATGTTTGGACTTTCATTTGGCCGCACATTCGGTCTGACATTCGGCCTTACATTCGGTCTAACATTTGGCCTCATGTTTGGACTTTCGTTTGGCCTTACATTCGGTCCAACATTTGGCATCATGTTTGGACTTTCGTTTGGCCTTACGTTCGGTCTGACATTCGGTTTCATGTTTGGACTCTCATTCGGGCGCACGTTTGGTCTGACATTGGGTCTTACATTTGGTCTCAAGTTCGGGCTCTCATTTGGTCTGACATTCGGTGAAGTGTTCGGCATTGGATTTGCTGGCATCCGGTTCGGCGGCATTGGCATTGGCATTGGATTGGACGGTTTGAGATTTGGTGGCATTGGATTCGCTGGCATCCGATTAGGCGGCATCACGTTTGGCACGTTCGGGTTAGCCAGATTCGGAGCAGGCATGATCGGTTTTTGCGGCATCGGGCGCGCAGGAATGGAGTGATTCGGATTGATCGGACTTTCCCACCTTGGCTTTTCAGGAGAAGGCTTCGCAGGTGAAGGCATCGATGGAGAAGGTAATGGCATCGCTGAAGAAGGCGGTTTCGGCATTTCTTTAGGACGCCTTGGGAGTGCGGTAGGCATAGGCGGCATCTTACGTCGCTTTTCCACGGAATCTACACGTCCTTTCGGATGAAATAACACAGTACATGGTATGACATTTATCCAACTCGAGAGACGACTCTCGCCCAGTTTAAAAAAATGGACTAAGCCCGTTTTTTACTCTCTAGGGAAGCCGCCGTGACAAGATCATCTTGACTGCACGTAGACATTTGATACAATGGTAGCAATAAATAAAATAATCAGACAGTTGCACATGGACGAAAGTGAGGAAGAACGTATGCCGCCACAAATGCAGGCTTACACGTTTTCATCCAATCACATACACACTCTCGAGCGAGGGTTTAGGATTTGATATCCTAAACCCTCGCTCTTTTCGTTCTCTGCTCTGCTAAAGGAGGAAATTACAGATGAATCAGCAAGCAAACGCTGTAAAAGTAGATGGGGACCAACTGCATATCGAAGATGTTGTTTCCATTGCAAGAAGTGCCACTCACATTCAATTGACCGAGGATGCACTGAATCGTGTTCGTGTTTCACGTGCCATGGTGGAGAGAATGGTATCGCAGCAGGAGGTTGTATACGGAATCACCACTGGCTTCGGAAAATTCTCCGATGTCATGATCCACGATGAGGACGTAAGCAAGCTTCAAGAAAATTTGATTATGAGTCATGCGTGCGGGATGGGGGACCCTTATGCTGTTGAAGTTGTCCGTGCGATGATGGCCTTGCGCATCAATGCGCTGGCAAAGGGATATTCGGGTATTCGGGAAGAAACATTGCTTCAGCTTGTAGAACTATGCAATCGTGGGGTTCATCCCATTATTCCTCAACAAGGTTCCCTTGGTGCAAGCGGCGACCTAGCCCCTCTCGCTCATATGGTACTGGTCATGCTCGGCAAAGGTGAAGCGCTCGTCAATGGCAAGCGGCTAACTGGCAAAGAAGCACTGAGCGAAGTGGGCCTGTCCCCTATTCGACTAGAGGCAAAAGAAGGTCTGGCTCTGATTAACGGCACACAAGCGATGACTGCCCAGCTTTGCCTCGCCTTGTATGATTCGCGAATCCTGTTAGAAAGCGCCGAATTGATTGCAGCGATGACGATTGAAGCACTACGTGGCATTCCAAAAGCTTTTGATCCCCAACTCCATCTCGTCCGCCCGCATCCAGGACAGCAGGAATCAGCGAAGCGCTTGCTCCAGCATTTATCCGGCAGCAAACGAACGACTGGGCAGGGTGAGCTACGTGTACAAGATCCATACAGCCTTCGTTGCCTCCCACAAGTGCACGGTGCAACTCGTGATACGCTGGAGTATGTATGGACCACAGTTACTCGTGAATGCAATAGCGTCACCGATAACCCTATCCTTTTTACAGAAACAGGCGACGTCATCTCCGGGGGAAATTTCCATGGTCAACCGATGGCATTCGCAGCTGATTTCTTGGCAATTGCGATAGCAGAGCTGGCAAACATTTCCGAAAGACGCACAGAGCGTCTCGTCAATCCACAGTTAAGTGGTCTTCCCGGATTCTTAACCGAAAATGGCGGACTCCATTCTGGATTTATGATTACGCAATATGTAGCCGCTTCCATTGTTTCTGAAAACAAAGTGCTCTGCCATCCAGCATCGGTCGATTCGATTCCGTCATCTGCCAATCAGGAGGACCATGTCAGCATGGGAACGACTTCTGCTCGCAAGCTTCGCACGATTGTATCGAATGTCACCAAGGTGCTTGCCATTGAATATTTGGCCGCAGCACAAGCTATCGAATTTGGTTCGGGAGATCTCGGGACAGGTACAGCGAGAGCCTATGAGCAATTGCGCCGGGTGATTCCCCGCCTGCATGAAGACCGCGAAATGCATCCTGATCTCGTGAAGGCAGAAGAGCTGATCCAGCAAGGGACACTCGCATTTGTGACGGAATGATCGTTCGCGTATAGGAACCATTCTCTTTCTCTGCTATGATGGAGTTAAGGATAAGCATCTAGACCAAACCACTTGAAGTATGGAGGGCTGTCTCATGAAAGCAGGCAGAGAACTGGACCATCCTGAGTACCTGTTGCTTTTTGATGGGGTTTGTCATCTGTGCCACGGTGCTGTGCAGTTTATTTTGAAGCGTGATCCGCATGGGCACATTCATTTTGCTTCCTTGCAGTCGCAGAGAGCACAGGAAATTTTGTCTCATTTCGACTATCAGGAAAAAGACATGTCATCCGTGGTTTTTATCGCTAACGGACAGCTATATACAAAATCTGATGCGATCTTGCACGTCGGCCGCAAGCTTCAAGGTGGATGGCCTCTGTTGTCTAGCGTAGCTCGGCTCATCCCTAGACCTGTCCGCGATCCGATTTATGATTGGGTGGCGAGAAATCGCTATCGGTGGATGGGCAAAGCAGAACAATGCATGCTCCCTACTCCGCAGATCAGATCCCGCTTTTTGGATGAATAGAAAAAGGAGAAGCCGCTATCATGTCGCGGCTCCTCCTTTTTTTTGCTGTGCGTAATCATCCGTTCTTGAATGACAATCCCTTTTCCTTCAATGCAGTCCGAAGTTTCGGCAAAGATGCTGGCCCCATCCCATGAAATTTCAGGATCTCTTTTTCGCTGTAGCTTGCGAGCTGTTCTAAAGAAGTGATTCCATTGTGTTCCAGTGCCCTTCGTGCTGGTGCCGAGAGCAGAGAAAGAAATCCTGTGTCCGGTTTGCGTTCTTGCTCACAGATTGGACAAGTCGGACAATCACTGCTTTTCATGTATTGATGACCATTCGCACAAGTTCTTACCGTTTTTTTGGAAGTTGTCATAACGTGCATCCTTTTTATTTCGACGTCGCTTGAGGATGCTCATCGCTCACATAGTCAGCCGCTTTGGCATTTGCCTCTACTTGTGCTGGGCTCTTACTACCGGGGATCACCGTCGTGACAGCCGGATGCTTGAGGCACCACGCCAATGCCCATTGCGCCATATCCATTCTTGCTGGGACTTCATTTTTCTTGATTTCTTCTACTTGGAGCAACAGCTTGTTGACATGCTCCTGATCGTGTCGATGCCGCACATCGTTTCCACCGAATACAGAACCCGGCTTATACTTTCCGCTCAAATAACCACTCGCCAATGGAACACGAGCTAACACACCCAGGTCTTGCTGCTGGCAGGAAGTAAAAACACCTTCTTCCGGCTTTTGATCCAGACGATTGTACACCACTTGGATTGCCTTTGCATTCACCGAAGTAGCGGCAGTTGTTTGATGCATGTTGTCATTTTTGGCAATCGAGAGGCCCAGATGACGGATCGTTCCTGCCTGCACCTGTTTTTCGAGGTACGTCCACAAGTCATCATTGTCAAAAGCCTCGTCTGGTCCAGAGTGGAATTGATACAAATCTATATAGTCGGTCTGCAAGGCGTGCAGTGATTTTTCCAATTGCTGCTGAACTTCACTTGCTCCATAATGATTAGTTCGAGAAAATTTGTCATGAAAATGATGCCCGAATTTCGTCGCCACGATCCAGTCTTCCCGGCGGTTTTTTTTCAAATATCCTCCGATAAGCTGTTCGGACAGATGATCTCCGTAGCATTCCGCTGTATCAATCAAGTTGATGCCGAGATCTTTTGCTTTGTCGAGAATCTGGTCAACCGCCTCTTGGGAGAAATCCATTCCCCACTCCCCACCAAATTGCCAGGTACCTACACCGATTACGGATACGTTCAGATCGGTTTTTCCTAATCTGCGGTACTTCATTGCCCGATTCCTCCTCATCATGAATAAAACAAGAATTCCCTGAACGAATGTTCGCTCAGGGTGAAGACTAAAAAAAATTATATGCTTTTCTCGATGTTCAATAGGCTCACAAACTCTTGCAGATTCCCTTTTCGTTCCTTGCGCATTTTCTTGCGCTCATTCGCAGTTGCCATCAATCTCTCTTCTTCCTCTGTCTCTGGGGCAATAGCTGGTACCTCAGTCGGATTCCCTTCCTCATCCAGCGCAACAAAGGTAAGAAAAGATGTCGCGGTCAAAATGCGCTTGCCGGTCTGGAGATTTTCCGAGATGACTTTTACGAAAACCTCCATGGACGTTCTGCCTGTTGACGAAACAAACGCTTCTAGGCAGATCGAATGTCCCATTTTGACGGGAGCAAGAAAATCAATCGAGTCAATCGATGCTGTCACAACAGGGCGACGCGAATGCCGCATCGCAGCGATTGCAGCTACCTCATCTATATAAGCCATCATCGTACCACCAAAAATAGTCCCATGGTAATTCGTATCAGATGGCTGAACCAGTGATGCCTGAATTGTACGAGATTCTTGAGTTGTCTTGACGTTCATCGCTGTTGCTCCTTTATCAATCTACTTGATGCATACATCATCATATCACAAGGCATTCAACGTTCCAATTGGTAGCTACTCTTCAGTATGCCTTCCATTCTATCTGCCTCTTCTTGCAAAATGTAACGTAACAAAGGAAGATTCCACTCATAGGCTGGGCGATAGCCGTCTAAAGCAAACAGCTTGTCATCTATATGCGTGGCAAGCTTTCGACGCTCTAGACTGGCACAGTAAAACTGCTCCAAATAATCTGTACCCCATCTGGAAAAGGAGGATGTTTCTTTGGTAACCGCCGTTAACAGAATCCCCTCCCCTGTATCAATCAAATCGATCGGATACAGTTGACAGCTAAATGGCTTGAGAGGCTCAACTTCACGCCCCGCCTGCTCGGCATAAGCATGGATCGCACAGCCATAACGCCCATTGTTTTCTTGATAAAAAAGACAATTGCCATGCCGCATGCGAATGGTTCCTGGAGTCTCATTACGATCCCAAACCCCATGAAGAAGCCAATGATTGCGTTCAGACTCTTCCAGGAGTCCAGCAGAGATAGAGGGGATCTCCCCCTCCATGATCGGAATCTGCCATTCTTCTACGGCGTAAGGTTGTCCACCCTCGCAGCAGGTCTCGCGATGAACTGCCCCACAATTCCAACAGTCCAAGTGAAACAAGGCATTGAGTGCTGGTACATCAACCAAATATTGTCCCGCTCTCACCAAGGAATGCTTGTTTTTCTTTATATATTTTTCGCAGTGGTACACCTCTTTATCAGACATGGGATCAGGCGTACCTACATAACGAAAAGCTCGCTTCGTTTTCATTTTTGCAAAACAATCTCCGCTTCTGTTCCAAAAATACGCAAATGGCCTTCCTCATAGCTAGCCAAATCCACTTCATCACCCGGAATCTCCATCAGGATTTCCATTTCTTCGCCGTCTTCTGCCGTAAACACGAGCAGGAGATCTTTTTCTTCAAATTCATTGTCTGTCAGCTTGATTTCAAGGAGCTGAGCTTGAAACTGTGTAACCTCTTCCTCTTCTTCACTCTCTGTATCCCATTGGGTAAAAGTCACGGAAACCTTTTGATTTTTATACGCTGCCAACAGTTGAATCAATTGCTCGTGTTGCTGAATGTCCATCTTGTAATCCCTCCGAATTGGTTCATACAGCCCATCATAACAAAGTAGCTCTTAAAAAGCCAAAAAGAAATACCGCTTCGCCTGAGGGAAGCGGCTATTTCTCTTCTGCCTGTTAGCTTACTTTGCTAATCGTCTGAGCTAACGCAAAATCTTTGCCGGTTAAACCTTTTGCCTCGCGGGTTGCTAACGTAAAGGTGACCGTTCCACCTGCCAGATGAATTTCCACGTGCTGATTGTCATGCTCAAGCATCTCTGCCACACGGTTTACGAAGCTAATCGCAGTGGAAAAGTCACGACAGTGGTACGTACGTGATAGTGCCATTCGGTCTTCTACTAGCTTCCAGCCTGGTACCTTACTCAAATACAATTTGACCTGTTCCAAAGACAGCTTGCTCATTTTAGCAATGCCCCCTTTACCCGATGAATGGTTGTTACACCATCATATTCACGAGACGTACAGGTTATCCGCACCCTATTGCTTCACTGCATAAAAAATCATTCGAGGTGATTCTTGCGCGACATATTCCTCAAACTGATAATTTCCAAATACTTGAATTTGTTCAAATCCAGCCTCTGTAAGCATCGCTATCATTTGCTCAACTGAAAACAAGCGAACCTGCTCCATATACTCACGCGGTTCATTCGACGACTCGTCAGAAATCAGTATCCGCTTTTTGACAAATCCATCCTGGATCCAGCGTTCTTCCTGAATCACCATTCCACTGACTTCCTTCGTAGAGTGCGGCACGAGATTATCCATAACGTACGCTGCATTTAAGAAATCGATAACCACTTCACCGTTTGTTTTGAGCGCTTTCGCCATGTTACGAATAACGTTCGCATTTTCTTCATCTGTGGAGAAATACCCAAAGCTGGTAAACAAATTCACCACGATATCAAATTCTTCGAGAAACGGAATGTCGCGCATGTCACAACGGGCAAAACTTAGCTGTGGATAGGTGTTTTGTTCCTCGGCCAACTGTAAGAGAACAGGCGACAAATCCACACCAACTACTTCATACCCCCGGCGAGCCAGCGCACGCGAATGACGCCCGCTCCCGCAGCAAAGATCAAGTACGCGTCCTGTGTCCTTTACCGGCAATCTTTCCAACAGATTAGCGATCTCTCCATCTGCTGCCGAATCGTCCCTATGACGATACACAAGCACGTAATCTTCGCGAAAGCTGCGTTCAAACCATTCTTCTGCCATGTCTGAGCCCCTTTAATTCCAAGATGTTCTTATTATACCACAGCGGGGTTTATCCGTAGCCGATTTGCGTGCGGCAAAGTGTAGGATGGCTTTATTAAAAAGAATCACTTTACATACATTCTGTATGTATGTTAAATTTACCTCATTCAATCGTGAAGGAGAGATTTGTAATGAAGGTCAACAGCTTTTATCCTGTCATCTTGACAGAACAGGTTGAGGCTAGCTCGAAGTTTTATCGTGAACACTTCGGATTTGAGTTTGTTTTTGAAGCAGACTGGTATGTGAGCCTGCAAAATCAGAGCAGCACTCCGGCATTTGAGCTAGCCATCTTAGATCCCTCTCATACCACGATTCCACAAGGATTCCGAAAGCCAGCAGATGGTGGTCTTATCCTTAATTTCGAAGTCGATGATGTTGACGCTGAGTATGAGAGACTCATTGTGAAAGCAGGTCTTCCACTCCATCTCGACATTAGAGACGAGGATTTCGGTCAGCGGCATTTTATTACATCCGATCCAAATGGCATTTTGCTCGATATTATAAAAGTAATCCCGCCTTCTGAAGCATTTGCTGACAGCTATGTTGACTCTGTCTAATCTGACATAAAATAAGTAAGGAGATCGTACAGCATGAAGATGTCCAAAGCAGAGCAAAAACAGCAGACGATGCAAAAGCTGATCGAAGTGGCAAGAGAGATGTTCTCCAAGCAAGGCTATGCGGATGCCGCCATGGAAGACATCGTTAAGCAAGCAGGGGTGACCCGGGGCGCACTGTACCATCATTTTGGCAGCAAAGAAGGATTATTTCAGGCAGTATTGGCTTCTGTCCAAAAAGAAATCGGAGATCGCGTAGAAGCTGAAGCTGCGAAAAGTGAGGATCCTTGGCAACAATTGATCTTGGGCTGCTTGGCCTTTGTCTCCTCGGCCGTCGAACATCACAACAAGCGGATTCTGCTTATCGATGGCCCTTCTGTCATTGGGTGGGAAACGTGGCGCCGGATGGACGAGGAAAACTCCATGCGCCATCTCAGGGAGCAGCTTCTAACGATGCAGGAGCAAGGATACCTACGTCCCGTTTCCATCGACGCTCTGACGCATTTGCTGTCTGGTGCGATGAACGAAGCCGTGCTCTGGATTTCGGAGACGCCTGATCATGAGAAGTCCCTTAAGGAAATTTCAACAGCGATAACCCTTCTCTTGGAAGGATTTCGCGCAAAATAAAAGCAAAGCACCCCTGCTTCCGCCTCTTGTCGGCAAAATGCAGGGGTGCTCTGTTATTGTGAAGCAATACTAGGATGAAAATCGGGTAGCTCGTCCAATCCGAATTTTTTCAGCTGCCCGAGCAATAATGCTCTCCACCGAGGATGGGTCCTCTACAACATCATATTCGTTGATATTGACCCGCAAAATCGGACAAGAAGTAAAGGAGGCAATCCAGCTGTCATAGCGGCCAAACAAGTCCTGCCAGTAATCCACCGGAGTTTGTTGCTCCATCGGACGGCCCCGTTCTTTTACGCGGCCAACAATATCATCGAAGCTTCCCTCCAAATAGATCAAAATATCCGGGTGCGGGAAGTAAGGCGTCATGACCATCGCTTCAAAAAGTTCTGTATAAGTGCGGTAATCTTCTTCTGTCATGTTGCCTTGCTCGTACAGCATGCGGGCAAAAATCCCGGTATCCTCATAAATTGAGCGATCTTGGACAAAACCGCCACCATAATCAAACATCCGTTTTTGTTCCTTAAAGCGTTCTGCCAAGAAGAAAATTTGCAAATGAAAGCCCCAACGTGATAAATCGTTATAGTAACGTCCCAAATAGGGGTTATTGTCAACCTTCTCTACGGACACACGAAATCCGAGCTGATCTGCCAAGGCGTGTGTAAAGGTGGATTTTCCTACCCCTACTGTTCCCCCGATCGTAATCACTGCGTTGCTCGGTATCCCGTATTTTTCACGAAGCGTGCTGTTCTGAAACCTCGACATGTACGCAACTCCTTATCCCCATGCTTACTTTTCCTTCGTTCCCTATACTTCTTGGCCCATCAACTCTTGAATCCGTGGCGCAATTCGATCCAGTACATATTTCAAGTCTTCTGGTCTATGTACAAAATCTAAATCGTCACAATTAAATTTGATGACAGGCGTATCCGGATGATGCTTTTCAAACGCTTCCATAAACTCGTTGTAGTCAGCAATCAGGTTCTCCATATAGGTAATATCCATGCTGCGCTCCATTTCACGATCTCGCATCGCAATCCGCTTCATCACGGTCTCAATCGAAGCTGTCATGTAGATCACCAAATGTGCCTGAGGCAAATCCTCTGTCAGGATATCATAAATTTTGAGGTACTTTGGCAGGTTATCTCCTTGTAACGTCCGTTTGGCAAAAATCGTATTTTTGAAAATATTGTAATCAGAAACAACGGAAATACCTTGATTCAGGAACTGTGAATGAATATCTTGCAACTGCTTGTAACGATTGCAGAGGAAAAACATTTCGAGCTGAAAGCTCCATTCGGCAATATTTTCATAAAATTTACCTAGGAATGGGTTTTCGTTGACGATTTCTTCCAGTAGCTGCAAGTTGCATGCACGACTTAGTTCCCGCGATAAAGAGGTTTTCCCAATACCAATAGGTCCCTCAACGGTAATCAATATGGACTTCATGTATGCTTCGATTCCTTTCAAGAAAATGAGAGCACTCCATATTGTAGCATGTGTGTAAGCGTTTGTCGAAAACATTCGCATTGTGTCGGTTGGTATCATATGGCACCTCTTCTTTCCAAAAGAAAAACTGCTCTTCATCAAGAGCAGTTCGATTCTTAGGTAAAATATTCAACGCGTGCCTGCGGAAACAGTCGGGCAATTTCACTTTCCAAATGGGCCTGCAAAGCCTTGGCTTGGATGTCAGGATAGACATACTTCCCTTTCCCGTATTTCCCCCATTTGTACTTGCGCTCTTCTTCTTTCATCGCAAGCTTCGTTTTCGGATAGCGCTGGAGAATCAAGCTTTTGGCGATCTTGGTAAAACGGTGCTGGATCAGCTCAAACGTCAAATCCTCCATCGCTTCGGGAACCAACTGCGAACGCAGCCTTTCCAGCAAATCGGTATACCCCGCTTCCCATCCGTCAAACCAATATAAAGGCGCTAAAATAAAGCCGAGCGGATAACCGGCTTTGGCAACCTTCCCTGCTGCCTCCAGTCGCTGATGAAAGCTGGAAGTTCCTGGCTCGAAATTTCTGATGACATAGTCAGCATTCATACTGAAGCGAAATCGGGTATGCTTGTTGTGTTTGGCATCCAGCAAGGAATCCACGTGGTGAAACTTGGTCACAAAGCGCAACCTCCCAAACTGCTGCTGACCCATAAACTCAATCGCCCGTTTCAGATTGCCCGAAATATGCTCAATGCTAACCGGATCGGAAGTACAGGCTGCCTCAAAACGAGTGATTTCACCCGGGCGTTCTAGAATATATTTTTCGGCCTGCGCAAGAATCTCATCCGTATTGACGTACACACGAACATAAGGCTTGGTCCCGATATTGGTGTTCAAATAGCAATAGTGACAGTGGGCAGCACATCCTGTAGCCAGTGGAATGGCATATTCTGCGGAAGGCTTGGAGGTCTCGAACTTCAACGTCTTGCGTACACCGATGACCAGCGTCCGCTTCGCATTGCGATATTTCTCCACTTCTGTGTCCCCGGGGATGCCGCGTACCTGATTATGACTGGTCGTCATCTGCATCGGAATCCCTTTCGTTTGAAAACGACGATACAACTCTTGACCGAGTGGATAATTCAGTGCATTTGGCTCGACGAAAATATAATCCGGAACAAACAGCTTGCTGCCTTTCTGCTCCGTTTTTTCAGGTCTCTCCAAAAGGGTCGTTCCCATCGCCATCAATCCCCCTTTCAGCTAGTATGCCCGAGCCATTCGGCCAAACGTTAGGGGAAGTATGGCTGTGACCGTTATTTCAAGGTGTTCTGAAAATCCCGTAGCAGCGCCTTTGCTTGCTCCTCATGAGCTAGCGGTACTTGCAGTGTATACACATGCCCTGCTTTTTTGGTCTGTCTGAACAAAAGCCTGACAGAAATTCCTTTCATTTCTAAATAACTCCGATATTCCTGAACAATCCGCGGGAGGCCATACGATTCATGAACCGTAACCCATTTGATCCACATCCACCTGCACCCCACCCCTACACACTTCTTTCTTTTACAGTAAGCAGTGGACGGGCGATTGGTTCAAGACAAAAGAGAGTTGCTGACATTTTAGTAAAACCGTTTTGGCATCTGCACCGTCTAATGGTATAGGAGGGGGAAAAAGTGAATCTTGAACAGCTCGTTTCGCACGCAAAAAATGGGGATGATGATGCCTTTTTTCAACTCGTCAGCCTCCATAAAGAACAACTGTATAAAATCGCCTACGCCTTTCTCCGTAATGAGACAGATGCATTAGAAGCTATTCAGGAAACGACGTGCCGTTCCTATCTCAAGCTGGCACGGTTGAAACAGCCTGCGTATTTTCGAACATGGCTGACGCGAATCCTTATTCATATTTGTCTGGATGAACAAAAACGTCGGAAACGGCTCGTTTTGGATCCCATGGTGGAAGACGCTGTCGAACGTGTGAGTACTCATATGGACGAGCAAAACATTGAACGTATCCAAATCGAAGAGGCTCTCGCTCGCCTGAGCCCGCATTATCGCCGCATTATTATTTTGAAATATTTCGAAGATCGGACCATACGCGATATTGCACAGGTACTCGGTCAACCGGAAGGTACCATCAAAACCTGGCTGCATAAGGCTTTGGGTGCACTTCGAAAAGACCTCGGGAAAGGCTGGTGAGTTCCATGCATGATAATGAGAAAAATAATCGGAGTCCATTCATGGCTCCTCCTGAGATCGATCAGTACATTCGAAACGGGATGGATCAAGCAAAAGAGCTGAGAAAAAAACAGACCCGCCAGCGTTGGATTCGCATTAGTTCGGGTCTGGTTGCCTGCTCGTTTGTTCTTGTTTTTATTTTTTCCATTCGTCTTTCTCCCGCGATTGCTGCTTATGTCAGTACGATTCCCGGGATGGAGCGGATCGTGGAGTTCCTTCATGATGACAAAGGCTTACGATTGGCCGCGGAAAACAATCTCGTCCAAAATATTGATGCCAGTGGCTCACTTGAGGGTGTGACTTTCACAATCGATCAGGCATTGGCAGATGAAAAACGGATGCTCCTCTTTTATACCTTGAAGAATAATGGCAACGATAAAGAAGTAGCATTGGACAGAATCGAGTTGTTTGATCAATCAGGGAAAGAGTGGGAGTATGGTGTTTCCTGGTCAAGGATGGGCACTGAAGACGCTACGACCCAAAACCGTCTTGATATCATTATCAACGAAGCGACTGAAATACCTGATGCACTAACCGCAAAAGTCACACTGGAAATCGATAACATCAAACAAGTAACTCCTGTGATGATTGACTTTACGATCGACAAAAGCAAGTATAAGACGCTACAGACAAAAGAGTACCCAGTGATGAAGGAGGTCACGGTTGACGGACAGCGTTTTACGATTGAACAAATCGCGGTTTTCCCTACACAATCAGAAGTAAGTATTCGGTTTGATCCGGCCAATAAAAAACACGTGTTTGATTTTGATAAGCTAAGACTCGTGGATGAAAAAGGGCAAACTTTCGCTTTTTGGGGGAATGGCGTTCCAGTTCGTGACAACGGAGAAAACGGGAAGGTATACCATTTGGAGAGCATTTATTTTGTGGAGCCCGAGAAGCTCTACCTCAAAGCCAATGGCATTCGTGCTCTGGATAAAGATCAACTACAGATCGTGATCGATGCGCAGACAGGAACATTAACAAAAGTCCCCAATGATCGTATGAAATTAACAGCTCTGCGGCAAGTCGACGATGTTGTTGGCATGGATTTTTCTTTGAAGGTGCCGCCACAAGATTACCATTCGCATATCTTCCTTGGGAATAACTTTACCGACGATTTGGGAAATGAATATGAATACGTGCAAGGCACCAGTTCTTCTGCCTCTTCAGATGAATCGATTCAAAACTATTCCATACTGTACAAACGAAAGACAAACAAAGGCATGCCTACTCACTATTCTTTTACTTTGTCGAACTTTCCTGAACGACTTCAAGGTACATTCTCTGTCGAAATTAAATAAGAAATGCCCCATCAGTGATTGCTTGAACAGCATCATTGTGGGGCATTTTTTTACGTATAGACTAGTCGACAACCGCCCAGTGATTGGTCGGTCCATGCCCACCACCTAATTGCGGAGCTGTCTTAATGGCTTCGAAAATAAAACGGTTTGCTTTTTCAACAGCAGCGATGAGTGGTGTGCTTTTCGCCAGCTCTGCCGTAAGAGCCGCTGAGAATGTGCAGCCTGTGCCATGTGTATGGCGTGTATGGATGCGCTCATGGGAAATCTCATGAAAGGCAGTGCCATCGAACAAAATATCCACGACAACATCCCCTTGCATATGCCCACCCTTCATCAGGACATTGCGGGCGCCTAATGCATGTATCGCTTTTGCTCCTTCGCGCATCTCGTCTGTCGTCTCGATTCTCATGCCAGTCAAGCATTCTGCTTCCGGCAAGTTAGGTGTGACGACTTCCGCCAAAGGCAGCAATTCTTTTTTCAATGCAACGATCGCCTCATCCAGAAGTAGTTTTGACCCTCCCTTGGCAATCATCACCGGGTCTACCACCAGCTTTTTCAGGCCAAATGCTTTGACCTCTTCCGAAACAGCACGAATGATATCAGCGTTAAACAGCATTCCCGTTTTCGCCGCGTCAGCGCCAAGATCACGCAGCACCTCATGCATTTGCTGTGCAACCGCCTCTGTCGGCAACGGATAAACGCCTGCTACGCCTAATGTATTTTGTGCGGTGATAGCTGTGATCGCACTCATTCCATACACACCGAGCTGATGAAAGGTTTTCAGGTCTGCCTGGATCCCAGCTCCCCCACCGCTATCCGAACCCGCTATCGTCAATGCTTTCGCAATCGTGCTCATGACATTCCCTCCTGCTTTCCCACCTTTTCTCACCTGAGTATACCATCCGCCCGTTCCATTCGGTATACTAAAGGAATGTTTGCCAGCTGTCATGCAAGGAGGCATATGCATGTCTTATCGAATCTTTTATTGGTTGACCTTTTTGATTCCAACCATCATCATCGGGGGTTTTGAATTTATTCGTCACGACTTTCTGCTGCCCTATATGTCTATGGAAGCCGGAAATGTGTACATTACCCTCTTGACGCTCTTTCTCTCTTTTTTATTCGCCACTTGGATGTTTCACACACTTAAACAAATGAATGCACGAATTGTCGAGGAACAAGCTCGTCGTGCTGTTTATGAAGAACGTGAACGCCTTGCCCGCGAATTACACGACGGGATTGCGCAGTCTCTGTTCTTCCTCAACGTAAAGCTGAAGCAAGGACACTTGGACGATGCACGGGTCGCTGTTTCTGCCATCGACAATCATGTACGCCAAGCCATCTTTAATTTGCGCTCATTGCCTGAAGAAGGCAGTCTGGATCAACGCCTTGAAAAATGGCTTGCCCAATGGAGTGCTTTATCTGGAATCGATGTTATCAGCGAATTGCATGTCAAAGACGGCTTTTTTACTCCTACAGCAGAAGTCCAACTGTTCGGGATTATTCAGGAAGCATTTGCAAACATTCGCAAGCATTCTCAGGCCAAGCATTCGTGGATTCATCTCACGACGGATGAAACAACAGGTTGGGTTATCGCCGTTGAGGACGATGGCATTGGGATTTCCAACCCTTCTCCAGATACGAAAAAATACGGTTTGTCCATGATGCGCGAGCGAGCACGCCAGTTGAACGCAGCCATCGACATTCAGTTACGACCGGCAGGCGGTACGATCATCCGCTTATCTTCTCAATCAGGAGGAAAAACACTATGAACGCTTACCGTGTATTGATCGCCGACGACCACCCGATGGCTCGTATGGCCATTCGCAGCCTGCTTGATCCCGATCCCTCTTTTGAAGTCATCGGTGAAGCACAAAATGGCGAGGAAGCTTTTCTCTTATGCGGACAAATACAGCCGGACCTTGTGCTCATGGACATCAACATGCCGAAATGGAGCGGACTCGAAGCGACCCGCGAGGTCAAAAAAGCATACCCGCATATCAAGGTTGTCATTCTCAGCGTCTCTGATGACGTTGCTGACCTAATCACGGCTATTCAGTTCGGCGCCCAAGGATACTTGCTGAAAAATTTAGAGCCTGACGACTGGATTAACTACTTGCACGCCTTGCTCGGAGAGGACAGTGAGTTGACACGCGAAATGGCAAACCGGCTCATGTACCGCTTCCGTCAAGAAGAAGCGACGGATGAAATGGTACCAGCTGTTCTGACCCCGCGAGAGCGAGAGATTGTCATGTATGTGGGAGCCGGAAAAACGAACCGGGAAATAAGCGAGGCGCTGATCATCGCAGAAAACACTGTGAAAAACCACCTAAAAAACATTCTCGAAAAGCTGCAATTGGCTAATCGCGTCCAGCTCGCTGCTTATGCGGTTCGCCATCATTTGGTCATAAAATAAAACAAAAAACATTGCTTTCCTCTCGATCAACTGTCATCCTTAGAAAGATACGTTTTACACAGACATAAGAAATGCAGGTGAACCGCATGATCGAAGTCAAGACCTCCAAACTGAGTAATGGAGAATTAAATAGAGGCGTATTTGCAACGCAAGATATCCGAAAAGGCGTCCTGATTCATGAAGCGCCCGTTCTGCCCTATTTGAACGAAGAGCATGAGCATATCGAGAAAACCTTGCTCGCGGATTATGCATTTGAATACGGTGCCAATCACACAGCCTTCTTGTTAGGCTATGGCATGCTATTTAATCACTCCTACACGCCAAATGCCACGTATGAGATTAATTTTGATAACCACACGTTTGATTTTTATGCGTATACGGATATTAAAGCGGGGGAAGAAATTTTAATCAACTACAACGGTGATGAGGATTGCGATGATCCTCTCTGGTTTTATGAAGACCAACAGAAAGAAACAGATGATACCAAATAAGCGTATGCAATAAAAAGAATGAAAACCCGGAAACAGACACTTGAAAAAGTGCCCGTCCTCCGGGTTGTTTTGTGTAGAGAGACCTACTTATAATCGTGGACGAATGGTTTTCTCGAAAAAAGATAGCCACAGACCAGGCTTTATTTCTTTTTGATCCGTCAAGATAAATCCATGCCGTCCATACAATCGAACGGCCGGTTCATTCAAGGAACCAGTCGCGACAACTATCTTGCTGCAGCCATGCTCGTGGACAGAGGCAAGCAATTGACTCGCGATTCCCTTGCGAAAATGAATAGGATCAACAATCATCCGATGAATATCTAACGTTTCTCCTTCGATCAAAAAAGATGCTGCCCCTGCCAGTTCACCTTCCACGATGTAGCCGTAAAACGTTTCTCCACATGTCCGCAGTTGTTCTACTGATTCTTGCAGGGGAGGAATATCTTCTGTTCCAATTAGCTCCGCCTCTACACGATACGCTCTTTGCTGCATGCTCCAAAGTTTTTGTACCGTTTGTTCATCCTGTAAATCTAATCGCATGATCATTTCGTTTTCCCCCGCATTTAACTGTCTGGTGCTGCCTCAAAGCTATAGTACACATAAGGATCTTTCGGAGCCGAGACGGCTTCAACCTGGGATGCTTTGAGAACAAGCATGTCGTATCCGTCGACCTGACGCAGCTCAAGCTTTCCACGAACTTTTACCCAGCTATCTTTTGCCCATTTGTTCGCGTCTTCCTTTTCTACCAAAACGCCATAAACACTGGAATCTGCTGTACAGCAGGTGACGGAAAAACGCGCCACGACAAATTGCTGCTTAGTAAAATCAGGCTGCCGATAGACAAACCCCATTGTCTCAAGCTCTTTTCCAGCAAATTCTTTTGCATACAGCTCCATCGTGGTGAGTCCGTCTAAGAACACTTTGTCATTCAGTTCAATCACTGGCTGTTTATGTAAAAAGACGGCGATATCCGTGTAGAAGTCACCAAAACCTCCATTCGAAAATCGTTGCCGCAATTGCTCATCGGTTGTCGCTTGCGCCGGGGATGTTGCAGCCTGACTAGTAGCTTCTGAATTTGATTCAATGTTTGGCCGGGCCTCTTCTTTTGCAGCCTCTGCTGTCTGTTTCGTATCTTCTGTAACATTCGCATTTTCTGTTGCATTCGCATTCGCCGTAACATCTGCCAGCTTTCGTACATCATTGCTGAGAAGCGTGATTCCCCGCTTCTCGGCTACATCACTGCCAAGAATTTTATCGGGCATGACAAATCCCATCACGATTGGGAGTACGAACAACCCATAAACCAAAAGGGAGCCCATCGATGTACGCGGAACTTTGTGCTGCTCCTCACAATCGCAATCGTAAACGCTACTACCCACAAAGATTTGTCGTATGCTGACAATTGTCAACAGGGCCAAGATGACGAGCGTGACATAGCTGAACATATGCAATCGCGGTGCGAGATAGTGACTGAGCCTTTCCGACAGGATCAAATAGGCCAACAACACCGTAATGCCAGCCAATATCAGACTGCGTATGACATGATGACGCTTCAAATTGTTCTGATCCATATTTTCCTCCTTACACCGGTATGATCAAGGTGACGCCAATCACCAAAAGCGTAATAGCCACGACCAGCTTTACAACAAAACCAAAGCGAAATGTTCCAAATAGCATCAACGTCGTTTTTAAATCGAGCATGGGACCGAAAACCAGAAAAGCAAGCAACGAGCTGCTTGAAAACGTATTGGCAAAGGAAGCCGCGATAAACGCATCTGCCTCTGAACAAAGCGAAAATAAATATGCCATCCCCATCATGACCAAATTGGAGGTGAGCGGAGTTTGACCGATGTCCATGAGCGTGTCCCGGCTGATGTACACCTGTAAAAGCGCACTGATAAACGCACCAAGCAACAAGTATTTTCCCATGTCAAAAAATTCGTCCACCGCGTGGGCAAACGTCGAAGACAGCTTTCCACCTGTCGCTTTTACATGGTCGGCTTCATGACTGATTTGCGATTCCATGCCGAGCCGTATCGGATTTTTTTTGACAAACAGGAAGACAAGCATGCCCACAATAAGGGCAACAACGAATCCCGCAATACCCCGGTAGAGAGCCATTTCCGGCTGCCTTGCGAAAGCGACATAGGTCGATGACAATACAACGGGATTCACAATCGGTCCCGCTAATAAGAAGACAATCCCGACTGACAGCGGCATCCCTTTTTGGATCAAGCGACGAACCACAGGGATAATGGCACATTCACATACAGGGAACAAAAACCCGAGCAACCCGGCAAACGGCAGGGCCACGAGTGGGTGCTTCGGTGTCCAACGCCTCACCTGCTCTTCTGTCACAAACGTCTGAATAAACGCAGAAAAGAATACTCCCAAGAGGACAAACGGGATTGCCTCCAACCAAATACTAAGGAAAAAGGTTTTCACATCTAGCCACAAAGGGGACCACTCTATGCTCCAACCGGAAAACAAGCTGCTGTCTCTGCCCATTGTTAACCAGACCACGCTTAGACCCAGCAGGAGTGCCCCGATTATTTCAACCAGGAATTGGCGAATCTTCAGAATCAAGTGGGAGTCCTCTCCTCTCTTTTTACAAATAGGTATCATTCTTATTTAGATATTAGAATCGAAATTCCTCCTCGTTATTTCACTTTTTTTATAAAATGAACAGGTTGTACAGCCTTCCCTTCCCCCTGTATCCGTCTTATAATGATGAAAAATGGAACGGTTCGGGGTGAATGAAGTGAGCGAAGAAATTCAGCGCATTCCCACTGATCTAGAGGTTTGTGAAGTACAGACGATCGATGAAGAAAAAGTAAACAGGCTTCGGCCCAGAATGATCGAGACGGAAGGTGTCGCCCCTCTCTTCAAGGCTCTCGCAGACGATACGCGAGCAAAAATCATTTACGCGCTTGCACTTGAAGGAGAGCTATGCGTTTGTGATGTCGCAGCAACCATCAATAGTTCAATCCCCAATACCTCTCACCATCTGCGCTTACTAAAAAACATGGGCCTCGCCCGGTACCGCAAAAATGGCAAGCTCGTCTATTACTCGCTCGATGATGATCATGTCCGCCATTTAATCATGTGTGGAATTGAGCATGCTGCCGAATTGAAGCAATCAAAATCGTAAATCACTGGCTTTTAAACAGGTCCGTCACCAAGTGTGGCGGCCTTTTTTTGCTGATGAACAAAAATCATTCAAATGATTACTTGAATATAATAATGTATATGGTATGATTTAGTTAATCCTCACCGGAAAGAAGGACCGGATCATGAACGACTATGATGTCATCGTAATTGGCGGAGGGCAGGCAGGACTTGCTCTCGGATATGCACTCAAGCGAAAAAATCGCCGCTTTGTCATCTTGGAGCAAAACAAACGGATCGGTGATAGTTGGCGACAACGGTACGATTCACTCGTGCTTTTTACGCCACGCAAATATAATCATCTACCTGGTCTCAATTTCCCAGGAGAGCCGCATACACTCCCAAACAAGGAAGATGCAGCAGACTACCTGGAGTTGTATGCAAACCATTTCGAATTACCAGTCATGCTGGGTACAACCGTTTTGGAACTTAGCCAGGTCGGAACTAGATTTCAGGTTCGGACTCAAGGCAGCTTGCTCTTCGCGAATCAGGTGGTTATTGCTACGGGTCCCTTTCATACACCCTATATCCCGGCTATCGCAAACAGTTTGAACCCAACCATTCGTCAATTGCACACCGCAGAGTACAAAAATGAAAGCCAGCTCATTGACGGTCCTGTCCTTGTCGTGGGCAGTGGCAACTCTGGCGCACAAATTGCAGTAGAGCTCGCCGCTCATCGATCCGTTGTTTTTTCACAGGGAGAATCACGTTCTTACTTGCCGCTCTTTATTTTTGGAAAACCTATATTTGATTACATGAAGGCACTCGGGTTACTCGATGCCCCCCACTCCACTTGGCTTGGTCAAAAATTGAGTCAATCACCCGATCCGATATTCGGTTACAAAAAGCAGGTTCGGGAACTGTCCAGAACCGGGGCACTGCGATTGGTATCCCGAGCATTACAGGTGAATGGGAATACTGCTACTTTTGCAGATGGCACACAAGCAACGGTCAACAACATATTGTGGGCTACCGGTTTTCGACCGAACTACGATTGGCTACGCGTTCCCAATGTGCTCGATTCCCATGGCCGACCTCTTCATCATCGAGGCATAACAAAAGTTCCTAGCCTATCCTTTCTCGGGCTGCCCTGGCAGCATACACGAGGATCAGCTCTTATGGGCGGTGTAGGAAATGACGCGCTTTATTTAGCAGAGCATCTATAAATCGTACTTTTGATAAGGAGGACACAATCATGGGCTTTCATCATCACGATCATGGAGATGGGCACGATCACCATCACCATGGAAAAGGAGCCAGTAAACGGGCTCTTCTCATCTCTTTCCTCATCATTGCTGTATTTTTGGTTGTAGAAACCATTGGAGGCTTCCTCACCAATAGCTTGGCATTGCTCTCTGATGCTGGACATATGTTAAGCGATGCATTAGCCCTTCTGTTGAGCTTGATCGCCGTTCATTTCGCAGCACGACCGCCATCTGCCAAAAGAACATTCGGGATGAAACGCTTTGAAATCTTGGCAGCACTGACCAATGGCGTGACACTTGTACTGATTTCCTTGTTCATTTTCTGGGAAGGATTCCAACGCATGTGGGATCCGCCTGAGGTTGCCAGCGGCTCCATGATCATCATCGCCACGGTTGGACTCTTAGCAAATATTGCTGCTGCCTTTGTCCTCATGCGTGGCGATACCAAGAACAACGTCAATGTACGCAGTGCGTATCTCCATGTACTCGGCGATCTTCTTGGTTCCGTAGGGGCAATCGCTGGCGGTATCCTGATGTGGGCATTTGGCTGGTACATTGCTGACCCTATCATCAGTATCGTCGTTGCTATCTTGATCATGCTGAGCGCATGGCGCGTAACAAAAGAATCCGTCAATATTTTGCTGGAAGCCGCTCCTTCAAGGCTGGATACGACAAAAGTAGAAGAGCGACTCGGCCAGCTACCGGGAGTTATCAAAGTGCATGACCTCCACATTTGGACAGTTACTTCCGGCTTTGATTCCCTGACATGCCATCTGGTTGTTGAGGACGATTTGCCTAGCTACCCTGTGTTAAATGACGCACTTGCCCTTTTGGAAAAAGAATTCGGCATTACACACGCTACTATCCAGATTGAAAACTCGTCTACTACACACGGTGATTTACATTGCCAGTCAACAACCGATTCTCACGATCATGATCATGCGCACGACCATGATCACAACCACGACCATGCGCATGATCATAAACAACATAGCCATTCCTAACAAAAGAAAACCATCTCCCGACATTTTCGAGAGATGGTTTTTCTTGTGATTAATCTTCCATGGTAGACAGGTCACCAGTCGGTAGACCTAATTCCCATGCTTTCAAGACGCGGCGCATGATTTTTCCGGAACGTGTTTTTGGCAGCTTATCACGGAATTCGATTTCACGAGGAGCAGCATGTGCAGCCAGTCCTTCTTTCACAAACTTGCGAATTTCATCCATCAACGCTTCACTTGGCTCATAGCCTGCTCGCAGCGAGATGAACGCTTTGATAATTTCACCGCGAACCGGATCTGGTTTGCCGATGACACCCGCTTCCGCTACTGCTGGATGCTCCACGAGCTTGCTCTCTACTTCAAACGGACCGACCCGCTCACCTGAAGTATTGATCACATCATCAATACGGCCTTGGAACCAGAAGTAGCCTTCTTCATCCTTGTATGCGGAATCCCCGGATACATACCATCCTGGGATGCTGAAGTACTCTTCGTACTTCGCTGGGTTGTTCCAAATTTGCCTCATCATGGACGGCCAGCCCACACGGATTGCCAGATTCCCCATACGATTCGGCGGCAATTCGTTGCCACGATCATCGATGATCGCTGCATATATACCTGGGAACGGCTTACCCATCGATCCAGGCTTAATTGCCATACAACGATAGTTGGAAATCAGTTGAGCACCTGTTTCCGTCATCCACCAGTTGTCGTGAATGCGTTGATTAAACACGCGCATTCCCCAATGAACGACTTCAGGGTTCAGTGGTTCGCCCACGCTAAGTACGTGGCGCAGACTGGATAAGTCAAACTGCTTCACGAGTTCGTCCCCTGCCCCCATGAACATGCGGAACGTCGTTGGCGCACTGAACCAAATCGTTACTTTATTTTTTTCAATCACTTTATACCATTCTTCGGGAGTAAAGCGCCCTCCTCGAACAACAATGCTCGCTCCATTCAACCAAGGAGCAAAAATGCCATAAGAAGTGCCCGTTACCCAGCCTGGGTCTGCCGTACACCAATAAATATCATCCTCTTGTAAGTCGAGAATCCATTTTCCAGTCTGGTAATGCTGAATCATGGCGTTGTGGACATGCAGAACACCTTTTGGCTTGCCCGTTGAACCTGATGTATAGTGGAGGATCAATCCATCCTCCCGATCAACCCATTCGATTTCCAACTCGGAGGAGGCTTCTTCCATCGCTTTTTCAAAGCTAATATGTCCTTCGTTTACCTCTTCTGCTCCCACGACAATCACGTGCTTCAAAGCAGGAAGTTCACTTACGGGAATGCGTGGCAAGAGTGCTGGTGTCGTGACGATCGCAACTGCTTCGCTATTTTCCAAGCGATCACGCACGGCCGCTTCCATAAACGCTTCGAACAGCGGTCCTACGATTGCGCCAACCTTAATCGTCCCTAAAACGCTTACATAAAGCTCCGGCGAACGCGGCATAAAGACGAAAACGCGATCGCCCTTTACAATACCCAAATTCCGCAAAACATTTCCGAATTTATTGGATAGCTCGCTTAATTGCGCGAACGTATAAGTCTCGTCTCTCGTCGCATTGCTGTACATCAAAGCGATTTTGTCTTTCCGATCAGTAGCGAGATGTCGATCGATGGCTTCATACGCCATGTTCACTTTCCCTGTCTCATACCAAGAAAACTGCTTTTCCACATCCGCCCAATCAAAATTCGCATATGCTTCGTCATAATTTTCCAGATTATAAGAGCCTTCGGTTGCTGGAATTTTCTCCACGTTCATGTCTTCACTCTCCCACTCTACATCTTTTTTCTCACTACGCAACATTCATAATATTTCTACATTTTTTGAGTAATTCCTCCTGCCAGAACCTACTTATTCGATCGCGAACATTTTCTTGTATAATGACGGTATTCTTACCACGAAGGAGATGGCTGACCATGATGATCTGGCTTATTTTACTTGGCGCTATCGCCTTGTTGCTTTTTCGAGCCTATCGCAATACATTTGATGTTCAAATAAAAGAAGTATCTATACCCTTGCAAAAATCCCGGCACCTTCAACATCCGCATGAGCTTGAGCCGGTTTCAATCTTGCATTTGTCTGATTTGCACATGGAAAACTTATCTGTACTGCCCCAGCGCATTGTCAATGACTTCTCGCAGCGTCAGGTGGACCTGATTGCCATTACCGGCGACTTGCTCGACCGCGAAGTTAATATTCCGAAGGCTGTTTCGTTTGTGCAATGCCTCCAGCAATTGAAGCCAGCACTCGGAACTTACGTCGTTTTTGGCAATCATGACTACGTTCTTAGCCCTTTCAAGCTCGCGCAGTTGAAATCAGAGCTTACGCGAATTGGCTGTCGTGTTCTCATCAACGAAAATGAAACGATCTATCACAAGGGGCAGCCCTTGCACATCATTGGTGTAGATGATTTCAGCACACGACATAGCAACTTGGAAAAGTCATTCTTCGGTGTACCCGAAACGGGAGCAAGGCTCGTCTTAACCCATGATCCTAATATAGTTTTGCATATGAAAGAGTATGCTTACGATTATTTGTTGTCAGGGCATTTTCACGGAGGACAGATCCATTGGCCTCGCCCCTTTCATCTCGCCACGATGGGGAAGCTGCCTAAGCTGAACATGGTAAAAGGTCTTCACGAGATGGATGGTCGACTCTTTTACATCAGTGAGGGTCTGGGGCAAACAGGGGTAAACATCCGTCTGCGTTCCCGTCCTGAGATGACTTTGCATGTACTAGGCAGTGATGCTCCATTTAACGAGCTGGCCGCTCCAGCTGTGGCTCTACAAGAAACAGCTGCCACGCTCGCCCTCGACTAAGGTATAATAGCCTTACTTTCGTGTCGAGATGGGGGTCACCTTGTGGAAAAATGGAAGAGAGATGTCGAGCACATCCGACAAGCGACAAATTTACCTATCGAATATGTACAAGTCTCACAAACAGAAGCAGCACAAGCCCAGCAGGAATGGGTACAAAAAGGCTGGGAGCAAGTTGCCCTCCATTCGAGTAATGGAGTGATGACATTGATCCTTATCGAAACTGCCTCTTGGCATTCTTCAGCCCGGGCGTTGTTGGATCTGATTTTTCCTCACGTGGATGATCCAGCAACGCTCCCCCTCCCCATACAGATATCGAGTTGGCTTTCAGGCATTGTCTCTGGCTCACCTGTTGCAATCCCTGCTCAGTTGGAAGCAAAATGGCCGTGGAAAGAACCGCGCGTCTCCTTTTTATTAGAGCGATGCAGACCTGATCGTACGGGAGAATGGGATTCCTTGCAGCCCTTGTTACATGATTTCTTTGAAGGAGTACCCGATTTCATTCCGTTGACTCAAACACATGCCCTTCTCATCGTCCCTGTCTCCATGCTCGATCATCAAAAAACGGCTTCAGAGCTTTTGGAGTGGGCATCTGGCCTGTATGATCTGATCTCCATAGAATGGATGGAACCCGTTCGCCTTGTTGTCAGTTTGCTAATCACGAGTCCAATTGCATTGGGCGACACTCTTTTCCGACAATTATCACTTGCCCGTGCCCTTCGATCCTATCGACCACAAATGATGGTTGCTGGTGACTGGTCTTATCCGTTAGAACGATGGGCAGCTTCTGTCCCTACAGAAATAGCAGCTGCCATCGCCAACGAGCTGGCCTCTGTCATAACCGTGCCGCACATGACAGATGAACAACTGGAAACATTAGATACGTTGTTCGCCAGACAATTGAATGTAAGTGATACAGCACGGCAGCTTTTCCTTCACCGGAATACACTGTTGTATCGATTGGACAAGCTGACGGAACAAACCGGTTTAGACCCGCGATTGTTTCCTGATGCCGTCATGTTGCAGCTCTATCTTCTCTTTCGTCAAAATTAACAAAACATTTCGTATATACTGTCCGTATCCATCTTGCCGGTGAATTGGTACCCTACCATTACAGTCACCCAAGAATTTGCTCTCTTCACAAACCCGAGGAGGTGCCTTTTTCATGGCAAAGGTAAGTCTTTCCCACATTTATAAACGATATGGAAACAACGTAACGGCAGTTGACGACTTTCACTTAGAAATTCAAGATCGGGAATTCCTTGTACTAGTCGGACCATCTGGTTGTGGAAAATCGACCACGCTACGCATGATTGCAGGTCTGGAAGAGATTTCGGAAGGTGATTTATACATAGGCGATCGCCGTGTCAACGATGTGGCTCCCAAAGATCGTGACATCGCCATGGTTTTTCAAAGCTATGCACTCTATCCGCATATGAACGTATACGAGAATATGGCATTCGGACTAAAATTGCGCAAATTCTCCAAATCCAATATTGACAAGCGGATTCAAGATGCAGCTCGAATCCTCGATATTTCGCATTTGCTAGACCGCAAGCCAAAAGCTCTGTCCGGGGGACAAAGACAGCGTGTCGCATTGGGTCGCGCGATCGTGCGTGAGCCGCAAGTATTTTTGATGGATGAGCCGTTGTCCAACCTCGACGCGAAGCTGCGTGTACAAATGCGCACGGAAATTTTGAAACTGCATCAACGCTTGAATACCACGATCATTTATGTGACGCACGATCAAACGGAAGCCATGACCATGGGAGACCGGATCGTTGTCATGAAGGACGGCCTTATCCAACAGGTGGCAACCCCGACTGAAATCTACAATCATCCAGTCAATTTGTTTGTAGCGAGCTTCATCGGCTCGCCTGCGATGAACTTTGTGAAAGGCAATCTTTCTGAGAAAGACGGGGCACTCTATTTTGATGCACAAAATATTCATGTACGCTTCCCAGAAGATAAAGCCAAGACTTTACGGGAAAAAGGTTATGTAAATAAGCAGGTTATTTTTGGTATTCGTCCTGAAGACATTTACAGCGACGCCGCTTTTATGGAAGCAAATCCATTTGAGAGCTCGCTTGCAGCCGAAGTTGAGGTCGTAGAAAACATGGGCTCCGAATTGTATGTCTATTTCCACAATATCGGGGATACTCAGATGGTAGCGCGCGTGGATTCTCGTGAAGCGCTAAAACCAAAGATGAAGGTAAAACTAGCAATGGATCTTGCCAAATGTCATGTATTTGACAGCGATACAGAACTAGCAGTATTCTAATAGCGACGTGAGAAGGAGTGTCCCATCCGGCATTCCTTTTCCTATTTTTTTGTGTAAAACCTTTTATAGAGAGAACACCTAGAGAGATAGCGTGGAGAGGAGCGGATAAGAAGTGGCTTATCAAATCGTCTTTTTTGACATTGACGGAACCTTACTGAACACCGATCACATCATTCCACAAACAACGGTGGACGCCGTACAAAAATTAAAACAAAACGGTGTCCATGTCGCGATCGCAACAGGCCGAGCTCCTTATCATCTGATGCCAATTGCTGAACAACTGGGCATTGAGACATTCGTGGGCTTTAACGGGTCGTATGTGAGTAGCGAAGGAAATATCATCCATCACACGCCAATTGCTACAGATACATTGGCAAAGCTCGAACAAATGGCAGAGGGTCACTCCCATCCCATGGTATTTTTGAGCGCAGATCACTGTTACGCCAATGCCAAAGACCACCCGCATATCATCGAGTCTTTTGATTGGTTACAACTGGAATCCCCGACATATCGCCATCGCTACTGGGAAGAATCGCCGATTTATCAAGCGTTTCTCTACTGTGGCGCTGATGAATCGAGGTATACGGGTGAATTCCATGACGTCTCTTACATTCGTTGGCATGAGCACTGCATGGATATTTTGCCCCCAAATGGCTCCAAGGCAAAAGGAATTGAAGCAGTCTTAAAGCATTTTGGACTAACTCCTGCGGATGCTGTTGCCTTTGGAGACGGATTGAACGACAAAGAGATGCTCTCCTATGTTGGCATGGGGGTAGCGATGGGGAACGCTCATGAAGAATTGAAGCCGTTCGCCAACATGATTACACGACACGTAAATGACAGTGGCATCCAACATGGCTTAGTTACGCTTGGATTAATTTAGTCACTCTAACTGTAAGCTATTTCCTTCATAATCACTCTCTTCATGTGCACGCTATAGACAACAGCACTGGAGGGAGTGAGTTTTTTTGCGCGTCTGGCCTATTGTTGCCGCTGTTGCCTTGGTCGGTCTCGTAGTTGTCCCGTATCGGATGAATCAGAATGCAGAGCAGGAAATGCGCGAACCTCATCCCCACGTGACATCGCTTCAAGCGAGAATTCCCCGGATTAACTACATTGAACAGGTGAAAGACATTCGTCGTGACCTGGAGAAAAAAAGTCATATTCAAACGCTTCATCATAACCAGCGTGATCGCAGTCATTATGTAGAAAATGAAGTCGTCGTGCGCTTTTCACCTCGCCCCAAACAAGAAAAAATTGATCAACTTGTTTCTTCGTTGGATGCCAAGATCAAACGTGATTTTGACAAATTTCTCATTATCAAATCAAAGAGCTTGACCACCAAGCAGCTCATGAAAAAACTGGCAGAACACCCTGACTCGGTATTTGCCGAGCCGAATTATCTCCTACTCCCCAATGTGAAGCCGAACGATACGTACTACACGGAATACCAGTGGAATCTTAATCTGATCGGCATGGAACAAAGCTGGGACGTCAGCGAAGGCAGCAGTGATGTCATCGTTGCAGTAGTCGATACAGGTGTGGATATGAAACATCCAGAATTTGCTGGCAAGCTGGTCAAAGGCTACAACGTTTTGGATGGCAGTAACACACCTCAGGATGATAATGGTCATGGAACCCACGTGTCGGGTGTCATTGCCGCGAAAACGAACAACGCAGATGGTATTGCCGGGATGTCCTGGAATAGCAAGCTCATGCCGATCAAAGCCATTGGCGCAGACGGTTCGGGATCAGCCGTGGACATCGCCCAAGGCATTTATTGGGCGACAGATAACGGAGTGGATGTCATTAACTTGAGCGTAGGTAACTATACCTCCTCTGCTGCTTTGCGGGAAGCTTGTCGTTATGCCTTTAATAAAAATGTCGTGTTAGTCGCGGCTTCCGGAAACGATGCGAGTGATCAACCTAGTTTTCCTGCTGCCTATGATGAAGTCCTTGCCGTTGCCGCTGTCGATCACCGCAAAGAACGCGCCGATTTTTCCAACTTTGGTGATTATGTGGATGTATCAGCCCCTGGGGTCGATATTCCGAGCACTTACATTTATAGCGACTATGCCTCGCTATCAGGTACTTCGATGGCGTGTCCTCATGTCGCTGCACTCGCTTCGCTCATCCGTTCCATTCATCCAAATATGAATACCAAAGACGTGATGAATCTCATTAAACAATCCTCGACTGACCTCGGTGCTCCTGGTCACGATCAGTTATACGGGTACGGCATGATCAATGTGAATCAGGCCCTTCGCCAAGCCAAGCCTGTCGAGCAAGTCAAAACGGAACAACCGCCAAAAACAATCGGCGGTTTGCTCAATAAATTCTTTCAACGTATGCGCTTTGGTGGGCAGTAAGTTTGTTTGTGTCCTGACTAATGGCTATTTTTTCGGTACCATCAAGGTCGCAAGGAACAGAAAAAAAGGTGGCATTGACCACCTTTTTTTGTTAATCAGACTTTGGTTTACCATATGCTTCATAAGCCTTGCGCCGAATCTCAAAGCGGGCCGAAAATTTTTTTCAGGTTATCTTCGAGAATAGCCAGTGTTTCCTCCTTCTGCGGTTTGCAGTAGGTTCAGCCCTACGACCACTCTCTATCTGTAGCGATGAGCTGCGTATTCCAAATCCAGGTCGCTATCATAAAGCACTAAGCAGCAGCTTTTTTTTGCTTGTTCGATTCTGTTCTGAGACATCCTCCTACTGATTGTTGTTATGTACGGGTTGACATTAATCGTTTCGCATACTGCTCTTTGATGCTCTGGCGCTCTCTGGCGATGGCCAAAGCTTCATTCGGAACATCGTCTGTGATTGTTGATCCTGCGGCTACATAAGCGCCTTCCCCGATGGTAACCGGTGCTATCAAATTTGCATTGCAACCAATAAAAGCGTGATTTCCAACGGTCGTTTTATGCTTACGGACGCCATCATAGTTGACTGTGATTGTCCCGCACCCTACATTTACATGTTCACCAATATCAGAATCACCAATATACGAGAGATGAGCAACCTTTGAGCCTTTCCCGAGACGCGAATTTTTCAGTTCGACAAAATCTCCAACCTTCGCCTCCTCACCTACATCTGAACCCGGACGAATAAAGGCATAAGGACCAACCGCTGCACTATCACGAATCGTGCTATTACATGCATTCGAGTAACGAAATTCCACCTTACATCCTACCGTGCAATCACTTATGTCTGCATTCGGTCCGATGACACAAGCGGGTCCAATTATTGTTTTCCCGCGGAGGTACGTTCCTGGATGAAGAACCGTATCAGGTCCGATACACACATCTGCATCAATATAGGTAGTAGCTGGATCAATAATCGTCACCCCGTTTTGCATATGATGCTCATTGATTCGCATACGAAGCACTTTCTCGGCAGCAGCTAACTGGATTCTGTCATTTACGCCGCCTCCCTCTGCCGCATCATCGGTCATGTAAGCGGCAATGCGTTCGTTTTGCTCCTTTAAAATGGTTAAAACATCAGGCAAATAATACTCTTTCTGAGCGTTATTATTTTTCACACAGGAAAGAGCTTGAAACAGCTTCTGGTTGTCGAAACAATACATGCCTGTATTGATCTCACACACTTGCTGCTCTTCTGCCGTTGCATCCTTGTGCTCCACAATCCGTTTCACAAAGCCTTTTGCGTCGCGGAGCAATCGTCCATATCCTGCCGGGTCGTCTACTCGTGCAGTTAATACAGTTGCGGTTGCATGTTGGGTTTCATGCTGCTCAAGCAGTTGCACCAGCGTTTTCTCCCTCACCAATGGCGTATCCCCGCTCAACACGATCGTTGTCCCCTGTTTGTTATGCAGCAGGTCAGCCGCCATCAACACTGCGTGGGCAGTTCCTAATTGCTCTTGTTGGTATGCATAACGCACCGAAGCACCAACCTGCTTTTCTACTTGCTCGGCTCCATGACCGACAACCAAAATAATCTCGTGGATTCCAAGAGCATGTAATCGGTCGACAATATGCTGAATCATCGTTTTTCCACAAACCTCATGGAGCACTTTGCAACGCGTAGACTTCATGCGTGTTCCTTTTCCCGCTGCCAATACGATTGCATAACGACTACTCATATGATCCTCCCAGCCGATTCCCTTATTTACCTTCATTGAAGTACGGCTTTACTCTGTTAACAATATCCTGAACAATATCTCGCGTTCCCATTGTTGTTGTCTGTTGACCTTTCTCGTAAACCTGAAGCATGATCTCTATTAAAGTTTTTTGATCAAGAATTTGGTCAGTGGAATCCATCATGGACACTTCAGCCCCTTACGGAATGAATGTAAATCCGATAAGTCAACATGGGGAAAGAATCCCGACCTCTCTATAAGCAGACGGTTCCGGGATTCTTCCAAATCGTATTTGCTTATTCAACGGTTACACTTTTGGCAAGATTCCGTGGTTTGTCAACATCATTGCCTAATGCCAGTGAAGTGTAATACGAGATCAATTGCAGCGGAATAACGGACAAGATGGGGGTAAACACTGGCAAGGTAGCAGGCACAAAGCATACCTCATCTACATTTCTGTGCAGCTCGACATTCCCTTCCAGTGTGATCGCTAATACATGCCCACCTCGTGCTTTGACTTCTGTGATATTGCTAACCATTTTTTCTTCCAGCTCTTTTTGTGTCACCAAGGCAATGACAGGAGTACCTTCTTCAATCAAAGCCAGCGTACCATGCTTCAATTCCCCCGCAGCGTATGCCTCTGAGTGAAGGTAGGAAATTTCCTTCAGCTTTAGGGACCCTTCCAGCGCCACAGCATAATCAATGCCTCGACCGATAAAGAACAGACTGGTGTGATTTTTTATGGATTCGGCATATACACGAATTTCATCCGCATGCAGGAGTGCCTTTTCAGCCTGTTCCGGCAACTGTCTCAGATGGGCAATCATGAATTCTCTCTCGTTTTTCGCAAGAGTCTCCTTCACTTGAGCCAGATACAATCCGAGCAGATAGAAAACGATTACCTGTGAGGTATACGCCTTTGTTGAAGCGACAGCAATTTCTGGTCCGGCAAAGGTAGCAAGCACATGATCAGCTTCACGAGCAATAGAACTGCCCTGAACATTAGTGATAGCCAAAACCTTGGCTCCCAGTCGCTGACTCTCCCGCAAGGCTGCGAGTGTATCAGCCGTTTCACCCGACTGACTCACGACGATGACCAGCGTCTTTTCAGATAATATAGGGCGGCGATATCTGAATTCTGAAGCGACATCGACCTCTACTGGTATCCTTACCAATTCTTCAATCACATGCTTGCCGATTAGCCCTGCATGATAAGCGGTACCGCACGCTACGATGAATATTTTCTCAAAGCCTTTGATTTGTTCTGGATGCAATTGCAAATCTGTCAAAACAATACGCTTTCCTTCCTCGTCAATCCGATTGAGCAGGGTATTCCGGAATGCATTGGGCTGTTCGTAAATTTCTTTTAGCATAAAGTGCTCAAAACCGTCTTTCTCCGTCTGTTCCACATTCCAATCTACACGGAATAAATCACGGTGAAGCGGTTCGCTTGTTTCCACTTTCATGAGAGAAACGCTGTCTTTTTTAAGAACTGCCATTTCCCCATCTTCCAAAATAACAATATCACGCGTGTGCTCAAGAACGGCTGAGATGTCCGAGCCAATGAAGTTTTCTCCTTTGCCCACCCCGATAATTAATGGACTTGCCAATCGGACCCCCACTATTTTATCTGGTTCGTACTCGCAAACAACGCCGAGAGCATATGCACCTCGCATCCGAAGTATTGCATTCCGAACCGCAGCGACGAGATCGCCTTCGTATAATATAGCAATGAGATGAGCAATGACTTCTGTATCGGTCTCCGATGTAAACGTGACCCCATGATTCAAAAGATCTTGTTTGATTTCCAAATAGTTTTCGATAATACCGTTGTGGACAACAGAAAACTTGCCCGATTCATCCACATGCGGATGTGAGTTTTCGTCGGATGGACGGCCGTGTGTGGCCCAGCGCGTATGTCCGATTCCCAAGGAACCTTGAATCGGGGATTGTACGAGCCGTTCTTCCAAAACGGCCAACCGTCCTTTCGATTTGGAAATCTCGATTTTTTTACCGGTAAAGATCGCAACACCAGCCGAGTCGTAGCCGCGATACTCCAGCTTCTGCAAACCATTTGTCAGAATTTTTTGTGCCTGCCCCTCACCAATATATCCAACGATACCGCACATACGATTGCCTCCCCTATTGCGTAATCATCATCCAGTTTTCAAGCTAAGCCAGAAGTACGACTCGTTCTTCCTCGACGTGCATTTTTGCCGGATTCCCCAGCTTGTAAATGTGTTGGCCCGTTATGCTGTCAAAAGCATTTCGCGTATCAATGATGGCTACTCCCAAGTCAGCAAACATCTGGTAGTCAAAGCTCTTATGATTCGTCACGAGCACCATGCAATCGTAATTTTTCATTTGATCCAAGTCATACGAAATGGAACGGACCGTATTCCCACGTTTGTCCACAAAGCTTAGTGCATACGGATCGTAGTAATCTACCTGTGCACCGTTTTCCTGGAACAACTCGTATATATGCAAGCCCGGAGATTCACGAAGGTCATCGATATCAGGCTTGTAAGCCATCCCTAAAATAAGAATTCGAGAGTTTTTAATCGATTTTGCATAGAGATTCAGTACTTGTGCAGTCTTGTTGATGACATAGTCCGGCATATTGTCGTTAATCGATTGTGCCAGTTCGATGAATTTGCTATGAAAACGGAAGCCCTTTGCCTTCCAGGAAAGGTACATTGGATCAAGCGGAATGCAATGACCGCCAATTCCAGGGCCTGGATAAAACGGCATATAGCCAAACGGTTTAGTTGAAGCCGCTTTAATAACCTCCCATACATTGATCCCCATTTTGTCGCACATTAAAGCCATTTCATTGATAAAGGCAATGTTTACACTCCGAAATGTGTTTTCCAATAATTTCGACATTTCAGCTACCTTTGGTGAAGATACTGTTACTACATTGGTAACCAAATTTCCATACAGTAGTGCCCCCAGCTCCAAGCACTTCGGTGTGGTTCCTCCGAGTACTTTTGGCGTATTATGTGTGTTAAAGGAATGATTACCTGGATCTACACGCTCAGGTGAGAAGCAAAGGAAGAAATCCTTTCCGACGGTCAGGCCCAGCTTTTCGAACTCCCATTGAATCAATTCTTCTGTCGTTCCTGGGTACGTTGTACTTTCTAGGGTGATCAAAAGGTTTTTCTTTTTGTATTTGATAATTTCACGAACAACTCCCTTAATAAAGGACGTATCCGGATCTTGATTTTCACTGAGTGGCGTCGGAACACATATGCTGACCGCATCCAGCTCCTTGAGTACCCGGTAATCAGTGGTCGGGAAGAATCGTTGAGCAGAAAAGCTTGATTGGATCACATCGTCCGGAACGTCCTGAATATACGACCTGCCTGCGAGCAAAGTTTCCACCTTCCGTTGGTCCAAATCGATGCCATAAACAGAGAAACCGCTTTTTGCCATTTCCATAGCCAAGGGCAGACCCACATATCCAAGCCCGATTACCCCAACTTTTACGGTTTTTGATTCCATTTTTTGCTTCAACTTTGTGAAGTAGCTCATTTTTTGTTCCTCCCTTTTTCTCTGTGTTAAGACAATAGACTTCTCACTCGTGCTTCCAAGTCTACGGGTGAAAATGGCTTCCCTATATAATCTGAGACTCCTAGCTCGAATGATCTTTTTTTGTCGTCTTCCAACCGTTTGTGGGTTAAAACCACGATTTTCGGACTATACTCAGCCGCATTACCATTCTTGATTTTGCTGATGAGCTGGTAACCGTCCTCAATGGCCAAATTCAAATCGGTGATGACAGCGTCTGGTAAACATCGCTGGTATTGCTCCAGTGCTTCTCTTCCGTTTTCAGCCAAATAAATGCAGTAACCTTTTCTTTGTAAGTAAATGCGTAAAAACTCATTCACGGTCTCATCTTGCGAAACAAGCAAAAGACTTTTCTTTGCTTTAGATGATCTTTTACCGCCATATATGTGAATGTCACCAGTGATTCCCTTGCCAGCAGTAATCTCCTGTACCATACCACTTAGGATTTGTGCTGCTGATTCCCCCTGTTCAGGAAAGCTTGCGATGAATACAGGCCCTGCCAACATATGTCGGGCATGTAAATGTTCCTTGATGAAAAGAGAATGAAAGTGAGTATTACCTAGCATTTGATCCCCTAGCAGGATTCCCAGCATGCTGCTTTGCTTATCGTAAAAACAATGGATATCGGTAAGTCCCTCTGCTTTTGCCAAAGACATTTTCAAATTTTGGACCTTTTCTTCATTGCTTCCATTCGTTACAGCCAAAATAATTCCGCACGGCAACTGACTCGATTCGTAGAAGGTAAGCACATGTTCAAAGGCTTGACATAAAGGAAACGAATACGCTTTTGCAATCTGACTCACTATATCTCCCTCCTATGCCCTGTTCTTTATGTTTTCCAGCTTGTTCTCGTCATGGTCCCCCATGTGTTGTTGTTACGCATAAATTCGATATGTCCCAAAAATCTCCAAATGACTCCTAACTGCTGATACCCCAGAAACATGAAGAAGAGAAATGCCAACATTTTGAGATTATCGCGAACTCTTGTGTAACGTTTGAAAGCCAGCTCTTCGATAAAAAGGGAGCCGATCCCGAGCAAAACACCAAACAAGAGATTCAGCAACGCATAGATAACCAGAATCCTCCACTGGGTCATGTCCAATACTGTATATCCCAGCAGAGCTAAAAAACCGGTAAACCTGAAATAAGGATTCAGAGTTTCGAAGATAATATTATAGGGAAAGGTAATCAATCCCATTACTTTATACTTGGGTCGACCGACTATATGAAAGCCGTACTCCAGCATGTTTTTTAGGTTACCGCGTCCCCATCTCCTTCGCTGGCTACCCAGTATTTTCAGCGTATCAGGAGCCTGCGTCCAGCATACGGCATCCGGACAAAAAGCCACACGATACGGAAGTTTCTTTTCGAGCATATATTTATGAAGCTTGATGATAATGTTCATGTCCTCACCGGGATATCCCCCTCGATAACCACCGGCTTGGACAACGAAATCTTTTCGAAATACGCCAAAGGCACCCGATACAATAATCAGTCCGTTGATCGAACTCCAACCGATCCTTCCCCCGAGGAATGCCTTTAAGTATTCGACACATTGAAACATGGGCAAAATTTTGTTGGGTAAATTTACTTTTTTTACCATTCCATCTTCAATTTCACAGCCGTTTGCAATTCGGACGATGCCACCAATCGCAACTGTCTCATCTGGGTTTTCCATGTACACCTTGGCGATTCGAATCAATGCGTCCTTTTCCAATAACGAATCTGCATCGATGGAAGCAATCAAAGGATAATGGGAAAGATTAATTCCAGCGTTTAGCGAGTCTGCTTTTCCTCCGTTTTCCTTATCAATCATATATAAATTGGGATACTGCGGATTGTAATAAACGCCCCGTACCTTAGATGTTCCCAATACTCCGGAACTTTTTGCATGCTCCGTACGCGTCAACTGGAATTCATTTAGCATAACTTGCAACGTTTCGTCTTTTGAACCGTCATTAATAACAACGACCTCGTACTTAGGATAATCCAGAGCAAGGAGGGAACGAACGTTTTCGATGATAGTCAATTCCTCGTTATAAGCAGGAACAAGAATCGAAATCTGCGGAACATACTCTGATCCAGAGAGTGACTGAAAGCGAGAATACATAGAGCTTTTGATGATGGAAAATATGTTTTTGATAGACAGGGATAGAATCGTTAAATAGAGCGTCTCAATAACGATCACGTAATAAATAGCAAATATCCCGTATGCTTGAAAAAAGTCCTTCATGTTTTTCTCCTTTCAGCTATAGTTACACTGCATGAACGTAACGATTTTTCTTGTCCAACTGCTCTTCCTCATTCATCCGCTTTTTGTACCGCATCTGGTTCATGCTATACATCTCAACAATCTCAGCATCCTGACAAACTTCCGTATCGTTAGCCCTCATTAAGGACTCGATCCATTCCGCTGCCAATTCAGGATCATATTTGAACAGTAGCTTCACTGCCTGGATCCGTACTTCCCTGTCTTCCGAAACGATCTGTCGATATACCAAAACTGCAATCTCCGCAGTCAAAGGAGCAGTCCATCCAATCAAAGCAATTTTGATCAAATCCTTGTCTGTACTTCGCAAACATTCCAACAATAACGGAGTACAATCCAGCTCTGTCTCTTTCATGATATCAACGGCAAGATGGTAATTGCTCTTTCGATGCTTTACGAGGAGCAATAACATGTTTCTTACATCGTCCAGATTTTTCGCACACTTTGCGATAGATCTCGCGATGATAAAATGGGTTGGATCGAGTTTTTTTGTATGCAGCAATTGCAGTAATCTTGGTACGGCTTCCCCCGATCGCATGGATCCTACATGATAGGCAGCGTCGATCCTTTTCCAATGGGAGCGACTATATAGCCTTTGGATATTTTGATTGACGAGCCCTGTATCCTCACAAAGTGCGATGATTTTCTTTTGATGGCTCCCTGTAAGTGATTCGATCCATTCGATGAGTTTTTGTTGCAAAACGCGCAATTCCAAGCGATTTAATTGCCAGTAAGGCGGTTTCAATCTCTCCGGCGAGTCCATGTGAGACTGGATATAGGTGAAGTAGTCTTGAAACTGTCCCAGGTAAACGTTCGTTTTCCTTTCCATCCACAAGTTCCTTGATTTAATCACCAAGATTGCCAGAAAAAATAGTATAATTATTACAAATAACAGACAGATTATCGCGACTACTTCAGACAAATTGGCTTGCAGGATGGATCTCTCCTCTCCAATTTTTGTGAATTTTTTCCGAGCATTCCTATCCATGTTGCTTGTAAAATTGGCAGGTGCCACCGTATTTCCGGCTTGGTTTTTTCGCCCTTCTTTTTTCTTTATAAAGAACACCTATCGCGGATCGTTCTGTATAAAGAACAACTTGGGATTAGTATCCTGTACTGGCAATAGAATGTAAAATATCAATTTTCTCTAAAAATAGACCGAAAATAGCCAAAAATCGACTTTATTGTAGAATATCGTCTGATTATCTCGTTTTTTCTCGACATTAATAACGAACAGTTCGTTTCTTATAAAGAACAATCAAAGATATAGATACTAAGCCATACCGACCCATCGTTTCATCTAGTAGAAAAGTAATTTTTTGGCATTTCCAGTAAACTTATACTGTACAAATGAGCCAAACGACACAGGACTAGTCCCACAAAAAGTTGTGTTCCAGTTATTTTGCCGTTATAATAAACGAAGAGATTTAAAGGGGTGGCTATGACATGATCGGCTCGCGTATCCAGCAGCTTAGAATAGACAAAAGCCTTTCTCTTTCTGATTTAGCTGAGCGCGCTGGTGTCGCCAAGTCTTATCTAAGCTCAATCGAGCGTGGCATTCAGCGTAATCCTTCGATTCAATTTCTTGAGAAAATTGCACTAGTATTAAATGTGACGGTAGACACATTGCTTCAGGATAAAGAGATTCCTTCCATTGAGAATGTTGATGAAGAATGGTATGAGCTGATCGAAGAGGCTATGAAATCCGGGGTAAGTAAGGAACAGTTTCGAGAGTTTTTGGAGTACAATAAATGGCGAATCAATCGAGATAAATAAAATTGGTGTCAGCACTGGTATAGTGCTGGCTCTTTATTTTTTGCAATAATTTAAAACAAAAGTCACAAATACTAGATTTACATATGAAACTGAATTAAGTATCATTTCTGATATAAGCTTTTTTCCTATCTTTTCCAAACGTTTTTTGGGCATTTTATTTGTTTTTACAAAAGGAGGGTAAAAGGGGAACTAACATGAAAACCACTCCGTCTCCTAAAGATCTCCTGGATAAAGAATGGATTGATCTTATATTTACTGCACGCAAAATGGGGATATCTATTGAGGAAATTCGTTTTTTTCTCGTGAACTCTCCTCTTCCTCTAGAGGAGGAGAAAAATGATTATAAATGTAGGACTTCCTACAGGGTTCCTTAAATAATTAGAAAATCATGGAAAAAGCACAGGTTTATTAGACCTGTGCCTTTTCGTTTTGCATCTGCTTTTTCGCGATATAGTCTGTCTCGTAATACTGCAAATCATTACGCATCGGTTCGAATACTCTGGACAGAGACAAGGTCAACTGCTGCAACTCAGGGACCACCTGCTTGCGGAAAATGATACAGTCCTGACCCGTATAGGCCAACCGCCCATCTTCTTCGTAAACCTCACCTTTTGGATAATAGAAGTTGTTTATACAGGTATGATATACCTGATACAATACTTCCTCAGCAAACTCCTCATGAAATCGTGCTCGTCGGAGGGATACTCCCAGCCTTTCGTATGCATTTTCGCAGTAGACCAAAAGGTGGCGCAAGTCGGAAAGATAGGTACGGTAATACGTTTCAAATTCTTCTGGATCACCTGAAGCGGATACTAGACCTGATAAGGTAACCTGATTCAAAAAACGTTCCAGTTCCATGCTGACCTTTTTCAACTTGGTGTACGTCTCCTCGCACAATTGCTTTAGATGAGTCGCTGACATAAAGTCCCCCTAGTATTGAAGAATCTGCCTTTTTTAAAATAAGTATAAAGGAAAGATTATTTATTACACAAGGGTTATTTTTATACAACCAGACGGCTTTACAGGATCATAAGGAGAATCGTATAAGCACAAATAAGGCTACGCCAAAGCTTTGGCGCAGCCGAGTTATTGTTTATTATACCGCCGTTTGCTCACTAATTTTTCCCTTAATTTTCCTTATCTGTAACAAATAAATGAGATAGGCCGCGAACAATCCGATGAGGGTCATAAAGCCGAGAACTACAAAGTCATTCGTGACAGCTGACAGTCCATGTCCCTTCGTCAAGATTTCTCTGACACCATTCAAGAAATACGTCAGTGGCAATGATTTTGCAATCGCGACAATCCCGGCCGGCATCGACATGAGTGGCCATGTATAGCCAGATAACATGAACGAAGGTACTGCAATCATCATCCCGATCTGAGTCGCTTGGAGCTGGCTGCTGGACACAAAGGAGATGGCATAACCAATAGCCAACACCGCCAAGTTAAACATGGTAGCTAGTAGCATCAGGTTAAATGTGCTTCCGTAATAAGGGATACCAAAACCTTTTAACATCAGTGTAAACGCAAGGAACATGTTGAGGGTTCCTGCCAAAAAGTACGGCAACAATTTGCTCGCAGTGATCGCGAAGAAGCTATGGCGAGATAGCGTATCCCTCCAGGTTCCCTCTTCTTTTTGTTGGGCAACCGACAATACGATTCCGAGGAACAGCACTTGCTGAAGAACTGTACCTGCAAGTCCGAATACCATGAAGGACAGATAGCTGAAGGTCGGGTTATACAACACTCTGTATCGGTAGTCGATACCCGTAAACATGTTTTTCCCTTCTTCTCCCCAGCCTCCAAGTGCTTCCATCTTTTTCAGCGTGGTTCCTGCTGAAACAGACTTAATCGCTGTATTCGCTGCTCGAACTGCCGTATTAGAAATCATGATGTTACTACCGTCAATAACAGTCAGTACCTCGGCTTCTCTCCCAGCCTTCACATCCTTTTCCAATCCAGCAGGAATGATCAGGGCGATATTCGCATCGCCCTTTTCAACTATTTTCATTGCTTCTTCTTCTGTTCCTACAATAGACGTGATCCGAAATGTATGATCGACCTCAAAGGCACGATAGAGCTCACGACTCAGTTCGGTTTGATCGGCATCCACCATCACAGTAGGGATCTCCATCACTTTTTTCTCACTGTACAGAAAACCGAACATCGTCAGATAAATGAGCGGAACGAGGAAGAGAATATTACGAATGGTTTTGTTAGCAAAAATATTTTTCCATTCGCTCCAAAATAGGTGAGAAAAATTATTCACCATTACCAGCTCCTTCAAGTTGCCACTCAACCGTCAGGCCTGGACGCAATTCCGGATCGGACACGAGCAGCTTCACTTGGAAGGATCGAATGTCACGATCGCCAAGTTCTTGTGTCGCTTTTTTCACGGCAAAGTCAGCAGCAGGAGCTACAGTAACCACTTTGGCGTCTACTTCTCTGTTCAGGGCTGGAACAAACAATTTCACCTGATCGCCTGTTTTCACATTCGCGAGCACATATTCATTTACATAAAATTTGACATAGTTGTCTGATTTCGTTTGGATCGTCAAAACGGTGAAGCCTTGCGAAACCAGCTCTCCCTTTTGAACTGCAACTGATTTTACAATGCCGTCTACTGGAGCTGTCAGCTTGGTGTTGTTCACATAGGCTTCCATTTCTGCCAGCGCGCCTTTTGCCTGCATGACGTTCGCTTCTGCGGATTTAACGTCCAACTCCTTCAAGCCTACTTGACCTCTCCCTGCTACAGCTTGGTTGTATGCAGCTTTTGCTTGATCCAGTTGGGCTTGTGCGGCATCAACCTGCTCTTTGCGCGATCCAGTTTGAGCCATTTTCAATTGTTCTTCCGCTGCTTTAAACTCAGCTTGCGCCTTTTCTGCTTGCATCTGTGCCTCTTCCACTTTCACTTGTGGAACGGCACCTTCTGCCAATAATTTTTTCATTCGCTCCAGATTCGTCGCGGCAATTTGATTCGAAGTTTGTGCTGCTTGTAATTTTGCTTTGAGTTGCGTAATTTCTTCTGCACGTGCGCCATTTTTGTTCGCGTCAAGCTGCGCTTGCGCCGAGTTGACTACTGCTTTTGCTTGGTCGACTTGGGCATTGCTGGAGTTATCGGTCACTGATACTCCTTTTTTCGCCTGATCAAGTTTGACGAGAGAGAGCTTGTAAGCTGCTTCAGCCTGCTCTTTCTTCGCGAGAATCTCCGCGCTGTTTAACGTGGCAACGACTTGCCCTGCTTTTACTTCGTCTCCTTCTTTTAGTGCGAGCTGTTCGATTGAACCGCCCATTTTAAAAGAGAGGTCTACCTCTGTTCCCTCGATCACACCTGCTAATTTCGTTGTATTCTGACCAGCCATGCTACTTACATTTGTCCCAAACAATATGGTTCCAAGTACTGCAATGCTGACTACAAAGCTACCTACACCAATCCATGCACGTTTATTCATCTGTCTTCTCCTCTTGTTTACGTTTCTCTAGAAATTATTTGTTTTAAAACATTCCTGTAATCATATAACGAAGCGTCTGTTTATCTGCCGCACTGTTCACTGGCTCTTTGCGAAATTGCTTGCGAAGCACGGTAAAGCCAACCATGCCAAACAACGCGGAAGCGAGTGTGCGAATATCTATATCTGCCCGGATATATCCTTGCTGCTGTAGTTCCAGCATGTGTGACTCCATCGTGCTGAAATAGCCACCCAGCAGATTGCCAACCATCCTGTCACGCTGTCCATCTCCGGAGAACGCACTCAGCAACAGGAAACACAAATCTTGATTTTCGGAAAAGAAGCGAAGATGCTCATCCAGCACATTCAGAATACGATCCTCCAAGGAAAGCTCTTCATTTTGCATGACACTATCTACATGGTAAATCAGCATCTTCACGCCTTTTTCTATCACGTACAAAAACAGCTCTTCCTTTGTGGAAAAGTGATAATAGAGTGTTCCTTTTGCCACCTGCGCCATTTCCGCGATTGCATCCATGGTCGTTTCGCTATATCCCAATTGGGCAAATGCGGTTAAAGCTCCATTCGCAATTTGATCTTTTTTTGATGGTGCCATCACTCCTGGCCCCTTTCAATTTTTTAAACTGACTGGTCAGTACAAAGATTATATTACGAGTCCTTCCTAGTTTTGTCAAGCAGCCATTGCTTCTATGTACAAAAAAAAGATCGCTTTGTGGGCGATCTTTTACTTCTCGATAATTTGAAGGTACGTCTCCATGGTTGCAGGCATTGGCGCAACACCGAGATTCTCCCTCAGTTTTGCCACACATTTTTCGTACCAACGGATAGCCTGTGTCCGATTATTTTGCTGATAATACACAGTCATCAGTAACCGGTATGACTCCTCCCAGCAATCGTCCACCCGCAGAATAGCTTCGCACCAACGAATCGTTTTTTCCAATTGGCCATCCTCTAGCATGATTTTGGCTACCCTCTCTGCTCCGCGTAAAAACAGCGCCTGCACTCTTTCACGCTCTTCTACACACCAATCCTCATAACGGCATTCCGGCATGTAATCGCCCAAGTAATACGCAAGCCCTTTTTCCAAAAGGATGGCCCCCTGACGCCGGTCTGATTCTGCCAAGCCCAGTGTAACGAGCTTCTCAAACTCCTCAACGTCCATATGGTAGCCCGATGCCAGATTGAAACCGTAAGAGCTGCCATGGCGCTGAATGAAGAAAGTATCTGTTCTGGCAGCACGATCTGGTTCGAGGGCTTTGTTCAACGCATTCAGTGACACTTTAAAGTCGCGGATTGCCGCTTCCTCGATACTATCTGGCCAGAGTCGGTTCATGATTTCTTCCCGGGCTAACAAATGATGTCTCTTTGTTAATAAAAGTTGAAACAACAGCTTGGCTGTCCCACGCTGCCATGCCTTTTCGCTCAACTCCCGCTCTCCCAGCCACACACGGAATGCGCCCAGCGTCTGAATGCGAAGAGTATACCCGGGGTGGAACGTCACGTTTTGCAAGCCCAAATCATTTAACAGCTGCGAGACGTAATCCGGCGATACCTTTCGACGCTCTGCCTCAATCAGAACCGGCATCAGCTGCTGTACATCATGCGGTGTAAGCAGAGTAGGTCGTTGCAGAAGGAATGGATATTCACCGGATTTCATCAAGGACAGGGCTTGCGTCACCGCAGGAACGAACAAATCCCATTGTTTTTTTCGATAGGCCAAGAAGCTCAGCCATAATTGGCAAATGACGACACTGTAGCTGTCCCCGCAGTGACTAAGTCGATCGGCACAATCGATAAAGGTAGCCCACGCTTCTTCTTCTTTACCGCATTTGGCGTATGCAATCCCAATAGCCATGCGTACCAGACTGCCTAGCCAGTCGTCGCGCATTGCCTCTGTCTCTTGTATCCCCCTGTTGCCATACAGAAGGGCTTGGTCGAGTGCCTTTTCTCTTGCGTGAAACAAGGTTAGTCCGAGAAGCGTTTCTGACTTTCCGCGTGTCGACTGGAGCTCCTCCATGATTTGCAAACCTTTTTCGTAAAGCTGGCGAATCTCGTCCGTAGGTAATGTTTGGCCGATGAGGGCTGCATGGGCTTTACGGACATAACCATTTGCTTCTACAAAAGGTGAATGCGCTACACGTCCAAGTTGTATCGCTGTTTCTGCAGATTCCCACCCTCGCTCCCATTCGCCATTCAATGCATAGACAAAAGATAACAGCAAAGAGGTTTCCCGATACGATCTGGTCAGCGGAGGATGCTTCATCTGTTCAACCTGCCACTTACTCTCCAAGAGCTGAATGGAGGACTGCAACCGGCCCGTACGGAACAACAGACGCGATTCCAGCTCAACCTCCGTCTGCTGCTCTAATTCCTGACTCCGTTCATACCAGTCAGCCGCTTGCTTGGCATCCCCACGATTCGTATAAATTTCTGCCAGTAAGCGGTATAGCCTCGGCGCCATTTCATTTTCTTGCTCAAATGGGGGCAAAAGTTGAATCGCCCTCTTGAGCAGTTCTTCTGCCCGAACGCCTTGTACGCTGTCGAGATGGACGCGTGCTTGCCCTTCCAACCCGCGGCACAATCCGATTTGATCTTGCTTTTGTTCACATTGTTTCAAAAATTGCTCATACGAAGAAAATGCCTTCGCATATAGACACCGATATCGTTCTACTTCTCCCTGATAAAACAGCAACCAATGCTGTTCGCTCTTGATGTGCTCTGGTAATAGCGTTATCCACTCGTATAAAAAGTCCAGCTTCCCTGCTTGCAACAATCTTTCCGATGCTTGGCACAGCCATTCACCCAGCACCTCCCACTGCTCGACGAGACGCAAACGCCCAAAAGCTTTTGCCTCGTCTCCTTTACGTCTGTACCATCCTGCCGCCTTTTGATTGACATGCACGTACGTCGCTTGATTTGCAGCCAGCTTGCTAGACAGGAGACGCTGAAAAAGCGGGTGAAAGGAATAATGAGATTCTGCATGGACATGAAGAAAAAGATTACAACGCTGTGCTTCCAGCAGGTGCTCCTTGCATCCTTCCCCGAGTATTTGCTTGCAATCCTCTAGATCGAATTGTTCGAGAACCGCGGCCTCCATCAAGAAGTGCTGCATGCCTACATCCAGCTGCGTCCAGACTTCCACTTCTAGCAAATGCAGCAATCGCGATAGCTCACGCAGACTGTCAGAAACCGTCTGCCCTCTCGTTACCATTTCACCAAACGTGCGAAGAGCCATCACCCAGCCTTGTGCCACCTCTTCTACTCGGCCCCAATCGTCTTCGGAAAGCGTGATGTCGTATTGATCGGAGTAAAAGGCTTCGCTCTCCTCCAGCGTAAAAGACAGGTCATTTGTTGCAAGTTCCAGACATTCTCCTCTTGCGGACAACAAGTCGAGATTAGACCATTTCGGTCGAGAGCGCGTTAATATCACCAGTTTGACTTTTTGTGGGAGAGCTGCAGCCAACAGTTGAACAAATTGATCGACGGGACTACCATTATCGATTCGTTGGTATTGGTCCAAAACAAGTATGTGGTCTGCCGGAAGCTGGACACACTCTCCGATGAACCAGTCGACGAGTACCTTACTATCAATCGAAGGCACTGGACTTTGCTCTGTGATACGAATAAGCTGCTCTCGCAGTACCTGTCCAAAATCAGAATGAACCTGACGAACGCTTTCAACTAGGCAGATGACAAAAGTAAGAAGGGCATCGTCTCCATCCTGGATGGTATACCAGGACGCAGCCAGTGCTTCATCATGTAGAAAAGTAGCCAGCGAAGTCGTTTTGCCATACCCTGTCCCTGCATGAATGAGACACAGCTGCGTATATTTCAACAATCTTAATTTTTTTGCCAAAGCAGGTCGCCGTAAGACATAAGGCTTCTGTCCTGGAGGAGTTATTTTGGTTATAGGGATGTGGATTGGAAACATAAAATGTGCACTCCTTACCGTTCTCCTGCGCTTCTTTGACTATTTCCCCATTTCTAACTATTCTCCTGCCATTTTCCCCTTAATCGACAAAAAGCCCACCCGGGAGTCCAGGTGGTGCTTTTTCAGTCAACTAAATTATATCCAGTGACTGTATATCCAATATCATTTAACAGGACTTGGAATTCTTCGTCGCTGACGTGCTCTCCGCTCGTAATTCGTGAATGTAAATCTGCGATTCGGTCATAAATAGCTCGATTGGTAGTCACGTACAAAATGTTGAAGCGTGTTTCTGACTGCAAGCGTGACCTCATCCGATTCACAACACGTTTATGCAGCGAATCTGGATGTCCATTATCGACTCGCACAATTTTTCCAGGCGTATAAGGAATCGAAGTCCGTGGATTGACTTCATCAGGCTTTGGTGTATCGACTGGTAACACACCTACAATCAAGTTATCCTTGTACGCTAACACCTTGATGTTAGCTACACCGGGAAGCTTTTCCGCATGATTTTCCAAGTGCGCCACGAGCTGCGGCTCTCGCTGATGAACCATCTTTTGGCTAATCATGGCTGCCGGTCCTTTGTCCCTACCGACGTTATCGTTCTGGAAGTTAATTCCGAGAGATTCAAATTTGGCCTTATTTCCGTTCTGATCTTCGGTGCCCTGTTCTTTGTTAGGCGAACACCCTGCCAGCAAACCGGCAAACAGGATCACAGCGATGATACTCCTACTCATTCGTCTCACAACAAAAACACCTCCATGCACTTAGTGTGATGTGCAGGAGGTGTTCTTACTCATACATTAAACCCCTAGATCATTGGAAATAAATTCGCCTTCGAATACATCTTGTTTACCAGCTTTTTCAGCTTTTAGTGTAAAAGTACGGATACCATCATTGGTGTGCATTTCAAAATTGAAAGTTCCATCTGAATTTACATCTACTTCATACGTCTGATCTTCCATAACAACTACGAGCGATGCTTGAGGGTCAACCTTTCCTGTTACACCGTACAGTCCAATTGTTAAGACATTGACTGTTTTTCCCTCAATGCTTTCTTTATCAATCAAAGCTACCTGCTCAGTTTTTTTCTCATCTGTACCCGGTTTCGCCGGATCTTTTGGTTTTTCCTGTTGGCCGACTTGATTAGGGTTGACATTATCCGCAATCAATACGGTTTGTGTTTTCGGGTCCCAATCCACTTTGTAGCTCAGAGCTTCCGCAATGAAACGAACAGGTACTACCGTACGCTTGTTCACAATCTGTGCAGGTACGTCCAAATTAATGGTTTGTCCATTTTTGTTGGCAATTTTTTGGGTTACGACCAGTCTGATATTATCTTTCCCTTTGTTGATGGTAACGGTACGGGTTTTTTCATTCCAGTTCACTTCAAATCCAAGACTCTCTGCAATAGGACGAATCGGAACCAGTGTACGCCCTTGGCTGATAATAGGTGCTTGGTCAGGAAAGGCAATTTGTCTTTTATTGTACTCGACTTTAACAGCAGTCTGTGCTGCTTTAGGAGCAACAGTTGCAGGCGCCGCCGCTGCGGAAAATGCTGCCATTGGTACCAAAGCGATCGCTAGCAGTAATGAGGTTACTTTTTTTAGCAAAACATTCACTCCATTTCCAAAAAGGTTCACACGATTCCTAATCTACTATAGGATGAAGACTGTTTCAAGAATTTCCTGCAATCTCGCTTTCAAAAGATCGTTCTTTCCTAGTAGTTGTCCTCCATCACGTTACTTTTTCCTCCTCCTTTTGACCTAATTTCAAATTGTTACAAAAATGCAACCATCTTGCTTTCCAAAACCGTTACAATAGACAAGAAGCGACAGTATTTTATCTTGAAAGAGGCAATGAATGATGAACAAATTTCTCCCTTTCCTCATCCTGGCACTTATCTTAACGTTAATTCCTCCAGTAGGAAGCTCTGCCAATACGACTGCCATCCAATTGGGAAGTGATGTACTGTTCAATCAGTTCCACCATCTCATTGAAGGCAAAAAAGTCGGATTAATTACGAATCAAACAGGTCTGAACAGTCAAATGGTTAGCACGATCGATGTGTTACGACGTGATCGCTCCGTCCAGTTAACTGCTCTGTATGCACCTGAACACGGCCTCGACGGAAAAACGGTCGCAGGAAAACAAGTAACCAGCTTTGTTCATCCCGTCTACGCAATACCGGTCTACGGCTTGTCTGGATCAACTCGCAAGCCGACACCAGAAATGTTGAAAGACATTGATATCCTTCTTGTCGATTTGCAAGATATCGGATCAAGAACCTACACATACATATCTACCTTGCATTACGCCATGACAGCTGCAAAGGAGCAAGGAAAAGAAGTAATTGTACTGGATCGACCGAATCCTCTTGGCGGAACGATTGTCGAGGGTCCTATAGTTGAACTGCCTTTCCGCTCCTTTATCGGGGTGGATACCCTCCCGCTTGCACATGGCATGACCATCGGAGAGCTAGCGTTATTTTTCAACCGTACCATCGGTGTAGATCTTACCGTCATTCCAATGCAAGGATACACACGCAACATGATTTATCAACAGACGGGTTTGGCCTGGATCCCGAGTTCTCCGCACATCCCTAGCTTGACCTCGGTTTTCGGGTATATGGCAACTGGACTAGGTGAGGGCACACCCATTCGCCAAGGCGACAATTTTACCTGGATCGGGGCAGAAGGTCTAGATTCATACAAATACGCCGATCTGTTAAATGGGAGCCTTCTACCTGGTGTTATCTTTATCCCTGAGAATAAAGGAACTGCCGGGGGCGTACGACTTCAAATCAACGACCTGCATCAGTTTAACCCGGCGAAAACAGGTATTTATGCCCTGGCCTATGCCAAACAGTTACAGCCATTCTCTGTGCCCAAAAGTACGAGTAAGCAAATCGCCATGTTTGACAAGGTGATGGGTACCAACAAAATCGGATTGCTTCTCGAACAAGGCAAAACTCCACAGGAGATTGTTGCTTCCTATGAAGCGGATCTTAAGAAATTTGCAGAGCTACGGCAAAAATATTTGATCTATGGCGATGAACCGTTCATCCCGTTGCAGCCGATTCAACAGAAACAGCCAAAACAGCCCAACAAACCTGCTCCATCCAAGCCAGAGAAACCAAAGACACCTACTCCACCGCAGCCTGGCAAAGATGGAACGACCAATCAAACGAAGAAACCTGAACCAACAACACAACCGATCCCTCAGACACCGAAGACTTCTGAGAAGATCGCATATTTAACCTTTGACGATGGACCTTCTCCTGTGACGCTACGCATTTTGGATACGCTTAAGGAGCATCAGGTCAAAGCCACCTTCTTTATTGTTGGTCGTGAGGTAGCAGGTCATGAGGCCATTCTCAAAAGGATTGTAGCTGAAGGACATGCGGTGGGAGGACATTCGTATTCCCATAATTATCAGCTTGTTTACAAAAACATGGAGAGCTTTTTTGCAGACCTGGAAAAAGGCAGTCAAATGATTGAAAAAGCAACAGGCGTAAAACCAACCGTCTTCCGCTATCCTGGCGGCAGTACGAATACCGTCAGTTTGAAATATCAAGATCCCAAACGTTATAACAAGCAACATACCGTGATGAATGCGATCAAGGCAGAAGCAAAACAACGTGGCTATACGTTTATCGACTGGAATGTCACAAACGGTGATGCAAGAAGCAACAAATACACAGCCGCTCAAACATTGGCAAATATAAAGCAACAGGTCAAGTCACAAAAAGAAATCGTCGTCTTGATGCATGATTCAAGCACCAAATCGCCAACGGCTGAAGCTCTCTCAGAAATCATTTCGTTTTTGAAAGAAAAAGGCTATCGTTTTGAAGTCATTCAAGCCGATCATCCTACTGTTTCCAATGTAAAATAATCGCAGTAGCAAAAAGCCCGCTCCTTAACAGAGCGGGTTTTTCTGCGCTTCAGACCTTGCGACAGGCTAAGTCGTCAGCGTTTCGTATCGGAGGCGCAGCTCTCGTTTCAAAATTTTACCGCTAGGGTTTCTTGGAAGATTGTCGGCAATCACTACATATTTGGGTGCTTTGAAGTTGGAAAGCCGGTCCTTGCAAAAAGCAAGCATCTCGTCAGCAGTCAGTAATTCACCTACTTTTGGCACAATGACAGCCGTCACTGCTTCGATCCAATACGGATGGGGAACTCCGATCACTGCGACCTCAGACACTTTCGGATGTTGATAAATAAGCTCCTCAACTTCCCTGCTTGCTACGTTCTCTCCCCCCGATTTAATCATATCCTTTTTCCGATCAACGACCGTGATATAGCCTTCGTCATCCATGATGCCTAAATCCCCGCTGTGAAACCACCCTCCTTGGAAGGCAGCCTGTGTCTTTTCCTCATCACGGAAATAACCCAGCATCGCATGGCTGGTCCTATGAACAATTTCACCAACACTTCCACGAGGGACTTCATTCCCATCATCATCGACGATTTTCGTTTCCACATTTAGCGCTGGCTTGCCTGCGGAGCCTGCTTTTCTCATTTGATCCTTCGGTGGCAAAACAGTCGCTAATGGCGCCACTTCCGTCTGCCCGTAAAAATTGTAAAACTGTGCGTTCGGGAGGCTTTGACCAAGCTCTTTTAACACTTCTACCGGCATGATCGCTGCTCCATAATAGCACTTTTGCAAAGAACTCAAATTACGAGAGGCAAATTCGGGAGAACGCAGTAAAGCAATCCACACGGTCGGCGGGCAAAACAACTGAGTAGCCTGGTACGCCTCTACCGTCTGAAGCATCAACGCAGGTGTTGCCTGTTCCAAAATAATTCCGCTCCCACCTAAGTACACGTACGGTCCCAAAAAGCAATGAAGCTGCGCACTATGGAACAAGGGAAGGGCGTGAATAGCTATATCATCCTGCGTCATCCCGCCTTCGATAATCGTGCTAACATATTCAGATAGGATGCTTTTATGCGTGAGCATAACGCCCTTTGGCTTTGATTCCGTTCCACTGGTATACAAAATTTGTACAACATCTTCGTCCTCTATATCTACTTCAGGCTCATGGTCGTCTGCCGCTTCAATCAGCATGCGAAAAGGCAACCATTCCCCTGCTTGTGCTGCTGGTTTGGACATGAGGGAAAGCAGCTTGGGGGAAATTCCAGCTATTTGGAGTCCTTCTTGAGCGAGCTGTAGGAATTCGGGAGCTACGAAGCACGCACTCACTTCCGCATGACCGAAAATATAGGCGACATCTTCCTTATTCAGCATGAAGTTGATCGGCACCATGATGACTCCTGCTTTCGCTAACCCAAAGTTCAGAATCGCAAAATCCATCGAGTTGCGTGACAGTACTGCTACCCGCTCCCCTTTTTGCATACCTTTGGAAAGAAGCGTATGAGTCGTCTTGTTTGCAAGCTGATCAAGCTGCGTGTAGGTCAATACTTCTTCCTCAAAGTACAGGGCAGGCTTATCAGGATTTCGCCCACGACTTCTTCGCAAAATATCGCCAAGTGCATTTCTACGAACCCTTTGCGCTTCGAGCATGCAAATTCCCCCATCACTTATAGTCTCATGACTATTATATAGTAGTTTTCTTTATTTTCTGATATTTTTACAAAAAAGGAACGACAACTTACTCTTAAAATCCTCGATCCATAAAAAAGACCCCAGCTTCTCAACTGGAGTCGGTTCATTTATATATATGGCGGAGGGAGCAGGATTCGAACCCGCGTGAGCTTGCACTCTAACGGTTTTCAAGACCGCCCCGTTATGACCACTTCGGTATCCCTCCGTATTTCAACAATATCTACTATATCATAGCTCTCCTATTTTTTGCAAGACCCGTATTCGTTTCCTTTATCGCTTGATGGCAACGAGTTTCAATTCCGTCATTTCTTCTATCGCGTATTTGACCCCTTCCCGACCAAGTCCGCTCTCCTTTACGCCACCGTAGGGCATATGGTCCGCGCGAAAAGTCGGAATATCATTCACCATCACACCGCCCACGCGCAGCTCTTCTGCCGCTTCTAGAGCCAACGACAGATTGTTGGTATAGACACCAGCCTGCAAACCGTAGCGTGAATCGTTGACCAACGTAATGCCATGCCGGACTGACTCTACTGGATTAATCAGAACGACAGGGCCAAATACTTCCTGACAAGATACTTTTGCATCTGATGGAACACCCGTCAGCACCGTAGGTTGGAGCATCCGATCCACAACCTGTCCCCCACACTCCAAACGTGCCCCCTGCTGGAGCGCCTCATGAATCCACTCCATCGCACGTTCTGTTTCGCGCGGATGGATCATGGCGGAATAGTCCGCGTCCTCAGAGAGCGAATCACCACCGCGTAACGCTCGTGTTTGTTCAACAAAACGTTGGACGAAATCTTGATAGATCTCTTTGGCCACATAAATTCTTTGCACAGAGATACATACCTGCCCAGAGTAGGCGAAGGCGCCAAAAACGCATCTGGGTATCACTTCATTCAGCTGCACATCACGATCAACGATCACTGCCGAATTCGATCCCAGCTCGAGCGTGACTCTTTTCATGCCCGCTCGATTGCGTATATCCAGCCCAACACTTGGGCTCCCTGTAAACGTCACAGCTCTGACTCTCGGGTCCGACACGATTCTATCGCCAACACTCGCTCCACTGCCTGTGATCACATTTAATGCGCCTGCAGGCACACCAGCTTGCTCTGCTAGCTCTGCGAGAAACAATGCACTAAGCGGTGTCTGCGATGCAGGCTTGAGAACAACGGTATTGCCAGCAGCGAGAGCAGGTCCGACCTTATGAGCAACGAGATTCATCGGAAAATTGAATGGTGTAATTGCCCCAATGACTCCCAGTGGTTCACGCACGGTATAAGCCAAGCGCCCCTCTCCCCCGATAGCTGCATCGAGTGGTACAGTTTCTCCGTGAAGGCGTTTGGCTTCCTCCGCCGCAAATTTATACGTCTGAATCGTTCGGATTACTTCACCGCGGGCTGTTTTGATTGGTTTCCCCGCTTCTATTGCGATGATCCGAGCCGCTTCCTCCAAACGTTCATTCATCAGAATCGAGATTTTTTCAAGCAGGAAGGCGCGTTGATAGGCAGGAAGGCGCCGCATGACGGCTGTCGCTTCGTGGGCCGCAGCAATTGCTCTTTCAACCAAGGATGAGTCTGCTTGCGAAATTTGTGAAATCTCTTGACCCGTACATGGAGAAAGTAGCGGTGCATGAGCAGTGGCTGGCACCCACTCTCCCCCGATAAAGCACGTTTTTTTCATCGGCTTCTCCCCACTCTCATTGATTGGCGTTCTCCTTCCAATCATTCTCCCTCATGCGTGTGCCTTCCTGTCTTGTTTTTGAAATATTTGGATACCTTTTTACTCTTTCACATTTTCAGCCACACCGCACCATTCCAGTAACGTAAGCGCAAAGATCTCCGCACAACGGAATACCTCATCCAGAACGATGTATTCATTCGGGTAGTGTGCAACCTGTGTGACTCCAGGTCCGACAACAATCGCTGGCGTATTGGCCAAAGCAGTCAACAAGCCGCCATCTGTTCCCCAAGGCGATGCTTCCACAATCGCTCGATCTCCTGTCACAGCTTCAAACTGAGCTTGCAGAATGTCCATCAACGGATGATCTAGCTCCACTGCTCCTGAAACCCAGCGAGCACCGAACCACTCCAGCTCAACGGGCTGTTCTGCAAACCACGGGTCGACCTCTGCCAGCTTTTTTAGGGCTGCTGCCATTTCTGCTTTGGCATCGTCCATCTGCTCACCTGGGGCAACCCCCATCCTACCTTCTAGCTTGACAAGGTCAGCTACAGACGATGGCCACTTGCCACCCTCAATCACCCCCAGATTAATCGGGATCGGAATGGGCAGCTTGGCGTAGAGCGGATCGTCGAGTCGATCGTTACGCTCTTTTTCCAATTGGCCAATGGCTTGCACCACGAGCATGCTCTTTTCGATGGCGCTGACTCCCTCGTAGCGGGTCCCTCCGTGAGCAGAACGCCCTTTGACGGTCAATCTGAACCACATGGAGCCTTGCTGCTTCGGGAAAATTTTCATATTGGTCGGCTCTGGAATCAGGGCAGCATCCGCTTTGTAACCGCGAATGATTGTCGCCAATGTTCCTGCACCACCGCTTTCTTCTTCTACAACGCTCTGAAAAATGACGTCGCCTTTCAGTTGAACACCCAACTTCTGTAGAACCTGGATCGCCAACAGTGAAGATAAGTTTCCACCCTTCATGTCAGTTGCCCCACGTCCGTAAAGCTTGCCGTCTTCCACCTTCCCGCTAAACGGATCATTGCTCCACTGTGACAGATCACCTGCGGGTACCACATCAACGTGTCCGTTTAGAATAATGGAGCGCCCATCTCCTTGCCCCTTCCACACTCCGACGACGTTCGGGCTGCCTTCAAACTCAGTGCGTGGGGAGACAAAATACGGGTGTGACACCAGTTCTTCGCCTTCCATGATCCATAAGTCGACGTCCAGCCCCATCTGCCCCAAAAGCTCTGCAATACTTTGCTGGATGGTTTGCTCTTCTCCTTGTACGCTCGGGCTTTTTACCCATTGCTGCAGCAGTTGAACAGCGGCCTCGCGATCTTTTTCCAATTGCTCCCGTATAAGCACCTGCCAGTTTGCCATGCTTTTCCCCCGTTCCTGGTTTTGTCTTAGCTTAGCGGAAAACGCCAACCTCTCCGTCCATCTTGAGCTCCGCTTCCGTTGCTCCAATCACGTCAGCGACACTGTATGGATACATGACCTCTCGCAGATACAAACCATCTGGCATGACCTCCATTACTGCCATGTCCGTGATGATCAGATCGGCAGCTTTTGTCGCTGTTAACGGCAGCGAGCATTCCCGAACGATTTTCGAACGTCCGTTTTTATCCAGATGTGTGGTCACAACCATGACCTTCTTAGCCTTTTGTGCCAGCTCCATGGCTCCTCCCATGCCTGGGACACGTTTGCCTGGAACGATCCAGTTGGCAATGTCGCCATTTTGGCTTACTTCCAGAACTCCTAATATCGTCATGTCCAAAAGTCCACGGCGGATGATGGCAAAAGCAGTCGCACTATCGAAAAAGGCTGCCCCTGTGGCGAGCGTGACAGGAAAACCACCTGCATTGCAAAGCATGGCGTTCTCCTCACCTTTCGCAGGGCTAGGTCCTGTACCGAGAATGCCGTTCTCCGCGTGAAACATCACCCGTTTGTCAGCTGGGATAAAATCCGCCACTAACGTTGGAATGCCGATTCCCAAGTTAATAATCATGCCGTCTTCCACTTCCAATGCTGCGCGGCGTGCAATTCGTTCACGATAGCTCTCGGTTTCTTTTACTTCTCCCATGCCCATTGCCAGTTCACCCCTTCACTTTGGACAATAAAGTTCACGAAAACGCCCGGGGTGACGATTTCTTCCGGGTCGATCATGCCTATCTCTACTATCTCATCCGCTTCCACGATGGTAATGTCGCCCGCCATCGCCACTAACGGATTGAAATTGCGTGCACTTGTATCAAACACCAAATTGCCAAAGTGATCCGCTTTTTTCGCATGGACGATAGCCACTTCGGCAGTCAGTGGTGTCTCCAGCAGATATTCCTTCCCATCCAGTACGACCTTCTGCTTCCCTTTTTCCGCGATCGTCCCGATGCCAACATCCGATAGAATGCCGCCCAGACCGACTCCACCTGCCCGTACACGCTCTGCAAGTATCCCCTGTGGGCAGAACTCTACTTCCAGCTCTCCAGCCGTCATTTGGGCCCCTGCGTTCGGATTTGAGCCAATATGCGATGCAATGACTTTTTTCACGCGCTTTTCGGTCACCAGCTTACCAATTCCAATATGCGGAAATGCAGTATCGTTACTGATCAATGTCAGATCACGTACTCCCAAATCCAAAATTCCCTGAATCAATGTAGGCGGGTTGCCTACTCCCCCGAAGCCTCCTGCCAACAGCGTCATCCCATCGCGAAAATGGGTGAGCGCTTCGGACAGGGAGACAACTTTTTCAAATCGGTTTGTCATTCTTGTCCCTCCCTCTCTATCCGATCAGTGCCTTATCTTGGAGCTCTTGCTGAACAGCTATCACCGCTTCTTTCAAGAGAGATATCAGCTCATCGATTTGCTCCGTAGTAATGGTCAGTGGAGGTGAGATGATGACAGCATCTCCTGCCACACCATCGATTCCGCCCATCGCAGGATAAATCAGTAAGCCTTTTTCAAATGCTTTTTCGATGACCTTCCCGCCTACGCCCTGAGAAAGCGCAAACGGTTCTTTTGTCTGCTTGTTTTTCACTAGTTCCAGTGCGCATAGCATGCCAAGTCCACGTGCATCTCCGATCAACGGGAGCTCGTCAGCCAGTTCTTTTAGGCGGGCAAGCAAATAGGCACCTTGTTCTGCTGCCTTTTCAACGAGCTGATGCTTCTCCACATAGTTGAGGACAGCCAGAGAAACAGCAGCAGATTGTGGATTGGCACTATACGTATGTCCTGCCATAATCGAGCCGCTGCCTTTTGTAATGGTCTCAATGATTTCGTCCGAGACAATAGTAGCGGCCATAGGTGTGTAACCGGCACTCATCCCTTTGCCCAATGCCATCAAGTCAGGTACGACGCCCCAATGGTCGATCCCAAACGCTTTCCCAGTGCGACCTACACCTGTCATCACTTCGTCTGCGATAAACAGAACCTCATACTTGTCACAAATCTCGCGAATGCGTTGGAAGTAACCCTCCGGCGGCACAACTGCTCCACCAGAAGCCCCGATGACAGGCTCAGCGATAAACGCAGCTACCTGTTCAGGTCCGACGCGCAAAATCGCGGTCTCAAGCTCGTCTGCACACGCAAGCGCATATGATTCGAGGGACATGCCTTCTGGCTTGCGATACGGATATGGCCCTGTGATAGCCGGATAGTCAGCCAATAATGGGGTGAACCGCTTTCTGCGCAAAACGTGTCCAGACATGGAAAGTGCACCCATCGTAATCCCGTGATAGCTCATCCAGCGGGAGATAATCCGGTTTTTCGTTGGTCTTCCTTTTTCCTGCCAGTACTGAATCGCGATTTTTTGTGCAGTCTCCGTTGCTTCCGAACCACTGCTGACAAAAAACGTCCAGTTCAGTGAGCCTGGTGCCCACTCCGCGAGCTTTGTGGCCAACTGCTCCACGGCATCGCTGCTAAAATGCGAACGGTATACGAAGGAAACCTCCTTGGCTTGTGCATACATCGCCTCAGCCACTTCTTCTACACCGTGACCAATGCTTGCCGTCACCGCTCCACTGGAACCGTCGATGTAACGATTTCCCTCTTTATCGTAAAGATAAATTCCTTTTCCATGAGAAATAACTGGATACTCCTTGCCCAATTCAGGCTTGATTACATAACTTTTCGTCATTTTCTTCGCCACCTCGCTTATTCTCTACCTCTATCCTAGCTGACCAACACGCAAGAGCCATCCTACGTGCTGGCAAAAAAACATGGTAAAGAGACAAAATCTTTTGTACATTTTGTATAAGAGAACCTTTAGCTAGGCTTTTGGAGGAGATACCTGATGACCATCACGATAAGAGAAGCTCTGCAACTACCGGACATGGTTCACACGAGGCTGATCGCAGGAGCAGGCGGGCTGGACAATCCGATTCGTTGGGTGACAATTGTCGAGGTGCTGGAGGATACGAGTCGCTTGCAGGAAGGCGAATTTTTGATTACAACCGGCTTTGGGCTGGCTGAACATACGGAAAAGCTCGCTTCTTTTATACCATCGTTGGCAAAGCAAAAACTGAGTGGTGTTGCAATTCATACGGGCTTTTATTTACGTGAAATTCCCGAAACCTTTTTGACTTTGGCGGATCACTATCAACTTCCATTGATTGAAATTCCCACAGAAATTAACTTTTCGACCATAACCAAAGCCATCTTGCAGCCGATCATGAATCGGCAATTTGAGACGTTGGCCTATTCCTCGGCGATTCATAACCGAATGATTGACGCTGCCCTGTCCAAAGGTGGCCTTCCCGCCATCGCTGGCGAGCTCGCTGCACTTACGGGAGGCGTCGTATCGCTCATCGATGCACTAGGCTTTGAAGTCACACAGCATGGCAGTTCGGAAGCACAGCCGCATGATCAATCCCAGGAAATCGCTCATCGTGTACCGATTCGCGCCAATCGCGAGCATTTTGGCACGTTGACGTTATCGAAGCCTGTGCATGCCTGGAAAGAGCTCGATGACGTCGCTCTACAGCATGCCTCTACCTTGTGCGCACTCGAATACGTAAAGGAAAGAGCGGTAGCCGCAACCGAATGGCGGTTAAAAGGGGATTTTGTGGAGGAATTGCTGAATGGGCAGCAGATGACCAATACGGAGCTGGAGAGCCGTTGTCGCATGCTGGGGTACCCGCTTGCTGGACATCATCTCTGTGTCGCTGTTCGCGTAGAGGTGGCCGATCAGACGATGCTCACAGACATGTATCAAAGTGTCATTACGTTGATGCGGAGGCTTAGCGACCGCCATCAGCGCTCTTATTTGCTGCGCGAACGTCCACATTGTCTCTTGTTTATTTTGCCGGATGATCAGACGAGCCTGCGCTTGTTGGAACAGCTCACTTCCCGCTGGAGAGGACTGCACCCTTCACTTGACCTGCAGATCGCCTTGAGCAATCCCTGTGAGCAATTGCCAAACGTCGTCAGTGCCTCCGAAGAAGCGATGTTTGCTCTGCAAGCGTACCCGCTATTGGCCCAATCCCCGCAAATTTTGCGATACCGGGATATGCAGGGCTATCAGTTTTTGTTTCCGTACCATCGTGAAAAAGAAAGCTTGCTCCGCCTGTGGAACCCATTGCTGGATCCGTTAATTCGCTATGATACGAAATACAATCAACAGCTTCTTGAAACACTTGAGGTGTATTTGGCCCAAAATGGAAACGGTCTACAGACCTCGCAAGCCTTGTATATCCATCGCCATACGCTCAAGTACCGTTTGACGCAAATTGAAGAAAAAACAGGCTACCGCCTGGAGGATGCTCATCAACGCTGGCAGCTTCAATTGGCCTTGATGGCCCGTCGTCTGCAACAGCAGTTGTATCCTACAAACAGGTAGCCTGTTATTCCCTTGTCGGGCGAAGTGGCTTTACCCATATATTCATGTCTTCATATCCTGAAAAGATCGTGCAATTGTTAATCAGCCGTCCGCGGTATGCATAGCCCATCTTGGCAGCTGTCACATTCATTCCTGCTGATTGTGCCCGCGTCAAGGTGTACAAAAAGTAAATCCCCTTCTCCTCCATCCTTTGTTCCAGCGCGATAAACAGCGGTTGGAGGAGACCTTTCCCTGCATGGTCTGGATGGGTCGCACAATCCGTCATTTCCGCTGAACCAAATCGTTCGGATACTTCAGCTGACGAAGCACATGTAATCTTACCTTCAAATTCAACGACATAGTAGATTGTGCCTTCATGCATGGTTTTGCGAATGTAAGACGGATCGCTCATCGGTGTAGGATACGTCGCGAATACCAGTCCATACAAACACGCCAATTCCTTCGTGTCTGCCTCCGTTGCTTCGCGCAGGTGGTATCCCTCGGGTAACGATTTCTCTATCGTACTTCCCGCTCGTGCTAGGCTCAGTGCAAGAATTTCCTCGGCAAGTTTTGCTGCGCCTGAGGTAGCCCGCTCTTTTGTCAGATAGCAGGAGAGCATCTGTGCGTTTTCCCCTTGAAAAAACCCATCGATGGTTCCCTCCAGCTCGTAACCAAGCGACTGCCATTTCGGAACATCTTGTTTCTTCCCGTACACAATGACTTTTGTAGCCTCTGACTCTTCGGCCAGTTCCTTCATGACCCGATCCCATTGCTCCATTTGTGATGGCTCATACACATGCAGCTTCACCCGGCGATTTTGTCGATCAATGATCAGGTCGCCAGTGTCCTGTGCGCCTACAACATTTATCACGTCTTCATCCCCCCTGCAGTACTCCTCCTCTCATTGTAGCAAAACAAATAAGGCCGTCATCTGCCAATCTGTATAAAAAAGCGTTCCTCATGCACAAAAAAACGAAAGGTGGGCATTCTGTTGGGTCATATTTACTCGTTTTTCATACCATGAAAGTAGATGCTTCATGTGCGAGAAGGAGGGTGTTTTTTGTGAGCTGCAATAACAATTTTGCCCTGATCCTTGTCCTCTTTGTCCTTTTGGTCATCGTACTCGTCGTTATCGGATAGTCTTTTGGAGATGCCTCTCATGTCATGTCGTATCGAGGGGCCCTTTACATATTATGGTAGTAGGTAATCACACGCTCGAGAAGGGAGGAAGCCCCCGTGCCCCCACTTATCTATGCCCATCGTGGCGCTTCCGGCCTGTTTCCGGAAAATACGATGGAATCGTTTCAAGCAGCCGTCCGAAGAAAAGCCAATGGAATCGAATTGGACGTCCAGCTAAGCAGTGACAATAAGCTGGTTGTCATTCATGACCACAGTCTGGAGCGCACAACCAATGGTTCTGGATTGGTGCGACATTACACATTGCGTGAACTGCGTCAGCTACGTGCCGATAAGGACTCGTCTACACGCGTACCTAAAGCCCACATTCCAACCCTCCATGAGGTATTCCAGACGTTTGTCGACACACCACTGCGCTTCATCATCGAGATGAAAAATTTCTTTTTGGATCAACCCCACCTAGAGGAGCTCGTCATCGAGCAAATCAGGCGTTATCAGCTAACAGAGCGAACCATCATTTCAACGTTTAACTTTGACAGCCTTTTACGAATCAAGCAATTGGATGCCACGCAAACAACGGGACTTTTATATATTGGACCACTCGCCAAGCCTTGGGAAGTAGCCAGCAACTATCGAGCCGATCAATTGCACGTCCCTTTTGACCAATTGACTGAAGACCTTGTCAGACAAGCGAAGCAGCATCAATTTGAAGTATTGAGCTGGACGGTGAACAGTGGTCGGCAAATCCAACATGCCATTGACTGTGGTGTAGATGGTCTGATTACCAATTACCCGAAGCGTGCGAGAAATCTGATCCGAAATCTCTAAAAAAGAAAGGGAGCCCAGAAAAGGCTCCCTTTTTGTTGTACATCATTATGTGCGAGGCACGAAAAACTTTCCTTGCCAGCTATTCCGCGCTTTCAGTTCTGCATCAATGCCATTGAGAACTTCCCACTTTTTGCGACTCCACATCGGGCCAATCAAGAGATCAGGTGGTCCGTCTCCTGTGATTCGATGGACGATCATCTCTGGAGGTAAAATTTCCAATGTATCTACAACGAGCTTCGTGTACTCTTCCTGCGACAGGAATTCCAAAAGACCTGCTTCATATTGCTTCACCATCGGCGTTTTGCGCAGCAGGTGCAACAGGTGTATCTTGATCCCCTGCACATCCAGATGAGCCACAGCATCTGCCGTCTGCATCATCTCTTCGTGGCTCTCTCCTGGCAGCCCGTAGATGATATGGGAGCATACACGGATGTTGTGCTTGCGCAACCTCTCTACAGCATCCACGTAGCATTGATAATCGTGCGCTCGATTAATTAACTGGGCTGTGTGCTCATGGACTGTCTGTAGACCGAGCTCCACCCACAAATATGTGCGCTCATTCAATTCAGCCAAATACTCCACGACGTCGTCTGGCAGGCAGTCTGGACGCGTGGCAATGGAGAGGCCAACTACGCCTTCTTGTTTAAGGATGACTTCGTACATCTCTCGCAGCTCCTCCACAGGCGCATACGTATTCGTATACGCTTGGAAGAAGCCCAAATACTTGGCTTGCGGCCATTTCTCATGCATGCGATTTTTCACATCATGAAACTGTCTTTCCAGATCCATTCTGCGGTCACCAGCAAAATCTCCAGATCCTCTCGCGCTGCAAAACGTGCAGCCGCCTGTCGCTACTTTCCCATCCCGATTCGGACAACTAAAGCCGCCATCCAATGGAACCTTGAAAATCTTTTCGTGAAAAGTCCCTCTTAAATGATAATTCCATGTATGGTATCGTTTATCGCCCCACAACAATGGGACGTCGTTGTTGTGAATATCTGTCGCGAGCTTCATTGCTGTTTTCCTCCTATTGGCACCGCTGCGTCTTAAGCTGGTGCCTTAATCCCGTTGGCGAACGCTACTTGCTTGATCACGTCATTATACCAAATTCGGCAACGGTCTCGCTACTTTAAGATAATAGGAAAACCACAGGTGAAAATTCCCCCTGTGGTTTTGCTTGTTTACGTCACTATTGCTGGATCTCCTCGATACGAATCGCGCGTGTGTGAGAGGTGTGACTCCACTCTTGGTTTTTCTTCGTAAAGAACGCGTAAAACATAATCGGAAGCCAGGTCAGGAAAAAGAATGGTAGTAAGAGGAGCCCGAAATACCCCTTCCACGGAACTTTATCCAAATAGAGGGCCAAGATCGGCAACAGGTAGAACACGGCAGTAGAACCGTATACCAGCCATGTAGGCAAGATCGTGGATACCGTTGTCAGCGTACCAATATCAAAAAATCTTGCCAAGAACAATACCGACATCATCGTCACCATCAGCACATACATCGGTTGGAAGAGGTAGAAGGCTGCATCAAGCATTCCCAGCTTTCTTGACTTCAATCCATTAAACAATACAGCTCGAATGTAGCGTCCTGCCACATCGTAATGCCCTTGCATCCAACGCAAACGCTGGCGCATTGACGATTTTAAATCAATCGGTTTTTCATCCCAGACCTTGGTGTCATGTGCCCATGTTGGGTAAATACCGCGTTCAATACAACGTGTTGCAAATTCCAGGTCTTCCGTGAGACTGGTTGCTCCCCAACCCATTTCTTTGAGCAGGTTGCTCTCAATGCACAAGCCAGTCCCGCCCAAAGTGTTCGGCAGTCCCAAATTGTGACGAGCCAGCTGCCACATACGGTTTGTAAACCAGTAGGTAACCGCATAAGACAGCGTAATCCAGGAATCAAACGGGTTTTTGGAGTCGAGGTAGCCTTGAATCACACGCGCCCCTTTGGAGAGACGGTCATTCATTACTTTCAGGAAGTTTTTCTCAACCAAGTTGTCAGCATCAAACATTACGACAGCGTCATACTGCTTAGGTCTTGCCCAGAGGTTCTCCAGCATCCATTCGATGCCGTAGCCTTTCCCACGCTTGGATGTGTCAAAACGCTCACATGCAATTGCACCATGCGCCCGACTAATTTCTGCCGTGTTATCTGTACAGTTGTCGCAAATGACGAAGATGTCGTACATTTCACGTGGATAGTCGAGTTTCTTCAGGTTTTCAATTAGCGGAGCAATTACGGCGCTCTCATTGTGAGCAGCCACGAGCACAGCAAACGTCTTTTGCGGCTCAGTTGTTACTTGCTCTTTTTTGCGGAACAGGCCTGCACAAGAAACCAGTGTTTGGTATGTGCCGACTACGCCCACCGCAGAAGTAAATCCGATGAATAATCCCTCAATGATCTCTCTAATTACACTCATGGGTTCTTCTCCTCGACCTAAAACAGATTGGGTCTGATCTGAATTTAGGTAGTGTTGTTTTTCCAACATTTCTCTATTGTTTTTCTCTCACTTGGCAGTTTACATCAAATACGATTCATAAGCAATGACCCAAAAGTGGGAAAAAATAAGGCACTGCTATCACCTTTCCCACCTTTTTCTCTTTCTATTCGACAGTGCTTTGCAGTTGGCAGAAAAAAAAGCCCTTGTCGAAAAAGGCTCGGTTTATTTAGAAAAATACAAACACTCGTTTCCATTTCTTCCTGATTGTTTCCGGGATTGGTGCGGTCGGCGAGACTCGAACTCGCACGGGTCGCCCCGCCACCCCCTCAAGATGGTGTGTCTGCCAATTCCACCACGACCGCCTATAAACGCTGATTTTACTCGTGTTTTTCTGTTGACACGAAGTACGTTTTTGAGTATACACAATCAAATTTCCCAAGTCAATATCGTTTTTGACTGGATAAAGTCCATATTTTTCCTAACAAACTATCGTTTTTTTGTTCAGTCTTCTATTTAGATACGTTTGTCGAAAAAGAAAGTTACATGTCGCAATAATTTTGAAAGGATAGAAACGCCTCTCTACAAAAATATCATCTTTTCGTCACATTTTCCGCATAGGAAAGGAGCCATATTTTGTGATTTTTTTACATAATTTATGACAAATTAGACAAAATATTTCCAGTTATGGATAAAAATTTTTAAACTTTTTTTGAAATAGACCATTTGACTTACCACTTGCTTCCGTTTGTATCCTGATAGGCGAGTTATTTTCTACGAAAAAAACCTCCTGTGGACGCCACAACGTCCTAAGGAGGCTAGCTTTTGAAAAGGCGTGGCGTCCCAGGAGAGATTCGAACTCCCGACCGACGGCTTAGAAGGCCGTTGCTCTATCCTGCTGAGCTACTGGGACTAAAATGGAGGGAGTACCCGGATTTGAACCGGGGATAAGGGTTTTGCAGACCCGTGCCTTACCCCTTGGCTATACTCCCATATTGTTATGGGGCGATCGATGGGACTTGAACCCACGAGTGCCGGAGCCACAATCCGGTGCGTTAACCCCTTCGCCACGACCGCCATATTATGCTAGAACGTCTAACGCTTCTGGCAAGGGTAGTAAGAATTGAACCCACACCAAAAGCTTTGGAGACCTTCATTTTACATTTAAATTATACTTTGGTAGCGGTGGAGGGAATCGAACCCCCGACCTTTCGGGTATGAACCGAACGCTCTAACCAGCTGAGCTACGCCGCCAAAATAAAAATGGCGGAGAGTGAGGGATTCGAACCCTCGCTACGCTTGCGCATACTAACGGTTTAGCAAACCGTCCCCTTCGGCCTCTTGGGTAACTCTCCGTGATTATATGCACCTTCAAAACTAGATATGCATGATTGCTAAGAGTGTGTGGATAAGTCCTCGAC
>NZ_PXZM01000015.1 GCF_003013395.1 Brevibacillus fortis | reverse complement strand
TTCATCGAGTGAAGGCTGATGTGGCGGCATCAGCACCAGCTTCGCCCCGTTTAACAACGCACCCCAAATTTCAAAGGTAGCAGCATCAAACGATACGGTAGAGGCTTGCAGGAACACGTCCTCTTCCGTAAGGGTCACGTAGTTCGTGTTTTTGATCAGGCGAACAATTCCGCGATGGACGACCAGCACTCCTTTTGGTGTACCTGTTGAACCAGATGTGTAAATGACGTAGGCGAGACTGTCGGCGGTCATATCTACTTGAGGAGCAAGTGTACTTTCTTCTGCCCATTTTTCCCCAGCATGGTCGAGAGAGAAAATAGTAAGCTCTTGTCCTTGCCACTTGCAAGCCAAATGCTCCTGTGTCAATAAAATGGAAATCTGGGCATCTTCCAGCATGAAAGCAAGACGTTCTTGCGGATACGCAGGATCGAGTGGCACATACGCTCCACCTGCTTTGAGAATCCCGAGCATACCAACGAGCATATCTAACGAGCGCTCTACGCAAAGTCCGACAAAAGTACCCGCTTCTACTCCTTGCTTTTGCAAGTAGTTGGCCAGCTGATTGGCTTTTGCCTCCAGCTCGGCGTAGGTCAACTGCTCTTCCCCCGACACGACAGCGATACGATCTGGGTATTGTGCTGCTGTTTCGGCAAACAGTTGTTGAACCGTTTTATCCCGAGGGTAGTCGCTCGCTGTGTTGTTAAGCTCTACCACCTGTTTATTTCGTTCGCTCTCCCTTAGAAGATCAAGTTTCTCAATCGACTCCTCTGGTTGGGCAATGATAGCCTCAAGCAGATTTTGCAAATGTCCAGTCATTCGCTCTATCGTCGATCTGTCGAACAAATCTGTGCTGTACTCAAAGGAGGCCACAAGTCCGCCGCCTACCTGCTCTCTCATTGTCAATGTGAGGTCAAACTTGGAGGTCGTCAAATGTCGCTCAGAATCCAATGGTGTGAGCTGAATACCAGACGTTACTGCTTCCTCCAGCGGGAAGTTTTGCAGGACAAACATGACTTGGAACAACTGCGAGTAGCTGAGGCTACGCTCTAGCTGTAGCTCATCGACCAATTTTTCAAAAGGTAAATCTTGATGTGCATATGCCTCCAACGCTGTTTCGCGAACTCGTGCCAGTAATTCTGTAAATGTTACATCTCCTGTTACGTTGGTTCGGAGTGCCAAAGTGTTGACGAAGAATCCAATCAAATTCTCGGTTTCTTGACGATTGCGCCCAGCTACCGGACTTCCCACAACTATGTCTTCTTGACCACTATAGCGGTATAGAAGGGTTTGGAATGCAGCCAGCAACGTCATAAACAAGGTAGAATTGGATTCTTGGCTAAGTACTTTCAATTTGGCGAGCAAGTCCGCAGAAAAGGTCTTGGTGTAAATGGCTCCTTTATAGGATTGCACAGCAGGGCGCGAACGGTCTGTCGGCAGTGCTAGAAGCGGTTCTGCTCCACCCAGTTTTTCTTTCCAATAAGTAACCTGCTGCTCTAAGATTTCGCCATCCATCCACTCATGCTGCCATGTGGAAAAATCCGCATATTGAATCGGTAGCTCTGCTAGCTCTGGTGTTTCTTGTTTACTGAAGGCTTCGTAATTGGCAAGCAATTCGCGATAGAATATGCCCATCGACCAACCATCCGAGATGATGTGGTGCATGTTGATCAAGAAGACATATCCGTGATCATCTGTTTGGATCATCGTCGCGCGTATCAGCGGTCCTTGTCCAAGGGCAAATGCTCTGGCAGTTTCGGCTTCAGCTAATTGCTCTATCTTTTGTTCCTTCTTTTCAGCTGATAGGTCGCGTAAGTCCAGAATGTCCATTTTCCAGTCCATATGCGGATGAATCACTTGTATGGATTGTCCGTCTATTTCGTGGAACGTGGTACGCAAGCTTTCGTGACGCAAAATGATCGCCTGTAAACTCTTCTCCCATGCCACTATGTCGAGTTCACCTTGCATGCGAAGCGCAGATGGGATGTTGTACATCGGACTTTCTGGCATGAATTGATCAAAGAACCACAATCGCTGTTGGGCAAAAGACAACGGCAGATTGCTCTGTCTTGACACAGGCTGAATCGATCCACCAATCGCTTCTTTATCTCCCAAAAGAAGTGCTGCTCCCTGTTCACTCCATGCTGCAATGGTCGGATGTTCAAAAATGGAGCGCACTGTCTGCTCTATTCCAAACGCCTCTCGTAGACGTGAAATGACTCGTGTCGCCAAAAGTGAATGTCCACCAAGCTCGAAAAAGTTATCGTGAATCCCCACTTTTTCAACTCGGAGCACCTGCGACCATATGTTGGCAATCAGCTCTTCTACCTGATTGCGCGGCTCCATGTAGCCTTGGGCGGAAGCTGGATTTGTCCCTTCCGGTTCCGGCAGTTGCTTGCGGTCGATTTTACCATTTGCCGTCAAAGGCATCGCATCAAGGAAAATATAAAATGATGGCCTCATGAATTCTGGCAGCTTCGTTTTTGTCCATGCACGCAGATCAGAAGTTTCGAGCGTGATGTCTCCTGAAACGGTAAGATACGCAGTTAAATGCTTCTCGCCTGGCTTAATCTCACGGACCATGACCACCACTTCGTTCACGGACGGATGCAAGCTGAGTGCTGTTTCCACCTCACCTAATTCGATGCGGAAGCCGCGGATTTTCACCTGATTGTCGATACGCCCGATAAACTCAATCGTGCCATCAGGCAAATAACGAACCAAGTCACCGGTACGGTACAGGCGAGAACCTCCTTGTGGGTCAAACGGATTCTCCACAAAACGTTCTGCGGTTAACTCCGGATTGTTCAAATAGCCAAGAGCGAGGCCATCTCCGCCTATATATAATTCGCCTGCTGCACCCAGAGGGACAGGCTGTTGATGCTTGTCCAATACGTACACCGTAGTATTGCTGATCGGTCGGCCGATCGGGAAGGAGTTGACGCCTTCTGGAAGCTCCGTGACGGGATTGCAGCATGTAAACGTCGTGTTTTCCGTCGGGCCATAGCCGTTAATCACCGTGATACCGCCAAGCGAAAGTACCTTGCGTACATGTGATGCGGAGACAACATCTCCACCGACAAGTAGTTGGCGCACGCCGTGCAAGTACTCCACCTTCTGGTCAACCATGACCGTAAACAGACCAGCTGTCAGCCAAAGTGTAGTCACCTTGTGATTCTGAATCGCCTCTCCCAGTTCATCGAGTGAAGGCTGAT
>NZ_PXZM01000014.1 GCF_003013395.1 Brevibacillus fortis | reverse complement strand
AAGCCACGTTTTACAAAGTGTTGTCCGTAAACATTGGCAAAGTCAGGAGGCAGCTGGTTGACATTTATCTTGCCTGTTTGTGTTTCGTGAAAAGATAAGTCTGAGTTTTTACAATGAAGTCCTTCTTTCCAGTAGTTCACAGCCTCTTCCAGATTACTCGCAGGCAATACGGTAATGTCGACGAGCCGTGCTTCCGCTGCATTTTGTTCGGGGAGAATCACGTGGGTAAATCCTGCATTTTTGGCTTCTAGCAGGATGGGAAGTACACCCGTTACAGGGCGGAGAGAGCCATCTAATGCCAATTCTCCTAAAACGAGGATTCGCTCCTGTCTGGGGTGCATTTGCTTCGAGGCGAGTAAAATTCCACAGGCAATAGCAAGGTCGAAGCCTGAGCCTTCCTTGCGCTGGTCTGCTGGTGCAAGGTTGACAGTGATTCGCTGCATTGGGTAGTCGTAGCCTGCGTTGCGTAAAGCAGCACGAACACGATCTCTCGCTTCTTTTACTGCTGAACCGCCCAGTCCGACCAAATCGAATTGAGGCAACCCATTGGCTATGTCTGTTTCTACAGTGACTACCATACCGTCAATGCCTAGCACAGTGCCTGAATAACTGCATGCGTACATGTCCTCTCCCCCTCTGGTTATAGGGTAGGAAAAGATAGAGGGGGTGGGCAAGTAAATTGGAGCTTTTGCCAAAACGTTTATCGAAATTTGTAAATATAATCCGAGAAATAGTTCTAATTACCTACTACCAATTCCATATAAAAAAACAAAACCTCTTAATCATTGATCAAGAGGCATAGTAGTAATCTTGTAAAAAAACGCTTGTAAAATAAAAATGGAATCTAGCATCCAGCTACCATGTTGTTTTAGATATCGCACTAATTAGACTAATACTTCATCGATTACTACGCACTATCTTCCCAAATATAGTTGGTCTATTCATTTCAAACTGATGAATCAGTTCTTCTCCAAAAATACTAATGGATTGCTCCCAGGGATGCCCTAAGTATCCCCACTTAAAATCTTTATTCAAAAAGAAGTAATAATCACCATCTGGGTAAAACCCTATTCTTCCACTTGCATTACCATTCTCTAGATGCGGATTGTAGAGGTAGGATTGGTGTTGCCAATCAAGTGCATAGATATATTTGTCAGACTCTGTCACCGCTCTAAAATTGGTAATACACTTCTCCTCAAGATCATCGATATCGTCATCCGTATATTCGGTAATATCAAAAGAAACAAAAGGAATCGGTAAACGATAGGAAGGCCAATCACTGCTATGGATACTTGGTTTGAAATTGAAATCCTTATAAAATTTACCCCACACTAGACGATATTGCTCATCCGACAATGGAACCCAATTTTTCATTTTACATCTCCTCTAGATAAATTATTGATATATCAATCATTTTATCTTTCTAATAACTAGGAGAAAATACAGGCCATTACTTGTAAAGCACATTGATTTCCATTTTTGAACGGACTATCCATTCCTCCATACATTTATGGAAACCTCTCACTCCAACAGGTATACTGCAATTAAACAGGTAAGGAGTTGGTTTTAGTTGATTTTTTCTGTGGATCGCCATCAAATTTCCATCCACTACGAACATGCTAAACCTTTTCATATCGACTGGGACGAAGTATACAGTGTCTCTTACTATAAGATCGATTGTATTGAATATGAAATGGGTTACCTCGTTTTTGACTTGGTATACGGGGAGTCCATTGAGATTAATGATAGTGATCCAGATTGGGAAAAAATCTTACATGATCTCGAAAAATACTTACCCTCGCAAACAAGCGATTGGAGGCATTCATTACGTGGTTGGTCGATCGACGAGGGTATCCTTTATCTTTACGAAAAAGCGTAAGAAGAAAGGTGAACTGGATTGAGAATTTTTGAACGCATTTCCTTTTACAGCGACCTGGACCTCATTACTTTATCCAACGATTTAGAACGTGTATTATTGCTGAAACCATTTGAATTTGATGGGGAAAACGATAATCGCTGGTCCTGGACTTATGATCGGGACCATATTCAGATCAATATATCTTGGCCGTACCTTTCTGAAAATCTTCAGGAATGGGACAGAACCGTACCAGATGGATGTAATTACAGTTTACTCCTGATTAGTGATTTTCCACTCATCGACTACGAACAAGACAAATACAATTCGGATTATGTCCTCGAGGTCCTAATTCCAAAATATGTAGCCGTTTTACGTAAAGTCGCTGGAGAAGTTTACTACCACTCTGGTAATCATCATGCGGAATATGTAAAAAAACCGTTCACCATCACTCCATGAATACCCTATCGTGACAGCTGCGCACTTGAGCTCAGTCACCCTAATATCCTCACTGCTTTCTCTTCAGTTCATTCAGTAGTTCAATGATCCGCTGGTTTTGATCCACCTGCGTTATGACGTTCTGGTTCAGCTTCCGAATCGCGTCGTAGATCGCAAAAAGTCCTGCCATCAGTAAAATAGCAAACAACAATTCCATACCGTTTTTACCTCCGATAATAAGAAAGACCCGCAATCGAATGCGAGTCTTTTCTCATGCTGCGATGTTCTTTCTTGAGCAAATCGACCTACTTCTGATAGACAGATATGTACTCTTTTTGCACGTGATCTGCTAACCACACGAGCTCATTTCCATGGTAAAACTTCACGCCGTCTTGCCAAGCTTGCCTCGCATCGATTCGCAAAAGTACGGGATGATCATCTCGTCTTTTCCCAACCTGCTGTGCTGTTTGGACGTCTTCAGACAGATGCACGTACTGTCTTCCTTTTGGAACAAGCCCGCTAGCCAAAATAGAATCGAGGAATCTTTGCGGCGTGCCATGAAAAAGATACGCAGGTGGTTCTTTTTCTTCCTTTTGAATCTTTTGTGGCACTGAATGTCCATAGAGGGCTCGAATTTTGCCTTGGTTGATCTCATGGCGCTTTTTTTCTGATAACGTAATCATCGTATGTAAATCTTTTTCGGTAACCGCTCGCCACTTGCGCTGTTCATGAAGTGACAAAAGCAATTGATTGATAGGAACCCATCCTTGTTCGTCTAACTCAAGCTCGTATTCATGGGGTGCATGACGAAGCGCATAGGACAATTCTTTACTTAATTTTTGATAATCCATACACTCATCTCCCATTACAGGTCATAGCCACTTCTTTTATGCAAAAAAGTAACCGAGACTCACTATTGCAGCAATAAATAAGTGAACGATGAAATTTCCTGTTACTCGAACCCATAGCTGTCCGCTTTTCATCGTCCAAAATCCATAGAGGAGCGCAACAATTAGGTAAGCCAGAACATAAACGAAAAACACAAGACTGCTCCCCTTTTTAGGACATTTGTTTTTTTATGTTCGCAATTAGCTTGTCCGCATTGTTTTCATCGTTATCAAACATAACCAGGTCTTGTAAGGCAATCCCTTCCACGGATTGAATCGCTGTAGACATAGAATCGGCCAGTTCCTGCATATCCGCTTTGTCTGCTATTTCAACATCTAGAACCAGTACTAGTTTTTTCTTCATGGTGAAAGTCCTCACTTTACGATAAGTATGGATAGTGCCATCGAGCCATATCATCCCCATTATACAAAATAATCGAGTATACATCGACAACAGCTACTAACAGCTTAATCCGGAATCTCTACATATGCGGAAACACTCGATTTTAATATCTCGATCAGCTCCTCATCCATGTACATGTATTCATCAGGAATGCCCAAGCAAATGATCCTTTTATCCATCAGTTCCGAGCTAAACTTTTCTTGTAACCGCCTTACATGTTTTTCTCCCTACAAAAAATGAGATCAGCCCAGCCGATAAGACCACCTGTTACCTTGATACGTCCATTTATTTCTGCTGCAAATGAACAGTAGCTTCATTCTTCCTCCTCATCCAAATCTTCAAACTTCCATTCCTCTGGTACCGGAAAATAAGCGTCATACTCTTTCCTGGCATTCTCGCTCCTTTTCTCTAACCATGGCCAATAATGCATGACATAGTCCTCACCAAATCCCATCCGCCAAAACAAACTATAAGGATGCTCTTCTGGAAACACTATCCATGGTGGCAAATAGAAATGCGGTTGATACTCCTCTAGGCTTTCACGTACTTCCATCCACAATTTTCCCAGATTATTTTGATCACCACTTTCGCTGTCTCCCATCCTGATAGCGTCATCTTCCGTACGTTCGATCAGGGTCGCGTCCCCAGTGGAGAGAAGAATTTCACGAATGACAGGGTACTGTTCTACTTTTGCTTGTAAAGCATTACACATGATCTCTTCTTCATCGATGGTCCCTGAACATTTCTTTGCTTGAAAATAGTGCTCGGTTGTTGGCCATATTTTCCCTTCTAACTCTATTGGATGACGAGAGAAATTGGAGAGACACCCGTACGGTTTATCCGGTTCATAAATGTGTATTTCGATAGGATGCTTGATATGTTTTCGAATGTGATCTTCCATGTATGCCTATACCTCCATCGCTAACATACTTTCCGATGATGCCTAGCTGAGATTCCACGCCTTCTGTAAATACTTCCGAAATATTTCATCCAGCTTATCTGTTGGGTCCGCCAGATCATTTGTATATTGGCTAGTCAGTGCAGTCAGACGCTCAATTTGATCCTCAATAAAGTGGTGAAGCTCTTCGATTCTTGGCTCCAGGTTCAACTCATCGCCAGCTATTTTTCTTTGGAGCAGCTCAGAAATTTTACCTTTTAGCGTCGAATCCGTTATCAGCTCTGCAACTAGCCGATCAAATCCAATCGGGGGATTCGTATGATACGTTTCAATCCAGATACAAGCGAGAATCGGGCGTAACACGTAAAAGTATTTTTTGATTTTGACTTGCTCACCTTGCAGATAGTCCCGAAAATTTCCTTTTGCCATACTGAGATAATGATACAAAGAAGCCTTTGGCGAAAATACTTCCCCTTGCAACCTTACCAGCTCATCTCGAAAGCCTAGCGTATCGAGATAAACAATATCTGACACAAGCCATTCTTGTAGGGGCGGATTCGATTTTCGATATAGCTTGAGGGCTTTTCGAATATCCCAGCCGTTTATATCTAAGAGGTCATTGATTGGTACTTCTACAACATCCCGTTTCTCGTCAATGGACAAATACCATTCCGGTTTCTTCACATAGACAAAACGTACATCATAATCACTATCTTTTGACGGAAATCCCCATGCCCGGCTTCCTGATTCAACAGCAAACAATATTTTTAAGCCATGCGCTTGTTCGATTTCTTTTAATTTTTCCAAGATAGTCTCTCTCATGACTCATTCCTCCTCTTCAACAAGTAACAGGATTTCCTTTCTTTTGGAAAAAAACTCGCTGAATCAGTTACGATTCAGCGAGTTTCCTGTCATCCATTATTTTACCGTTACTTCGATTTCCACTTCATAGCCTTTGTATTCAGCTGTAATAGTGGCCTTACCTTTCTTTTTACCTTTTACCGAACCGCTGCTGGATACTGACGCTACGGATGATTTATTGGACTTCCATTTCGCTTTAGTGCTGCTGATGTCATCGCCATCATAGGTGAGTTTGATCTTTTCGGAGTCACCCTTTTTAATGGTAATGCTTGTGTCATCTGCTTCCAGCTTGCCTGAGCTTTTGCTGTCAACTTTTACTTCAATTTCAACTTTTTCGCCTTTATACGTAGCTGTAATGGTTGCCGTACCTTTACCTTTTGCTGTAATGGTACCACTGCTGGTAACAGTTGCTACGGAAGATTTAGAGGTTTTCCAAGACGCTTTTGAATTGCTAATTGTGTCGCCATCATATCTCAGTTTTACAGTTTCTCTCTCGCCTTTTTTCAAGGTGACGCTCGTATCGTCTGCTTCCAGCATTCCTGAGGAGCTATCGACAGTCACTTCAATTTCTACTTTTTCGCCCTTGTATTGAGCAGTAATGGTAGCTTTACCTTTACCTGTTGCTGTAATCGTACCAGAGCTGCTCACTGTTGCTACTGAGGATCGGGATGTGGACCAAGATGCACTCGAGTTACCAATGCTAGAACCATCATATTTCAATGTTACGGTTTCTCTTTCCCCTTTTTTCAAGGAGATCGTGCTGTCGTTTACTTCCAATTTACCAGAGTTGTTGTAATCGACATTTACACGAATTTCGACCTTATCGCCTTTGTATGATGCTGTAATGGTAGCTGTTCCTTGGCCTTTTGCCGTAACGACACCATCATCAACAGTTGCCACGCTGGAGTTGGATGTTTTCCATGTTGCTTTTGATCCAGACAATCTTTCATCATCATAAGTTAGCTGAATCGTGTCTCTGTCGCCTTTTTTCAAAGAAATGCTGGTTTCATCTGCTTCCAGTTTACCAGAACTGTCTGTATCTACGTAAACCTCAACCTCTACTTCGTAGCCTTTGTATTTTGCAGTGATCGTTGCTGTACCTTTGCCTTTTGCAGTAACAACACCATCATCGTTTACAGTTGCTACAGAGGACTTCGAAGTTTTCCAGGTTGCTTTTGAACCAGAAAGTTTATCGTCGTCATATGTCAACTTAATCGTTTCTTTATCGCCTTTTTCCATTTTCAGCTTGGTAACATCTGCTTCCAGCTTACCATCTGAATTTCCGCCTTCAACATCAACCCGGATTTCTACTTCTTGGTCTTTGTAGCTAGCAGTAATGACTGTGCTTCCTTGTCCTACACCTTTAATTTCACCATCGTCAACAGTTGCGACAGTTTTATCCGCGGTTTTCCAAGTCGCTCTTGATCCAGGGAGACTGCTGCCTGCAAATTTCAAACTAACGTTTGTTTTTTTGCCTTTTTTAACAGAAACCTCTGTTTTCGTTGCTTCGAGAGTCTGAGCTCTGTCAACAGTCACTCTAACTGTAACTCGATAACCGTTGTATCTAGCTGTAGCAACAGTCGTTCCTACTTTCTTACCGTACACCACGCCATTGCTGACAGAAGCGATGCTGGAGCTGCCAATTTCCCAATCGACCAATGCATTATCGATAGGACTGCCATTATAAGTAAGGCGAATGGTTTCTGAATCTCCAATCGTGACATTCACCGAGCTTACGCTTGCCTTCAAGCCATTAGAAACTGAGCTTGCTACTACGCTATAAGCTTCTAGAGGTTGTGGTGTCACGACTTGTGCTGAAGCAATACCTGTCACTGAAAATTGAACAGTACAAATAGTTGCAACCGCTAAGGAGACGTTTTTCATTAAGTTACTTTTCATCTTTTTCATGTTTTTACCTCCAAATTATTTCCTATACTTGTATTGACGAATGAGATGGAAAAATGTCACACCAAATCCGCTATTTTTTTGAAAAACATTTGTTTTTCTTTCAAACGATTGTTAATAAACCGAATTCAAAAGCAAAAACAATGCCAGTTATAGGCTTGTCTGAACGAATAGATCCGTTTCATCAAAAAAAAATGCTTCCCAGCTTTTGAGCCGGAAAGCGAATGTTGATGCTTGGAGGAGTTTCATCGCGTCGAGTACAGTACATAGTACGCTGGCTCTGCGACTGATGCTGTAGACATATCCCCAATATATTCGTGGTCAGGAGCCCGTTTTTCCTAGAAAGCACTCTCATAATGCTCAATGACTGGCTTCATGAAGTCTCCACCTTGCGTTGATGCACCGGTGAAAATCGCGATGACGTCAAAACGAAACGCTGGAATTGGCTGTGCGTTTTTTTGCAAGTATTCGATAGCAAGCTCGCGCAGTTTCTGTTTCTTCTTCCAAGTAATGGACTCGCTCGCTGTTCCATAAAATTGGCTGCTCCTCGTTCGGACCTCAATGAAAACCAAACAGTTTCCGTCTAGCGCGATCAAATCCATTTCTCCACGTTTTGTTCGCACATTTCGATCGACAATGCGGAGCCCCTTGCTCACTAAATAACTTTCAGCAAGCTGTTCTCCTCTTTGACCAAGAAGACGGCGGCGATCGCTCATTTTTGGGTTCCTCCGCCTTTATCAATGCGATAGACAAAAGCAAGAATTTCTGCCACAACTTGATACAGCTGGGGAGGAATTTGTTGATCCAAATCCAGTTTGCCCAAAACCTCTACGAGTGATGGGTCCTCCTGTACCGGTATATCATGCTCCTTTGCTGTCTTCAGTATATTGTCAGCCACGTACCCCTTGCCTTTTGCCACAATCTTTGGCGCTTCCATGATACCCGCCTGGTATTTTAGCGCAACAGCCTGTTTGCGTTTTTGCTCTGAAGAGGATGCCGGCTTCATACGCGAAGGTCAACCCCTTTATAGTCAGCCAGAATCGGGCCTTTGGCTTGGATCGGACCAGTCGACTTGCCGCGCTCGGCCGGGACTGGCTGGACCCTCATAGCAGATAGATGGTAACCAACATCCTGTAATTGGTCAGCAAAACGGTCTTTGGACCCTTGAATGAGTGCTTCAACCCATGGTGTATCGTTAAAAATTTGCAAGTTAACGATTCGATTTACGATACTTACATCTATCATGGTTGTCCCCATACTTTGGAGTTCCAAATGAAAGAAAAGACGACAGTTCTCCGGATCAAGCTGTCCCGAGCCTTGCTTTTTCGACTCAATTTGGACAAAAGCCGTCTCATCCCCCTCCGCTTGGCGAATCGGAATTTGCAAAACGATTTGAGACAAAGCTTGGTTAGAGGGCTGTACCATCATCAACTGTTGTCCGGTCACTTGTTGCAGTAGTTGATCTGCCGCTTCACGCAAGGCCGTTGGAAGTGCCTGAGCTGGCGTTTGACTGATTTGCAGCAAGAGGGATTTGACTGTATCCATCTGCTTTACTGAATGGGAATCGATCGACCCTTGTGAAAATGCCTGGCCCATCAATTCTCTCTCGTGGGTTACACCTAAATGACGAAACAATTCAGCAATCGGATTAGCAGATGTGGAGTTGTTCACTGCACCAGATGCTTGAGACACCATTTGTGGAATGACTTTTTGCCCTCCATCTGTCGTTACCGCCCTTTGCTCTGCCATCTGCTTGTTTTGGATCGGCTCCTGATTCATCTGTGATGACTGAGGAATGGTCAATGGCTCATTTCGAACCATTTTTGACTCGACGCTTGGACCACTGGTCTGGTTAGGTACCAACTGATTACTTTTTCCGGTCATGTCCCTTTGGAGCGAGTCTACCTGCTTACCGGCAGCGTTTGGTCCAGGGACTGTCTCTGTGGGAGCACTTGCTGAAACAGCTTGTGATGGTGTATTACTGAAAGTCTGCATTGATGGTTGAGGTGTGGATTGCACTTGCGATAAAGGCTGACCACTCTTCGCAGGCAACGGCTGAGTTTGGCTTCCTCCAGTCGCGTTCTGCGAAGCACTTTGATTGGGCTCGGTCCCTTGTGGCATTTGTTTGACTGCCAGTCCCTTGTCTGCGTTTCCCGTGATGAGTAAAGAGAGTCCCGTCAATTTTTCTTTTAACTGACTAACGAGCTGTTTGACATCTCCTGTTGCTGCATTGGCTTGTCCGGGTACTTGTTGTGATTGGCTTTGCGGCAATGTACCAGCCGCCGTCTGTGAAGACTGTCCCTCGTTATCTAAAAAGAGCGTGGCTTGCTGCAGCAGGTTTTGTATCAGCTGACCCATCGGCCTGTCTGATAAAAAAGCTTTGAGCCCTGCAATCGTATCGGGAGTAAGCGGCAGATTTCGTTTCATGGCAGTCATGAACGCCTCAATGGTGGCATTGTCTACGCCTAATCGCCCAGCAACTGCTGAAAAAGCTTGTATGGTTTCCTTACTGACAGGAAGATTTGAACCCAATAGAGCTTGCACGATCGCTTTGTTCTCTTTCGTATCAACAATCCCAAGTGACCGCATCAGCCCTTCTAGAGATGCGTCTTTGCCAGTTCCTTCCCCGACGCTTTCCAAAACCTTCAACGTAACGACACCAGTTGATGGCTGGACCTGCAGCCAAGCTTTTTGGCCCGGTTCCAGATTTGCTTCCATTTTAGCCTGAACCTGCATTCCCCCGACTTGTACGAGCGCCATATTGTCCGGGTAATGCTTTATTACCGTGCCTTTAAACACTTGTCCGGGAGTAAGCTCAACCGGCTTCGGAGCGGATATGGGTGCTTTTTGCACGAATGATTGAATAAGTTGCGACGGGGAAAACATGCAGATCCTCCTCCTATAAGCAATATGTTACTAGCACTTTTTAGGCGTGTTCTTTTACGCCAGTGAATGTCTTGCGATGAATCGGAGTAGGTCCAAATCGAGCGATTGCTACCAGATGCTCAGGGGTGCCGTAGCCTGCGTGTTTGTCAAAGCCATAGGCTGGATATTGTTCGGCATACTGGGCCATCAATCGATCTCGGGTGACCTTCGCTACGATCGATGCGGCTGCAATCGAGACACTCTTGGCATCTCCCCCGATAATCGGAACCTGCTCGCAATCCATCCCGGTTAGCTGCACGGCGTCAATCAGTAAAGCATCTGGCGCTTTACCTGCCTGTTGGATCGCCAGCTTCATTGCCTCTTTTGTTGCAGCTAATATATTGATCGCATCGATTCTTGCTGCATCGACAATTCCGATTCCCACAGCAAGTGCATCTCTTTGAATGATTTCGCAAAAAGCTTCCCGAGTAGATACGGGTATCTTCTTCGAGTCATTCAGGCCTGGCAAGTAAAAATCCTTGGGCAGGCACACGGCACACGCGACAACCGGACCAGCCAATGGTCCTCTTCCGACTTCATCTACCCCGAATATGTATTGATGCCCCTTATCAAGCATGGCTTTCTCATATACGGTCATGTCAGCCCACATCTGTGCTAGCTTTTCTTGACGTGTAATCGCTGCCTCGGCCTGCTTCGCGAGAGTCTGTACACCCGCTCTTTTATCTTCTTTCAGCAATTGTAAAAAATCTTTGGGTACCTCGTCCAACTTTTCCATCTTCACTCGTATTTCTTTTATCGACATATCCGCTAGATTCATTGACTCATTTCTCCTTACTGATCCTCAAAGTGCCAGTTCAAAAAGACGGCTTTATGAACATCCTCTCATAGTAAAAAACCTGCCTACCGTATATGTCGATAGACAGGTTTTTGATGGCTGAAAAGCTTATTCTGGGAAAGATACTGGCTTACCAATCGGTTCGTCCATTTCCCAGTCAATCGGGCGCTCGACAGAGATCGTTCCCAGCTTGCCGGAACGCAGCTCACGCAGGAAAATTTCCGCTGCCTTGTCGTAGTCGATATTTCCGCCAGAAACGAGACATCCGCGCTTCTTCCCGATTTCTTCGAGCATTTCTACCCGATCCTCAGGCAATTCTTTTAGCTTGAAGCGTTCGATCAGGCGTTCCGGATAGTAGTGCATCATGTAGCTGATGACAAATAATGCTACCTCCGTAAAATCAATGAGCTCGTCTTTAATTGCGCCGCTTGCCGCCAATCGCAGACCTACCATCTGATCTTCAAATTTCGGCCAAAGAATACCAGGTGTATCGAGCAGCTCTAGTGTATCGCCCATTTTTACCCATTGTTGCGCCTTGGTTACCGCTGGACGATCACCTGTTGCCGCTACGGAGCGCTTGGACAAACGGTTTATGAGGGAAGACTTCCCGACATTGGGGATTCCCAAGATCATGATGCGGATGGCACGCCCTTGCATCCCCCGCTCACTGCGCTTTGCCAGCATGTCAGCAGCTAGCTCCTTACACATTTCTGGCAGCTTGCTGACACCTTTTCCACTCAGGGCATCAATCGGCAATGTGCGAATGCCTTGTTTGCGAAAATAAGCAATCCACTCATCTGTTGCCCGTTCATCCGCCAAATCTGCTTTGTTAAGTAATATCAAACGTGGTTTATCACTGACAATCTCGTCAATCATCGGATTACGGCTGGAAAGCGGCAGACGTGCATCCAGAAGCTCAATGACTACATCGATTAATTTTAGCTTTTCCGTTACTTGACGACGTGCTTTAGCCATATGGCCAGGAAACCATTGGATCGTCATGATGTCTCACCTACCTTGAAGCTTTGCGTTATCTTGTCAAGCGAATTCCCGCAACCGGCCAAAATGTAAATTCAGCTCTACCAACGAGCGTACTGACGGCAACAGGACCGATGGCTCTGCTGTCATGACTGTTCAACCTGTTGTCGCCCATCACAAAGATATGATCTGCTGGTATTTGGACTGGGGGAAAATCGTGGGTAAAGAACGGTTCTCCCTGCTGCTTCGCTTGTTCTTTTAATTGTGCAAGATACGGTTCCTCTACCACTTTGCCATTGACCAGCAGCTGATCGCTTTTGACCTCAACTGTATCACCCTCAACAGCAATGACTCTCTTGATGTAATCCCGCTCCTTTTCAGCATGGAACACGATGATTTCACCAGGCTTTGGATCTTGCAAAAAGTAAATAGCCTTGTTTACCACTAATTTTTCGCTATTATGTAATGTACTTTCCATGGATTCGCCTTCTACAATAAACGGGGCGAACAAAAAGGTACGAATGATAAACGCCAAGACTAAGGCGATCCCAAGTGCCTTTATCCATTCCCATAGTTCATTTTTCTTCTTATGACTGGAGGTTATTTCTTCGCTCATGACTTACGATCCTCCCATGAAAGCTCGTCCAACCTTTAGCTGTAACATATGTCAAGATGAACTATTTTATTTCCTATCTTTAAATGGAAAAAAGAGGCCTGGCAAGCAGGCCAGTCCTCTTTCTAAGCGTTACGCTTATCGACGAATTTCTTTAATACGAGCTGCTTTACCTACGCGATCGCGCAGATAGTACAGTTTCGCGCGACGTACTTTACCATGACGCACGATTTCGATCTTGTCGATCTTAGGCGTGTGTACTGGGAATGTACGCTCAACACCTACGCCGTAAGAAATCTTACGAGCAGTAAATGTTTCGCTGACACCTGTACCGCGACGGCGAATGCATACGCCTTCGAACAGCTGGATACGCTCACGCTGACCCTCGATAACCTTAACGTGTACACGAACAGTGTCACCAGGTCGGAACGCAGGAATGTCCTGTTTCAATTGCGCTTTTTCCAGTTCACGGATAATTTGGTTCATTTGAATTTCCTCCTTCCGATAGACGTTCTTACTCGTCTAACCCATAGGTCCAGCCGCTTAGGCTGCGTTACGAGTAGCGGACCGCCTTAGTCAGCGGGCAAAATTGCCACAAGAAATATAGTAACACAGTAGGCACAAAACAACAAGACTCTTCTCCTATTTGTTCCCTACTTTTTTTCTTGTTCCAATTCAGCCAATAGCTTTTTCATTTCAGCTGTCAGCGCAAGCTTTTCCAACAAATCTGGACGCCGTGCTTTTGTTCGACGCAACGACTCTTTTAACCGCCAGCTTTCAATATTGGCGTGGTGCCCCGACAACAGTACGTCTGGCACCTTCCAGCCACGAAACTCAGCCGGTCTTGTGTAATGAGGGTATTCGAGCAGTCCCGTTGAAAAGGAATCTTCGACAGCTGACGTCTGGTTGCCCAACGCTCCTGGTTGCAAACGAACGACACTGTCAATGACCACCATCGCCGCAAGCTCTCCCCCTGTCAGAACGTAGTCGCCAATCGAAATTTCATCTGTGACGAGATGCTCCCGAATTCGCTCGTCGTACCCTTCATAATGACCGCAAATGAAGACAAGATGTTCTTCTTGTGCCAACTCTTCTGCCAGCTTCTGATGATAAGGCACACCCTGTGGACACATTAGAATCACTCGGGGTTTTTTCTCTCCCGTCAAGGCTTCTACGGCCCGGAACAACGGCTCTGGCTTCAAGACCATTCCTCCGCCACCGCCATAAGGGGTGTCGTCTACCGTACCGTGCTTGCTCTCAGAGAAATCGCGAAAATTGGTGACGTGAAAATCAACCAGTTCTCTTTCGTTTGCCTTTCCCAAAATGCTGCTGGACAAAACACCTGTAAACATTTCGGGAAAGAGCGTAAAAATATCGATCCGCATCTGAAGTTCCTCCTACAGCAAGCCTTCCATCAGATGGCAGACCACACGTTTGTTCGCGATGTCCACTTCCTTGATGCATTCATCGATGTACGGCAGCAGAATTTCTCCGCGTTTCCCCTTCACTACCCACACATCGTTTGCTCCTGGCTGCATGACATCCACGATTTTTCCCAGTTCTTCGCCCTCGTCGGTTACCACAACGCATCCGACGAGCTGATGAATGTAGAACTCGTCCTCTTCTAATTCCATCAACGCTTCCTCTGGAATTTTCAACTCTCCGCCCTTGTACTTCTCGACATCGTTAATATGCTCATAGCCATGAAAGCTCACAATTTCAAAATTTTTATGAGAGCGGCGAGAAGCGATTTTCAATTTTAGCGGCTCACTAAGTGTCGGATGGAACAAGTACAGCTCATTTCCTTTGCGAAAACGCTGATCTGCAAAGTCAGTCGTTGGTGTTACACGCACTTCACCACGCAGGCCATGCGTATTAACCAGTTTGCCTACTCCGTAAAAACTATTTTGGCTCAACGTGTTCATTCCTCCTTTTCTTTGTTCCCATTATTCGTTTGTAACCGAATCTCATGCACCAGGCCATCTTTTATCATGATTTCCGTTCCGGACATTATTTCATCCCATACATCGCCCTCTTGAATCGTGACAGGGCTTTGAACAGTCTGGTAATCGATCTCGCTACCCTCTGGGAGATTCTCTACCTGCTGGAGAGTATATGTCAGGTTATCTATTTTTTCCTTGCGTCGACGCTCTTCCTGCGCGATTTTTTCTTGCGCCAATGCATATGTATCCGCAGACTTTTTCTTCGCCTCGGTTAAAAGCTTTTTCGATTGAAACTGCCACTGCTCCCACTCTTTACGCTGCAAACGAAGTCTCTGGCTGTACTGATCAATGAGAGCAGCACGTGATGTTTCCGTAATGATCAGTTTGACTTGTACTGTCCGAAATATAGTAAGCACCTTCGCCACTCCTTTCGGAAAAAGCATCATGGATTATGAGCATCTTGGATACTAGAAAAAAGACTGGGAAAGCTCCCAGCCTTTTCTCATACAATTTCAACCGTGACACGCTTGTCCGTTTCCACGGAAGCAGCGATCACGACCGTGCGCAGGGCTTTCGCGATTCGACCTTGCTTGCCAATAATCTTCCCCATATCATCAGGGTGCACCGACAATTCAAAGACGAGGGTTCGCTCTTTGTCCACTGCGTTAACACGAACCTCATTCGGATGATCGACGAGAGCTTTAGCGATCGTTTCGACCAGCGCTTTCATCATCAAACCTCCAGATGACCGACTTATTTGCCGTATTTGGTTTCGTGCACTTTAGCCATAACGCCTTCTTTGGAGAGAAGGTTACGAACGGTATCAGTCGGAGCTGCACCATTCAGGATCCATTGTACCGCTTTGTCGGTATCAATTTTCACCACTGCCGGTTGTGCAACCGGATTATAGTAACCGATTTCTTCAATGAAACGGCCATCACGAGGGGAACGAGAGTCAGCTACTACTACACGGTAGAAAGGAGCTTTCTTGGAACCCATACGCTTCAGACGGATTTTTACTGCCATGTTGTGTCACCTCCTGTATTAATCAACGCTAGAAGAGCATCTGCGTTGGTGCTACTATATCTGAACCATCGCGGCCAGCTGACAAGTCAGTGTCGCGAAGAGATCATGCCTACTCACTTGAACGGTGGTTTGAAGTTAAAGGGGAAGTTCATCCCGCCTTGGTTGTTGCCTCCGCCTTTACCCATGAACGGTAATCCTAAGCCTTTTTTCTTCGACTTCTTGACCATCTTGTCAGCAGCGCCTGAGAATTGCTTCATCATCTTTTTCATTTCCTCAAATTGCTTGAGGAAGCGATTGACTTCTTGAATGCTTGTTCCACTTCCGCTTGCGATGCGCTTGCGACGGTTGGCATTCAATAAATCAGGATTAGCGCGCTCTTGTTTGGTCATGGATTTGGCGATCGCTTCAACGCGGGCAATCTGCTTCTCATCCACGTTCATTTTGCCCTTCATCTTGTTCATTCCTGGCAGCATGCCGAGAATGTCTTCAAAAGGACCCAGGTTACGAAGCTGCTGCATGGAATCCAGAAACATGTCGAAGGTAAACTCACCTTGACGCATTTGGCGTTCCATATCGCGTGCTTTGTCTTCATCCACGGATGCCTGTGCTTTTTCAATCAGGCTGAGCACGTCACCCATACCCAAGATACGGGAAGCCATGCGATCCGGATGGAACGGTTCAAGCGCATCAAGCTTTTCACCCATCGCCGCGAATTTGATCGGCTTGCCAGTGACAGCTTTGACGGAAAGTGCCGCACCGCCTCGGGTATCACCGTCGAGCTTTGTGAGAACCACACCAGTCAGTTCGAGCTGGCTATTAAAGCTCTCTGCTACATTGACGGCATCTTGACCTGTCATCGCATCCACGACGAGCAAAATCTCATCGGGCTTGGTTACTTCGCGAATCTGTTTCAACTCGTCCATCAGTGCTTCATCAATGTGCAGGCGACCTGCAGTATCGATGAGAACTACGTCGAGATGATTCGTCTTCGCATGTTCAATCGCTTGGCGAGCGATATCGACAGGACTGACTTGATCACCGAGAGTGAAGACGGGAACATTTAGTTGATCCCCTAAAACCTGAAGCTGCTTGATCGCAGCAGGACGGTAAATGTCTCCCGCTACCAGAAGCGGCTTGCGGTTTTGCTTTTGCAAGTACTTCGCCAGCTTACCAGTTGTGGTCGTTTTACCTGCCCCTTGCAGACCTGCCATCATGATGACAGTCGGCGGTCGGTTCGCCATCGTGAGCTGAGCGACGTTGCCACCCATCAGAGCGACCAACTCTTCATTCACGATTTTGATCACCATTTGACCAGGAGTCAGGCTTTTCATGACTTCCTGACCGACTGCGCGCTCCTTGACGCGAGCAACGAAGTCTTTTACTACTTTAAAGTTAACGTCTGCTTCCAGCAAGGCTAGACGAACTTCACGCATCGCTTCATTCACGATGGTCTCGTCTATTTTCCCTCTGCCGCGCAGTTTGTCAAACGCGTTTTGCAGCCGATTGGCTAAGCTCTCAAACGCCATGCGAGCCCTCCTAATCCATCTCTGACAGTTGGTGGAGCAAAGTGTTCAGCTCGTCTCTTGTCTCGCTCTCCGACAGCTCAGTCACAAGCTCAGTCATGCGATTCAACACTGCCATGCGGTTTTCATGACGTTCGGCGAGGTGAAGCTTCTGATCGTATTCAAACAGTTGCTTCTCTGCCCGCTTAATATGATCATAAACAGCTTGGCGGCTAACTTCATGCATCTCGGCAATTTCTCCGAGCGATAAATCGTCCAGATAGTACAGCTCAAGATATTCTCGCTGCTTGCCCTTGAGTAGCGGCGCGTAAAAGTCAAACAAGAGGTTGACTTGATTGGTCTTTTCTAACATGAAACCAATCCTTTGCTATGAGGTACTCGATTCAAACTGTAAAGACTTTTTCTTTACAGCACGTAGATTATAGTACCTAATTCCACACCTAGTGTCAAGGTTTTTTATTGACATCATTTTTTCATCATCGAAACACTATGTTTTTACGCGTTTTCCTGCTGTTCTGTTTCATCTTTTTGAATCAATCCAGCAAACAGGGCATGCACAAATTGCTCGGGATCAAACTGCTGCAAGTCATCCATTCTTTCACCCAAACCGACGTATTTCACAGGAATGTTCAGCTCGTTGCGAATCGCAATGACGATACCGCCCTTTGCTGTACCATCCAGTTTGGTCAGGACTAAACCTGTTACACCAGCAGACTGTCCAAACGTTTTCGCCTGTGAAAGCGCATTTTGCCCAGTCGTAGCGTCCAAAACTAGCAGGACCTCGTGCGGAGCTCCTGGCAATTCGCGCTGCAATACGCGGTGAACCTTCGCCAGCTCTTCCATGAGATTGACTTTGTTTTGCAAGCGGCCTGCAGTATCGCACAACAGCACATCGACCTGTCGGGATTTCGCTGCCTGAATCGCATCGTAGATTACTGCTGCCGGATCAGAGCCTTGCTGCTGCTTGATTACGTCGACACCTACGCGCTCTCCCCAGACTTCCAGCTGTTCAATCGCTGCCGCGCGGAACGTGTCACCCGCTGCCAGCAGTACTTTTTTATTCTGCTGCTTGAACATATGCGCCATTTTACCGATCGTGGTCGTTTTCCCTACTCCGTTTACCCCTACGAACAAAATGACGTTCAGGCGACCGTCCTCTACGTTCAGAGTCGTATCCGCAGCATCATCATTTTTCAAAAGGGCAACCAGTTTTTCTGAGAGAATTGGCTGCAGATCGATCGCATTCTCGATTTTTTGCTTGCGTACTTCTGTCCGCAGGTCGTCAATGAGCTCCATCACGGTATTGACGCCAACATCGGACGTAATCAAGATTTCTTCTAATTCATCGAAAAAGTCATCGTCGATCTTTTTATAGCGACGTACGAGATCCTCTACTTTTTCTACTAGCAGGTCTCTCGTTTTCGCCAGGCCATCCGTAAACTTCTGGGTGACCTCTTCGGACTTTTGGACAATAGTATCACGAAGGCGCTTGAAAAAACTCATATTCATCTTCCTTTGCGGGTAATATCAATTGAATGGCAAATCCGTTTACGAGGCTGATTCGATAAAATTGTCACTGTCCTCTAGCTTCACGGAGACAAGTTTGGACACGCCGCCCTCCTGCATCGTGATACCGTAGAGCACGTCTGCGCTCTCCATGGTGCCTTTTCTATGTGTGACGCAAATAAATTGGGTCTGGTTACTGAAATGGTGCATGTACTCGGCGAAACGGTTAACGTTTGCCTCATCCAAAGCGGCTTCTACCTCATCCAATACACAGAATGGTACTGGCTTCACACGCAGGATGGCAAATAGCAAGGCCATTGCAGTCAACGCACGTTCGCCCCCGGATAAGAGCGCAAGATTTTGCAGCTTCTTGCCAGGTGGCTGTGCCACGATATCGATACCCGTCTCAAGCAGGTTATCTGGGTTGGACAGTACGAGATCTGCGCGTCCTCCTCCAAACAGTTGGACAAACACGTCGCGGAATTGCTCCGAGATCGCATCAAATGTTTCTTTGAAGCGGCGCGACATCTCAGCGTCCATTTCTTGAATCACTTGATAGAGCATGTCTTTTGCTTCATTCAAATCAGCTTCCTGCGAGCTTAAGAACTGCTGACGCTCGGACAAGCGCTCATATTCCTCAATCGCGCCGAGATTCACAGTGCCAAGTGCCCCAATCTGCTTTTTGAGACGATTGACCACTTGTGTCTCTTCCTGAATCTCGCCACGTACCGGATATTTTTGCTTCGCCAGGTCGTAGCTCATTTCGTATTCTTCGGAGAGTTTATTCAACAGATGATCGAGCTCTACCTCATTGCGGTTGACTTTTACTTCTTCCTGATGAAGCTTTTCCTCGAGCGATTTAACCTCGCGGCGGATTTCCTTCACCTGCTGTTCCACTTGCTCCTGTTTGTAAAAGAGAGTCGCCCGCTCACTTCGCCGTTCTTGAATCAAGCCAGCTACACGGTCTTTATCCTGTCGCAGTTCGCTAATGCGCTGATCCAGTTCAAGCCCGGACGATTCGTTCGTACGCTCCAGCTCATCAAGAGATGCCAAGTTCGCATTTTGTTCTTCCCATTCGTGCTGCAACTGGCTTTTTTGCTCCTGCAAGCGTTCGGTTTGCTCCAAGCGTGATTGATACTCTTGCTTGACCTGTGCATTCAGTACTTTGAGACTGGTTATTTTTTGATTCATTTCTTCTTTGGATTCGAGCTGCTCCTGGCGTTTCGCCTCTGCTTCTGCAATCCGCGCACCGAGCTCTTTTTCCTCTTGCTCCATGGCAGTCAGAGAGGCTTGGAGCTGCTCTTGCTTGCGCTTGGCTTCTTCCATCTCGCGGCGATAGCCTTCAATATCTTGTTCAACAAGCTTTGCTCGCTCGCCCAAGGATCTGCCTTCCGAATCTTTTTGCTGCAAGAGCCCTTTTACTTCCTGTTCTTTCAGTCGCAGACTCTCGCCTTCTGTACGCAGAGCTTCTTGCTCCTGCTCCATTTGCGCCAGTTCCTTCGTTAGCTGCTCCATTAGAGTAGTATGTCCAGAAATTGCCTGCTCGATTTCTACCAGCTGCGCTTCCAGCTCTTCTGATTGACGGTTACGTCCAAGCAGGTTCGTGCTGTTCTTTTTCAAGGCCCCCCCGGTCATGGAACCACCAGCATTCACGATATCGCCTTCTAGCGTCACGACGCGATAGCGGTAGCCAAGAGTACGAGCGACACGGTTTGCCTGCTCCAGCTTTTCCGTAATAATGACGCTGCCCAAAAGACTTTCTAGGATTGGGCGGTACGCTTCCTCAAAGGTCACGAGCTCACTCGCGATACCGACGACTCCGCTCTCCCCTTCCAGCAGGCGCTTATCGCTTGCCTGCAAGGTGCGAGGACGGATGACATCGAGCGGTAGAAATGTCGCCCTCCCTGCATTGTGCTGCTTCAAGTGAGCAATGGCTGCACGACCCGATGCTTCGTTGTCCACAACGACGTTTTGCAGGGCGCCACCCAATGCGACTTCCATCGCTGTCTCGTATTGCTGTGGAACGACAACGAGCTCAGCGACCGCTCCATGGATCCCTTTGAAGCCCCGCTCGCGTGCTTTCAAAATTTCTTTTACCCCTTGCTGAAACCCTGCGAACTCCGACTGCATTTCTTTTAACATGTCAAAACGCGACTTCGCGGCTTCCCGCTTTTGTTCCCAGTGACGCAGCTCTCGACGGGCTGTTTCGAGGCGGGCTTGTCCTTCGCGCATGCCTTCGACCAGCTCTTTGTATCTAACGGCTGTTTCTTGAATGGTAGAAACGATCTTCTCCAGTTGATCTTGGAGCTGGCTCAGCTGAGCTTGTCGCTGCTCTTCTTCCTGATCGAGCTGTTTCTTTCCAGACAACTGACGTTCAACTCTTGCCTCGCTTGTCTTGAGAAGCTGCTCTTGATGGCGATTTTCGTTACGCAGATTCGCCATTTCATTGAGTTTTTCAAAGTAATCACTCTTCAAACGCTCTACATCATCTGTCAGTGATTGCACCATGGAAAAAAATTGACCTTCTGCTTCTTGCAACGAAGCGTGGGCTTCTGTCATTCGACGATCCGCTTCCTTGGCCCGCTCTTGTTCTTCTGTCAGTTCTGCCTCAAGACCGTGCTGCTTCTCAGTAATCCGATGCATCTGCTCCATCGTTTGCTGACGATTGGCATTGAGATTGCGCATACGCTCCCGCAATACCTCACGCTGCCCCTCGACTTTCTCAGTCTCTTCACTGACTGTCAAAAGTACTTGTTGCAGCTCTTCGATAGATTGGTCAATTTGAGTGACATGAAAACGCGCTTGCTCCAAATCAGCATCTTGCTTGGATGCTTCGGTCGTTTGTCCGATTAACAGGTGCTTGAGTTCCTCTACGCGTCCTGTGGCTGCTTCCCACTTCGTATGAGCTGCTTCAATTTGCTGCACGTAAAGAGCTACTTCATGCTCAATCAGCTTGCGATGAAGCTCCTTGTACGTCTTGGCTGTTTCTGCCTGCTCCTGCAAAGGTCCGATCTGCTCCGTAATTTCACTGACGATATCGTGAATGCGCACCAGATTTTGCTCGGTGTCATCGAGCTTTTTCTCTGCCTCGCGCTTACGTGTTTTGTATTTGACGATTCCGGCTGCTTCTTCAAATATTCCACGGCGATCCTCGGACTTGGTACTGAGAATTTCCTCAATTTTTCCTTGACCGATAATGGAATACGCTTCTTTTCCCAGCCCGGTATCCATGAACAGCTCCATGATGTCTTTTAGACGGCAGGATCTGTTGTTTATGTAGTACTCACTGTCACCAGAACGATACACTCTGCGGGTAACGGACACCTCCGAATATTCCACATCGAGTGAACGATCTGTGTTGTCCAAGGTGAGTGTCACTTCTGCGAAATTCACTGGCTTGCGCTTGTCACTACCCGCGAAAATAATGTCTTCCATTTTCGCTCCACGCAACGACTTCGCGCTCTGTTCCCCCAGCACCCAGCGGATCGAATCAGAAACGTTACTTTTCCCACTACCATTCGGTCCAACTACGGCTGTTACCCCTGGTACAAATTCCAATTCCGTGCGATCGGCAAAGGACTTGAATCCAGCCAGCTCCAGGCGTTTCAAATACATACTTACGGTCCTCCTTAAGAAACCATCCAAGACTGCCTGCCAAACTGACAGATTTCAAACATGCAAGGATCGGATGGTACCCGAAAAGAAGCCCCTGCATCGAACAGGAGCTACCTACTACGAGCCTACATGGTCATCTGTAGGTAAGTGTATCATAGATAGCGGTCATCTCGCAGTATTTTCCCTATGTTTCCCACTCGAAAGAAAAAAGCTGCACCATCTTGTAGCAGATGATGCAGCCCTTCTCGCTGACGAGTGATTATTTATCCCCCAGCTTGACCAACGCTCGTGCAGCAGCTTGCTGTTCCGCTTCCTTTTTGGAGCGGCCAGAGCCGATGCCAAGCGAACGATTGTTCAAAAGCACCTCAGATACGAATTCTCGATTATGAGCTGGTCCTTTTTCTTCTACAATTCGGTAATGGATGTCTCCCAGATTGTCTTGTTGAACAAATTCCTGCAACTGGCTCTTGAAGTCGGTTACCTGGGCAAACTCTCCCTTGTCGATGCGCGGGTAAACGTATTTTTCCATAAAAGAAAAGACAGCATCCAACCCCTGATCCAAGTAAAGCGCACCTACAAATGCCTCAAAAACGTCCGCTAGCAAGGCTGGTCGCTGACGTCCTCCTGTCAGCTCTTCCCCTTTTCCCAGCAATACGAGATCGCCAAAATTCAACAGTTCAGCAAACTTGACGAGAGAAGGTTCACAGACAATGGCCGCACGCAGCTTCGTCATTTCCCCTTCGCTCATCTTCGGAAAAGTTTTATATAAAAACTGGGAGACGGTCAATTCCAACACAGCATCCCCCAAAAACTCCAGCCGCTCATTGTCTGATATTCGTTTGCCGCGTTGCTCGTTCACGTAGGAAGAATGGGTGAATGCCTGCCGCAAAACACTTTCATCGCGAAAGCGAAAGCCTATCGTTTCTTGCAGCTGTGCAAAATTCATCACCCTCACCACCATTCCAGGAGACTGCCTACTTTTTCTCTCAGTAGGGCTCATTTATGCTTCGTATCGCTTCAGGATTACCGTTGCATTGTGACCGCCGAATCCAAATGTATTGGAAACAGCCACATTGACGGTCGCCTTGCGCGCATGGTTTGGAACATAGTCCAGATCACATTCTGGATCCGGGTTTTCCAAGTTGATTGTTGGAGGCAGTACTTGATCACGCAGCGCATATGCCGTCGCGATTGCCTCGACACCACCTGTAGCACCCAGCAGATGGCCTGTCATCGATTTGGTCGAGCTGACAGCCAGCTTGTAGGCATGCTCGCCAAACACACTCTTGATTGCTTGTGTTTCTGCGATATCGCCTTGGCCAGTGGAGGTACCATGTGCATTAATATAGTTTACCTCAGATGGGTCTACGCCAGCGTCTTTCAGAGCGCTTGCCATGCAACGTGCTGCTCCTTCGCCACCTGGAGATGGAGAAGTAATATGGTGAGCATCTGCACTCATCCCGTAACCAATGACTTCCGCGATGATCGTTGCTCCACGTTTTTTTGCATGCTCGAGCTCTTCCAGGATCAGAACGCCAGCGCCTTCACCCATAACGAAGCCATCGCGATCTTTGTCAAACGGACGGCTTGCTTTTTGTGGCTCATCGTTACTGGTGGACATCGCCTTCGCTGAGCAGAAGCCTGCAAATGCCATTGGTCGCACGGTTGCTTCTGCCCCACCTGCGATCATGACATCTGCGTGATCGAACTGGATCAGACGAAGTGCATCACCAATCGCATTTGTACCTGTCGCACAAGCGGTAATCGCACTGGAAGTTGGTCCTTTTGCACCGTATTGAATGGATACTGCACCAGACGCCATGTTTGCAATCAGCATCGGAATGAAGAACGGACTCACTCGACGCGGTCCTTTTTCCAACAATACGGAATGCTGTTCTTCCCATGTAGTCAGACCACCGATTCCGGACCCGATGTATACACCCACTCGTTCCGCATTTTCTGGCGTGATCTCCAGTTTTGCATCTTCTACAGCCATTTTGGCAGCAGCTAATCCAAACTGAACGAATCGGTCTGTACGTCGGATATCTTTCTTGTCCATATACTGCTCAGGATCGAAGTTTTTCACTTCGCCTGCAATTTGTGTTGGATAATCAGAAGCGTCAAAAGCAGTCAGACGGTCAATGCCTGATTTTCCTTCCAGCAAGCTGTTCCAAAAAGTCTGCGCGTCATTTCCCACTGGAGAAACGACACCAACGCCCGTAATCACCACTCTGCGTTTCATTGTGCAATCACCTCTATATGAAAGTCCAGCAGTCAGTTTCTTACATTCACTTCATGCAAAACGTGTATTTGTTTGGAATATGTAACAGGTGGCCATTGAAGGAGAAGTCCCGTATGGTACGGGACTTCCAACAGATCAATTACTTGTGAGATTCTATGTATTTAACAACCTCACCAACAGAAGTGATCTTTTCAGCATCTTCGTCGGAAATCTCTAAATCAAACTCATCTTCGAGTTCCATTACGAGTTCAACCACATCCAGGGAGTCAGCGCCCAGGTCTTCTTTGAAAGAAGCTTCCAAAGTAATTTTGGACTCATCTACACCCAGACGATCGACGATGATTTTCTTCACACGCTCCAAAGTATCTGCCATCTTGCTTCACCCCCTCTCCCGTATTATAGTGGATGAGCTTTCAAAAAACCAGTTTTCGTGAAAACGCTCGATTGAGGTTTTCTTCTTACATATACATACCGCCGTCTACATGCAGGGTTTGACCTGTCATGTAGTTCGCTGCATCAGAGGCCAGGAACAGCACCACAGCTGCGATATCATCTGTTTGTCCCAAACGAGCAAGCGGGATTTGGCTAGTCAGTCCTGCTTTTACATCCTCCGGCAGTACAGCGGTCATTTCTGTATCGATAAATCCTGGTGCAACAGCGTTCACCGTGATGTTACGGCTAGCCAGCTCGCGAGCAGCTGTCTTCGTCAAGCCGATGACGCCAGCTTTTGCTGCCACGTAGTTAGCCTGTCCTGCGTTCCCCAAAACACCTACCACAGAAGTGATGTTGATGATTTTGCCTGAACGCTGCTTCATCATCGGGCGGGTCGCTGCCTTTAGGCAGTTGAATACACCCTTCAGATTCGTCGCAATCACATCATCCCACTCGTCTTCTTTCATACGCATGATCAGGTTGTCGCGAGTAATTCCCGCATTGTTCACGAGAATATCGATCGCACCAAAATGATCCAGAGCAGCTTTGAACATGTCGTTGACATCTTCTGTAGAAGAAACGTTCGCGCGAATCATGATGGCATCGCGGCCCATTTCTTTAATAAGCGCAACGGTCTCACTTGCTGCCGCTTCACTACCTGCATAATTGACAACTACATTGGCGCCAGCTTCTGCAAGCTTCAATGCAATTGCACGCCCAATACCACGCGAAGCACCTGTGACGAGTGCTGTTTTTCCTGTTAGCATAGTACCCCTCCGTTCAAAAGCTCAGTAAGCGAATCCATATCCTGTACAGAGATAATCGTTGTATCCGCTGGTGCGATTTTCTTGATCAAACCGGCCAAAACTTTTCCCGGACCGATTTCTACAAAGGTTGTCACTCCTGCTTCAACCATCCATTGTACAGAATCCTCCCACAAAACAGGGGCGGAAACTTGTTGAACCAATTGATCCGCAATCGTTGTAGCCTCAGTCACTGGTCTAGCCGTTACGTTTGCCACTACAGGCACAATCGCTTCTTGTACCGTAACGCCAGCCAAAACTGCTTGCAGTTTATCTGCTGCCAGCTGCATCAGGCTCGAGTGAAACGGACCGCTTACATTCAATGGAAGGACGCGTTTCGCTCCCGCTTCCTTCGCTTTTTCACCGGCCAGCTTCACACCTTCGGCAGAACCAGAGATCACAATTTGCCCTGGGCAGTTCATGTTCGCCAATTGAACAGGATGTCCAGATGCTGTTACTTCTTCGCAAACCGCATGCAGTGCCGAGCGATCCATGTTCAAGACAGCGGCCATTGCACCTTGTCCCGCTGGCACTGCCTCTTCCATGAACTGACCACGAGCTCGCACCGTTTTAACTGCATCTGCAAAGGACAAGGCCCCTGCTGCCACCAAAGCAGAATACTCACCCAAGCTGTGACCCGCTACGAACGCAGGCTTATAGTCAGGCAATTTTTCGTTCAATGCTGCAAAAACAGCGATACTTGCTGTCAAAATAGCTGGCTGTGTGTTTGCTGTCAGCTTCAAGTCCTCTTCTGGTCCTGCAAAACACAGTCCCGACAAGGAAAAGCCGAGTGCTTCATCAGCCTGCTCAAATATGCGACGAGCCGCTTCCGATTGTTCACAGAGCGCTTGCCCCATTCCTACAAATTGTGAACCTTGCCCTGGAAAAACAAAGGCTACTTTACCCATTCCTACTTGCCCCCTTCTGCCGGGGTCGTGCACCACTTCAAGAGCGTCGCTCCCCAAGTCAAACCGCCACCAAACCCAACCAGAATAAGGTTATCGCCTTCTTTTACGCGACCAGCCTTTACTGCTTCATCCAACGCTACTGGAATCGAAGCAGAGGACATGTTTCCATAGCGATCCAGGTTAATCGCTACTTTATCCTCAGATAGACCGAAACGCTGCACGGCAGAGTCAATGATGCGTTTATTTGCTTGATGCGGCACCAACAGGTCGATCTCATCCTTCGATACACCCGCTTTAGTCAAAACAGCTTCTGTTGCTGAATTCATGACGCGGACAGCGAATTTGAAAACTTCTCCGCCTGCCATGTAGAGGTAGTGCAATCCTTGTTCGACAGACTCAGCAGATGCAGGCGTTCTGGAACCACCTGCCGGCTGGCACAAGAGGGAACCGCCTGATCCATCTGCTCCAAGCTCAAAGGACTGGAAGCCGTAGCCCTCAGTCACTTCACCGATAACAGCAGCACCTGCACCATCTCCGAACAGAACACAAGTATTTCGATCTTTGTAATTCGTAATTTTGGACAAGGTCTCAACGCCTACGACCAATACTTTTTTATAAAATCCATTTTCAATAAACTGAGCCGCGGTCGTAATTCCGTACAAAAAGCCCGTGCAAGCCGCGGAAAGATCCATTGCAGCGGCACGTGTAGCACCCAGCTTTTCTTGCAGCAAGCATGCAGTAGACGGGAACGACATGTCAGGCGTTACCGTAGCTACAATGATCATATCCAGCTGTTCCGCGCTGATGTTTGCTTTTTCGAGCGCTTCTTTGGCAGCCTCGTAAGCCAAATCGGAGGAAGCTTGCTCCGGTGAGCTAATGCGGCGTTCTCTGATTCCAGTACGGGAAACAATCCACTCATCAGAGGTTTCCACCATTTTCTCCAGATCAAAGTTTGTCAACACCCGCTCTGGGGTATAAGAGCCTGTAGACAAAATCCCTACTGAACGCTTTCCACTCATCTGCTTCACTCGCTTTCTCCCAAAGTATTTTTCTGTAATGATTGCTGGATAATCTCGTTCACGTCCTGCTGAATAAACCGCGTAGCACTGACGATCGCATTTTTCATCGCGCGTTCATTTGAGGAACCGTGGGCCTTGATCACAGGGGATTTCAATCCCAGCAGTGGAGCACCACCGTATTCCGCATAATCCATTTTCTTTTTGAAGCGAACCAATCCCGGTTTCAAAATGGCCGCTCCTACCTTATTAATTAGGCTGGAGGTAAACTCCTGTTTCAACTGCGAAAAGATTGTGGAGGCAGCACCCTCTACGGCCTTTAACAAAACGTTTCCGACAAAACCGTCGCATACGAGCACATCACATGCTCCTTGCATAACATCGCGCGCTTCCACATTTCCTACAAAGTTCAAGTCAGCTTCTTGTAAGAGAGGAAAAACAGCTTTCGTCAGCTCGTTACCTTTTCCCTCTTCCGTTCCGACGTTGAGCAAGCCGACTGTCGGACGCTCGAAGCCCAACACTTTTTCAGCATACAGGCTACCCATCAGCGCGTATTGTACGAGCTGATGCGGCTTGGCATCCATATTGGCACCGACGTCCAGCGTCAATGTTACCCGGCCTTTTGTATTTGGGATATAGGCACAAAGCGCAGGCCGCTCGATTCCATCCATGCGACCTGCGTATAACAAGCCTGCTGTCATTAATGCTCCCGTATTTCCTGCTGAGATCATCGCGTCCACTTTTTTCTCGCGCGCCATCTCAACAGCTACGACCAACGAAGAATTTTTCTTACGACGAACAGCTCGAACCGGTTCATCATCTGGCAAAATCACTTCCGCTGTTGGAACGATTTCGATGTTTGCCGGCAGATCTTGCGGCAAATGGTTCCGAATAGCCTGTTCATCTCCCACCAATACAACTGTAATGGCCGGGTTTTCCTTGACGGCAGCTAGCGCCCCTAATACAGTACTCTTCGGTGCGTGATCGCCGCCCATCGCATCCACTGCAATTCGCAACCGTGATTCCTCCTTACTCCTCATCCATGCTGTTATTGTAGCGCGACATTTCAACTACACGGAAGGTGGCGGTAAAGACTAATTCGCCTTGGACCTTCGTCTCTACACGCACCTTGCATTCGTCGCCGTTACGGCTTCTTACCAATGCTTTGGCAACCAGTTTCTCCCCTGCTCGTACAGGACGGACAAAGCGGATTCGTGCCGTTGCTGTCAACGCTACCTCTGCGTTGATTACTGCTACTGCCAATGAGTTGGCCTGAGCAAATATATAATGCCCTCTGGCAATTTGTGTTTTCGAAAAAACGTGCTCTTCTTTAATTTCCAATATGGAAATGGCCTGTGAATCGAGCTGTAGATCAATAATTTCACCGATGATTTCATCGATGCCCAATGATTTTACAGGATCAAGACTTTTCTCTGCGACTGTCTTGATACGTTCACGCAGCTCCGGTATGCCTAATTCCAGTCGGTCTAAACGTATGGTTTGAATACTGACGTGAAATAACTCAGCCAGATCTTCGTCCGTCGCAAATGGGTTATCCGCCAGATACTGCACCAAGCGGGACTGGCGATCTTTTTTTGGCAAGCGGGCGATGCTGAACACCCCCTTAAGCAGGATTCAGTTCTACTATGTATGATTGCGATCTGTTTTTAATACCTGGTACCAAAACACAGTATAAGGGAGAAAATGTGGAATTACAAGTATCGATCGCGAAATTAGGTAACCTTCCTTAACGGTAAATGAGCCGAATGATCTCCTCAATTCCCGGTTCTTTCATCTGGATGTCCAAAGGCTCACCCCAGCCCGCCACTTCGGCAAGGATTCTCGGAGAAGAGATTTTTCCTTTGTCGAAGTAAATCGAAAGCACATTCTCTGATAGCTCCATCCGCTCGATCCCCTCTAGCTCGTAAAGCTTTTCAGGTGGTTGTCGAAATTCGATTCGAATGAGGCTTGGCAGCCCTATCTGGTGTCGCAAATCGGCCAAGCTCGTATCCATCATCTTTTTGCCATGATTGATTACAATGATCCGGTTGCAGAGTTGCTCAATATCGTCCATATCATGAGTCGTCAATAGAATGGTCTTCTTCTGGGACTGATTCACTTCTTTCAAAAAGGCTCTGATGCGCGTTTTCGCGACCACATCCAACCCAATCGTAGGCTCGTCCAAAAACAGGACAGGCGGATCATGCAGCAAAGCCGCCGCTAAATCAGCTCTCATCCTCTGACCTAATGACAACTTGCGCACTGGCGTATCGAGGAATTCATGCAGATCCAGCAGTTCCTGATACGCCTCCATCGATCGCCGATATGCTTTATCGTCAACCTTGTACATCGCTTGCAAAATTTCGAAGGAATCTCTGACTGGCAGATCCCACCACAGCTGTGTTCGCTGCCCGAATACCACACCGATTTGTGAGGCTACTTGAATTCTTTCCCGCTGCGGACTATAGCCGCCTATTCGTATTTCCCCATGACTGGGATGAAGAATTCCGGCGAGCATTTTAATTGTCGTCGATTTCCCCGCACCATTCGGCCCGATATATCCCACGAACTCGCCTCTGTCTATGGAAAAGGAGATATCGTGGACGGCTTTGACTTCCCTTCGCTCACGAGAAAAGAGTGTACGTAGAGAAGCAAAACTCCCCTCTTTCGCTTTTGTCAGGAAAAATGATTTTTCGATGTGCTTTGCTTCAATCATGTTACCCCTCCTTAGCTCCCTGTACTGTGGTAGTGTCGAATCCCGACATTCCACAGCATACGAGAGAAATAAAAAGCATTCGCTGCGGCCACAGGAGTTAGTAACGGATAGAACCATTCGCCCCCTTTGCCCAACAGCGTCAACATCGGCAAATAATTCATATACGCAATCGGAAGCGCTGAGAAGAACAGCCATTTGAGCCAGTTTGGATATAGCCCGATCGGGTAATTGGAAGCATTGGCTGGCGCATAAATGGTAAAGGTCAGCATGTCTTTCATCTGTTGCGTCCAAAAGGCAACTCCAGCCGTAGCCAGTCCAATCGAAAAATAAATCACTCCGCCAGACAAAATGGCAATCGGTGAGAATAGCACCAACCCCACGATCGATTTTCCTTCCGCCGCAAGACCCGACAAGGAGATGACCAAAACAGACACCCCTTGCACCAACCCTCCCACTCTCGACAAATCAAGATTGCGTGTCATTAACAAGAGCAAAGGTGAAACGGGACGGATGAGCAATTGATCAAGCTCCCCATGTACGATGTACTTCTCGAAGTCGTTGATTTCCGGGGCGAACAGTCGATACAAGGAGACAGATGCAGAGGAAATCCCGTAAAGCATCCCAACCTCGTAAATATTCCACCCGACCACATCATTAAATCGGTACAAAATCGCAGATAGAATAATAAAATCAAGCACCATAATCATTCCGGTCGTGGCAGCACTCGTGACAAAATTCATCTTGTACTGCATTTGCGAGCGAATGCTAGCCGCGATCAGTTTGCGATAGAGGGCAAACATGCGGTTATCCTCCTTGAATTTCTAGCTTTCTTCTTGCCATGCTCGTCACCAACAAAGCAACTGCTGTTAAAACGAGCGCCCAGCCGGCCTGAACAAGCATGCCATTTGGAGGTGCCAGTTCTAGCAAGGTCATGACTGGATAAAAAATCATCGCAGAAAAAGGCAAATAAGGTGCGACCTTTCCAATAAGCCCTGGCATCAAATCCAGCGGGATCATTTGTCCGCCCAACCCAAAAATCAAAGACAAAAGGATTAGGTGTACCCAGCGAATTTCTGTGGTCCAGAAGGAGGAAATGCCCGCGAGATAAAAGAGCAGCATCCCTACGTAAGTTCCAAGCAGTAGCGAGAGGATAAACCAAAAGTACGTGAGCGGATTGGAGGGAAAAAAGAAGCCTACCGCTAATCCAAGCAGCAAGCCAATCGGAACACTTCGATAAAAAGCGTTGTAAGCAAGTCTTCCAAACTCCTGACTGAGCATGTACCAGAGATAATGAACAGGCTTGATCATATCCAAGCTGACAGCCCCGCTTCTTACTCCTATTTGCACATTGAGACCCGGGGACATAAATGTTGTCATCCAGAGAACGCTTTGGCAAATCGCGATGTAATACCCCATCGTCTTGACATCGTATGGACCGTATACTTGTTTTCCAGAAAGGACACCTGTCCAAATGGCAATAAAAACAAGCCCAAAAATCGAGCTTGCGACATTGTTGATGACATGCGATAAACGATACTGAAGATTTCGATGATAGCTCTTGCGAATAATCCGCCAATAGACCATAGAACCCTCCTCTTGGAAAAGTCAGGATTAATAGAATAGCAGGGACCGTATACGAATGCAAGAAAAAAAGAAAGAGCCCTTTCCATTGGAAGGACTCTCTTTCGATAAATCCATTTGCTGTCACGCTGGTCACCCATTCACGCCAGCCAAACGAAACTTATCCTCTTGTTTATGGATCAATAGCTTCATGTGGAAGCTACAATCACCTCTACATCGTTGGCGTACAAAGCCTCAGCCATTTCCTTTTCAGGCAGCTTATCGGTCACGATAATATCGATTTGGTCAAAACCGGCAACGCGATACAGCATGCTTTTTCCGAACTTGGTATGGTCGGTGAGTATGATCACTTGATCAGCGCGCTTAATCATTTCTTTGATTAGGAAGCCGTGATCTTCCTGCGTGGACATGAGCCCCTCCTGGGTAATACCGCATGCACCAACCAGCACTTTATCTACATGAAAATCAGCGAGGTTTTGAATCACGCGTGTACCAAGCACGCATTGATCCTCTGCATGTACGTCTCCGCCCAAAAGTTTGACAAGAACCCCTTCTTTTCGGGACATACTGGCGGCAGTAGCTAATGAATTCGTGATAATGACATGATCCCGGGTCTGCAAGGATTCCACCGTGAGTTGAACGGTTGTGGACGCGTCGAGCAGCAAATAATCACCATCTTTGATCAAACGAGCTGCCGCTGCTGCAATACTGCGCTTTCCTGTCAAATCAAGCTGCATTCGTTCCTGATGGGAGTAGTTCTTTTTGTTGAGGCTGGGCAATACTGCTCCTCCCCTAGTCCGCAGGATTTCTCCCTGTTCCTCCAGCTTGACGATATCCCGCCTCGCTGTGTCACGGGAAACCCCAAACTGCTCAACTACCTCTTGCACACTGATTCGCTGGTGCTTCTGTAAATACGCAAGAATTGCAGCCAGCCTCTCCTCTTGAAACACGAAGCCTCAACCCCATCCTTATCTCGACTTCAGTATAAGTGATTTAAGTAAAAGTTGCAAGTAATATTAAGTATTCATAAGTAATCATAAGCAATTTAAACAAACAAAAAAAGCAAGGCGATTTCTCACCTTGCTTTCTTAGCAGCGAATATTACTTCGCTACTTTCACGCCTTTGTAGTGACCGCAGCTTGGGCAAACACGATGCGCACGCTTGTATTCGCTGCAATTATCGCATTTGATCATGCCTGGAATCTCTAATTTGAAGTGCGTACGACGCATTCTTTTACGGGTTTTGGAAGTTCTCCGTTGAGGTACTGCCATCTTCCTTACACCTCCTTCAACTGACAAATGCTAAGAAGCTCTATTGGGTGGATAGTATAGGCAAAATGCTTATGCCATCCTTCAAAAATGAGACGCTGCCACAAATGGTCGGCGAATCATCTTGAATACAGTAAGAATACTTATTTGCTGTCTTTGAAAAAGTCAGCCAACCCAGCCAATCGCGGGTCAACACGCTCATTCTTGCAGCTGCATGCCACTTCATTACGGTTCACACCGCAAGTCGGGCATAGACCTTTACAATCCTCCTCGCAAAGCGGGAAGGTCGGCATTGCCAGTAAGAAATCCTCTTGCAGCAGCGAGTTCAGCTCGATTTCATCACCTTCCAGGGGAAGGATATCACTGTCCTCGTCATCTTGCAGGATCGGATCATCTGCAAGCGCAAATGTCTCAGAGAAATCTACTGTTGCCTGATCGGTAAAAGGATTCAAGCATCTCGCGCAGACAAAATTCACATTTGCCTTCATGCTTCCTTTTACGTAAAAGAGATTGCCCAGCTGTACAGCTTCACCACTCGCAGTCACAGGAGTAATCCCGCGAATCTCATGATGGCGCTTCTTCAGCTCATCTTCATCCAGAGTTACCTGGAATGGCAACGGCTCTCCTTTTCGGTGCTCTAACTCTGCTAACTTAATGTTCATAGCATTTCACCTCATGCACAACAAAGATGATTATAGACCCTGCCCAAAGCTTTGTCAACCATTTTTGCTTGACAGCTAGTTTGCTCAGGTAGATTTCGGTTTTTGTCCATTCAAGTACGTAATCGCTTCATCTACCGTCTTGACCGGAACAACTTTCATTAAAGTTCCAATCCGCTTGGCAGTCGCTAACGCCTCCTCGTAATTGGAGTTTGTATCTGGCGTATCCTGCGGAGCAAAGAAGATCTCTGCGCCCGCTTTGTCTGCAGCGATTACCTTTTGATTAATGCCACCGATCCTGCCTACTTTTCCGTCCAACGAAATCGTGCCTGTTCCTGCAATTTTATAGCCTTTTGTTAAATCCGTCTCCGTATTTAACTGGTCATAAATCTCCAGCGTCATCATTAAACCAGCAGAAGGACCGCCGATCCCTTGGGAGGCAATAGTTACTTCTTTTGGAATGATGATTTCCTGTTTATTGTCAGGGCGTACACCAATTCCAACTGACTTGGATTCAGGTAGTGGTTCCAAGGTTAACATCGTTTTGGCCTCTTGTCCATCTCTTGTGTACGTAATTTCGACTTGATCGCCTGCTTTTTTTGTAGAGAGGGCTGTCAGCAAATCTTTTGCCTCAGACGTGCGAACCCCGTCTACATACGTAATGACATCACCGATTTGCAATGCTTTATAGGCGGGGAACCCTTCCAAGGTACCCATCACCCACACACCTTGCTTCTCGATTTTCACTTCGAAGCCGGCAAGACGGAATGCGACTGCCTCCGCAATTTTTTGTGAATTGTCCATGATCGCTTGTTCTCGACGGATAAAATCCTCGCTGTCCTCGCCCTTGCTGACAACCAGTTCTTTAGGCATCAACTCAACATCCTGAGTCATTTTCGCATACCAATACCACGGCAAATTTGCTTCGCCCATTCGGACCGTCGTGAGCATGAAGGAGCCGGTCTCGTCTTTCTTGCCTCCTTCCACTTTAATCATCGGACCCAGCTCAATCGCTGAACCTGGACGACTTACGTAATAATTCGTCGGTACAAAAAAAGAAATACCCAACAAGACAAAAACCAAGGCAAGTATCCAGCTAAAGCCTCTGGTTCCTGTAGATCTGCGTCTATTGGCATAAAGCTGATCCTCACTCATTCTTGTGCCTCCCAATTTGCAATTAGGTCCTGAATGCGTTCGATATGTTCAGTACCCGCACGTTCGCCTAGCTCGATAATTTCTTCGACACCCGTGTACGCGATACTGCTATAGTGTCCAACATCCGGCCTGATTACGATGTCTGCCGCAATGATTTGATGTCGCAGAATTTCCCTTTCCATCACATCAATCGTCTGGGCGATGACATCAAAAATACTTTTGACCTCCATCCGCGTATCGAATTGGGCGACATCTACCGCAATAACGATATCAGCACCCATTTCACGCAGCACCGTCACGGGCACACGATCAATGACTCCTCCGTCGACTAAAAGCCGCCCCCCTACTTTTTCAGGTACGAAGATACCTGGAATGGATATGCTTGCCCGCACTGCTTGATCAATCGGACCTTCCCGAAATACGACTCGCTCACCTGATTCGATATCCGTCGCCACAATGGCAAGCGGCTTGTTCAGCTCTTCCAAGCGTTTTCCGTGCGTTAACAGGCGAATCAATTGCTTGATCTTTTCTCCTGTAACAAAGCCCATGCTGGGTACGGTCAAATCGAGCCAATGCTTGCGTTTTAAATTAAGGGCAAGCTTTCCCATCATGTGCGGTTCAATTCCGTTGGCATAGACGGCCCCAATCAGACTGCCCATACTGGAGCCAGCCAGCATGTCAATCTGGATACCATGTGCTTCTAGCGCATTCAATACACCAATATGCGCAAAACCGCGAGCGCCCCCAGAACCCAGGGCTACACCCACGATTGGTTTACGCTTTGTCTGCATGGAAAAACCCCTCCCTGTAACCAGCCTATGTGGTAAATCGCTATTCCTTTCACACTTGGGAGATATTCGTTGACCAAGCTTACGCATAGTTCTCCCGCCTGCCACGTAGACATGTACTACTACTTTTCTTCGATTCAGGAGGAATCCATGTCACGCCACTCACCCGTACTTACTCTGTTGCTTGCCCTCTCGACAGTTTCCATTGTTATTTCGTTGGTTGCTTACTCGCAGATTTCTTTTGAAGCTGCCGTACGCGGTCTGAAAATATGGTGGGAGGTGGTTTTCCCCTCTACCCTTCCCTTTATTGTGCTGTCTGAGGTGTTAATGGGTCTGGGCGTCGTTCATTTTGTCGGCGTGTTACTGGAGCCATTAATGCGTCCATTGTTTAACGTTCCGGGCACCGGTGGATTCGTACTGGCTATGGGCTTCTCGTCCGGCTATCCGGTAGCCGCAAAGCTGACAACACGCCTGCGTCTACAAGGCAATGTGACGAAGGCGGAGGGTGAACGTCTCGTCTCTTTTACAACGACGGGAGACCCCTTATTCGTCATGGGAGCGGTGGCAATCGGCTTTTTCCACAGTGAGCAAATGGGCATCATTCTAGCCCTGACTCATTATTTGTCAGCTGTTCTCATGGGCGTGATCTATCGTTTTCATGCGCCATTTGCCATTACTACCACTCCATTGGAGAAAAATTCACTGCCTCTTCCTATCCGCGCCTTGCAAGCGATGCATCGGGCACGTGTCCGCGATGGACGTCCGTTCGGAAAATTAATGGGAGAAGCCGTGCAATCCGCTCTGAATACATTGCTCATGATCGGTGGCTTCATCATCGTTTTTTCGGTATTAATCCAACTATTCTCCACGATTCATCTGACACAAATCATCAGTACGCTTCTCTCGATTATTCTCGGTCCCTTTGGTTTTCCACCAGCCTTTTCCCAAGCAATCGTCGCTGGTTTGTTCGAAGTAACCCTCGGCGCACAAGCAGCGAGCATGGTGCCGGATGGTGTTTCCTTGGTCTGGAAAGCGGCCATTGCCAGCGCTATCTTGTCCTGGGGCGGTTTGAGTGTTCACGCACAGGTCGCGAGTATCTTGAGTGAAACGGATATTCGTGTCGCTCCCTACCTGATTGCCAGATCGCTTCATGCTTTGCTAGCTGCAATTTTGACCTTTGTCTTTTGGGGTCCACTTGCCACAGTCAGCTCCTGGTTTGTGGAGAAAGCAGTCCCTGTATTTGTGCATGCGAAATCTGAGATCCCGGAGACAAGTTGGTGGGAGACTCTGCTACTATCAGGAGGAATAGCGATTGGCGTCGGTGCAATTCTTTTATGTACCAGCCTGACTCTTCGTCACATGAACCGTAGCAAGACGCGATAATTACTCGTTCAGTTTTCGCTTTAGTGCCTCTTCTACGATTGGCGGCACCAAATCGGCGACACTCGCCTTGTATTTCGCAACTTCCTTCACAATACTTGAACTCAAATACGAATATTGATTGTTCGTCATCATGAAAAACGTTTCGATATTTTCGTCGAGCTTTTTATTAATGGAGGCGACTTGCATCTCATATTCAAAATCAGAAACAGCACGAAGGCCACGAATGATCACCTGTGCGCCCTTTTTGTTCATATAGTCAATCAACAAGCCGTCAAAAGAGTCTATTTCTACATTTTTCATGTCAGCCGTTGCCTGACGAAGCAATTCGACGCGCTCGTCTACGCTGAACAATGAGTTTTTCTTTGAATTGATCAAGACAGCGACAATGACCTTATCAAAAACGTTGGCACCCCGCGCAATAATGTCGAGATGCCCATAGGTAACAGGGTCGAAGCTTCCTGAACATACAGCGATTGCCATAGCGGGTTATCCTCCCTTAGTGCTCTTTTGTCCCTTACTATGAAAGTTAAGCTTGTGGCTCCAAATCGTAATAATAAACGGTAACGGCTGTATCACCATACTTAGCCGCTCGATCCTTCACACAATGACCAATTGAATCCGGAAATGAGTCTGCGATATCGTGCTCAGCCACGATCCATGCCCCGTCCGCCAACATTCCCAGCTCCTGCAACAACTCAATTTCTTCGACAATTTTTTGTTGGGCGTACGGCGGGTCCAAGAAGATGAGATCAAATTTTTGACTGCGTGTACTCAGTGTGCGTATGGCGCGATCCGCATCCATCCGATATAGCTCTGCATAATCGTCCAGCCTACAAGTGCTGACGTTTTGTTTTACTACAGCAAATGCTTTGTGATCTCGCTCTACAAAAACAGCTCGATCCGCTCCCCTGCTCAATGCCTCGATCCCAAGGCCACCTGTTCCTGCGTATAGGTCCAATGCCCACCCACCATCGAAATACGGGCCAATCATATTAAAAATTGATTCTTTGACTTTATCGGTTGTCGGTCTGGTTCCTTTGCCCGGAACTGCTGCCAACCGTCTTCCTCTGTGTTCTCCAGCGATGACTCGCATACTCATTTCACCTGTCTGCTTTCCTTTATGTATGTTGTAAGAGGTTGTTCAAAAAGTCGTCTTTTGATCACGTAGCAGTCCCGCAAGCTTATTCAACATCGAAAGAGGCGTTCAGCTTCAAAGTCCAGTGCTCATGTAGGTTCCCTACACTCCGCGCCTCCTTCTTCAGCTTCTCACCACTTTCTCAGTGCTGAAAAGACGACTTTTTGAACGCGTACCGTTAGACGCGATTTTTCTACGACCGAGAATGATATCATACTAACACAACTACATAAACCCGTAAAATTAGCAACTGGAAAATTTTATGGACAAAACAGGTATACAACCCATTTCGATTGGAAAAGATGTTGAATAGCGACGCAACGGTGTCGCTGACAACCGCGGAGAAGACTTACGTTTCCCCATAAGCTCTTCCTCCGGTTTCTCCTCTCCCATAATTGAAAGGCTGTTCACTTTGGCGCACGACGTGTCTGATAGGAGCATTTCGTGCCATCGCTCCCTTCATCGGGAGGAGTTGAACGGCTGCCCCTCGTCATTTGGCGATGGGGTATTTTTTTGTGTGCAGCGCATACTACATGTACCTGCAACAACCTCTACATGTAGTTTGCCTGAAAGGAGTGAGTCGTTCATGGCAGAAAAACAACCGTCTGCACAAAAGCTGAAGGCGTCCAAAGCCCAGTCCCTTGCGGACCGCACTGGCAAAGACGTGGAGCTGGCGCGAGACATGCAATCGCGCGCAGATCAATCGGACATCGTCAAACATGGACAGTAACTGCTCATGAAGCTAGCCGCATCGACTCGGCTGGCTTTTTACTTTTCCACCTTCATTTCCCTCGGCACTTCTTCTACGCGAATACAGATACTATACAAAAATAGCTGTGAAGGAGGTATCCGAATGCATACGGTGTGGAAGGGCTCGATCAGTTTCGGCCTCGTCAATATACCTGTTCGCATGTTTACCGCAACGGAAGAGCGCGATATCCGCTTTCGCCAACTGCATAAAGAGTGTCATACCCCGATCAAGTACACGAAAATGTGTCCCCACTGCCAGCGCGAAGTCGATACGAGCGAAATCGTCCGTGGCTTCGAATACGAAAAAGGACATTTTGTCATGGTCGACGATGATGATCTGGAAGCCATTACGCCAGAAACGCGCAGAGCCATTGAAATTATCGACTTCGTAGACTTGTCGGAGATTGATCCGGTTTATTTTCATAAAAGCTATTTCTTATCACCCCAGGACACGGGAGAAAAAGCATACGCCTTGCTGCGCTCCGCCATGGAACAGACAGGCAAGATCGGTGTTGCACAGGTAACGATGCGCAATCGGCAAAGCTTGGCAGTGATCCGACTGTACGAACATTGCATCATGCTGGAGACGATCTTCTATCCAGATGAGGTACGTCCGGTCAGTCAAGTGCCTGCCTTGCCAGAAGCCACTATAGCCTTGGCCGAAAACGAACTGAAGATGGCTACTGAGCTCATTAGCAATATGACGATCTCATTTGACCCCGCAAAGTATACGGATGAATATCGATCTGACCTGCAAAAACTGATTGAGAAAAAACTGGAGGGTCAGGAGATCGCAACTGCACCTACTGTGGCAAGAACCAACGTAATCGATCTCATGCAAGCCCTAAAAGAAAGCTTGGAGTCTACAGCTGGTCAAGCCGCAGTGCCCATCAAAATCGAGCCTGAACCCACTCCGTCAAAGCCTGCGCGAAAACGCACCACAGCAGCCTCCGCGTCCGAAAAAGAGAAAAAGCAGCCTGCATCCAGTCAAAAAAACACTGCGACCACGTCTACAACCAAAACATTGCGCAAAAAGAAGACTACCACTGTTTAATCTACACGCAAAAAAACCTGCCCACTCTGGACAGGTTTTTTGGTATTCGCATCAGGACACCTAGCTTGGTGCCATCTTTCTGCATGGTTCAATATGGATATGAACGGCGTTTATTCGGTGAATCTTGCGCATCTGTTCTTCAATTTTCTCAGTGATTGTGTGGCTCTCCACCACATTCAGACCTGGATCTACATGGATCACAACATCAACCAGTACGCTGCTTCCATGGTAGCGGGCTTTGATGTCACTGATATCCTTTACTCCTGAAATCGAGGAAATCGTAGCTCGCAGGTCCGCAAGCTCGCTCTCGTCAAAACCATCTGTCAAGCGGTGGGTTGCCTCCCTGAAAATATCCCAAGCAGTCTTTAAGATGATGAGACCAACAACAAAAGCAGCCAAAGGATCAAGCCAATACAATTGAAATTGTGCACCTGCTACCCCGATAAACGTCCCTATACTGACGAATGCGTCTGAACGGTTGTCAGCAGCCGCTGCATCCAGTGCTTGGCTATTTGTTTTGATGGCGAGCTTTTTATTGTAGCGATAGACGAAAAGCATAATGACTGCAGTCGCAAGTGCTGTCCACCCTGCCAACAGGTCAGGAGCGGCATGATGTGAGTCAAACAAGGATGGTACGGCACTCGTAACGACTTGAACTCCGACAAATAGCATAATAAATGATGCGACAAGTGCTGAAATCGTCTCCGCCCGAAAATGACCATACGGGTGATCTTTATCAGGTGGTTTCCTTGCAATACGCAGCCCGATCAAAACAGCAATCGATGCGACGACATCCGTTGAGTTGTTAAGACCGTCGGCCATTAAAGCTTCTGACGCAGTGACATACGCAACTCCTATTTTTAATACAGAGCAGAATATGTAGGCGAAAATACTCACCCACGCTCCACGTTCTCCTTGTTTTAGATCCGAATAGACATCCATACCTCATCACCTCAAAAATACTTCTCTACCCTGCTTCGACAACTCGGAAAATCAAAGCGCTGGAAGCAGTTGCTTTTTTTCGAACTTCATCGTAACAGATAGGATTCATGTGGGTCTACAGAAACAGTTTTAGTCCGATTCACGAGAATAGGGGGGAGGAAAATGTGTTGCACAGCCGCAATTTTTCATTGGAAAATTTTCCTTGAAATTAGCTGGACTTCCCGTTATCCTAATCTTGCAATCAAAAATAAAACAGCACGGGAGCTTGGAAATCACCAGGCTGAGAGGATGGTACGTGCCATCGACCGTTGAACCTGAACTGGGTAATGCCAGCGGAGGAATGTCATATACGACACGAAAAGATGCGTGTATCTTTAGGATACCTGTTTCTTCTCTACTCTCGCGTTGGCGTCGCATGTTGAATATGCGGCGCTTTTTCGCGGGTAGTTTCTTTCGCCTCCCTAAACGGTTCTCGCTTTCGTGCAACCAAAACAAGGAGGTTTTTCTTATGTCATTGGTGTCATCTTTTCCAGGCAGTCACAAAGTATACGAAACAGGTAGCCGTGCGGACATCCGCGTCCCGATGCGCGAGATTTCCCTTCATCCTACCGAAGGATTGTTCGGCTCCACACCCAATCCTCCTATTCGCGTGTACGATACGAGTGGCGAGTATACCGCAACGGGTTACGTCCCTGACATTCAAGCAGGACTGCCCTCCATCCGCCACAAGTGGATCGATGAGCGAAATGATTTGGAAACGTACGTCGGTCGCGAGCCGCAACTAGTCGACGACGGCATCAGAAACGAAGAAAAGGCTACCACCCTCCCCACTTTCCCTCGAGAGGGCTACAAACCAAAGCGGGCAAAGCCAGGGAAAATTGTTACCCAGCTTCATTATGCCCGAAAAAATATCATCACACCGGAAATGGAATACGTTGCCATTCGCGAGGGTGTCTCTCCTGAATTTGTACGGGCAGAAATCGCCGCTGGACGTGCGATCCTCCCTTCTAACGTCAATCATCCTGAAAGCGAACCGATGATCATTGGCCGCAACTTTCATGTCAAAATTAATGCCAACATCGGAACGTCAGCTGTCAGCTCTTCGATGGAAGAAGAGGTCGAAAAAATGATTTGGTCGGTCCGTTGGGGTGCTGACACCATTATGGACCTCTCGACGGGAAAACATATACACACCACGCGGGAGTGGATTATCCGTAATAGTCCCGTCCCAGTAGGAACCGTCCCCATTTACCAAGCACTCGAAAAAGTAAATGGGAAAGCAGAGGATTTGACATGGGAAGTATACCGAGACACCTTGATTGAGCAAGCGGAACAAGGCGTCGATTACTTTACCATTCACGCTGGCGTTCTATTGCGCTACATCCCCATGACAGCTACCCGTGTTACCGGTATCGTCTCTCGCGGCGGATCGATTTTGGCTGCATGGTGCCTGGCCCATCATGAGGAAAACTTTTTGTATACGCATTTCGCTGAAATTTGCGAAATTCTGAAGGCCTATGACATTTGCGTCTCTCTCGGAGATGGGCTACGTCCTGGCTCCATCGCGGATGCGAATGATGAGGCGCAGTTCGCCGAGCTTGAGACATTGGGGGAACTCACAAAAATTGCGTGGGAACACGACGTACAAGTCATGATTGAAGGCCCTGGTCACGTCCCGATGCATCTCATTCGCGAAAATATGGATAAACAGTTATCCATTTGCCACGAGGCGCCTTTTTACACACTTGGGCCGCTCACGACAGACATCGCCCCCGGCTATGATCACATTACTTCAGCAATTGGCGCCGCTATGATTGGGTGGTTCGGAACAGCCATGCTCTGCTATGTAACGCCCAAGGAGCACCTCGGCTTACCCAATAAAGAGGATGTCCGCAACGGTCTCATCGCATACAAAATCGCAGCGCATGCCGCTGATCTCGCGAAGGGACATCCGCGGGCGAAGCAGCGAGACGACGCCTTATCCAAAGCTCGCTTTGATTTTCGCTGGAACGACCAATTCAATTTGTCTCTGGACCCAGAGCGCGCCCGCGAATATCACGACGAAACATTGCCAGCTGAAGCAGCCAAATCCGCTCATTTTTGTTCCATGTGCGGTCCTAAATTTTGCAGCATGAAAATATCGCACGACATTCGTCATATCGCCTATGAACAAGGGACTGCCCAAGATCCCGCCATTCTTGCAGGTATGCAGGAAAAATCGCGTGAGTTCCGCGAACAAGGTAGTCGTTTGTACCAGTCGTAATGGAGGAGGATGCATATGGAGGAAGCCAGTCGTTTACGTGAAAAGATCATTCGACTAGAAGCCGAGCTAGAGCAATCCAAACAACAATTGCGGCTGATTCAACAGGACTGCAACCACGTCTATATCGAAACACCACTCGCGCGAACATGCTCCAAGTGCCTGCAAACCGAAAGTCTCTATTATTAATAGAAAAAGGTCGAAATCCTTTTGGAGGATCTCGACCTTTTTTCTTTCTTATTTCGTCATTCCAACTTGCAACGGAAGTCCTTCTTTATAATAGAGAGTGGGCGATAGCAGGATGAAGAAAATATGGACATGCAGAAAGCCCTGCTTCTTCAAAATGCCGTGTATGGCGCTCGCAATCGCGTCATGTTGCTTTGGTTCACGGGGAAACATCATGATCTCTACTGACAGAGGACTGTTCGTCAGTTGCTCTACAGAAAGCAGCTCCAATTTCACTTTTTCCTGAGCTACCTCAGCAATTTTAGAAAACTCTTCTATAAGAATCTGAGAAATGGGCTCTATGTCTTGCTTCGCAAAGCCTTTAAACCGAAGAAACGGCAAGTCAATTCCTTCTTTCGTAAATGAGTTCGCACAGTCATTATAAACAAGTCACTATTTATATATCAATGAAAAAAGGGTTAAAGAAAGTGAACTACAAACATTCCCAACACATAGGAGACACAAAGAGGGCCATATCAGAGAGCAGCTCCCTTCCCATGAGGTGTGGTGGACGTACCACGGAAGGAGGAAGCAACTCAACCAGATACAGCCCAATTCGCTAACCCATCAGTACCTTTAGTTACAAGTAGTATAGCTCGAATTCAATACTTAATCAATAAATAAGTTTCGTAAAATTCCAACTGTTGCAGATGGAAACGGCAGATTACGCTACTACGTATAGCTGATCTGTTACGGATTCAATCAAAGGCCCCATATCTTGAAGCAGGTTACGATACCTTTCACTATTTTTCATGGTCTCCAACGTTTCCTTATCTCTCCAAACACTGACCACACCGAAAAAAATATTGTCCGTTTCTAAGCTAGGCTCCATGAAATAAACCTCAACACATCCTGCATCTTTGTTGACAGGAACAAGTACGTGTCGTCCCATTTGCTGTAATTGTTCCTCCATTCCCGCTTTACTTCTGAGCGTTACGACTCGAACAAACATGTTATACCTCCTTACTTCGCATTCATTAACTAGTTAACGAATAACTTCTTTTAGCCAAGAATCCAATTTCGTCAAATAATCAGTTGAGCATATTTGGTTTAGTTCTCTGTGTAAAGAAGCGATGGATTGACTCTTTAATACGGCTTGCCAAGCATGCTCAGCTTCCTCCATTACATCGGATAACAAACAGGCGTTGTTTTCATTCAAAGAAAGCATCCCTTCAAAAATACCAGTTGAACGATAAAGAGATTTCACGCCTTCGATTGCGACGAACACATCATGTATGGTGATGTCATCAGGTGAAGCTTGTAGTCGAAAACCACCTTTTGCACCTGTCACAGAAGAAACGATCCCTGCCTGTACAAGTTTTCTCATTAACTTCTGCAAATAAGTTGGAGAGACCCGGAGCTGTTGACTTAGAGCTTCACCAGATAACATCGCATGTCTAGGTAATCGAGTGAGCACGAGAAGAGCATACACGGCTTGTTCGACGCCACCCTTCATATTCATGCTTCATCATTTGTCTTAAACATCTGATTTTGTTGTGCGATTTTTAACTTTTGAGGTGTGACATCGTTACCAAGTGGGTCCAAAATCGTTAACCCTGAAAATGTGTGCAAAACTTGCCCACGAATGATTTGCAGATATTCTTGACGCAACTGTTGTTGTTCTTCTTTTTCTGTCTGAGTTAACCCATCTTCACGTTGTTTTTGGGCTAAAATGTTAATTCGTTTCAAAATCGGAATCATTGCTTTTTCCACCTTTCTATTAGAGAAGTTCTTTTGCAAGCAATCGGTAAGATTGTAGTCTCGCCTCATGGCTATGACTGATTGTTCCAAGTACAGCTTCAGCGATACCGTATTTTTCATCGTGTTCACGCAGTGTATTCGCAACGTCTTTTGCACTTCCTACGAGGAATCGTTTGCGGTTGTGTTCGATCGCCATTTTATCCATTTCAGTATAGGAATAATTCAACGCTTCTTCTGGGCTGAAAATTTGAAACGGCATTCCTTTATCCAAAAACAGCAAATTCAAATCCAGGCTAGCCGCATGATATTCTGCTTCCTCCGTTGTTTCTGCCGCCATCACAAAATATCCAACATTGATTTTTGGGGCCGGCATAAATTCAGAAGGAGTGAAATTTTCGTGATATGCCTCAAGCATCGACGTTTCCAACTGTCCGCTAATAAATTGAGCAAAGGAATAACCAATCCCGAATCTTCCTGCTTGTGCAGCACTGCTTCCACTGGAACCCAACAGCCAAACCTCAGGTAGTGGTGCATCCAAAGGAGCCGCCAGCGTCCGACTATACACGTGGTCTTCTGGCATCGTGTCAGTCATAAACATCATGGTCTCCACAAGCTTATCGTACTGGTTTAACACATTCGGTTGCCTACCTTCGTGCAAGGCGAGCGTAGAGAAGCGATCCCCACCTGGAGCACGACCTACTCCAAAATCAATTCGATTTGGATAGAGAGTAGTTAAGGTTTTAAAAACTTCCGCCATTTTTAACGGAGAATAATGCATCAGCATAATGCCACCGGATCCTACACGAATGTTCTTTGTTGTAGAAGCTATATGTGCAATCATGATTTCAGGTGAGGCACTTGCCAAGTTTGTCGCCCCATGATGCTCGGAGTACCATATCCTGTTGTAACCCAATTCATCTACCAGTTTCGCCAATTCAATGGTATTTTGAAAGGTTTGAGCTGAGGTTTGTCCATTAGAAGTAGGCGTTTGATCCAAAACACTCAATTTCATAGAAATACCTTCTTTCATAGTTAATGAGGATATTTAATATCTGTAATTTAGTTTTATAGAGAGGCGACAGAGTTTATCTCTATCGAATTGCAGGGAAGCCGCCACATGATGTAGCGGTCCCCCTCCTCTCGTGAATATTACATTCACAATGAGTTTTTATAACTTCCCATTCCAATAGGTTACTTCGTCAACGCCCAACCTTACCGTCGGGAACCCTGGTTGCGTTGCTTTTCCTACTGGAATCATGAGGACATTCACCCAGTTGTCTGGAACATGAAAAGCTTTTCGGAACTCTTCGGTATTGTAGCCAAGCATAGGAACTGTGTCATAACCTCTTGCCTTAGCCGCGAGCATCAATTGCATCGCTATAAGGCCTCCATCAAGGTGTTGCCACTCTCTCCATACTTGCTCACTGACAGTTCCATAGTACCCCTTCACACTTTCGTTAATTCTGTTCTTTACTTCCTCAGGCATAAAACCAGCATCTACAGCTCTTTGATTGATTTTGTCAGCGTTCTCCACTGTATAGGCGTCCATATCCCCTAACACAACAATGACCGCGGATGCATCAACCACTTGTTGTTGTCCCAAAGCCATCGGAAGCAGCTTTTCCTTGAGCTCCTTATCTGTAAACACCATAAAACGCCAAGGATTCAGATTCGTACCACTCGGAGCGAGCATTGCCTCTCCAATGAGCTCTTTGATTTCTTGCTCTGAGATTTTATAAGAAGGATCAAAGGTCCGAACAGATCGGCGCTCACGAATCACGTCATAAAAATTTGCCGTACGATTTGCTGTTTTCATAGTAAGAGTACCTCCTCAATATTTTATGCAGCATACTTATATGGGTATAATGGTAAAGGTCACGATACTGCATGGCTTGGTAACGAATCCTATTATGCAAGAGAAAGTAACTAAAAAAAAGTACGCACTTTTTCGTACCATAGGAACGTCAACGTACTATAGGAACGTCCACGTACCTGTACATTTTTAAAGGAGTTAAAAGAAAATGAAACAGTACAACAACAGAATCGAAATCGTCTTGGAAGTAATTGGAGGGAAATGGAAGACGCATATTTTGTATTACTTGACAAAGGGACCAATACGGACGGGTGAATTAAAGCGATTAGTGACGGGTATATCACAAAAGATGCTCACGGTACAACTAAAGGAGCTTGAACGAGATGGCTTGATCACCAGAAAAACGTACGATCAAGTACCACCCAAAGTGGAATATGCGCTTACAGAATATGGGGAATCATTAAAAGAAGTTTTAAAAGTACTATGCGATTGGGGCGGCGACTATCTTAAGCATCGGTATCCGAATGGCGAAGTGACCGTTAGAAATAGTGATGACGAAATAGGAATACAGTAACCAGCAGGAATAAACCTAACATTTTTTATATTGCGCACAAAAAAGACACCTCTCGCATGGAGAGGTTGATGATTTGGGATAACGGATGCTTTTTTGGGCGACTCGGTAAAGTAGAGCTCGCCCTTACGCCATGTTATTCATTTTGGGAAAACAAACATGCCGATACAGGCATGTTTACGATTGCTTGAACACTAGGATGTCTCATTGTCTTTCCTGTGGTCCATTCCATAAATTTCACTTTTACAACAATCTCAGGTTCTACCCAAATTGCGTCTTTCCTTCTCTCCGGTTCATTCTCAAATGGTTTCGTAGGTCTGATAGTGGGTTGTATCTGCTGTGTCAGATCTTGCCACGTTTTCTTACTGAACTTCGCAGTGCCTGCATGGCCAATATAATAAAACTTCCCCTCATCGTTGTACAAGCCGAGCAACAACGCATTCACGACCCCATCACGGAATGTTACCCCTCCTATAACAGCAAAAAGGTCATGAAAAATTTTCATTTTCTGCCACCGTTTGTCCTTCCCGTTGATGGCGTAGGAGCTTGTACAACCCTTGCAAACAATACCTTCCATCTCGTGTTGAACCATCACGTCGTATAATGCTTTTGCATCCTTAAAATTTTGCACGACCTGGACATTGGGTTGAGGGATAATCATTTGTTCCAGCAATTGATGTCTTCGAATGAGTTCTTGTTCGATGACCCAATCGCCATTGTAATATAAGACGTCAAAGATCATGTATGTGACGGGTGTTTGGTTGACGGCAAGGTCAATACTCTGTTTTTTCCGCAGGCTATCTCTTTTCATGATTTCTTGAAAGGAAGGTCGGTTACTGTCAAAAGCAATCATCTCGCCATCAAGGATAAAGGATGAGCCCGAACAATACCTTTTTGCATTTACGAATTCAGGATACTGCAATGTTCGATCATTTAATCTCCGGTTAACCAGACGCACTTCATGTCCATCGTAGTACGTGAGCATTCTGACTCCGTCCCATTTGACTTGTGCGATCCAGTTATCTTCACTCGGAAATTCATCTGCCATAACTGGTTCAAACGGAATAATAGGTGTAAACGACATGGTTCCTCCCATCATCGATTGAAATTGCTTTATTGGCGAAACGAACCAGCCTGTTTTGCCCTCCCCAGCTTTTGCTTGCCATGATTGAGAGCCTGCATTTCCCCATAGCTCGTCAACAGCGCTAATATTAAGAGGGCAATATACACAACGGCTGTCACAACCCCTCCCACCGCTGATTTATCTTTAAAAAAGTCCCCAATCAAAATCACGATCACACAACCACTCAAACAGACTGTTGTGATCCACATCATCGACCGGTAAAATCGATAAAGCTTCGTTCCTTCGGGAATGAGGCTTTGCTCTCTTCCCTTGTTCTTTCGCCTTACATGAATGAGCAAAAAGAGCGCCAACGGAAATTGGAAAACGAGAACGATCATCGGCAAGCTATAACTAATAAACTGATCGATATGGGCTACATTTGGAAACCCGAAGATAGACGATACAACGATAAACCATCCACACGGAGCATTGAATGTATTATAATGCCGCTGTCCCCCAAACGATCCAACCCCCACTAAAAATGCCAAGTAAGCGACAATGACCTTGATTGTAAAAGCAGGGAACCACACGCTAAAGAGGATCATTTCGACCCTATCCAGAAAATCTGTGACGTGGATTTGCTGGACGAGAATATAGATGGGGAAATTCAGCCGACCAGCGATAATGAACCCCATCACCCCGAGCAAGACGAGCAACATAATCGTCGTACCAAAGCCAACAATGATGATCCCGTGCTTCATCGCAGCATAAAAAAGTCGCGGCTCTACAATGGCATGTAAGAACGCCCCGATTAGAAAAATATCCCCATACACACCAATCGGCAAAAAATTACTGACCACGATCCGATCCAAGCTACTAGTCAAGATTGGCTCCAATCGCTCTACGTTGTATTCATTACCCAGCAGGAAATATAGCGAAATGCACATGATGAAATAAAGCGGAAAATAAAACTCATTTACCCGTGCCGCCACCTCAAGACTCGTTTTGCCATAGTACATCATCAGTAAGACGAAGACGAGTAAGATGACCTCCAATGGCGTGGTTGGCAATAACGAGATATGTAAAAAATCAGCAACTCCTTTAATATCGATCGCCAGGATGATCCAAATGTAAAACAATATGAGTAGATTGATAGCTCCACCAATCCACTTCCCGCCAATGATAAACAAGATTTCAAAGATATTTTTCCCGGGGTATGCTTCAACCAGCCCACTCAAAACGTAGGCGATAAAAAGCGCATAAAAGATGGGTAAAATTTGAGAGAACCAAGCATCCATCCTTGCTACCTGAACGACAGACCTCAAGAGATTGATCATCATTCCTGTCATCAAGACACTGCCGACCAGCCAGGCAATTTGTCGATGATTGACAACTTGCTTGTGAATCATACTTGGGCCTCCTTATAAGAACTGATCCACCCACCGCTTCACATGAGGAGATAGAAAGTTCATCACATTACTCGTAGGTAGCACTTGATAATACTGGAATTGCAAAGCGATAAGAAAAGCAATGGTCAAGGTGTAGAAAATAACAATCACTCGCTGCTGTCTCCCATCCATACCTTTTCGCTTCAGGATGAATTCTCCAAACGAAAGCAACAGCATGGATACGAAAAAAATCAGGAATATTCTATTCATGATTATCTTCACTCTGCGTAATATTTTTGGTGGTCTGCCCGAAGTTGGCCATGTTCACTTTGGAGTGTATTTCATAAGTGATTTTTGGGAGTTCCTCATTCCATCTGCTCCGATAGCGCTCTTGCCACTCATGAGGATAATGTCGAGATAATACGATTCCTAACCCAATAATGTCTGACCGATACTGTTTGATTGTTTTTATTGTATCGTTCACACCACGATTGATTTGCTCCACAAGCTTCGTTTGCAGCATTTTAATATTTTTCTCTTTCTCGAGATCGAGATTTGACATATTCTCCAGCACAACGGCAGAAGTATAGAGATCAATTTTGTAATGGATGTGGCCTTTCCTGATCTCGGGCTTGATGTTCGCTCTTCCTTTCGAGAAATTAACGGTAAGCCGTTCTTTCTTGTTTAAGGGCAGCACGACAGAAAAGGGTGTAAAATTACGTTGAAACAACCGCAAGCCTGTCAGGTCTTTTGCCTTCGCAATGGTCACGAGCTTATCGTTTCGAAACAAACCTACCCCTGTCGCCTCTATTTCTTTCGACTTTCCTTTTGGATGTGAATCCACTGCTGCCAGAACAGGTATAATGGCATTTACGCCCGGTGTGCTAAGCATCTGGGCTAAGTCCTTTAGCGATACTGTAATCCCCCCCATTTTAACCAGCTCACGCATCGCTTCTCCTGAAAAACGTTCAAATTGCGGCTGTGCAGTTAACAATTCGATACCTTTTCCTTTGGTCATGACAATGTAAGCTGTCAGTCTGTTTTCCGGAAACCGGGCCACAATATCCAGCACATCCGACATACCGTCCTTCGCCAATTCTTCACCAATGACGATCATCCGGTGATGGGAGTAGTAAATTTCTCGTGACATTCTAGCTTGGATCAAGTCATTCGCCTCTCTGATCGTTCTGCCTACTGCGGAATCAACATAATAACTCTTGTCACCACTCGTACCTCCACCACCTCCGGACTGTGCACCGAGGCTGCTGACCAGTGGGACTTGGATAGATATCCGATACCTGCCCTCTGGTTCCTTATCCATCGCCAGCGCAATGACGATGGCCATATCATTTACTTCACGGCGATCCCAACATCCAGATACCAGGAACATACAGAGCAACACCACCAACATGCGGGTCACAGTCTTCTTCACGATTGCCCCTCCTCGCTCTGATGGCGATTGCCTGTCACCCCTGATTGCCCTCCTCTTTCCTGGATAGAATTCGCATAACCATCGTTCATACGCCTTGCATTTTGAACTCCCAAAAAGCTCGGGCGTTTTTCCATCATCGACCATGGTGCCCTCAACAATACATCTTTGAGATCGCCGATCGACATCGGTGCGAGTGGCGATAAATAAGGGACACCAAAAGAACGTAGGTTGGCCATATGCCCCAGGATTAGCAATAACGCTACCAGCATCCCATAAATGCCGAGAATCGAAGCGGCAATCATGATCGGAAAGCGCAGCATTCGCAGTGAAATCGATGCATTAAAATGCGGGATGGTAAACGAAGCAATCCCTGTCAGCGATACGACGATAACCATGGGGGCAGAAACGATTCCTGCTTGCACCGCTGCCTGACCGACGACCAGTGCGCCTAAAATACTGACGGCTTGCCCGACCGTTTTCGGGAGGCGAATCCCCGCTTCTCGCAAGGCTTCAAAGGAAATTTCCATGATAAAAGCCTCCACAATAGCGGGAAAAGGAATGGACTCGCGAGCAGCCGCAATACTTAAAAGGAGCGTGGTTGGTAGCATTTGTTGGTGATAAGTCGTAATCGCTACATATAAAGCAGGGGTAATGAGCGAAATGATGAGGAATATGTAGCGCAGCAGCCGAACAAGGGTGGCCATTTGAAATCGTTCGTAATAATCCTCACTTGCCTGCATCATCATCCAAAACGTAACAGGCGCTATCAAAACCATCGGTGTCCCGTCCACAAATATGGCGACACGTCCCTCCAGCAATGCCGCTGCAACCGTGTCTGGGCGCTCGGAATACATGAGCTGAGGGAAAGGCGAGTACGTGTTATCCTGGATCATCTCTTCGATATATCCACTTTCCAGAACAGCATCCATATTGATCTTGCTGATTCGACCAGTAACTTCCTGTACAATTTCTGGATCCGCAATCCCGTCAAGAAAGGCAACCACCAGATTGGTGTTCGTCTCACGTCCAACTACCAGAGACTTCATTTTCAAGCGAGGCGTTCGCAATTTGCGCCGCAGCATCGACGTGTTGGTGCGAATATTTTCGATAAAACCTTCACGTGGTCCCCTTACGACCGCTTCTCCTTCTGGTTCGTTGACTGAGCGTTTTTCTGCTCCACGAATCCCGAGCGTGAGCGCTTCTGTATTTCCCTCTACGAGAATGCCCGTATCACCTGATAGCACAGCCTGTAGCAGCTTTTTATAATCGTCTACTCTTCCCATCTGGGAAACCGGCAAAAGTGCCTCTTCTATCACTTTGATATCTTCATCGCCATCTTCAAGCACCATTAACGATTTCAGTGCAGAATTGACCTCTTTGGTATCAATCAGCCCATCTACGAAGACAGCAATCGCACGGACACTGTTTTTTTGGCGGAATTCTCGTATGACAAAATCGGAGCAATCAGAGAACATTTTTTTCAACAAATCAACGTTATCATCTAATTGAGGCGAAATCGGTATACCCTCCAGCTCAATCAAGCTGCAGGAATTCATCGTTTCAATCAGTTCTTTCATTTTATCTTTCTTCTTGAACTTCATTTCATCACCAACCACTGGAAAGCTACCCGTATTATGGTTGATTAGCAGGAAATATATGCAAAGAGGTACTCTCTTTACATAGAGAAACACGGATGGGAGATAGTAGGAACACCTATACCGTTCAAAAAGAAGGTGAATACGTCATTGCGTCCTGCAACAAAAGAGTATGAGCTGACGATCGACAATCACACATTGTCCATTACAAATCCTGATAAGCCCCTATGGGCGCAGGCAAAGGTAACTAAGCTAGATTACTTGCGCTACTTGCTGATTGTCGCAGCCCCACTCCTACGGTATAGCAAGGATCGGCTGTTAACCGTCATTCGCTACCCTCACGGAATTGGTGACAAGCACTTCTATCAAAAAAACGCACCTGACTATGCGCCTGACTGGATACAAACGCATACGTGGGAGAATGTGCGTTACGTACTGTGCAATGACCAAGCGACACTCGTGTGGATGGCAAATCAAGCGGCTTTAGAGTGGCACGTCTCCTTTCACCTCGCCAAGGATGAGTCTCCGACAGAGCTGGTATTTGACCTCGACCCTTCCACCGATGATTTTTCCGTTGTGATTGAGTCTGCCCTCTTATTGAAACAGCTGCTCGATGAATTACAGCTGTCTTCTTGGGTCAAAACTTCTGGTTCCAGCGGCTTGCAAGTATACGTCCCAATCGAACTCCGCTATACGTTTGAACAGACGCGGCAGGTCGGACATTTCATCGCATCCTATTTAGTCAGTAAGCACCCTTCATTATTAACTATTGAGCGCTTGGTGAAGAACCGGGGAGATAAGCTGTACATTGACTATTTGCAACACTGGCGGGGCAAAACATTGCCAGCCCCTTATTCAACCCGAGCAAAAGAACAGGCAACCGTATCAACGCCCATTCTATGGGAGGAGGTTCCCCATTGTCATCCTACAGACTTCACGGTTTATACGGTTCCCAAACGGCTGGAAACATTCGGAGATTTATTCTCATCCGTATCCGCTCCGACGAAACGAGCCTCCCTTGATGCCATCCTCGGCTTTTTGCAGTCTCAGTAAGCCATTAGTTGGAATCCTGCAGCCTATTTGTGCTATACTTGGCACAGATGTTTTGAGGCAAGGAGGCACATTCATGATTGATCCGATCGCAATTGCAATCGGCCCCTTAAAGATTCACTGGTATGGCATTATTATGGGGCTGGCTTTTTTCTTGGGTACTTATCTCGCGCGTTACAATTCCAAACGTTCTGGCATTGATCCTGATCACGTCTTGAACATGGTGGTTCTGATCATTCCTGCAGCCATCGTTTGTGCAAGATTGTATTATGTTACGTTTGAATGGGAGCAGTACAAAGACAATCCACTGGACATCTTCGCAGTTTGGCAAGGCGGCTTGGCCATTCACGGTGGATTAATCGGTGGTGTTCTGGCAGGAAGCTGGTATATTCGAAAACATAATCTGCCGTTTCTTCGTTTGGCTGACATTTTTATGCCTAGTGTCATTTTGGGCCAAGCCATCGGACGTTGGGGAAACTTTATCAACCAGGAAGCACATGGTGGTCCCGTCTCTGCTGAGTTTATGGAAAAGTTCCCTGCATTTATCCGCGAACAAATGTTTATCGGCGGACAGTATTACCACCCTACGTTTTTGTATGAATCGATCTGGAACCTTTTCGTATTCGCCGTTCTCATGTTCATGCTGTACCGATTCAAAAAATTCGATGGACAGGTCTTGTTCAGCTACATGATCCTGTATTCACTTGGTCGCTTCTACATTGAGGGAATGCGTACAGACAGTTTGTTAATAGCCGATACCCTGCGTGTCGCTCAATTAGTCAGTCTGTGCTTAATTGCTGCCGGTGTCATCTTGATGCTCGTGTTTGCACGCAAAAACAGGCAGACAGGCCATTCCCAAAACTCGATCGAATAACGTCACCATGATAGATTCATTACCACTCAGGTCAGTCCGACTGGGTGGTTTTTTCTTTGCCTTGTCTGAATTGTCGCAATGCAGGCAATAACTAGGAGATAGAATGAAAAAAGGAGAGGAATAAGATGGATGATGGAATTTTGGAGGAGTATCTCGATCGCTACGTACGTATTCATTTTGCTCCTGATATGATCGGTCAAGGATTATCCGCCTATGCAGAAGGCAAACTGTATGATTACAGTCCAAACGGCATTTTAATTGAAGAGCGGGATGGCTCGCTGGACTATATCCCATTCTCTGCTGTACGCCTCGTGCAAATTAAGCCCAAGCCCGGTTTATGGGAGCGTTTAACTGGATCAAGTTAATGAAAAAGACACCTTCCCGCGTACTCTACACGGAAAGGTGTCTGGTGTTTAAAGGTGTAGCTCTACAGGAAGACGTCAAACACGACGTAGCATGCAGCAGCCAAAAGTCCTGTAATCGGAAGGGTAATGACCCAAGTGACCAAGATTCGGCCAGCCAAGCCCCATTTTACTGCGTTCAGCTTTTGCGATGCCCCAACCCCTAAGATGGCGGATGTGATCACGTGCGTTGTGCTCACCGGCAGTTTCAAAGCTGTAAAGATTGTGATAATCAAGGCAGAAGACAGGTCTGCTGAGAAACCGGAAATTGGCTTGATTTTCATAATCTTACCACCCAAGGTCTTGATGATACGCCATCCACCAAAGGCTGTACCTAAAGCCATTGCAATAGCAGCTGATAGTTTTACCCACAGTGGAATGACGAATTCGCCCGGTTCTTGAATCAAGAATCCACCAGAAATCAGAGCAAGGGTGATTACGCCCATTGTTTTTTGCGCATCGTTGGCTCCATGGCTGAAGGCCTGCCAAGATGCTGACACTACTTGCAGCGAACGGAAACCTCGATTGGTTTTGTGGTACGCTGAGTTACGGACAAGCCAAGACACAAGCTTGATCACGACAAAACCAATAGCAAACGCTACAAGCGGGGATACGATCAACGCTTGGATAATGCTAATGAAGCCTGACCAGTTAATGGCACCACTTCCTGCGGCACCAAAAGCAGCACCTGCAACGCCGCCGATAATCGCGTGCGAGGACGAACTAGGAATTCCGAACCACCAGGTGATTAGGTTCCACAAAATCGCAGATGTCAACGCGGCCAAAACGACGACCAATCCATTTTCCAACTTGAATGGATCGGTAATGCCTCCCCCGATTGTCTTCGCTACACCTGTATACGAGAGTGCACCAATCAAGTTACACAAGGATGCAATAATAATCGCGGTTTTCGGACTTAATGCTCGCGTCGAAACAGAAGTCGCAATCGCGTTCGCCGTATCGTGGAAACCATTGATAAAGTCAAAAGCTAGCGCCATGATGACGACGAGTACGAGAATAATCACCTCTGGCGAAAGATCAGGCATTCTTTAACACGATCCCTTCTACCAGGTTGGAGACGTCCTCAGCGAAGTCAGCACAGTCTTCGAGCTTATCGTAAATCTCTTTGAGTTTAATCGCTTCAATTGGGTTGGTATCAGGAGAATTCAACAGATCAGATACCATTTTGCGGTAGTTGGAGTCTGATTCATGCTCCAAATCTTTGATTTCCCCAGCAATTTTTGTAACGACTTTATGATCCAGCTTGCGCAGTGTGCGAATCAGCTCGATCAGCTTAGCCGAGCATTTCACCAAAATATTGGCTTGTGCCAGTACACGTGGATCTGGTTGAGTCACTTGATACAAATACATACGATCAGCGACACCGTCAATGTAGTCGATCATCGAGTCCATCGTATGAGCGAGTTGGTGAATGTCTTCACGCTCAAGCGGAGTGATAAAAGTAGAGTTCAACTCGTTCATAATGCGGCGAACGATCTCGTCTCCTTCTTTCTCGACAGCCTTGATTGCCTTAACCTTTGTTTCTAGATCTTGATAGTTTCCTATCATTTCATAGAAAAGATGAGTTCCTTTGTGCACAGTGGCAATCTGCTGCTCGAACAGATCAAAGAAGATATACTTGTTTGATTTCAACATACGGGACTTCTTCACTCCTTTGAATAAATCACACCTAACAGATTATATCGAAAGTTATTGTTTCCGTAAATTTAAAATCAAGGTCAAATGTGTATATTTTTCTTTAAGGAATTATTAAGTTTTTGTAAATGCTCTTTACAATGAAAAAAAACACCCGTGTCAAGAGAGAGAACGAGTGTTAGTCTTGCCAATATTTATCTTTTCATTCGAAGCGACCATCATGCAATCTTTCCTTTTTTTCGCTTCATACATAAGCATATCTGCTTTTTCCGCTAACTCTTCCGCTGTTGAAGCATGGTGTGGATACGAGGCCACTCCAATACTGACCGTGACACCTGAAAGAGCGAGTCGCACTTGATTTTGAATTCGTTCCCCGATTGCCAAGCCTCTTATTGTGTCAGTATGCGTTAACAAAACGACGAATTCTTCCCCACCCCATCTTCCAACCGTATCTTGCTTACGTACACTTGCTTGCAAAAGCCTTGCAAATTGGCAAAGGAGTCGGTCACCTTCCATATGACCAAATGAATCATTGAATATTTTGAAATTATCCAAATCAATAAACAATAAAGTAACAGATTGATGATTGCTTCTTGCCAACTCCACTTCTTCGACCAGCTTGTCTAAAAATCTGCGATTGACCAGAACGCCTGTAAGTGAATCGTGATATGCCATCTGCCGCAACTGATCTACATACTTCCCGATTTGATAGGCAGCAAGCGACTGAATGACGGTCACAAGTAAAAGAAAGATAATCATGCTTTCATCCGACGGCAATCCGTATCCGATCAGCCAAACCGAGATGATCACACAGGACACACTCAAGCTAATCCAGCGTGAGCCCAACGTACACTACCCCCGATCCCTTTCGATGTAACCCTCTTTTCCATCGTACATTAGACCTACTTAACTAACTTTTGTAATAGGTCTTTTTTCATATGATCAGGAATATTTTACCTATCTTTTTTTGTAAGTTCAAGCAAAACCACGAAACTGCCACTTATTTCATTCATGCGAATCTTGTAAAAATCCTGACAATCAGACTGTGCTCTATGCACATGGTGCAGCATGAATTGGAACCAATTGGAAGGGATAAGCTAATGGCTAATAAAAGAGACGGGAGTGAATGAATGCATGCCCCGTATTGAAGCAGTGGCTACCGCAGTACCTTCCCACGAGATTACACAAGAGGATTCCATGAAGCTGGCACGCCTATTTTTTCAAGACGCTTTTCCTGATATCGACCGTTTGTTACATGTGTTTGCGCACAGTCACATTCAAAAGAGACATTTTTGTATGCCAATGGACTGGTTTTTGGAGGACCGGCCGTTCGCAGAGAAAAATCAATTGTATATCGAGCATGCGGAAGTCTTAGCCGTAGAAGCTGCCCAAAAGTGCTTGACGAAAGCAGGTGTTGAGCCGTCATCCATCGATTGTCTGATGTTTGTATCAAGCACTGGCATTGCGACCCCAAGTCTTGATTCCCGCCTACTCCACCGTTTAGGACTCCGTCCGCAAGCAACCCGTGTCCCTTTGTGGGGTCTAGGCTGTGCCGGTGGTGCGATGGGATTGTCGCGAGCATGTGAGTACACCCAGGCTTATCCCTCGCGACGAGTATTGCTTGTAAGCGTAGAACTGTGCGGCTTGACCTTCATCCGCCAAGATTTGTCCAAAAGCAATTTGGTTGCAACATGCCTATTTGGAGATGGAGCTGCAGCCGTATTAATAGAAGGAGACGAAGTCTTGTCCTCTTCTGACGTACCCAAGGTTCAATTTTGTGATGCACGTACAACAACTTGGCCGGACACCGTAGATGTCATGGGGTGGGAATTGACCGATCCGGGGTTAAAAGTCATTTTCTCCCGTGACATCCCTACTCTCATTCGTTCTTCGATGCGAGAAAACGTCGAGAGCTTTTTGTCACCGCACGGAATGTCTATTGATCATCTGCGTCATTTTATTTTCCATCCAGGTGGAGCCAAGGTGTTAACAGCTTACCAGCGATCTCTGGGCATTGGCACAGAAGCCACTCGTTTTTCTGAAGATGTGTTAACCAATTTTGGTAACATGTCTTCTCCTACAGTTCTGTTCGTTTTGGAAAAAAGCATGGAGAAAGCATGGGAGTCAGGAGATCGCGGTTTGGTCGCTGCTCTTGGACCGGGATTTAGCTCCGAGCTCTTACTACTGGAGGCGAGATAGTCATGTTGCTCTTCTTTGGACTCGTCATGGCTGTAGTCGTATTGCAGCGGCTAATCGAGCTTCTCGTTGCCATGAGGAATGCCCGCTATATCCGATTAAAAGGGGGCTACGAGGTTGGGGCGAGTCATTACAAATACATCGTTCTTCTTCAGCTTCTCTTTTTTCTCTCGCTTATTTTCGAAGTTCTAGGAAAAGGAAGCAGCATGGTTCTGCCCTCTTGGTGGGCCGTTCCTTTCAGCCTGTTTTTGATCGCGCAAGGACTACGGTACTGGTGTATTCGCAGCTTGGGTAAACGGTGGAATACCCGCATCTTCATACTCCCGGGAGAAGCTCCGATTAAGCGAGGGCCTTATCGGTTCCTTCGTCACCCCAACTACATGGTCGTATCGCTTGAGGTGCTCCTATTACCTCTGACATTTTCCGCTGTAGCAACTGCCCTGACGTTTTCTCTCTTGAATGCCTGGCTGCTCTTGCGCATTCGGATTCCACTGGAAGAAGCAAGCGTCTACGATGGTCATAGCGAGTCATAAAAACGAAAAGTCTTTGGCACATGTACATGCCAAAGACTTTTTATCGAGTAAAAGGTTTATCACATAGCATTCAGCGGGAAAGGAAAAGAAGCTGTTACTCTTTCCCGTGAGGTGGATCTAGTGAATCGTACAACTGCCGTGGAGCCTCAGGAGACGAAGCGTATCATCGTCCGAGACTTTTTCGCTTTGATTGAAACGGTACCGAACAAGGATGACCAGGCTAGTATTCAAACATTTCTCCGTTATTTGCAGAGTCTGCTGAGAATCAAGCAAGTCGTTCCTCCTGTTGTGGAAATCATGACCGTCATCAAACAAAACAAACCACTTCTCTACCACGCGGCACGCAGAGTTACTCTACCTTCAAGCAATCTGCACATGCTATTTCAGCTAGAAATGGATATTATGCTTGCCCACGAAAGGCTCCGTCAGTACGACAAATGATTCGAGTAGGCCTGTGCCTTACCCTTTCAAGTTTTCTGGATTCAGACATTCAAGCTCTGGAATGACAAAACGACCATCTTTGCGAATCAGGACGTCATCAAACCAGATCTCCCCTCCGCCCCAATCCGGACGCTGGATGGAAACCATGTCCCAGTGTACGGACGACTTGTTGCCATTGTATGCTTCGTCATAGCATTGACCAGGGGTGAAGTGGAAGCTTCCATCAATTTTTTCGTCAAACAAGATATCTTTCATCGGGTTGCGTATGTAAGGGTTCACACCGATGGCGAACTCTCCAATGAAGCGAGCTCCCTCGTCCGTATCCAAAATTTGATTCAGACGTTCGGTATCGTTCGCTGTTGCTTCCACAATTTTACCGTCTTTGAAGGTCAGGCGAACATTTTCGAAAGTGAAGCCGTGGTATGGTGTTGGAGCATTATGAGTGATCACGCCATTTACGGAATCCTTCACAGGTGCTGTATACACTTCTCCATCTGGAATATTCCGCAAGCCAGCACATTTCACAGCAGGAATGTCCTTGATCGAGAAGATGAGATCCGTTTCAGGTCCTACCAATCGCACCTTATCTGTGCGATTCATCAAGTCAACCAGACTGTCCATTGCTTTGTCCATCTTCGCGTAATCCAGGTTACATACTTGGAAATAAAAATCTTCAAACGCTGCTGTAGACATGTTCGCAAGCTGTGCCATGGAAGGATTCGGGTAGCGAAGAACAACCCACTTCGTTTTAGGAACGCGTACGTTCATCACTGGCAGCTCATATAGACGAGAATAGATGCTCAGCTTGTCACTTGGAACATCGGCCATCTCATTGATGTTGTTCGCTGCACGAATCCCGATATAACCTTGCATTTTCTCCATGAGCTCGACTTCATGCTGAGCCATGATCGTCAACTGCTCTTCATTGCAATTCATTGCGATTTCTCGGCTTACGGCGGGATCAATCAATTGAACATAAGGACTGCCGCCTGCTTTGTAAATCTCACGCACGAGGGCTTGCACCAAATCCGGTGTATCCCCTTTCGCGTTGATCAAAATGTTTTCCCCTGGCTGTACTCGTACAGAATAGTTAACCAGATTGTACGCTAATTGATCTAATCGTGAGTCTCTCATTCGTGGCACACCCTTTTTAAATTTTCTGATTCCTCTTGTATTTTTACTGATACAATCTACTAAGTCAATAAAAAAATTTTTATCAAGGGAACAAAAAGCGACCAGCCTCCATGCATCCAGGCTGGCCTTGCTCTTTTCATGTGTTTTACATCATCTGTTCCTTGTCCTCAATGGTTCCCATCTTGTACATGTCACTGACCAACTCCTGCGTCGTAGCCAGACCAGCCGTATATTCGTCTGCTTCTTGATAATAGACGGCTCCGCCCGTATCCTCCGTACCCAACTCTCTCGCCTTGGATCGAGCCTGACCCTTATCCTGATCTGCCATTTTCGCCCCTCCTTCCTTTTGGTTTCTATCCGCTATAGTTTGTACGAGAATCTCCAGATTTAGCCGAAAAAAAGACGCCTTGCCCAATCAAGGGACAAAGCGCCTTTATCATTCATGCTTATTTTTCGTTATCGGATTCTGGAGCGATCGTTGCCCAGCCAGCTGCTGGTGCACTCACAGCAGTTACGCCACCAGTTGTAACAAATTGATCTACGCCTGGCATCATAGCCCAGCCAGATACGTTAGAGATTACTGGAACATATTGACCACTCACCCATACAAACTCATCTTTACCTGGCATGATGACCCAGCCACCTTGTTGAGTCAAACCTTGAATTGGGGTAACTGTTTGTGGAGTCGCAGGTTTTACTTCAGGTTTAGTTGTTGGTGCAGTTGTTGTGGTTTCAGTTGCTGGTTTTTCTTCTGTAGTTGCAGGCTTTTCTTCTGTAGTTGCAGGCTTTTCTTCTGTAGTTGCTGGTTTTTCTTCAGTTGCAGTTGTTTTTGCTTCTGTTGCAGTAGTCGTTTCAGTAGCTTTTACTGCCTCTTCAGCAAATGCAGCTTGTGTAAACAGCGCTGCTCCTAAGATACAAGAACTCATGATCAGTGTGCTTTTCTTTTTCATATGTGTACACTCCCATTCCCGCGGTACACACTTTTGTCTTACACGAATGTCCCCAAACCCGAACTTGAAGGTATGCTATATGCACTGCTGCATTTTCCGGAGAAAATACGTAAACTGCTCTAATTCGTCGTCAGTCAGATTCTCCAGCAGCTTTCCTACTAGTGCTCTCCTGTGGCACAAAAGTCCTTCCAGAGTCGGAATCGCTTGTTGTGACAAAGTGACCCACACGACACGTCGATCCTGTTCATCTCGAACCCGGTCAATAAAACCTGCCTTGACCAACCGATTGAGTGCGATTGTGGTGGCACTATTGGATAACTTCAAAATAGTCGCCAGCTCAGAAACTGTGCTTCGTCCTTTTTGATGCAGCACACGCAACAAGATAAACTGCTTCGGACTGATTGACTCTTCCTCTAGCCAATTGTTAATAAAGAAACGAGCAATCTCGACAAATACTCGATCCAGTTCCTCAAGTTTACTGGCACGGGACATATTGCTCACAACATCACCTATTTTCGGAAAATTAATAATATAAGTACTTTTACTATAAAACTATATAGCCTAAGTACCGGAAGATCAAGAGGACTCCCGAAATTATTTCTTTTCACGAAAGATATGTATGAGCCAGACAAAGTGTTTACCACTTAATATTTTTAGTGTAAAACTTATTTCAAGAACATCTTAACTCAAACAGGAAAAACTGACAATAGGTAAGCTTGCAAAATAATGTTACGACTTTTTTCATCTTCACCTTGAACCCAATTATTTCCTTGAATCATCTTTCGTATCTATTCGTAAAGCATGTATAATGGGAAGACAGCCTTATTCACAGAAGGCTTTTGACTCAGGCATATTTGCCACAGAAACTACATACATAGGAGAATTTCAATGGAACAAACCAACCCTACACCAAAATGGAAAGCGGAATTGCTCGATTGGTTAAAATCGTTTGTCTTGATTGGCGGATTGACTGCCTTTATCTACGTATTCGTCATGGCTCCCTACGTCGTCCAAGGGCGCTCCATGGAAAGTACGTTGCATGACCGCGAGCGTGTCATCGTCAACAAAGCCATTTACTATCTCAAAGAACCACAGCCTGGCGATATCGTCATTGTTCATCCAGATGCAACTGGCGACAACTGGATTAAACGCGTGGTCGCAGTAGCCGGTGACACCGTTGAAGCTAAAAATGATCAAGTGTATGTCAATGGCCAACCGCTCAGCGAAGAGTATTTGGTCGAAAACAAACTAAAAACTTCTACAGCAGGTGTGACATTAACCGAAGATTTTGATCCTGTGAAAATTCCTGAGGGCAGTGTATTTGTCATGGGGGATAATCGCAACAACAGTATGGACAGCCGCGTCATTGGCCCTGTTCAGCTGGATCATGTAGTAGGACGAGCAGAGGTCGTATACTGGCCGCTGTCCCAGGTTCGCCTCCCTCGTTAACATTTTTCCATGCAACAAAAAGCCGCTCCTTATCGGGGCGGCTCTTTGCGTTTTCGATTACGTTATTTGTGGGCAATTGCCGCTTGAGAAAAATAATCCTCCAAAGTAAGGCCATCTGCCATAATTTCTTTTGCCATTTCCTTCCCAACATAACGCAAATGCCAAGGCTCATACGCATATCCAGTCGTATCTTCCTTACCCTTCAAATAACGAATGACAAACCCGAAGTCTGCACAGTTGGCTGCCAGCCATATTCCTTCAGGCGTCTCACTAAATGACTCTTCCAAGCGTGTACTTGCATCATACCCGGACACATCCATAGCCAAGCCAGTCTGATGCTCGCTCTTTCCAGGGACGGCACTGTAGGCAGCAGCATGTTCAGCACCTTGCGTCCTTACATACGTTTCATACAGCGATCTTTGGGTCTTATACGAGCGGTAGCCAGAAACGGCATACAGTTCAATTCCTTCTGTCTTTGCTTTGGCAAACAGTTCTTCTAATGCTTGTGCGGCTTCTGCTCTCAGCAAACGCTTCTCCACTTTTTCATCAAAAGGAAACGGCACATTCGGCTCTACCAAATCCGGTGGAATATAATCTGCAGGCAATGCCCGCTGTTTATTTACGACAACCGATAGATCTGTTTCATTCGTAACGGTTGGCACTCCATCCACATCTTTTATCGTCTCTGCAAGAGATTCCCGTTGGGGACGTGCTGTTTCCTCGTTTTTTTGCTCAACTGTCGTCGGCTGCGTTCCCTCTCCCGCTGACTGTCCATTCTCAGCAGCTCCATTCGACTCGCTGGATAACAATCCACTTAATGAGGGAGGTTCACATCCACTGAGTAGTGCTACTGATAGTGCTGCGACGATCGCAAGACTGCTGGTGCGATTTTTGTTCATGATCGATCCTCCTGGTTCCTTACAGACACATATGTTCTGCTTTACCTTACCATGGAGTTATACGAAAGAAAAGGTAGATAGGTCACGCTTTTTCGGAGGTATATTCGTCATTTACGTTTTTGATCAGCGCTGGCAACCATTCATCCAGCGACCAGAAAGGGAAGCCCGCGGCCTTAGCCTTGCTGTTATCCATGTAAAAGGACGCTACAAATCCAAATGGTGACGCATCAGAATCATCTGTCGTTTGTTCGATTCGAGCAGGTTTCCCGACTATTTGTACAATCTTCTCCATCAGCTCAGCAAGTGAAACAGTCCCATCCGAGCACGCATTCACAGGTCCTGTGATAGACGTTGTCGCCACCCATGCCAAAAATTGAGCTGCTCCCTGTGCATGAATAAAGCACATCTGGGCAGCGAGATTCGGAATACCAATCGGCCTCTCCTCTTGCACTTGCTGAATGTGAAAGTATAACCGACGTGTGTAATCGTCTTCCGCCAGCACGATTGGAAAGCGAACCGCTACAACAGGGAAAGCATTCTCCTGAAAAAAGACGGCTTCTGCTTGGCGTTTTCCCTCTTGATAGGTCATCTCTTCTCTTGTTTTCGCCTGGATATGATACGTATACGGATCAAATGCTTCTTCCTTTAAGCTTTCCTCTGCATAATCGTAGACGGACAAGGTAGAGGTCAAAACGTACTTACCCACTTTCCCCCGAAAAACCTTGCACGCATCCATGGCATTTTGGGAGGAATAACAGATGTTATCGTACACCACGTCCCACTGCTCTTCCCCTGCAACAGCAAGAGAATGGACGTCATCGCGATCAATCGTAAGCCTTTTGACAGAGGCAGGCAAATCCACTTGGGTAATCCCCCTCGTTGCCACCGTAACGTCTACCCCAGCTTCAACGAGGAGATTCACTAATCGCTTTCCAAAAAATCGCGTTCCGCCGAGTACAAGTACCTTCTTCATTTTTTGCCACATCCTTTTCTTGATCGATCTACTTCTTGTTCGTCAACTCGATGGACCGCTCCGCTTCTTTCCACATGACCGTATAGCCCAGCTTCTCGCCTACTTTTTTAACAGGCAAGTAAGGAATACCCTCTACCATGACGATATCTGACTGGAAGGACGTCACTTTTTGTCCCAGCCCTAACAACAACTTTTCTGCTTGGACATATGCGGCTTTGTCTATCATCACTTTTTGTTCTGCTGTATATGGGTATACATTGCCGTTTACCCGCAAATCAAAAGGGCCTTCCTTTTCTTTTGGCGACTGGATTGGCTGAGCAGCCGTATAGGCAATGGCATCGACCCCGAGTACAGTACCCTCTCGCGTGTTATCCGCTCCGCCGTACATTTTTCCCGTTTCAAAATCGTACACAATCGCTTGGACGTTGCCAATGTTCGTCGGTTCCTCGGTGAAGACGTGGCCTTTTGCCATCAATTGCAGGATGACGTCCTGGTCGATGCCCGCTTCCCATGTCACATTCGGATAGCTGCTAGAAAAAAATCGAGGTGCTCGGATGGCATCTTGAATCTCCATTCCATGATCGATCACATTGAGAATCGTCTGCGATACAGAAGCGATAATCGTGGACCCACCTGGTGAGCCAATTGCCAAAAAAGGCTTCCCGTCTTTAAGTACCATGGTTGGCGTCATGCTCGAACGTGGGCGCTTGCCGGGCTCGACCTGATTGACACCGCCAGGAATCGCATCAAAATCTGTCAGCTCATTATTGAGCATGAAGCCGTAACCCGGAACCATCACACCACTGCCAAATATATCTTCGATCGTGGTCGTATACGAAACGATATTCCCCCATTTGTCCATGACAGAGAAGTGCGTCGTCTGCTTGACTGGGGTTTGATCACTCAACTTTATGGACACCTCGGGCTTTTTGCCAGGGTCGTACTTCCAAGGGTCTCCTGCCCCTGCATTGGCATTCGCGGTTTCTTCACGAATGAGCTGACGCCGTTCCTTGATGTATTCGTCTGCAATCAGCCCCTTCTTCGGTACTGGATACACGTCCTCGTCCGCCATAAACGCCGCCCGATCTGCGTAGGCGAGGTGGTTGGCTTCGATCAGATGATGCAAATAGGCTACCGACCCGATTCCGTCCTTTTTGTTATCGTAGCCTTCCATCAGCTTCAAAATCTGAATGAGTGTCAAGCCGCCAGAGCTGGGTGGTGCCATTGAAATCACTTCATATCCACGATACATGCCCCAAACCGGTTCACGCTCTTTTACTTGATACGACTGCAAATCATCAAGTGTCATGGAACCACCCGTTCTTTGCACTTCCTCGACGAGGGCCTTGCCAATTTCCCCTTCATACAAGGCATCTGAGCCTTTATCGCGAATGATCTTCAACGTTTTCGCCAATTGGGGCTGAACCAGCATCTCACCTTCTTTGAGTGGAACTCCGTTTGGTGCAAACACCTGTGCAGCAGTCCCGTGCTTTTTCAGCTTTTCACTGGAATTAGCAATAAATTGAGCAGACACCCAGTTGACGCGAACGCCTTTTTCCGCCAATTCAATCGACGGTTCTATCACTTTTCCCAAGTCCCATGTCCCATACGATTCCAACGCTTGCTCTACGCCCAGCAATGTACCTGGGACACCTACGGCCTGACCACTGGTATGTCTCTCCTCAAACGGGATCGGCTTACCATCTGCCTGCAAAAACATATCAGGAGTAACCTTGGCAGGCGCCATTTCCCGACTATCTATCACCGTCACCTTGTTTTGATCCTTCACATAAATCATCATGAAGCCACCGCCGCCGATACCGGACATATACGGTTCTGCCACATTCAGAGCAAATTGGATCCCAGCCGCAGCGTCAATCGCATTGCCGCCCTTTGCCAAGATATCTCTGCCGACTTGGGCCGCTGCTGGATGAGAGACCGCGACAATCCCCTTTGTAGCTCCTTGCACACCTGCAGGCACTCCTGGGACTTTCGCCAGAGCAAAATGAGGAAACGAAAGCACAGAAACAATCGAGAGGGTAACCAACATCCCTTTTTTCATGCGATCCCTCCTATTCCATTTCATTACTTCTATTTATTATTATAATTTTCAGCATTTTTCAAGGTCAACCCACATTCACAGTTAACTAGGCAAACTTTTCTCTACAGAAAAAAACACTCTTCTGCAGCAAGACTTGTCGTCTTCACAGAAGAGTGTATCGATTATTGCTTATGGCATGATGACCAAGTTGCTCACTACGCGGCGTTCTTTTCCGCCTGAAGGCTTGTTCAACAGCTTGCCATTGTAATAAAACGCACTGGAGCCTCCGCCGTCGAGGTTATACGCATCCACGACATGCCACTCTTGCAGCTTTTTTTGCGCTTCCTCCAGCGTAACACCATTACTCCAGCCATCTCGTCTTCCATCAATGACAATCAGCAGCAAATCGCCGTTGTCGAAATGGCCGATCAACGTTCGCGGTTGACGTGCATTGGCCCATTCACGAGGAATAGGAAGTCGCTTTCCGTCCTGCAAGAGACGCGGCAAGAAGCTCGCTCCCTGCAATATCCCTTGTTGCGTAATTTGTGCCTGCGTCTTGATACTTGTTCCCACCAGATGACCTTTGTTGTTAAAACCGACAAAGCTCAGCTTCGCATTATTAGAAAAGGTTCGAATCTTGCCGTCAACAACCGTAATGCCAAGTGGAGTCAAATTGCCCTGCTTGTCCGCCATAAAGCCGCCTGCATTGATCGCAAGAATGGCTCCTGTACGCTTACCGGCTTGACTCGTCGTTTCACCCTTACTTTTAACGGAGTTATTCGCCAGCACCATTTTCAACGCATTCGGATCATTAAGGCGAACTTTTGCCATATAACCGCGGTATCCGCCTTCTTGCAGGGAATAGACCTTCACTGTAGAGTTTTTCCCGAAGTGCTGACCGATCGGCTTGCCAAGCATATTGGACAAGATTGTGTCCAATACATCCGCAGATTTTTGCGTCTGGGATTTGCTCGCTTCCAGTGCGCTGCTGATGTTCTTGTTTTGCTGCTCGTATTCTTTCTGTTCCTTTTTCGAGCGATCCTGGATGTCTTCGATGACGACTTCTACGTTTCGAAGCTGCACCTTGGTGTCGTTGAGCCGTTCCCTCAGCTCATCTGCTTGGCTCTTCGCTACAGCAGAAGGAAGCTTCAGCCCTTCTGTCTGGAGCTTGTCCACTGGACTTACCAGCGAAAAAGCGACCAAAAAACCGAGTGCAGGTGCCAACAGAAAGAGAAAGAAACGGTTTATCTTACCAAGCACGGGCTGCATCCTCCAATTTTTTCAGAGATGCTTTCAAATCAACCAGCTGTTTGTTCAACTGGTCAACCCGATCCTGTAGGGCTTCTTTGGTCTTGTTTGTTCCACCAATGGTTTCACCAGTCAATGCCAGATCTTCTTCTAGATTTCCCAGACCCTTCTGGACATTTTGCATTTCTTCTTGCACCAGAGCCAATTGCTCTCCCAATGCCTTCATCTGCTTTTGATTATCTTCTTGAACTTGATCAATTCGTTGGTTTACCAATTGTTGCTGCTTGTCCAACGTATAAACAGCAAAGGCATAGCCAGCATAGGCAAGTCCTACCCAGACCAGAACGGCCAAAACGATAGGTAGTAAAGGGCGCTTACCTTCTGTCTGGGAGGGAATCAATGCCTGGAACAGGATGCCTCTTCTGCGTCTTCCTTTCTGCTTCCCGTTTGCCGGGAGTGGCAGTGTGGGTGACGAAGTCGATGACGCTCCCATGTATTTGTCGTCCATCGGCTCCCTCCTCCTTTCTGTGATAGAGAATGAGGTTTCATTATAACATAGAAAGTTTTTGAAGTAGCATTTTGCTGAATAATGGAAAAACAAGTCGAAAAAAGAAAATACCGCCATTTTTTTGGCGGTACCTCTCTTTATTTTCGGAGTTGAAATTCGTTTTGCAGCTGATTGTACAGTCTTTGCAAAAACAGGATTGGATCTTCCTTGTTGGTCTGTTCGTCAAAAAGCTCTAATTTTTTGCGCATGATGCTGGCGATTTGATTCCCGAGTTCATATTTTTTCGCTTGGGATAGAGAAGCTAATCTGCTGACGAAGGAGGACAGCAACTGCCAATCCTCTCGGGTAATCGCCTGTTTTTGACGCTCATCAAGCACGAGTAGCGCATGATTCAAATCAAAGCCGTTTAGCTGATTGTCTTTCTTTTTCTGAAAAAGAGTCGATCGCTGTCCTGACTCCACCACGACAATTGTACCCGCTACCAAATCGCCAATTCGCTTATCCCGTGGGTGAAAAAAGCAGACAAGCGCCCCGAGAAAATAACCAGATGGCATCGCGTCAATGATGCGGAACAGATTCCGAATCGTAGAGGAAACAAACGTCGCAGGCTGTCCGTTATCACGGATGACCCGGATTCCCACCAGCCTTTTGCCAACAGTCTGTCCGCCCCAGAATGCTTCCAATAACCAAAAGTAGCCAAAGTTCACCACGAAGATAATCAAGAGGACGATGGCTAACGCGTAATTTCCAGGATCCTGGAAAAACCCTTCTTCATTTCCAAATAAAACTATACCAAACAAAATAAATACAGTAAGATTAACCAGGAGCAAGATTGCGAAGTCAATCAGCATGGCAGTGGCACGGCTACCAAGACCTGCTGTCTGAAATCGCAGCATAACATGCTCGGGTGTCACGACAGACGCTTCTCGATTTGACCCACTGACGTATGTCGGTTCATTCATGATGTTTTTCTTCCCCCCCTCGAAACTTTGAGGTTTTTTCGAGTTTTTGAACACGCGCTAATGAAGGAGGCATTATACATGGATATTACCTCGTTTTGGCACAAGCATAAAGCCTCTTGGGCCGAACTGGAACAATTAGTGGAGCGTTTTACCCGACAACCTCGGCACATCAGTGCTGCTGATATTGATCGCCTGACACAACTGTATAAGAAAACGTCTGCTCATTTGGCCTATGTGCGCTCCTACCATCCGGCAGACGAGATCACGCTCTACTTAAACCAACTCGTTTTACGTGCACATAATTTGGCTTACAAGCAGCGAATAGGCAGCTGGCAGCAGCTCAAGCATTTCTTTGGCAGCTACTTGATGGGTCTCGTACATAAGCGAATGAGCTTCATTGCTGTGGCAGCGCTTCTCTTCATCATCGGTGGTATTTCTGGCTTTGCCGCCGTCATGGTCGATCCACTCAACCTGTATTATGTCTTGCCACAAGGGATGGCTGAGCAAATCGATCCATCCAGGCTGGGTGAAGGGCACGAATCTCTCAACAGTCCGGTCATCTCCACGATGATTATGACCAACAACATCAAAGTTGCGATGCTGGCCTTTGTCAGTGGAATTACGTTTGGAATCGTCCCCATCTACCTTCTCTTATTCAACGGCCTTTTGGTTGGAGCTTTGGCAGCCGTCTATTATCAGGCGGATAGCAGCTATGCATTTTGGGCCTACATTTTGCCACACGGCGTGATCGAGCTGACTGCCATCTTCATTGCTGGCGGAGCAGGTCTTCATATGGGGTACCGTCTGCTTGTGCCCGGCCGCTATGCTCGAAAACATCAATTTTTGGAGGCGGCAAAAGAGTCTGCGCATCTGCTGTTGGCTACCATCCCACTCTTGTTCATCGCGGGAATTATCGAGGGCTATATTACTCCTTCGAGTCTCTCCCTCGAAGCCAAGTACATCGTAGCTGTCGGCACGTTGCTTTTGCTGATTGCCTGGTACCTCCTCGGATACAGACCCAATTCTCACAAAGCTTCTCTTGATTTGATATCCAAATAAGTATTGATAACCGTAAGCGTCAATTGATCGGCCGGAACGTCCAGTACCTGGATACCCGCGCCGATCATTTTTTGTTGAAATGCCCTGCGATCAAGCTGGAACCGTTGAGCTACCGCCTTCGTAAACGCCAAGCTGCTGTTGCTCGTGTCAATATGACTCCAGTCATGCAGAAGCGGATCTGCCAAAGAAAGCAGCAAGAGCAAATGCGAACGGCGCATCCGCCACAAATAATTGCTCAACTGATCTTCGACGAGGTAGTTTTCCATATCTGAAAAAAGAACAACCAAGCTCCTTCTCTTCTGCTGGCGATTCAAAAATTCTAGCGCCTTCGCCGGATCAGCCTCTACAAAATCACTCGTCAGGTTGTAGGTTGCCTCCAAAAGAGTGTGCAAGTGGCGCAGACCTCTGCCTGGAGGTATGTACGTCTTGATCTCATGCGAGTAAGCTAATAGCGCTACCTGATCTCCTTGGCGCAATGCTACTGCCGCTAACGTGAGCGCAGACTCCAACGATCTATCCAGTCTCGTTTGATTATCCAGCTCGACTCCCATCAACCTGCCGCAATCGATCAGAATGGTAATCACCTTGCCATGCTCTGGTCGATATTGATTTGTCATCAGACGTCGGGAGCGTGCGGAAGCAGACCAGTTAATCATCCGAGGATCATCATCAGGCACGTAATCGCGGATAGCATGGAATTCCGTACCCGCTTTAGCCCTGCGCATGATTTTTTTCCCGTCGACGATCAAGCTCTCCTGCAACGAGGCCAAATAGCCACGAACGGCCGAAAGATCGGGGTATACCTTGATGGTTTGCTCACATGAAAAGCGACTTTGGCGATACCACAAGCCGAGCTTGCCATGCCAACGCATGTAAAGCCAGCGGAACACGAACTCTCCGCGCTCTTTACCTCTTGTTTCAAAACGTATGTTGGTGAAGGGTTGCTCCATCACACCCGTTACTGGTCCGGCTTCTTCAAATGACAGCGGAAGATCATCCACGATGGAGTACGAAACAGATTGGCCGCTTCTGTTCTCCAGCACAAGCTCGATCGAAAACGATTGTCCGATATCCGTTTGTTCAGGCAAGATTCGCCGGATCGACAAGTCTCGGCGTTTTGGGATGGTAACCCAATCCAAGATGCTAGCGATCAGGAGTAAACCGTTGTACAAAAAGAATGTCGAATAACCAATCTCCAGTAGAAATCCGACGATCGCGATAGGTGTGCCTAGCAAAACCGCCACAAGCAGTCGCTTGGATGGCAAGACAAATCGGTCTGCCAAAAAATCAGCGAGGAACTGGAATAGCCGCCAGCGTCTCTTCGATGATGTGGTCACTGGTACCCCCCTCCAATTCTACCTGCGGTGACAGTATGAGTCGGTGCCGCAATGCAGGTCGGGCCACCATCTTCACGTCATCAGGCGTCACAAACTTGCGATTGTCCAGAAGTGCCCATGCTTTGCTCGCCATCAACACGGCGATTCCGGCACGAGAGCTGGCACCCAGGAGCAATCGTTTCGTTTCGCGTGTATTGCGAATCAATGTCGTAATGTACTCCAAAATAGAATCATCCACAACCACTTCTTCTAATTGGCGTCGCTTCTCCAAAATCGCATCCCATGTAAAGAGCGGCTCTTGATTCCGCTCGTGATTGCGCTTGTTAGGAAGATGCTTGGAGAGGATTTGCTTCTCATTTTCATGGGAAGGATACGACATCGTTAGCTTGAACAAAAAGCGATCGAGCTGCGCCTCCGGCAACACATACGTCCCTTCATACTCCACCGGGTTTTGCGTAGCGACAACGAAAAACGGATCTGGCAAAGGATAGGTGACACCATGAATCGTTACTTGTCCTTCCTCCATTGCCTCCAATAAGGCCGCTTGGGTTTTCGGGGGAGTCCGGTTGATCTCGTCCGCCAGCATTAGGTTTGCAAAAACAGGACCTTTGATTGTCTCAAACTGATTCTGTTGCATATTGAACACCACATGACCAATAATGTCCGATGGCATCATGTCAGGGGTAAACTGAACGCGCTTGCTCACGCCCCCCATCAATTCCGATAAGGTTCGCACCATTTTCGTCTTTCCGATGCCAGGTACACCTTCTAGCAAAACATGTCCGCCGGCAACCAAAGCTGTTAGCAGTAACCGAACATTTTGCCGCTGCCCAACCAGCTCTTTTTCCATTTGTTGTAACAATTGCTCCACGGTAGTTGTCACTCCTTCTCCAAACGCTTCGTAATCTCATCCAACAAGAGGCTGTCTGCAAGCAAACTCTTCGGCGAGTATCGCCCTTCTTTTTTTGCCTGTTCCAGTCGTTCCAGCAGATGAGCGAATTTCTCTACCTCTTGATTTGTCCATCTTGTTTTGGCATATCTCACTATTTCCACACGATCAGCCCGTTGGTGCACTCCCCACCGATCGTACAATAACTGTCGCATATACGCTTCTCGATGTCGCAACGCATCCTGTGCCAGCCCTCTTCGCTCATACCAGCTAGACACGGCGAGCAACGTCTCATCACCACGACGCACCGTCCATTCCCTCAGCGTATAGACCGGTCCGAAACGTTTGCCCCTCCACCACACGTACAGCAAAAGGAGGATGGCAAGTTGAATGCAGGCAGCTATGAGCCAGCCTGGGTAGATCGCCAGAAACCCTGGTTTTTCTTGCAAGCCGTGATGGTATTCGTCTACCCAAAGGACGGACCAATCGCCTTGTACATACGGCCAAATCGCTTCAAAGTGGGACAGTTGATCAATTTTTTGGTTGGTCAACCATTCCGGCACAAGAAAAAACGTGACGCTACCATCTCCCACTTCTGTTCTGCCCCCGAGTATCCCCTGATCGTCGTAGAGCAGTGACTCCATGTCCTCATCTTCCAACAATCTCAATGAGGTCCCGGCTTTGCCCATGAACCTGCCCTGAACGAGAGGTCCCTGAATGTTTCGTTCCTGATTTTCTTTGTCCCGGATGAACTCCGTATAAAAAGGGAGGTCTTCCCACTCCGGTCTCGAGTCAAAGAGAATCAGGTCATTGCCTTCACTGACCCAATCGAGAATGTCTATCTGTTCCTCTGGCATCAGTCTTTCCGGCTCTACAACGAGCATGGCCTGCCCTGTGGCTGTTGGTAAAAAACGCATAGGCTGCCGCCATTCCTTGACCTGCTTGCCTTTTTCCTCCAGCAGCACGAGCACAGCCTTGATTCCGCTCGGCTGTGCGGACGAAGCCAAGTACGGTGGGAGAGGCTCAGCTGTAGGCTTCACGATCAGCCAGCCCACGATGACGAGCAACAAAGTAGCCACAATAATTCCGACACGATAGGTGCGCAAACTATCCATGCTGTCCCTCCTCGCGCCAGATGCCTTCCAGTTCGTTTACACGCTGCCAAAACGACACTTCATCAACTAGTGCCTGCCCGTACCAAGCAGCGTCGAATTCTCGTGCAAAGCGGCCGAACACCTCACGTAAGCTCGGCTGATTTGCCTCAATTTCTTCTGCGTATTCCCAGTTCGTTTTCCATTTCTCCACACGAACCCATGACTTCATTTGCAAATAAACCAACAACGCCAAAAACAATGAGCGTTCTCCTTCCCGCCATTCTCCTCGCGCTGCTTTTTCTTTCGCTTCACGCAGATAGTCTGCATGAGAACGTATTTTTTCACCGTCCATAAACAGCGGTCGATGCTTCTTCTGTTCCCAAATCATTCTGCGGAACAACCAGTAAATGATGCCGACCAGTCCCAGTACCGCCATTATGAGCACCAGTGTTGATACGGTATTAGCCGCACCAGACGGAATATTGGTCCACTGAAAAAGATCGGCGATCATCTCGATCACAAACTCCATCGCTCTTTGAATCCAGTTCTCTCCACTTCCTTGGGGTACATTGAACTCGTCTCTGGCTAGAATCTCTTGCAAATGCTCCTTGTCATCTACCCAAGGACTCGTGCTAATCATGTGTAACTCCCGGCTCTTGTGCAGGAGTAGGAGTTGCTGGTTGTACGGGTTCAGTTGTAGCAAGCTGACGGCTCACTAGCTCTTGTAGATCTGTTCCATCTTTTCTCACGCGCAAATCAAAATAAGCCAAAGCGTAAACAATGGACATCCAAGGAGTTAGGAGGCAGGTAAGTGCAACCAGAATGATTTGCGCGAGGATAGACGTACCTAAGACGCCAGTAAGTACTAATTGAATGCCGCTTGAGAACATCGAGTAGATCACACTGAGAACAACAAAAATACCGAATAAACGCCAAAAGTTTCCTTTTGTCAAATTCCAGCTCTGGCCGATTCCGACACCATCGCGTTCGAACAGAACGAGCGGCATATAAAAACCCCAACGAATTAAGAAAAAGCCCGGTACGAGCATCATCCCAGCAATTAAGAATAAATAGCCAAATAAAACTAAAACGATCATAAGCACAATGCTGCCTTCATCTGACGGATCAAACATGGTTTCTAATGTCATTCCACCGGCGAAGGCGATCATAAAGAAAATGAATCCATATACGATGACAAATGCTGTCGACACTGCAAACGCGATTACTCCATATAGGAAAGTACTGCCCGCGAGCGGCCAAAATCGACGAAGCGCCCCCTTAAGGGCATCCTTTAAACTCAAGGTCTCTCCCTCGAGAGCAGCCTTTGTCAGTAAAATCGAACCGGAAATCATTTGTGGATACGCGATGATCAAAAGGATTGGTGCGACAAGGAATAGAAATATGAGCAACATAGGCAGGCTTTGTGTCATAAATTCTTCTTGTCCGGCAAATCTTGCGCCTAACGATTCTGCAAAGTCCATACCTTCTGTATCTTGTGCGAGCAAAGGGACCCTGGTAAGATCAACCAGGAGCAATTGCTGCAGGAGTAATAATGGACCGAACCAAATTAATGCCATCAAAAAGAATGCTCCAAAATACTTGCGATACACAGAAAAGCTCTTGTCCAACAGCTTCCCCACTCCCATGGGGGCAATCGGCGTACGATTCATGAGAAACCTCCATCTTTCTTTTTGAGATTACTTGATAAGTATACACGATTTTCCTGTTTTTTTAAAAAAATCATCTAATTTTGCTAATGTTTTCCTGCCTGATTTTGTCAAATCAGGTGTTAGTCCGTTAGTCCAATGCCGTCGCCCCCCTGCTGAATATGATATTGCATGTATAGTAAGGCAAGATGAGGGGAGTCTGTGCGTAGTAGATTCCCCCATTTCGTGCAAAACGCATGTGGGACAAGCCCTTTTTGATACCATTGTTCAGTCGGGCTTGTCCACTCTAGCAGGACATCATTGCATACCTCTTTCGACCCGAAGGTATAAGTAATCGCCCACTTCTCCAATCTCTCAGAGAAGTGAGCTGCTAGCATTCGCTTTTTGGTGTTACCTACCCCTATTATTCCATACGTCTAGCACATCTCTTGCGACTCGATCCCATGTAAATCTTTGTTCGGCAACCTGGCGTCCACTTCTCCCCATTTGACGTTGGAGATCACGGCTGGACAATAGTTGTTTCAGCTGTACAGCAAACGCTAGAGGGTCCTCCGGCTGCTCGACCAACAGTCCATTGCCTCCGATGATCACCTCAGCATTTCCTCCCCGCTTTGTCGTGACAAAGGGGAGACCGGCAGCCATCGCTTCATAATGGACACGTGCCAACGGCTCCTCCCATTGCGATGGGCAGACAAAAACGTCACCCGCCCAGAACCAGTGGTGAATCTGGTCTGCCGGAACAAATCCCGTTGTAATAACCGGAACAGGCGAACGATTCGCTAATGATCGTACATATGCTGCATAATCACTGATTTTATTTTCTCCGTACCAGGACCCTCCAACTAAGACAAGAGCGATGTTGGAATGGTAGGAGCGGAGTTCATTCATCGCACGAACCAGGATGTCGGCCCCTTTTTTCGGCGTCAGTCTTCCTACAAACAAGATCACTTGTTTGTTGCCAAGATTGTGCGTCGCCCGCAGTTCCTGACGAATCTTTTGCGCCGTTCTGGATCCTTCCACCGGAACGAATGTATCCAAGTTCACACCTGAATAAATCGTACGAAGCTTATTTGCGGCTTCGGGATGCAAGGAGGCAATCACCCTGCCGACATAATCACTGATGGTAATGATGCTTTCTGTTTCAGCAGCGGCTATAGCAGCTTCTGCCCGCCCTATTTTTACCGGATCAAACATATCATTGTGCATACTTAAGATGATACGTGCGTTCGGGCATACCTCACGAATGATGGGAACCATCCGCGGTCGGTTAAAAACATGGATGACATCATAAGTGTTCGCACTCAGAAACGCGGCTACTTCACGTGCATAGATCTCGAAAACACCTTGACCATCTACCCGCACATAACGCGCATTGCGAATTTTTTCATCCTTTGGTAGCGTGGGATCCGACGTTCCCAGGATCGTCAGCTCATGATGCCTCCCTAGAATATCTGCAATCCCTGCAATATAAGTCTGAATCGCTCCACCTCGTATAGGAGGGACTGGCAATTTTTCTGTACAGACCATGATAACTCTCATACGGATTCTCCTTTCCCGTTCCGACTTCTTAACTCAGTTGCCTCTCGACTTCTTTGATTTTTGACGCTGCTTCTTCATCTGATTATTGATAAATTTACGGCTTGGTTTCGCCGACTTGGCAACCTTATTGCTCTTGTTGGAAGTGACGGTCCGGGACTGCGGTTTAGATGTCCACACAGTTCTTTTTTTGTTTTTTCCTGCTTGACTCCCGGGTTTTGCTTGTGGTGATTTTGCCTTTACATTGATAGAGATCCGTACTTTACTTTGAGGTGTGCTTGGCTTTTTGCTGCTGCTTTTTGAGACAGCAGAGCTCATGCCCTTGCTTTTGTTTCGACGAACGAGTTTTCGTGCTTCACTTGTTTCGAATGGCGCTGATGGCGTAAAAGGAACATCTCTCGAAAATGTGATCGGAGCTTTGCTCATGGTGCTGCTTTGTTCTACTTCTACCCCTCCCTGCTGGCTTTCTTCTGGAATAACAGACGTTTGCTCGGAAGAGTTGGCTACCTGGTCGCTTGCAGGCTCCTTGACTTGGGACTCTATGTCGTTGGATCCTTTCACCTTAGATACCTTGATCCTGGACACTTTGCCTTTCGGCTCCTCGACCAAAGCCTCCGTTGTTGGCGTGGATACCGCAACAGGTCTGATGCCCTTGATACCTGATGCCACCCTTTGCGGTTCAACCTCTTCCGTTATTTGGTCATAGTTGCCCGGATTGTATTTGCTGATGTCTTTCGCGAGCTCTGCCAATGCTGCATCTTTCGTTTTATCCCCCGTCAAAACTCGTTGCAGGATACCTTCTGCTTCCGTTGACAAAAAGATTGCGGGATCATAAAACATCTCTTTGAGGTGCTTATAAAATTCGTTTGGCACTGCCATGTCATTTAAGAGCACTTCAAACGATTCGCGATCCAGCGGATTTGCCTTATGATAGGCTTCGATCATGCCTCGCATCCAGGTAACATCCCAGACGCCCATATCATCCATCGTACTGGTGATGAGCTTGCGCAAATCCCGAAACGGCAAATCGTACGACACACCATCCAGGTCGATGACCCAAAGCCCTCCGGGACCATTTTGACCATTTGACCAGCCGTAATCTTGGTGCACCAATCCCCAGTGCGCCTCTCCCATTTTGATCATTTTCGGATAGGAAGATGCCTTTAGTTTTTCTAAGGCTGCCCATGCTTGCTGTTCATAGTGATCGACTACGGCCAGAATGGATTTACTTGTCGGGGCATCACTGTACGCTTTTGCTATTTCCCGCATCCATCCAATTTTTTTGGCAATCTTTTGATAATGATTGGGCCAACGATATAAGCGAGAGGAGTTTTTGGCTCCAGCGGGCGGAGCATAGCCTTTTGAATGACGATGGAATTCACCAAGGCCGTAGCAAAGCTCTTGCGCGCCTACCAAATCTACTTTTGTTGCCGGTTGCAAGGCAATCCAATCGGTAACAATCCAGAGTTTCCCGCCTTTTTCCACATAAAGATTGCCATTTCGGGCAGGAATCAGCGCTGGTACCCTAGCCCCTTGTTTGACGACGTATTCTTGGAAAGCCACACTATAGAGACTTCGTTCAGGCGTACGGTGCAGTACCTTCAGGCTGCGCGGACCTTTATTTGTCTCGATGCGCCAAATAGCCCCGCCTTTGTCTGGCTTGGAGGTAATGAGCGTACGACTATTCACCGACATGTCGTACTCTTTGATCACTTGTTCTGCGATCGCATCTACTTCCGGTGGCACTGTCATATCCCAGTTAGCCGGCGTTTCCACATTCCCTTCTCGGGTATCCCATGGCTTAATCACATATTGTTCCATTCCATTCCCCCCACACTACTGTGGTGTTGCCTTCGTCCTTCTCCATAAGCTATTCGTTCTGTTCTTATCTCGAACCGGACAAATATCACTGGGAGTCTGCCAATTCGTTATTCGCACAGGGATAAAGTCTCGCAAAAAAAACAACTTGACCCCTCGCATGGTAGCGACAGTCAAGCTGTTCATGTCAAATCATCAGCAATTCGCGTATTTCTTGCTCGGTTAAAGAAGAGATTGCCTCTTGCCCCGGTGTTATGATTTCCTCGATCAAATTTTTCTTTTTTTGTTGCAGCTCGTACATCTTCTCTTCGACAGTCCCCTCTGCAACAAGCCTGATCACTTGGACGACTTTCTTTTGTCCGATACGATGGGCACGATCAGCCGCCTGTTGTTCCACGGCGGGATTCCACCACAGATCATACAAGATGACGGTATCCGCACCTGTCACATTCAATCCTGTTCCCCCAGCTTTCAATGACATGAGAAACAAATCCCGCTCTCCCTCGTTAAATCGGTTGCACAAATCTAGTCGCTCTGCCACTGGTGTCTGACCATCCAGATAGAAAAACGGGACTCCGTGATACCCCAGCTCGCGTCCGATCATCCCTAGCATCTCCGTAAATTGAGAAAAGAGCAAAACGCGCTTCCCGGCGTTTTTGCATTCCCCGATGATCTCTAATAGCTGCTCGAGCTTGGCTGACCCTCCATCATACTCTTTGACGAACAGCGCTGGGTGACAACATATCTGGCGCAATCTCGTCAAGCCTGCGAGAATTTTGATCCGATTTTTTTGAAAACCTTTATTGTACAGGTGCTTCACTGTTTCCTGTTGGAGCTGTGCCAAATAGGCGACATACAGCTTTTTCTGCTCTGGCAACAGCCTTGCGCTTTGCAGTGTTTCAATTTTGGCCGGCAATTCCTTCAGTACCTCAGTCTTGAGTCTGCGCAATAAAAATGGACGCGTCCGCTTCGCAATCGTATCTCGGGGCAAGTCGAGGAATTCCTTTCGTGCAGGAAATAGCTCTGGAAAAACAACATCGTAGATGGACCACAGCTCCTCTACCCTGTTTTCCACAGGTGTTCCTGTAAGAGCAAAGCGATGCTTGGCCTTTATTCGTTTTACTATCTGGGCTGTTTGGGTGACATAGTTTTTGAAGGTCTGTGCTTCATCCAAGATCAAGGTGTGGAAGGAATGCTCCTCGAACTGGGCATGATCACGACGCAAGAGCGGATACGAAGTAATGAGCACATCGATTTGTGACAGCTCGTTTACGATTTGGTTCCGCTCTTCCTTCGTGCCATCCACAATTACACTACGGATATTTGGCGCGAACTTTTTGATTTCATTTTGCCAATTGTATAAAAGAGAGGCAGGCGCCACGATAATCGCTGGCAGCTTTTGTTCTCGGATTTCGGGCAAAACAGAAAGAAGAAAGGTGATACTTTGCAATGTTTTCCCCAATCCCATATCGTCTGCGAGAATTCCCCCAAAGCCGTAGTATGCCAGTGTTTTCATCCATTGATAGCCAAACTTCTGGTAATCTCGGAGTGTCCCCTGCAAAGATTCGGGTACTGGAAAGTCCAGATTATCAGGGTTACGCATATTCTCCAAAAACTGGCGCAACGATTTGCCTAGCTGAACAGACTGTCCCTGCATGGGAATGTCAAGCAAGCGCAGCCCGCGAAAAGCAGGCAATTGAAAACCATTCCCCATTTGATCAGCATATTGCATGCCCATCTCATCTAGGAAGCGATTGATTTGCTCAAATTCTTTTGTCTCAAGCGGCAGAAGAGCTCCATTCGACAGCCGATGATATCTACGCTTTTCTTCGACTGATTGGATGACACTTCGGATCTCGGACTCGGGTATCCCATCCATATCAAAGCGAAAATCCAGCCAATTTGTTCGCTCGTCAACATCCACTTTTACTTTTGGTGGCAGGTGGAGAGGCTGAATCCTGATTTTTACGGAAGTCGTCGCGTATACTTTCACCAGCTTTTCCAGCTTAGGGACGACGTGATAAAGGAAGTCATACTCCGCTTCCTCATCATCTAGAAAATACCCTCCTTCCGTTCGAGTAAAGGCACTTTCCTCCATCAGATCTAAAATCTGCTGCTCCTTTTCCCCGTCGCGCATCAAAATCAGCTCACTGCCACGTTGCCCTCCTCCTTCATAGCCTTCCAGAGGGTTGATGACGATATCGCCGTATTGAAACTCAAGTCCCGCCAGCAACCGGTCTCTTACCCTATCCAAGTACAACTTGGCCTTTAACTGGAATTGCACGACTCGATCGGAGACAGCCTTCGCAATTTGCACCTTCCCCAGTTTCATCAAGGCGGGGACAACCTGCACCATGAATGGCTCGATTTTTTCAGCGGGAATGTGAATCCGCTCACTGCTATGCGATTCTAATAAGTGCTTGAGCTCTGCCAAACTTTGGCATTGTTCCTTCGGCAGTCTGTGCCATTTGCCATCTACGAGCAACAGTCCGTAAGCTTCCAATACAGTGATGTGCTTGAAGCCTTGCACTTCCAGCTGATATTGATCTTTTTTTGTCTGGTCAAATTCGAAATGGAGCGGCGGCGGCTCATCGATACAGACAAACGTTGGATACATTTGGTCATGATGCTGAATGTGAACAGACGATGCGGTAAGTAGCAAAGCAAATAATCGTTCCCAGGTAAATGGTGGAACAAGAAGGATCCGTTCCCCACCCACATGCTTCTGTTCCTGATAATGGTAGCTTGCTGTCTCTCGATATATTTTTTCCGTACGGTAAATTTGCAGAAGTTCGCGGAGGATGGCTTCATGCTCTGGCAAAAAGCGATGCAAATTCGGATCATAGGTAAATTGGCTGGAGAAACGATAAACTTGCTGCTTATCTAGTCGATCTAAAAATGCGCGAATGTCCTTTACGATGTACAACCGCTTTGGCCCTAGCTTTAGCTCTATTCCGATCATGGTTTTGCGAAAGCCGTACGGTACGATTTTACAAATGATTTCCAAGGCAAGCGTTGTTCGTGAATCTAGCAACACGCGATTATGGCTTGTCCGAATCGGCCTGTCCACGAACAACCCGAACAGTCCCTCTGTTAGTTGAGAATCAGCCTGTCTTGCCATGCCTGCTTGTCTCGTTGTAAGGGAAGGGGAATAGCTGCCAGGCTGGTCGTCTACTTGCAAATCGCGCATGGTCAACAACGAGGCCGCGATATGCTGGCAGTAGTGATCGTACGACGCTAAAGTAGGACAACTGCACACTGCTGCCATACCAGACTCGTCCAGTTCAATCGTGACCTGATAATTATTTTTTCCTGCGTTCACTGTCGTTTTGATCCAAGCAGGCTCCTGTTGAAAATGCTCCACAAGCACGTTCCCAGAACGGTAAAAAGTCTTTCCTCTTTCATAAGAAAGGTGACCGCACCATTCTTTTATCGTTTGATGACTCACTTGAAAGCTCATTTTCTGTTCCATCCTCATTATGAAATATGTTTAATATTACAGAATGCAACAGAAAAAAGATACGCATGTACGCGTATCTTTTTTCAACAAATACAAACGATTAGTCGTCGTCATCTTCGTCTTCGTCTTCATCTTCGTCATCAGATTCTTCGTCTTCGTCTTCGTCATCGGATTCTTCATCATCGGATTCTTCATCTTCATCTTCATCATCTTCTTGATTACTGCCGAAGTACAATTTTTTCGTGGTACCATCTTCGTATTCGATTTTTACTTCCAATTCTTCTGCACCTTCACCGATAGCATCACGTAATTGCTCCAACCATTCTTCCATGTTAACTACACCTCCTGGCTAAAGTTGATTACTTGGTAGACATTTGCCAACAGTTTTCTGTCGACTTTGATACTATATGTCGCGTTTCTTTTTCATGTATGGACAGTTGTCTCCTCACTCAGGGAAGATTTTTACACAACTTGGAATACTGCTTTACTTGCGCGGTTGCAGATGTACGTTTACATATTTGGAAGTAGACTGGACAAACTTTTGATGGAATCGCCTCGCATACATCATGACTTCGCTACAGAAGGGAGAGCTCGTTATTGAATAGACGATTTTTCAAAAGCTTGTTGATCGCGATTAGTTTGTTGCTGACAAGTGCCTTACCAGTTGACTCGATTATGGCCTCACCAGACCACCCGTACCATTTTGGATTTAAAAAGAGCAAGAATGGGCAATTACCCTCTATCAACGAGGAAGGCTTTAAAGGCATTGTAGATCGACACGGTGCCGTTTTTTTAGGGGATACTACGAAAAAAGAGCTTTATTTGACGTTTGATAATGGTTATGAAAATGGCTTTACGCCAAAGATTTTAGATACACTTCTCGCCAAAAAAGTCCCTGCCATTTTCTTTGTGACAGGGCACTTTGTGAAGGAACAGCCTGAGTTGTTAAAGCGAATGGCACAAGAGGGGCATCTGATCGGCAATCATTCCTGGAGCCATCCCGATATGACGACCGTACCGAATCAGAAAATCAAAGACGAATTGACGAAAGTAAGTGATGCTGTCCAGCAAGTGACCGGACAAGCGAACATGCGTTATTTGCGACCTCCTAGAGGAATTTTCAGCGATCGCACACTTGCTGTCACGAAAGAATTGGGCTATACCAATGTCTTTTGGTCAGTTGCCTATAAGGATTGGGATACCAAAGTCCAACGTGGGGCAAAATATGCCTATGATAGCGTGATGGCCCAATTGCATCCCGGCGCTGTTATTCTGCTCCATTCTGTCTCCAAAGACAATGCAGAGGCTCTCGGGATGATGATCGATGAAGCGCGCAAGCAAGGATATGAATTCAAGAGCTTGGATCAGCTTCCGAAAAAGTAGTGCAAGCCCTTCCTTTTCCAAGCAAAAACTCCCGCTGCTTCGCATGTGCAAAGCGCGGGAGCTTTTTGGTTTAGTCGCGATCCAGCAAGGATGCTCCAGCAATACCTGGATGAGTCATTTCAAATGGATCGAGAATCAAATCCAATTCTTCTTCTGTCAGTACATTGTGTTGCAAGCACAGCTCACGTACAGACTTGCCAGTCAAAATGGCTTCGCGGGCAATGCGTGCAGCAGTCTCATACCCGAGATGAGGATTCACCGCAGTGATGACGCCTACGCTCTTTTCCACGTATTCTTTCATGCGCTCGCGGTTTGCTTCGATTCCTTCCAAGCAGTGGCGCGTAAAGACAGCGAATGCATTGTCCATGATGCTGATCGATTGCAGCAAATTGAAGACAAGCACAGGCTCCATGACGTTCAGCTCTAGCTGACCTGCCTCGGATGCCAAACAAATCGTATGGTCATTTCCGATGACTTGAAACGCTACCTGGTTGATGAGCTCTGCCATGACAGGATTGACTTTTCCTGGCATGATCGAGGAGCCTGGCTGACGTGCTGGCAAGGAGATTTCTCCCAGTCCAGCTCGAGGTCCTGATGCCATCAAACGCAAGTCATTAGCGATTTTAGACATATTCATCATGCAAACTTTCAGTGCTGCTGATACTTCTGTGTACGCATCTGTGTTTTGTGTAGCATCCACGAGATGCTCCGCACCTGTCAGCGGGAATTCTGTGATATCGGCAAGGTGCTTGACTACAGTAGTAATATAACGAGGATCCGCATTCAAACCTGTTCCTACCGCAGTCGCTCCCATATTGACTTCGTACAAATGTTGACGAGATTGCTTGATACGCTTGATGTCGCGCTCAAGCACCCGACGGTATGCTTCGAATTCTTGGCCCAAGCGAATCGGAACCGCATCCTGCAAATGCGTTCTGCCCATTTTAATGACATCATCGAATTCTTTTGCTTTTTGGCCAAATGCGTCATGCATTGTATCCATCGTCACGAGCAGCTTTTCCAACAGGGTGAGTGTTGCAATATGAATCGCTGTCGGGAAAGCATCGTTTGTAGACTGAGACATGTTGACATGTGTATTTGGGCTTAAATGGAAATAATCCCCTTTTTTCTCACCAAGCATCTCAAGACCGCGGTTAGCGATCACTTCGTTGGCATTCATATTGATCGAGGTACCTGCTCCGCCCTGGATCGGATCGACGATAAACTGATCATGCCATTTTCCTTGCATGATTTCTTCCGCTGCAGCGACAATCGCATTTCCTAACCGCGGATTCAATCTGGAAACTTCCATATTTGCCATCGCAGCTGCTTTTTTTACCATTGCCATTGCATTGATGAGGGAAAAATGAAGACGATACCCAGTGATTGGGAAGTTTTCCGTTGCTCGCATCGTTTGCACGCCATAATAGGCATCTACTGGAATTTGCTTCTCGCCGAGAAAGTCTTTTTCCACTCGAAACGTCTGTTGTTCCATTCTTATCAGACCAGCCTTCTAGGAATAGTGGTTGCTACTTCCTCTCCATTCTACCACAGTTTGACGCAGGAAGACCTATCCACCTGTAACACTCTCATTTGTTTTTACGTCTTACTATTTGTAGGTACCATTTCATACCAGACAGAATCGAGGGATATCATGAAAAGAATGCTTTTGCTGTTGTTGACGATCGGCTTGCTACAAGGATGCACGAGTGGCACAGATAGCCCTTCTACTTCAACAGAACAACAGAAGCCACCCGTTGCAACCGAGCCCGAGACACCTGCTTCTGAGCCACCCGTAACCACGCAACCACCTACAACGGCTGAAAAGCCAACAACGGAACAACCTGAACAACAAGAGACTGTCTATGCCAATGACATTTTCCGCAATGTCACTGTGAAGAAAACCGCCCAGGACACGTTTGAAATCAAAGGACAGGCGCGCGTGTTCGAAGCTGTACTCAATTATGTCGTAGAAGATGGACATAACGAGCTGGCGCAAGGATTCGTTCAGGCTACGACAGCTGCTCCTGATTGGGGAGATTTTACCCATACACTGAAAGTGAAAAAAGCGGAGCCGAACAGCACACTGACACTGATCTTGTTTGAAACAAGCATGAAAGACGGCAGCCGAAGAATGGAACTCATCATTCCGCTCCCTGAATAACGTTTGCTAAAAAATCAGACCCTCTCTATTAAAAGAGAGGGTCTGATTGAAAGGGTCTATTATTAGATAGCAGTAGACAGTCAGTTGCCGTATGCTTTGCTGTGACTTTTACTCGCCTTGTTCTTCCTTGAAGCATTCCATGCAAAGTGCACCATTGTTCTCGATTTCATACTCGGTCAAGCGAACCTGGCAAGACTTGCATTGTTTTTCCGTGAGCACTAAGTTCAAGACTATATCTCCTCTCAATGATGTAACGTAGTCTATTTATATTATAACCAAAGATTTATATCAGACAAATAACCATCTGTTAAAATTTCGTGAATTTTCAAATATAAAAAATAATAAACAAAGAGGAGACCATCATGACCTCACCCTATTTTTCACTTGCCCTAGCAGGGGAGCCGTTTCGGCTGTTTTCCTTTTCCCACCTGATCACCTTAATCATTGTGCTCTGTCTGGTCGTGCTCACCTATTTCTTTCGGAAAAAGCTCCAAGCCCCGGCAAATCGGCTCGCCACACGTTACGTACTCGCGGGTGTCTTACTTTTGTCAGAGGTCTGTTATCAGCTATGGCATGTTTATACCGAGAGCTGGACCGCTGCTTACACTTTGCCCTTGCAGCTGTGTAGCGTAACGCTCCTTCTTTCTGCCATGATGCTGATGACGAGAAGCTACGGGCTATATGAGATTACGTTTTTTGCCGGGATTGGTGGCGCCATGCAGGCATTGCTTACACCCGAGTTGTTTTATCCATTTCCGCATTTTCGCTTTGTGCATTTTTTTGTAGCCCACGCAGGAATCGTCCTTGCTTGCCTGTACATGACGTGGGTAGAAGGCTGCCGTCCGACTGTCCGTTCGATTTGGAAAACGATGGGCTTTTTAAACCTACTCCTGCTCGTCGCCCTTTTCGTAAACCAATGGACGGGAGGAAATTACTTATTTGTCTCGCGCAAACCGGACAATCCCAGTCTGATTGACTTTTTGGGCCCATATCCGTGGTATATCGTTTCGTTGGAAGGAGTAGCGCTCGCGTTGTTTTTCTTGTTATACCTGCCCTTTGTCCGAAAACAGCCACAGCCGCAGGAAGCCAGGGGCGATTTGTCTGTCTGAATCACGTCTGCTGCTCATTTACCCATTCCGTTACAAACTGCAAAAAACGTTTGGCAGCCGGTGACTGCTTAGCAAAAGAGGTTGCTGCCACCCCCAGCGACCGGTAATGCTCCCCTTCAAGCGGGATCATCCGAATATTTGCAGGCAAGCGGAACAAAATCATTTCCGGGAGAATGCTGATCCCGAGCCCATTTTGCACCATAGCAATAATCGCGTGATCATCTCCCACTTCATATTTGATTCGCGGCACGATCTGATACTGGGCTAGCAAGCGCTGTATATCATTGTCACAGCCCGTCTTCGGCATAATAAATGTCTCTTCGGCCAATCGACTCACATGCACCCGCTCCTCTCCATAGAGCGGGTGTTCCTCTGTCACCAGCAGATACATTTGATCCTTTTTTAATGGCATACATTCCAAATCCTCCGTTGTCGGTAAGGAGACAAAGCCGAAATCAATCTCTCCGGTTTGAATCCAGCTCTCAATTCCATCGTAATACCCTTCCATCAGTTTAATCTCGATTGCCGGATACTGATCTTGAAACCGTTTGAGGATTCCGGGAAGCCATTGCGTGGAGACACTCGTGAACGTTCCTATTCTCACTGTCCCGACCTCCAACCCGTTGATAGCAAACACCTCTTGTTTCATCCGCTCATGACAGCGCAAGGTCTCACGCATGTACGGTAGCAGTCGCTCCCCATTACTCGTGAGGCTAATACCCGATCGTCCTCTGGTCAAAAGTGAAAACCCATATTCCCGCTCCAGACTCGCAATCGCATGACTAATCGCTGATTGTGTCAGACCGAGTATTTCTCCAGCTTTGGTTAAGCTCCCCGACTCAATAACGGTGATAAAGACCTCAAACTTGTTCAAACTCACCTTTTCTCGTCTCCTTTGCATGAATCCGATTCATGAAAAACATCACAAACATTCATTTTTCTTATTTAAACGATACTCGTATACTGTTTATGGCGCAACATTGATTAGGACCCGCTTTTTCCCGGGCAAGGAGGCTCATCCCATCATGAAACCGCAAGTGAAAGCCGATTTGGCTATGATTTTGGTCACCCTGTTTTGGGGAACCTCGTATGTGTTTATGCAAATGGGATTGAAGGATTTGGAGACTTTCAATCTGATCGGCATCCGTTTTGGCATTGCTTTTGTACTGGCAGCCGCCTTGTTCCATAAACGCTTGCGTGGCACGAATCGGAAAACATTGCTCCATGCATTCGTACTCGGTTCGCTCCTTTTCGGGGTTTTTGCAACTATTACGAACGGAGTGAAATCAACGACGGCTTCCCAGGCAGGCTTTCTCGTTAGTTTGACCGTTATCTTTGTTCCGCTCTTATCTATTCTTTTGAGAAACCGGCCTGAAAAAAGAGTCTTTGTCGGAGCTGGATTGGCGATAATCGGCATCGGACTGCTCACACTAAGCGCTGAATTTCGCATCAGCCAAGGTGATCTTTTGTGCATTGCTGGCGCCCTCTTTTATGCTACACATATCACTGTAACAGGCCGTTGGGCCACTCAATCAGATACGATTCAGTTGGGGATTTACCAGCTTGGCTTTACGGCACTGTTGGGCATTATTTTTTCGTTTGCGCTGGAGACTCCCACATTGCCGCAGACTACAGAGGCGTGGATCGCCGTGCTCGCTCTTAGCGTATTGTGCAGCGCAATTGGTTTTGTCGTACAAACGGTTGCCCAAAAATATACGACCGCCACGCACACGGGTGTTATTTTTTCTTTGGAGCCAGTCTTTGCTGCCCTATTTGCCTTCTTGGTCACAGGTGAAACGCTGTCTGTTCGCGGGTACATAGGCGCAGGTCTCGTTTTGATTAGCGTGCTGATTGCTGAAATCGATGTGAAGAGCTTGCTGCGTGGAAAGCAGCTGACAAAAAACCCGACTCACTTATCCTGAGCCGGGTTTTTTGTATCGGTTATGCAAGAGAGCAATCTGAAAGAAATCTATCAATAATTGATTTGCTATGATTGAAAAAATGAATTTGGAGGGATGAACATGAACCAAAACAACGCAACAAACAAAATCGCAACGCAAGTAGGTGAATGCGAGATTGTCATCACCCGCGTATTGGATGCTCCACGCGACCTTCTATTTGATGCTTGGACGAAAGAGGAAAACCTATCGAAGTGGTGGGGGCCTCGAGGTTTTACGTCGACTTTTCAGAAGTTTGATATGAACCCGGGCGGTACTTGGGAGTTTATCATGCACGGTCCGGATGGCGTTGATTTTCCCAACACCAACGTCATTGTCGAGGTCGTCAAACTCGAGCGAATCGTCTTCAAACATGCTGTGTTTCCTCATTTTCTAGCGACAGCCATCTTTGAAGATCTGGATGGTAAGACCAAACTCACCTATCGCACAGTTTTTGAAGAAACTCCCGCTGTATTCGATAAGGTGAAAACATATGCCGTCCCAGGTGCCGAACAGACCATGGACCGTCTTGAGGAACTTCTGGCAAGTATGTCTGAAAAGTAAATCGTTCAATAAAACAGCGGTAGTCTAGGACTTTATTTTTCTTGTCCAGGGCAGCCGCTGTTATGATTTTCGGATTATGTTTTCAAGACGTGTAGCATACTTTTCCGCCAATGACTGTCATCATGATCTTTGTCGCGAGCAGTTCGTCTGGATCGATGGTAAACAGGTCTTTGGAATAGACGGTCATATCCGCATATTTTCCGCGAGACAGCGTACCTTTGACATGATCCTCGTTCGTTACCTGTGCACTGCCCAACGTAAAGAGATGAATCGCTTCCTCCATCGTCAGCTTTTCTTGCGGGAAGTATCCATCGTGTGTTTCTCCCGGTGCTTTGCGCGTGACCGCTGCGTGTATTCCCAACAGAGGATCGATTGGTTCTACCGGTGTGTCCGAGCCCGCAGCACAAATGATTCCGTATTCCATCATCGTTTTCCAGATGTACGAGTGTTGAATCCGCTCCTGTCCTACCCGATCCATCACCCACGGGAAGTCTCCGGCGAGAAAACGCGGTTGGATATCTGCGATTCGATGAGGATGCTTCAAGCGCTCCAGCAGGTCTGGCCGCAAGATTTGTGTGTGTATGAGGCGATCCCGATAGGCGACTGCCGGGAACTGATCCAAGCTGTCCAGCACCATTTCCAGTGCTTTGTCGCCAATGGTGTGTACGGCAATTGGCATCCCGAGTCCACGTGCTTGTCGAACCAGCTCTGTCAGCTCGTCTTGCTCATGCACGGGATAACCGCTGGTGCTCGGATCATCAGCGTACGGTGCAGACAGGTAAGCCGTCCTGCGTCCCAATGCTCCGTCTGCAAATATTTTCACCGCACCAATTTGCACATGAGCGTTGCCGTAACCTGCCGTCATGTTTAAGTCCCGCAGCTCATGCATATGCGGATAGTAGACAAGCAGGTTGCTGCGCAGCGCAAGCTCTTCGCCATTGATGAGCTCATCATAGAGCCGATACGTTTGCGCTAGTCCGCCCAATTCACGCAAATCCTCCGTATGTGCTCCTGTCAATCCATGCGCCATTGCATAGTGAATCGAGCTGCGCAGGCTTTGCTTTAGCTGATCGTAGTCGGGCCTCGGAATATGCTTCGTAATCAGGTTGGAGGCTGTTTCCAACAACATGCCCGTTGGCTTTCCGCTCACAGGATCATGGACAATGACTCCCCCCGCTGGCACCTCCATGTCACGATGATAGCCACATAGCTCCAATGCTTTGCTGTTGACCAGATTCGCATGTCCACATATACGTGCCAGAAGAATCGGGCAATGCGTGGCAGCTTGATCAAGCTCTTCGATGGTAGGGATGCCGCCACTATCCGCGAACAAATTCTCATCCCAGCCGTAGCCCTGAATCCACGAATGTTCAGGTGTGGCTTGCGCTTTCTCTTTTAAAAGAAACAGCATCTCGTCCTTGGAGCGAGCTTTACTTAAATCCAGCTGCATAAAGGTGAGGCCGAGCCACCCCAAGTGCAGATGACTGTCAATCAGTCCTGGCGTAGCGGTACATCCTTGCAGATCAATGACTGTTGCATCACTGCCTCCGTATTGAAGAAGCATGTCCGCATCACTGCCTAAGTCATGGACAATTCCATCCCGAACGACCAGCGCTTGTACGAACAAATGCCTGGAATCTCCTGTGTAAATGCGTCCATTCCTGAAAATGGTTGTCGCCATCTCGTGACCTCTTTTCTATTCGCTTCTGTATTTTCGCATGCCTATCCTCTCTTAATTTGTTTGCCGTTAGTCGTTTTCCTCCCTAAAAAGAAATAACGTTCGAAAAATTGCGATCTCCGCTTTTCTTTTGGAAAAACATGGTGTTTAATCACTTCCCTGTTGAAAGCAGCAGCGGTGGGGCACGTTATGTTCATGTCCTATTTTTGCGCGGAGGGAACGTATGCAACAAAAAACAAAAAAACGCCTTCCACCCTTCCTTCAAATGCAGGAGTCCACTGGTCTGAAAATGTCGCGCCACGAGCCTTCTCATCAAAAGCAATCAGGTCGTCTAGACAATCAAGCTAAGCTGCTGCTCCTGGTCAACGCTGTATTCATTGCCGCTGGCGCCCTTTCTGGTACGTTTGTAAACGTCTATTTGTGGAAGGTAAAAAGTCAATTTGCACCGATCGCCTGGTTTACTTTTGCCGCACATCTCGCGGGTGCTCTTACCTTCTGGCTTGCTGGCTGGTATGTCAAGCATTTGAATAAAATGAATGTCCTGCGTGCTGGAATGGCGGTTTCTGCCCTTTTTTATTTGCTCGTTCTTCTGGCGGGTCCCAAAGCTGTCTCTTATGCCGTACCGCTTGGTCTCGTACAAGGCATGGCGAATGGATTTTTCTGGCTTTCCTTCAATGTGGTATACTTCGAAATCACGAATGCCGACAATCGCGACCTTTTCAACGGTTGGGCAGGGTTGCTTGCTTCCATCGGCGGCATGCTCGCTCCATGGATATCAGGCTTGCTCATTACGCGGCTCCCGGGCAATAGCGGCTACTCCCTTATTTTCGGAATCTCTCTTGCGCTATTTGTCGTCGGCGTGTTCATCAGCTTTTTTCTGAAAAAACGCCAATCGGAAGGGACGTATTCCTGGAGCTTTTCCTTGCGTTGCTTGCGAGAGGAGCGCGAGTGGCGTTGGGCGGCAGGAGCTTTGGCTGGTCAAGGACTTCGTGAAGGCGTGTTCGGTTTCGTGATCGGTCTACTCGTCTACATATCCACAAGAAGCGAGATGACTCTAGGTAACTACTGGCTGACTACATCCGCCGTCGGGCTTGTGAGCTACTTCCTGATCGCCAAATGGTTCGCTCCTCGCTATCGCAAGTGGGGAATGCTCGCTGGCGCTGTCATCATGTGGGGCATTCTCCTTGTGTTTTTTTGGCAGGTGAGCTTCACGACACTGCTTATTTTCGGAATTGCCGTGTCTATCGCTTATCCACTGTATTCTGTACCCATGCTCTCCACAATTTTTGATCTGATTGGCACCAACGAAGAGAGCGCACGCAATCGGGTCGAGTATGTCGTGCTGCGAGAGTTCGCTCTGGACGTTGGTCGGCTCGTGGGGATCCTGATCTTTCTGTTAGTAACGTCCTTGAGCGTCTCTCCTCATACGCTGAATTGGTTGATCCTGTGCATTGGAATCGGTCCACTTATCGCGTGGGCGTGCATGACCAAGCTATTTCGTCACGTCCCTGCTGCTAAAAAAGCAGACAACTAAACAAGAAGTGCACCCATGACAAAACCCGCTTCGGCTGACTACCTAGCGGGTTTTGTCTCTGAGTTATGAAGACAGTCTCCAGCCACCTGTCGTTTGCTGCAGCTTCCACAGCCGTGCATACAAACCGTTTTTCATCACAAGCTCATCATGCTGTCCCTGTTCGACGACCGTGCCATTTTCCAACACGTAGATGTTGTCAGCATTACGGATGGTTTTCAGGCGATGAGCAATGGCAATAACCGTTCTTCCCTCGATAAGCGTATCGATTGCTTTCTGAATTTGCGCCTCATTTTCGGGGTCTAGTGAGGCTGTTGCTTCATCCAAGAGAATGATCGGGGCATTTTTCAAGATCGCTCGGGCAATGGAAATCCGCTGTTTCTCCCCGCCTGATAGCGTGCTTCCCCCTTCCCCTACGAGCGTATCGTAGCCATCGGGCAGCTTCATGATGAAATCATGGCAGCACGCTTGTTTGGCCGCCTCCTCGATCTCAGCTTGTGTCGCATCCCTATTTCCGAAGCGAATATTGTTTGAGATCGTGTCCTGGAATAAATACACGTCCTGGAACACCATCGACACGCGGGAGAGGAGTGCTTCCGGGTCCATGTGGACAAGTGGTTGATTCCCCAGCTGAACAGTGCCTTGACACGGGTCATAAAATCTGGCAATCAGCCGCATCACGGTGCTTTTTCCACTGCCGGATGGCCCGACCAACGCTGTAAACGAACCGACTGGCATGTGCATGCTCACGTTGTGCAGGACATTCTTTTCGATATAGCCAAAAGAGACGCCTTCGAGCTTCACGTCGTTTTCCGCAGGCGGTTGCTGCTCGCCTGTCATAATCGGCTCCGTCAGTAACTGGACAATCCGCTCCCCAGCCTGTTCGTGGTAACGGAATTCAGCATAGTTGACGAGTGCCGCTGTCAATGGATCAAAGATACGTGTCCCAACCAGCAGGAACATGACAAACGTGATTAGGTCTATGCTACCCGCTATGAGCAAATACACGCCGACCATCACCATGAGTGTGAGGCCAGCCCGGATAAAAGCAATGGCGGCCAGCACAATCGGTCCCAGCAAGCCTTCGATCCGTATGCTCTGCCGCATGAACTCGCGAAAGGATCGCTCCAGCCGTACAAAGCGTTCACCTGTCAGATTGTACGCCTTGATGACGCGGATACCGTTCAAATATTCCTGCAAGCGATTAGCAGCGTCAATTTTGGCTCGCATATGTGTCGCTCCGAGCCTGCGCTGCAATCCTGATGTCATCAGCACCAAGAGAATCGCAATAGGAAACGCAGCGAACAAGGCCAGTGCCATGCGCCAATCCACGAAAGAAAGACCTACAATCGCCATGACGGGCATGATGATCGCCCCCATCATTTGTGGTACGAGATGGGAAATCCCGTGCTCCACCATCGTAAAGTCTCCCATCATCATATTAGCCAAATCCCCTGGGTCTCTTTTGTTCAAGTAGCCGAGTGACAGCTTGCGAAGGTGCTCTGCGAGCTTGGTTCGCCCCTCGGCAGCCGTGCTGTAGGCGCCGCGAAACTGTGAACGGTACGCTGGAATTTCGCATACAAACAAAAGGAGCAACGAGACGACCATCCATCCGCATACCCACCAGAGTCGCTCAATGTTCAATGGGGCACCTGGCTGGGCAAACGGTTCAAAAATCAATCGGGCAGCCTCCACCAGGAAGGCAAACGGCAATATTTGCGCAAGGTTGGCAAGTGTCGTGTAAATAACGGGTTTGATCAGCGCCCGCGGTTTACCTGCTGTGATATTGTTCAGTATACTCATCTGCATCCACACTCCCCTTTCCTTCGCCCATTTGCCAATCCTGCGCATCGGTATAAGCCTTCCACATCCGGGCATAGAGTCCATTCGCCTCTACCAATGATTGATGCCTACCTTGTTCGATCAGCTTCCCTCTTTCCAGCACCAAAATTTGATCTGCATCTCGAATCGTTGACAGGCGATGCGCAATGACAATAACGGTTTTGCCCTTCATCAGCTCTGCCAAAGCCAATTGCATCTCATACTCATTTTCAGGATCAGCAAAGGCGGTTGCTTCGTCAAGGACAAGAATCGGTGCGTTTTTCAGGATCGCCCGTGCGACAGCCACACGTTGCTCTTCTCCCCCAGACAAGTAGACTCCCCCTTCTCCGATCAGGGTGTCATAGCCTTGCGGAAGCTTTTGAATAAAATCATGGCATTGGGCTGCCTTCGCCGCTGCATAGACTGCCTCTGGCGTTGCATCTGGCAATCCGATGGCAATGTTGTTGTAAACCGTGTCGTAAAACAAAAACGTATCCTGAAAGACGAAAGCTACGGTGTTCATCAAATCGGTGCTCGACAGCTCCCGAATATCTACATTGCCAATGCGAATCGCTCCCTCCGAAACATCCCAAAATCTCGGAATGAGATTCGCTACCGTAGACTTCCCTGCACCAGACGGTCCGACCAGAGCTGTCACCTGCCCGTGCTTCGCTAAAAAGGATATGCGAGAAAGTGCCTCTCCTCCTGCTTTTCCCTCTGCTGCATAAGAAAAAGAGACGTTTTCAAACGCGACATCAAAGCTTTGTGGACGCTGGGAGCTAAGCGGTTCGGCAACAGGTTGCTCTGCCAAAATCCGATCCATGCGCTCCACCCCCTCGCCGATGTCACGCAGGGTAGAGGTTAAAAACAAGAGCTTAAACATCGGTGCAGATACACCTGGCGCCATTACGAGAAAAAAGAGCAGAACAGAAGCAAACGCGACATTTTGCGGGTCTTGACTCAGCATGAACACCCCTACCGGGAGAATGAAGGCCGCAAATGAACCCAGGATCACCTTGAACACCAAAAATCCGTTTTGAAAATCATCGGTATGCTTGACGCAATAGTCCCGATAGGTGATCATGTCTGCATAAAAGCGACGAAAAGAATGAACCGTCTGCCCGAATACCTTGATCGCGGGCATTCCGCGTACATACTGGACGGCAGATCCGTTCATCCGTTCTAGCGAATCGTAGTACCTCTTGATATTTTCTTTCGTTTTCGTCCCGGAAAAGGTGATGATTTGCACAATCAGTCCCAGTAGGATCGGCACGACGCAGGCAAGCGCCAACCAGACGTTCAAGTAAAACATCACGCCGATCATGAGCACCGTCGTCACGACTACATGCACCAAATCCGGAAGCTGATGCGCGACAAACGTCTCAACCTTTTCCACATTTTGCTCCAATGTTTTTTTGACTGCACCGGTAGACGTTCCGTTCAGCCAGCCAAGCGGCAAACGCCCGATATGCGAAGCCAATTTGACCCGCATTCCGTATAAAATGCGAAACGCAGCGATATGAGACACCATCCCGCCTGCATACATCATGACCAGACTTCCCAAAAGCCCCAAAAGCGCTATAGCTCCCCACCGAATCATGTACGCCCCGTCCGCCATAGCGGGAGACGCGGCATGCGTTAACAGTTCGCGCAAAATGAAGTAGACGGATGCATAAGGCACCAGCATGCAAATTGCGCTCAAGGAAGACAATATTGCCGAAACGACGAGCAATCCGCGCCTCTCATCCGCAATCTCTAGCAAGCGACGCACGCCTTTTTTGGGCTGCATCCCCGCTTTGCTCTCCATTGTCATTCTTGTTCTCCTCTCTCCTGCTTCCATCTTTTGTCCTACTCCTCATCATAATGTGATCTCCTGCCCTCTACCGCCGATTGCCGGATAGATCTTGCCCCTAGCCGGAGTATTCTTTTTTCGGGACAACAAAAAACCTTTCCCACTTGGAGGCTAGCTCCTACAGGAAAGGTTACGTTGGTTTTTTCGATTATGGTTGGACTACTTTGTCTTTCGCTTTCGTTACAATGTGGTGACCGAGCGGCAAGCCGCGCTGCTCCAGCTCATCAGCTGTCACAATATGGAGCGTCTCACTTTTACACGGCATGGGCATCAATCCGCCCAATGGACTCATCACTCTTCCGATCGTGTCTGTCTCAATGAGCACGTACAGGCCTTTTTCCTCCAATTGTTGCATGAATTCTCCCCAACGCTTGGAAGTAATTTGATCGGCGTGCTTGGTGAATATGACACCCATTTCTTGTGCTAGCATGCAAAATCTCCTTTGTTCTATCCGTCAAATATATGCTTCAAAAGATAATCTAACAATACAAGGAAACCTCCCTTCTGGCAAAATCCGTGTAAGCCAAAAAAACACGAAAAACGGTTGTTTTTGACCGCTTTTCGTTTCAGGAATCTCACATCTTCCTCGCACACACCGTTTCAACGCGGCACGCTGTTTTTTGACGCTTGCATTTGAAAAAGAGACCTATTTTTGTCTATTTCCTGAGTTATTCTTGTGCTCTCCCCATCATGTACCTGCCTTTCCTCGATTTAGAAGCTCGCTGCCAGCTCCACATGCAGCAGTCGGGCAAAAGGAACCCAGTGAATCTCGGAGCCTGCCCGAAGCTTGAGGCTTCGCGCTGCTTGATCAATATGGATAACGTGGGCGGACAGACGTCGCGGCTCTCGCCCGTCATAATAGGTCAGCGTCAGGATGCTCTCTGTCTGGAACGCCTGCCATACCAGCTCGCTCAAGGCACTGAGCTGCTCCTGATCCAGCTCGGGTGGTACATAACGACGCTCTTCTTCTTTTATGCGCAAATACATTTCGCGATGCTCCGGCAGCACAAACCGACTGGCAACGAATACATTTTCCTTTTTGGACACGCGTCTTTCCCTCATCGCTTGTTCTCTCCTCGCTGATCATATCGGGTCCACAAATGGACGAGCTCCTGACACTCTGCCCGCAATACCTCAATCGTATAAATCGCTTCTCGAACATACCCGCGTCGTCGATAGTGGACGACATACATATGTCCCTGACGTCGTGAGCTGACTACTGTGAAATGGAGTTAAAAAAAATCAATGAGCAATCGAAACAGGACAAGGAAACTATCCGATCGGTGCAGGAGCAGGTGGATCATTTTAGTCAAGCATATCGAGATATTGCGTTAACTTCATCGTATCCGGATTCAAACTTAAAGAATAAACCAGTTTGGCATGTTTGGTCCAAGAACTTAATATGCACTTTAAGTACACCGGTGTGCTCATGTTGATCTTTTCACCTGCTGCGATAGCTTTATTCACGGATTAAACCGACGTCATTGCGATGGTTACAATAGCTCTCATAATCGACGCATTCGCGCATCCATTCCTTGCAGTGGGACACCCTTACTTGGTGTTTAGCCGCGCCTACATTCTCGTTTATAGGGTTAATCCCCTCTTTTACCTAAGGTTTTGCATACAATGGTCCCAGAACTCTATTCAGGAGTTCTGGGACCATTGTTGTATAGAAGCTTGAAGTAAAATTTTGGAGTGGAAAAAATACCTGAGCTGGATGATTTAACCCTTGTATCACGAACATACATTCGGTATATAATAAAAACGAGAACATATTTTCGCATTAATTTGGGGGTGTCATTGTGGTGCCCGTAATAATGTTGGCAGATTGCCAATCATTTTATGCATCTGTTGAAAAGGCAGCACGTCCAGAATATCGCAATAGTCCTGTTATTGTGGCCGGAGATCCGGCCAGAAGATCGGGCATCGTCTTAGCAGCATGTCCTGTGGCCAAAAAGTTTGGAATAACTACGGCAGAAACATTGGGTCAGGCTCTCGCTAAGTGTCCTGATGCGGTCGTTATACGTCCTCGCATGCAGACTTATATCGATGTATCACTAATGATTACTGAGATCTTTGAATCCTTTACAGACTTAGTTGAGCCGTTTTCAATTGACGAGCAATTTTTGGATGTGACCGGATCGCTTTCTTATTTTGGATCTCCAGAAGAAATTGCAAAACGAATACAAGTCAAGGTAATGATGTCTACCGGCGTCTGGATCAGGGTGGGTATAAGTTCAACAAAGATATTGGCGAAAATGGCAACTGACATATGGGCTAAAAAAAGTGAAACGGGTATCTTCACACTTCCTAAAAGCGATATAGATAGTCTGTTATGGCCTCAGCCCATCAACAAAATGTTCGGTGTCGGTTCACGGATGACGGCTCACTTTAATCGAATAGGCATTGCGACAATTGGCGATATAGCCAAACTTCCGCTTGTTGATTTCAAACGTACAATGAAACTTGTTATGGGTAAAAATAGTGATATACAAGCTGAATTGTATTGGCAAACTGCGAACGGCATAGACCCAAGCGCAGTTACACCAGGCACGCATGATCATCAACAAGCTGTTGGACATCAAATGACTTTGCCGCATGACTATTCCCAAAAGGAGGATATCGACGTCATTCTGCTTGAGTTAAGCGAAGAAGTTTGTCGCCGTTGTCGTGCCAAAGGCTACATGGGAAAAGTGGTATCCGTAGGAGCTCAAGGTGCTGACTTTGACAAACCTACCGGATTTTTTAGACAAATCACGATTGACGATCCAACCAATATCACGAATGAGGTGTTTGAAGCAGCTCGGAAGTTGTTTTATATCCATTGGGATGAACAACCGGTTCGAAAACTTGGAGTAGTGGTATCAAAGTTGAGCCGTGATGATGAGTACCAACTTTCCTTCTTCGGTAATAGAGAAAGGTACAGAAGGCTAGAACGTGCCACAGATCAAATAAAGAATCGCTACGGAAGCACAGCGATTTTACGCGCATCATCTTTATTGGGAGCAGCACAAGCTCAAGAGCGTAGTGCGAAAATAGGAGGGCACTATAGATGAGTAAAAAACTTCAAAATAATGGACGATGGGAATCCAGTCGAATGATGCTTCCAGAACACCGGGAACAATATTTAAGCAGAAAGAATCAGCACCAAGAGCCGGTCAAACCAGAGTTGCCCAGCAAAGAAGAACTTGAATTAATAAGGGATTCTGTTCTTCTGCCGATGATCTTAACAATAGTCGATAAAAACAGTACAGAAATCGGCCTCTCGTCCTATTCATTGAAAAGTCTTTACCTCAAAGCTTCCCAAGTATTGATGGCACGAATCCATATGGATCTAAGTGAGGTCAGGAAAAAACTGAAGGCAAAAAACATTAAAGTATTTCAAGAAGAACGCATAGATAGCGCGCTGTACTATCGGTTTGTGTGTCGAGGTTATGAGGATACCTTCGCTATAGTGCGTGATGTAGCACGAGCAGAAATAAGTATGCGAATTTCAAAATATGTCTCTGATATGTTCAGAAATAGCGATAACTAGACCAGCGGCTGCGGAAAGTGGTCGGTTTAAGACCACTTTTTTGAAGCAGTCTAATCAGCACTTTTGGCATCAAAAGCGCTTAGCACGTCTTTGGATAGGTTGTAAATGATCTCTATTTCTTTTAAGCTACGATTTTGAAGTAACACTTTGAGTAAGTCCAGAATCTTTTCCTTATCAGAAGGCAGTTCCGTTCCAAATACCTCAGAAGGGCTAACCTTTAAAGCAAGAATGAACCGCTCACGGGTCTCGATTGAAATGTTCTTCTCCCCTCGCTCTACACCACCGATATATGACTGAGGCAATTTTACTATCTCTCCTAATTGCTCTTGTGTAAGCCCACGATTTTTTCGAAGAATACGTATTTGTTTCCCGATTTGATTAATTAACCCTGCCATAAAACCACCTCTCTTAAAGAGTAGGCAAGTCATGTAGGCAATTAAATATACTCATAGCATATAAAACCAAGAAACAAATTCGGATTTAAACATCCCGTTCCTTTCCTTTCATTATCTCGATGAAGATGAGGAGATTAAGCTTTTTGATACGATTAATACAAAAGCTAAAGGCATAGGCTCCTCATTAAGTAAATATTTACGTAGAGATTCTGATGAACTTAGTTGGGTTGCAACACAGCTCTTAATCCAGAGCGGTAGCCCCTTCCATAATAAAGGAAGTATCCTCGGCAAACGTAACAAAAGCAGGCATATTACACTTCAAAACTTATACCGAACATTAAGCTTGTTGTTTAAAAATCAAAAACTAAGTGTTTTCACAAAAGAGGAAAAGCTTTCTCTTGCCACATTTTATTTCTCTTCAATGAAGGAGTTGTTCCCTTCAGAATGGATGGACTATAAAGGCCAACGTTTAACACATATTGTATGCTTAGATGTCCTATCAATCGCAGGTTCCCAAGTTCTTGCTACCTGCATACAGGAAACCCGTAAACAAGTCGATCTTACTGCAGCTGCACGTCATATTAAGAAACTTAAGGGGATCGAATGGTCGAGTGAGGGGCCATTGAAGTATGTAAAGGGTTTGAGTGGTTCGAGAACGCTAGCCTCGGAGTTACTAGAGCAAATGATCGGTTGACGCTAAGAGCCCAGAAACAAGGCTCTGGGCTCTTAGCTAAATCGTATTACAGAGACATATTAAAATTGAAAGTCAGTTCCTCAAAAGAACATCTAATTCTCAATATGATGAGTAGGTGTTCTTTTTTCTGATTCTGATAAGTTGTAATTATGTACAGCTTAATCATGGTGAAAATTCAGATTTACCACAAGGGAAGATAATTGTATATTCTTCCACTGGATAGGCGTGAAATGACGTCCTTCATAAGAGCTGAGAATTCAGGTAATTCCTTATGATACAAACCTTCTTTCAATGATCTATACTGCACTAAGTGTTTAGGTATTGCTCGAATTCAGTCACTGTATAATGTGCAATGAACTCCTCTGGCCGTACCTGCTCACCGGGGATATCCATTAATTTCTTTTTGGTGATAGACTTTGTCTTTTCCGCTGGATTGGTGGAAGTTATCGAATATGGGGGTCAGTCCCCTATGATTTATAGAAAGAATAGCGTGTTTTTTCATTGACGTTGTGAGGGCTTAGTATCGTGCAGCGACTGCTGCCAAATTCTAAGTCTCGAAATAGCGTGGCTCTGCTGTACTGACACAAATAGCTGACATAGTAAATCAAACGATTTTAGCATCTCTATCTCGGTGCCAGGATCGTTAGATTTGTAAAAAATGAACTCAAACTCCTCGCCGATAATACGTAAATCCCCGTTTAGTGTTTCTCAAATTCCCTGAATCTTTTCTAAAATGCGGTCAATAGAATTACTCACTCTGCGCTCACACCCTCCAATGAAATAAAGGACTGCCACCTGAATGACAGTCCGTTTTTACGTTTATTTTCTGTAATTTTCCCACCACTTAGTGACTTCATGATGATACAGGATGTACTGTTCTTTACTCCCACCAATGTTGCATTCCGCGGATTCCAACATCCCACAGCTTACCGTTTCCGGAAACGATAATGGTCAGCTCGTTTACCTTGTTAAAAGGCAACTCCCGTAAAGCCTCTGCTCCTTGAGAAGATTGTTCGTTTAACTGATATACTTCTTGTCCATCTACGATTATTTTGGCTTCACCCTTAAAGTTTACATTGTCGGGAATACCGAAATAGAAAGAAAGCCAGACATTTTCTTTGTTCCCAAGAATATAGTTGTATGTTTTGGTTGATTCACCTTCACTGCTATACATGTTCATTTTCGGCTCTATTCGCTCACCTGCTACGGTGAAACTTGGGAGCTTCTCAGTCATAGGTGTAGTTCCTGTCATTTCTTTCATAACTGTTAATGATTGAATAGGGCCTTCTCTTTTTTTGATGATTTCAGAGACCACCATAACTCCAATTATAAGGACAACAATAGATAGAGCCGAAGTCATGAGCTTTTTATAAGAAATTTTTGAAGAAAATCCAACTCTATAGGCAACATAACCAATTGCTGCCCCTATTGTATTGGATATCACATCATTTATATCAAAGCTACCAAGATAGGTTAGGGCCTGAATGGTTTCTAGAACGAGAATCGCTAAGACAAACAAGGATATGAACTTCCCAAATCTGACACGATACAACAGGGGAAATAATATTCCAAAAGGGATAAAAGCAGCAATGTTTCCAAAACCAACAATCCATGAATAATTCAGTTCTGGAAATTTAAGTGGTACTCCTTCTGGAACAAGGATAAAGGTGTATCCATCTACACTAGTTGCACCGTCGAGCCTGTTAAACGCTAAGAACATAAAAAATAAAATTAAAATCGTATAGCATATGGTACCAGCTAAAATGACTTTCCGTGATTTCGGTTCCATAATTTCAATCTCCTTAAAACTTTATTTATATATGAATGATTTTACTCTGAATGAATACGTTAGTGATTAGCTGTTAGTCACATCCTTCATTTAACAAATGTAGCGTAGTGCTTAACACAAAAAAAGCGTTAGGTTTTCTGTTGTAAATTGATCTATTTTTCGTTAAAAACGCGCTATTTGGCGAAATTAAAGCATTGAGATATTGAATGGCAAGAAGAATAGCACAGGAGATGCACTATTCTTCATCAACCTCAATCTCGTCTGATTCATCTGAGATTCCGACAAGCTTTTTTGCTTCAGCTTCAAAAGGCTCCACATCAATATCTAAAGGTTTTTCCTTATACTGTTCATTCCACGGGACACCACAGGCTGCTGTGTGTCTTTTGGGATCGTAGGGACACCAGTTTTCAGGACACTGTGGATAATCTTTGCAACCTTACCACACATATATCCAATGGCTTTCCTCTTGGGCATTTGGTCTTCTACAGTCTCTCGTAGTATGCCGTAAAGACATTATGTGGACTACGAGCTATAGTTAAATTGCCCCGCAAAGAGAGTAGCTGAAGTTATGGTTCCTGTCAAAAAGCATACTTGTATGTGTCACTAGATGTGCAATGACACAAATGCGTAATGTGAGATACTAATATTGTAGGTTAGATTCGTATCGTTGGAAATAGCATCTAACTTTGTTCTGGAGGACTTCATCATTGTGAAGATGGAGCTGGATTTTGCGACAGACCTTCATGGAAGCATTCTAAACAAAGAGCCGTATATTTTCCATATTCAACTATAGCAGAGAGATTCCAGGTATGTCAGAGCCCAAATTACACCAATGTCTGTTTACATAAACATTGCAACATAACCGGATTTTGACAAAAACTTATCAACATATCTATCGTTTGCGCGACGTTGCTCCATAAGATTTTCGTCTCTTATTAAAAATTTCAATAGATACATCCATTCAGATTGAATGTTTTTGTCAACAATTCTGTAATGTTTACGTCAACAGACAACAAATGAAGAGGGGGCAAAGTGTCTCTTTAGCTTTTCGTAATCCTATTGCACAAAATAATAATTATGTGCAATAGGATTACGGAGAATGAGTATTCGTGTTATAATTGGTACTGTCTGTTGACAAGAACCTTACTAGTAATTAACAATCTTATGTGCTACAAGTCTATTTATTCTTCAAATTAATTTTGAATACATCCCCCTTATTTCCACCAAAAACGATCATCCCACCTTCAGGCAGTACTACCGAATAATTGCTCGTTGCCTTTGAAAAGTTCACAAGCATTCCATTCTTGTCATAAACGGCAAATCCCCCACTTACCGGAGTCTCAACGTTCATGACTCGATTGGCTGATTTTCCATCAATTTTATACCATACAGCCTGACCATTGGATGGTATGTTGCAAAATGAATCATTCCCTTCATAAATCGGTTGAATCGCATCTTCTCTGATATAGGATTGTCCATCGATCACTAAATGCTCTGCACCGTTCACGTTATAGAAATTCAAATCAAAAGTATCTCTTCCCTTCATAATAGGAATATTAATTACATTTACTGCTTTATTCTTATCAACAATTTTAGTACCGGATGCGTATCCATGGTTGATATCAACGGATATATTTTTGGCCAACAGTGCTTTGGTAAGATACATGACTGAAGTTATCTTTTCATCCAAAGCGTAGTAATTTTTTCCATCCCTTTCTTTCCATACCGTTTTAATTGACTGATTTAGAGAATTGGAATCTAACTTTTGATATTCATACATCACCATAACCGTTTGACCTAATCCTGGAATATTTATGTTAGCGTTAAGTTTTAAATAGGTTTTTCCATTCTTCGGTTGGTCAAAACTCAGGGTTACATTCCCATCGTTGTTTTTGAATTGTCCATTGCCCGTATATACATATTTTTGAGGCGGGAGCAATCCATTTGCTAGAGCGGGTAAATCAATCTCTCCGTTCTTTATCTCCAGATTTACCGTTTTACCTACGGTACCGTATAATCCAGAGTAAGCAGTCAAATCCGATGGCATATCCACTTTCAATGGAGCTGCAAATGTTGTTTCAGGTAGGGTCTCTTTAATGATGCCCTTGGCTCTTACATATTCCAATAAAACATTAGTTGCAAGCATACTATTGTAGATAGAACTCCCTCCCGATGAAAGCACAGCTATAGAAATATTATGTTCGGGTAGGGTAGTCAAAGCAGCATGATACATAAGCGTATCTCCACCTTTAAATAATGCGGTTATTCCGTAATCACTAAACGGCGCTAAACGGACGGCATCCCAACCAAGACCATAATTAATGGTGTTTGTCTCTTCAGAAACCCACACACCTTTTCTATACTCATGACTTTGCATCGCCTTTGCTGACTTCTCAGATAAAATATCCGTTCGATTCCCGATTAATACTTCAGCGAACTTACTTACTTCTTCGGCCGTGGAGTAGATGCCTCCTGTCCCAATGAGATTGGGATTCTCAATGGGTAAAGCCTGGTCGATCCCTGGAAAATAAGTTTTTGTGAGCTTGTCTCTATCAAATGAATCACGCAGTGTTTTGGTAGAGGTTAAATGAAGAGGCTTGCTAATATAGGTTTCAAGAAATTCGCTATAACTTAAACCGCTCACTCGTTCAATCAAGATTTCAAGCAGCTGAAAACCATTATTACAATATACCGAAAACTCGCCGGGTTTTGACTTTAAGCGTTCTGATTGTAATTTGACCAATAATTCATCATGATTTTTCGTATCATTATCATCAAACAATAGACTATTCCCATAGTAACTACCGTAAATTCCTGAAGAATGATTCATCAACATGCGCGGCGTAATCTCTTTATATCGTTCATCTGCCATTTTAAAGTCCTTAATATACGTGGTTAGCGGTTTATCAATATCAATTTTATTAGAATCAGCTAGCATCATCGTTGCAGCAGACACATACGTTTTACTTACCGAGCCGATTCCAAACATCGTGTCTTTGGTGATCGGACTTTTGGTCGCTTTATCGTATACACCAGCGCTATCGGATAGAACAATGGATCCATGATCCATAATTGCATACTGCAATCCACTTACACCATAATCGGACACGATCTTCGAAGCCAGCTCCTGTGCCTTTTCTTTTACAGTATCATGATTCGCTAGAGCAAAAGCAGAGGTGACCGGTGTTGCAATAAGTTTAGCGGTCATGAATACAGAAACCATCTTCTTCATTAATAATTCCTCCTCGTATTCTTCTAGATGTGACTTACTGAATTCATCATACAAGGAAGAAGGCCGTTATATTAAAAATCACCCTGAAACGAAAAGAACAATCCCTAAGCAACATGTTGTCTAAGGATTGTTCTTTTAAAATGGCAGTAGGACCATATTATGAAATACGTTATGTTTCGTTTCAATGGTCATATGACCACCGTACTTGTCGCAGATTCTAGCTATGTTTGTTAATCCAATACCATGAAATTCCGGATTTGGTTTGTGGCTGTATAAGTGGGCAACTTCATTCTCCATATGATTCAAGATGTGAATGAGAAGGGTAGACTCGGTAGAATGTATTTTGATAAGCATGTACCTATCTTCTGCGATTTTCAACTTTTTAGAAGCTTCTATTGCGTTATCTAGCATGTTTCCAATGACAACACATAAGTCATAACGGTCAATATGGACTTCTTGTGAACATAAGTTAAGCTTCGTATCTATTCTTATGCCATTGGCTTGTCCAATATTAAGCGTATTCGTGACAAGAGCATCTATAACCAGATTCCCCGTATTCACCCGGTGATAGGCCCCCTCGACTTTATTTAATGTAGTCTTAATATGTTCCATGGCTGCTGCTAACTCATTTCGCTTAATACACTCTTCAATATACAAAAACTGTTGATTCGTATCGTGAATGATTCTTTTAATGGATTTGAAGCTGTGAACGACTTTTTCATAATTTGCATCCTGATAGTCCATCTGATGTTGCAACTGAGTATTCTCATGCATGAATTGAAATTTATCAACGATATTATCAAAAATATAGACAATCATAACGTTTAAGAAAAGAAATCCAATAACGGAAATGATAGAATAAACGTCCTTATAAGTTAGAATATTCAGCTGGTATATACTTACGATAGGAACAACCAAGAATAATACGTAGTAACGATTATCCAAAGATAAACTTCTGCGTTTTGCAACTAGTCGTATGATCTGAATGATCGCAAACATGATCACACAACCGAGTAAAATAGCTTTCGTGTTGGCTATTTGATCTTGTTCATTTACAGGATCAAATCTAAAGTCAACTGAATTTATGGTATAAAAAAGATGAAGGGATATAAAATTAGTGAGAGATATTAATACAGCATAAAATATTGAAAAAGTGAACTTGGTTTTAAATTCTACTTTATAAGATTGCGCAAAACTAAATATCATAAGCAAGGTGAGAATCGAAGATGAAATAGGAGAGACCGGAATAACTAGATATAGGTAATCGAGCAACCCAAAGATAATGAAGTAAATGAATCGATTTTGTTTTTTAGCTGATTTATCAAAAATCGAGTTGAAGAAAAAATTAACTTGAACACCCATCAGAAATACAATGCTAAAGACAATAAGAAAATTATTTTGAATCATATCAATCGACCCTCATAATCATAAATTTGGTGTAAACATCTTTAACCTCTTTAATTTTAGAACGGCCTATGGGTAATTCCAACCCATTGGACATTAGAACAACTCCGCTAGCAAACTTCCTCACATGAAGCAAGTTAATAATGATGGAACGATGGATTTGCAAAAAGTTACAGTCTTTTAAGGCCATAGCATAATGTGAAATGATGCCTTTGCTTTCATATGTTTGGTTCGTGGTCGTAAAATGCAGTTTGCTTTTTATGGTTAAACTTTTGGCAGCTTCAATACTAATAAGTTCATCATATTTTAATACGACTTCTTCATAGCCTGACTTGATGACCATATACTTTTTATTAAGTGCTTGAAAGTATTGGTGCAGCTTGATGATTTTCTCTTCCAAGATCGAAGGTGCAATAGGTTTTATCAAATACTGGAATGTCATGACGTCAAAACTTTCCACCATATATTTAGGGTAACTTGTCAGAAAAATAATTTGTTCATCCAGGTTATTTAACCCTCTTATTTTTCGGGCCGTTTGAATTCCATTCATTCCACCCATTTCAATGTCCAAAATTAAAATGTGGAATGGAGTTTCATGGCACTCATAATAAGATACCAACTGCTCTCCCGAGCCGAATGATTCGATTACAAATTCAATATTTGCCTTTATCGACAAAGTCATTAGAATGCTTTTAACAAACTCTCTGTGTTTTTCCTCATCATCGCAAATAGCCACTCTATACATAAATGATGCTCCCTCGTTCCATTACCTTTATTCTAAAACTCTATTATAAACATGATACAACCGTTTGACATTATATAGATAGATTTCGGATGAAATGCAAATTTGAATCCCTTAAATCACTTCTCACGTGATGAATGCTGCCCGTTAGTTTAATGGCGCATATAGTTATCCCGCTGTTAAGTTAAATCAGTAGCCGATTATAGACAACGTTATTAATCATATTGCTATTAAAAATTCACCCGTTCTTAGTCCTACAAAATTGAAATTCATAGCATAACTCTATGAGTATACCGAATAAACGGTTAATTTCCCAACATCAAGGATTCGATTCATCATGTGCCCCTAGTTTAAAGGAGGAGGCTTTCCCTAAACATAAGTCCAGTTCTTATTCAAACCAAAGTCTGTTACCAAATCTTTCTGACCACTGTACGATTAATATACAAGCGGATCACGTGATATGAAATGACGATCTGTTTAGCATATGCAGAAGAAAGGAAGATAAACGTTGAACAACAACATGAAGTTAGCTATGATTCTCCTGGCCGCTGCCAGTATCGGACTCGCCGGGCTGAGCAGTCCTAATGGTTCGACATCGGATAGCGATTTCCATTGATGAATCGTCTCCATATCGAGCGAAGCCCACATGGCTGCAATCTCCGGATTGACCCCGTGATAAATCAACGGGACTCTTTTTTTCAAACCAACAATGCGAAATGCCTCTTTTTCTTCCATACGATAGTTCATGGCACTGCCTCCTTTTATGGATAGATGAAAGGTCATTCGTGGATAAGCCTTCAAGGAATGGCCGATGTGTCTGGCTTCTGTCGGAGTGACTCCATGCACATTCTGAAAAGCTCTGGCAAAAGAATCAGCCGATTCGTATCCGTATTTGATCGCAATGTCAATGACCCGCTCGTTGCTGTCCGCAAGCTCAAAAGCGGCAAGCGTAATGCGTCGGCGCCGGATGTACTCGGATAGCGGAACACCAGCGAGAAAAGAAAACATCCTTTTGAAGTGATACTCGGAGCAGCAAGCTACCCGGGCGATTTCTTTATAGTCAATCTCGCTGGTCAAATTGTCTTCGATGTAGTCCAGAGCCTCATTCAGCTTTGTAAGCAAATCCATGGTAATGACCTCTCTTTCCCCTTCAGAATAGCAAATGCCAAATCGGGCAATCCGACATTTCGTGCACGATTATGACGGGTCCACCTTATGAAAAACGCCTATTGAAAGGAGCTCTATCACAATGACAAACCCTTCCCCCCTGCTCCCCCAAATCGGATCCATTTTTGTAGCAGTCAGCGACATCGAACGCGCACGCGACTGGTACTGCCGTCTCTTGGGCATTCCCACGGACGGTGCGATTATGTTCGGACATATATATTGCATTTCCTTGCAAAACGGACTGACGCTCGTCTTAGACAGCAAAATCTTTCCGATGCGCATCGCAGACGATGCTCCTTTGTTTCATTTCAACACACAGGATATTGAAGCCTCTTATGCATTTCTCAAGGAGAGTGGAGTCGAAGTCATCGTTCCCATCCAGCATGGTCACTGGTTCAACTTCCGCGATCCCGACGGCAATCTGATCATGGTAAGCAAATGTTAAGCGGAAAAGGAGATACACACATGACCATCCACTTGCGCCACACTACACCGGCAGCCATTCCCTTAACCCTGACATCCTCCATATGATTGCCAAAAAAAAGAAACAGGCCACCCCGTCGGCTACGTCATCATCGCCGGGCTGACCAATCCTCATCAAAGCATTGAACTCATGCGTATTACAATCGCAGTAAAGGGGGAAACGGAATATGACGCTTAAGGGGCAAGTGGCTCCGGAGTCGTGACATACAGCCATTTGCCGTCGTTGCTAGCTCCCAACATAGATACACTTGCTGGCAGTCCTTTCACCAGCACAGATTGTTGCTTACGATCGGCATCGAACAAAAAGAGCGACGACACAGACTCTGCTCCCTGTTCAGCTTTTTCCCAATCGATATAAACCAAATGGTGAGTACCTGGAATCCATACCGCATCTGGCTTCATTTCCATCAGTTTGACGTCTCCCTTAAACACTCCTGCATTCCAATACATTTGATAGGCGCCATCCGTCGACTGGACATAGCCTGACCAAGCTTCTTTGGGAACCGGTGGATTCCAGCTGATCACCTTGCCTAACTGCCAATCGTAGCGTTGACGAAGCTCTTCAAAACTTTCTTCCTCTGTTCTCATTTCAAACGTCGCGTAACGTCCATCGTCCATAAAACTGACGGGCTGGACGTGCCCATTCATCTCATCTGTTGGAACCCATCCTTTAATTACACCTGGGAGGCGCTGTTCTTTTCCAGTCGCCAAATCGTACACAACCAGATCGAGATCCTTTTTCTGCTCGGTCTTGCCTACTGCCATCAATACATGCTTGCGATCATGGCTAAAGCTGGCTCCATGTACGTATCCATCTACCTTGACACGAGTGGCAAACTCGCTTTTCGGTACTTCTGTCCCTTTCGGTGGATGAGCGAAAAAGAAGCCGCGACGATCTGCCATGAAGTCACCTGCACCGCTATAGTTGTCAGTCAACTCCACGGGATAAGTGATCAGTTCTCTCGTCTGTGTGTCATAAATCGAATACAGCATGGGGAAACGCGCATCGCACTCACAATATTCTGTAAATCGCTCCAGCAACACATATCGCTCCTCAGGGTCGATAAACTCCATGGGAGTCCTGACGGCAAAGTCCGTCATTTTTTCTTTCACCTTGCCATCCACGGATACTCGCCAGATCTGAGACGGAACAAACACCACCGCCTTGAAGTAATTCTTATCGTCAAATATGGCTCCCTTCGCTGTCTTCGCTCCTGCTACGTTCAAAACGTATTCCGTCCAGTCTCTGTCTTTGGCAAGCGTATCAGGAAGGGTCGCGAGCAGCTGCAGTTGACGGTCGTGCACCCAGTGAAACGTAAACATCGGCTCCACGTAACCCAAGCCCTCTTTCTTGGTCTCTTCCTGGGCATTTTTGCGGATAGCCGCTTCGATTGTTCCACGGTTCACGGCTTCCTTAAAAAAGAGGGTGTACGCCTGTGGTGCAGTTCCCACAACCGTTCTTCGAGGAGAGCGGAGCTGTGACGTATCGTTTAGCTGAATGACCACGTCTTCTTTCATCGCCGCGTAGTCGTAAGGCAGTTCCTTTTGCTTCCATTCCTTTGTCGCTTGGCTGGTCGTATGGGAGGGGCCAGTCTGAGCAATCCGACTGTCCGTGGAAGATGCTTGCGCGAAGTCCGATCCTGTCATGATAAGCAATGCAAACACAATGGACATGCTAATTCCCCGAATTTTTCGCAATGACAAAAAACTCGCCTCGCTTCCTAGAAAAATTTACCTTACAGAGGATAGACGTCGAGAGCATGCTTAAAGTTTCACCCCACAAAAGAAAAAGCCTTCCCACACGCTTGAAGTGGGAAGGCTTCTTTCCTTTCTTAATCGAAGACGACACCGTCCAGCACGCCCTCATTCTTCAAATAGTCACGCAGCCAGTGATACTTTTCGTCCCGCCAAAAGGTGTCCTCTGCTACCAGCTTGACAGTCTCTTGTCTCGCTACCTCCAGCGCTTTGTAATCACTTAATAGATCAGCGACTTTAAACTCCGGCAAACCGCTCTGCTTCGTTCCGAAAAAGTCACCCGGTCCGCGCAATTCCAAATCGCGCTGCGACAGCTCGAATCCATCCGTCGTCTCGCACATGACACGCATCCGCTCTTTTCCGATCTCGGATTTCGGATCGGCGATCAGCACACAATACGACTGCTCAGAGCCACGTCCTACGCGCCCACGCAATTGGTGAAGCTGAGCAAGACCAAACCGCTCCGCATCATAAATGACCATATAGGTGGCATTCGGAACATTCACACCAACCTCTACGACCGTGGTACTGACCAGGACAGCGTGCTCTGCCGCAAGAAAGGCTTGCATGACTGCATCCTTTTCCTTCGCTGGCAGGCGCCCATGCATCAGGCCTACTCCGAATTCAGGGAAAATGTGTGTGAGCTGAGCATGTACATCAATCGCATTTTGCACATCGAGCTTTTCCGATTCCTCAATGAGCGGGCAAATAACGTACGCCTGCCGCCCTTTACGCAGCTCATCCCGCATTTGCTCCAACACAGCCGGAAACTGATCATGCTTTTTCCATGTCGTCTCAATCGGTTTGCGCCCCGCAGGCATTTGATCAATCGTCGAGACGTCCATGTCGCCAAATGCCGTAATTGCCAGTGTTCTCGGAATTGGCGTTGCTGTCATAAACAAGACATCAGGTGACAACCCTTTGTTTCGTAAAATTCGCCGCTGCTCCACACCGAATCGGTGCTGCTCGTCCGTAATCACGAGACCAAGACGCGAGAAAAAGACATCCTCTTGAATGAGCGCATGGGTACCAACCACGACATCGATTAACCCCATTTGCAGAGAACCGATGACTTCGCGTCTGCGTTTAGCCGTCAGAGAGCCCGATAAGAGCGCGACCTGAATGCCGTACTCGGACAAGAGCTTCGTCAACGACTGCACATGCTGCTCGGCGAGAATCTCCGTCGGTACCAGCAGCGCTCCCTGATAACCTGCTTTCACCGCAGCAATCAGCGCGATGGCAGCTACGACGGTTTTCCCCGAGCCTACGTCCCCTTGCAGCAGCCGATTCATTGCATGAGGTGCCCGCATGTCATCCAAAATTTCTTTTACCACACGTTTCTGCGCATCTGTCAGCGGGAACGGTAGCCCTTTGACAAATTCCCGGACCTCTTCCATCGGTATAGCCAAAGCAACGCCTTCTGTTTGCTGGCGATTAATTTTGCGCAGTGTTTGCATTTTCAACTGGAATAAAAAAAGCTCCTCGAACATAATCCGTCGCCGCGCTTGACGGCCGTCTTCCGCATTTTCCGGAAAATGGATCGATTGAAAGGCATTCATCCGTGGCATCAGTCGGTAGCGCTCCACAATATCCGCAGGAAGGATCTCAGGAATCTCCTTGCCGTACTGACGCAACGCCTGTTGAATGGTTTTGCGCAGCAGTGTATGCGTCACATCGCCACCAAGTGGATAGACAGGGGCGAGCTCGCCTCGTTTTGTCGCACGTTCGGAGTCTACTTCTGTCATCTCGCTCACAGTGATTTGTAGCTTGTGCTTGTCCCATTTTCCTGTGACGAGTATTTCCTTGCCTGGCGACAGCCTGCTTTTGACAAATGTCTGATTGAACCAGACAGCTGTCACCACGACACGATCCATGACAACCTTGACCGACAGTCGTGATTTTCTTTTTCCATAAAAACGAACAGAGGGTTCGCCGTACACCGTACCTGCCAGCGTGACCCTCTCTCCGTCTTTTACTTCTGTCAAATCGCGCACACGGTAATCTTCATAACGAGACGGGAAATACTCCAGCAAATCACCAATGCTGTTGATTCCCAGTCCTGCAAATGCTTTCGCCCGCTCTTCCCCTACCCCGTGCAAAAGGGAGACGGGCGATTGATATGCACCAGCCATCTTACTTCTCCATCCGTACGCCGAACACTTTGGCTTCGATCATGCGGCCCGTTTGCGTGGCAGCAAGACCACCCTGTGCGGTTTCCTTCAGTGTTGTCGGCATGGCGCAGCCGATCCGGTACATGGCGTCAATGACTTCATCTGTCGGGATTACGCTCTTGATGCCGGCCATTGCCATATCTGCGGCTACCGTCGCAATCGCTGCTCCCATCGCATTTCGTTTGACACATGGTACTTCAACAAGTCCGGCTACGGGGTCACAGACCAGACCGAGCATATTTTTCAACGCGATCGCCACTGCTTGGGCAGATTCCTCAGGCGTACCGCCAGCCATTTCCACAATCGCAGCAGCAGCCATGGCTGTAGCAGAGCCCACCTCTGCCTGGCAACCACCCGCAGCACCCGAAATGAATGCGTTATTGGCAATGCAATACCCGATAGCGCCTGCCGTGAACAAATAATTGACCATTTCCTCGCGGGTCGGCTGGAGCTTGTCGGATACGGCAAACAGCGTCCCTGGTACAATGCCACATGCTCCTGCTGTAGGTGTTGCGACAATCGTACCCATTGCAGCATTTACTTCGTTAACCGCCACGGACATCGAGACGGCATTCAACAGTGTGGGACCAGACAAAAACGTCTTTGTCTCCATATATGTTTGCAGCTTTTTCGCATCTCCGCCCGTCAACCCGCTATGCGAGCGAATATCTTCGGTAAGCCCGCGACGCACTGCTTTTTCCATCACATCGAGGTTGGCGTACATATCTTGCATAATGGCGTCCCGACTGCGCTGGGAAACTTCCATTTCTGCTTCAATCATCACCTCGGAGATCTTCTTCCCCTGAGATTCGGCCAACTCTACTAGTTCAGCCACATTACGAAACATCTGGTTGTTCACTCCTCTAATCCTGCTCGTCCTTTTCCTTAGTTCAATGCGAGCAGGGATACGTCAAAGATATGGGGGATTTGCCGAATTTCCTCCAGGACTTCCGGAGAGATCGTCGAATCCGTTTCGATTGCCATCAAAGCACGCGAACCACGTGTGTGTCGAGACACTTCCATGAACCCCACATTAATGCCGTGCTGGGTCAGCACTTTTGCCACAGCCGCAATCATTCCAAAGCGATCCTCATGCAAGACCAAGAGCGTCGGTGTATCGAAGCCCAACTGAAAGGAAAACCCGTTCAATTCCAACACTTCGATCTTCCCGCCACCAATGGAAACACCAACGAGTTCAATCTCATGCTCATCATCGGACAGCTTGATCCGCGCCGTGTTTGGGTGCTCTGTCAGAACCTCAGAAGTGGTCAACTCCACTTCCATGCCTGCTTTTTCTGCGATCACCAGCGAATTTTTCAGACGCAAATCCGACGTGTCAAAGTCAAGAATCCCTGCCACTGTCGCCACATCAGAACCATGTCCTTGATACGTTTTTGCAAATGAGCCGTAAAAAACAATTTCTGCTCGCGCAGGCATTCTGCCAAACAGCTTGCGAGCTACACGACCGATACGGGCTGCACCAGCCGTATGGGAGCTAGATGGCCCAACCATAATTGGACCGATAATATCAAATACGCTTTTGTACTTCAACCGGTTCTCCTCCTGAATCACAAGGGGTGGGGCAAGATTCACTTTCATTGTATCCTACAGCCTTTGAAAGCGCTACAGAGGAAACTGTACGTAAAGCAATCATAACCGATTTATGCTGACAACATGCGGTCAAATCAGGCTATATGAAAAAACTCCCTCTGAAAAGAAGCGAAGCGTCAAGGATAGTCAAGCGGATATCTTCTGAGTCCCACAGCCAGCATGTAAGTGTGCAAACTTCATGAATTTCATTTTATTACTTTGGAAGTGAAATTAGGAATACCTTTACGGGATCTAGTTCTCGGTCGAAATCTGCTTGAACATCATTTCCTTCGTTTGTTGTTTCTACTATTGGAATTCCATCATGATACGGAAAATCAATAAACTCGTTAATGATTGGTTCAAGCTCATCAAGGATTTCAATCTTTCCGCTAAAGGGGAGTCTTTCATGAATCTGAGAGATAAGATTAAATCTTAGTTGCGAAGCCTGCCAATCGAACCAAACATATAACAGCATTCCATGATCACTATTTGATTTAAAAATTTGCTGCTGTCTATTCTCTATTACTTTATGGAAGAAGTTCATGAAATCAGAAACTGTGAACTGACTAGCTAACCGCTTACTTAAAGAAATAGACCACATATTGGCAGAAATTTCTTTATTCAAATCATCTTTATGACCGCCAATAAATAGAGAGTCATACACAATATCCTCCAACTCAATAAGGAAATCATCCTTATTCACCAAAACCTCCCCCTTGTATTTCACGTATAAAAAAGAAGCCCCCTACCTCAGGGAAGCTCCTCTCCATACGATATATACCTTACTTATCTTTTACCATGACGATCCCAAGTAGACCTGGACCTGTATGCGTACCGATCACGGGACCAATCTGTTCCAACCAAGAGTCCGTTATCGAAAACTCTTGCTTGAGTCGCTCCAAGAGCTCAGCCGCTTGATCCGGAACACTGCTGTGTAGCACAGCGATTTTCACAGACTCGCCTTGCGCGTACTCTTGCAAAGCTTCAAATACGCGATTCAGGGCTTTCTTCGTCCCTCTTACCTTGTCAAAAGCAGACACGTATCCGGCAGCATCCAGTGTCAAAATCGGCTTGATATTCAAGAGCGAACCGATGACGGCAGATGCTCTGCCTATCCGACCGCCTTTTTGCAGGAACTCCAGAGTATCCACAATAAAGTATACCTGCACCTCATCCAAATAACGATCAATCTGGTCCAGAATCTGCTCCTTGTTCTGGCCTGCTTGTGCGGCTTTGGCAGCCTCCACGCAGATCATTCCATGGACAAACGAAGCTTTGCGAGAATCGATCACCGTAATGTCGATATTTTCATCCAACATCGACTTGGCGATCATCGCTGATTGATACGTACCCGATAAGGAGCCCGATAAGAGTATGGCAATGATTTGTACGTCCTTGCCATATTTCTCATGGATCGCTTTGTACGCTTCGGCAAATTCAAGCGGAGACGGTTGCGAGGTCGTCGGCATCACACTCGACTGCTTCAGCTTATCAAAAAACTCCGAAGAAGAGATAGTCACTGCGTCCACGTACGTTTCGGCCCCAAACATGATTTTCAACGGGACGGCCACGATCCCCAATGACTGCCTCACAGACGCATCGATATCAGACGCGCTGTCGGTAAGAATCACAATTGGCATTCTCGATCGCTCCTCTCCCTATTCGTTCGTGCTCACAACCTCAATTACTCGACGGAAAAAATGAATGGATACAACGGTTGACCGCCTGCCTGGATCTCTACTTCCACTTCCGGGTAGGCATCAGACAAAGCTTTTTCTAAAGCATGAGCCTGATCTTCTGTCGCATCTTCTCCCAAGAATATCGTAATGATTTCGGAGTCTTCATCCACCATTCCCAAGAGCAGCGTCGTTGCGCATGCTAGCAAGTCGGGACCTGCTGTGACGATTTCTTTCTCAGCCATGCCGATAAAATCGCCTTCTTTGATTTGTACCTCACCCATTTGCGTGTCGCGAACCGCATGCGTCACCATACCTGTTTTCACTTGGGCAATCGCCTTGGTCATCGCTTGCACGTTCGCTTCCGGCTGAGCATCTGCGCGGAAGCTGACCAGTGCTGCCAATCCCTGCGGAATGCTCTTCGTCGGTACGACAGATACAGGAACTTCAGCGAGTTCCGATGCCTGCTGTGCTGCCATGATGATATTGCTGTTGTTTGGCAGGATGATGATTTGCTGGGCATGGAGTCCTACAATGGCCTTCATGAAGTCCTCTGTGCTCGGGTTCATCGTCTGGCCGCCCTCTACTACCACATGCACACCCATGCTGCGCAAAATCGTAGCGATTCCCTCACCAGCAGCTACCGCGATCAATCCGTATGGAAGCAGCTCTGTGGCAGGTTGAGCAACTGCTTCTGGCTTCGCCTGTCCTTTGCTTTCTTCCGCTTTTAGAATGTTCGCATGCTGCTCGCGCATGTTTTCTATCTTCAGTCGATGCAGACTACCGAATTGCTGCGCGTATTGCAGTACGTTTCCCGGATGCTCTGCATGAATATGTACCTTGACAACTTCATCGTCAGAGACGACAAGCAATGAATCTCCCATCGTATCCAGATGGTTTCGGAACATCGCTTCTGAAAATGGCTTTTTGCTCGGCTCGGTGCTATGCGCGACATGAACCATAAACTCTGTGCAATACCCGTACGTGATGTCTTCTGTTTTCATGTGGATCTGCGCATTATGCTGCTCAGAAATGAGCTTGTCCAGCTCTTCCTGACCGATACTTGGTACCGAACGCTCACGATCGGCGGAAAACTCTTCCCCGCGCAACGCTCGCAAAAACCCTTCATAAATAAACAAGAGACCTTGTCCACCTGAGTCGACTACGCCCACTTCTTTTAGAACAGGCAGCATTTCCGGCGTACGCAACAGCGTAGCTTGCGCCTGCTCGTATGTTTTTTCCATGACAGAGATAATGTCATCTGACGTGCGCGCTGCCCGCACAGCCATCTCCGCCGCTTCACGGGCAACAGTCAAAATCGTGCCTTCTACCGGCTTCATCACTGCCTGATACGCAGAGTCAACACCAGCTTTCAAGGCATCGGCAAACTGACGGGCGTTAACCTCATCTTTTCCATTGACTGATTTGCTGAAGCCGCGGAATAACTGGGACAAAATCACGCCGGAGTTACCGCGCGCGCCCATTAACAGACCTTTTGCCAAAGCAGCAGCCGATTCGGTGATTCGGGGGGATTCCTTTCGGGACAGCTCCTCCACACCGGAAGAGAAAGTCAAATTCATGTTTGTCCCCGTATCGCCATCCGGCACAGGAAAGACGTTTAATCCATCCACTACTCTGACGTTGTCGGATAAAAGGTTCGCCCCCAGGTAAACCATCCGGCTAAACAGCACGCCATCTAGACGCGTATGTACCAACTGATGTTCCTCCTTACATATCCCTGTCTGTACGAACTCCCTGCACAAAAATATTAACAGCAGTCACATCAATACCTACCGTTTGCTCCAAGGTATAACGAACACGGCGTTGAACGTTGCCTGCCACCTCAGAAATTTTCACGCCATAGCTGACGATAATGTGCATGTCCAATACTACTTCGCCATTTGTGTTATGAACGACGACACCTTTGCTCAGGTTGTCTTTTCCTAACAGCTCAGCGATTCCATCTTTCAATGCTTTGCGAGAAGCCATGCCCACAAGTCCAAAAACTTCCATGGCCGCGCCTCCAGCAATCCGTGCGATCACGTCTTCTGTAACATCGATCTTTCCAAGCGATGTATTCATTTCCACTGTCATGCAAGGACTCCTCCTCTGTTAAACAGCTTGACCGTCATAGGTAAGCGTAACCATGCTTCCTTACAATTCTACACTAACACAAAAGAGAAATGAAGCGTTTTGTCGATCCTATCAACCCTATGTAAAAGACGGGGTAAATCATCTTGTCAAGTATTGCAATTGACAGCAATGTTGTGCTAATATAGTCGAGTATTTGTATTTCCCACAAAGGAAATCCCGTTTATATGTAACAAGGGAGGTGGATTGTAATGGCACGTCGTTGCTTTGTAACAGGTAAATCTGCTAAAGCTGGAAACGCTCGCTCCCACTCCATGCGCGCAACTCGCCGCACTTGGGGTGTCAACGTACAAAAAGTGCGCATTCTCGTAAATGGAAAACCGAAGCGCGTTTATGTAAGTACTCGAGCACTGAAATCCGGTCTCGTAACTCGCGTATAGTTAATCTCAACTATGCGAAAAAAAGCACCCTCGAGGTGCTTTTTTGCTTTTCTCCCGGTTCTCCACTCTTCTCCCGAAGGAGGCTCGGGGCCGAAGCTTCATTTTTTCTTGTTAAACGCCTCGATGATGCCCCGAATCATGCCACCCAGGAACTTCGGCAACTTGATGGTGTAAAACCGCATGCTACCCCTCCTCACCGAAATTACTACACACGATACAAATACACGCCGGCCCCTATGAGTGCTAATGCCAATAGGCTATACCAAACCCACGGAGGTGCCCAATACAGGAAAATGGTGATTCCCCCGACAGCCAACGCAACCCCGAGAACACGTCGCAAGGCGCCCCCCTGTCGCAGGCGATAGGAGCGCAATCCCATTTCGTGCCGCACCTCCTTTAGGTGTTCTCAAAAACGTGCATATTACATCATATTCTGCTGTCGGATAAACATGTATCCTGCCACATGAAAAAAGTATATGTCTGCGAAGCAAAAAAAAATCAGGCAACGAAACACGCTGCCTGATTACATTATGTGGATGGTTTGTACTTGATACCGATTTTTTCCTGTTTCCTACGCGACTCGGTCGCGTGCAGGGAACAGCAGCTGCGATGCGCTGCTAAGCACAACTGTCAAAACGACTCCCGCGATAATCATTTCTGGCAGCAGGTACGTGATGTTATAAATGAGGGAATATTGCCAGACTGGTACACCTTCTGGCGCGTAGCTACCAAACCAAACAATACCCGATAGAAAATGGCAGACAAATCGTCCAATCACGCCGATGAACAAGCCGCTCCACAGTACCATGATTCGTTGCTTCGTTCCTTCGTAGCCAGACAGGCGAACAAACCCAGCGAGACCCAGTGCTCCAAAAGCAAGCGGATAATCCAGCAATAGCTGAACCGGATGGACAACTGTACTGCCCAAGAGCAACTGAAGAAATCCGACAACAAGCCCTGTAATGACACCAGCAGCGAGTCCACGGCGAACGGCGATCAATGCGATCGGTACCATCACCAGGGACACAGAGCCACCCTGTGGCATTTCGAAAACCTTGATCTGACTAAACACAATTGCAAGAGCCGCCATCATCGCCATTTCCAACAAAATGACCAACCGTTGACGATCCAAAATAGTCACTCCTCAAAATAGAATAAATAGAAAATTTCTTTCTAAAAATAATAGATGTTCAAAAGCCAATTCTTCGAACTACCTCTGCTAGGCTGTTTCTGATTCTAGCCCAAGTCTATGCTCGTGTCAAAGAAAAAAGCCGCTGCCTTATCGGCACTGCGGCTAGTTGTATTACCGAACCTTCTCCAAAAACTGCTGGGCCCGTTCACTTCTCGGCTTTTTGAAAAACTCTTCTGGTGGCGTATCCTCCAAGAGACGGCCATCATCGAGGAACAAAATACGGTCTGACACCTCTTCAGCAAAGCGCATTTCATGTGTCACGATTGCCATGGTCATTCCGCTATCAGCAAGACCCTTCATAACCTCCAAAACCTCTTTGACCATCTCTGGGTCGAGGGCTGAGGTCGGCTCGTCAAACAGCATGATTTGTGGCTCCATAACAAGGGAACGGGCAATAGCTACACGCTGCTTCTGACCGCCTGACAAGCGCGATGGAAAGACATCCGCTTTGTCTGCCAGCCCTACGCGCGCCAACAGCTCCCTCGCCTTTTTTTCCGCTTCAGCCGCAGACATCCCTTTTACTTTCATCGGGGCGTAGGTCAGGTTCTTCAAGACTGTCATATGCGGAAAGAGATGAAAGTGCTGGAAAACCATCCCGATTTGCTGGCGAATGCCCATCACGTCAGCTTTTGGAGCGGTGATTTCCTGTCCATTAATTGTGATCGTACCGGAAGTCGGAGTCTCCATCAGGTTGATGCAACGCAATAGCGTTGATTTCCCCGATCCAGATGGACCTATGATGGCGACAACCTCCCCTTTTCCGATGTTCGTCGAGATGCCCTTCAATACATTCAGTTGTCCAAATGACTTCGTAATGTTATCGATCTTAATCACTGAGTCTCATCCTCCGTTCCAGTACGCGAGCTACCCACGTCAGGATCATAACCATGACATAGTACAGGGTACCAGCGATCATGTATGGCTCGAAATAGCGGAAGATGGTGCCCTTGACCACATTCGCGTTTTGCATGATGTCTGCAAGACCAATCGTGGAAACGAGTGCGGATTCCTTCAAGAGTGCAATCGTTTCATTGACAAGTGCAGGCAAGATATTTTTGACAGCCTGCGGCAAAATAATGTCAAGCATCATCCGGTGATAAGGTACACCAAGTGCTTTGGCCGCTTCCCACTGCCCTTTATCTACGGCCAAAATACCACCGCGAATCGTCTCAGAAATGTATGCACCTGAGTTTAGGGTAAACGTCAATACAGCTGCTTCCAGTTGCGAAATATTGTAACCAGTAAGCTGAGGCGTTGCAAAATACACAAAGGTCAGCTGCAAAATCAAAGGTGTCCCGCGGAAAACAGAGGTATAGGCAACCGCGAGCCAGTTCAGCAATTTTACATTCGAAATTTTAATGAGTGCGAGGATGGAGCCCCAGAAAAATCCCAAAACAACTGAAATCAAGGTAACAAGTAACGTACCCTTTATCCCTTCCAATATGAAAGGAATATAGGGCACGATTTGTGCAAAATCCAAATTCATGCCCGTTCTCCCCTTTTGCTACTTATGCAGTTATTCTTCGTTGCTTGGAGAGATTATTGACCGAACCATTTTTGGATCAGCTTGTCCATTTCTCCGTTATCTTGCATCTTTTTAATGACTTCATTAAATTTCTCTACGTGCGGCGATCCTTTTGGGAATGCAACAGCGGAGCCATTCTGTTCATTTTCTTCCAGAGTGGTGAATTGCAGAGAGTCATTGCTCTCCACGAAGCCTTTCGCTACCGTGTCCTCGATAATGGCAGCATCTACACGACCCGCTTTTACTTCTTCGACGATCTCAGGCAGCTTGTTCAGCGAAGTGATTTGCAAGCCGGAAACAGTCTTTGCAAGCTCCTTTGCTGCCCCTTCCTGAATAGAGCCGAGCTGGACCGCCACTTTTTTGCCAGCCAATTGCTCAGGCTTGGTCAGATTGCTGTCTTTCTTTGCTACGATCGTATTTTTTGCATCGTAATAGATGGTGGAGAAATCAGCGTTCTTCGCGCGCTCAGGTGTTGCTGTCATGCCAGCCATAACGAAATCCGCGCGTTTCGTTTGCAGTGCCGGAATAAGCCCGTCAAAGTTCATGTCGTTGATTTGCAATTCATAGCCGAGCTCTTTTGCAATATATTTCGCGATATCAATGTCAAAGCCGACAATCTCATCTTTCCCGCTGCTCAGGTCGTGATATTCATACGGCTTATAATCAGCAGAAGTAGCCATCACCAGTGTTTTCTTGTCGCCAGCAGAAGGTGCCGGTGCTTGTCCTGTCGCTGTTTGGTTGCCTGTTCCGCATCCTGCGATAACCACTGCCGCAAGCATTGAAGTAAGTGCAAGTGAAAGGAATGATTTAGATTTTTTCATGTTGAACCCCCATAAATATGATTTATACGCATAAAAGCAGTCTATTTGCAGCATTAATTTGCATGAAAACTTATATTTATGCATCACAATGATTATTTTACTCATAATCTGAACAATTTCAATCATTTTTTACTTACATTTTAAATGCGGAATATACTGAATTTTATTCACAAATCTTTATTTGTGTGGCAGAAAAGCAAACAAGGCTTTATAGTGCTAGTAAAAGGAATCACAGGAGGCTGACATGAAGAAAAATTGGACGTCCTATTTTCGGCAACAGCTCCCAGAAATTGTCGAGGAGCTACGTACATATGTAGAGATGGAAACACCCACCCATAACAAGCAAGCTGTCGATGAATTAGGCAGCTTGATTGCAGAACGCTTTCGTCAATTGGGGTGTCGAGTGGAGAGCTTGCCACAAGAGCAATACGGAAATCAGTTGCGAGTGGAGTATGGAGATGGCGATGAACAAATCCTCATTCTCGGTCACTTCGATACCGTAAAAGAAATAGGTACATTAGCCGTAGAGCCTTGTCGCGAGGAAAATGGCCGACTCTATGGGCCTGGTACATATGACATGAAAGCGGGGATCGTTTTTAGCTATTTCGCCCTGCGCGCCATGATGGAACATAATCTTTCGCCCAAAAATAAGCTCGTCTTTTTTTGGAATACCGATGAAGAGATTGGCAGTGTGTCCTCCGAAATGCTCATTAGAGAGGAAGCAAAAAGAAGTAAATATGCATTGGTACTGGAGCCTGCCGCTGGAGATGGCTCTTTGAAAACAAGCAGAAAAGGCGGCGGAGACTTCATTTTAAAAGTAACAGGCCGCGCTGCGCATGCGGGCAATGATCACGCCAAGGGGATCAATGCGATTGCTGAGCTGGCTCACCACGTCCTCGATATTCAATCGTTTACGAATTATGAGGCGGGCACGACTTTGTCTGTCGGTACCATTACAGGTGGAAGTGCATCAAACGTCGTGCCTGACTTTGCCATGACAGAAATCGATGTACGCATCGAAAGCCGGGAGGAGGGTGAGCGCATTACCCGCTTGATGAGCCAGCTGACCCCTGTCCATCCAGAAGCCAAGCTATGCGTGGAAGGCGGGATCACCAAGCCTCCCATGGAACGAACAGCGGGTACCGAGCAACTGTTCTTGCATGCGCAGGAACAAGCGCGTCTGGAAGGCTTTGAATTGACGGAGCAAGCTGTCGGTGGAACAAGCGATGGAAACTTCGCCGCTGATGCAGGTACACCAACGCTTGACGGATTGGGACCTGTTGGTGATGGAGCCCACGCTTCCCACGAACATATCGTCATTGACGCCATTCCTGGCCGGATTGCTGTGATGCTTCGGATGTTTTTAACCTTGTCATAATAAATTTACAGGTGTATAATTTTATGGAAAAATAAGGCTCCGTCTACTTTGGCGACGGAGCCTTATTTTGCACTATTTTCGGATGGGCAGTCATATATATTCCTATTCGAATAACAAGGAGAGGGAAAACATGGAATCAAACACCACATTGCCAAGCAATCCCGTAGGATTTTGGCTCCGGCTTGGTGCCGGTCTGCTAGATGCACTTATTATCGGACTACCACTACTATTGATCAGCTATATCATTACAGGAAATACAGAAGACAATCTTGTTACCAATATCATCTCCTCGCTGTACAGCCTCCTCGTGCCTGTATTCTGGCATGGTTATACGGTGGGCAAAAGAATTGCTGGTATACGCATCGCCAGAATCGATGGAGAGCCTGTAGGAATCGGAACCATGCTGCTGCGCAACTTCGTTGGAGGGATCGTGTACGTCATTACACTTGGTCTTGGTATAATTGTCAGCGCCATCATGGTCGGTGTTCGTCAGGATAAACGCTCGATCCATGATTTGATCGCTGGTACGTATGCAACATCGGATCAGCCTTAATTTTCCACACATCATAAATAGGATAGCAGCTCTGAGACGAGCCCCCTTAGAATCGTCATGGGAAAAACCACCAGGTTTGCCCGATGAAAATCTAAGGGGGCATTTTTAATAGCCATGCAGCTGTTGAAAGAAAGAGGACATGCATGTCCCGACTAAAAAAAGGCCGGATATAATCATCCGGCCTTTTTTCACTTCTATACATTAAGCAGTTTATCGGAACAACACCTTATCTGTTGTTGCATCCACAAACACCATTGTTGTATATGATGGTAGGCTTGCCCGCACAATGAGATAAGGTGTGTGCACCGCTGGCATTGTAATATCTTCTGGCACAGGATTTGTCAGCTCTACATAAACCGTGAGCATTTCCCATCCTTGCTGAGTACCAACAACCTTCATACCATAGCCAGAGGTTGGCATTTCACCGCGGGAGACCACATAAAGGTCGCCTTGGCGATGTACACCCTTTTTCGATTTTACTTTTCCTACGAATGCTCGTTCAGCCGCTGACAATCTGCCTTCTTTTTCGATAGACAATTTTTTGGTTTGCACGTCTACTTGAGAAGTCGAGATCGGCTCCGAATGTTTTTGTTCAGCGTGTACTGCAGCTTGTGAAAATGGCAGGATGGAGAGAATTGTGAGAACCGCTACACTGTTTTTCAATAACGATTTCATTCATGATCAGCTCCTGATTTTTTTTAGAGGGCGAGAATTTTCTTGATACTGGCCAGTATCTCTCAGACAGGAAATATTTACCATCATCTGGATAATTTGATTTAATCATTATATTTATCAAAAAGCAATATTTTCCATATTGTTTTATTTTTGTTAATTTACCTTTACCTTCCACCCACTATATTCCTTATAAAAACCGGAATAATTCGATTTCATTATATTCGTAGTAAGAAAAATAATAATACTTTTATCTTTATTATTAATTGATTTATCACATAATTAGTTATAATATTCAGATGATTACAAATAAACTTCGACAGAAGAAAGCACAAAAAAAGCTGACGTCGATTGAATATCGTCGCCAGCTTACAACTACTTGTTATTCTTACTGTCCACGAATCGCAGCGATCGCTTGACCGCGATCTGCCTGATTGAATACCGCGCTTCCTGCAACGAGGACAGTCGCTCCTGCTTCCTCGCACAAACGTGCTGTTTGTGCATTGACACCGCCATCGATTTCGATTTCCACATGCCCCAAGCCACGTTCGTTCAGCATTTGACGCAACTCGGCAACCTTTGGTACAACGCTGTGAATGAATTTTTGTCCACCAAAACCAGGGTTCACTGTCATGAGGAGAACCATATCCAAATAAGCAAGGACCGGCTCGATCGTGGAAATCGGTGTAGCCGGGTTCAATACCACTCCTGCTTTTACACCTTGCTCCTTGATCAAGTGCAGCGTGCGATGCAGATGGCGGCATGCTTCCTGATGAACAGTAATCCAGTCTGCCCCACTTTTCGCGAATTGCGGAATGTAGCGATCTGGTTCCTCGATCATCAAGTGTACATCGAGAGGCAGCTTGGTCACTGGACGAATCGCCTCCACAATCAGAGGGCCAATCGTAATGTTTGGAACGAAGTGTCCATCCATCACATCCACGTGAATCCAGTCCGCTCCTCCCTTCTCGACATCGAGAATTTCTTCACCCAGACGGGCAAAATCAGCAGATAGGATAGAAGGTGCGATTTTTACCATGGTTTGTTCCTCCGTTGGTATTCTTTTAGCTCTTCGCGGAATTGTTTGTAGTGTTCGTAGCGCTGCTCACTGATCTCACCAGCTTCCAGTGCGGCTTGTACAGCACAAGCTGGCTCACTGATGTGAAGACAGCCGCGGAATTTGCATCCCGTGCTGCGGTCGGCAAAATCCCGGAAGGATTCCGCCAAATCAAGCTCGGAGAAATCGATAAATTCCAGTGAACTGAATCCTGGTGTGTCTGCCACATAGCCGCCACCCGCAAGCGGAATTAGTTCGACGTGACGCGTTGTATGCTTTCCGCGTCCGAGCTTTTGGCTGACATCTCCTGTCTGCAGGCTGACTCCTGGATACAGCATATTGATCAGCGAGGATTTGCCTACACCTGACTGACCTGCAAAAACCGAGATGCGGTCCCGCAAAATCTCACGCACGTCTTCCATACCGCGTTCGTCCACTGTTGAGGTCGGAATCACGCGATACCCAATTGCTTCATACTTCTGGACGATTTCGTTTACCTCTTCTTCCGACACTTGATCGGCTTTGGACAGCACAATCACGGAATCGATCCCAGCATGCTCCGTGTGCGTCAGAAACTTGTCCAGCAGCAACGGACTGAACATCGGCTTGTACATCGAAAAGACGAGCACTGCCTGATCCACATTGGAAATGGGCGGACGAACCAACTCATTCGTCCGTTCGCCCACCTCCATCACATAGCCTTCTTCTTCATTGATCACATCGTATACGACCCAATCCCCAACCAGTGGATTTACTTTTGCATCTTTTTTCTTGAAGAGCCCGCGTGCACGGCAACTGTAGATTCGCCCTTCGTCGGCTACATAATAGAAACCGCTGAGCGCTTTCACAATCCGTCCTTCTGGCATTCATGTCCCTCCACTACACTATGGCAAGCTGTTATACGAAACTGGAATCGTCTGGTACTCATTGAAGCCTTGATCAGTCGATCGTTTTACAAGAACCTTGACTACCGAGTCTTTCTGTGGCGCCAAGACGATTTGTACATCGTACTCTTTATTTTCGGTGATCGTATCCGTGTGCATAACTTTTGCTTCTCCACGAGCATCGGTCACTTCAATTTTCACTTCTAGTGTTTCACCAGGTACAACCTCTACAAAAACCGGAACGTTTGCCAGCTTGGCGTCTTGCGGGTATTGACCATTGCTGACTTCAAGCGGAACCGCTACGCCTTTTTGCACATCCATTCCCGGATCGTATGGGTGGGTGCTCAGAACAATACCTGGTTTGTCGGTTGTATAAGTTGGCACTTCCTTGATTTCACCGACAGACAGCCCTTTTTTGAACAATTCTACTTGTGCAGCCTCTACGGATTTATTCCGCACATCCGGCATTTTCACGAAGGCTTTTCCTTTACTGATCGTGACCGTCACATTCGTTTTGGTCGGGAACACCTTCTCGTTTGCTGCTGGCGACTGCTTGGTAACCGTTCCTACCTCGGCCTTGTCGTCCTCTTCCTCTACGAAAGTGACATTCTCCAATTTGAAACCATTACTTTTCAGGGCTTCCTCTGCTGTTGCCCGTGGTAGCGTCACCAGATTCGGCATATTGATCTCTTGCTGTCCTTTACTTACATACAAGGTCACAACGGAATTTTCCTTTAATCGCATGGGAGGTGCAGGGTCCTGGCGTATCACCATTCCCTTTTCGATCGTATCATTGGCTTCTTCCACGACGCGGGCAACGAGTTTGGCATCCTGAATCTTCTTCTCAGCGAGCGTCACTTCTATCCCTTCTACATGAGGTACCTGTGCCTCTGGAACAGACGGGAACATATTCAACAGTAAGTTAAATCCGAAGAATGCCAGTACGAAAAACAGTCCGATACCCCCCACCCACATGAGTGCTTTGACCCACCATTTTTTCTGGGGTTTGGCATCCTCTTCTTCCGTACGCTGCTCATAGCGGCTTCGCCCCGCTCCACCGGTTTTGCCATTGCTATGGCCTTCGAGCATGTCAGGTGTAATGATCGGCACTACACGTGTCATCTCTTCATCTACGGGGAACGTCAGCTTTTCTTCGTTTAATCGCTCTGGAAACAGGCAGGTCTCCAAATCTTCTAGCATTTCACTCGCGGATGCGTATCTGAGAAACGGATCCTTTACCAGCGCCTTCAAAATGACATTCTCCACACTTTGTGGAATAGCCGGATTGACTTGGCGCGGCTCTGGAAGCGGCTCCTGCAAATGCTTGAGCGCTACTGATATAGGCGAATCACCGGAAAACGGCAGTTCACCCGTCACCATTTCGTACAAGACGATCCCCAGCGAGTAAATATCGGATTTTTCTCCGGTAATTCCACCGCGCGCCTGCTCTGGCGAAAAATAATGGACAGAGCCAAGCATCGCATTCGTATGCGTAATCGTTGCTGAAGTAACAGCTCGGGCAATCCCGAAGTCCGTAACCTTCACTCGACCATTTTTTCCAATCATAATGTTATGCGGCTTGATATCTCGATGAATGATCTGGTTTTGATGCGCATGATCGAGTGCATCGCAAATTTGCTCGGCGATCCGCACTGCCTCTTCTACTGGCAGTGCTCCACGTTGAATGATGACTTCTTTCAACGTATAGCCTTCTATGTACTCCATCACCATGTAATGGGTATCGCCTTCCTGACCGACATCATACACCCCAACCACATTGGGGTGAGATAAGCTCGCCACCGCCTGCGCTTCACGTCGGAAACGATTGACGAAATCTTCGTCCGTACCAAACTGTGAACGCAGCACTTTGACTGCCACTTGACGATTCAATATTAAATCCTTGGCCTTGTATACAATGGCCATACCGCCCCCACCGACGCGGGATTCTATTTGGTATCGTCCTCCCAGTCGTTGACCTTCCATCTCTCTCACCCCTCTTCCTGACCGGCATCAAGCGTATTTCGTACGGCAACCAGCGTAATGTTATCTTCCCCACCAGCATCCAGTGCTTCCTGCACCAAACCGTCCACCTTCGCTTGTAACGATATCTGTTTCTGCAAACTTTCTTCTAAGAAAGGATGACTCACTTTGTTGCTCAGTCCATCTGAGCAAATCAAGACGATATCACCCTCTGACCATTCAAACTGCCCAAGATCAACAAGCACATCCGGTTCAGTCCCGAGCGAACGCATAATGACGTTGCGATGAGGATGGACAGACGCCTCCTCGGCTGTGATCTGTCCACTTTTCACCAGCTCATTTACAAGGGAATGGTCTTCTGTTTTCATGACCAGTCCGTCTTGGTTGTAAAAATACAGACGACTGTCTCCAATATGCGCGGTAATCACGGAGGATTGATCGAACAAAGCAGCAACCACGGTTGTGCCCATGCCACTGCACTCCGGATGTTCCACCGCATATTCATAGACTTCTTTATTCGCAAGTAGGACGGCGTTCATCAATTGCTCACGCACATCCTCTGCATCGAGGTCCCCATCCAGGTGACGCAGTTCTTTTACTATTCGCTCAACAGCAAGGCGACTGGCGATATCACCAGCCTGATGGCCACCCATACCATCTGCTACAATGGCGAGCACGCGTCCGTTTAAATCGGTCACACAGGCATAATAGTCCTCGTTAACCTGACGAACGCGGCCAACATGGGATTTCATCGCGATTTCCATGGCATCACCCCACGGTTTCTTTAGCGTGTTGTGCCCTCAATTGTCCGCAAGCAGCAGCAATGTCACTGCCTTGCTCGCGCCTGATGGTCACATTGATTCCTTTTTCCTCTAAAATGCGTTTGAACTGAAAAATCTCATTGCGTGGCGTGCGCACATAATCACGCTCTGGTACGTAGTTCACTGGGATCAGATTCACGTGGCAAAGCATGTCGCCAATGAGACTCGCCAGCTCCTCTGCATGCTCAGGCTGATCGTTTTTCCCGCCGAAAAGACCGTACTCAAAACTGATGCGGCGCCCTGTCTTGTTAATGTAATGGTGACATGCTTCCATCAGCTTAGCAAGCGGGAAGCCTCTGTTGATTGGCATCAGCTGGCTTCTCAGCTCCGTGTTTGGAGCATGCAAGGAAATTGCCAGGTTCACTTGTCCGCCTCGCTCAGTGAACTCGTAAATCTTCGGCACAATTCCACTGGTGGAAACCGTAATGTGACGAGCACCAATGTTCAAGCCACGATTATCGTTGATTACAGACAAGAAAGCCATCAAGCTCTCAAAGTTCTCGAAAGGCTCCCCGATCCCCATGACGACAACGTGACTGACACGCTCACCTTCCGCATCTAATCTGCGTTGTGCCGTCAATACTTGAGAGACGATCTCACCTGCATCCAGGTTACGCTTCAGTCCACCTAAAGTAGATGCACAAAACGTACATCCGATACGGCAGCCAACCTGTGTCGTAACACAAATGCTGTTTCCGTAGTTATGACGCATAATAACCGTCTCAATCGCATGTCCATCAACAAGCTGGAACAAAAACTTGATCGTTCCATCCTGTGATTCCTGATGCGTGATTTCCTTGAGCGGGCCCATGCGGAATGTGTCATCCAGCTTTTGACGCAACTCCTTGGACAAATTGCTCATCTCGTCAAAAGAAGTGACGCGCTTTACATATAGCCAGTCAAAAATTTGCTGCGCACGAAATGCTTTGTCGCCGGCACTAACCAGCCATTCCTTCATTTCATCTTGCGTCAAACTGTAAATAAGCGGCTTTGCGCCAGTAAATGTCGTTAACGGCATACGATCTCCACATCCTCAAAATCATTGCTTGCATAAATCCATTCTATCATTGTACCTCGTGGGGCGTCTCGCTTCAAACGGTTTTGACATCCAGATTCATAAATGCGTCGCTTTTCCTAGTGTAAACCAATCCGAGCGCTCGCAAACAAAGGTAAAAGGAGTGGCATTTTCCACCTCTTGGTGCGCCACCCCTTGTCTCATTATCCTTTTCGTTTCAATCGCGCGATAAAGAATCCATCACTCTCGAAATGGTGAGGCAAAATTTGAACGCAGGCTCCGGTATCATCGACATGCACGCTGACAGCCTCAGGAAGGTCTTGTGCCAGTGTATCATCGAATACGAAATCAGGGTGTTCCTCGACAAAGCGGCGAACAATCTCCTGATTTTCTGCTGGCTCAATCGTACATGTGCTGTAAACCATGACACCACCCTGAGCAAGCATCGGCGCCAATGTCTTGAGCAGTTCGTACTGTAGCTGAGCAATCGCACGGACATCTTCCGGCGTTTTGTTCCATTTCAGATCAGGCTTGCGACGAATCACGCCAAATCCGGTGCATGGCGCATCCAACAGGATTCGATCGAAAGTTCCCAGCGCTTTTTCAGGCAGGTCCAGCGCGTCGCTTACGATTGGCTCGATGATCGTAATCCCGAGCCTTTTCGCAGCACTCGCTATCAGATCGCGTTTGTGCGGATGCACGTCACTCGCAATGATTTGCCCGCGGTTTTCCATCATTTCCGCTATGTGTGTTGTTTTTCCACCAGGTGCCGCACATGCATCCAGAACGCGCATGCCTGGATGGGCAGCAAGAGCTGGTGCTACGAGCATGGAGCTCTCATCCTGGATCGTGAAGTAGCCTTCCTTAAACAAGCGTGAGCCTGCTGCATGTCCACCTTCCATCAGAATGGCATGAGGACTGACAGATGACGATTGTCCTTCTAACCCTTCTTCCGCCAGCTTGTCCAGCACTTGATCCTTCGTCGTCTTCCATGCATTGACTCGAACAGAGCTATGCGGTGTTCTGTTGTTGGCTTCGCAAATCGCAATCGTCGTCTCTTCGCCATATACGGCGAGCCACTGGCGCACAAGCCATTCTGGGTGAGAATAGGCTACAGCGATTTGCAGGGCACGGTCGCCTTTTGGCTGACGTTCCCACACATCCGGCTGGCGCAACGCATTGCGCAAGACACCGTTGACCATCGAAGCAATCCCTTGGTGACCGCGTTTCTTGGCGATTTCAACCGCCTGGTGTACGGCAGCGCGCTCAGGAATACGGTCCAAATAGTGAATTTGATACAAGCTGAGACGCAGCAAATTACGGACCCAGGTCTGGACCTTTTTATTCCCGACAAAATGGGACAGAACATGATCCAGCGTCAACTTGCGCTGAATGGTACCGTACACAAGCTCTGTCACCAGCCCTGCATCTGCTGCACTGAGATTTTCCCGATCCAAGACGTTGCGCAGCTCCAGATTGCTGTAGGACTTATGTTCTTCTACCCTGTTCAAAACATCGAGGGCGATTTCGCGAGCTCCCTTTTTTGCCACGGACTATTCTCCTACCTTTGTGCCGATTTCAATGCTGCTGCCCGCTCCACGCAAAAAGTCGAGTGCACTCATACGTTTTTTGCCTTCTGGCTGCAATTCGGTTATTTTCACTGCACCACTACCGCAAGCGACAACGATACCGTCTTCCTCGCGGGCGATGATGGTTCCCGGCTCTTTGGCTTCGCCGGACGCAGGCATTTTTTCTACCCACCACAATTTCCAAATCTTGCCTTCACACGTAGTAAATGCGACAGGCCACGGATTCAAGCCGCGGACTTGGTTGTAAATCTGTTCCGCAGAACGGGTCCAGTCAATTTTTTCGTCCGTACGCTTGATATTCGGGGCAAAAGTCGCGGACGAATGGTCCTGTTGCTCTGCTACGAGCTCACCAGCAAACAGTCGGGGAACGGTAGCCATCAACAGTTCAGAGCCTGCCGCAGCCAATTTGTCATGCAAGGTCCCCACGGTATCGCGCTCCTCAATCGGCACGACTACCTTGGACAGCATATCCCCTGCATCGAGAGCTTCCACCATGTACATGATGGTCACGCCTGTTTCGGCTTCACCCTCAACAATCGATTTATGAATCGGGGCACCCCCGCGATATTTCGGCAAAAGAGAAGCGTGCACATTGATGCAGCCATATTTCGGTGCATCAAGCAGCTTTTTAGGCAAAATCTGCCCATACGCCGCGGTAATGATCAGATCAGGCTCGAGTGCCAACACTTCGTCCAAGGCTTCTTCTGCCTTGATCTTTTCCGGTTGCAATACCAAAAGTCCATGACGCAAAGCCGCCTCCTTCACGGGGGGCGGCGTCAATACTTGCTTGCGTCCAACGGGACGATCGGGTTGTGTTACGACTCCAATCACGTTATAGCCTGCTTCGAGTACAGCCGTAAGACTCGATACAGCAAAGTCAGGTGTACCCATAAACAGGATGCGAGCATCTTTCAAATGGTTATTCCCCTTCCTGGTTCGGGTTAACTTTGTACACCTTGTCAGCCACATCAATAAAGAGGACACCATTCAAATGATCGATCTCATGCTGAGCGCAGCGGGACAACAGGTCGTCTGCCTCGAGCTCAATCACATTCCCGTTCCGATCATGACCGCGCAGCTTGATCCACTTGTGGCGACGAACGTCCCCTTGCAGACCAGGAATGCTCAGGCAACCTTCTGGATAATCGTATTGCTCACCTTCATGCTCAACGATTTCCGGATTGATCATTTCAATCAGTCCATCACCGCAATCCATCACGATGACACGCTTGGAGATGCCCACTTGTGGAGCAGCCAAGCCTACACCGTCTGCATCGTACATCGTATCTGCCATATCATCAAGCAGCTTGTGCAAGTTGGAATTAAACTTGGTTACAACCATTGCCTTTTCACGCAAAATCGGATCTGGATGTTTTACAATTGTGCGAATCGCCATGTGTTTCATATCCTCCCTAAAGCAGTACGTAAGGGTCGACGTCAATCGTCATCAATACTTTCTGCTGTTTGTTCCATTCTTCAAACGCAGCCGTCGCCTGAGCGAGCAGGTCTGACAGTTGCGGTTCATCACGATATTTTAGCATGATCTGAAAACGAAATCTATCCTTCACCCTAGCAATGGGCGAAGCGACTGGACCCAAGAGGATCGTTGTCTGTGCCAAACGCTGCCGTAAATAGTCAGCCATCGTATGAGCACCACGGATAACAACAGGTACATCCTCGTGGCTAAACGTAATTAATACAAGGCGGAAATAAGGCGGATAGCCAGTTCGTCTGCGCTGTATCATTTCATCCTGATAAAATGCGGGATAATCATGCTTGGTCGCGTGAACAATGCTGTAGTGCTCCGGCGTATACGTCTGGATCACGACATCTCCGTCCAGCTCATGCCGTCCTGCGCGTCCACCTACTTGCGTCAGGAGTTGGAATGTCTTTTCCGCTGCACGGAAATCAGGCAGATGCAAAGAGGTATCTGCTGCAATGATTCCCGCCAGCGTCACTCGTGGAAAATCAAGGCCCTTGGCAATCATCTGGGTACCGAGCAGGACGTCACCTTGACCCGTGCGGAACTTGTTCAGCAGCTCTTCGTGAGAGCCTTTTCGCGAGGTCGTATCCACATCCATTCGAATGACCCGGATGCCAGGGAAAAGTTTTGCCAGCTCTGCTTCCACCTTTTGCGTTCCTGTACCAAAAAAGCGAATATGCTCACTCTGGCACTCTGGACAATGCTTAGGCTGTACAATGGTGTATCCACAGTAATGGCAGCGCGCCGTGTGATTCGATTTATGATAAGTAAGCGAGATGTCACAATGAATACAGCGCATCGTATAGCCGCAGGAGCGGCACATGACAAAGGTAGAGAAGCCTCTTCGGTTAAGGAAAATGACCATCTGTTCTTCTTTTGCCAATCGATCTGCAATCATCTCATGCAGCTTCCGGCTGAACATCGAACGATTCTGGGCCTGAAGCTCCTCTCGCATATCCACGACATGTACCTCTGGCATCGGGCGATTCCCGACACGCTCTGGCATGCGCAACAGCTCGTATCTGCCACGTGTAGCCAAAGCATATGTCTCCAGGGCCGGAGTCGCGCTTCCCATGACAAGTACACCCTGATTCTCTTTCGCTCGCCACAGGGCTACTTCCCGTGCATGATAACGAGGGGTCTCTTCTTGCTTATAGGAACTCTCATGCTCTTCATCGATCACAATCAACCCAACATTCCGAAACGGAGCAAAGATGGCAGAGCGTGCACCTACCACCACTTTGACCTGATTGCGAATGATCTTGCGCCACTCGTCATAGCGCTCTCCTTGTGACAACGCACTGTGCAAAACAGCTACGTCCGCACCAAAACGGGCTTTGAAGCGCTCCACCATTTGCGGAGTCAAAGAAATTTCCGGAACGAGAAAGATCGCCTCGCGACCTTTTTCTAACGTCCGTTCGATCGCTTCGAGATACACTTCTGTCTTACCGCTACCCGTAACGCCGTGCAGCAAATAAGAAGCATATGTCCCCGATTCAATCGTTTGCAAGATGGGTGTCAGTGCCGCTTCCTGAACAGAGGTAAAGACCGGTTTCTGTTTTTCCTGGAAACGTCGATTGGCGTACGGGTCCCGGTAAACTTCCACTTGCTCGATGGCGATCCAGCCTTTTGATTCCAGGCTTTTCAATGGAGAACGTGTAATTCCGTATTCATCCCGCAGCATTTGCACAGCCAAGGATTGCTCCTTGTGCATGAGCATCAGTTGAAGGACACGGCGCATCTGCTCCGCTCGTGCTGGCAAAGAGCCAATCGCTTCTTCCAGTTTAGCCTCGTCCAATAAGCTTCGGACAAATGATTGCTGTTTACGGGTAATTCTGTCCCTTACTTGATACTCCGTTGCAAGCAGCCCACTCTGTATCCAGCCTGGAACGAGCAAATACTCCTCCGCAAATTGTTTCTCCACTTCTGTCAGCGGTATTTGCCGTTTGCGAAACAACTCCCAAAGAAGACCCGATCTCCCGCATGCTTCTTCGTCCAATGCCTCTGTCGCCGTCAGCCACTTCTCCGACTTACCTTTGAGTACAGCCGGGAGCATCGCCTGTACAGCGGTTACCCACGGACACAAGTACTGCTTGGACATCCATTCGCTCATCTTTAAAAGCTCTGGCGTAAGAGGCGGCGTATCGTCTTGTACTTGCACCACATCTTTGAGTCGCGAACGATCTAAAACGGCCTTGTCGTCCTCCACGATCCCGGTGACGTAGCCTTGCAGTTGACGGGGACCAAATGGGACAACCACTCGGCTGCCGATGCGAATCAGTGGACGCAACCAGGGCGGAACATGGTAATCAAAAGGTCGATTCGTTCGATTGACCGGAACGTCCACAATAATTTGGGCAATCATGACAGGTCTCGGAGCGGTTTATGCTCTTGCACTGCGAGGACAGCATCAAACAGCTTGTCTGCCACAGCCCGCTTACTCAATTTATCCAATGCCAGTTGCTCTTTGCCACGTGTTAGCAGGGTCACGATATTCGTGTCGCTTCCCATCCCTGCTCCCTCAAGCAATACATTATTGGCTACGATCATATCAAGATTTTTTCGCTCCAGCTTCGACTGGGCATGCTGTAACACATTTTGGGTCTCTGCTGCAAAGCCCACGACGAATTGTTTCGTTTTCCGCTCACCAATGGTCTTTAAAATATCCGGTGCTTTCTCCAGCTCCAGTTCGAGTGGACCATCACCCTTTTTCATCTTATGTTCAGCCACATGCTTTGGTCGATAATCGGACACCGCTGCGGATTTGACGACGATGTCACAGTGCGGTAGCTGTTCCATGACAGCATCAAACATTTCTTGTACCGATTCCACTGCGATGAAATCAACTCCATCAGGACGTGCTAAGGAAGTCGGCCCACTGATCAGTGTAACTTTCGCCCCTCTATCACGAGCCGCTTCCGCGATGGCGTAGCCCATTTTTCCTGAAGCGTGATTGGTTATGTAACGAACGGGATCAATTTTTTCACGAGTCGGTCCCGCTGTGATCAGTACGTGCTTGTCATGCAAATCTTTTTCTCGGATCGTTTGTCTTGTCTCATCGGAAGCAAACCATTGACGAACAGCTTCGACGATTTCCTCCGGTTCCGCCAAACGTCCTTTGCCAATCCAGCCACATGCCAGAAGCCCGACACCCGGTTCAACAAACCGATATCCATAGGCCGTAAGCTTATCCATATTTGCGATAACCGCGGGGTGATTGTACATATTGACGTTCATGGCAGGTGCGACCATGACTGGCGCTTTCGTAGCTAGTACGGTCGTCGTCAACATATCATCCGCAATGCCATTCGCCATTTTGCCAATCACGTTGGCCGTTGCTGGCGCGATCAAAACAAGGTCTGCTCGATCAGCCAGTTCAATATGACTAATCACATGCGGGTCTGGCTCCGTAAATGTATCTGTAAAAACAGGCAGATGAGACAAGGCTTGAAACGTCAAGGGCTGAATAAACTGCAAGGCACCCTCTGTCAAAATGACATGCACCAATGCACCTGCCTGTGTCAGCTTGCTGGTCAGTGCAGCTGCCTTGTAAGCAGCGATGCCGCCAGATACTCCAAGAACAATTCGTTTTCCTGCAAGCGAATGCATCTGCATTCTCTCCTTTCTCCCCTATCCGAAATCCGAAAAAAACAACCTACATGGAGGTTGTTTTTTAAGGCGAATGCTTATTTGCGACCGTCCAAAAACTCGTGAACGAGCTCGTCGGAGATGAACTCTTCCAGTGCCAAACCTACAAACTTTTTGGATTTTGGTCTCACCACTTGAATTTCGCTGTTTTCGCGAAGCTGGCGTGCACGCTTGGATGCTACGGTCACCAGGATGTACTTGCTCTCTGCCTTTTCAGTCAATTCGTCAATAGATGGATACAACATAATTTTATTCAACCTCCTGTAACCATTTGCGATATTTGTGAACCTGACGATCTTTTTTCAGATGTTCGGCTGTAATAATCGCTTGGATTCGATCGCATGCTGATTCGATGACGTCATTGACGACTACATAATCGTAATGGTCCATGAGCTCGATTTCAGCGCGCGCCACTTCCATGCGCTTGCGAATGATCTCTTGTGATTCTGTCCCGCGCCCCACAATCCGGTTTTCCAGTTCGTTTAAATCAGGTGGTGCCAAGAACAGGAATGTACCTTGCGGGAAACTTTCTTTTACTTGAAGGGCACCCTGAACTTCAATCTCGAGAATGACGTCGCGCCCCTCATTGAGCATATCGTCCACGAACTGACGAGGTGTTCCGTAGTAATTCCCTACGTACTCTGCCCATTCCAGAAGAGCATCTTCTTCAATCATCTGCTTGAACTCTTCCTGGCTTTTAAAAAAGTAATTAACTCCTTCTACCTCTCCAGGACGCGGCTGGCGTGTGGTAGCGGAAACAGAATACACCAGATCAGGCATCACTTCACGAAGCGCCTTGCATACTGTCCCTTTTCCCACACCAGCTGGTCCGGAAAGAACCAAAAGGAGACCACGATCAACCATACTCATTGTTTACACTCCTACTTTATTCGTCCGATTCGTCATCCTTTGTAGTCAAGCGCTGTGCCACTGTTTCTGGCTGTACCGCTGACAAAATCACGTGATCGCTGTCTGTAATGATTACCGCACGTGTACGTCTCCCATAGGTCGCGTCCACTAGCATGTTGCGATCGCGCGCTTCCTGGATGATCCGTTTGATAGGAGCGGACTCCGGACTTACAATTGAAATAATGCGGTTGGCATTGACGATGTTGCCAAAACCGATATTGATTAGCTTGATTGCCATGACGGCCCAGCCCATCCTTTCATGCTACTCGACATTCTGTATTTGCTCCCGCATCTTCTCCAGTTCTGTCTTGATCTCGACAGCCAGATGCTGAATGCGCAAATGATTCGCTTTGGAAGCAATCGTATTGGCTTCCCGATTCATTTCCTGGAGCAGAAAATCCAGTTTTCGACCAATTGCTTCTTCTTTGCCTAATTGCTTGGCAAACTGTTGGCAATGACTATCTAAACGGGTCAACTCTTCACTAATATCACTTTTATCAGCGAAAAAGGCAACCTCTTGCGCTACACGAGCAGGGTCCAATTCAAAAGGTGTCAAACCGGCCCACTCACTCACGCGTTGCTCAAGTCGGCCCTTATATTCTTCCCTACAAAGTGGGGCCAACTGGGAAATCTCCCGCGTCCAGGTGTTGACAGCAGTCAGGCGACTGGCTAGATCAGCGTGCAGCAGATTACCCTCGGTCTCTTTCATCGAAACGAGATCCATTGCAGCGCCCCTGACCAAGTCTTGGAGCCACTCTGCCAGCTCCACCACATTGTCATCTGACTCTTTAGTATGTATCACGCCAGGAAAGTGTAACAGATCCTTGACGGTTAAAGGCGTCTCTAGCGAAAAACGCTGAGTCATCTCGCGGGAAATGGAGACGAGCTGTTCAGCTACATCCCAGTCAATGTCCATGACCGTAGCAGAAGAATTTTTCCCTTCCACAGAGACAGTGACATCGACACGCCCTCTTCTGACATACTGCGCGACCAGCTTACGAACCGAATCCTCAAACATATTCCATGCTTTGGGCAGGCGCACGACAATCTCGGAAAAGCGGTGATTCACTGCACGAATCTCGACTGTTGCTCGAATGGAGCCTCTGCTATCTTCTTTTCTACCGTAACCCGTCATGCTTCGAATCACAAGTTTTCACTTCCATAGACGCAAAATCGTTAATTTATTATAGGAGACAACTCTTGGCAGTGTCAACCGAAGCCACCGCACCACGATGAGATTCCTCCTCGCTCTGACTTATGCTACACTGTGACTGGCAGGCTTCTATTCATTATTCTAGCCATTTTTTTGATCTGAGGTGACTTTTGTGGCATTTGATGGCGTAGTAACCCGCTCTGTTGCGCGGGAATTACATAAACTGGTTGGAGGACGCATCTCGAAAATCCACCAGCCCCACCATAGCGATATTGTTATGCAAGTACGGACACAAGGAGAAACGGTAAAGCTCCTCCTGTCTGCAAACCCAACCTATCCGAGGCTTCATATTACGACAGAAGAATTCACGAATCCGCTGGAAGCTCCGATGTTTTGCATGCTATTGCGCAAGCATTGTGAGGGCGGCGTGATTGAATCTGTCCAGCAAATCGGGATGGAGCGAATCATTCACATCGACGTACGCACCCGGGATGAGCTGGGTGACACGGCTCTCCGTCGAATTATTGTAGAGATCATGGGCAAGCACAGCAACATCATCCTCATCGATCCTGCAACTGGAATGATTTTGGATAGCGCCATGCATGTGACGCTCGCCATTAGCCAGTATAGACAAGTTACGCCTGGCAGAACTTATGTCTCTCCTCCGAGCCAAGATAAACGTGACCCTCTCACTGTAACTGAGCAAGCCTTTATTTCTTCCCTCGACTGGAATGGTGGTCGTTTGGACAAGCAAATCGTAGAAGGCTATACCGGAATCAGTCCCTTATTAGCAAAAGAAATTTTGCACAGAGCCGGCCTCGCCAATCGTGAAACACTGTGGGTTGCCTTTTCACAGGTGATGGAGGCAATCAACGCTCATGAGTATGTGCCCTCCATTGTAGAGACAAACGGCAAAGCGTATTTTCACGTCGTCGAGCTGACTCATCTCTCAAACGGGGCTACCATCTCCTATCCTTCCACCCAAGAATGCTTGCAGGCATTTTACGAAGGAAAGGCGCTCCGTGACACTGTCAAACAGCGCGCGCACGACTTGATTCGTTTTGTCACCGTTGAGCGCAATAAAAATGAAAAGAAAATCGAGAAGCTCGAGCAAACGCTGCAAGATGCGCATGCAGCAGATCAGTTCCGCCTGTACGGTGAATTGATCACTGCCAATATGCATCAGATGAAGCGTGGTGATCGCGAGCTCGTCACAGTCAACTGGTATGACGAAGCGGGAGGTACCATCACGATTCCGCTCGATCCGTTGAAGACCCCTTCGGAAAATTTGCAGTCGTATTACAAGCGATATAACAAGGCCAAAAACAGCCTTTCCATCGTGAGTGAGCAGATTGAGCAAGCGCACGCTGAACTCTTGTATTTGGACGGCGTATTGGTTCAACTGGAACATGCCACCTTAAAAGATGCCGAAGAAATTCGCGAGGAGCTCGTTGAGCAAGGCTACATGCGAGATCGTAAAAAACGTGGACCGCGGAAGAAAAAAGATACCAGACCAGAGCTGGATACGTACCATTCTTCAGACGGCATTGAAATTTTGGTCGGCAAAAACAATAAGCAAAATGAATACTTGACCAACAAACTCGCATCGTCGCAAGAAACATGGCTGCACACCAAGGATATCCCGGGATCCCATGTAGTCATTCGCGCTCGGGAATTTTCGGATGAGACGCTGCTCGAAGCAGCGAATCTGGCGGCTTATTTCAGTCGTGCCAAAGAAGGAAGTCAAATTCCCGTAGACTACACGCTCATCAAACATGTAAAAAAACCAAGTGGTGCCAAGCCTGGCTACGTCATCTACGAGCAGCAACGAACGCTGTATGTGACACCAGATGAAGCGCTCATCCGCCGTTTAAAATCAAACACCTCTTCTACGAATAGTGCGACTACCTAAGTTCATACTAAGGGTATGAAAGGTGGTGTTCGTTCTTTGAACATCGTTCTCAAGCTCTTGTTTCATGGAATCATTGCCATTCCAGGGCTTTGGTGGTCGGGGACATCCCTTATGTTTGCAGTGCTCGCAAGCGTGATTGTCAGTTTACTGGGTTATATACTTGATTTGACGATCCTCCCACGAACGAACAATACGTTTGCGAGCTCCGCTGATTTCTTGTTCGTGTTTGCCTCCTTGTGGCTTGGCTGTTACTTGTTTGGCCAGACCATATCCTTATCTGGTTTGTTGTTGACGGCATTTGCCATTACGGTGGTGGAATACTTTTTCCATGGTTACCTGCAGCGACACGGTGTTCATCATTCCAAACATCCGGGCTGAAGCATCATTTCTATTTTGGAAGGAGGATCAGGATGAACGTCATTGGCATCATCCAGACCGATCTTAACGAATTCAACGTGCTGTTTGAGCAGCAAGGTGGGCAAGGCGGAAACGGGCAAGGTCAAGGTCAACAAGGACAGCAATCAAACGACAGCGGACAAAACAACCAACAAAACCAAGACAGCGACTCGATGTTTCTCAGCTTTCTCGATGAGCAGCCGAGTTCAAATGAAAGCAGTGGGCAAGGGAACAGCCAAGGCGGACAGCAGCAAAATAGTCCGCAAGAGCTGACTGTTCGCATTAAAGGAATTCCTGAAGGGCAAAAAGCAAACTTCCTGCAAATGTATCAAATTCTTCAAGACGCCCAAGACTCCCAAACACTTGAAAAAGACCTGACCATTGTCGATCACGGGGATCAAGACCAGGGCTCCCAAAAACAAGGGCAGGGTCACGGCTCGGGCAAACAAAACAAAACCACCCATTAATCAGGGTACAAAAAGCAAAAACCACCTGGAAGCAGATTCCAAGTGGTTTTTTGTGCTATCGGTAATTCATTGCATTCATAAACGGCCAAGTCCCCGCTCTGCCGTTGACCTCATGTTTCTATAACCTGCGCTCACACAGGTGGGTGACCCTTCTGCACTTCAGCCTTCCCATGCATCCAAAAAGGAGGTGGGCCTGACATCCATCACAGTTTCCGTCTCCCAAAAAACACGTATAAGGTTAGAAACATTTACGGCCTATCGTACATCGCAGGATCTTGATATCCCTACTTTATCACAGAATGGTCCTTTGCTCAACGGATAAAGTTCCCTTTTGGGCTTTTATCTCATCCGTTCTTCACGAAAAAGACCCATTTCACGGCGTCGTGCTACTTTCCATTTGTACAGTCAGTCTAATCAACTCCGAGAATAGTTCTACGCCAAATTCGCCAACCTAGAGAGGAAAATGAATGAAAGGAAGGGAAACCATGCGACTCCCATCAAACATGCTGACAACCTGCTTACTCGCCATCAGCTTGACTGCTGTATCTATCCCCACCATCATTCCCTCTGCCTCTGCCACTACGCATTCGCATCCTGTTGGCGAGGACAAGGGACGATACGAGAATGAATCGTTTCGGAAAATTACGATCACCAAAACAGGCGAAGGGCAATATGCGATCAAGGGTGAGGCCCGCGTGAACGAAGCCAACGTACGATTCGTCGTGACGGACGATGACAAGACATTGGCAAACAGCTTTGTGACAGCAAGCACGGGCGCTCCTGAATGGGGAAGCTTTTCCATCGATCTCAAGCTGGACCCGAGCGTAAAATCACCTGTGCTCTCTTTGTTCGAGGAAAGTGCAGCGACAGGTCAGCGCATTCATGAACTAACCATCCCGCTACCAAAATAAATCGCTACGTCCGCTTCAGCTTCGCTTGTACAAGTGTCTGAAATTCAGGACGTGCGATCAGGGACGGCTGCTGTTGCTTTTCCCAGGCCAGTGCATATTCTAGGCCGTTTGTCTGGCAGCGTCCCAACCCTTCTTTTGTTACCGCATACGCTTGTTTCGGCAAGCGACGTAGGGCAGCAACCAATTTTTCAACCTCACTTTCGATTTGGCTGGCTTCTACCGCTCGATAGATCAAGCCGATTTCCTCCGCTTTTTTCCCTGTAATTCTTTCTCCCAGCAGTCCGAGCCGCTTCGCCCACGCCGTACCAACAAGCCTTGGCAAAAGGTATGTCCCGCCAAAATCCGTTGTCAGACCGATCTGGACAAAAGGCTCCTGCAACAGGGCATCTTCCGCAGCAATGACAAAATCAGCATGCAACGCGAGATTGAGTCCCGCTCCGACGGCTACTCCCTCGATAACCGCAATGACAGGCTTTGGCATTTGATGCAAGCTGGTGATGAAATCATTAATGATCGTCAATGATTGATCAGCGTCACTCTTATCCGTCAGCGCAGTCAACACGCCCAAATCAGCACCGGAGCAAAAGTTCCCCCCCGCTCCCCGCAAAATAAGCACATCGACCTCCTCATCTGCTGAAACTTTTGCGAAAGCGTCCTGCAAAAGGGAAAACATTTCAACCGTCATCGCATTGAGGACGTGGGGTCTGTTGAGCGTAATCGTGCAGATTCCACCAGCTTTTGTTACAATCAGCTGCGCATTATGATCCTGTTCCATCATTTTTCTCACCCTTTCCTAAGAAGAAGCGGCAGGAATAACCCCTTGCTTCTGCAGCCTGCTCAAATCCGCCTCTGTGAGGTTCAGTTTGCGTTTGAGCAGCTCGTATGTGTAATCGGTGTGCCATGGGGGTGACAACCTCTCTGTCCTGTAACAATGCGCGAAGTTCCCCTCTTGATCGGGAGACTTTTTCTCCAAATAAGGAAGCGTATAGGCTATCTCCCTATTTGCAACGTACGGATTGTCTGCCCAGTTTTCCCAATCTTCCACAGCGGTCAGGCAGCAATCCACTTCACTGCCCAGCTCACTCCACTCGGCTTGGGTCCTGGACAGAAACAGTGCTTTCATATCTTCAAACACTTCTGGATGCCGAGCAACGCTAGCTCGGTGGCAAAGCTCCCAGTCTGCTCGTCCTACCGCGCGGCAAAAATTGAGCCAGAACTTCTCTTCCAACGCCGCTAGTGCAACATACTGACCGTCTGCTGTCTCAAAGACCTGATACGCTAGCAAACTCCCTCTCCCAGTCTCCCTTCCGATCGAAGAGCTGTATGACATAAACAGTGCATGCAGCCCTGTCCAAGAACTAAACAAGTCAGCCGAAGAAACATCCAAATAAGCTCCTCGCCCTGTCCGCGCACGTTGAACAAGCGCCGCGCATATTTGTTCACTGGCATACAACCCAAGCGCATAATCAGAAAGAGGAAAATCAGCAACGACAGGCTTGCCTTCCATATCGCGAACCAGTGAGAGAAATCCGCTTACTGCCTGGACATTCAAGTCATGCCCGCCTATTTGGTATAGCTCCCCGCTTTGTCCATAGCTCGTCACGGAGCAATAAATGACCGCAGGGTTCATCTCCCACAGGCGATCGTAATCAAGACCCAAATGTCGCATCACACCTGGTCGATAGCTTTCTACCACGACATCAGCCTGTCTGGCCAGAGCAAACGCGAGCGCTTTTCCCTCATTCGTCCGCAAATTCAAGGAAATACTTTTATGATTGCGATGTGAACGCAGGTAAAACGCTCCCGTCTCTCTAACTTCAGGATGAGTAGGCCTGATTACCGGTGAGTGAGCTTTGTCGTGAAACGGTTCCACCTCGATGACCTCTGCCCCCAAATCAGCCAGACGCATCGTACAAATCGGACCTGGAAGATGGCGAGAAAAATCAACTATCGTCACTCCCGTCAACATGATTTGACTCCCCCTTCACCGACTACACTCTCTTGTAATTCGAGATGAACGGTTGTTCACCCTCTTTTTTAATGGAAAATTCAAACAAATACAAAAAGCCGTTCCAAATGGAACGACTTTCCCAAAAAGGTTATTTTATCAAACGGAGAGTGAGCGGGTAACGGAATTCTTTTCCCTCATTCGCCTTCACCGCAGCAATAATAACGAAGATCGCCCAAAAGATAAAGAGGGCTCCCAATAATAGTGCGCCAATAAAAATGATGATCAACAAACTTGAAATAGCGGCATAAATCGTCACCGAGATGCTAAAATTCAGTGCCTCTTTTCCATGCTCATAAAAAAAGGCTCCCTCTTCACGCTTGATCAACCATACGATTAAAGGTCCTAGTACATTGCCGAACGGAACGATAAAACCAAGGAAGGCAGATAAATGTACGATCATCGCCCACATTCGTTCCTCTTTCCCATTCAGGAATTGCATATCCATACCTCCATTATTCCTTTTCCTCTATTGTACGACAAATTGTGAAAAACTTGCGAAAAAACGAAAAAAGCGCCATTACGGCGCCTTTCTCTATTAATATTTGCTCTCGTGACTTCCGCCGTATCCGCCACCATAAGAGGAGTCGTAGCCTCCGCCCCAACCGCCGCAGTGTCCGTGTCCCCAACTACGGCCGTATGGTTTACAAGATGTTTTGTAGTATGGCTTGTAGTAGCAATGCTTTTTGTACACTTTCTTTTCGCAGCACTTATAGCATTTGCGACGAGATTTTTTGCATCCGCAACTCATTAACCTCACCCCCTCCTGTTCGTTACATCTACAAGGTATGAAGGTGAAGATATATCGGCATGGACATAAGTCTATACACGAGTCAAAATCAGCAGATGTCTCGTAGGCTACTTGATAGTATTAGTGGCGCATTGCTGATTGGATCGTGCTTTTTCCAACCACCAGCACCAAATATAATGAATCTTGCCATCTAACTCAATGGGTAACGAGCTTGCGCAGCTCATTAATACCATGGTGGTCAGGGATTTCTTGAAATTCCTTTACTTTTGGCAGTGTCAGCAAATGAGGTTTCACCATATAGCCAGGCTTGGAAATATACGCGACGTCACAGGTTGTAATCAAATCAAACACTTCGGCATGGTTCGCTTCTATTGTCCGAATATCCAAATGCGTAATGCCCGCGTTGTAGAGATCATTGATCATCCCCGCGCCACCTCGTATAGTCGCACAGATTAACCCGACTTTCGTATTTCGTGGGTAGGCCTCCATGACCGGGATCACCGTCGTCGGGTCCGGGATAAAATCAAGGCTAACGATAGGAGGGGCATCCTTCGGGAGTTTCAGATTAACGCAAGGAGGGATAACGATGGCTTTGTATTGCTGCAAAAAATTAGCATCGCATTCTACCTGCTGGGAAAAATCCTCGATGGTTCTCCCTTCGACCATCACACTCGGAAGATGGTACTGCACCAAACGCATATATTCAGTGACCTCCAGCTCTGTGAACCGCAAAAAAAGAACCGGAAACTGATTGATTTCTGGCAAGACACACGACAGGACGCGCGAGAATTCATCCATGGTGTAGCCTAGTGCTTTTACTTTATGAATCGTTTCTTTGGCGAGTAAAGCAAGATGGATCGGATTACGCGTCAATAGCCCATCACCTACGCTATTGCTTACGATCGTCCCCCTACCTTGCCGACAATCAACCAATCCTTCTTGTTGGAGACGCAAATACACACTGCGAACGGTGTTGTAATTGACTTTCAACTGCGCCGCCAGCTCCCTAACCGTTGGCAAATGCTCTTGGGAGGGAAGCTCACCGTTTCGAATCGAGGAGGAAATTTGTTGGTATAATTGCTCGTGATAAGATATATTTGATTCCTTTTTCAAGGTCAAACGTAGCATGAATTCACCTCTCCAAAAGTAATTGAAATGATCGTATAGGAATTCAAAATCTATGGTCAATAGAAGGAAGGGCATGAAGCCTCCGTACCGGGTCATACTAATTCAGATGACAATTCCTTAGGAAGAAGGTGCCTTCGTGGGAGAACACAGTCGTTTTCGTGAAGGAGAAAAGTCTCCGAAAAATGCCGTATACATGGAGATTGGTGAGTCCGGTGCAAGTGTACAGAATCCGATGATCATCGAGCTTTCCAGAGGGGAAAAATTCCCCGCTACACGAAATAAAAATCGCGTATGGACGCAAAAGTAAGGAATGCAAAAACCAACCTGGCACCATGCACAAGGTTGGTTCTCTTTTTTACTAATTGTCGTCGTCTTCGTCGTCTTCATCGCCACTCAAGTAAATAATGGTGACACCCAAGCTTTCCAATAACGCTAGGACTTCTTTGTTCAACTCCTGATCCATGAGCAAACCCAGGCTTTCCACGAGTTCGAGCTCTTCCAGTTCTCCCTGTTCAGCGTCCTCGATCAGTTCTATGATTTCGGTCATTCGCTTATTTTCCAATACGGCTACGAGTTCATCTCTTGTCATAAATGGTTTTACACCTCATTTTCTACTCTCTATGCTTTATAATAGTACATAAACGAACCATTGAAAACCAAGCAGTGAGGTGAAGGCCACCATGTATCCGCAACCGTATCTGGATTATTTGATCCAGTTTCATGTAGAACGCGATTATTTCGAGTGCCATGAGATTCTCGAGGAATATTGGAAAAGTGCTCCTTCCCAAGAGCGACAGCCAGTGTGGGTTGGTTTGATTCAAATCTCCGTCGCTCTTTATCACCAGAGACGCGGGAATCAGTCAGGTGCAATCAAAATGCTCACAAGCGCCATTTCTATTGTCAAAAAGCATCACCTAGACATCGAAAAGCTTGGGTTGGATAGTGCCAATCTGGCGAGCCTGCTTGAAGAGCGCTTGACGGAAATGAAAAACGATCAGCCCTATCGAAGCCTTTCCTTGCCCATGTCCGCTGCTTTGAAACAGGCATATCAAGAGGCTTGTACGATGCAAAATCACCCTGAACATCGGGATAGCGATATGCAAGACGCCTACTTGCTGAATAAGCATTCCCTCAGGGATCGAAGCGACGTCTTGGCAGAACGTCAGCACCAGTTGGAAATGCGCGAAGCACGTCGAAACAACCAGTCGAACTAATCGGTGTACAGCTGCAAATAACTGGCGGGGACTGCATCGCTCAAACAATAGTGCGCACCGACTCGGTAAAAGCAGATGCCAGCTTCATGAGCCTCCTTTGCATTCACGGTGACAAGGCGCAATGTGTCTGTCGACTCTCCAATATGCTCATGTCTTACGGCAAGCTGCACATACTCACTGGCAATCGGCAACAGGCCACCAGTGAGTACTTGTTTCAATAGCTTTCGATGTGTCCCATAATAGAGAACGTCAGGTGGTACGATCTCGATGAGTTTACTTTTGGCAATCGAGGGCAAAAATCCGTAAATAACTCGAATGAGTGCTCCTCCATCCCATTCAATACTCCGCTCCGGATCGAATTCAACGACTTGATGAAGATCTTGCCGGGTTATGTATACGCACCCTTTCAACGTACGAAGATAATCCAGCAACGGCTCAATCGGGGTATAACCGTACGTATCATAGTAGAGTTGAAAGGCTCCACTGTTTTGTCGAAGTATACTGAGCAATCGCTTGCGAAGTCTAGCTTCTTCATGTATCGCCAGCATCAGTTTCCCTCCTGTCCAATCAATAAATCCAGAGAATTACAGCGAGTGCGAGACCCAAATCTGCGAGTAAATGACTAAACCAGTTGGGATAAATCGAAGGAAACATTCCTTTCATCCATCCCCAAATCATCCCTGCACCAAAAACCATCGCAGTTATTAACAAGCCGTTTCTTAAACCAAATAAGATCGTAGAGATAATCAGGTGATACAAGGAATAAAAAAAGCTGGCAAGAAAAATGGACCTCAAGCGGGATAAGGATGCGCGCAACCGCTGCAATACGAAGCCTCGCCAAAACAGCTCTTCCAACAGAGAATTAATGAAAACGAGGTAGAAGGAAAAAGCCCAAATCCAGCGGCGTTCAATCCCCCATGCCTCCATGCCTGTTCGAACGACTTCAGGTCTTCCTGCTTCCTGCAGGAGCAACCAAAGCCCAGCCAGCCCCCCTGTCAACATAAGAACACCAAATGCCAGTCCGTACAAAGTACCCTGCCACTCAAAACTTCCCCACGCTAAACGCCAGTGCTTCCGCAAATCTCCTTCCCACCATCCGTGAATGACGGGTATACAAATGCAAACGAGCACATGAAAAGAAAAGAATGTGACAATGACACTATGCTTTTCCACCAGTCCATAAAAGATCGTCAGTGTCGCAGCAAATCCATACACGATCAACAGCAGCAACGTTCGTTTTCGCGCCATTTACGAATAGCTCCTTTAGGGCGTAATGGCCGCAGTGTTGCGTTAGTTTGTCCGTTATGAATACGAAGAATACCCACAAAGACAATAAATATACAAGCGTTTGCATGAATGCTATACTAGAGAAATCGTTTTTGATCAAAATGAATGGATCGGTTCAAATTTTTACCTATCTAACGAATGTTTGGAGTGGCTCTCATGTTATGGCGTAATCGTACCTTTCTGCTTTTAATGAGCGGAGAGATCGTCGCGGGAGCGGGCATGTGGATTTCGATTATTGCCAATCTTTCGTTCATGCAGAAACTCGTTCCTTCTGATACGGTGAAGGGCTTGATACTGATGTGTGGATTGGTGGTCAGCATCCTCCTCGCCCCTAAAGCGGGTGTGGTGATTGACATGTATGACAAAGGCAAGATCATGCTGTTTGCCAGCTTGGTCCGAACACTCAGCCCCGTCTTCATGTTCCCGGCTCTTGCAAACGATTCTCTTCTGTGGATGATCGTATCTTTGATCGTGATGCAATGCTCAGCTGCCTTTTATTTTCCGACCGTGCAGGCTTCCTTGCCAGCCATCCTTTCCCAGGACGAGTTACTCAAGGCGAATAGTGCATACTTGAATATTTCTACCCTCTCGCGCATTGGGGGAACAGCAATCGGCGGTATACTCGTTGTATCTATGGATCTATCCATGCTGTATGTCTGTTCCATCGTCGCGTACGCTGTACTCGCTGTCGTCACACTCTTTCTCCGCATTCCCCAAGTCACTTCTCGGAAAATTCAGGAAAAAGTGGAGTTTCGCGAAGTACTGACGATCTCGCGACAGGACCCAGCCTTGTTTGTCGGATTGATTAATAACGGGTTGATCACCTTGTTCCTTGGCGGTGTGAACCTGATGATCTTGAACTTTAGCGAACTGCAGCAGGAACCCGAGCTCATGGGATGGATCTATGCAGTGGAAGGAACCAGCATCTTGATCGGCGGTCTCTTGGCAAAACGTTGGATAGGTCGCAGAAACCTCGTGGCAGCGTCCACTGTCATGCTCTTTTTCTTCGCGCTGTCCCAGTTTGGCATGTCACTAGCCGATAACAAATTCATGGTGCTTGCTTCCTTCTCCGTGTTCGGCTTTGTCGTCGCTTTCTTCTTCCCTGTCATCGCAACGATTTTCCAGAAGCGCCTACCTCCACACCAGCAAGGGCGATTCTTTTCTTTCAAAAGCATGCTGGATCGTGGATTTTTCTTGTTGGCTCTCGCGATTACAGGGGTCGGGCTTGACCTTCTCGGCATTAGCGCCTACCTCATCTTCATCGGCTCGGTGACATTACTCTTTGGCTTGTTGACTTTCCTATACAGTAAAAAGCATAAGCTGGATGTACGCTCCCACGATGAGGCAGCTGCCTAGTCTTCCGAATGTAACAAACCCTGACAAACGCTTTCCCACAGACCATGCTTTGGTGTACACTAATGAAAGTACGTTGAACACTTATGGAGGCGTTTTTCCATGCAGATCCTTTCCTCTCCCATTTTTGGAATCCTGCTGCCTCTCGTGATGGCTATTGCAGTGATCTTTGTGAGAATGCGTCGGCAAAAAAAGCCGGCTTCTGCAAAAAGCATTATTTTGCCACCCTTCTTTATGGCAACAGGGTTTGCAATGTTCTTGTTCCCCGAAGCGCAATTACCGCCCATGTTTGATATTGCTGCCTTTGTGGTCGGGCTAATCTTTTCGATTCCGTTGATTATGACATCACGCTTCGAAATCATCGGGCAAGACGTGTATTTGAAACGGTCCCGAGCGTTTTTCTTCATTTTGACTGGTCTGTTGGTCATCCGGCTGATTATTAAACTGGCGATCAATGATAGCTTTACACCGATTCAAACGGGTGGACTGTTCTTCTTGCTCGCATTTGGTATGCTCGTACCTTGGCGTATCGCGATGCTGGTGATGTATCGGAATTTAACCAAAAAGACGTTTGGCACCTAGTAGAAAACCACCTCCAATGCGAGGTGGTTTCTTTCATTTCCGGTCATCAAAAAAAGAAATCTACACTCGCTTCACATCTGTTTGATACTCCAAAGCCAGTCGGTAATTCGTAAGGCTTCCCTTTCCCGCAAAGATGGATGGAGTAGCCTTCCGCCGGAAGTTGATCACTAGTAATGGGTTTGATTTCTTTCCCCAGGATCACATATTTTTGCTGATACTCGTCAGCATCCGTTATCCATTCTCCATCGAATCTAAGGGTATACCCTTCAAATGGTTGTTCTAGAGAAAGATTTCGAGGCGAAACCTCATCCAAAACTTCAAAAAATCTCGAAGCCTCTACGAATTCCACATATTTTATCCCTTTAACACCAATTTTCTCAGCGCGGATTGTATATCGATTTGTGTCAGCAGAAAAATTGATATCATAATAGACAGAGTCCTTTCCTGAAACGCTTACTACATAATAATACAAGCGATCTATCTGACCATTTTTTTGATAATGCGCCTTAAAATATACCAGCCGTGCATGCTCGTCGATTTTGATTTGATCTCGTATCTTCATCCAATCGTTTGTGAAATCAACTTGAAACATATTGTTGCTGGCAGCGACTACATCTCGCGGACGTTCAAACAGCTCCTTCTCCACTGCTGGGAAAATTACATTCAGAGCGAGAAAAAACATTAAGCCGAGATAAGCGGAACGATTTTTGGTTTTCACATTCGTCGTTGGACGGAAAACCAATAGAAATAGCAAAAAGCCTAAAGGTAACGGGATCTCGTTTGCCTTAAAAGTAAATGCCCCTAACCAAAAATAGCCAACCACTTTCCATCCTAGCTTTGTTTCGGGTTCTTCACGTTTTTTGTAAATAAAGACCAACAGAACAATTAGGATTATTGTCAATAAGATACTCATTATGAGCACCCCTATCACCTTCACTTCCTCTTTTGACTCTAGATAATCCTATGGTACTGTATTTTATCTTCACTTTTCTGTTTTCACATCCAAATTTAACCATTTTTACAAATTCCAATTTTCGTTCCGTTTCAGAATGGGCATTCCACCATCAAAAGAATCCTCAGGCTAGCGAGGAACGTACGATCATAAAAAAACAAAAAACCCTCTCGGCTTGCGAGATGTTTTTTGTTAGAATGCTTCGCCATCATCAATGGCTGCCTGAGCAAAAGATTCGCCCTCTTCTACTTGACCACCAGGCATTTCCCATCCTCTACGCGGACCCTTGATCAACAAAATCTCCTGACGCTCATTGATGATAATCGCTGCTGCGGACACAATATGTCGGGGAGATCCCATATGTACGCCTCCATTTCCTCTACACAACTATTCCAGCGCGGTTAGAAAGTATGTTCCGCCACAAATTTTAGACTCGCTTTCCTTCTCTAGACCTGACACTCTCGCAAAAAACGGTCTTTGCCCGCGATTTTGCAAGGCCGATTGCGCCAATCCCTCTTCTGTTGGTTGGCAGAGTACTACATTTCCACCCGGAAGTTCAAATACGTGACAGATGGCTCCCAGTTCTTTATCGTAGAATTTTTCGCTCTTCTTCCATCCAAACCAGCTTTGCCAACGTGCTGTTGCTTCTTCCAGATCCGTCACGGCATAACATACAGAATCGAGATGGGCTGCACCGTTCGGATGTGCTTCAATGATGCCACGATTTGTCAAATCTTCTGTTCTCTCTTCATCCGTTTGCGACCATTCAATGAGAAATGGCGGTAGTAGGGCACTAGTTGCATCTTCGAGGAAGAGCATCCGCCATCGAAGCGTCGTACCATCATCACGGGTACGACTCCCCGCAACAGGTCCAGTAACCTGCAAACCTTGGCTTCGCAGACGCTCTGCCCACGCATCCAACTCGTTCGTCCGAAGCGCAATCTGACCAAATCCTTCTCCCTTTTTCTCATCCTCGATGCATTGACGCACGAGCGGATTGTCTGATTGTCGAGCAAGCTCCTTGTTTTCAATCGCCAAAAATTCAACATAAGAAAGACCAAAATAACTAAGGCTATTCCATGTCCCCCAAGACGCATGACGCCCTCCAGCTACCGCATGAAAACCTGCTTGGCAAAATTGTTCCGATGCTTCCTGTGGCGTTCGCTGTACAAAATGAACCAAATGATCAAAAGTTAATCGCACCTTTTTTCGCCTCTTTTCGTATTACTTATAGGATATCAAAATTCATTTATGCAAGGATAGAAATACAAGGGGGAAAAATGAACGAGACCAGATCAAGCCGGGGAAAAGCTCGGCGCAAGCATTCACGTAGAAAATGGGTACGGGCTGCTAAAAGCACACTCCTATTTAGCGTGTTAGCCATCTTCGTCGTCGCAACCTACTACCTTTTCGAATCAGCGATGGATGGAGAATATGCTAACCCGAGCACGCAGCCTACTCCTGACAATACCGTGAACCAAAAGTCTACTGTGCAACTCACCTTTGTCGGTGACATTATGATGTCAGGGAATGTAGAGAAAACCTTACTCGCAAACAGCTATGACTACCCATATAAGCATGTAAGCTCGCTCTTTTTGCAAGATGATATCACGATTGCCAATCTGGAGACGCCGATTACCGCCGCAGGTGTTGCTGCACAGAACAAGGAGTATGTCTACAAGTCGTCGCCACTTGCTGTTCCTGCCATGAAAAACGCTGGGATTGATGTCGTGAATCTCGCCAATAATCACTCCATGGACCAAGGGGTTCCAGGATTGCTCGATACCTTTGACGCTTTGGAAGAAAATCGGATTGAATACGTCGGCGCAGGTAAGAATGCCAGCCGTGCCTATTCACCTGTCTTCCTAGAAAAGAACGGGATCAAAATCGCGATTCTCGGCTTCAGTAGGGTCATTCCCGAAACAAGCTGGTTTGCAGGGGATTCCCAGCCAGGTATGGCCGCTTCCTATGATCCTACGCTGGCAGTGAAAGCAATCCAAGATGCGAACAGCCAAGCGGATCTTGTCGTGGTGATTGCACACTGGGGCAAGGAACGCTCCGATTATCCAGTCGATCATCAGAAAGAGTTGTCTCGTGCATACATCGATGCTGGTGCAGATTTGATCGTCGGTGGTCATCCCCACGTCCTTCAAGGCTTTGAACGATACAACGACAAATGGATTGCGTACAGTCTCGGCAATTTCATTTTCACACGATCAACCGAGCCCAAGACATGGGAGACGATGGTTCTGCAAGCAAGCTGTACGAAAAGCGGTGATTGTGAACTGACGATGCTTCCGTTTCACGCAGAATTAGGACAAGCCGTACCGATGAATGAAAGCAATGGAGCCGCCCTGCTAAAACGAATTGAATCCATTTCAGAGAGTGTCGACATACCAAGTGACGGGCGTGTGCAGCCACGTGTAAAAGCAGTGGAGACTGCCCCCTGACAAAAGAAGCCGTGTTTCCAGGTAACTAGAAATACGGCTTTTCTTTTTATTCCGCTTACTTACGCAGATTCGAGAATGGGGAAGCAGCGCACGCTTAAGCCAAAATCATTTTTCAATAGGGACTCGTGCTCTTCACTGATCCCTGTCACGATCAAACCTGCGCGCAAGACGCCCCCCAAATCGAATTGGACTTTGAGTTTCTGCACGTTTACTCCTGCTTGCTGAAGGAAATGCAGGACACGATCTGGTGTAGCAGTTTGACATGAGCCCTCTAGATAACAAAGGACGCGTTCTGCCGAGTCCAACGTGCCTCCAGCTTTGTCAGCCGTTTTTTCTTTCCAGGTAGGATGCGGTGTGAATGGCTGCGTCAATAAATAGGCCAAATCCTCGACGACAGCACTTGCTGTAGGGAGCTCTCCTGCCCCTCTTCCTGTAAACAACAAGTCTCCCACGATGTTGCCGGATAGCTGGACAGCATTAAATGCGTCGTGGATTTGCGCCAACGGATGGCTCACCGGAAGCATGGTTGGCTCAACAGATAGGCGAATTCCTTTTTCAGCTTGATAGGCCTGCGCGATCAGCTTGATCCGGTACCCCAGCTCGCTCGCAATCCGAATGTGACCTGCTGACAAATCTGCAATCCCTTTGCGAACGACATCCGCTAAAGGCAGTGATTCACCGTAAACAAGCTGTGCCAAGATATACAACTTGTACATAGCGTCAAAACCTTCTACATCGGATCGAGGGTCTGCTTCCGCATAGCCCAGCTCCTGCGCTTGCTTGAGTACCTCTTGGTAAGAGAGCTGCTCTGCCTCCATTTTCGTCAAAATAAAGTTCGTTGTTCCGTTGAGAATACCGCGAACTCCTTGGATATCGTTTGTGCGAAGGAACTGTCTCAGTACGCTCAAGATCGGGATGCCCCCTGCCACACTTGCTTCATAGGCAAGATGCACTTGATGCTGATTGGCCAAATCGACTAGCTCCGTTCCTCTTTTCGCCAGGAGTTCTTTGTTGGCAGTTACCACATGGCAGCCCTTTTCGATTAAAGCACGGACGTAATCATAGGTAGGTTCTACACCGCCCATGACTTCCACCACGATATCCACATCGCTGCTCAATACATCCTCAAAGTCTGTTGTCAGTAAAGCAGGGTCGACATGAACCGCTCGCTCTTTTTCCGAGTCACGCACCAATGCTTTGACGATCTCAATTCGCTTTCCCAAACGAGAAGCCAGCTTCTCCTGTTGCGAACGGATCGTTTTGATTACGCCTCCACCCACTGTTCCCAATCCCAATAATCCCACGCGTACCACTTCTGCACTCATCCTGACCACCTCATACCCCGAATTTTAGATAAAAAGAAAAGCCGTCTTCGATAAGAAGAAGGCTTGTTAGCAGCTAATGCTCCCCCTCCTTATCTCCCAGGACGTATATGTCCTGCAGGAATTGGCACCTTGTCACAAAATATGCGTGACGGTTGCCGGGCTTCATCGGGCCAGTCCCTCCACCTCTCTGGATAAAGAAAATATGAAATTAAAAAAACCTTCTTCGATAAGAAGAAGGTTCATCTACAAATGAAGTAACCCGCTTCTTATCTTTCGAGACAAAAAAACGTCTCGCAGGAATTGGCACCTTGTCGCAATATGCAACGGTTGCCGGGCTTCATCGGGCCAGACCCTCCACCTCTCTGGATAAGAACCATTTATGCTGTTGAGCTTTATTCTAAGAAATTCCAAGGCAAGCGTCAACAAAATTCTTTCTTTTCTGATTGCAAGCGAATTGGGCAAGGTTTTCAGTTGTGGGTGAACAGGCTTTCTACCTCTTCCATACTGCAGCAAGTACACTGAAACACGCTCTCCTGGCATTCCTCAGGCAGCTCTTGTTCCTCGACATATCCGCACCATTGGCAAATAAAAAGTTGAATCATTGAACACCCTCCTCTTCTTTTATTCTGGCCAAAATAAAAAGAGCATTTTCCGCTCGACCGTGACGATCGTTAGAAAATGCCAGAAAAGGAGGGACGTACTTGTCCACTCGCTGTTTTTCGCAAGCCATCTCTAACACCTCCCTATCTCCCGTAGGTCTATCAGTGTTGTCGAAACAGGCAGGTCTCCTGACTTTGAGTTCATCGTCGAGCGTCGCCTTCCCCGTCTACTTTGATAGACCAGTGGCTTTTTGGACGCTGACTCCCCTCTTACAGTGGCGGGACCGTGTCGGATTTGCACCGAGCTTCCCTATTATCCTTGTGCGAATTGGCTACGCCCTAAGGAACCTGTTTCCACCTATGAAATTGTGTATTCTCATTCCTATTTATGGTCCGATATGTGTACGTGATAGAGCAGACTCCTTCTTCTGTTCCACTGATTTCGCTGATGCCGATTGGCGATGCATAAAAAATGGTATGAACCGATCGCATTTTAAGCCTCCGCGGATCGAACTATCCCAAATATCTCTCTTTTAGAATGTTACAGTGGTGAGCTTCATGTCCAGCAATCACATACGCCAATGTCCTGGCTGATAGCTTATTTCCGTTGGCAAGTCCGGTACGCACCCACGCTTCTGGCGAGATTCCTCGTACTTGCGCCACTGTAGAAGCGCGAATGGCCTTGTACTCTTCCAACAAATCAGAGAGCTCTCGTTGTTGAAAAAAAGCGCCTTCTACAAAAGCATTTTCATCAAACCCGATGAGTGGCGTCTGGTCTCCTCTAACAATTCGGAGCAAGCGATAACTCATGATTCGCTCTGTATCCACGAGATGACCCAAAACCTCTTTTACACTCCATTTACCAGGTGCATACCGATAATCGATTTGCTCTGGCGTAAGTGAAGAAAATAAGGCGACTACACTCTCTCCTTGTTGCGTGAGGATCGTCTGCAGCTCGCCCTCTGGAACTAGTCCAATATAATAGTCAAAATAACTAGCGTACTCATCTCTTTCCGGTCGTTTGAGCATATCATCACTCTCCCTTTGTAGATAAATTATACCATCACTCTACACCAGCAAGACATGCAAGTTGAACAGTTGTTTCCCCGTAATGATACTAAGAATAATTCCTGGTAGTTTGTGTAAGGCTATCCACATCGATGAAAGATGAGTAAGGGTGCCTACGATGAAAAAAATCCCCTCTGTTATGAAATGGAGAAAGAAACCAGCGAATCCGAAAGAGAATGAGACACAGGATTCGATTGAGCCGCTTGAGGATCAACTCAAGTGGTTTCGTCAACAACTACCCGACCGTTCCGATGTGGTATATCACACTTTCTCAGTCGGACAGCAAGTATTCTGTGCACTCATTTATTTGCAGAACATGATCGATATTCAATCGATTCAGGAAGAGGTATTGCACCCCCTCTTATCGTCTGTGGCTATGGATGAGGCAGAAATTCGCAAACACCTATTTGAGAAGAAACTGCTACCTATCGCTGACTATCATTTCATCGCAAAAAAAGATGGCGTCCCTTCTATCCTGAATAGCCACGTGCTTCTGCTTGTAGAGGGAGAAAAGAGAATGATCGCCTTGCCTCTTGCTTTGCATAAAAAACGAGACATCGATGAGCCACCCAATGAAGCTACCGTACGAGGTCCACGTGAAAGTTTTATTGAAAGTGCAGTGGATAACTTCACCCTCATCAGGAAGCGATTGAAGACACCCGATCTCAAGTCGGAAACACTGCAGATTGGCAAGCATACGAACACGAATGTAATCATGATGTATGTGCAGGGAATATGCAAGAATGAATTAGTTGACGAAGTTCGGAATCGGTTGGCCCAAATAAAAGTAGACAGTTTACTTGGCAGCAGTTATCTGGAGGAAGCAATGGATTACTCCCCCTTTTCACCATTTCCCCAAGTACAATTTACGGAACGGCCTGACGTTGTCGTTGCTTCACTTTTGGAAGGACGGGTCGGTATCATCGTGGATGGCACACCCACGGTTGTTCTCGCACCTGTCACTCTGTTCATGCTGCTCCAGTCAGCCGAAGACTATTATCAACGTTTTTTTGCCAGCACGTGGATTCGCTGGCTACGTTACCTTTTTGTTATTATTTCGCTGTTACTTCCATCTTCTTACATTGCGATCACTACGTTTCACCCGGAAATGATCCCTTCCAAATTGTTGGTAACCATCACGGCATCTCGGGAAGTGGTTCCTTTTCCAGCATTAATAGAAGCTCTCATTATGGAGGTATCGTTTGAGGCGTTACGAGAAGCAGCTATACGCATTCCGAAATCAATCGGGCAAGCAGTATCCATTATCGGGGCACTCATTATCGGTACTGCCGCCGTACAAGCAGGGATCGTCTCGGCATCCATGGTCATTATTGTTTCGTTCACAGGGATTGCCTCATTTATCATCCCTCAATACGATCTCGGTCTGGCCTTTCGCTTTCTACGATTCCCCATCATGATTCTAGCTGGTTTATTTGGCTTGTTTGGGATGACATGCGGGTTACTCATCATTTATATCCACCTAACGAACTTACGTCCTTTTGGATATTCTTATCTGACCCCCTTGACTCCCTTTGTTTTCAGTGATCTGAAGGACACGATCGTCCGTGCTCCCTGGTGGATGATGCGAACAAGGCCATTCAGCTTAGGGGTAAATCGAATCCGACAAAGCAGGCATTCACGAAAGGCCCGTAACACGTTAGAGGAGGACGAGGATTGAACCTGATATACAAAAAGATAGTTGCGATTCTCGTTTTTCTCCCTTTATTTTTTCTGACAGGTTGCTGGTCTGCTGTTGAAATTAATGATAGAAGCTTTGCTCGCATGATGTTTCTGGACAAATCTGAATCTGGTATTGAGCTTACCCTCAGTCTTCCGTTGCCCAATCGTTTGATTCCCGGGCTATCAGGTGGTTCAGGAGAGTTATCCGGTGCTCCCTATACTTACGTTACGAAATCGGGACGGGATATCGAAGAAGCCTATCGCTCTATCCAGGCAGATATGCCACGCAGAATTACGTTTGGTCAAACCGGTGTCATTATTATTGGAAAAGAGCTTGCGGAGGAAGGCATAACCCCGATTCTGGATTTTGCTGCCCGCGAACCTCGATTCCATATTAATACCATCCTGTTTGTAACACCTGGAAAAGCGAAAGAAGTCGCTTCCATCCCCATCATCATCGAACGATTTCCTGCGGACATTTTACTAGCCTATGAAAGAGATAACGTAACAATCAGTACAACGGTTAATGATGTTCTGATGTCCACCTACTATGGAGGCGACACAGTCCTGCCCATGCTGAAATTTGAAGAAAAAAGAATTCCCAGTGAAAAAAAGCAAGAACAAAAGTGGATGGAAAATGACGGTGCAGCTATTTTCAAGCAAGGGAAATTGGTGACGGTACTCAGCATGGACGAAATGCGAGGAGCCATGTGGATTCTCAATCAAATGAAAAACGCGCAAATTTCTGTGCACTCCCCAACAGATCACAAGAACGTCAATTACATCCTCAATCGAATCCAAACCCGTATAAAACCGGTCATCGCTGGTTCACAAATAACCATGGAGATTCAGACCGGAGCAGAAGCATCGCTGATCTCAACTGAATCAAATGTGAATCTGCAAGACGAAAAGGAGCGGTTGAAGCTGGAGCAAAGACTGGAGGCACTAGTTGAGAACCGAATGAGCAGGGCGATTGCGAAAACAAGGAAAGTCGGTACAGATCCATTTCAATTTGCTGCTTATCTCGATTGGTATTACCCAAAGCAGTGGAAGGCGATTGCTTCCGATTGGAGGGAGTACTACCGCGAAAAGGTTATTTTCACCCCTAAGGTCGATATTACAATCAAAAGACTGGGTACAGTGAAGAAGCCTATCCGCGTTTATTCGCCAGGTAAGTGGGAGGCAGTCGAATGATCATCATCGCGCTCCTGTTTTTCTCCATTTTTTATGTGGAATGTCGGTACTTGAAACAAAAAAACCGCAATGTCCGTACCATTTTCATTGTTATGAGCACAAATGCCTTTCTTTTTCTTTGTTTTGAAGCCTTGTTTTTCTTCAGTGATACCTTTTCCATGACGGCGTTCATAGAAAGTTTTTTCTATCCCTTTGACAAGCTGCCTAAATAGAGGTGAATAAAATGACGAGCCCTCTCGGACAAATCTCCCCATCCCAGATTTACATGCTGTTCACTCAATTTCTTTTTACAACGATACTCGGATTCCGTTTGAGCTTATTGATCGAAGAAGCCCAGTTTTCTGCGTGGCTTCCTTTATTGATAGGCTCCTTCGGCGGCTATGTCATCACTTATCTATCCTATCGATTGGCAATGAAAAGACCGACACAATTCTTTGGGAATTATGGTAAAAGCATCGTTGGGAGCTGGCTTCATTATCCTTTGATTTTTTTTATGATATTCTCCTTTTCGTTTTCCGCAGCCTTCGGCCTGCGAAATTTGCAGGATTTCATTATTGAAGTTTATTTGCCAGATACTCCGGAGTGGGCAGTGACTTCTTTGTTCGCGATATGTGTCGCATACGCTGTTCGTTCGGGCGTTCAGACAATTTTCAAATGCGCCCAAGGAATCTTTTTTCTCAGTATAATTGGCAGCATTGTCATCCCTTTGTTCGTAGTAAGAGATATGAATCTCGATATGTCCGTCGCCCTATTCAATCACTTTGAGGCCAGAAAGATTTGGAAAGCCAGTTATTTGGTTACCGCTCTCTATGGAGAAATGGCATTCGTTCTGTATCTGTTTCCGTACTTTTCACGCCCTGAGCGAACCATGCGATCTCTGGCCTATGCAACCCTCACGTCCATTATCATCGTCTTGGCGAACATGATCCCGGCAATTCTTATTTTTGGACCTCAACTGGCAGGTTCGTTAATCTACCCCGAGCTAGAGCTCATCCGTTTTATTCGGGCTGGTAGTTTCTTAGAAAACCTGGACCCCGTTCTCATTGCGGTCTGGCTATCCAGTCTCTTTATAAAAATTAGCTTGCTCTTGTACTTGGCCGTTATCGTTCTTACCCAAACCTTTTCCTTGAAGGATCACAAGCCCTTTTCCTTGTCCATGACGGCAATAATCGTTGGCTTGGCATTGTACATGGACAAATCCGGCACAAGCTTCGCTAAAATGCGGTACTCTGGACTCGTTAACTTTATCATCATCGCCGAAATGATCCCGGTCATTTATTTGCTAGTGGATTGGATACGTTCCGTTTTCTCCAAGACTTGATGCTGTCCTTACTCCCTTTTCATGGCAAACAGGATCGAACTTCACTGATAATCCCTGTTTGCATAAAAAGGTGCTTCGCATTATGATCAGCTATGCAAACCTTCAAACAAGAGGACCCTTGCCGGGGCTGCGTCCGTACCCATTAGCTTGAGAGGGGCTGCTACCATAAAATACTCGCCTGCAGGTACTTCTGCCAGCCGTAATCCCTCCACCACAATCACCCCTGCTGCAAACAGTTTTTTATGCGTTGGGTGTCCCTCCTGACTGCGTTCGATCCCGAGTGCATCCGTACCGATGCCTCGCACACCCAGCTCACTCAAATAGTCCGCTCCCTCCTCTGACAGGAAGATGAATTCAAAGGAAAACGCCTCGTCAAAAGAGTTTTTCGTTTTAAAGAGCACGAAATCTCCTTGCTCAAGATGGAAGCTTTCCAAGTCGGAGCGAGTGATCCTATCCTCTACCACTGTTAGATCAAGAACCTTGCAGCTGCCTACCAGCTTCTCCAATGAAATACTCTCAAGCGTATCACCAGCATTTACCATATGAAGCGGAGCATCAACATGTGTCCCAGAATGAACGTCCATATCGATTCTCGATTCCGTTACATATCCATTTGTAACTGTTTGTATTTTCGGCTGCTTTTCAGGCTTGTTTTTATACACAGTCATTCCTTCGTACACGGTTGCTGTTACGTCATACATTTTCATTCCAAACGCCTCCCCTATGCCTACTGTTTTTTGCGATCAGCTGGAAAAATAACTCCCATCTGTCTTCTCGCTTCGTCCATAACTTGCATGGTCACTTTCGAGACCTCATGCGAGTTGGTTGCAGATTGTCTTGCCCTTGTCCTTGCCAGATGAAGAAATTCTCTGATTTCATAGTGCATCGTCTTAGGGGTTTGCGGCCTTGTCACTTGCTCGATTCGTCCGTCCCTGTATCGAATGTCCACTTCTTTAAGATGGTTGATTCGATCGATCACCATCGTAGCGTCCTCCCCTTGGATTTCTGCTGGCTGATAGGAGGTCGTAATTTTTGAAAAGCTAATGATTGCATCCATTCCCCTATATTTCAATAGAATACTGCCCTCCCCGTCCACTCCGGAATCAAGCACGATTCCTTCTGCCTTGATTTCGGCTGGCTTGCCAAAAAAGATGATCGCCGGGTACAGGCAATATATACCGATATCCATCAAAGCTCCGTTTGAAAAGGCAGGATCAAAAGCACGGAGTACCCTCCCTTCGCGAAAAGCGTCATAGCGCGAAGAATATTGACAATTGCTAGCAATAAAGCGTCGTACTTTTCCCAGCTTGTGCAGGTTGTCTTGTATGGCAAAAAAATTGGGCAAGAGCGTAGATTTGACAGCCTCCATGAGCAGCACGTCATTTCTCCTTGCTGCTTCGATCATGGCTTCTACCTCAATCGCATTGGAAGCCAGTGGCTTTTCACACAATACGTGTAGCCCCGCGTCCATGCACTGGATCGCTTGCTCCGAGTGGCAGGAGTTGGGGCTCGCAATATAGACCGCGTCAATATTTTTGCTTGCAGCCATTTCTTCTAGACTGTTATAGGCGAATGGAGCATGGTACTTGTCAGCGATTTCTTGGGCGCGTTCGATGGTACGTGAATACACAGCTTGAAGAGAAAACCCTTCTACCTCTTGACCAGCCTGGATAAATTCCTCGGTAATCCAATTCGTTCCGATTACGCCAAATCGCATCTCATCCGCTCCCTTTTCTTCTTTGTCTATCTCGTTGCAGTGACCGGCACTCGTGCTTCGACCTTATCCAGCCACCACACGAATCCGTCCGCTGCAAGCAATTGCTCAGCGGCCTTCGGTCCGAATGAGCCAGCTTCGTACGTAAAGAGCGGCACCAGATTTTCAGCGAAGGCTTCCAATATCGGCGTCACCCACTCCCACGACAGCCGGACCTCATCCCAATGCGCAAAGTAGGTGGAATCCCCTCGGAGTGCATCGAACAAGAGCAGCTCGTACGCTTCTGGCACGTCTTTTGTCCCTGCACTGAAATCTACCGTCACCGGCTCAATCTTACCGCTATTTGTCGGATTCTTACTATTTACCTGCAAGGCAATACCTTCGTTCGGATTCACGCTGATGATCAACAAATTAGGCGACGTCGTTTCATTTTGCTCCTGATATAGCTTTTCGTGCGGATTTTTGAACTCAATGACGATCCTGGTTGATTTTTCTTGCAGTCTTTTTCCGGTGCGAATATAAAAAGGTACCCCTTGCCAAAACGGGTCATCAATCCAGGCACGAGTGGCAATATACGTTTCTGTCATCGAAACTGGATCGACACCAGGCTCGTCCCTGTAGCCAGTCACAGGTGTTCCTTGGAGAAGTCCTGCGCTATACTGGCCACGAATGACTTGGGTACGGACTTCTTCTTTCTTCATCGGACGTACGGCTGCCATCACCTTGCGCTTTTCTTCGCGGATATGGGCAGATGTGATCCGCTTCGGAAGCTGCATGGCGATGATCATGAGCATTTGCAGCATGTGATTTTGCAGCATGTCGCGCAGTGCTCCGGCCGGTTCGTAATATCCAGCCCGATCCTCGACGCCGACCGTTTCATTAGCCGTAATTTGCACGTTGGCGATGTACTGATTGTTCCAGAGAGCCTGGAAGACTGGGTTCGCAAATTCGAGAGCCTCGAGATTTTGAACCATTGGCTTACCCAAGTAATGGTCAATCCGATAAATTTCTTCTTCCAAAAATGCTTTCCCCAGCTTTTCATTCAATTCTTCGGCGGATTGCAAATCATGTCCAAACGGTTTTTCAATGATCAGTCGCTTCCAGCCTGTCGTTGAACCGAGTCCGCTGGTCTTGATATTAGTTGCAATTCCCTCGAAGTATTGCGGGGCCACTGACAAGTAAAACATCCGGTTTTGCGGAATCTGCAGCTCTTGCTCTCTTTGAAGGACCAGATCGTGTAGCGTTACATAAGCACGCGGTTCCATGACATCTACTTCCGCATAGCGAAAAGCAGACAAGAATTCATCCAGCTCGCGGGAATCAATCTGGGCGCGACGAGAAAACTCATGGACAGACTGATGAACAGATTTCTGAAATTTGTCATCAGACAAAGCCCTTCTCCCCACACCGATAATCGAAAAGGCAGCAGGCAATTTTTGATCTACATATAAGTTAAAAAGCGCAGGGAAAATTTTGCGTTTTGCTAAATCTCCTGTCGCGCCAAAAAGGACAAAGGTCATCGCTTCCATCTACTTTTTCATTCCCTTCATACGTACGCCGTGATGATGGTTTTGTCGTTACCCTATTATTATTCGAGAAAATCACTGCTTTATCAATATGCAGCCTTAAGAACGACGCAAGATGGCACGTACCGGACTTCCATCTGCCTCCATCAAAAGCAGCGGCAGAGCGATCAGTTCGTAATCACCCGGTTCGACATGATCGAGCAGAAGTCCCTCCAAAATATGAATATCATGCTGATGAAGCCCATGATGAGCAGCCAGTTCCTTACTGTCCAACGGGTCGACGGATGGGACATCCACCCCGATCAGCCGAATGCCTTTTTTGGCGAGGAACCCTGGCAAGTCTGCATGCAGATGACAGATGGTTGGCGGAAAATGCTCAGGGTCGCTCCATGATAATGTTTTGAGCAGCAAGCGTTCCACCCCCTCCAGATCAACCTGGGCAAAATCTTCTGGGCCAATGCTGGAACGTCCAGTAAGCTCGACCACTCTTGCCTCTCCCATGTACAGGTCCAATGGCAATGCAGCCATTTTTCGGCCAACATCATCGAAATGGAACGGAGCATCCACATGTGTACCTGTATGTACGCTCATTGTTATTTTCCCGACATTGACTGATCCACTCTCTGCTTTGGGCCAGTTTACGACGTATTGAAAGGGAGTGTCCCCTGGCCAGGTCGGCATGCCAGCCAAGAGCGGACGTGAAATATCAAATATTTTCATTGGGCATCCTCCACCTTCTAGCAACTGTTCGTGCCTATACTCAGCGTACAAAAAAGACTATATTGAGTCAATATTCGAACATTTATAACGAAAAAGAAGACCGCAGCCTTACAGCGAGCCGACAGTCTTATGGTTGATGTTAGATTCTACTATGCAGAGACAAGTAGTCCCACACTTCATCATAAATTCCGTTGTAATCCACCTGTTTCAAATGTTCTTTCAAAGTCCTCAACCACTCAATGGTTGTCGGATATGTAGCTGCAATGGCCTCCCGCAGATCGCTCATCTGAATCGGGCGATCGATCCCTTTTGTTACAATATCATGCCATACCTGCTCCGTCGCTAGCTCCACTACATACTCGATGTCTGCCCCCGAATAAAACTCAGTCCATCCAGCTAATTGGTCATAATTGAGCATCTCAGTAGGACGGCCTTCCAGTTTTAAGCGAAAAATCTCCTCCCGTGCTTGCCGATCCGGTGGTCCGACAAAAATCCAGTGATCAAAGCCGGCTGCTCGGAGCAAGGAAGGCTCCAATTCCCATGGAACATTGGTTGCGCCCATCAGGACGAATCGTTCGTCGTACTGGCCTGCCTCTGCTATCTGCTGTATCCATTTGGAATCGCCCCTCTGCCTATTGTAGGGGGTGGCTTGCTCTTCGTAATGGCTGGAAGCGTCCAATTCATCCAAAAAGAACAGAAACGGCTTATTGGCAGGAGCTGTTGCCAGCAAGCTTTGGATGTTGAGCGGGCTGTTCGATGATGTATACATACTTCGACCGCCTGTATTGGCCATGGATAAAAAATGAGCCTGGCATTCTTCTGCGGTTGCTTTTGCTAACAAAGATTTTCCGCACCCCGATGGTCCGTAAAGTAAAATGGTACTTTTCTTTTGATACAACCGTTGCGACATAGGCTGTAGGAGTCTTTGAGAGATTGCCTCTTTTACTCGCCCTAGCCCTCCGACCATTTCAAAACCTGCGGCTTTCTCGAGGAGCTGAACAGATTTCGCGGTGGTCTTTCCTTTGCCCCCTTCTATGACGCGTATCTTAGGTGCAACCATCGTTGTATATGTGGAGGAATCTTTCTGGTTGATCCCTTTTAACGTCCGCGAGTATGGGGATCCCTTTTGTAGCTTGTTGAGCTCGATCACAATTTTTTCCTTCATCGCTTCATTTCCATAGGCCAGAGCCTGCGTAAAAGCCTGTAAAGCCTCCGTACGATCCCCCTGCTCAGCATGCTCTAACCCTAGTAACAGCCACACTGGCGCATTGCGTTGATCGCTCGTCAACATGCTTTTCAGTATTTCTATCTTCGTCATCTGCTTCATCCTCTGCGATCGTTCTGCATCAAGCGATCGTTTAGTATCACGGACATATCCATTATAATGCATACGTCTCGCAAGAAGAATACGAAAAGTAGGAAAAGATGGAAGAAGGGCTGTGACTGTCATTCGAAAAAGACGCCTCCTGCTACACGGCATCGGGCCTCCAAGATACGATTCCTATCCTCTCACCGGAAAATTTCCGCCTCTCACACAAATGATGAACGAGAGTCCGAGATAAGGCTGCATATTATTATGAGGCTGAGTCCCGCCTGTGGTGCCGATTGCTTGCGGGCTAAGCTGTGTCCCATCACTCGTGTTAGAGTAAGGAATGACAGCTCCCCGGCCATAGGCTGCTCGGATCGGAGAATGATTTGATGATTTTGAGCAGGAAACTGCATCTGGTAAGATTTCTGCTGCATCGCATACTGCGACTGTAAAAAAGCAAGCTTGTCCGACTCACTCCAACCCCAATGAGCCATTTCTTCAGTTCTCGTAGAACAGTACAATTCCCAAATAAAGGCTTCGTCTTGCTCATATTCAAAAGATCTGGTATGTACCATAATCCTCCTTGCACGCAATCGTTGTACTTTTCTGTCATTTGATCACTTACCTGCTTACATTCTTTCAGGCCTGGATACGCCGACTTGTCTTTCCTATGTGTATCGCTCTTCCTTCTTCGAACTTTTTCTGATATCCAGCCTGATTAAATAGCAATCATGAATAATGATATCATTAGCCAAATTCCTTCTAACACTAACTAAAGTTAGCTCTTTTATATGGAAAACGCTTCGTCCCCATGAAGAGCCGAAGCGTTTTTACCTCTTGTATACAATTAGTCTTTTCCGGTACCTTCGTTATCCTCTACGTTTTTGCCGTTGCCATTGCCATTGCCATTGCCATTGCCGTTGCCATTGCCGTTGCCGTTGCCGTTGCCGTTACCTTTTCCGCCGCGGTAGCCGTTGCCCTCTCCTTTGCCTTCGCCTTCGCCTATTCCGCGACCATAACCTTTGCCGTTGCCTTTGCCTTTGCCTTCTCCTTCGCCTACTCCGCGACCATAACCTTTTCCTTTTCCTTTTCCTTCGCCTTCTCCTTCGCCTACTCCGCGACCATAACCTTTGCCTTTGCCTTCTCCTTCGCCCGCTCCGCGACCATAGCCTTTGCCTTTGCCTTCGCCTGCTCCTCCGCCCATGCCTCCACCTTGGCCTGCTCCTCCGCCCATGCCTCCGCCTTGGCCTGCTCCTCCGCCCATGCCTCCGCCTTGGCCTGCTCCGCCACCGATGCCTTTACCGCCACCTTGGCCTGTTCCGCCACCGATGCCTTTACCGCCACCTTGGCCTTTACCACCTCTGTGGCCGCCTTTCCCTGTTTTGATACTATCATAGGAATAAACAATGCTTTGTAACGTACGATTATCCACATTTCCTGTAACCGGCAATCCATGTTTTTTCTGATAATGCTTCACACCGCGTACGGTTACATCATCGTAGTAACCATTGATTTGGCCCGAGTAACTACCTAATGATTTCAACATCCCCTGAATCACATAAATATCTGGCCCATGAGCACCTTTACCCACTGCTAGTCCCGTATGAGGAAGGGAAAACATGAGTGTGACAGACAATATAGCTGCACCAATGATTTTTTTAACCTTCCCTGTTTTCATAAGAGAGTCCAGACTCCCCATTCCCTTTATCATGCACAAGCACCTACCTTTACTTTTTTTGTAACCCCCCTTACTATTCCCCACTTTTCTTTCCTATTACATCTGACCACTCTCTCCTTCTCTTAATTTTTTGCTGATATATCAACGTTTTTATGACTTGCAAAAATAAGGAAGAACACATATACTTTGGTTTAAATGATTAAGTTTATTAACGGAGTGTGCAATGACGAATCCAACCTGCAATGAAAAAGCGATTCAAATATTTATGGAGCTAAGTCCATACTTCCAAGGCTTGGGTGATCCGATTCGGCAGCAAATCGTAGCGCTTCTCATCGACAAGGAAAGTATGAACGTAACACAAATCGCCGAGCATATTCCCATGTCTAGACCTACGGTGTCTCATCACTTGAAAATATTAAAACAAGCGGGCCTAGTGAACGTTCAAAAGAAAGGAACGGAAATGTTTTATCGGCTTGAAATTACAGAGGCGATCAGACTTTTTAAGCAATTGGTGACCTTCGTCGAAGAAGAATGCCGCTGATTTCAAATCGCCACGAAACAGGGACAGTGTGTCCCTGTTTTTTCACACCTATTCGTTAATAAACTTAAACAAATAAACACTTAATCAGAGGGGGATATTCATGAATCTCACTAAAGTTTTAGTTGTTGGAGGCTATGGAACGGTTGGAAGCCAAATCGTCAAGATCCTACACGATCGCCACCCTCATCTCGAATTATTGCTGGGAGGGAGGTCTGCGGGAAAGCCTTTGCCTTTTATGTCCGCTAGGCTAAAGCCATTCCTCCTAGACGTCTCCAAACCCGATCCTCTCGCCCATGCACCAGAAGATTTAACCTTGATTATTAGTGCAGTAAATGATCCTGATGACATGCTGCTGCTTGCTGCGGTTCGCCGACAGATCCCTTTGATTGACGTCACGCGTTGGACAGAACGTTTTACACAATCGATCGAACGCTTGAAGAATGAGAACATTGGCTCTCCAGTCATTCTTGCATCTGGATGGATGGGGGGAACTGTAGCGCTTCTCGCGAGTATACATGCATCTTCCCTGCAAGATGTCCAGATTCATCTTCACGCCCTTTATTCCCTTCAAGACAAAGCAGGTCCAGATTCCACCGACTATATGGATCGCATGACGATTCCTTTTGCTGTCACCACACCCACTGGCGTAAAAGAAGTCACACCCTTGTCAGATCCGGTACCCGTCACCTTTCCGAACGGATATCATACAAACTGCTATCGTCTTGACACACCGGATCACACGACACTCGTGAAAGCCCCAAACGTAACAGCCGCTGATTTTCGCATCGCCTTCGACAATAAACTGTCTACTTTTGCACTCGTTTCATTGGTAAAAAGTCGGATATGGGACCTGCTCGGCAAAAGCACACGTCAAAAAATACTGTACAATCCAGGCACAGGATCTCCTCACCATGTTGTCATCCAAATAAATGGGCGCAATCAGCATGACATGAACGCGAAACGCCAAGTCGAGGTAACTGACCCGAAAGGACAGACTCACCTCACCGCTTTGGGAGCTGTCATTTTTGCACAACAAATCATTCGGCAAAACGAAAGCTCGACTGTTCCGCCTGGTATTCTTTTCCCAGAGGATTTCGGCCATTTCGAAAAGAGTGTCGACGATATACTCCAATTTTATCGATCCGAAGGGGTCCAGATTGTGATCCACGACGAAACAAAAAAAGAGTAGGACGGTTTGACCACCGCCCTACTCTTCATCATGTATCACTCATTATTCAAAAAAAGTACGTGGGGATTTCCGCCATTCGCCCAATACTTTTTCCTGCTCGCTTGTAATAACCCCTTGCTCTGATGCCACTTCCAAAAGTGCTGTGTAATTCGATATCGTGGAGCAAGGAATGCCTGCTTCCTCAAACAGGGCTTGGGCATCCGGGAATTGGTAGCTGAAAATGGCTACGACCCCCAGTACTTCTCCACCCTCAGCCTGCACAGCTTGTGCAGCCTTTAAGGAGCTACCTCCTGTGGAAATCAGGTCTTCAATCACGACGACCTTTTGACCAGCCGCCAATGCGCCTTCAATCTGATTTTGGCGACCGTGGCCTTTTGCCTTGTCCCGTACGTAAATCATGGGCAGATCAAGCAGCTCAGCTACCCATGCAGCATGTGGAATACCAGCAGTCGCCGTTCCAGCCACAACTTGTGCATCTGGGTACTGCTTTTTGATCAAATCGGCAAATGCACCCGCAATGGCGCGACGAACATGCGGATAAGACATCGTGATCCGGTTGTCGCAGTAGATTGGGGATTTGATCCCAGACGTCCATGTAAAAGGTTGCTCCGGTCGCAGATGGACTGCTCCGATTTCGAGAAGGTTCGCTGCAATATGTTTAGCGGTTGTCATTGTCGTCATTTCTCTTATTCCCTCCAGCTGGCTACTTTACGAACGATCTTTTTCCACGGCTGCGACGATACTTTGCCAGACACCTACCGGATCTTTTGCACCCGTAATCGCGCGCCCGATCACGAGGTAATCACTGCCCAAGCGGAATGCCTGTTCCGGCGTCGTGATACGCGTCTGATCGCCTTGATCCGCTCCCAGTGGACGAATTCCAGGCGTTACGGTTACAAATGCATCTCCAGCAGCTTTTTTGATCATCGGAACCTCTAGCGGAGAAGCAACTACCCCATCCAAACCAGCTTGCTTGGTCATCAGCGCATAGTGCACGACGACATCTTCTACCGCACCTGGAATCGCCAATTCTTGATTCATCGTTTGCATACCAGTAGATGTCAGCATCGTCACACCAATCAGGAGGGGACGAGCAGCACCTGCCGCTGTCCCTTGCTCCAAGCCTTCTCTCGCTGCCGCCATCATGGCTACGCCACCAGCCGCATGGACGTTTACCATGTCTGCTCCGAGACGTGCCAGGCTTTTCATCGCGCCTTTGGCTGTATTGGGTATATCGTGAACCTTCAAGTCCAGAAACACCTTGAGTCCCTTTTCCTTCAAGAAGGAAACGATCGCTGGACCCTCTGCGTAAGCAAGCTCCATCCCCACTTTTACATAGCGGATATGCCCTTGCAGGGGCTCGATGCACTTCTTGACTTCATCCAGTGTGGAAAAGTCGAGCGCAACAATCATGCGTTCGCCTATATCGGTTAGTTGGTGTTGCACGCTGCTCTCCCCCTTTTCTTTGCTCCGGTCATTTATACAGTGATTGCCACTTTTGCACCAGCACGCTGGGCTGGCATTGCTTCTGTAGAGAATGAGATCGTCTCCAGTACGTGCAGGAGAGCGGAAGCTGTATCCAGTGAAGTCAAGCATACTGCTCCGTTTTCTACTGCTTCCCGACGGATGCGGAAGCCGTCACGTTGTGGCGTTTTGCCTTTTGTCAGTGTATTGAGTACGATGTTCGCTTCGCCTGTATGGATGACATCCAACAGGTTTGGCGTGCCTTCGGACAGTTTGCTTACGCGAGTCACTTGCAGTCCCGCTTGCTCCAAATAGTCGGCTGTGCCTGCGGTCGCCATCAGCTTGAAGCCGAGGTGGCGGAAGCGTTTCACGATGTCTAGCGCTTCTTCCTTGTCTTTATCAGCAACAGTCACGAGCAAGGTGCCTTGTGTCGGGATATTCATGCCTGCTGCGACCAAGCCCTTGTACAACGCTTTTGCCAATGTACTCTCGCGTCCCATGACTTCTCCGGTCGATTTCATTTCAGGGCCGAGCGTAATATCGACGCGGCGCAGCTTAGCGAAGGAGAAGACTGGTACTTTGACAGAAACCATCGACTCCTCTGGATGGTAGCCCGGTGTAAAGCCTTGTTCGATAATCGAGTGACCAAGGATCGCTTTCGTTGCGATGTTCGCCATTGGAATTCCCGTTACTTTGGAGAGGAACGGCACCGTACGGGACGAACGCGGATTCACCTCGATTACGTATGGGCGGTCTTTATAGATAACGAACTGGATGTTGAGCAGGCCTTTGATTTGCAGCGCACGCGCCAGCTTCGTCGTCATTTCGATCAGCTCATCCTTGATCGCTTGGGACAAGGATTGCGGAGGATATACGGCGATGGAGTCACCGGAGTGCACCCCTGCGCGTTCGATATGCTCCATGATACCTGGGATCAGGACGTTTTCGCCGTCGCAGATCGCATCGACTTCCGCTTCTACCCCGACCATGTAACGGTCTACCAGTACAGGGTGATCTGGATTTACCTTCACCGCTTTTTCCATGTACTCCAACAGTTCGGACTCGTTGTAGACGATTTCCATCGCACGTCCGCCAAGTACGTAGGATGGGCGAACCAGGACAGGGAAGCCAAGACCTTCTGCTGCCACAACTGCCTGCTCGACAGAAGTTACTGTTTTGCCTGGTGGTTGAGCGATGTCCAGCTCGCGCAGCAGCGCTTCGAACTTCTCGCGGTTTTCCGCTGCATCGATGTTTTCCAAGCTCGTACCCAAGATTTTGATTCCGCGTGCAGTCAACTTGTCAGCCAGGTTGATCGCGGTTTGACCACCGAATTGTACGATGACACCCTCTGGTTTTTCTACATCGAGAATGTTCATGACGTCTTCGATGTACAGCGGCTCGAAGTAAAGGCGATCAGAAGTGTTGAAGTCTGTTGAAACGGTCTCCGGGTTGTTGTTAATAATGACAGCCTCATAACCCGCTTCTCTCAGTGCCCAGACAGCATGGACAGTTGCATAGTCAAACTCGATTCCTTGGCCAATTCGGATCGGTCCGGAGCCTAGTACGACCACTCGCTTCTTGCCAGTCTCGATGCGCTCGTCTTCCACTTCATACGCGGAGTAGTAGTACGGTGTTTGCGCTTCGAATTCTGCCGCGCAAGTATCTACCATTTTATATACAGGTACAAAGCCTTTTTCTTTGCGCATTGCGTATACTGCTTCTTCTGTCTCACCGCACAGCTCAGCAATTTTGCGGTCAGTGAAGCCCATCCGTTTTGCTTCGTACAGCTTTTCGCTCGTCAAGCCTTTTGCCAGTTCAGCTTCAAAGGCAATCATTTTATGGAACTTGTGCAGGAAGAACAGATCAATCTTGGTCAAGCTGTGCAGTTCTTCGATCGTCCAGCCACGGCGCAGTGCTTCTGCCAGGAGGAAAAGGCGTTCGTCATCGGCGTGCACCAGTCGTGCCCTCAGGTCTTCCTCGCTGATTTCTCCTGCTCCTTTAATCTCGATGTGATGGCTGCCGATTTCCAAGGAACGGATGGCTTTCATGATGGATTCTTCAAAAGTCCGTCCGATCGCCATGACTTCACCCGTCGCTTTCATTTGCGTACCGAGCTTGCGGTTGGCGGATTGGAACTTGTCGAACGGCCAACGTGGAATTTTGCTGACGATGTAGTCCAGTGTTGGCTCGAAGCATGCGTACGTTTGGCCTGTCACTGGGTTTTTCAGTTCATCCAGCGTGTAGCCGATTGCAATTTTGGCTGCCATCTTCGCGATTGGATAGCCTGTTGCCTTGGAAGCCAGTGCGGAAGAGCGGCTCACACGCGGGTTCACTTCAATCACGTAGTACTGGAAGCTGTGCGGGTCGAGTGCGTATTGTACGTTGCAGCCACCCTCGATACCGAGTGCACGGATGATGTTCAGTGCGGATGTACGCAGCATTTGATATTCGCGGTCCGCCAGTGTTTGGCTAGGCGCCACTACGATGGAGTCACCTGTATGCACGCCGACTGGGTCGATGTTTTCCATGTTGCAGACTACGATGCAGTTGTCGTTGGCATCGCGCATTACTTCGTACTCGATTTCTTTCATGCCTGCAATACTTTTCTCGATCAAGCATTGCGTAATCGGGGAGTATTTCAATCCGCTTGCGACGATCTCTCGAAGGGTTTCTTCATCCTCACAAATTCCTCCGCCTGTACCACCTAAAGTGTACGCAGGACGAACGATGATTGGATAACCGATTTCGTTTGCAAAATCGACAGCTTCTTCTACTGTGCTCACGATGACTGATTCAGGTACCGGCTCGCCCAGTTCATTCATGAGTGAGCGGAACAGCTCGCGGTCTTCTGCTTGCTTGATCGATTCCAACTTGGTTCCGAGCAGTCTCACATTTTCTTGCTCGAGAACGCCTGCTTCTGAGAGGGCAACAGCCATGTTCAGGCCTGTTTGACCTCCAAGTGTAGGCAGAAGTCCATCCGGCTTCTCTTGACGAATGACTCGTGCAACAAATTCAGGTGTGATTGGCTCGATATATACTTTGTCAGCCATGTTTGTATCGGTCATGATGGTCGCCGGGTTGGAGTTGATCAGAACTACCTCCATACCCTCTTCTTTTAATGCTTCACATGCTTGTGTGCCCGCATAGTCAAATTCAGCAGCCTGCCCGATGACGATAGGTCCAGAGCCGATTACGAGGATTTTTTTCAAATTATCTTGTTTTGGCATGAGTTTTTTCCTCCTTAGCGGTTTCCATCATCGCAAGAAACTGGTCGAACAGGTAGCCGGAATCATACGGACCTGGAGCTGCTTCTGGATGGTACTGTACTGAGAATGCATTCTTCGCTGCATGACGTACGCCTTCGATGGTGCCATCATTGAGTGCGATATGTGTAACTTCTAGTTCCGTGCCTACCAGCGAGTCTTCTTTGACTGCATAGCTGTGGTTCTGGGATGTGATATATGTGCGTCCGGTTGGCAGCTCTTTTACCGGATGGTTGCCGCCACGGTGTCCGAATTTCAATTTCGTCGTGTCAGCGCCAGATGCCAGTGCGAACAGCTGGTGACCGAGGCAAATTCCGAACAGAGGATATTCACCCAAGATTTCGCGAATCATCTCTACGGCTTGCGGTACGTCTTTCGGGTCCCCAGGGCCATTGGACAAGAGTATCCCGTCCGGTTGAATGCGGCGGATTTCTTCTGCCGTCACATTGTAAGGCACGACCACTACGTCGCAGCTGCGCTTGGTCAGCTCGCGCAAAATCCCGTGCTTGGCTCCGAAGTCGACCAGCACTACCCGATGACCTGTACCAGGGCAGCTGAAGACATTTTTCGTAGAGACACGTGGCACTTGGTCTGTCATCAATGTCGTGCCGTTTAAGGCCGCAACCAATTCAGCCAACGGGGCTTCACTAGTCGTAATCATCCCCTTCATCGTGCCGTGGTAACGAATTTTTCTCGTCAGCATCCGGGTATCGATTCCGGCAATGCCCGGGATGTCATAGGTTTTCAATAGTTCATCGAGTGTGTTCGTATTGCGCCAGTTGCTCGGCGCCTCACAATGCTCGCGAACAACGAAGCCGTGAATGTATGGACGAACAGCTTCAAAGTCGTCTCGATTGATCCCGTAATTTCCGATCAGCGGGTATGTCATGGTGACGATCTGTCCGCAGTAGGATGGGTCGGACAAAACCTCCTGATAGCCAGTCAGCCCTGTATTAAAAACCACTTCCCCGTAAGACTCCTTTGTCGCTCCAAATGCCGTCCCGATAAATTCCGTTCCGTCTTCCAAGATCAATCTTGCACGCATTTATGCTCCTCCTCCATTGTCGTGTAAAAACTTGTGTCTTGTCTGTAAGTCGTTTTTACACGTTTTGATATACGATCTTGCCATCTACCAGCGTCAGGGTCGGCCAGCCTTTGCATACCCAACCAGCAAATGGTGTGTTGATTCCCTTACTTGCGAATGTGCTTGGGTCAATTGTTTTTTCCGTTTCCAGATCAATCACAGTCAGGTCTGCTGGTGCGCCTACTTCCAGACGCCCGTATGGCAGTTTGAATGCTTCTGCTGGCTTCACAGTCAACAGCTCAACCAGCTTCTTCAAGGTCAGCTCTCCGTTTTGCACAAGATTTGTGTACAGGAGCGGGAATGCTGTTTCCAGTCCAACAATTCCGAACGGTGCACGGTTAATCCCGTTTGCTTTTTCCTCTTGGGTGTGTGGTGCATGGTCGGTCGCGATCATATCAATCGTGCCATCTTTCAATCCCGCAATCAGTGCAGCGCGATCCTCACGAGAGCGCAGCGGCGGGTTCATTTTCCAATTCGTATCCAGATTGTCCGGGATATCCTCGTCGCACAGCAAGAGGTGATGCGGACTGACTTCACACGTTACATTTACGCCAGCGCGTTTCCCATCGCGTACCAGACGCACCGACTCTTTCGCACTGATGTGGCATACGTGGTAGTGCACACCTGTTTGTTCTGCCAGCAAAATATCGCGGCCTACGTGGATGGACTCTGATTCAGAAGGAATTCCTGGGAGTCCGTGTCGAGCTGCTACCACCCCGTCATGCAGGGCTGCTCCCGGGATCAACAGGTCTTCGTCCTCACAGTGAGCGACGATGGAGATACCCAGCTCTGCTGCATTTTGCATAGCCTTTTTCATCATCGCTGTGGATTGCACACCCACACCGTCATCTGTCAGAGCGAAGATCCCTGCTTCTTTTAACCCCGCGAAATCCGTCAGCTCTTTTCCCAATTGGCGAACGGTAATCGCACCATACGGGATCACGCGCGCCATACCTGCCTCGCTCGCTTTGTCCAAAATGTAGGTCACTGTCTCGACACTGTCGATGGACGGACGTGTGTTTGGCATGCATGCTATTGTTGTAAATCCGCCTTGTACGGCTGCTTTTTCCCCTGTTTCGATCGTTTCTTTATGTTCAAAGCCTGGTTCACGCAGATGTACGTGGGCATCGATGAGACCCGCGCTAATCATACCGCCGTGGCAATCGATCCATTCATGACCCTCGCGATCGAGCGTTTCCCCCATCGCTGTGATTCTTCCCTTTTCCACCAATATTTCCATCGGGGTAAGTTCCCCCGCCTGATTTAGTACGTTGCCGTTGCCAAGGATGATTCCCATGTCATTTCGCTCCCTTTCAAAAGAGTTTCTAGAACTGCCATTCTTGCTGCGACTCCGTTGGTCACTTGGGTTTGAATCAAGGACGTTTCGCATTCTACCAAATCGGTATGAATCTCAACCCCGCGATTGACGGGTGCCGGATGCATGATAACTGCGCCGGACTTCATCATTTTGGCTCTTTCTAGCGTGAGCCCGTGTGCCTTGTGGTACTCTTCCTTCGACAGATAGAGGGAGTCTGCATGACGCTCCAGCTGAACACGCAGCATCATGACCACATCTGCGGTTTGAACCGCTTCTTCCATTTCCACGATTTTGACACCTTGCGGGATTTGCGCTGGCATCATCGTAGCAGGCCCTGCAAGCAGCAGATTCACACCCAGCTTTGGTAGCGCATGTAGGTGAGAACCAAGCACGCGGCTGTGTCGTAAGTCTCCGATGATCGCTACCGTCAGACCAGAGAGCTTGCCAAACTGCCTTTTCATGGTCAGTAGATCGAGCAGGCATTGGGTCGGATGCTCATTTGTTCCATCTCCCGCGTTGATCAGCTTCAGGTCTACACTTTCTGCCAGCTCTTGCAGCAGGCCTTCTTTCTTGGTGCGGATAACGGCTGCTTCGACGCCCATTGCTTCTAGGGTGCGGATCGTGTCATAGACCGTCTCGCCTTTTACAGTAGAGGAGGTTTCGGGAATGAAGTTCAATACATGTGCGCCCAGTCGCTTTTGTGCTACTTCAAAAGAGAAGCGGGTTCTGGTACTGGCCTCGAAGAACAGATTCGCGACAAACCGTCCGCGCAGGATATCCGCTTGCTCAGTTGGTCTGGCAGCCCAATACTCTGCTCGCTCGAGGAGCTGGATGATTTGTTCTTTCGATAAGTCTTTGAGGCCAATCAGGTGCGCTACATTTTTCATCATGAATCCCTCCGCTTCATTTATTTATTCAAAAGAAAAAGCTTCTTGGCATCGCTTTGCATTTGGAGGCAAGCGAGACAAGAAGCTGGTTGAGTGCCTTTTTTGGGCAGCCAAAACAGCGTTCTTTGCCTTGCCAGCCTCTCTGGACTGGATTTAAAGGATTGGAACGTTTACGCTATTTGTTTTTATTCTTCACGGTGCGCTTCTCCCATCGCGGACTCTTTTCCTGGAAGGATCAGGTGCAGAATGATTCCCAGGAAGGTAGAGAGTGCGATATTATCGATGGTCAGATCGTTCAGGAAAGCGATACCTGTACCTGCAAAACTGATTTTGTATCCGCCGATTCCCGTGACCAAGATGACCGCTGCGAGAATCATGTTGCGCTTGTCTGCAAAGTTCACTTTGTGCTCGACGTACATCCGTAAGCCTTGTGCAGCGATGATACCGAACAGGATGATGGAGACACCGCCCAGTACCGGCGTTGGGATCGTCATCAAGAAGGCACTGATCTTACCTGCGAAGGCGAACATAATCGCGAGCACAGCAGCCAAACCGATGACGACGCGGCTGTATACCTTCGTAATCGCAAGGACTCCGATGTTCTCACCGTACGTCGTTGCTGGTGGACCGCCCATAATCGCAGCGAGTGACGTTGCAATCCCGTCCCCAAGTAAACTTCTGTGCAGTCCCGGGTCTTTCATCAAATCACGATCCATGACCTTGCTCGTTACCAGCAAGTGACCGAGATGCTCCGCCAGTGTGACGAAAGCGACTGGTGCGATAACCAGAGCAGCGATCCAAGCACTTGGATTCGCCATTGCACTCGTCACTTCTGCAAATTTGAAGTGAGAGGTAAACATTTCACTGAATCCAACAACCCAAGGTGCATCTTTCACTGTTTGAAAATGAATCAGATCAGGGTGACGCAGCAGTGTGTATACATAACCTGAAAACATTCCGATCAAGATTGGGATAAGACCAAGGAAACCGCGTAGTATGACCGCTGCAAGCACTGTTATGACCACGGTAACGAGCGAGATTTCAATCGAAGTCAGTGACATTTGCGATTGGCCGTCTACGGTGACTTTCGTTGCCATGTCTACCGCTACACCAGCCAAGCTCAGACCGATCACAACGATGACGGATGCGATGACGACTGGTGGCAGTACCCGATCGAGCCATTTGACTCCTGCCTTCTTCACGATTCCGGCGACGATGATGTACACAATCCCGGAGAGGAAGCAACCTAAGAGGGCCGTCCCTACGCCATGCGATTGACTCACGACGATAATCGGACCGATGAAGGCGAAGGAAGAACCGAGATAGTTCGGGAGTTTTCCTTTGGTGATCCACAGGAACAGAAGTGTCCCGATCCCGCTCGCCAAGAGGGCGGTTGCAACGTCCAGACCTGTCAAGATCGGTACGAGTACAGTCGAACCGAACATCGCAAACAAGTGTTGAATACTAAGTGGCAGCAATCGCGAAATATGTGGTGTTTCGTCTACATCGATGTAATTTTTTTGGCTCATGCCTGTATGCCCCCTGTTTTGTTTCATTCATACAAAAGCTTCTTTTTATACAAAAAACCTCTTTGTGCGGACACAAAGAGGCTAGCTTCACCATGCTCATGGGAAGTATCTTGCCTCTTGCCGACCTCACAGGATCGTTTTTAAAGAGGAGGTATTTTATTTTTACAGTAGCTGTCGGATGGACACAATGTCCATAACATCCACTTCTGCCAATTGTACATCGACAATTTCCGTTCGTGCAGTTGGGAGGTTTTTTCCGACGAAATCAGGGCGGATTGGCAGCTCGCGATGCCCGCGATCAACCAAGACAGCCAGTTGAATCATCCGTGGGCGCCCGTTATCAATAAGTGCATCCAAAGCAGCACGTACGGTACGTCCGGTATAGAGAACATCGTCCACCAGAATCACAGTCTTGCCTGTGATTTGATCCGGGAGCTTGGAGCCTTGCAAAATGGCATCTTCGGACTTGTGCTGCAAATCGTCACGATAGAACGTAATGTCCAGCTCACCGACTGGTACCTTCACATTCTCAATCATTTCGATTCTTTCTACCAGGCGTTGCGCGAGGTAGATCCCTCTAGTTTTGATGCCCACGATAATGAGATCCTCGACGCCTTTGTTTCGCTCGATAATTTCATGTGCGATACGAGTGAGCGCGCGGCGGATCGCCGCTTCATCCATAATAACGCTTTTGTTGATCATCTCAATATCCCCCTTTTCGACGGGAACAGTGGACCTTACGAAAAAAGGCTCCTTGTCAGGAGACAAGAAGCCCTCGGACAAACTGACCGGACTGTAAGAGTCCCGCCTGCTTGTCATTCCGTGCCCTTGCCAGCCTCACTGGACTGGATTTAAAGGTTCCATTCGTCATGTAGAATTATGTCACGATTCTGGACGGGTGTCAATGCAGCTCAAAAAAGTCTAACTATTCCCAATAGACGCTGACCCACGGTGGCAAGTAGTTCGCATAATAACCAATGTCCCCTGTAATGTCTTTGATCAGCTCGATTTGCTTGTCCGCATCCTCGCCAATTCCTTGGACAAACAGGGAGCCATGCTCCGCTTGATCTAAACGCAAAAAAAGGAGCTGTTTCCCATCTGGAGACGACGCAGGATAGTAATCTGCTGTATTCGCCTCCCCTTTTGTCACCTGCTGCTCAGCTCCATCTGCGGACCGCCGCCAGATGCCTTGTTCCGGTACCATGACCTTCTTTGGGTCGTATGAATACGGCGTGGCTAAGCCTCTAGTGAAAAGCAGCGAGTACGGAGCTTTTGGAATCCAGACCGGATAAGTATCTACCACGATTGGACCAGGGCTGACTGTTTTGACCTTTCCTGCTCGATCCGCCAGCTTCAACTGCTTGTTAGTCGTGGCGATCCGGTCAGTGCCATCGATAAAAGCGAGCTGTTCGCTATTGGGTGCCCAAGCAAGCCAGTCAGGATACGCCAATCCTGTACCGAGCTCTATTGGCTTCTTGCCAGGTTGTGTCAAATCAAACCGTTGAATAGGTACGCCATCAGCAGACAAGGAACCGGAGTTATACCTGACAAAGTAGGCCACAGCCTTCCCATCCGGGGATACTTTTAAGCCTGTCGCTGCCCATAGGTAGATACCTTCCTCCACTTTTGGCGGTTCTGCAATCGGATAGGCAGCCAGCGGTTTACCGGCAAGCGTACGCAAGGCCAGCGTCATCGGCTTATTTTTTTCGGCGGGTAGCGAGACAAGCATGTTTTCTCCATCCGGCATCCAGGCAAAATCTGCGAAATCAGCCTTCGTTGTACTTTGCAAGGCTAATTCTCCATAGTCCTGGACGTCTTTTACAATCAGCAATGGTCTCGGCTCTTCATTGCTGCCGATATTCACGGTGTACGCTAGCTCGTTCGCTTTCGGGGACCATTTTGGCCTTTCATAAACCGCTCGCTCATCCACCTGCACAGCTTTGCTTCCATCTGCGCTAACGATCCACACGTAGCCCGGTGTCGAATAATTGTCGTTGCCTTTGTGTTTCACGAACAGGAGCCACTTGCCATCCGGCGACCAGCCCACAATCTCTGCGTAGCCGTCCTTGGTAATTTGCTTTATCTTACCCGATGCATCCCGTCCATCTACCAAAAACAAATGCTGGTTGCTCGTAAAAGCAATTTTCGCTGGCACGTTTATTTCCTTGTTTACACGCTCTGGACCTTGGCTTTGGGCTGCCACCTTTGCTTCACCGTTTGCTGTGACAAGTACAACCAAGAGGACAACAAGGCTGATCAGCTTCCCCCATTTTCTGTTCACAGGCATTCACTCCTTACACGCTCTATTGAATGATGTAAAAAAACACCAGAAGAAAGTAATAAGCTCTCTGCTAGCGTTTTCCAATCCAACTACCATTATGTAAGTGTCACATGAAGACTGGCTGCAACAACAAAAAACGATTGCCATACAGATCCTCGAAAACAACCTCTATGCCATACATCACGTCGTTTGGTTCACTCACAAACTTCACATCGCGTTGACGCAGTGTTTCGTATGTGGACCAAAAATCATCCGTCTCCCATACCCACATGGGATTTTTGCCGACCTGACGTAGCATTTCCTGCGCAACCTCTTCTCGATGCCAATGGGTAGGGTCATGCAAGACGATCTCTATCTCATGCCCAGGAAGACCCACGGTAAGCCAACGAGAACCATCATCCATACGAGAATCCATGCGTTTTTCGAAACCGAGCTTTTCCGTGTAAAACCGCAATGCATCTTCACAATCGTGAACGTACAGTGTCACATGCGCTAATCTTTTTAGCACGGCTGTTCCTCCTGTTCTCTTACGCTTGTCTGAGAACTTCTATGACGTCGAGCAATTCCTTCGGCATTGGCGCTTCGAATTCGAGCTGCTCTCCTGTACGCGGATGGATGAAGCCCAGTGTTTTCGCATGTAGAGCTTGTCCTTCGAGCTCCAATGTATTTTTCGGACCGTATTTCGGATCGCCAGCCAGTGGATAGTCAATGTACTTCATGTGTACGCGAATTTGATGGGTCCGTCCTGTTTCGAGCTTCAGTTCCACCAACGTGTACTCCTTGAAACGCTCCAGCACGATAAAATGCGTGACAGCAGGCTTGCTGTTCTCAAAAACGACCGCCATTTGCTGGCGATTTTTCGGATCGCGCCCGATTGGTGCTTCAATCGTTCCCATTTCATGCGGGATGACTCCATGAACAATCGCGACATACTTTCGATTGACCGTATGTGCTTTCAATTGTTCAGCCAAACCCATGTGTGCCTTGTCGTTTTTGGCTACCATCAACAGACCGGATGTATCCTTGTCAATGCGGTGGACAATTCCCGGACGTAATACGCCATTGATTCCGGACAAATCCTTGCAATGAGCCAAAAGCCCATTGACGAGTGTCCCACTGTAATGACCAGGAGCAGGATGCACGACGAGGCCACGTGGTTTATTCACGACCACGACATCGCTGTCCTCGTAAACGATCTCGAGCGACATCTCCTCTGCCTGAATCGCCATTTCCTTTGGCGGTGGAACACGTAGGGTCACTTCGTCCTCCGCCTGCAGCTTGTAGTTGTTTTTAATCGGTTCACCATTTACAGTGACACGGCCTTCCTTCACCCAAGCCTGCACCTGTGAGCGGGACCACTCTTCATTTTGCAGCGTGATAAACTTGTCGATGCGCTCGCTCGCATCCGCTGGCTCTACCGTCCAATCGTAACGTTCAAACAATTGCATATCATTCATATATGTTCTCCACCTATCCGAGCTTTCTTACTATTATTCTCATGACTATCTGTTTTTCTTCCCATCCAGAAAAACATCCAGTAGCAAAATCCCCACGCCAATCGTGATAGCCATGTCAGCCACGTTAAAGATTGGGAAGTTAATCAACGTAAAATCGAGAAAATCTACGACTTGACCGGTCATCGCACGATCAATGAAATTCCCGATGGCTCCACCTAAGACCAACGACAGCGCCAACGATGCACGAGGTTGGTTTTTCCCCAAGCGAATCAAAGAAATGACAATCCCAATCACAACGGCAATGGTAATGACAATAAAAAACCAACGTTGATTTTGCAGGATACCAAATGCCGCTCCCATGTTTCGATGGGAAGTTAGATGAAATACGTCCGCGATCAAAGGTATCGATTGGCCCAGTTCCATAAACTTCACGACTAAATACTTTGTAAACTGATCAAGCGCAATAATTACTGCCGCAATGAGATAGTACAACAATGGAATGTCCTCCTTATTCTGCTTCGACCAGCAACTGTACAAACACAATGTCAAATGATCATTTTACCAGAGACAGTCTACGTGAACAAGCGCTTTCCTTTTTTGTACAGTCGATAGCCTTTACGCACAACTTCCAGCATCCACAATGGAATTTTCCATCCGCGATCCTTGATAAATGGCAAATACACCTTGTAATACGCCTTGCGTAAATCACGCCATTTCGTGTCTGTATCATTGACATAGTAATCTGATACGTCAATCAAATAACCGCGTCCCTGATCCATTAAAACGTTTTTCCCATGGACATCATGCGGAAACAAACCCTTCCTGCGTGCCTCTTCTAGCGCTTCCTCCACGTCTTCAATCACCTGCGGGGGAATCGGGATACCGAAGCGAACACAGTCAAACAGGGGTATGCCGTTCATCCGCGTAATGACCAAGTATCCTGCACCATAATCATAACAGACAGGGAAGGAACGAGTCTCCCCTAGCTTGCGATAGACTTCGATTTCTTGTTCGGCTCCTGGTCTTCCAGGTGCGTACAGCTTGATCACTACCTTCGGATAGTCCGGGTGGGCAAATACGGCAGCATAATTGCCGGTACCGACCAACTCCCACGGGTACGGTGTGTGGTGTACCACGACTGGATCATCCGGCGACAGACTCTCCACTTGTACTTCCTGTAAAAATGCTTGCAATATATGCTGATCGATCCGCATCGTTTCTCATCATCTCTCATCAGTTACCGACTTCGAACTACGTTAAAACAAAATTATTGAAGATTGCTCTACTACGATCATTCAGACTCTTCCTATTAAGGGGCAAAAAATCCTTTGCACTGGTGAGGTCAGGAAATCCTGTCCGATTCCAATGAAAGGATTGCATATGGACAAGAATACCTCATTTTTTTCATTTGGTAAATGGGTTGAATGTCCACCAATAGCACCTGTTTTATGTAGTGTATAACGATTGATTCTATCTGATTCATGAAGAACAGAAGTCTCTTGTACGTGGCTGTAGTGGTGGGGAGGAAACAGGAGAAAACGCTCAGATTCTAGGGCCACCCCCTGTGAGATTGACTGCACGACTCCATGCAAAAAGCGAAACCGCGTCCAAAGTAGTCTTTTCAGGATGTGTTTTCAGAGGTGGACGCTTAAGAGCGCGTTTCGCTTTTTGCATTGCGTCTCGGTCGGTGTCCCTAAGATCTTTGCTTTTTTCTCCTGTTTCCTCTACGAGCTTTCCGTGTGATCCGATTTTTTAAAGCCTTAAAAAATTGAAGAATCACATCAGATACGCTAGAGAAGAATATTTCCAGACGTAGCGACTTGTGGAGTCCTACCGAGCGGAGAAGGGATTAGCGGGCAAAAGAAACGCAACTTGCCCATACATCGAAGCGGCTACCACTTTTGCGTTTCCCCGCTAATCCCTTCGGAGCGGACAGTGCTCACTTCCCCGGGGGACGGAGCCTGGAGCCTAGACTGGAAATATTCTTCTCTTCACCGCAGCCACATAACAGGATCCTTAAGTTACTGTTGTGGTGGGGAGGAAACAGGAGAAAACGCTCGGATTCTAGGGCCACCCCCTGGGGGATTGACTGCACGACTCCATGCAAAAAGCGAAACCGCGTCCAAAGTAGTCTTTTCAGGATGTGTTTCAGAGGTGGACGCTTAAGAGCGCGTTTCGCTTTTTGCATTGCGTCTCGGTCGGCGTCCCTAAGATCTTCGCTTTCTTCTCCTGTTTCCTCTACGAGCTTTCCGTGTGATCAGTTACGTCAGAGAAGAAT
>NZ_PXZM01000013.1 GCF_003013395.1 Brevibacillus fortis | reverse complement strand
AGAAGCTGAGCGTTTTCTCCTGTTTCCTCCCCACCACACCAGCAACATACAACGAGTTTTTTCAATTCGCCTCGATGACCGCCGCCACCGCCAGCTTTTCAAAAATGCTGACGAAGTGCTGGAGTTCATCTTCGGTGAGGTGAGAGAACATTTTATTTAGCTTTTCTCTCCGATTCTGCTTGGCAACTTTCAAAATATGTTTGCCAGAATCACGCAAGCTGATGTAAACCACTCGGCGATCTTCCTCATCACGATCACGGGCGACGAAGCCGTGTTTATCCAAACGGTCGACCATTGCTGTGATTGCACTTGGTTTGACCCCCATTGATTCAGCCAATTCTCCTACGGTGCATTTTTCCTTCTGTTCCAACTGATGAAGAATGTAGAATTGCGGGCCAGTTAAACCAGAGACAGGTTCGGCTAATTGCGTTCCCATCGTGCGCATAATGGTACGAAACGCCTCCTGTAGGCGCTCAAGCGTATCTGTTGAAGGGGAGGGCATGCTCGTATCATCTCCTTATTTAATCTATTGCTTCGTTATTTGGAATATTTAATATGTAATATTTAACGCACTTAAATATAGGCTGAAAATACTTCGTTTGTCAACCTTCGCGAAAAGAAGGGAATACCCAAGCGATTCCTAGTGAAAACTGAAAACATAATGGAATGACTTCCAGCAAGGGGGCAAACGATGAAGAAAAAGGTATGCAGCATTGGATTGATATTGGCTTTGCTTCCCGCAACGACTGTCAGCACAACGGCGTTTGAAGGATCAGCGACCATTCGTACGCAGATATTGCAGGATCTTACGGAAATGCAGCCATTACATACAGGCAAGGCGATCGAAAAACACAGTGATGGGCTAATTAGAACGAAGGCAGATGAATGGCAGCCACAAGAATTGCAGCTACGAGGCGAGCAATTAAAAACTGCCCCTGTTCATTCGCTGGAAATGATTGAGGCGATTCGGGCTTGGGAGGAAGCAGGGGTAAAAGGGGAAGGGATGCTCGTTTCCGTGATCGATACGGGAGTCAATCCGAGCCACCCTGATTTGCCTGCCCCGCATGATAAGCGTTCAGCCATGCAAAAGTCAGGTTCTTCCCAGAAGGTGATCCCTGGCTTTAACTGGGCTGACCGTACGCAAACAACTGAAGACGTATCGGAATCTCAGCATGGTATCCATGTGGCGGGAATTATTGGTGCGAACGGAAAAGTAAAAGGTGTAGCTCCTGAGGCCCAACTTATCAGTCAAAAAGTATTCTCCAATTATCAAAGCGAGGTACCTGGGCTGGGGGAATCGATTTTATTTGCGATCAATGATTCCATTACGAAAAAAGCAGATGTCATCAACTTGAGTCTCGGCTCCTCTGCGGGCTACGTGGATGAAACAAATGTGGAGCAAATGGCTGTAAAGAAAGCAGTCGACAATGGGATCATAGTAGTGGCAGCGGCCGGCAATGATGCGTATTTCGGCAGTGATAAGGTACGAGCACAGAATCCGGATATCGCCATGATCGGTTCTCCGGGATTGAGTCCTGATGCGCTTTCCGTTGCCTCTGTCAACGCTACTGCACTTGCTGGCTATAGCTTCACGGTGCAAGGGGTACCCGGTATGGAGAAAGTCGTGTATTTATCGGGATATGTGGAAGGCGGGGGTGCGATAAACCCAGTCATGACGCTGATGAAGCCGTATCCGCTTGTCTATATGGGGAAAGGGAAGAAGGAAGACTACAATGTTTCCGTAAAAGATAAAGTGGTATTGCTCGAGCGAGGCGACATTTCATTCGACGAAAAGCTGCGCCTCGCCAAAGAAGCAGGAGCAGTCGGTGCTGTCATCTACAACAATGAAATGGGACCACTCATTATCAGTGCGGAGCATGCGAAACAAATCCCGGCCGTTTCTATCTTGAAGCACATGGGCGAGCAAATGGCGCAAGCGATTAAAAAAGGCAAGAAAGTGACGATCTCATTTAACGGCGAATATGGACAAAACTCAATGCCTTATCCAGACGGAGGAACGATCTCGGCTTTTTCATCATGGGGACCAACACCCGATTTGCAATTCAAGCCGGAGATTGCGGCTCCAGGTGGGGGCATCTTGTCACTCACACGAGAGTCTGAATATGCCGTGAAAAGTGGTACGTCCATGGCGACGCCACATGTGGCAGGGGGGATGGCTTTACTGAAGCAAGGCTATCTCAAGCAAGGGCGGAACCTGCAAGGCAGATCGCTTGTTGATACCTTAAAGGCTGCGGCGATGAATACAGCAGAACCGATTATCGATCCACAAATCAGCATCCCGGCAACGGATAAAGAGAAAGCAAAAAAAGTACCTTACAGCCCACGGGTTCAAGGGGCAGGTTTGATGCAAATTGCTAAGGCGATCAAGACGCCAGCCATCGTTGTGACTGCAAAAGGAAAAGCAGGTGTCTCATTAGGAGAGATCGGGAATTCAACGACCTTTTCTCTGCTTGTTAATAACAAGTTTGGCAAAAAGCCGATTACGTATCAGCTGCAAAATGAGTTTGGTGTCATGACTGACTTGCGCAAGAATGGGCTTAACATGCTGACAAATACCCATTTCGAGGGGGCAGAACTGCAATTTTCCGCTCCTAAGGTTACAGTTGAGCCGGGGAAGTTAGAGGAAGTGAAGGTAACGCTCACGATTCCGCCAAGCTCGGCACGCAATCAATTTGCAGAAGGCTTTATTTCCTTTCAACCAGATGATAAGGAGTTGCCTACGTTACGTACGCCGTTTTATGGCTTCTACGGCGATTGGGATGAACCGAGGATTATGGATCAGCCCGTATGGGAGGCAGAAAGCCAGGAAAACCGAACGGGTGTCAAGACGAGCTGGTATCACGATAAACGCAACGACAAATGGCGCTATCGGGATTATCTAGGTGTTACAGGTGTCAAATCGGATGGCGGTGCGAAAATCGATCCCAATCAGATTGCCTTTTCGCCAAACGGGGACGGGCATTACGATGTCGCAGCTCCTTCGATTACATTTTTGCGCAATGCCCGCCATATTATCGTCGAAGTATTAGACCAGTCAGGCAAGCCGGTTCGCACGCTTGTGCGCGATGAAAAGGTGAGCAAGTACGACCAATCCAAGCTGGGGACGCCATACTATTATACGGAAAAGGAAGCGTGGAGCTGGGACGGAAAGATCTTTTCACCGCAAAAAGGCGCATATATACAGGCGCCTGATGGACAGTACCAATTTTCCATCAAGGCCAAAATAGACGGACGCAATGCCAATTGGCAATCGATGACGCTCCCCATCCGCGTGGATACAAAAGCTCCTGTTATTACAGCATCTGTGTCAGGAAACCGGGTTCAGTGGAGCAGCCGCGATAAAGATATCCAGGCCTATTTTCTCTATGTAAATGGCAAAAGGGTAGGAGGACCCTATTCTCCAAAAGTGACGAGTACACTTATTAATCAGCCGGATAAAAAAATGAGTGTGGCAGCGTATGATTACGCAGGGAATATCAGTGTGGCGCATATTAACGGGAAAAGTGACAGCACTCCGCCATTTGTGGAGTTCCCGGATGATTTGTTTCCTTATCTGAAAATATCCAAGCAGCCGGATGTGGCCTTCAGGGGCAAAGTAACAGGCGAGGATATGATGGACAGAGTCCGCTTGTCGATTAACAAAACGCCTGTAAAGCTGGCGACGGATGGATCATTTGAAACCATCCTGCGATTAACGGAAGGCCTCAACTATGTGATGTACAGTGCAATGGATATGTATGGAAACAAGCGCCAATTCACGCAGCGGGTCATCGTCGATACGAGTCCGCCGACGCTGCAATTGCTAAATGATGGCAGCGAAGACGTACAGTTCGATCCAGCAACGAAGAACATACTGGTTCCGGTCCGCTTTATGTACAGAGATCAAACCTATAAAGGGCAGGTAAGTATTAATGGGCAAATCGTGTCCTCCTTTGAAGAAGAGCAATTGGAAATCCCTGCGCAAAAATACGTAACGCAAATTTTGAGTATGAAGCAGGGAGAAAATCGCATTTTGCTTGAAGGGAAAGATGGTGCAGGCAATCAAAGTATGCTGCTGGTTTATGCGTATGTCGATGCCAATGCAGGGTCGGTCGTCATAAGCAATGGGGAGCAGCGTATATCCTACAAGGCACGAACAGTGCCAGCTCCGACGATACAGCTACCAAACAAACAGCTAGAAGGGCAGGAGGGTGAAGCACTGCCCATCGAAGGAAAAGTGACGGGTGCTGGTGCTGTTAACCTCCAGATCAACTATGGTTCAAAGAGCTTTCAGACCAACGCGAATGATCGTGGGCTATTTCGCTTGGTGCTACATGAGGTAGAGGAAGGCAAGCAAAAACTGACGGTTGTCGCCACTGATGCGCTGGGTAGGGAAGTCCGAGCTGAGGTGAACGTCGTCGGAAAGAAAAAATAGGCGAGCGGGCCCGGCATTAGCAGCTAAAAGGCTAGTGCCGGGCCAAATTTTTGTGGGAGGATTCCATTCGATGTTTTATCACGGGATCATGTGGGAATATGTTACGAGAGAGTACCCTGTGCTATCACCGAGAAGGACCGCGAGGAGGAAGCGTGGGGCAGAGCAATTATGGGATCGCATTCATCTGATCGAACAATTCGGTTTGGAGCCAGTTCATTTGCTTGAGGCCGATGAGCATTACGATGCTGTACGCTGTATACAGGAATGCTTGGCATTTGGAGATACTGTTTTTGCTTTCGATCGAGTCCAGCTTCCGATGTGGCAATTGAGTAAGCATGAGATTGGGGTAGAAATATTAGACTTGCGAACGTGCACGGCTATCTATACCATTCGTCATGAGACAAAAGTAGAGGGTTATTTTCCCAGCACACCTTGTTTTCGTGACCTTATGCCTATGAAGTTTTCGTAATCCTATTGCATCTGCCAAAAATCGACATTATGATAGTCCTATACGAGTGCGTGTTCAAAAAGTCGTCTTTTCAGCACCGAGAAAGTGGTGAGAACCTGAAAAAGGAGGAGCGGAGTGTAGGGAACCTACATGAGCACCGGACGTTGAAGGTGAAAACCTCTTTCGATGTCGAATAGGCTTCCAGTACTACTACGTGATCAAAAGACGACTTTTTGAACAACCTCTAAGAGTGAATTGCCCGGGAAAGGAAGAGAACGCAGATGATAGTCCAATACCTTGATCCATTTCTTGAATCAGCTTCGTCCGTGATTCAACAAGTATGCAATGTCGACATTTCGCGTGGAGAGTTAGCTGAAAGAGAATGGAGCCATGTAGAAGGCCATACATGGATTCGAATCGGAATGACAGGTCAATTACAAGGTGAGGTCTTTTTCGGTCTGCAAGAGGAATTGGCTTTGCGCATTGTCTCGGCCATGATGGGCGGTTATCCCGTGCAAGAGATGGATGAGCTCGGAAAAAGTGCCATTTCCGAGTTGGGGAACATGATTTCCGGGAATGCGAGTACGCTTTTGTCCAATCGAGGTGTTATTGTAGACATAACCCCGCCCTTATTTTTACACCAGCATGACTTGAAAGACATGGCAGGAACAGCATTGATAGCACCACTCGATCTTCACGACATGGGCAGACTGGATATTCAAATTATTGTGATAAGATAGAGGCGGCTAATGGCCGTCTTTTTTGTGAATAGAATAAAAAAATAAAATATTTTCTATTGTCTGGATGATTTTTAATAGATAGTGTATTGTTGGAAATAGTAAGGGGGTATGAGAGATTGACCTATGTGAAGCAATTACTTGGGATGTTTTTCCTAGTCATCGCCGTTTGCGGTGGGCCGTTCATGCTATATACGCAAAAGGAAGAAATTGTGTTCGAGCCGGGAAATATCATCGTTCATACGGTATATCTGATTCAGCAGATTGCAGAGGGCTCCCTCGGAACCTATTATTCGGGGCAAACGGAAAGGAGCATCGCAGAGGATATCCTCCCATTTGCAATTAGCTCTTTTGAACTACTGTTCGCAAGTGTTAGTGTCGCAGTCGTTGCGAGTATTATTTTTGGATTGCTCTTGCAGCGATTTCGGATCGTACGTCAATTTCAAAAGGTTTTGAATCTGCTTGCCACGATTCCTGATTTTATCCTGATTGTCGTTTCTATTGTGGGTGCGGTCGGATTTTACAAGCTGACGAACATTCGAATAATCACCTTGTCACCCGTAAGTGACTCTGAGAGTACTTGGTTTCCGATCACGCTGCTGTCGATTGGACCAACGATCTTCCTCATGAAGGTAGTCAGCCTGAAGTATGCACAAATCGGTGGCGAAGACTACATTAAAACAGCACTTGCCAAGGGGATGGGGATTTGGCATGTTCTCATTCATCACGTCTATAAAAATATCAAGCCGTTTCTCATTGCTGATTTAAAGAAGACGATTGCGATTACGGTAGCCAACTTGTTTATTGTCGAGTACTTATTAAACGTCGTAGGATTGACCCGCTTTATTTTCAGCAAAGATGGCGGTTACGAATTCAATGCTGCTGTCATGGGGCTGTTAGGTATTATTTTGCTATCCATTTTGGTCTATTTATTGATTCGTCTCATTCTGTATGTGATTGAACGCGCGGTTGTGTATAAATAACACAGACTTCTTTTGGAATGAGTGAGGTTATGGTATGAGGAAGAGGTTCAATTGGGCTTTATGGCTAGGCTGTAGCCTGGTATTATTTCTAATGGTTATTGGTGTAGCCGGACCTTATTTGGCCCCCTATGACATCGATTACCAGGTGAAAGTGCGCAATGAGATGGTGAACGGGAAGCAAGTGATCATTTCACCGCCTTTGGCACCGTCAGGCGAGCACCTGTTGGGTACGGATAAATGGGGCTATGATTTGCTTACCTTGCTGCTTCACGGGGCACCCTACACGATTTTTATTACACTCTTGATTGCGTTATTGCGATTATTGATTGGAGCATGGATCGGACTGTATATTGGAATATTGGACAAGCAGCAGCGTTGGTGGATTGCGATTGAGAACGCCTGGGGGTACATGCCGATATTTATTCCTGTCTATTTTTTATTGAAAGGAATCAATATCAATCCCGAATTGCCAACGTTTACGCTCGTGTTGTTTTTTATATTGGTTGTCGCAGTGCTAGGGACGCCTTCGGTAGCTGCGTCCATCCGTCAAAAAACGGAGCAAATCAAGGAATCCCAGTACGTTTTAGCTGCGACATCGCTGGGTGCTGGGCGGGATCAGATCATTTTTCGCCACATCTTGCCGCATATGAAGGAGCATTTGGTTATTGTCCTGGTGACAGAGATGATCGCTGTCATGACGTTGATGGGTCTTCTAGGGATATTTGGACTTTTTGTAGGCGGGACAACGATGTACTACGACCCTGTTGAGTATCACTCGATCACGCATGAATGGGCAGGATTGCTCGGGACTTACCGAAACTTTGTCTACACGAATTACACGTGGATTTTCTTGATCCCACTTGCTGCTTATATGATTGCAATTGGTTCCTTTAGTCTGTTGGCAAAGGGATTGCGTGAGAAGTTTGAACAGACTTATAGTCGGACGCCATTCATTTAAGAATTAGTCTGGGCAGCATGAGGGCTTGTGACTTCGATGGCAATAAGTGAGGTTTTTGGATGAAAAAACGATTCAATTTGTCTTTATGGCTAGGGAGTATTTTCGTGTTCCTTTTGATCGTAATCGCTGTGGCGGGGCCTTATTTGGCTCCTTATGACTTGGAATATCAAGCGAAGCTACGTCATGAGGAGATAAATGGCAAACAAAGCATGGTCTCACCACCATTTCCGCCGTCAGAGGATCATTTGCTCGGCACCGACAAATGGGGCTATGATTTACTGACCCTTTTGCTACATGGAGCGCCATACACTGTTTTTATTACTCTTGCGGTCGCATTTATTCGCGTGCTACTTGGTACATGGATTGGACTCTATATCGGCATTCAAGATAAAGAGCAGCGTTGGTGGATGGCTATTGAAAATGCATGGAGCTATATGCCTGTATTTATCCCCGTGTATTTTCTTTTGAAAGGCATCAATATCAATTCCGAGCTGCCGACATTCACGCTCGTGCTGCTTTTCATTGGGCTTGTCTCTGTACTTGGAATACCTTCCGTAGCCTCTTCTGTACGTCAAAAGGCTGAACAAATTAAAGAATCTCAATACGTTTTGGCTGCCATTGCACTGGGAGCTGGCCGAAACCAAATCGTTTTTCGCCACATCTTGCCACATTTGAAGGAGCAACTCATCATCATGATGGTGACCGAAATGATCGCTGTCATGACATTGATGGGCCTTCTTGGCATATTTGACCTGTTTGTAGGTGGTACGAAAATGACCTTTGATCCCCTACTGTATCATTCGATCACACATGAATGGGCAGGACTGCTTGGGTCTTACCGAGGCTTTATTTACAGTAACTATACGTGGATTTTTCTCGTACCACTGGGGGCATTCATGATCGCCATTGGATCGTTTAGCTTGTTGGCCAAAGGATTGCGTGATAAGTTCGAGCAAACGTATAATCGTACACCGTTCATTTGATGGCGAGTGCCCTTGATTTTTTCGGATCAAGGGCCTTTTTTGGTCGATCCAGTTAAAAACAAGGGAAAGGAAGTCGAAAAGAAGGGAGCAGTATGTGTGTTGGGTGAATAGACTGGAGTGTCGGGGGCGGTGTTGGCCTTGGGTTTCGACGGCAATCTCAGCAGGCGAGGCGAACTCGTCGCGATCTGAACGGGGGACAACTGGTGGCCATCGCCGTCTCGAACGGAAAAATTCACGGCGGATGTCGAAGAGGTTTCTCAGCGGTGTTCGGAACCCATTGCCCATTTTCTGAATAGGATGTAAGGCAAAAGCCTAAAATCCTTGAAATTCCGGCACCATCACCCACCCCCCATCATAGGATAAGGTGACTCTGTAATCCCTCAACCTTGTTCCTGTAGAGCCCACAAGGAGGGGTGGCACGATTGAAGGGTAGCGACCAAACCAAGCCGTTGTTAACGAATCGCGAAAGAGAAGTGTTTGAACTCTTGGTCCAAGATAAGACAACCAAAGAGATTGCCGGACAACTCTTCATCAGCGAAAAGACTGTGCGCAATCACATTAGTAATGTTATGCAAAAATTAGGTGTCAAAGGTCGATCTCAGGCAGTAGTCGAACTCGTTCGACTTGGTGAACTAGAGATTTGAACCCAGTCCACCCAGCCTCCCTTTTCTTCCCTTGGTCGGAAGGGAGGGTTTTTTATGTTCATTTGCGCTTAAACACCCTTTTATTACCATTTATGTAAATGTATTAGCATATCGTGATATAAGTCGTAATAAGATGGATTTGTAACAAAATCCATGAAGATCGAGAGGGATACTATGAAATTTAAGAAATGTGTTAGGAATGTACTAATGGTAGGTGCCCTGCTTGTCACCTCCGTATTGCCCATGGTGGCACAGTCGGCGCAAGCAGAGGAATATCAAGCGGAGGCGACAGCGGTATCCAATTCCAAAATTATTGGCTATTATCCCTCATGGGCAGCTTACGGACGAAACTACAATGTAACGGATATCGATCCCAATAAAGTAACGCATATTAACTACGCATTTGCGGATATTTGCTGGAATGGCAGACACGGCAACTCAGATCCAACGGGGCCTAATCCACAAACTTGGGCTTGCCAGGATGAAGTAGGCAATATTAACGCTCCGAATGGTACAGTCGTTCTCGGAGATCCATGGATTGATGTGCAAAAATCCTTTCCAGGCGATAAATGGGATCAGCCGATTCGCGGAAATCTGAATCAATTGGCAAAATTAAAGCAAAAAAACCCTCAATTGAAGACATTGATATCGATCGGGGGGTGGACATGGTCCAATCGCTTCTCTGATGTAGCAGCAGATCCGGCTGCACGCCAAGCATTTGCACAATCCTCGGTAGATTTTATCCGGAAGTATCAGATGGATGGAGTCGATCTCGATTGGGAGTACCCGGTTAGTGGAGGGTTGGCTGGAAACAGCAAACGTCCAGAAGATAAACAAAATTATACGTTGTTGCTAAAGGCTGTCAGAGATAAGCTCGATGCGGCTGAGGTAACAGATGGCAAAGAGTACTATTTGACGATTGCCTCTGGTGCCAGCCCTAGCTATGCCGCTAATACAGAGCTTGGAAATATTGCCCGAATTGTGGATTGGATCAATATTATGACCTATGACTTCTATGGAGCCTTCCAAAATCAGACTGGACATAACGCGCCGTTGGCCTATGATCCAGCAGCAGGAGCAGCAGGTTTGCCAAATGCTCAAACCTACAATGTTCAAACGGCAGTAGAGGGTCATCTCCGTGATGGTGTTCCTGCCAGCAAGCTCGTGCTCGGGCTTCCGTTTTACGGGAGAGGCTGGTCGGGTTGCGGAACGTCTAACAATGGAGAATATCAAAATTGCACTGGGCCTTCAACAGGAACATGGGAACCTGGCATGCTTGACTTCACGGATATCCAAAATAATTATGTGAACAAAAATGGCTTCACACGCCACTGGAATGACGCGGCAAAAGTGCCCTATCTCTTCAACCCGGCTTCGAAAACATATATTAGCTATGACGACGTGACTTCAATCGGACACAAAACTTCTTATATTACATCCAAAGGTCTGGCAGGCGCGATGTTCTGGGAATTTAGCGGAGACCGTAACAAAGCACTGCTAGATAAAGTGTATGGCGATCTTCTGGGCGGGACAGCTCCCATCGACAACGTACCCCCGACAGCGCCAGCTAATCTCCAATCGACTGCAAAAACAGCGACCAGTGTTAGCCTGAGTTGGGGAGCTGCTACCGACAATGTAGGGGTTACTGGCTATGAGGTATACAATGGCACTCAGCTTGCAAAAACGGTAACCGGTACAACTACGACGATTAGCGGACTTACTTCTGGAACCGCTTACCAATTCACTGTGAAGGCGAAAGATGCAGCAGGTAATTCCTCCGTAGCAAGCAATGAGGTAGCGGTTACGACGGATACAATTCAACCAGACAATCAACCGCCAAGCACACCTAGCAATCTAGTTATAACAGGGAAAACAGGTACGAGTATCAGTCTCGGTTGGGCTGCTTCTACGGATAATATCGCGGTGACGAATTACGAGGTTTACAACGGAACAGCATTGGCTGTGGATGTAACGACTACGAATGCAACTGTCACAGGACTCACGCCTAACACTTCTTATACCTTCTCTGTGGTAGCAAAGGATGCAGCAGGTAATTCTTCACAGAAGAGCGTTGAGGTCGTTGGCGTAACAGACGCTACAAATCCGGGAGCGCCAGCATGGGCGCCAAATGTAAACTACGTAGCTGGTGATTTGGTCAGCTATCAAGGCAAGGTATACAAATGTCTGCAACCACACACTTCCCTCGTAGGGTGGGAGCCACCAAATGTAGCAGCTCTGTGGCAGGTTCAACAACAAGCGGCAGTTGAAGGCGTCGAGGGTTATGTAGATGAGCCAGTTGTGGAGGAAACAGAAGAAACAGAAGGAACTGAAGAAACAGAACAAACACCAGAAACAGAAGGAAATGCAGATACGCAGTAAGTAAGGAAGGGGCTGTCCCTCCAGTCATGAAAATGACGGAGGAACAGCCCCTATTTGCTCGTTTGGAAATTAAGCAAAGGCTTTTAACAGTTGGAGGACTAATGGAATGAGATCTCCAATAAAAGTAAGAATCGCAATTGCAGTATTCATAGAAGCCCCTCCTTAAAATTCCAAATTCACTATTATTATATTAATGTTCATAATAGTTATCAAGAAATATTTTCCTTTTGTGCTGACTGGGCCTGTGGCTTATGTGAAAAAGTGATAACATGCATTGATAAAAATAACGATTTGGATTGCAGTAAGTCCAAAAATAATAACAGCCCAGTCTCTGTTCTTTTTCCATTCCAATACGCCTTTCGACGCACAGATAACGACAAGGCCTACTAATGCTAATAGCTGAAAGAAAGCGACACTTGTCAGTAGTGCTAAAATTCCAATGACAACAACAATCGTTGCTATCGCTTTAAACCAAAAGGGCTGCTCACTCATACTAACGCCTCGTTTCCCTTTTTTGTAAATTTTAACATACATAAGAAATAAGCCAAGCCATAAGGCTCAGCGTTCCGATTGGATCACTGCAACCTCGTTGCTTACCAGAATCGGGAGTAGCAGGCAAATACGTCCATCGTTTCTTCGATTCATCGGAGGAATACTTTTTTGTGTGAATTTTTCAGGAAAATTGAAACAAAACAGATTGCGGTTCGAATAATGAATGGGAGAAAGCAAAAATGAACAGACGAGAGGAAGAGAAATGATGAAAAAAGTGACGCACGCTGTGTTCCTCCTGATGGCTGCAAGTATTGCAATGTCATCTCCTAGTGGTGCATTGGCAGGAGAGAACTCGATAACTTCTACTTCAGAAAAAGGAAAAGTAGAGCAAGTGACACCCGAAATAAACAAGCTGGTAGAAAAAGGAGTAAAGAAAGCAGCTAGCCTCCTCCCTTATCTGAAAGATTATCCAGCTACGGAAGTGGTATTGAAAGAAAACGCGTATCTGATCGTGAATAAGTACAAGTCCAAAGAAAACAGAGCCGATCTCGTTTACTTAGTCCTCGATAAAAATACGGGGGATCTACTTGAGTTTGGTAAACATGAAGCATATAACAAAAAAAGCCAAACGCTATACCCTATCGACAAATCGAAAGAAATAGCCGTGTCGTTTATGAAAAAGTTGTATGGAGAAGACATGGCAGGATACCAACTGGATGGGGACGGGGTTGCGAAGGTTTTCGATGGACAAACAAATACCATTCAGTTTGTACGTATGGTCAACGGTGTTCCTTTTACAGACGATATCATTCAGGTACAAGTTGATCACGAGGGACAAATCATAGGAAAATCCCTTGGCAAATCTATCGGAAAAATCTCCTTCGCGAAATTGGATCAGATCCTTTCCAAAGAAAAAGCCGAGAATCAGCTGTCCACCTATATGAAATTATGGTATTCCCTCGATCAAGATGGAAAAACATACAAGCTCCTCTACGTCCCTGCTTTCTCCGGGAAGTTGGATGCCGTGTCCGGCAAAGACAGCGTGAATATGCCGTATCATAGTAAAGTGAATGTGAAACCAAAGGGTACCAGCCAGGCCGTAGTGAAATCCCGAACAGAAGCACAAGTATATCTGACTCAGCGTACCGGTTATGATTTCTCGAAAGGGAATGCCTTTTTTGAAGATTTGACTGGTGAAAAACCCGTGATTATCGATTATTTCTGGAAAACACACAAATGGGAGGGGCGTACGAATTATTCGTGGAGGACTGAAGACGGATGGATTGGGAGCATGTTAATCGAGCCGAAAACAGGTTCAATCGTGTACTATCGTGTCGTAGATACAAGTGTGTCAAAGGCATCTACCAAAAAATTGACGCAAGAGCAGGCTTTGCAATTTGCCATAAATGAATTAGCAGAGATCGTTCCTGCTGATACAGGCGAGCTGCTGCTACTTCAGCCCGGAGAATATGATGAAAGTACAAATCAATACTCCTTTCATTTTGTGAAGCAAGAGCAAGGGATTCCTGTAGAGGATTGGCGGACGCGTATCTTGATCAACGGCAGCAACGGGAAAGTTATGGGGATCGATCTCAATGAAAAGGTCAATGGAGTGATGCTTGATCCGAAGAAGGCAATCTCCCAGGAAAAAGCGGCAGCCGCTTTACTCAAGAAATATCCGTTGCAGCTACAGTATATCTTGCAAGAGGAAGGCAAAGCTTCTCTCGTTTATACATTACCTAGTTTATTCGATGCAAAAATAGATGCGTTGACGGGTGAGTTTTATACCTACGGTCCCACAGAATAAGAGCACATGCAAGAAGAACCTCCTTTTCCAACGGTTTAAGGGAGGTTCTTTTGGTTGTAAGTATTGGCGATATCCACCAGTTTGGCTTCCACATCCTCCTCATAATAAAAATGATACGTTAGTTCATAGTGGGTGGAGCCGTGCTTCCAGATGAGAGTGGCTAATGGGCAATTGTAACCGAACTTGGCAGTGCCATTTGTTAGGGCAACGTTTTTTGCAAATACGCGTGTGGTCACCTCAAACAAGTTTTGGTAATTCAAGTATATCAGCTTGTCTGGGGTCGGAGGTCTAGGTGATAGTCGATCAAGAAAAATTAATTGAAATCTAAGAAAAAACAAAATTGACACAAAATAAAAATTTCAGTATGATCACTTTATAAAGTCATTGGAAAAACAAAGGATGAACGAATACGATGCGCAGAACTGGAGATCTGAAACTAATCCAAGAGCTTAATCGCTTTATTATACTCGACACCATTCGCCAGTTTGGGCCTATCTCGCGAAGTGATATCGCCAAAAAGCAGGGCATCAGTCCAACAACGGTCACCTCGGCAGTCAATGAGCTGATCCGGGACGGTATGGTTGCAGAAGATGGAACAGGTGAGTCAAAGGGTGGCCGCAAGCCGATTATGGTTCGCTTCTGTCCAGACGGGAAGTTTTTGATTGGCGTCTCCATTACGAATACAGCGATTACGATTGCCGAAATGAATTTGGAAGCGACTACAAAGCAAAAGAAAATCTATCCGGTGAAAGCTGGTCTAGTGAGTGACCTGATCATCCAGTATGTGCTGGATTCGATTGAGGACTTTCTCCAGTCGGTGGATGATGTCAGTCGATGTCTAGGCATTTCCATCATCGCACCAGGGATTGTCGATGCAGCCAGTGGGGTCATCCGCTTCAACTCCAAGTTGCGTTTGCATGATGTTCCGCTAAAGGACATGGCGGAAGAGCGCTTTGGGCTAAAAACATGGCTCGACAATGATGCCAATGCAATCGCGCTGGCAGAAAAAAACTTCGGTGGTGGAATGAATGCTGATAATCTCCTGTTTGTTACCGTAGGAGAAGGGGTTGGTTCAGGACTTGTTGTAAACGGTTCCATCTTCCGCGGAAGCCGTGGTGGAGCAGGTGAATTCGGGCATACGACAGTCGATCGAAGTGGGATGCGCTGTGATTGTGGAAACGTCGGCTGTTTGGAAAATTACGTGGCGTGGCCGGCCATTTACTCAGGCTTACTGTCCGCCGTTACACGCGGAAAAGAAACGCTCGTCATGGATTTGGCTGACGGAGACATGACAAGAATCACGTTTGATGTCTTCCGCCAAGCCCTGCATCAAGGGGATCAAGTATGCCAAGATATCGTCGACGAGATCGCTTCGTACTTGTCGATCGGTATTGTGAACCTGGTGAATTTGTTCAACCCGAGCTTGATTATTCTCGGTGGAGAAATGATACGGGACAACCAAGTGTTGTTTGAGCGCATCCAAAAGCAAGTGATGGTTCAAGCGATGGGGACGATGGTTGAAGGCCTGGAATTCCGTCCAACTGTATTGGGGGCTGATTTCGAGGTCAAGGCTGCTGCTGCTGTTTTGTTACAAGATGTTTTTCACTTCAGCTTGTAACATCTTTTTTGCATACTTTATTTGATCACTGGAAAAAGAAAGTTGAACCATAAAAAATCGTTGAAAGGGGGCGAGTCGAAAAGGGAAGCGTGTCGGGTTTGGCTATATTCTGGGGGTAAAAGAGGAGAACGTAAATCGAGGAGGGATTTCTGATGAAGAAGTTGGTTTCGATTGCAATGGCTGCTCTCTTGGTAGCAGTGGCAGGATGTTCGGGCGGCGGGCAGAGCTCAGCGCCAGCTGGAACGACTGGCAGTGCTGCTTCAGGCGAAAAGGTAACGCTCACGTACGCGCTGTGGGACAAAAACCAAATGCCAGCGATAGAGGAAATGGCGAAAAAGTTTAACGAAAAAAACCCGAACGTGGACATCAAGATCGAGCTAACGCCTAACAAACAATATTGGACAAAGATGGAGGCAGCCGCAACGGGTGGCACCTTGCCGGACATTTTTTGGATTAATGGTCCGCGTATCATTAAATACGCAGCGAATGACATGCTCTTGCCGATTACAGATCAAATCAAGGCAGATGGCATCGATCTGAACAATTATCCAAAAGCTCTCGTTGATCTCTACACCTACGATGGACAAAACTACGCGCTACCGAAAGATTTCGACACCATTGGCCTTTGGTACAACAAGAAACTGCTTGACGATGCAAAAGTACCGTATCCAGACGAAACCTGGGATTGGAACAAGCTGAAGGAAGTAGCAAAACAACTGACGGATGAGAAAAAAGGCGTTTGGGGAATTGCAGCACCTCCTTATGGACAGGACGGCTTCTATAACACCATCTATCAAAATGGTGGCTATATCATTTCGGAAGACAAGAAAACGTCCGGCTATGACAAACCGGAAACAATCGAAGGTCTCAAGTTTTGGACAGACCTGATCAACGAAAAAGCATCGCCAACCGCAGCGCAATTGTCCGAAACAGAGGCAACACAGCTGTTTGAATCAGGTAAGATCGCGATGATGTACAACGGATCATGGATGGCATCCGCTTTTAATAAGAATGAGTATACAAAGGACAAAGTAGACGTGACGTATCTTCCAAAAGGGAAAGAGAACACAAGCGTCATTCACGGCCTGGGCAATGTGATTGCGGCCAATACCAAGCATCCAAAGGAAGCATGGGAATTCGTGAAATTTTTGGGCTCTAAAGAAGGGGCAGAAATCCTGGCAAAATCGGGTGCTGCGATTCCAGCGTTTAACGGAACACAAGATACATGGATGCAATCCATGCCAAACTTTAATCTGAAAATTTTTATTGATCAGGCAGCTGTAGCGAAACCGTATCCGATTTCGAAAGACACGGCGAAGTGGGCCAAGCTGGAAACCGAGCTCATGACCAAGGCATGGGCTGGTCAAATGAGCGTAGAGGATGCTTCCAAGGAGCTCGCGCAAAAAATGAACGAAATGCTGAGTCAAGAATAAAAGGTCCATGATGGATGGCTTCGTATCATGGACGAGGCCATCCTTTTTTGAAAAGCTGATGTAAGGAGGGAATGAATGCGATGAGCAGCCAGTTGCAGCCTGAAATGCACGCCGCCGTCCAGCCAAAAACGAAAAAATCGTTGAATCGCATGAAGAGAAGTGATTGGTTCTGGGCGTATCTCATGATTGCTCCCACACTGATCGGGTTGGGTGTCTTCTACTTATGGCCAATCGTACAAACCATATATTTGAGCTTTACCAAATGGGGAGGATTCGGCAAGTACAAGTGGGCTGGCTTACATAATTACGAGTTGTTGTTCAAGGACCCTTACTTGTGGATCGCGCTGAAGAACACGCTGATTTATACAGTGGTCGCAGTTCCAGTAGGTATCGCCATCTCCATTTTTATCGCTGTGCTGCTTAATCAGAAAATTAAGGGCATTACGATTTATCGCACCCTGTACTTCCTGCCCGTTGTGACGATGGCAGCTGCGGTGGCGATGGTGTGGAGATGGTTGTACAACGCTGATTACGGTCTGATCAATTATTTACTGGGCTTGGTGGGCATTGAGGGCCCACGCTGGATATCTGATCCCGCTATTGCTTTGTATGCGGTAATTATCGTAGCCGTTTGGAGTTCTATCGGATACAACATGGTGATTTTTCTGGCTGGACTCCAAGGCATACCGAGAAGCTATTACGAAGCAGCAGAAATTGACGGAGCGGGTCCGATTCGCATGTTTTTCAAGATTACCCTGCCGCTGTTGACCCCTTCGATCTTTTTCGTCAGTATCACTTCCTTGATTGGGGCGTTTCAAGTATTTGACCTGATTTATCTGATGCTCGGAAGCAAAATGGGCAACCCGGCAACAGAGCAGACACAAACGATGGCGTACTTGTTCTTTACGAATGGATTCGAATCGGGGAACGGTGGCTATGCGGCCGCAGTTGCCGTCGTGCTTCTGGTCATGATTCTGATCGTCACCGCTATTCAAATGAAATTGCAGAAAAAATGGGTTCACTATGATTAATCGATACTGGACAGATGGGAGGGATATGAAATGAGTGCTTATACGAGTCTGAATAAAACGGCCAAGAATTTGCTGGTTCATCTGATGTTGATTGTGGGTGCTCTCGTGATGGTTGCACCGTTCGTCTGGATGGTTCTCACTTCTCTCAAGTCACTTGGCGAATCGACGCAGGTACCTCCGGTCATTTTGCCGACTAAGTATCAATGGGAGAATTACACCCATATTTTTGAGATGCTGCCCTTCTTGGACTTTTATTGGAATACCGTGATCACAACCGTGGCGAAGGTAATCGGACAAGTATTCCTCTGCTCGCTTGCGGCGTACGCATTCGCGCGAATTGAGTTTCCAGGGCGCAACGCCTTGTTCATCCTGTTCTTGACCGTTTTGATGGTTCCAGGCCAGGTGTTTCTACTCCCGCAATTTATGATCATGAAAGAGCTTGGCTGGCTGAATACTTTGACAGCATTGATTGTACCGGGATTGTTCAGTGCATTCGGTACGTTTCTTCTGCGCCAGTTTTTCATGTCGCTACCAAAAGAATTGGAAGAAGCGGCGAAGCTCGATGGCTGCAACCATTTTCAGATTTACTGGAGAATTATGCTGCCGCTGGCGAAGCCCGGCTTGATCGCACTCGCCATTTTCGTAGCGTTGTGGTCTTGGAACGACCTGATGTGGCCGCTAATCGTCAACAGCACGCCTGATAAAATGCCGCTCTCCGCTGGCTTGGCGTACTTGACTGGTGAGCACACAAACTTGACGAACTACCCGATTTTGATGGCGGGCTCCGTTCTTGCCATTTGGCCGATGATCATCGTCTTTATTTTCTTGCAGAAGCATTTTGTTGAGGGAATTACCCTAACTGGGTCCAAATAGTCATTTTCGAAAAAAGGAGTGAAACCATTATGCATCATGTTCTGGTAATCGGAGCAGGCACCATGGGGACTGTTCACGCGAAATCGTATGCTGCCATGGAAGGAGTCAAGCTGGTTGGAATCGTCGATATCCGCAGCGAGCGCGGAAAAGAGCTGGCAGCCGAAACAAAAACGGAATGGTTCGAGAGCTATGAAGAGGCCATGGAAAAACTGGAGCAGGTCGACATCGTAGACGTGTGTTTGCCTACGTACCTTCATAAAACCTATGTGAAAAAGGCCGCGGACGCAGGCAAGCATGTCATATGTGAAAAGCCGTTGGCTCGTGATAAAGAAGAAGCTCGTTTTATCGTGGATTATTGCCGGGAGAAGAACGTCAAGCTGTTCGTCGGACACGTCCTGCGCTTTTTCCCTGAATACGAAAAGTCCCGTCAGCTGGTCAATGATGGTGCGATTGGCAACGTCGGAGTGGCGCGTACGTTCCGTGGTGGTATCTTCCCGACAGCGTGGAACGACTGGTACGCGGACTACAAAAACAGTGGCAGCCTTGTTTTAGATATGATCATTCACGATTTTGACTTTTTGCGCTGGTGCTTTGGGGATGTGGAGCGTGTGTACGCGAAAGGCTTGCTTGGTCGAGGCTTTGCCCGGATGGATTACGCACTGGTTACGCTTCGCTTCAAGAACGGCATGATTGCACATGTGGAAGGCTCATGGGCACATGAAGGCTTCGCGATGAAAATGGAGCTGGCAGGCAAGGAAGGCGTCATTTCCTACGACAGCTCGAAGGAAAAACCACTAGTGGCCGTCAATCGCTCGAAGCAAGCAGGCATGAGCGGAGTTGCAGTTCCGGAGAGTCCGTTGCGTGAAAACCCGTATTTCAGAGAGCTGAAGCATTTCATCGAATGCATCGACCGTGATTTGGAGCCAATCGTGACGGCAGAAGACGCCGTGAAAGCGGTAGAAATCGCTCGTGCTGCGCTTGTGTCGATCGAAACGGGCAAACCCGTAACTTTGGTGTAGGAGGGGACTGGACATGAAACTCGGAATCATCAGTGTTGCACATATGCATGCATACAGCTACGCAAATGCGGTTGCGAATTTGGAAGGGGTTCAATTGGTTGGTGTAGCAGACGAGGATGAAGTACGCGGAAAGACAGCAGCTGAGAAGTTTGGCGTTCCGTTTTTCTCGGATTATCATGAACTGCTCGCTACGGATGTCGATGCGGTCATTGTCACCTCGGAAAACGCCAAGCACCAAGAGCATACGTTAGCGGCAGCGAAGGCAGGCAAGCACATCTTGTGTGAAAAACCACTGGCTACAACAGCAGAGGCTGCTCAAGAGATGATCGACTTTTGCCGCGAACAGGGAGTCATTTTGCAGACGGCATTCCCTGTCCGTTTCCATCCGGCTGTCGTCCGAGCAAAGCAACTGGTGGAGCAAGGCAAGGTGGGACGTATCATGGCGATCCGCGGCACGAATCGTGGCCAAAATCCTGGCGGTTGGTTCGTCGATCCGGCGAAATCCGGCGGCGGTGCAGTGATCGATCATACGGTTCACGTGGTTGATTTGATGCGCTGGTTTATGGGCTCAGAGGTACGTGAGGTCTACGCGGAAGTAGACAGCAAGTTTTCCGATACACCGATTGACGATTGCGGTATTTTGACCATGGAATTTGAGAACGGTGTATTCGCCACACTCGATTGCAGCTGGTCTCGCAACAAGACCTTCCCAACTTGGGGCGATGTGACGATGGAAATTATCGGGACAGAAGGCACGATCTCGCTCGACGCTTTTTCTCAGAAGCTGGACGTCTATTCCAATGAAAAAGGCTTGAAGTGGGTCAACTGGGGCGATGACATGGACAGTCAATTGGTCAAAGATTTCGTCACCAGCGTGCGTGAAAAGAAAGCGCCGTCGATTACGGGTGAAGACGGCTTGCGGGCTGTGGAAGTAGCACTCGCAGCTTATCAATCCGCTGAACAGAAGCAACCAGTTGTATTACGCTAGGACGGTGAATGTGGCATGAGTGTACGCGTAGGCATGATCGGCGTAGGTGGAATCGGGCAGCATCATCTGAAAGGCTTGCTAGCGGACGAAAGGGTACAGGTCGTTGCAGTGTGCGACGTGAACCAAGAGGCGGCTGCAGAGACTGCTGAGCGCATTGGTGCACATGGCTACACCTCTTGGCGCGAGCTATTAGAGGCAGAAAAGCTGGATGCTTTGTTTGTGTGCGTCCCTCCTTTTGCGCATGAAGAGATTGAGGAAACGGCGGCTGCGAAAGGGATTCATCTGTTTGTGGAAAAGCCAATTGGGCTGGATATACAGAAAGTGAGCGAAAAGCAGGCAGCGATTGAAAAGGCAGGGATTATCACCGCGACAGGTTATTGCCTGCGTTATCTCGATATCGTGCAGGAAGCGAAAGCGTACCTGGAAGGCAAGTCGATTGCCCTTGTACGCGGTCATTATTTGACCAAGTTCGTCACGACACCTTGGTGGAGGGAAATGGGCAAGTCAGGCGGACAGCTTGTGGAGCAGGCGACGCACACTTTGGACCTGATGCGTTTTTTGGCGGGAGATATCGAGAAGGTCTATGCGCAGATGGCATTGCTCGTCTCGCGTGACATTCCAAACATCGATATTCCAGACGTGTCTTCTATCAGTATGGCGTTTGAGTCGGGGGCGCTAGGACATCTGGATACGTGCTTTATCCAGCAGGATCACCGTACAAATGTAGAAATCTTGGGCAAAGATTTTCGCGTCATGATTGATGGAAAGCAATTAGCGATCATGGATGAACAGGGAACTCGGACTTCAGAGAGCACGGTGGATATGTACGTGGAGCAAGATCGGGCGTTTATCACAGCGATTGTGACAGGGGATCGCAGCTTGATTTTGTCGCCGTATGAATCAGCGAGAAAGACGCTAGAAGTAACGTTGGCAGCGAATCAATCGGCACAAGAAGGGAAGCCGGTTAGAATTTTGGGAAAAGGGGAGTGAGGTGCATGGCTTTTCAAAAGGGAATCAATGCTTGGTGCTTCCCAAAGGAAACGAGCGTGCAAGAAATGTTTCGCCAGGCGAAAGCACATGGCTACCGAGGCGTAGAACTGAATTTGGACGAGGGAGATGCTCCCTTTCATCTAGAGATGACAGAGCAGGAATTGAAAGGCCTGGCGGACGAGGCTCGCGGACTAGGATTGGAGCTGCCAAGCGTCTCTACTGCCCTCTTATGGAAATATCCGTTGACACACAATGAGGAAGCGATCCGTGAGAAAGGCATTCTTGTTGTCGAGAAAATGATAGAGGCGGCAAGCATTTTTGGCTCACGGACCGTCCTCGTCGTCCCAGGTCTCGTAACGGCTGAGGTGCCGTATGATACGGCCTATGAGCGGGCGCGTGAAGCATTGCAGCGCTTGGCAAGAAAGGCGGAGCAGCATCAGGTATACATCGGGGTAGAAAACGTATGGAACAAGTTTTTGCTCAGTCCGCTGGAGATGGCCCGCTTGATCGATGAAGTAGTCAGTCCTTGGGTAGGCGCTTATTTTGATGTAGGCAACGTGCTGCAATTCGGTTTTCCTGAGCAATGGATTCGCATTTTGGGCAAGAGAATCCAAGCGATTCACGTGAAGGATTTCAAGACGTCGACAGGCAACATCACCGGATTCGTGCCACTGCTCGCTGGCGATATTCCATGGAACCGAGTGGTGGAAGCATTGCGTGAGATTGGGTACGAGGGCTACATCATCCCGGAAATCTCACCTTACAGCCAGTTGCCTGAGCAATTGATCGCGCATACGTCCCAAGCGTTGGACGCCATTTTTCAATCGTGAATGGACAGCAAGGATGTGAAGCGTAAGATGAATCCAAACAAACCATATGCCATCGGGATTGATCTGGGAGGCACGAAGATCATCGCCGCGATCGTCGACCAGCATGGTAATATCCTCAGTCAGGCGAGCGCAGCGACACAAACAGAAGAGGCAGCGGCAGCAGTCATCGGACGCATCGGTGATTTGGTGCAAAACGTTCTAGACGATAGTGGCATCCATCTCTCTCGCATTCGCGGGATCGGAATTGCAACTGCGGGCATTATTGATACCCAGCGTCAAATGGTCATTTTTGCGAGCAATTTGAATTGGAGCGATGTGCCGATCGGCGCGATGCTCCAAGAACGATTCGGCGTAGCTGTGCAATTGATCAATGATGCCAATGCAGCAGCGGTAGCTGAATGGGCGTTTGGAAGTGCACGAGGTACGAAAGACTTGATCTATGTAACGGTCAGTACGGGTGTGGGTGCTGGCATTATTAGTGGAGGACGGCTGATTACAGGTGTTGGCGATAGTGCCGGGGAGTTCGGGCATATTTCGCTGGATCCGGAAGGTCCGCTGTGCGTGTGCGGGAATAGAGGTTGCCTGGAAAATTACACGTCTGGACTGGCTTTGGCAAGCAGAGCAAGAGAGCAGCTCCTACATGGCGTTACAAGCTCGTTGCTCGTGGAAAATGGGAATGACCTGAGCAGGATAACGGCTAGAGAGGTCGGAGAGGCAGCGGTTCGGGGAGATTTGCTCAGCATGACTTTGATGAAGGAAGCTGGTTATTATCTCGGGGTCGGATTGACCAATCTGATCCATCTGTTCAATCCGCAGGTGATCGTCATTGGTGGCGGTGTGATGAAGAATGGGCAGTTGTTATTAGATGAAGCGAAGAATGTCATTCGCGAGCGCTCCATCTCCCGGATGGCAAACCAAGCGAGCATCCAGTTGACCACCATTGGAGCGGAAGCAGGAGTGCTCGGTGCAGCAGGCATGTATTATCCGTCCGAGCGTGAAATGGTTGAGGTATAAGAATTGAGAGTGCGAGAAGCCGATGTTTGGTAGACATCGGCTTTTTCCTGTTCCCTGTGCAATGCGAGTCATAGGAGCCTAGACCTAGAATCTATCTATTGGTAAAATATTGATTGGAAAATCTTCACATAACTTGATAGAGAGACTGACGGAGGGGTACCATGGCAGATGCCAAAACAGCAAAAGCAGCGAAGAAGCCCGGATTTTTCAAAGAACTTCTTACTTTTTTATTGGTAGTTGCCATCATCCTCGGAATTGCCAGCGGCGCTATTTTCTATTTATCTGGGAAAAATCTTGATGATCTACTAGGGGCGCGACCCGTAGCGAAAAAGGAAACGAATCATCCTGCACCCGTAAGCCCGGTGTCTACAGGTCAGGAAGCGGGCACAAATCAGCAGTCAAATGCTGCAACAGACGTGGCGATGCCAGCGGCTTATCCTGTGGAAACGCAAGGCCAACAAAGTAATGCCATAGGACAAGTAGAACAACCAGCACTTCCTACCCAAAAGGGATCACTCAAGGGTACAATTACGTGGCAGTACAATGATTTTGTTGGGACGAAGCCGGATGTGAATGCAAGGATTCTGCTCATTCGTACAGATTTTGATAAAAATACGATTACCGATGTAGAGGAGGGGGTATTTGCAATAGGTTTAGCTCCAAAAAACTCGGGATTATTTGCAGTAAAAGCAAATGGGTATGGAAACTACGAGATTGGTAACTTGCCGATTGGAGAATACCACGTCTTGGTTGTATCCGAACAAACTACTCGTAACATTGACTTGCCTGTGGATGAATATCCCATAACAAAATTGAAACCATACATACAAAAATGGGATGCATTTTTATCAATGAGTCTAATGGATAAGAAATATCAGGTCTCTACCATTACAATCGAAGAAGGTCAAACACTCGATCTTAGTCACGATTTTGGGAACACGTACTTTTAATGAGTGTTTTGGCCTTTAGACTCATAGGGTTTTCCCCCGCGATTCATGTATCATAAAACTATGGCACGTTTTGGCAGGAAAAACAGGTCAAACGTAATAGAAAATGTGGGTAAAGGGGTCGCAGCATGAAGGGAAAAAACAAAAGCATCATGATCGTCATGGCTCTGGTCATCGTCGCATTGCTGGGATACGAAGGCTATCGTTTCTTTGGTCCTGTGACACTGGCGGAAGGGTATTTGTACGAGGACGATTCACGCATGCTATACACGAGTGTCAAGGTGAATAACGAGAAAGTAAACGTTGAAATGACGGATTCCATCGTCGAAACGGAAGACAGTATCCCTGTTCTGAAAACTGAGTCGATCTTGTTGGAAGGAACGCTGGATGGTAAGCAGCTGACTCTCAAAAATCCGGCAACTGGTCAGGATATCATCGGCACAGTGAAGGGTGACGAGCTCCAATTTGACGGGCTGCTTATGGAAGAGAATAAGGGACTGACGAGTCTTGTTGCCACAAACAAAAGCGCGTACGAAAGCAAATTGGCGACATTAACCAAGCGGACCAACGAAGAAGCGGAAGTAAAAAAGAAAGAAGTAGCAGAACAAAGAGTCAAAGAAGCGGCACGTGTCGACTTCGCCAAAAAAATAGAACAGACAGGAAAGCTAGAGGCTGATCTGATTGAAACGGCAAAGTATTTGGACGAGCTACAATTTACGGATGAAGCGCAGTTTTCAAACGATCAAATAGCGGAGCTGCAAAGACTTTTGGACGAGATTCGTACTTATTCGAAGCAGCCAGGCTTGAGCAAGATGGAATTCGAGGTCATGCAAGGAACGCTGGGCAGTATGAAGGTGCTGGTCGATGGGATGAACACCATGGATGGCTCGATCCAGGATAAAAATAAAAACATGCAGGAAATGATCGCTATCATGGAGACCGACATGAAGGATATCCAAACGATTTGGGCGGAAGTCAAAGCGAGCGTGCCGGGTGCCGAGAAGCGGGAAAAAGCGATCAATGCGGCAGTCAAGACGGCGACTGATTCCATCGTTCAGGCGAAGCAGCGCCAAGGCTCGGTGGACAAAAGCGGGCAAGCAAAAGTGAAAGCATCGGCGAACAGTCTGTATCAACAAGCAGCGGATGTCCTGAATCAGACAAAAGCAAAGTATGGTTTTTAGACAGGAAAAAGGCTCTCATTCGGGAGCTTTTTCCCATTTGAGCACCCTTATCGTTTTCAGGTCGGAAAAATTGTATTATTCTTATAGTATTACTAAGAGATAGTCATTAAGGCAAATTTTCCAGGAGGAGTACAATGAGCGTCTACCAGAACATTACCGAATTGATTGGAAATACGCCGATGGTTCGACTGAGGCGCATGGTTCCTGAAGGAGCAGCAGAAGTTTTTGTGAAGTTGGAGAAATTCAATCCGTCCGGGAGTGTGAAGGACCGCGCTGCCTACAATCTGATTTTGACGGCTGAGCAAGCGGGACTGATCCAACCGGGGGATACGATCATAGAGCCGACGAGCGGCAATACCGGAATCGGCTTGGCGATGAATGCCGCAGCAAAAGGCTATCGCGCGATTTTGGTCATGCCTGACAATATGTCGAAGGAACGGATCAATATTTTGAAAGCGTATGGGGCAGAGGTTGTTTTGACACCGAGCGAGCTGAGAATGCCGGGAGCGATTGCCAAAGCGCAGGAGCTGCAAAAAGAGATTCCACGCAGCTTTATTCCTCAGCAATTCGAGAATCAGGCGAACCCGGACATCCATCGAACGACGACGGCAGAGGAAATTTTTGCGCAAACGAATGGTCAACTAGATGCGTTTGTTGCCACAGCTGGGACAGGTGGAACGATTACCGGAACAGGTGAAGCATTGCGCGAAAAGCTCCCGGAGCTGTATATCGCAGTCGTCGAACCAAAAGGCTCCCCGGTTCTGTCAGGCGGAAAGCCTGGTCCACATAAACTGGTAGGCACGAGCCCTGGTTTTGTCCCACAAATCCTCAATACAAGCATCTATAATGAAATCATTCAAATCGCAGACGAAGACGCCCTACAAAGCATGCGGCAGCTTGCAGCGTTGGAAGGGATTCTTGTCGGTCCTTCATCGGGTGCCTCGGTCTCTGCTGCCATCACGATTGCAAAAAGATTGGGAGTGGGGAAGCGGGTCGTTTGCATTGCGCCTGATACAGGCGAGCGGTATTTGAGTATGAATCTTTTCTAATAGGAGAAAAGGCGATGAGCAAAGAAAAAAACGCGCTGATCATCGGGGCTGGGTTGAGCGGGCTCGCATCAGCGCTTGCCTTGAAGCAAATGGGCTGGCAAGTGACGCTTTATGAGCAGGCAAAGGAGCATAAAGGCATCGGTGCTGGAATCGTTTTGGCTGCCAATGCTATGAAGGTATTGGATAAGCTGGGAGTTGGACAGGAAGTACGCGAGCTTGGGGCAGCTGTCCGCTCCGCACGAATTCGCGACTGGAAGGGTAATTTGTTAGTCGAGCTGCCTGTTGCGGAACAAAGAGAGCGGTACGGGGCTGACAGCTACTTGATTCATCGCGCGGATTTACAGCAGACTCTATTGGCAAAAATCTCGACGCAGGAATTGGCTCTGGGCAAGCAGCTCATTTCTTTTTCTCAAGATGAGGAAGGGGTTCAAGCCGTTTTTGCAGATGGGTCAAGTACACATGGGGCGATTCTGATCGGAGCGGACGGCATACACTCTCATGTTCGGAAGAAGCTGTTCGGTGAAGAGTCGATGAGATACTCAGGGTACACTGCGATTCGCGGGATCGCTACTTACCAAGACCCTCGTTATCCACTGGAATCAGGAGGAGGCTTTGAAGCATGGGGCAGGGGGATTCGCTTCGGGTTTTCCCATATCGGCAACAATCGAATTCATTGGTTTGCCGCTATCAATGCACCTGAGGGAGAAAAAGATGGACCGCTGGGCCGGAAGCGAGAGACTTTGCAGCGATTGGACGGCTGGTATGAGCCAGTACGTGCAGTGATTGAGGCAACAGAGGATGCAGCCATCTTGCGGCATGATATTTACGACCGTACACCACTCAGTAAGTGGAGTGAGGGCCGCGTTACATTAGTAGGCGATGCGGCACATCCGATGCTGCCGAACCTGGGGCAAGGGGCGGGGCAGGGAATGGAAGACGCACTCGTGCTGGCCAGATGCTTGGAAGAATTCGACAAGGACCCGGCTCACGCTTTGCGCATGTATGAAGAGCTACGGAAGAAGCGGGCGAATGCGATTGTGAAAGGTTCCCGATTGATGGGGGCAGTCACCCAATGGGAAAATCCACTGGCCATCGCTGCTCGTCATTTCATGCTAAAATCGATTCCTGCCCGTATCCATAGCAGAAGACTGGACTGGATTGTCGGTCATGAGGTGTGAGTACGGAGGCTGCAAAAAAAGGCAAGGAGCTTAAGGCCCTTGCCTTTTAACTTTGATCGCTTATTGATGACGTGCCTGATAGGCAAGTAACGCTGCAATGAATAACTGACCAGTTTGAATCATGGAGCGCTCATCGACATCGAATTTGGGATGATGATGCGGATACGTCGCCTGAATCTCCGGGTTGCGTCCACCGACCATGAAGAAGGTAGCGGGGCGCTCTTGGGCAAAGTAAGCAAAATCTTCTCCGCCCATGCCTGGTGGGATTTTTAGTACGCGCTCCTCACCAAAAATACGATTGGCTTCTGCTACAAGTAGTGGAGTCTCTGTCTCATCGTTCCAAGAAGCTGGGTAGCCGCGTTGGTACATGATTTCGCAAGTAGCGCCGACTGCCTGGCAGCTGGCTTCCACGATACGTTTCAGAGATTGCTCGACAGCGACTCTCACTTCCTCGTCATATGTGCGGACGGTTCCCTTTAGCCTTACTTGATCAGGAATGACGTTGAACGCTTCGCCACCGCCCACGAAGGAGCAAACAGACAGGACAACTTGTTTCAGCGGATCTACCTGACGGCTGGCAATCTGCTGCAAATTCATGACAACCTGACTGCCCAATACGATTGGATCAACGGAGGTATGAGGATAAGCACCGTGTCCGCCTTTTCCATACAAGACGATCTCGAAGCTGTCTGCTGCTGCCGTAATGTAGCCATGACCGATCCCGACAATGCCTACGGGAAGCTCTGAGGCAACGTGCGCGCCATACACGACATCGACTCCTTCGAGGCAACCCGCCTCTACCATGGCTTTGGCGCCACCAGGTGGCAACTCTTCTGCGAACTGATGCAGGAATACCACATTTCCTGGGAGCTCATCGCGAAACTCGCTCAATACTTGTGCGACTCCCAAAAGTCCTGAGGTATGTATATCGTGACCGCAAGCGTGCATAACGCCTGGAATGCGGGACTTATACGGTACTTCTTTTTCATCTTGAATGGGCAAGGCGTCGAAGTCAGCACGCAACGCAACTGTCTTTCCTGGCTTTCCACCCCTCAGGAGACCGACAACACCCATGCCGCCGACACCCGTTTGTACTTCTATACCAAAAGAAGCCAGCTTGTCCGCAACTTTCTTCGCTGTGTTTTCCTCCTGAAAGGAAAGCTCGGGATACATATGCAAATCACGTCTGAATGAAACAAGCTCTGGATAAATCTCCTGCAGTCGGGCAAACCATTTTTCTTCCATCGAACCCACTCCTTTTTCCTAGGGAAAGAGATTGGTATTTCGTATTCGTCTTATTATAAAAATATTCCGAATCATAATTCAATGTATGATTTCGAGAACTATAATGAAGCGAAATTCATATTATGTAGACATTTCCAGTAGAAATCTCTAGAATATTAGAGAGACATGTTCAAAAAGTCGTGTTTTTTGAACAGATGGATTGAGGAGATTATGACGAGTCCAACACAACCAAAAAATCCTAGAGTACTAATCATTATGCTCATTTCTGGCATCCTTGTTTTGATCTTGACTTGTGTAAGCATCGCGATTTCCTATTTCAATACGATTCAATCCGTCCGACTCTCCATTGCGAATCAAAGCATGAAAGCTGCTTCTACAGTAGCAGACAGTCTAGATGTTGACGCGTACCAGGAGTTTTTACGAAATCCGGTAAAAGAGACCCCCGCCTATCAACGAATCGAACAGCAATTGAATCAAGCGCGTGAGCAGTTCGGTCTACTGTATTTATACACGATTCAACTCAGTGAAGACAGGCAGAGTGGTCGCGCGATGATCGTCGCAAGGCCTCCAAATGCGAAGCAAAATTTTGATATTGGTATTCCTATTGTTCTATCTCCTGAGCACATTCAAACGATTTACGAAGGATCATCAACGTACTACTCAGAGATTATCAGAGATCCAGATTACGGGGTCTACATGTCTGCAGGTGCGCCGCTGAGAGATAGAGAAGGAAGAATCATCGGAATCATCGGAGTAGATACGGACGTAGCCATCGTCGAGGACATTGGAGATGATGTCGTTCGTAACAGCATTCCTGTTTTTGCGATTCAAGGTTTGTTTGTCGTCATACTGATCTTCCTGGTTCTTTGCATGGAACGCTGGTACCAACGCGCCATCAAGGCAGCGGTTGGCGAGACGGAAGAAACCTATCAGGATGAATTGCGCTCAGTCATTTGTTCGATGCGCTCCATACGCCATGATTTCGTCAATCACATGCAAGTGCTGTACGGATTGATCGAATGCGGATATTATCCAAAAGCACGAGATTACGTGCAGTCGCTGCTAAAAGAAACCAAGCTTCTGGACCTCACCGTGAGGTTTGCGAATCCTGCCTTAATGGTATTGCTTCACACCAAATGGGAGCAGGCCAAATCCAAACAAATCGTGATGCAATTTGAAGAGTGTTCTGATCCAATCGATAGCATTTCTTCCATTGATTTGATCAAAATTTTATCGAATCTGATTGATAATGCGATTGAAGCGGCTGATTTAGCGGATGGGGAAAAGCGAGTCAGCATTTATTTTTGCTGTGATGAAGAACAGGTTATTTTCCGTGTTGAAAATACAGGACCGGAAATATCACCAGAACAACGTGCACGCATTTTCGAGAATGGTTTTACAACGAAAACAGAGAAAAAATGCGGCGCGCGCGGCACGGGTCTGACGATCGTAGACGCAGTTGTTCACAAGTACAAGGGGAAAATTGAGGTTGGGTCGGAGCGGGGAATCACGAGATTTACCGTCTGGTTACCAGTGAAATAGGCAAGTAACGAAAACGATTCTAGGATGATAAAGAAAAAGCCGTCAATGATTTGACGGCTTTTTGCTTTTGTGAGTCGCTATGCATTTTGTCCTGGCGTAGGCTGCGCTACTTGGCTTTCCTGTGCTTGAAATGGACGTGAGATCGAGTAAAAGGCAAACCCGAACGAAAGTAGGACGAACACTGCTCCAACCCATGGCGTGTAGATGACAGATGACCGCTCGACGACGAGACCGCCAGCCAGAGAGCCAAGGGCGATACCTAAATGCTGGGCAGAAGTGTTCAAGCTTAATTGAATGTCTGCGGTAGCAGGTGAGCAGGAGATCAAATAGTTTTGCTGTGCTGGCGAGATAGCCCAGCTAAGCGCGCTCCAAATGACCATGATGGGCAAGAACAAATACAGCGAACCTGTAAAAAACGGCAAGATACACATGATCAAGCCAAATACTGGAATGATGAACAGGATGCTCTTGGTTGCTCCCCATTTGTCTGAAATCCAACCGCCAATACCACCGCCTGCAACGGCAGCAATCCCGAACAAGAGATAAATCCAGCTCAGTGTAGTTCCGTCCACATTCATCGTCGTTTGCAAATAAGGGGTAAAGTATGCATACAGCGTCAAGTGACCTGTCAGCATTAACAAGACGATAAACAATGCGCTGAATAGCTTGCTGCTACGGAGGGTAGTGATTTGATCACGCAGCGGAATCGGCGGTGCAGTTTGAACTTTTGGCAAAAACAAGAGAATAAAAATCATCGCGATGACACTAAGAGCCGCAATCAGCCAAAACGGGGCACGCCATCCGAAGGCATTGCCCAGAGCCAGTCCGACAGGGACGCCGAGAACGAGTGAACCGCTGATCCCCATGAAAATAACGCCAATGGCACGGCCGCGATAGGCAGGTTCCACAAGACTCGTCGCAATGGTAATCGACAGCACTATCAGGATGGAACTGCTTGCTGCACTTAAGATGCGCGCCGTCATTAATACAGCGTAGCCCGGACTAAGTGCTGCGAGCACATTACTCAAGAAAAAGGCGGCTAATGCATATAAATATAGCTTTTTGCGCTCGACACGCCGTGTAGCATGCAGGAGCAGAGGAGCGGCAACAGCAAATGCAAGCGAGAAAATGGTGATTAATTGTCCGGCAGCGCTAATCGACACCTGAAGATCACGAGCAATCAGATCGAGGGTACCACCGATAATCAATTCCACCGTACCTACGACAAAGGTAGCAATCGCTAGGATGAAGACACGTGGATTCATAACAATAGCTCCTCTCAATTAAAAAGGTTACTACCATAATAGTAACCTTTTTCGCCTTGTGCAACTAGAAATTTCTCCATACAAATAGAAAAGACTCTGGCCAAAAGCCAAAGTCCAGGTATTGTCAGTAACGGAGACGGATGATCATCTCACGGATTTCTTCATCGTCAAACAGTTGATCCACATATTTTTGGGTGATTTTTGTCAGTGCGACATCATGGTAAAAAGAATCGGCAAAAAATTTGACGAACGGTTGACCGCGTGTCTTGATCGCATGCCAGCCCGTGTCTTCCTCGCCGGCAAAAATCATTTCATCTTGGTCCGCTACGATTAGCTGATAGCGCTCCAATCCTTGATGCTCTTGCACAGGGATAAAGGAATGAACACAGGAAAGCTTGGTGTTAATCTGCCCGATCACTAAGGCTTCGATCTCCACCCCTTCCTTTTCTTTCATCTCCAGTAGAGGTACATATTCAAAAAAATCATCGGCCCAGGCAGAGATACGAATAGCCCGTGTTGCTCGTTGGATCAATTGTTTGCATTCCGCGCGTATCGATTCGTCAACCTTCAGGCTCCAGACTCGGTCATCGCGTACGGTTTTATGAGAAAGGGAGCTGGTCAATTTTTTGACGTCCGTTTGAAATTGTCGGGTCAGCTTTTCTACCAGGCTGTCCAGAGGAAGGGCCGTATACCGCTTTTTCTTTTCCGAAACGGTGTCAAGGACCATCCCCTTCTCAACCAGACGATTCAACACCTCGTAAATTTTCGCCTTCGGCACCCCCGAATGCTTCACGACCATTGCCGCATCGAGAGGCTCGCCGCTAGACGCCAACGCTTCATAAACTTTACTCTCATACAGAGAAAAACCAAATGTTTGCAGCATCAAAATCCTCCATGGGAAAACACGAGCATTTTTATTCGATCGTACCGATAATCGAGTTGTTTTGCAAGAAAGAGGAGGAGACGAAAGGAATCATTTACCGAAAAATATCGAGTTTTTTCGACAAAACTCGCTATGTTTTTTGTGGGTCTTTAGACAGTAGACACAACAAGCATATATCAAATAGAGACCCTATGTATAAATGATTAGCCGAAAATTCGGCACTTGTTGCAAGTAGGTCGATAGCCTTAGTGAGCAATTTCTTTTGAACGGGAAGGTTTTTTTGTCGAAGGAAAAAATTTGGCAAAGATTACGTATCACGTAATAATTATGAATAGTCGGAATTGGGGGTTTAATTTTTCCGATGCATCACAAATAGATAGAAAAAGAGGGTGAACCGTAGTGAAGAAAAGCAAGAAGTTCTTATCCGTTTTATTTTCTTCCTCACTCGTGCTCAGTTCTTTCGTGGCTGTTCCAGCAACGGGTTTGGCCAAATCAAAAGAGGACAAGCATGACCTGCATGTAGATTTGTCCACTGTTAACCTCGAAAGGCTGATTAAGGGGTTAATCGAACAAGGTATCATTGATGAAGATGCCGATCAGGAAGAGATTGACGAGGCGTTGCTCGAGTACTTGGAAGACAAAAAAGTACCGCACGGCATTGACGAATCCTCCTCTTACGGTAAGGAAGCCAGCAGAGGTCAGCAAGCAGCATTGGCTGACGCTGTGCAAAAAGTGGCAGAGATGGAGGACGGCGATGAATTGCGTTCTTCCAAACGACTACATACCGATAACATCGTTGTTGCTCTTATCGAGTTCCCTGATCGGGAGCATAACCAGTTGCCAAAAGTGAGTGACTCGCTTTGGACGGAAGACTTCAACGAAAAGCATTATAAAGAGATGCTGTTTGATCAGAATGGATACAAAACTCCTGAAGGAATTAGCATGACAACGATGTCGAAATACTTCTATCTGCAATCGGGAAGAACGTGGACGGTTGATGGTGTGGTAACGCCGTGGCAAATGGCAGAGAATAGCTACAAGTATTATGGAGAAAACTCCAAGGCCGGTGACGATTCCAATCCGCGCGATCTGGTAATCGAGACACTTGCGGCAGTTGGGGAATCCATTTCTGGGAAAGAGGAATTGTACGATCAACGCGATCCCTATGACTTTGATGGCGATGGAGACCTGATGGAGCCGGATGGCAATCTGGACAACCTCATGCTCGTTCATGCAGGGATCGGGGAAGAGACAGGAGAAGACCCAGATGCGATCTGGTCTCACCGTTGGACCTTGAAAAAACCAGTGGATATTCCAGGCACAAGCCTCAAAGCGTTTGATTACATGATCCAGCCTGAAGATGGTGCACCAGGTGTATTCACACACGAATACGGACACAATCTCGGTTTGCCAGACTTGTATGACACATCAAGAGCTGGAAAAGATTCGCCAGTAGGTGCTTGGTCCCTCATGTCGTCTGGTAGCCATACAGGTAAAGTTTTCCAAACGGAACCAACTGGCCTTGATCCTTGGTCCAAAATGGTTCTACAACAAATGTTTGGCGGCAACTGGATTTCTCCGACTGTTGTAGACTACAAAGATTTAGAAAAGCGCAAGAAAACGGTTTCGCTCATTGATGCGAGCAGCATCGAGAAAAGCGGAAAAGTCGTCAAGCTGAATATGCCGAAAGTGGAAAAGAAACCGCCGGTTGAGCCAAAAGATGGTGGATACTCGTACTTCTCGGATGAAGGAAACAAACTGAACACAAAAATGACTTCTGATGTGATCGATTTGACAGGGGTCAGCTCCGCAACAATGAAATTCGATTCGTGGAGAAGCATTGAGACAGGTTATGACTACCTGTACGTCAATGTGATCGATGCGGATACTGGTGAGAAAAAAGAAGTGCAGAAATTCGATGACGTAACAAAAGGCTGGGACAAAGAAGAAATCAGCCTGAATGAGTTTGCTGGAAAAAAAGTGCAAGTCGAGTTTAACTATGTAACGGATGTTGCTTACGTGTTGGATGGCTTCTATCTCGATAATTTTGAAGTAGTGGCAGATGGACAAGTCATCTTTGCGGATGATGCAGAGGGTGAGAAGAAGTTCAAATTGGACGGCTTCAGCCACTTCGATGGAAAAGGGAAAATGTACGATGCGTACTACCTGGTTGAGCTGCGCTCTCACGAAGGAATTGACGCTGGACTGAAGTACTTCCGCCGCAACGACTCTTTCTTCACGTATGATCCAGGTATGGTGATCTGGTACTTTGATGGTCGCTTCGAAAGAACCCGTGACAACAATACGAGCCAACATCCAGGTTACGGCTTGCTCGGTGTAGTAGATGCCCATCAGGAAGTACGTTACTGGAACAATGATGAGGGTAACAAGAAGGCAATTGCAGACTCCCGCTATCAGGTGAACGATGCTGCGTTTAGTCCAAACAAAACATCCGGAATGGATCTGGATTACATTATAGGAACGATGAAATACGAGCCGTTGAAAGGCGTTAAGGAGTTTAAAGACAGTGAGGACTACTCAATGCCGGAAGTACCGGAAATCGGAAAAATCCTGCCGCAAATCGGTTTGCAAATTAAGCTGAAAAGAGTAAACAAAAAGTTCACGGATGCTTCTGTTGAGTTCTCCATTGATAAAGATTAATTCATAAGCCAAAAGACGCCACACAGCGCCAAGCTGATGCTTGGCGTCTTTTTCGTTTCTATGATTACTGGTCTAAGCTCGGCTACATCGCAATAGGCTATAACAATGAACGACAAGCTGCCTGTGGTAATTGCGCGTAAGAAAGACAACCTTTTGTACAGGCATAGGAATCGCGCCCGGCAGCAAGGGGGGATCAATCATGCTGCATATTGTTGCTTGCATTAAGCAAGTGCCGGACACCAAAATCATCAAGATGAATCCGAAGACAAATACGATGGACCGCGCCAGTGCGCCAGCCATTCTCAACCCGTATGATGCACATGCGGTGGAGGAAGCCGTTCGGTTGAAAAATCGATATGGGGGTGTAGTCTCGGTCGTCACGATGGGACCGCCGCCAGCGGTGAAGGCCATTCGAAAATGTATCGAAATCGGAGCAGACGCCGGCTATCTGGTAACGGACCGTGCATTTGCCGGAGCAGACACATTGGCAACCAGCTATGCGATTACCAAAGCCATTGAGAAGATTGCAGAAAGCCAGCCAGTCGACCTCGTCATTTGCGGGAAGATGACCATCGACGGTGATACGGGACAAGTAGGACCGGGTGTCGCAAGACGGTTGGATATTCCACCGCTTACATGTGTGAAAAAAGTAGTGGAGATAAACAAAGAGCAAGGTTTCGCCATCGTGCATCGAAAGCTGGAGGATGGTTATGAAGTCATTCAGTCGACCTTGCCTTGTTTGTTTTCTGTGGAGAAGGAGATTAACGAGGTGCCTTATTCTCCGTTACCAAACATGCTTCGAGCTGCTAGATATAATCCCGTCGTCTGGTCCGTCGATGACTTGGGGGATATCGATCGAACGCAGTTAGGTCTGAAGGGCTCTCCTACCATCGTCGCAAAAGTTTGGCCCCCAGATAAGCCAAAGGGTGGCGAAATGCTCGAAGGTAGTGTCAGCGAGCAAATCGCACGCTTGATGGAAATTTTGCACGATAAACAGCGACTGTTTCGGGTGAAGGAGGAGCAGATATGAATCTAGATGATTTTCGTGGCATCTGGGTGTATTTAGAGGTGAGTGACGGTTGTATCGCGCCTGTATCACTCGAGTTGCTGGGGGCGGGAAGACAAATGGCTGACAAGCGAGGCGTGCCGCTTGCCGGTTTATTAATCGGAGATGGAATCAGGGAGTTGGCCCACGCTGCGTTTCCATACGGTGCGGACCAAGTGTATGTATACGATCACATGATTTTTCATGATTATCGAACAGAGTCCTACATGCGGGCAGTCATCGAATGTGTCCAAAAGCACAAGCCCGAAGTCATCTTGTACGGGGCGACTTCAACCGGAAAAGATTTGGCGAGCGCTGTCGCGACAGACTTGGAGACAGGTCTGACCGCGGATACAACCATGCTCGATGTGAACGCGGAGACAGGTTTATTGGAGGCAAGCCGTCCAGCTTTTGGCGGTAACATCATGGCGACCATTTTGTGCAAAAAACATCGGCCGCAAATGGCGACCGTTCGCCCAAAAGTCATGAAAGCGATTGAGCCAGACGAGTCACGTACAGGAGAGATCATCGAAGAAAGCATGGAGCTGCGTGAAGAAGACATACGCACAAAAGTACTGAAAATCGTCCGGGAGACGAAGGAAAAGGTGCGGTTGGATGAGGCGGATGTGATCGTCGCTGGTGGCAAGGGACTTGGAAGCAAGGAAGGCTTTTCACTTATTCATCGCTTCGCAGAACGAATAGGGGCAACCGTCGGAGCCAGCAGAGATGCGGTGGAAGCAGGATGGATCGATCATGAGCATCAGGTAGGTCAGACGGGAGTGACTGTCACGCCAAAAATTTACTTTGCTATCGGCATATCGGGAGCGATCCAGCATTTGGTCGGCATGCGCAACTCGGGATTGATCATTGCCATCAATAAAGATCCGAATGCACTCATCTTCCAATCTTGTCACTACGGTATTGTCGGTGATGCTTTTGAAATTGTGCCATTGCTCATTGAAGCTTTCCAAAAGGAGCCGGACAAGGAGGTAACGTATGGCTGAGAAATTTGATGTGATTATTGTCGGAGCAGGTCCGGCTGGAACCGCTTGTGCTTATACACTTGCTAAAGCGGGTGTAAATGTACTGTTGATGGAGCGCGGGGAATATCCGGGTTCCAAAAACGTCATGGGAGGTGTTTTGTATCGCAAAACGATGGAAGACATCATCCCCGAATTTTACAAGGAAGCGCCAGTTGAACGGCCGATCGTCGAGCAGCGGTTCATGATGCTCGATAAGGAATCAGCCATCAATTTCAGCTATAAAGGTATGGAGTGGGCCCAGGAACCCTACAACAATTTCACGGTGCTACGGGCAAAATTTGACCAATGGTTTGCAGATAAAGCCGTGCAACAGGGAGCGCTTTTGCTCAATGAGACAGTCGCTTTGCAGTGCATTGTGGAAAATGGCAAGGTAGTCGGTGTAAAAACAGATCGACCGGATGGAGATCTATACGCAGATGTTGTCGTTCTGGCAGACGGCGTCAACTCCTTGTTGGCAAAATCGTTAGGTTTCCACAAAGAGTTTCGCCCTGATGAAGTAGCGCTCGCTGTCATGGAAGTACTGAAGCTGGATCGCAAAATAATCGAGGATCGCTTTAACTTGGAGGGCGATCACGGGTGTACGATTGAAATATTCGGGGATTCGACCAAAGGGATTTTGGGGACGGCTTGGTTGTATACGAATAAGGACAGCTTGAACATTGGCGTAGGGACGATGCTGTCGGGTCTGATCAAAAATAAGATCAAGCCGTATGAGTTGTTGGACTATGTGAAGAATCACCCGATGATTCGGCCGTATATCCAAGGCTGTGAGCAGCAAGAATACTTGGCGCACCTGATTCCTGAGGGTGGATATCGTTCCATTCCCAAAATTGTCGGCAATGGTGTACTAGTCGTAGGAGATGCTGCCCAGCTCGTCAATGCGATCCATCGAGAGGGTTCGAATATGGCAATGGCATCTGGTGTCATGGCGGCGGAAACGATCCTAGCGGCAAAAGAGGCGGGGGACTATTCTGAAAAAATGCTCGACGGATACCGAATCAATCTGTTGAACAGCTTTGTCGGTCAAGATTTGAAAAAGTACAAGGACGCAACGCATCACTTTGAAAAATTCCCACAGTATTTCGAACAGTATATTCCGATGATGAACAAAGCTGCGAGTCAGATGTTTACGGTTGATGGCAGCTCGAAATGGAGCAAGCAGAAAAAAATCTGGAACGGCCTCGGCTCTGCGAAGGACAAATGGAAAATGGCGCGTGATTTGATGAATGCGTGGAGGGTGATGAAGTGATGCAGGATCTACCGAAGGGGCAATCAATCGAAGAGAAGCAGTATCTCGTGCGCTTCAAAGCGGATACGCAGTCACATCTGCATGTGCTCTCCGCAGATGTTTGTGCGACACAATGCCCTGATAAGCTCTGTACGATCTTCTGTCCTGCGGAAGTATACAAATGGGAAGAAGTGCGGATGCACGTCGGTTACGAAGGGTGTCACGAGTGCGGGAGCTGCCGCATTGGTTGCCCGTACGAAAATATCAAATGGGTGTATCCGAAGGGTGGACACGGAATCATCTTTAGACTCGGGTAATGGGCGGCGATGAGTGGTGATACAAGTGGGAGATCTGGTCGTATATGTAAAGGATGGGGCCAAGGGAGTCGTCATTCATATTGAGGAGGACCGCTTCCAAGTAAAGTGGGAAGATGATTTTGTCAGTTGGGAGAAAAGGGAGTGGCTGCTGATCAGCCCATTGGAACATGGCGATCCCCTAAAACAGAAAGAACAGCGGGAGTAAATTCCCACTGTTCTTTTGTTTTGATTGGATTCGACCATTAGTTACGGACTGAATAAGGATGCATCCGAGCAAAAGACCCCTCGATTCGAAAACAGCCGAGAACTGGTTGGGGAGAAGCGAGCGATACGATGAGATACGCGGCCTCCGGGTAATGACAGTAAGCAATATCTTCAGGTGACGGTATGGGGGGGGCAGTAGGATGGGAGTGATAGATCCCGACCAAATGCTCCCCGCGCAACGCCATTTTGTGGAAAACCTGTTGAATCTGCTTTGGGTCCATGGCAAAGGCGACCGGGCTTTTTAATATATTTTCCATACGCCAAACCGTCTGTGCACTCCCATTTCTACCGGAAAGCAATCCGCACGTTTCATTTGGCTTCTTCTCCAGGGAATCTCGGATGATTTCATCCCAGACTGCACGGGTCAGGGAAAAGGGGGTCTCTATAAGATTAGCCCTGCCAACGCCTGCCGCAGCAACCTCCACTTGTTCTAGTCTGCACGGACGGTTGGACTTTGTGAACCGGACCGGATTTTGGCAATGGTGATGGCGGCATTCTCGATGGACGCTGGGCTGAATGGACTTGATGCTGTTGACGTTGTTGATACAGTGCACGCATTTGTTCAGGTGTCATGGTTTTTCCTCCCTTTCTGGACTGTATTATGTTGTATTCAGGATAGATTCACATGGTAACGGCGCTCGCACATTTTCACTTTTTCATCGAAACGGGTTGAAGGCGTTGGCATTTGGGGGATAGGGCATCTGCATTTTTACTGGTGTGGAAGATAATTGCTGACTGGAGGGATCGGAGCTAGGCATGAAGTGGGTGTTTGGTTGGAATTGGGAGCTTTGCTGGAATTGGGTGTTTGGCTGGAATTGGGGATTTTGCTGGAGTTGACTGAAGGCTTTGGTCGTTCGCGCTTCTTTTTGCGTGAATTCTTTAATGATTTGTTTGTATTTTACTTCGTTGTTCTGGAGTTCTTTCACCATGTTTTTGAGTCCGGTTATCGTCTTCTTCAACACTTGTTCCTGTGTTGTAAACTCCTCAATGGCTTTTTCTTTTTCCGTTAACAAGGAGTCATATTTTTGGGTTGTTTTCTCCAGGGCTTCGTTCCATTTATTTTTTTGAAGAGAGAGGTTCGCGAGCTTTTCGTCGGTATCCTTCACTTGTTGCTGAAAAGCTTTATTACGATCCTGTTCCTTTGCTACTTGCTGCTGTGTTTCTTTTAACTCCGACTGGAGACTCTTAACGGTGTTTTGTGTTCGTTGTATTTCTTCGTCGCGTTTTTGTAGGCTTTGCTGCAATTCTTGTTCATGAAGTGAATGAGATTCGGCCAGCTTTTTATAGTCAGCGATGAGTTGATTTTTCGTTAACCGTACTGCTTCCAGCTCAAGGAGAGCTTCTGTTAATTGTTGAGAAATCTCTTCGTGCTTTGCTGTCCAGCTTTGTTCGAGATCTATTGCTTTTTGCAACATCTCATGGCGAGTGACTTCTAGCTCTTGCTCTTTTGTGCGTACATCCTGTTTATGCGCTTCGAGTTCTTGCTCTCGGGTGTAAATATCTTGATTTTGGACTTGTAGCTCCTGCTCCCGGGCTTGCAAATCTTGGCTCTGAACTTGGATTTCTTGCTCCTGAGAGAGTAGTGCCAGTTCCAATGTGTTTAGCTCTTGCTCCCGAGTAAGCAGCTCCTGTTCACGAGTGTGTAGGATATGCTCTTGAGTCTGCAGCTCCTGTTCTTGGTTTTGCAGCTCTTGATCTCGCGCGTTCAGCTCTTGCTTCATTGTGAGTAACTCTTGCTCGTGGGAGTGGATTTCCTGCTCATAAGAGAGAAGCTCCTGCCCGCGTACCTGCAGCGCTTGTTCTCGGGATTGAAGGCCTTGTTCTTGAACTTGCAGTTCCTGGCTATGAGTCAGAAGTGCTTGCTCTTGAGAGAGGTTGGCTTGCTCCCACTCTCTAAGCTCCTGTTCCTGGGTCTTGAACTCTTGTTCTTGAACCTGCAATGCCTGCGAGTGAGCCTGTAGCTCTTTTCCTTGCGCCTGCAGATCTTGTTCATAATCGTTAAGTTCTTCTTCCCGTGCTTGCAGTTCTCGTGTCTGCGAGAGAAGATCTTGATCTCGCGCCTGTAGCCCTTGCTCGAAAGTGAGCAGCTCGTGTTCTTTCGTATGGAGGTTATGATTCTGTGAGAGAAGGTCTTGCCCTCGCGCTTGCAGCTCTTGCTCGAGAGTGTAAAGGTCCTGCTCTCGCGCTTGAAGGTATTGCGTCTGAGTGAGAAGGTCTTGCCCTCGAGTTTTAAGCTCTTGTTCGAGGGTTGTTAGCTCTTGCTCTTTTGTCTGCAGGTTTTGAGTTAGGGATTGAAGGTCTTGCCCTTGCGTTTGAAGTTCTTGCTCGAGAGCGTAAAGGTCCTGTTCCCGTGCATGGAGGTCTTGCGTGTGAGAATGGAGTTCTAGCTCTTTGGAAGAGAGCTGTTGTTCTTTTGTCTGCAGGTCTTGAGCTAGTGATTGAAGGTCTTGCTCTTGTGTCTGAAGTTCTTGCTCTTGCGTTTGCAGTTCTTGCTCAAGAGTGAGAAGGTCCTGCTCCCGTGTATGGAGGTCTTTCGTCTGAGAATGCAGCTCTAGCTCTTTGGAGGTGAGCTGTTGTTCTTTTGTCTGCAGGTTTTGAGCTAGGGATTGAAGGTCTTGCTCTTGTGTCTGAAGTTCTTGCTCTTGCGTTTGCAGTTCTTGCTCAAGAGTGAGAAGGTCCTGCTCCCGTGCATGGAGGTCTTGCGTGTGAGAATGCAGCTCTAGCTCTTTGGAAGAGAGCTGTTGTTCTTTTGTCTGCAGGTCTTGAGCTAGGGATTGAAGGTCATGCCCTTGTGTCTGCAGTTCTTGCTCGAGATCGAGAAGGTCCTGCTCCCGTACATGGAGGTCTTGCGTCTGAGAATGCAGCTCTAACTCTTTGGACGAGAGCTGTTGTTCTTTCGTCTGCAGGTTTTGAGCTAGTGATTGAAGGTCTTGCCCTTGTGTTTTAAGTTCTTGCTCGAGATCGAGAAGGTCCTGCTCCCGCGTTTTGAGGTCTTGCGTCTGAGCTTGCAGCTCTAGCTCTTTGGACGAGAGCAGTTGTTCTTTCGTCTGCAGGTTTTGAGCTAGGGATTGAAGGTCTTGCCCTTGTGTTTTAAGTTCTTGCTCGAGAGCGTGAAGGTCCTGTTCCCGTGCATGGAGTTCTTGTGTCTGAGAATGCAGATCTAGCTCTTTGGAAGAGAGCTGTTGTTCCTTCGTCTGTAGGTTCTGCTCTAGAGACTGAAGGTCTTGCTCTTGTGTCTGCAGCTCTTGTTCGAGACCGTGAAGGTCCTGTTCCTGTGCATGGAGTTCTTGCGTCTGAGCTTGCAGCTCTAGCTCTTTGGAAGAGAGCAGTTGTTCTTTCGTCTGTAGGTTCTGCGCTAGGGATTGAAGGTCTTGCTCGTGCGTTTGCAGTTCTTGCTCAAGAGTGAGAAGGTCCTGCTCCCGCGCATTGAGATCTTCCGTCTGAGCCTGCAGCTCTAGCTCATTGGACGAGAGCAGTTGTTCTTTCGTCTGCAGGTTATGCACTAGATACTGAAGGTCTTGCTCTTGTGTCTGCAGCTCTTGCTCGAGACCGTGAAGTTCCAGTTCCCGTGCATGGAGGTCTTGTGTCTGAGCCTGCAGCTCTAGCTCTTTGGACGATAGCTGTTGTTCTTTCGTCTGTAGGTTCTGCGCTAGGGAATGAAGGTCTTGCTCTTGCGTTTGCAGTTCTTGCTCAAGAGTGAGAAGGTCCTGCTCCCGCGCATTGAGATCTTCCGTCTGAGCCTGCAGCTCTAGCTCATTGGACGAGAGCTGTTGTTCTTTCGTCTGCAGGTTCTGCGCTTGGGATTTCAGCTCTTGCCCTTGTGACTGCAACTCTTGCTCAAGAGCGAGTAGATCCTGCTTCCGTACATGGAGGTCTTGCGCCTGAGAATGCAGCTCTAGTCCTTGCGCTTGTAACGCTTGTTCAAGAGCGAGAAGGTCCTGCTCCTGAGCTTGAAGGTCTTTTGTCTGAGAATGTAGTTCCAGCTCCTTAGCCTGGAGCTTTTGATCGAAAACAAGCAGCTGTTGTTCTTTCGTCTGCAGGTTATGTTTTAGGGAATGCAGTTCTTGGCCTTGCTCCTGTAGCTCTTGCTCAAGACCGAGAAGCTCCTGCTGCCGTGCTTGAAGATCTTGTGTCTGAGAATGCATTTCCAGCCCCTGCGTCTGGAGTTCTTGCTTGAGAGTGAGCAGCTCTTGTTCTTTCGTCTGCAGGTTATGCGCTTGAGAATGCAGATCTAACCATTGCGTCTGCAGCTCTTGTTCAAGACCGAGAAGGTTCTGCTCCCGTTTTTGTAGGTGTTGCGTCTGAGCCTGCAGCTCTAGCTCCTTTGTCTGGAGGTCTTGTTCAAGAGAGAGTAGATCCTGCTCTTTTGTTTGCAGGCTATGCACTTGGGATTGCAGTTCCTGTCCTTGCCCATGAAGGTCTTGCTCAATACCCTGAAGTTCCTGCTCCCGTGCTTGAAGGTGTTGCGTCTGAGTCTGCAGTTCTAGCCCCTGCGTCTGGATGTCTTGTTCGAGAGAGAGTAGATCCTGTTCTTTCGTCCGTAGGCTGCACGCTAGGGAATGCAGTTCTTGGCTTTGCCCCTGCAACTCTTGCTCCATACCCTGAAGTTCCTGCTCCTGCGTCTGGAGACTATGCTCAAATGCGTAGAGGTTTTGCTCCCGCACCTGTAGTTCTTCCTCCCGCACTTGTAGTTCTTGCTCCCGCTGATTCCATTTTGCGCTTGCTTCTGAAAACTGCTGTAGGTCAGAGAGTGTCTGCTCTTCTCGTGCCCGTGCGTCATCCAATTGCTGATTCAAAGATTCAATTTTGAATAGTTGCTCCTGTTGACTCATCTGCGCACACTCAAACTCTTTATTCACATTATCCAAAGCTTTTTTCCACGTAAGCTGTTGCTGCTCCAGATGTGCGATCTTGTCTAAATGCTGCTGGCGTTCATGTAGGAGCTCCTCGATTTGACTTTGCTGCTGCTGATCTTGCTCGTGTAACGTTGTTTGCCATTGTGCCTCTTTTTGTTCGTAGCTCTGTACTCGACGTTGGAGTAATTCAATGTGCTCGCGTAAGTGTGATTCCTGCGCTTGATGTTTGGACATGATTTCTTCCAACCGTGGACCTTTTCGTTGCTCTCTGATCTCGGTTTGCAAGCTGTCGATTGAATTTTTTAGTTTTGCCTCTGTTTCCTGATGGTCGGTTATGGCATTTTCGCGCTGTTTCAGGAGATGCTCGCAGTAGTCGAGCTTGCCCTTCATTTTTTGTAGCATGTCTTGTGAATCGTTCAAGCGCTGCTTCCATTCTGTCCCTTTGCTGTCCAAATCGTGGAGGGTCTGATTCAAGTGTTCAAGGTGCTCTCTGTATGCTTCGTTTTTTTGGGACGTTTCCTCTATCTGCTTTTGTAGGTGCCACACTTCTTGCATGAGTTGGTTTGCTTTCTCTTCGTAGTAGTGTGCTTGTTTTTTTAGCAGGAGGAGCTTCTCGTTTTCTTTCGACTTGTTCGCATTGGAGATTCTCCTTTTGTACACAGTGTTGTCCTCCTTTTTCCGTCTGGCATTCCCATATAGACATATGTACGGGTTGGGAATTGGTGCCTGTATTGTCGTGACTGATTATCTATAGAAAAACGATAGAAAAAACGGGAGAAGTGTTGGTCTTCTCCCGCCTGATTGGAAACGAATATTTTTTTATTACGGAGAGGTAATGACAATATCCCCGAACGTGATGCAATCAGCAACCAGCAATTGTTCGTCTGGAACGACTGTGATTGTGGCGCTGAAGACGAGGACACCATTAACGTCGGTGAGTGTCAGAATGATTACGTCTGGCAGGCCGAGTCCAGTTTCGGCGAGTGTCAGAGAGTAAGTCATCGTTTCTTGTGCACCTGTTGCTGTGAATGTCCGTACACCAGTACCTGTTACGATCAGACCTGTCACGATTGGCAGGATAGGCAGTACGGTAATGCATGTCGGAGAGCTGATGGTCGTTGGCGAGAAGCTGAAGCTTTGATCGCCAAGGACATCAGGCAGGAGAGCATCAAAGAAGTTAAAGGTAAACGAGCTGCTGGATGGATCGCAACTTGGGCAGATATCTGCGAGGAGCTGGATAGTACCGACGGCAATGGTGAGTGGGATACCAATGGAGATAGAGATGTTTGGTATCAATGCGTTGACGGACGCCTGGCAATCGCAGTTGCGTACTGGGAAGATTGGTGGGCATTGTGGCGGGAATGTGATCGGCGGGCAACGGAAAGATGGCGTTGGCGATGGAATTGGAATATTGTTTGGACGCGGAGCGCAGAATTTTGCCAATACTTCCAGCTTCACTTCTGCTTCTACCTGGATTTCTACGCAGACAATGACGTCGAGTTGAACCATGCCACCGAGGAGAACGGTACCAGTCGGTGAGCACTCGAAAGCACTGATTCGGCACAGGATATTGTCCTCATCGAGTGGTTCAGGCAGGCAGAGAACAACTTCCTGATCGAATTGCACTGTTGTTGTGAATTCGCAGAGAGGTGTTCCATCTGCGAAAACGCGAACGAGCACAGTGGCTCCGAACACGAAGCGAACGACCCCGACCCGAACAGTGGTCCCGTTGACTGTAATGTTCTCGCGGCGAATACTGACGACTTTGCAAGTAGGACCTGGAGCAACAGGTTCAACGCAGGAGATCGTGATATCTTGCCCTGCACGAATGGCAGCGTCTACCAGAGCTTGACAATCGTCGGGAAGGGCAATCTTGTTTCGGTAGCTGTTCGCTAATACTACCCAGTCATACACCTTGTTGACGCGAATGCACTCTTCCTGCAGGTTGTTCGGTATAGGAGGAGTTGCTGTAGGCGTCGGTGTAGGGAGCTGGCGACCCATAATGGGCTTCACGTGATGTTTCACCGTAAGAATCCTTCCTTTCCTAGGGAGTTTGCTTTGCAGTTACATACTATGTGGGCAACGGGAGTTTGGCATGTTGAGCATGCGCCTATTTTTTAGGTCACTATCTTATCAGAACGGAATTTGAAATTTTTGAAAGTACCAATTGTCGTCGAATTTTCTTTGGGCATTGTATCGAACTCGCTGAGCGGCAGCCCCGCACGTAAGCACATCATCCGCAATTTCACTCGCATTTGCGTAGAGCACAAGTTTTTTCGCTGCCTCAATCCGCTGTTCGTTAAAATGGCTGTACGCCATTCGAAGCATATTGTAATAAATGTGCTCATGTGCAACTGTGTAAGGGTGAGCTTGCCTAAATAAATGCAAAATTTTTACGGATGGCTGGATCATACACGTATATCCAAACAGCCACATTTTGATGGAAAACTCGATATCTTCAAAACCCCATATGCGAAAACCGCGATCAAAACCCCCGACCTTCATAAAAGCCTCTCTGGTGACCAGGAAGCATCCCCCTGGCAATATCGCAACTGGTGCCGGGCCTGATGGCTTTGGATACCAGGTAATCTCGAGCTTTTGATTCAGATTTTGCCCATATCCAATTTTATGTGGCTCCGTCATGGAAGCAATTCCGGGAGCAACGCCATCTGCTTTTTTTGTAAGAATGAGCTCCATCATGCGATCGATCCAAAAGTTTTCAAAAGACAGATGCGCATCGCAAAAAATGAAGTAGTTGCCGCGGGCATGATTCACGCCCAGGTTTCGTGCTGCTGCTGCACCAATGCCTTCTGTAGTGATTAATTTTATTTTTTCATTTTGTCCTTGGCCTTGTAAAAAATGACAACCGTTATCAGTTGAGGCATCATCGACTACAATCACTTCATACGGATACGTGGTTCTTGTATTCAAAAGGGAAGTGATGGTAGAACGCACATTGTCCCCCTCATTTTTTACAGGAATGATAATGGAGATCAGGGGCATTTGTGAGGTGGGCATATGACCACTCCTTTCTGTAGCCATCGTATGCGCAAAGCGCTTCTTCGGAACAGTCATCGCCAAAAATGTTCACTTTGGACACTGGGCATTCATACAATATCGCGGACTGAAGGAAAGTGTCGTGAGGAGAGATGGGAATGGATGTTGAGGTCTATTACAGTGGTCAACGTGGCGGGACCATGCCGTACGCGGCACTGCCAGCGTTTCGTTTGTTTTGCAAGCAAAATGGCTTTCAATTGAACTGGGATTCGACGAATAAAAGAGTTGACCTGGATTCGGGCTTGAAAGGAAAAGTTTGCGTTCTTTTTACGGGAATATCTTCAGGAGCGACCGCATACGAGTGGGAGGTATTGGGGAACGTTCAAAAATTTCTCTCTGATAGCGGTATGGAGGTTGTCTTAAGCCAAAACAATTCAGCTCTGGCTAAAAATACGGATGTCGCCATACGTTTCAGTTTGAAGGAAATGCGAACCCTCGAAAAACCGAGATTGATTTTCTTTCAGTCGGAGGATGAAAAGCGGCAAGATTTGGTGAAGTGTTTGCGGACAGAAATGCAGCAGTCAGGAATCCCGTGTCACTATAAAGTACTCAAAAACCAAAAGCAACCATCGATTGTTCACATTCAGTTGCAGTTGCCGCTTTATACGGATGTGAACAATCGTAAGGTCTATGCGGAAAAAATTGCCCTCCACTTAGCGTCAGGGGTTTTAGAGTATTTCCAAAATGGATTACACATTCAACCAATGGCGTTTTTACCCCCCAACATTTTAAAGCTGTTTTATTCCACTATGCTACTTACCTCAGACAAGGAGAGCAAGCAGGTGGCAGACGAAAAGCCATTGGCAGAGGAACAAAGCACGATTCAGGAAAGTGACCAGCCGACTAATGAGGCAAGTGACTCAAACAGTGAATTAAGCAGTGAAGCAAACAGTGAAGCAGACAGTGAACGGGAAGAGCTGTTGATCTTGGCAGAAGAAGAACTGCTGGAACAAGTAGTGACCATTCATCCGGTGGAAGAAGTGCCTGAACACGTTGATTTGCGTACATCGGCAGAAGTGTATTTTGATTACACGTTGATTCACTCCGAATCAATTGAGAAGCCGTACCTGTTAATTGGTACACTTCAGGTGAAAAATACGGGGAACGTTGAACTGAACAATCCAATCGTTTGCCTGCGCGTCTCGCCTGTCGATTCGATCAAAATGGGAGGGCAGGTATTGCCGCCGAAGCTCGTAGAGACGATGGCCGTGCAAGGTACATCGGGCTTAAAAGGATGGAAATACCTAGAAGACGATTGGTTTGCCCAAGCGATGGAGAGAGGGGAATACTGGATAGCGCCGATCCAGCCTGTATCCATTCCCCCGGAATCGACGGAAGCGTTCCAAAACTTCCAGATTTCTTTTATGAAACAAGAAGCGGGGAAGGGGATAGTCGTTGAGGGTGTCGTGCTGTGCAACGATCAGACGGTACACTTTTCAGCCAATAACCGGATCGCTGTGTCTTTTTAATATGGAAGAAAAGCCACCATTTCAGCAGAAATGATGGCTTTTCCGTTCCGCGCTTCTATTTTTTTAAGAACATTTGTACGAACGTTTTTCCGTGCGGACCGCCATTTACGACAGCAATGGCTACATAGTCGTAAGTTGGACTCATGATATTGGCTTTATGCCCGGAAGAATTCATGAACATTTGATGGGCGCTGCTTACAGAATAGTTTTGGGCAATGTTTTCAGCAGCAGCCAAATAGCGAATCCCAAAAGTATCCATCATTTGAAACGGTGAGCCGTAAGTGGGAGACGTGTGGCTAAAGTAACCTTTGTTGACCATCTCTTGGGCTTTCACACGTGCAACTTTCACCAATTGCATGTCCACTTGATAAGGTGCGAGCCCACGGCTGGTGCGCTCTTGATTCACGAGTTGAACCATTTCTTTTTCCTCAGCAGTCAATTCAGCGGGAAGCGGAACTTGCGTGCCAGTACCAGGTTTTTGTGGTTGCTCAGGCTTACCCGGTGTTATGGGAGGCGTTGGATTTGTTGGGACGGTTGGCTTCGGATCTGGTTTGGGCTGTACGGGATTGTTTTTGTATTGAGTTTGAATCGCCGTATAGGTTTTGGCGTCTGCTTCACCAGTCAACGGTTGTTTATTGCGCGACTGGAACAGCATGACGGCAAAGCGCGTAGATTCATCGTATTGTCCCGATGCGGTTACTTTGTATCCGAGGCCAGCGAGCATCGTTTGCAATTCCTTCACGCGTTCACCGCTAGCACCCAATTTCAACGTAACGGAATCATTGGACTCATTTGGCTCAGAGGGCTTGGAAGGTGTAACTGGTGGTGTAGTCGGTTTCTGATTGAGTGCTTTGTACGCGCTCTTCAGTTTATCGTAAGTAGCTTTGTTTACAATGCCTGTTTGCTTGAGCTTGTATTTTTTTTGGAACGCTTTGACGTTATAAGCTGTGTTGCTGTTGTAGATCTTGTCCACTACCAGCTTGTAGTCGTAATTGAGCGCATCGAGCATCTTTTCCACTTCAAGTACGCGCGTGTTTTTCATCCCTATTTTCAAAGAGGTAAAGGTTGTTTTCGCAAATGCAGGTTGTCCGATCATGGTAACGAGGACGGACAGGGAAAGGATAGTTGCAATCTTCTTCATGTTGCGATTCATCTCATCACGCCTTTCTCTGATTTGTCGCACCACAATGGTACTAAATGTGGAACAAATGAGAAAAGCACAAAATATTGGAAAGAGGTGGAGGTGGAATGTTTGACCTCTCTTGGATCGACCTGATCATCCTCGTGCTAGCAAGCTTTCGTCTCACGCATTTGATTGTTTTTGATGAGATCACGTCTTTTCTGCGAAACCCATTTTACCAGGTAGTATATGTACCCGATGAGTCGGGCCAAATGGTTCGGGACTTTCATTTTAAAGGCGGGAAGGTGCGCCGATGGATAGGGAGATTGTTGAGCTGCCATTGGTGCATGGGAGTTTGGGTGGGCGCTTTGATCGTTGGGTTGTATATGTATGTGCCAGCCGCCTATCCTTTGTTGCTCCTGCTTGCCATAGCCGGAGCGGCGGCTGTCATTGAGACGAAGCTATACTCGAATTAAGTAAGAGGTTAGCTCCTCGAAAAAGCTTTGTACACGATCACTTCGTCATAGGAAAGAGGGATAATCTCTTCTGCCATGTATCCCCCTGCAATTCTTTGTTGGACCTGAGGGGTGCTCGGTAAACCGACACTGGAAGAAGCGATGTCCACACGAAGCGTCGTGGCATTCGGATCGAGTGGAATTTCGAGGGCAAAGGTGGGTTTATCAACAGTAAAACTTTTTACATTTATGCCATTCACAAGCGCAGTCAAAACAAATGGCTTCGGCAATTTTACGGGGGAACCAGGGACTTTTCCCTTTACTAACAACATTTGCGCAGGTGCAGAAGGGTCCGATTCTACAATCGCGCGCAGTACAGGGGGCGCCCACAAGTCCATCCCCCGATTCATACTTGTGATTCGGGCTGTATTGGATGGGAAGGACTTATAGATCCGCAACAGGTCGAGTACCCCCATGCCTTTGTATTGTGGAACGTACGAAATCCAATGGCTGGGTATGGATGAATAATTTTTCGCAAGAGATCGTAAAACTTCTGGTACGCCGACGGAATGCCATTTGGTAGCTGATTTGCACGCCGTGTGGATTCGAGCATTTCCTAAATACTGGGGCAGATAACCGATGGGGTAAAATTTGGCAATGCGCATCCACAGGTCGTAATCCATGCAAAATTGCAATTTTTCATCAACGCCCCCCATGTGCCTGAAGACGTGGGCTCTGATGAAAGCGGATGGCTGGCAAATCACGCAGCTCTGATACAACTTCTTGGAATCAGCCTGTTCTGACGGATAGCTGGTGGATACTTGACCATACTCATTGATCACATAGCAATTGCCATGAAGCATTCCCCAGGCCGGGTTACTCGCAAAAGCGTGAACAGCCTTCAAAATGGCGCCGGGTACATAGGTGTCGTCTGAATTCAGCCAGCCAATGATTTCCCCTCTTGCCAACGCCAACCCTTTGTTAAGCGCATGAGACTGTCCGCGATCCGGTTCACTAATAAAACGGAAGCGCGGATCTTTTTGTGCATATTCTTGCAAGATGGAGAGCGTATCGTCAGTCGAGCCTCCATCTACCACGATATGCTCAAGGTTTGCATAGTCCTGGGTCAATATGCTATTTATTGTCTCACGAATAAACCGGCCTTGGTTGTAAGAGGGGGTAATGATACTCACTAATGGTTGCTGTGAGTGGGACACGAGATTCACTCCCATCTTTCCATCATAAAAAATGCATGCACTACCATCAGACTATGAAAGAATGGAAAATCGGGTACACAAGCATCGTTGATCTTGTGCACCCGATTTCATTTTTACCGGATATTACAGGTAGTCCGGAACGATCCCTGGATTGCGGAATATACGGAGCAATTCCGCGTGACAGTTATGGTCGATCGCGCTGCCAGGAATGGCTTTTGCCACGAGGCTGATACGACCGGCGTCGTAATTGTTTGCTCTGCCGGAGTGGATGGTCCGAACCGATTCAGGAATGACTTCAAACAGTGTGCCCTTCAGCATTTCTTCAATGCAAAGTACGGACGGCAACCACCAAGTGGTATCGTCCTTGTAAATCCGGTTCATTTGTCCAGGAGCTCCGTTGTAGACCATGATCGATTGGTTCGTATCCAAAATACAGGCAGTTTCCAACAAGAGATGCCCACCTGGTTTAATCACGCTTCGGCATTGCGACAATGTCCACATTGGATCGCGCAGATGATAGAGCAGACCAAGATGCTGGACGACATCAAATTGATTGTGCCGAATTTGCTGAGGGAACAGCAGTGGTTCTATAAAATCGTCCATCAGCAATACTTGCAGCCCTTCCCATAGTTTATAAGGGCTGGTATTGTACAACGGCAAAACTTTGCTTTGCAGGATGTTCTTGCAAAACTCAAAATTCAAATAGAGAGGCTGCATACAGTCCGTAGCCACGACAAGATTTGCCCCTCGTTGCTCCGCTTCAAAAGCCCACATCCCGTCAAAGCTAGCGAGATCTAGGACGCGTTTCCCCGAATACTGGATATATTCTCTGGATTGTCGGGTCATATTCCATACATTTTCCAGAAGCGTAATCCCGGGAGTGACAATACCGGGTCGCAGCGCGATTTTATGGTACCATCGCCGTTTGTTGATCTCATCGAGGATTTCTTGATCTGTCCAAAATCTTCCCATCGACATGTCCCCCTTCATTGGAGAGTGCTCGCCTTTTACGATATGTTCGGACAGTGCTGGGGGGAATGATATAAATGCATTAATTTCGTCCCAAGCAGGTGTAAAGTTGCTTGGTAACAAGCAGGTTTTCGGAAAAAAGGCATATGCCCGTTTCTCGTTGTCTGTCACATACATAAAGTATGGGGAGAAAAAGGAGGCGGAAAGAGTATGGCCTTACCCATTGTGATCATCCATCGCGGGGACGATGAATATCTCACATACAGCTTGCAGCAAGCGAAAAGAAGCAACCCCCATTCGCCCGTCTTTTTAATAGGGAATGGAGGAAACAGAAGGTATGCTACGAATGGCATCGTTCACGAGATGATAGATGATTACATGTATGCCGCTGTCGAAATGACAAGAGTCTATAAACATATTCATTTCATGCCCTATGAGTACAATCGGTTTTGTTTTCAAAGATGGTTTATTTTGTTGGCGTTTATGAAAAAGCATCAGATTCCGAAATGCTGTTATATCGATACAGATGTCATGCTGTTTACCGACGTGAACCATCCGCGCTTTGACAACTTTATGATGGAATTCGTATGGACCAATTTCGTAGATAGTCAAAATCTAGAACAATTTTGCGAGTTCATGACGTCTCAGTTTGCAAATCCGATTGCATTCGCCAAAGTCATCCATTACACGATGCGAAGAAAGGATCACGTAAGATTCAATCAGCCTTTAATTACAGATATGGTGCTGGCCTTGCTATTTCTTGAACAATTGAAGAATTACCAAATTACGAACGGCTTGTTTCATGATGGCTTTATTGACGGCAATATTCAGCAGTCTGCTTCGGTGGAGAATTTGTATGGGTTTAAGAAAATTTACTCGATCAATGGTGCCCTATGCTGCAAGGATAAGGCAACGAGTCTATATCTGCCGCTATTTTCTCTTCATTTTCAAGGATACACGAAGCACCATATGAAGTTTTTCACAGCTCCCTATCTCCCCCAAACAGGTTCTTACATTTTCGATTACATGTCCAATCGTTGGATTCGGTTTTTATAGGCTTCTATCATTCTCGTGTTATTCGACCATTTTCATTGGACCATAGAGCATCCACTACGACAAACGCATAAGATGGTGCATACAACACGATAAACGGATAGAGGTGGCCTGGGTGAAACTGATATTACTATCGGGTGGTTCAGGGAAAAGGCTGTGGCCGCTCTCCAATGATGTCAGGTCCAAACAGTTCTTGAAGCTGATACGCAATGCACATGACCAACCAGAGGCGATGGTTCAACGAGTATGGAGACAGCTGGCCTCGCGCAATTGGTCGGAGCCTGTTTATATTTCAACAGGCCGATCGCATGTTGATTTGCTCCAAAGCCAACTAGGTGAAGGCGTTCCCTTGATCGTGGAGCCGGAAAAAAGGGATACCTTCCCTGCCATTGCACTAGCGGTGACCTATCTCTACTCTGCTTTGACAATGGACCCGGATGAGGTCATAGCCATCATGCCTGTTGATCCATTTGTTGAGGATCGATTCATGGACAGGATCAAGGAGCTGGAGAACGTCATACTCAGATCAGGCGCGAATCTCGCATTAATCGGAGTAAAACCTACGTATCCATCTACGAAATACGGTTATATTGTTCCACATCCAGAATCAGAATCGGATCTGGGGAAAAGGTCTCATGCCTATCAAAAAGTAAAAAGCTTCAAAGAAAAGCCGTCACTTGAGCAAGCGCAGGATTTAGTAGAAAAGAAGGCCCTGTGGAATTGTGGAATTTTTGCTTTTCGATTGGGCTATCTGATTCGCGCATTGGAGCAAAAAGGATTGCCTACTGAATACAACCGCATGCTTGAGCAATATAGCCAAATGCCTGCCATCAGCTTTGACTATGAGATCGTAGAAAAGGCAGAGAAAGTAGTCGTTCTCCCGTATGACGGAGACTGGAAGGACCTGGGGACATGGAATACGCTCACGGAAGAAATGAGCGGGAATGCGATCGGTAAGGTGTTGCTTGATGTGAGTTGCACGAATACACATGTTATCAACGAATTGGACATACCTATCGTGTCCATCGGTCTATCGGATATGATCGTGGCAGCCAGTCCGGATGGCATCCTCGTTTCTTCCAAGGAACAAAGTCATATGGTCAAAAATTTGGCTTTGGATTGGACAAAGCGCCCAATGTATGAAGAGCGGCGCTGGGGATGGTATCAGGTTATGCATTTTCAAAAGAATGAAGACGACGTAGAGGTATTAACGAAAAGGATTCATATACACGCTGGGAAAAATTTGAGCTATCAGTACCATCACCACCGTAGCGAAGTTTGGATGATCGTAGAGGGCTGCGGTGAGTTCATTTTGGATGATCAGCTGCGCCAGGTTGGTCCAGGTGACGTATTGCAGATTCCGGTAGGGGCCAAACATGCAATCAAAGCAACGAATGAGCTGGAATTCATCGAAGTACAGATGGGAAGTCGGTTGGTGGAAGAAGATATCGTTCGACTCGGAATGACGTGGTCAGCGATTCTGGAGCAGATTGGGAAGCACGGTGATCACAATGATTGATCCAGCATTCTGGCGAGACAAAAAAGTGTTGATTACAGGTCATACGGGGTTCAAAGGGGCATGGCTATGCTTATGGCTGCATGGCTTAGGGGCGAAGGTGACAGGGTATGCGCTGTCGCCTCCGACAAATCCGAGTATTTTTGAGTGTGCCCAGATCAGCACATTGGTTGATTCGATCATCGATGATGTCAGGTCGAAGGAAAGTGTTCAAAAAGCCATCAACCAAGCAAACCCGGATATCATCATCCATATGGCTGCTCAGCCGCTGGTGCGTTTGTCGTATCAATATCCGGCGGAAACCTACGAAATCAATGTCATGGGTACGGTGAATGTACTCGAAGCGGCGAGAGTAGCTGTGCAAAATGGAATGAAAATTAAAGCAATCATCAATGTTACGACGGATAAGGTTTACGAAAATCGGGAGTGGGTGTGGGGGTACCGTGAGCAGGATGTGTTGGGCGGCTATGACCCGTACTCCAACAGCAAAGCATGTTCGGAGCAAGTGACTGCCTCCTATCGCAATGCTTTTTTTCACCCCGACCAGTATCACCAGCATGGTGTAGCGATTGCTTCAGCACGAGCAGGCAATGTGATAGGCGGCGGTGATTGGGCTCTTGATCGCCTGATACCGGATTGCCTGAGTGCCTTGATAAAGGGAGAGAAAATCATCATCCGAAATCCAAACGCGATTCGACCGTGGCAGCACGTCCTTGAGCCATTGAAAGGGTATTTGATGCTCGCTGAAAAAATGTGGCGGAATGGCAAGGATTACGCGCAGAGCTGGAATTTTGGTCCGAATGACGATGATGCCAAATCGGTAGAGTGGATCGTCCAGCAATTGTGTGAGCGATGGGGAGCTGGGGCCAGCTTTGAAACAGAACGAACCGATTCACAATGGCACGAAGCCCAGTATTTGAAGCTGGACTGTTCCAAAGCAAAAAGCGTAGTAGGCTGGATGCCCAAGTGGTCGCTCGAACAGACCTTGGACAGTATCATTTCTTGGCATAAGGCTTATGAGCAAAAGCAAGACGTAAGGGAGATCTGTTTGGACCAAATCACAGCGTATTCAGATAGGGCCAAGTGAACAACTAGGAAGGAGGGCAGCCAATGAAAGTCGTCATTCTAGCAGGAGGGTATGGCACGCGCATTGGAGAAGAAACGCATCTTCGTCCGAAGCCGCTCATTGAGATCGGTGATTGGCCCATCATTTGTCATATCATGTCCATTTATTCCAAGTATGGTTTCTATGATTTCATCATCTGTCTCGGGTACAAAGGCTATATGATCAAGGAGTACTTCGCGCACTATTTCCTTCACCATTCTGATGTGACGTTTGATTTTCGTAACGACAATCAGGTCACTTTCCACAACCACAATGCTGCTCCGTGGCGAGTCACATTGATTGATACGGGGAAAGACACAGGAACAGCTGGAAGAGTGAAGCGAATACAAAAATATGTGGGAGAAGAAACATTCATGCTGACGTATGGAGATGGCTTATCCGACATTGATATTGAAAAGCTGGTTCAATTTCATCGTGCGCATAAAAAACTCGCAACGATCACCACGACCCAACCGCCAGGCCGATTCGGAGCATTGGATATTACCAATGGGAATACCGTAACAGGATTCCAAGAGAAGCCAAAAGGGGATGGCGGGTGGATTAATGCTGGTTTTTTTGTCATGGAGCCGGGCGTATTTGACTATATTGCGGGTGATGAGACGGTATTGGAAAAAGAGCCGCTGGAGAGCTTGGCAAAGGAAAATCAACTGATGGCCTTCAAGCATACCGGTTTTTGGCATCCAATGGATACGCTTAGAGATAAAAACTACTTGGAAGAACTGTGGAAATCCGGAAAGGCAGCATGGGCAACCAGCCGAACATGAAGGAGGAAGCAGGAGTGGGCGAATTAAACGAAAACAGCGAAGAAGTTTTTTCTCCAATTGGATGCGGCGACATCACTATCGATTGTGGGGCAAATTACGGGGTCATTACGCAAAAAATGGCGGATAAAGGTGCCCTCGTCTTTGCGTTTGAACCGAATCCATACGTATTTGAGGAATTGAAAAAAAGGGTTGGCTCATACCCTAATGTCGTATGTATAAACAAAGCGGTTTGGCATAAAAACGACAAGCTGCGCTTGCATTTGCATGATCTTTACCATACTGATCCGGCAGGGGCTGCTTATGCTTCTTCTCTTTTGAACAATCATCCAGTAACGAATCCTAATAAGTATGTAGAGGTAGAGGTAATCGATTTGACCCAGTTCATCCAAAGGCTCAATCGTCCGATCAAATTAATCAAAATAGATATCGAGGGGGCAGAATTTGAACTGCTCGAAAAAATCGTAGAGCAAAATTTACACCTGCAAATAGAAAAAATCGTCGTAGAAAATCATGAATGGCTCATCGAAGACTTGAAAACGAAAGCCGATCACTTTCGGAGGGTCATGCAAGAAAAACAAATTCACAACATCGACTTGAACTGGATATAAAAAGAGAGCCAAGCAGGTGAAGGGGAGCGATCCCGAATGAAGATACTTGTGACCGGCGCGACAGGCTTTCTCGGAAGCCAGCTCGTAAAAGCGCTGCGGCGGGACGGACATACCATCATCATTTTGAAAAGGAGCACCTCCGATTGCTCGCGTATCCAAGACATTTTACCTGATTTGATTCCGTATGATACGGATCGCGGGCAATGGGAAGCTCCTTTTTTCGAGCAGGGGAGAATCGATGCGATCATCCATACGGCAACCTGTTATGGACGAAACAACGAGAGCAATGCCGTGATGGTAGAGGCCAATGTGAGCTTTCCGCTGAAGCTACTGGATGTGGGCATGCGCTCTGGCACCCCTGTTTTTCTGAATACAGATACGTTTTCCAGTGCGCCCGTCCGATTATCCAGCCATCTACAACCATACAATTTGACGAAGCGTCAGTTTAGAGAATGGGGTAAATGTCTAGCAGAAACGACTTCCCTGCCATTCATCAACGTCAGGCTGGAGCATATGTATGGTCCCTATGACAGTGCGAATAAATTTGTCCCTTCTGTCATCAAAAGCTGTCTCGAAAATCAGCCTGAACTAAGGCTGACAGAAGGAAAGCAAACAAGGGACTTTATCTATGTGGATGATGTAGTTTCTGCCTTCCGCGTGCTGTTGGCGCATACTGCCCATCTACCTGCTGGATTTACTGAATACCAGGTGGGGACAGGTAGTGCTACCTCGATCCGAGCGTTTACAGAACTGGCTCATCAGATGACCCAATCAAGAACGGTCCTGAAGTTCGGATCGATTGCTTATAAAGACTTGGAAATCATGCATTCACAAGCAGATATTCGACTGCTGCAAGCACTAGGGTGGAATCCTCAAGTGAAGCTGGAGGATGGATTGAGAAAGGTAATGGCCGATTTCAAATAGCAACGAAACAAAAAACATGGCGAGCCTGCAGCCATGTTTTTATCGTGTGCGCTTAATCGAGGAAAGTCTTGTTTGTGCAGAACAGATCAGCGTGGAAAGGCTTCATTTCGTCTAATAAATGGTTGTAGTTCTTTACTTTCACCACTGTATTATCCCGCTTAAACATATACAGATGGGTAAACAATTTTTCCAGCAGTGTGTATAGCACGAGCGGATGTCGGCCGAAATTTTCCTTGATGCTTTCTGGATTGAATTCAATGATCACATCCGGGTCCCATTGCTTCAGTGTGCGCATAGCACTTTCCAAGACGACGACCTCTGAACCTTCCACATCGATTTTAATGAGATCGATGCGCGAGATCATATTCTGTTCTACCCAGTCGTCCAGCCTGACACATGATATAAATTGAGTGGATTTCGCCACGTCTTTTGGCTCATGCGGGATGTAAGACCATCCGCCTCCACGTGGGTCGTCAGTAAAATGAATGTGCCCGTTCCGGTCGGCAATTCCTAGCTGAAGTGGCTCGACATTGGTGATGTGATTCTCGGACAGGTTTCGCAGGAGATAAGGATAATTGGCATCCGAGGGCTCGAATGCGTAAACCTTTCCTTGGGGAACGAGATAGCTCAGGGCGAGTGATATCGCTCCGATGTTCGCACCGATGTCTAGGCAAACATGGTCAGGTTGTACGATTTTTTTCAGCGGAAGAATGACATAGTCTTCATAGTATCCTTTGTAGTAGTCCATAAAGAATAGGACGCTTTGATCAGAGTCATCCCCATAGACGGTAAAGGTTTTATTGTCAAAAGGCAGGTGAAAGTCAACTTTCTTCATCGAATTCGTTGCTCCTTCAAGTGGATTGTAGATCATGATGATGTCATTTCCTACGACGAATAAGAGATCAGGACGAATAGAGTGAACGAATTCTCGTAGCTCTTGGATAGTAGGATAATCCTTCAGCAATGGATTGGGGCCAATAAAGCAACGAGCATCATCAATCAAAATGACGTGATTTTGAACAGAATCCTGCAGGATGGCAGCAAGTTCCTGCAAGATGGGGGTGTCCAGGTCTCCTTTGGCTGCCTCAGTTGAGCGGGGAATGTAATGACCGTCCAGCCAAAACAGGCAAGGTGTTGTGACAGAGTGCATCAGGTTGGTTAATATTTTTCCACTGTCACCGTGGAGGATATGGATGTGGCTGTCACCAGAGAATTTCTCTTTTGCAGCGATAAACAAAGCTTCATCCAGCTCGATAGAAACGAGCAAGTCGAAATGGTTTTTCATCGCTTGCAGCATGTCGCCCCTAAATGTACCTGTCTCGATCAAGGTGCGTATGCCCATCGTTTTTGCTATATGCTTGATCTTCGACTTTTTCATATCGTTTGTCGGTGCTTCCAATAGCCAAAAATCCCAAGTCTCTTGTTCGGTTAACGGAAACGGGATTCGGCGATCCTTCCTCCACGTCTCCCGAATTTGTTGCATGCGTGACATACAAAGATGACCTCCTTTCAAATGAAATTAGCGTGCGACGGAAGAAAAGACAGCAAGTGTTTCGCGCGCGCATTTCTCCCACGAAAAATGCTTTGCTTGATGGATGCCTTTGGCAACCAGCTCTGCTCTTGCGTCAGGTGACAAATAAAGATGGGCGAGTTTCACTGCAATATCATCGGAAATATTCGGATCGAAAGTGAGAGCAGCGTCACCTACCACCTCAGGAATGCTCCCTGCATTGGAGCAAACGATTGGAATGTTGGACTTCATGGCCTCTACCAGCGGAATGCCAAAGCCTTCGAAAAGGGAAGGGAAGCAAAGGAACTGGGCATTCCGATACAAGTAAGGCATCTCTTCCTGTGGTACGTAATGGAGCCATTTGATTTGGTTCCACAGCTGGTTATTCGTGATGTAGTTCATGACGTTTTCATGAGCCTCTTGTGCAAAACCGGTGAAAACCATAGGAATCCGTATATTGTGTTTATCTCGCAAAGTGACGAGGGCTTTGAATACATTCAGGTGATTCTTGTGATGCCATGTATTGGCGGGGAAAAAGCCGTAGTCGCTGGGCAGCTTATATTTTTGCAGAACCTGTTGGTTGAGTGCCTCATTATGCGGCAAGGAAAATTCCCGCGAGGCATCCAGGTGGATCGCGTGTACTTTATGCGGGGGAAGCCCAAATTTTTGCAGGATCGTTTGCTTGGAAAACTCCGAGAGAGTCAGAACGGCACTGCAACGCTGTGCGGACGATTTGTAGTTGTCTAGCCGCCAGCGCAAGGAATGAGCATCGAAAAACTGCGGGTAATACTCGTGTTGGATATCAGGAATGTTGATGACAGAAGGAATGGTGACATCGGCTGGATTCAAGACAAGCAGAGGGCAAAACCACAAGTTTAGCTGCAGGGAGTTAATCCAGAAGTGAAACATCGCATGAACATTTCCTTGATCGGGGACCATGAATTTCCTGACATTCGGTTGCGCCTCAAAGGTATGGAAATTGTGAGACGATAAAAAAAGAAACCACTGATGGCCGTCCCCTGCTTTCATTGAGTAGGCCAGCAAGTTCCTGACATACTGCTCCATCCCGCCGATTTTGCCAGGAATCACGGACATCAAGTTTATTCCTACCCTCATGTAGGGATCCTCCCTTGTGCGTGAGGATGTGCCATGTACCAAGCGATCGTTTTCTCCAATCCGGCGAGTAAGGAAGTTTGGGCCGTGAAGCCGAACCGTTCTTTTGCTTTGGTCACATCCAAAAGGCGGCGCGGTTGTCCGTCAGGCTTGGTTTGATCCCATTCGATCTCTCCTTGGAATCCGCTTCGTTGCTTGATCGTTTCCGCCAAGCTTTTAATGGAAATTTCATGACCGGAACCGATATTGACTGGTTCGGATTGATCGTAGCTCTTGGTTGCAGCAATAATCGCCTGTGCGGCATCTTCAACATAAATGAACTCGCGTGTGACACTACCTGTTCCCCAGAGCACAATCTTCTTCTCGCCATTGCGAATAGCGTCCACACATTTTCGGATGATGGCAGGGATGACGTGTGAGGTTTCCAAATCAAAGTTGTCGCCCGGACCGTACAAATTGACAGGGAGCAAATAAATGGAATTGAATCCGTATTGCTCGCGATAAGCTTGCGATTGCACCAGCATCATTTTTTTTGCTAAGCCATACGGAGCATTGGTTTCTTCAGGATAACCATTCCAAATATCTTCTTCTTGGAACGGAACGGGGGCGTGCTTCGGATAGGAGCAAATGGTTCCGATGGCTACGAATTTTTCGACACCGAATAAACGGGATTGCTCCATGAGCTGGGTGCCCATCATCAAATTATCGTAAAAGTATTTTCCGGGATTTTTTTGATTCGCGCCGATTCCGCCGACGACGGCAGCCAAGTGAAGAATGATATGGGGACGGAAATCTTGCAACATCTTGTTCACATCATGTTCTTTGCGAAGATCGTATTCATGGCTTCTAGGGATGAAGATGTCGGTACAGTCCAGCTTGCGCAATTGATGAACGACGTGGCTTCCTAGAAATCCTGATCCACCAGTAACCACAATCCGTTTTTTCGCCAGATTCAATTCATGTCAACCTGCCTTTCTCGTCCGCATTCAAATTCGAGGCGAAGGGACTCTGCGATTTACCCATTTTTCGATATGGGTCTTGCCTTTGGTGAATTCCTGATAAAATTGGTACTCCTCATAAGAAAGCGGGAGGATTTCTTCTAGGTGGTAACTGACTGATCGTTTGGCTTCAGGATTGTTGGGGTGGTCCTGAAGGATCTGCTGGCTGCAAAAAATACTCACTTCACATTGCTTTCCCTCAGAGGTAATGGGAATCACGACTTGAAAACGGGCATGGGTAACTTGGAATTTGTGAATGAGTGTTCCATTCCTCAAGACATGGAAATGCAAGAGAGGGGCGATGTTATGGTTGCTTCCTTTGATAAGCAAAGCGTGCATCGGTCCATGGCTGGCTTCGATGGTCATTCGCAGGTTTTGGGGAGCCCATGCGTCCGAGTAGCGGTTGGATGCAATGATTTGGGGAGAGGGTCCGAATGCATGATACGCTCTCAGCTTGTGGAGAAACCAAAATGCTCCTTGTTTGTAATGCTTCTGCGTGTAGTGATAGAGCCATTCATTCGAGATGGTGCCATGGTGCTTCACGCTTGTTTTCAAAATTTCGGAGAACCCTGGCTCCAATTCATAGACAAACGTTTTGCATGCATCATATAAGCGTGAGTTAGCCAAGAATTCCGGTATCGTTCCAATCGGATAATGCAGGGAAATCCGGTTCCACAAATCGTAATCCATGCACCAGTCATGCTCTTCATTTACACCGCCGACTGCTTCAAAGGCATGCTTGCGCAGGAAAGCAGCGGGTTGGCAGATGAGGTTGAAATGAAACAATATTTTTCTGTCAAACTCTACCCAAATGTACGGATACTTTACTTTGTCATTTTCATCAATGTGGAGCCCTTTTCCGTATACCACGCCCCAATCAGGATGCTGCTGCAAGGATGCCACAGCCTTTCGAATGGCACCGGGAAAATACGTATCATCTGAATTCAACCAACCGATAATCTCACCACGCGCCATTTGTAATCCTTTATTGATGGCATGGGATTGACCACGGTCTGGTTCAGAAACAAAGCGGAAGCGGTCCCCCAGATGGCTGTATTGCTGCAAAATACTCTGTGTCCCGTCAGTTGAGGCACCATCGACCACAATATGCTCAATATGGGGATAGTCTTGTGTCAGTACACTATCGATCGTTCGTTTGATAAATTTTGCCTGATTGTACGAAGGGGTGATGACACTTACGAGAGGAAGGGATTGCATGGCCATAAAAAGTTTCCTCCTGATTTTTTCTAATCATCCACTCGACGTTTTCAAGAGTTGTTAGGTTGGCGCAGCACGGATCGCCAGTAATTCAATAAATCTTCCATCGTTTGCTGGAAAGAGATCTCGGGCCCCCATCCCGTCTTTTCGCGAAATAATGAAGAGTCACCCAGTACGATGTCTACATCAGAGGGGCGCAACCGATTCGTGTCTACGTGTATTTCTACCTGCGCATCAGTTAGCGCCAGCAGCGTCTTTAACATGTCCTCGATGGTATAACGGGTACCCGCGGATATATTGTATACATCACCTGGTTCGCCTCGCGTAATAGCCAACCAGTACGCTTTCACAATATCCCGTACATCCGTGAAGTCTCGAATCGCATCGAGATTCCCAACATGTACTTTTGGCTCTTGCAGACCGAGCTCAATCTGGGCAATTTGCTTGGCAAAATTGGAGGTTACATAGCTTTCGCCTCTTCTCGGACCTGTATGATGAAACGTCCGGGTACGGATGATCGCCAGACCGTAACTGTGATGATATTGATATCCGAGATAATCCTGGGCAATTTTACTGACAGCGTATGGATTGAGAGGCCGGAGGGGATTGGTCTCCTTGATGGGGATTTCCTCAGGATAGACCAAACCGTATTCCTCACTGGAGCAAGCGATTTGAATCTTGCACGGAACAGCATGGTTGCGTACGGCCTCGAACAAATTTAGCTGTGGCACAATATTGTTCACCATCGTATCGGTAGGCGAGAGCACCGAGGTGGGGACGAAGCTTTGTGCAGCCAGGTGAAAAATGAGATCAGGCTTTATTTTCTGGATGAGTTCATTTACAGATTGGGGATCTTTTAATTCACAGTTTTCCATATGCACGCGGTCCATTAATTGCCCCAGCTGCTCCTTTTTGGTAAGGGACCGGAATGTGCCATATACATCCACATCTCCCCGCGACAGTAGATACTCAGCCAAGTGACTGCCGGCAAATCCTGTTACTCCGGTAATCAATGCCTTCATGAAACGAATCCCCCCTGTCCATGATGCTCATAGCGAAGGATGAACAGCTTAACATATTATGAATATGGAAAAACGTGAAAAAATGGCACGGCGCACAGCTCGTTTCCAAAGGGAAATTAATGGGATCAGGGCTCGGCAGGTACCCACTTGCAGGTCGGATAGTCGAAATACATATAATCATCTGTGTTCGGGATGTCCTGTGAGCGAAAGTAAGGGATATATCCCTTCGCGTGTCCTTGAAAGTGTAGAGAATGAACCTTGAGGTAGTCCTCCTTTTCTATGAATTTGGAATAAAGAATACCGTTCTTTTGATAAATTTGCTTTTTATTATCCAGGCTGTGGATTTGCGGAGAGAAGGGAGGAAACGGACAGTTCAGGTTATGGTCAAAAAAACCAGCTGCGATCATGCCATAGGTAGCACTGCGCCGAAGGGCGTAATTGTGAAAAAAGACAAACAGCACCATATCTGACACGGGTACATCTCCGTTTTCTTTCGCATAGGTAAGCAGGGTTTGATAGTGAAGATGATCGCGGAAAAACTTGGTCATGTAGTCGCATAATTGATCAAGCATGCTTAATTCGCAGGTTGTTGTCCACGTGTACTCAATCTCAAAATTGGTGAGCTCTGCGTAGTTGAGCTGGCTAATATCGGTGTATAGCATCACGTCCGAATCGAAATACCAACAGCGCTCGATACCTTGACTCCTCATAAAATCACGCAGAACGAACCAGCGCAAAAAGCAGAACAGATTGTAAGCGTAGCTGCTCATGGCGGAGGAGTGCTTGTAATGCGTAGAGAAGATTTGGGCGCTTTGATTGTAGTTGCTCAACAGGTAATGCTCGATGTTATTGCCACAAAGACGCTTGTTTGCAGGACTCCCAATCAGAATGACACGAGAAGAAGGGTTGCTGGTTTTGGCCTGTTGCATGCATATACCGACATGCTCCTCATCATCTCTGTGGATAAACACGATGGGTAAACTCACGATACACATCTCCTCTGTCCTTCAAAATGACACTACTAGGCTCACGCTAGCAAACTTTTTCCTAGTATATGTGTCGTGGAGTACCACGAAACGGCAGCAGCCCCCCTGCTGCGGATTTGGGAATCCTAACCTTTTTTAGTCTGTGTGAAATCCGAGCTCTTTCAAGACAGATTGTTTCAAGGCGGCAAGCCTTTCTTGCGCATCGCACTGGTTGGTTCCTTTCACTCCGATATAAATTTTGATTTTGGGCTCCGTGCCTGAGGGGCGGACACAAAACCAGGAATGATCGCTGAAAAAGTATTTAATCGTATCCGTAGCAGGCAAGGTGAGTGGTGTGGATGTGCGTGTTTGACAATCTGTGCGAAGACCGCTGACATAATCTTCGATGGCTATGATGGGGTGGGTGGCGATATAGGAAGGTGGCTGATTGCGCAGGGAAGCCATTGTTGCCGATATTTTTTGCATGCCATCTGCTCCTTTGCACGTAAAGGAAACCAACTCTTCTGCATAATGACCGTATCGGCTAAACAAGTCATTCATGGCATCATACAAGCTTTTTTGGTGTGATTTGGCATACGCGCACATGTCGGCAAGCAACAGGGCAGTTTGGACGGCATCCTTATCCCGGACAAAATCGCCGATTAAGTATCCGTAGCTTTCCTCATAACCAAATTGGAAGACGTACGCTCCACTCTTTTCATAGGCTTCGATTTTTTCACCAATGTACTTGAAGCCTGTTAAGGTGTCTTCTGTCGATACACCGAAGTCTGTCGTGATGGCTCTACCCATTTCGGATGTGACGATCGTTTTCAAAACAATGCCGTTTGAGGGGAGCCCCCCCTTTTTATGTTTGGTATCCAGCAGGTAATGAAGAAGCAAGGCTCCCAATTGATTCCCGGTCAGTACGACGTAGTCTCCTGCCAGATTTTTGACGAGCACACCCAGCCGATCTCCATCAGGGTCCGTCCCCATGATTATGTCGGCATCCTCCTGTTTGGCGTATGCAATCGCTAATCGAAAGGCTTCGGGCTCCTCGGGATTAGGCGAGGCTACGGTCGAAAAGTTAGGATCGGGGACAGCTTGCTCTTCAACGACACGCACTTGGGTATATCCAAACAATTCCAGTCCACGTGTGATGGAGTCATGTGTCGTACCGTGCAGGGGAGTAAAGACGATCTTCACTTGCTCCCGAATCGCAGGAGATAAGTCTGGATGGACGCGCAATTGCTGTACTTTTTCCAGATACGCTTGTAAGAGAGAATCGTCAATGTAGTGGAGTAATCCATTTTTGTACAGCTCTTGCTCAGAGGGTGGGGTAATATCGAGTTCATTTCCGGCTGCCGCGATATGCTCCATCAATCGTTCGGCTGTTGCGAGCGTAATTTGTCCTCCATCAGCGCCGTAAATTTTGTAGCCGTTATATTCGGGCGGATTATGGCTGGCTGTAATGACAACGCCAGCACAGGCACAATAGTGGCGTACGGCAAAGGAAAGCAGAGGGGTAGGAGTCAGCTGATTGAATATACATGTAGTAATCCCGTACTGACCGAGAACTTTGGCGGTTTCTATGGCAAACAACTGTGAGTGTTTCCGTGAATCATAGGCAATGGCGACTTTTTTGACGGTCAGTTCCGGGTATGTTTCGAGCAAATAAAGGGCCAGCCCTGCACTTACTTTGCGAATCGTGTAGAGGTTGATGCGGTTGATTCCCGGCTCCATGACCCCTCGCATGCCTCCGGTTCCAAATGAAATCGGAGCAGAGAAGCAATCCGCAAGCTGCTTTTCATCAGCGTGCATGGCGGTTAACTGCTGACGAAGCTCTGGATCGAGGGATTCGCACTCGTTCCAGCGTGTGTAGTGTTCGTACCAGTTTGCATTCATGTAGAGTTCACTCCCGAGTGAATAATTACGACATCATTTACTAGGGTATTAACGGAATGGTGAGGGAGTGAGTGGATCTCATTAAGACTGGAGGGTGTGGGTCTAACATGAAGGTGGATTGGCTGATTGTCGGAGCTGGATTTACGGGTGCTACACTCGCAGAGCGGATTGCCAATGGACTTGATCAAAAAGTGCTGGTGGTAGAGGGGCGCAATCACATCGGAGGAAATGCCTATGATTGCTATGATGAGCAGGGGATACTGATTCACAAATACGGTTCGCACACCTTTCATACGAATTCCAAGCTGGTATGGGACTATTTGTCGCGTTTTACCCAGTGGCGGCCGTACTTTCATGAGGTCCGTGCTTCTGTCGATGGCATGAAAATACCGCTGCCTTTTAATCTCAATGCACTTTCTGCTTTGTTTTCCCCGCAATATGCGCAGAAGCTTTCGAGCTTACTGATACGTCAATATGGATTCGGAGCGAAGATACCGATTTTGAAGCTTCGGGAGCATGCAAATGAAGATCTTGGCTTTTTGGCTGACTTCATTTATCAAAAAGTATTTCACCGATATACGATCAAGCATTGGGATTTGAAGCCGGAGGAGCTGGACCAGTCTGTTTCCGCGAGGGTTCCTGTGTACGTAAGCAGGGACAATCGGTATTTTCAGGATACGTATCAAGGAATACCGTTGCATGGCTTCACCGCTATGTTCAACCGCATGCTGAACCATCCCAATATTAAGCTGCTTCTGAATACGGACTATCAGGAAATCGCTGATGAAATCAGATATAAACGAATGATCTACACAGGTCCTATTGATGCCTTTTTTGGCTATAAGCATGGGCATCTGCCTTATCGAAGTCTGCGTTTTCATTTTGAAACGCATCAAAAAGAATGGTACCAAGAAGTTGGAACCGTGAACTATCCCAATGAATACGACTTCACTAGAATCCTCGAACAGAAGCATCTCACAGGTCAAGTCTCTCCTCACACCACCATATCCTTCGTCTACCCACAGCCGTATACACCAGGTGAGAACGAGCCATATTACCCCATTCCTCGCAAGGAAAACAGCCAACGCTACAGTCTCTACAAACAAGAAGCGGAGCAGATTCGGGATCGGGTGCTATTTGCGGGGCGGCTTGCAGATTATCAGTACTACAACATGGATCAAGCTGTGGCGCGGGCATTGACCCTGTTTAAGCAAATGGTAGAGGAACCGTTATGAAGACTTTTCTTTTGGAATGAGCTCGTTCACATAAATCCAGCCCTCGGGTGTGTACACAAAGCCAGGCTCGTATTCGTCGCCCCACAGCTTCAAAATTTTCGTGAGAATATATTTCCTCGCCTTTGTCCACTCTGGCCAGTTTTTCGTGTGGGAATTGTTGCTATCGTGAATCAGATAATGATACAGGTTCGCGTCTACCCAGTGAATCGTTCCTGTGCCAATCAATTTCAATAACATGTATTTGTCATGAGAAAACCTGCCCTCCATCGGATCGTCATATTCAAATCCACCGACATCACGAACTGCTTGCGTCCGATAAAAACGCGGCCAAACCATTGGAGCTTCCAAGTAATAATACTTATTTTCATAGATGGGAGGCCGCATGATCTCGGACAGTTCTCGCGTATCGTCTGTTTCCTTCCAAAACACAGTGTTGGAGAAGACGACGTTCGTGGTTGCAGGCTGTCGTTCCATTTCATCCAACAAAATTTCTAACGTTTTTTCATCGAACCAGTCATCCGAGTCGAGTGAGACAAAGTAAGGCGTATCAATTCGTTCCAGAGCAGCAGCCATTGTTTTTCCGATGCCTGAATTTGTAGGCAGTCGCATATATTCGATGCGTGGATCATCGAGATACGTTTCAACGATTGCACGAGTCTGATCAGTAGAAGCGTCATCTACAATGAGTAGCTTCCATTCCTTGAGGGATTGGTTCAATACACTTTCGATGGCTGTGGGGAGATACTTCTCCCGATTGTAAGTGGGAATCACGACAGTAATGAGCAACATGGCGATCGAAACACCTCTTTTGGTCATTTTTTACGGACTGCGAAACACATGTCAGGAAGGAAGAGAGGGGGCATACCATTTTGGGGATGGAGAAATGCAAGCTGCTCGTCACATGTAGCAGCGTGAATGGAGGACTGTATGCTCTGGAAATAAACGAAGGGTGCTTTCTCCTTACGAAATTGTTGACGGACAACTGTCGGGGCATCGCAAGGTGGGGAGCGCATTTCGTGATGGCGACCTATGACGATCTCAACCTCCTGGACGAGAATGGTCGTATCCTCGTACGGAGCAAAAGCAATCCCATGGATTATCACGGGGTGTTCGTCCACAATCATAAAGCATACATTGTCGAAACGAGGACGAATTCGATCGGGATCTTCAATCCGTTGACACTAAACAGAGAAGATGAAATTCGTTTTTCCCAAGAAAACAGGGATATCTATCACGTGAACGATTTGTGGATTCAGGGGAACAGGCTGTTTGTCTCCATGTTTTCCTTCGAAAAAGAGTGGCGGACAACAGAAGGGCCGTCAGGGGTCGTGATGGAGTACTGCTTGGATAAAGGACAAATCACACACCTTCATGATCAAAAGCTGAGTAAGCCTCATACGGTTGTTCTGGACGAGGATGCATTGTACTACTGCAATTCCTTGGAGTTCGAAGTGAGAAAAGACAAGGAGGTCATTTTCCGGTGTAATGGGTTTACCCGAGGGATGGAGTTGTATGGAGATATGCTGTTTATCGGTCAAAGCGTTACGAAGAAAATTACTGTTAACCATGAAAAAGATATACAGCATCATCTGCATGTTTCCTTAGATAGCGGAATCCATGTTTTTGATCGAGTCCAAAAAGTGAGCAAAATGATCCCAATCCCAAATTCTCAGCCTTATAGTTTGGTGATCGTCGACAAGAATGAGGAGAAGATTCGTTCCACGCATTCCTCCACGCCAAGCTGATGGGTGGGTATAATCAATTCGGGTGTAAGCGGTGGCTCGTATGGGGCGGATACACCGGTAAAATGATAGATCTGACCGGTTTCTGCCTTGTGGTAAAGTCCTTTGGGGTCACGCTGCTTGCAAATCTCGATGGGACATTGCACATAGACCTCCATAAATTGTCCGGGAGGAAACTTTTTGTGGACTAGGTATCCAGCGATCTGCCATCTGTCTACCTCCTCATCGCTCCATGAAACTGATTGCTTTCATTAGTTTATTACGGGCCTTCATTCTTGACCACTGAACGAATGAGTATGGGCCCGCATAAGCTTAAGAGATGCTCGAGGGAACTTACCGGAATGAACATTACGGCACAGCCTGAAGAAGGGGAGTAGTCGTTCATGAATACAGCTTTCCTCACAGGAATCACAGGTCAGGACGGCGCCTACCTGGCAAAACTTTTGCTGGAGAAGGGGTACCATGTAGTAGGACTGGTACCACGCCGGAGCACTGTGGACAGGTGGCGGCTGGAGTATTTGAATATCGCAGATCACGTAGAGTACAAGGACGGTGATCTGTTGGATGTGTCGTCGTTGACGCGTGCGCTAAAGGCATGTAAACCAGAGGAAGTGTATCATTTAGGTGCGCAGAGCTTTGTCGGTTCGTCGTGGGAGCAGCCTATTTTGACGGCGCAAGTAACGGGAATGGGTGTCTTGCATGTTCTGGAGGCGATTCGGGAAACGGACCCTACCATCAAAATGTATCAGGCTTCATCAAGTGAGCTGTACGGATTGATCCAGGAACCACAGCAATCGGAGCAAACGCCTTTTTATCCAAGAAGCCCTTATGCAGTCTCCAAGCTGTTTGGCTACTGGACGACCAAAAACTATCGGGAAAGCTTTCAGATGTTTTGCACCAACGGCATTTTATTCAATCATGAATCACCTTTGCGTGGGCTGGAATTCGTTACGAGGAAAGTGACGCATGCAGTCGCAAGAATTGCCGCAAACAAGCAAAAGGAACTGCGGCTAGGGAATATTCAGGCGAAGCGGGATTGGGGCTTTGCTGGCGATTTCGTAGAAGCGATGTGGCTGATGCTCCAGCAGGATAAGCCGGATGACTATGTCATTGCGACAGGAAAAACTTCGACAGTGGAAGACATGTGCAAAATCGCCTTTGATTATGTTGGGTTGAACTATCTTGATTACGTCGTGATCGACCCGGAATTGTATCGGCCAGCAGAAGTGGACATTTTGTTGGGCAATCCGGAAAAAGCGAAAAGAGAACTCGGCTGGACACCGAAAACGAAGCTGGAAGAGCTCATTCACATGATGGTCGAAGCGGATATGCAGCGCGTTGCTAAACAATAAAAGGAAGGCTATTCAGGACACCCTATTTCCGATTGCGGGATAAAAAGGGGTGTTTTTCTTTTATTTGATCATAAAGCTAGCCTATTCATTCAAGAGGACACCCTATTAATGTTTATAGGATGACTTATTCGTTGTGTTGTTCGTTATTTTTGTCCCGTTACTTCTGGGTAAAATAGCAGAAAATTCAATATTAACTGTCATACATTTGCGTTGGCACGCTAATTGCTTACTGTAGAAAAGTACAATCATTCTACTATTCACACTCAAAGGAGACTTGCTATGAACGTCGTTGCCAACGTATACCGGGGAGAACAGGTAGAGAGCTCTCATCTTGGACATATCGCAGTCGTTGATTCGCAGGGGACATTGCTCTATTCGTACGGTGATCCCCATCGCCTTACATATGCACGATCCAGCATGAAGCCGTTGCAGACGATTCCGGTTATCGAGACAGGGGCGGCTGATCGGTATGGTTTTGAGCCGGCTGATCTTTCGCTCTGTTGCGCTTCTCATAGTGGAGAGCCACGCCATCGCACGCGGGCGCTCTCTATGCTTGGGCGAGCAGGTCAGCCAGAAGCGGCATTACAATGCGGGACACATGTGCCACGCCATGAGGAGAGCTACAAACAGCTGATCCGGGAGGGCAAGCCACTAACGCCCGTCTTCTCGAATTGCTCCGGTAAGCACTCCGGCATGATCGCCACCGCGACACATATGGGAGAGGACGTGACTACCTATCATTTGCCAGAGCATCCGGTTCAACAGCGGATTCTCGAAGTAGTCGAGGATATAACAGGCTACCCCAAAGACAAAATCAAGCTCGGGACAGATGGATGTGGTGTTCCCGTCCATCAATTGCCGCTCGCACATTACGCGTGGGCATTCGCCAAGCTGGCGAGACCTGAGGTGATCGCGAATCCAGAGAGACGAAAAGCCGTTCAGCGAATTACGGATGCTATGACCGCTCATCCCGAAATGGTCGGAGGCGAGAATCGATATTGCACAGACCTCATGGCAGCCTTTGGCGGTCGTATCGTAGGGAAGGCAGGCGCCGAGTCGGTGTATTGCCTGGGCGATAGAGAAACAGGACTGGGCATTGCTATCAAAATCGAGGATGGAGGACCACGGGCGATCAATCCGGTCGTCAATGAAGTGCTTCGTCAACTGGGAATCGGCATGGACGGTCTTTTGGAAACACTCGCTCAATATACCAACCCGCCTATTACAAACATGAGTGGCAACATTGTTGGACGGATCGAGACTTCCTTTCGTCTCGCCAAGACGGATTTTTCTTTACGTGTATAAATGGCATTCCCAGCAGTGCCGTTTATTCATAAAGCAACATTGGCTAATCGTTGTTTAAAAAGAAAAGGGGGTCACATGCAATGAACATGCGAAAAGGATGGAAGCTGCTTAGTACCGCTGCACTCGTCACTGTCCTAGCCATTACAGGTTGTAGTCAGTCGGCAGCGCCAACACAGCCAGCAGGGGGAGGTACATCAGGTCAAACGTCCACTGAAACAGGCGGACAAGCGAATGTCGCTGCAAAACTCAAGCTCAACCTGAAAACGGAGCCACCTTCGCTCGATCCGCCAAAAGGCTTTGACAGTACCTCCAACGAAGTGTTGAATGCCACAATGGAAGGCTTGGTTCGACTGGACAAGGATCACAAGCCACAAGCAGCCATGGCTGAGAAATGGGCAGTGAGTGAGGATGGGAAAACGTATACCTTTACCCTGCGCGATAGCAAATGGTCGAATGGTGAACCAGTGACAGCACAGGATTTCGAGTTTGCCTTTAAGCGTATTGTCGATCCGAACAACGCATTCCCCTCTGCTTTTCTCGCCTATTACATCGATGGAGCCGAAGCGTACAACAAAGGAACAGGAAATGCAGACGGTGTGAAGGTAAAAGCCGTAGACGAGAAAACATTTGAAGTGAAGCTGAAGGCGCCAACAGGTTATTTCCTCCACATCCTGACACAGCCAACCTTCTTCCCGGTGAATAAAAAAGTCGTGGAGAGCAATCCGAAATGGGCGGAAGGCGCTGCAAGCATCGTGACAAATGGACCGTTCAAAATGGAAGATTGGGTTCATGACCAATCAGTGAAACTGGCGAAAAACGAGGGCTACTGGGACCGTGATTCGATCAAATATGCAGGAATCGAATTTGTCATGGTCAACGATGAAAATACGCAATTCCAAATGTACAAAACAGGTCAGCTCGATATGATCCAAACCGTTCCAAACGATATGAAGAAACAGCTGATCGATTCTGGAGAAGCAAAGGTAGAAACGGAAGCATCCATCTACTACTACCGGATGAACACCAAGATGCCTCCATTCACGAACGACAATATTCGTAAAGCATTTGCGCTGGCCATCGATCGCAAGACCTTGATCGACAATGTGGTGCAAGGGAAACAGACGCCAGCCATGGCCCACGTGCCATTGGGATTCCCTGAGCCAGACGGAGCGGATTTCCGCACAAAGGGCGGGGATTTCTTCCAGGATAACGATGTAGAGCAAGCAAAAGCACTGCTGAAAAAAGGGATGGAAGAAGAAGGCTGGACAACCCTCCCGCCTATCACCATGACGTATAACACCAGTGATGCGCACAAGGCCATCGCGCAAGTTTTGCAAGAAATGTACAAGAAAAATCTCGGAGTAGATGTGAAGCTGGAAAACAAAGAGTGGAAAGTATTCTTGGCAGAACAGCGTGCCCGCAGTCTTCAATTCTCCCGCTCGACAATTCCAGCCGACTACGGAGACCCGGTCAATTACCTTGAACTGTTTGTGACTGACCATCCAGGAAACCGAGTCAACTACAGCAACAAAGAGTATGACGCACTGGTCGAGAAGATTCGCAACACTGCCGACGAAACAGAGCGCTTCAAGCTCATGCATGACGCGGAGAAAATTTTTATGGATGATATGCCGCTCGTACCTATCTATTTCGGCACAAAAGTATTTATGGAGCAACCAAACATAAAAGGCATCGTTCGTCATCCAGTCGGCACGATCGACTACAAATGGGTAGAAGTTGGCAATAAATAGTACAATAAAACGAAGACAAGATCGAATATTCCAAACGTTCTTGTCTTCACTCTACATCTTGGAGCGGCTGATATGGACAAAAAATCGATCATATTTATTGCGAGAATGGACGAGTTTCTACAATCCGTCGTTAGTCAATATCATGAATTGGGAATCGGCGATGATATCCATGTCGAGGCGATGCGAGTCGACCAGCTTCCGTTACGCCCGATCACACCTGGTGCCCTCGTCATCGTATCCACCAAAAGTATCGTTCCACTCGTACAACCGTATGTGCCGAAAGAATCCAGCATCATTATTGCCAAGCGAATGCTGCCGTATCATAATTTACGCGGCATGCTGGAAATTCCGAAAGGCGTGAAAGTGCTTCTCGTTAGTGACACCAAGGAGACTGCTGAAGAAAATGTGGAATTGCTGCGAGCCTCTGGGATGGATTTTGAACTGTATCCCTATTATCCAGGTGCCGACTATCCACCTGACATCGAGATTGCTGTAACGCCAGGAGAGGCAGAGCATGTCCCTCCGCATATTCGCAAAGTTGTCGATATCGGGTATCGGGTCATCGATTTATCTACGTGGCTTGCCATCTACTCTCATTTTAAAAACGGAAATTTTCAAAAGGTGACCGCACGCGCCATGCAATCGTTGGTCGATATCACCAAAGAGCTGAACAACGAGATTCAGCATGCGCATCTGTTGAGCAAATATTTGGAGGCCATCGTCAATCGGATCGAGGACGCGGTGATTGCCATGGATGAAAAAGAAAACATCCGTTTTGTGAATCAGAAAGCAATCGATACGTTGCAGATGGAAGGGAATGAAGTCGTCGGTGAGCGGGCGTCCAATTGCTTGCCTGCGAATTTTTATCAATTGATCCGGCAGTGTGAAGAGAACAAAGACGTTTTGGTAGATTGGGCGAACAAAACCTACTTTTTCCGCAAAATGCACATCGTCATGGAAGGAAGCTTTCTTGGGAGCCTGCTCTTGTTTCGCCAGGCTGCAGAAATTGAAAAGCTGGAGCATGATTATCGCATGCGCCTTTACAGCAAAGGATTGGTAGCCAAATACCAATTTGATGATTTCTATGGGGAGAGCGCGCCTGTACAAAAAGTGATTCAGATTGCCCGCAAAATCGCAAGAAGTAACTCCACTGTGCTGTTGTTGGGAGAGACAGGGACAGGGAAGGAATTGCTCGCCCAGGCTATCCACAATGCTTCGCCACGCAAAAGAGAGCCGTTTGTTGGGGTCAACTTCGCTGCCATATCGGAATCTCTTCTGGAAAGCGAGCTGTTCGGCTATGAAGAAGGGGCTTTTACTGGAGCGCGTAAAGGGGGACATATCGGCTGGTTTGAATTGGCCCATAAAGGGACGATTTTTCTAGATGAGATCGGGGATGCCAGCGCGGCCATTCAAAACCGTCTGCTGCGTGTCTTGCAAGAGCGCCAGATTATGCGTGTTGGCGGCAGCAAGATCATTCCGACAGATATCCGCGTCATCGCCGCAACGAATCAAGATTTGCAGCGAATGATTGCGGAAGGGGACTTTCGTGCAGATTTGTACTATCGCCTGAATATCCTACCGATACATTTGCCGCCGCTGCGGAACAGACGGGAGGATATCCCGTGGTTGGCCCATCAATTTATGAAGAAATATGCCTATGATTTGCGCCGTCCGCCATTTACGTTGACCAATGAAGCGATGCGGGCGCTCCATGAGTACGATTGGCCTGGAAATATTCGCGAGCTCGAAAATGTAATCGAGTATTTAGCGCATGTCGTGGAGGATGAAGCGTATCCGTATCATTTGCCGTTCTTGCGGGAAATACCGGAAGCGCCATTGCCAGTAGATGGCCTGAACAACGAATGTGAAATCATGGTCACCGCATACAGAAAACGAGGATTTCTGGATGAAATCACGGCTATTTTGCAGGAGTTGGGGCACGGTGGCGGTGGACGCTACACGCTTCTTGCGCAGATGCAAGAAAAAGGTCACGCGGTTACCTTGCAACAGCTGCGCTATCGCCTGAAGCTTTTGCAGCAGGATGAGCTGATTCAAGTGGGAAAAGGGAGACAAGGGAGTCAGATTTCCTCGAAAGGAGAATCGTTTCTTGCCTTTCTACATCGGATGAAAGCAGGGGAACGCTCATGAGCGATTACTGGAAGCAGCAAGCACTTCTGCAAAAAGAGCAGTATCTGGATGATTTGAAAGCCTTTCTTTCCATTAATAGCATCGAAGACATGGCAACAGCTGAAGAAGGAAAGCCATTTGGCGAAGGTGTTGCCGCTGCGCTTGAAGCAATGCTTGCACGAGGTGAGCTGGATGGTTTCCAGACCAAAAACCTGGATGGCTACGCAGGGACAATCGAGTTCGGCGACGGGGAAGAAGCGGTCGGTGTCCTCGTTCATATCGATGTCGTCACTGTGGGAGAAGGGTGGACGACCCCGCCTTTTGAGCCGAGTATTCGCGACGGTCGCATCTATGCGCGGGGAGCAATTGACGACAAAGGCCCGGCGATGGCTGCGTACTATGCGCTGAAGCTGGTCAAGGACTCAGGCTTGCCACTGGCAAAACGCGTGCGAATGATCATCGGAACGGATGAAGAGAGCGGCTGGCTGTGCATGAAGCATTTTGCCCAGCATGATCGCATCCCGCCGGTTGGCTTTTCTCCTGATTCCTCCTTCCCGATGACACATGCCGAGAAGGGACAGATCAACCCGACATTGACCATTCCGGCGATGGAACCAATTGAACAAAATGGAGCGTGGCTGTTAGCTTCATTTGTCTCCGGTGATCAAGGCAACAGTGTTCCGGAAAAAGCAGTCGCTCTCGTGCGACTAGGCTCACAGGCACGTCAGGAGGTCATCCTTTCTCGCTTGGCGGAAGAGTGGGAACTGTTTTTGAATGAAAATCACACAACGGGTCGGATGGAATTGGTTGGACTGGGACAGTTGCAATTCACTCTCGCAGGAAAGCCGGCTCATGGGATGGCACCATTCCAAGGCGTGAACGCGGGAACCTTGTTGGCCACTTTTTTTCGCTCGTACCCGTTTGGTGGCTCCTGTTCGTCCTTTCTTGCGATGTTGTCCGATGTGCTGCATGAGGATTATTTTGCTGACCATCTACATATGGCTTGCGAGGACGAGGTATCTGGTAAGCTGACGGTCAACGCTGGGATTTTGCGCTACGATTCCAGCGAGGGGGGGACAGTTCGGCTCAATATACGCTATCCAGCTACGGTTTCCTGTGAGGAATACGTTGAAAAATTGAAGCAAAGGACAGGAGAACTGGGCTGGACGATTTCTGCTTTGCGTACATCCAAGTCGCATTATGTACCAAAAGATCATCCTGTGATCCAAACTTTGTCGCGGGTGTACGAAGAGCACACAGGAGAGCCAGCAACCCTTCTTTCCTCAGGAGGAGCTACCTACGCCAAAATCATGCCGTATGGTGTTGCTTTCGGCCCGCTCTTTCCAGGCAAGGAATCCATGGCCCATCTGGCTGATGAATATGCCGAGATTGACGACCTGCTACGTGCCATGGCGATTTACGCACATGCCATTTATGAGCTGGCTAAGTAACCGAGGAGGACTTCCATGTCAAACTATCTGGTAAAACGTATTTTGATGATGTTCGTCACCCTGTGGATTATCGTGACGCTGACGTTTGCCTTGATGCATGCCATTCCGGGGAACCCGTTTGCCTCCGAGTCGGATCAGCTGCCAGAGCAAATTCTCAATAATTTGCGTGCCAAATACAACCTGGACGAGCCGTTGCCTGTTCAATACATTTTGTATCTGAAAAATCTGTTAATGCTCGACTTGGGTCCATCCATCAAATCAGACTCACGTGGAGTCAATGACATGATATCCGATGGCTTTGGTGCATCTGCCTGGCTGGGTGCGCAAGCGATCGGGATCGCACTCCTTTTCGGAATTTCATTGGGCATCATCGCAGCGCTCAATCGCAACAAATGGCTGGACTACGTTGCCATGGCGCTTGCAGTATTGGGGATAGCGATCCCGAGCTTCATTATGGCACCGCTTCTGATCAATTTTTTCGCGATCAAGCTGCCCCTCTTTCCCGTTGCAACATGGGGTACCTGGATGCATACGATACTGCCGTCACTGGCGCTCGCCTTTGGTCCGGTTGCGATCATTACCCGCTACATGCGTGCCAGCATGATTGAGGTCATGAACCAGAACTACATTCGAACAGCAGAGGCAAAAGGTATTCCCATGTTTATCATCGTCGTGAGACATGGAATTCGCAATGCGATTCTGCCTGTTGTCACCTTTCTCGGACCTTTGATTGCCAGTTTGATAACGGGGACCTTTGTCGTGGAGAAAATCTTTGCGATTCCCGGCATTGGCAAGTATTTCGTAGACGGTATTTTCAACCGTGACTATCCGGTCATTTTGGGAACGACGATTTTTTACAGTGCGATTCTGATTTTTACTATTTTCCTGATTGATATCGCATACACCCTGATTGACCCGCGGATCAAGCTGACCAACAAGGAGAGATAAACTGTGGCGATGGAGCACAAAGTGGACCCGTTATTTCGCCCGTTGACGAAAAATACGCAGGCGAACGTCATTGCACGACCGAGTCTTAGCAATGGGCAGCAGGTCATTCGGAAGCTGCTGAAAAACAAGCTGGCTATGCTTGGGCTGTTCATTATACTCGCGTTGGTTGGCATGGCGATCATTGGACCGAATCTCGTGCCGTATAGCTATTCGGACCAGAGCTTGCTGACCAAAAATCAGGAAATTTCCGCAGAGCATTGGTTCGGTACAGATGAGCTGGGACGTGATATGTTTGCCCGTACGTGGTATGGGGCGAGGATTTCTTTGACGATTGGCATTGTCGCTGCATTCATCGACCTGGTCATCGGCGTGACAGTCGGTGGAATTGCAGGCTACATGGCGGGACGTGGCAAACGAGGGGATCGCATCGATACGCTCATCATGCGCATTATCGAGATTTTGTATGGGCTGCCGTATTTGCTGGTCGTCATTCTGCTCATGGTCGTGATGGAGCCGGGAATGCTGACGATTATTATTGCCCTGTCTGCTACTGGGTGGGTCGGCATGGCGCGGTTGGTGCGCGGACAAATCCTGCAATTGAAAAATCAAGAGTTCATTCTGGCTGCGCAAGTTCTGGGAGCGAAGTTTTCACGAATTTTGCTAAAGCACCTGATTCCAAACACATTTGGCGTCATTATCGTCAATTTGACCTTTACGATTCCATCGGCGATTTTTGCGGAATCTTTTCTCAGCTTTCTTGGACTCGGTGTACAAGCTCCCGTCGCCAGTTGGGGGACGATGACGAACGATGGCTTGGGCGTTATTTTGACGGGCGACTGGTGGCGACTGTTTTTCCCAGCGTTGATGATCTCGCTGACGATGTTCGCCTTCAACGTATTCGGCGACGGTTTGCAGGATGCGCTTGATCCGCGTCTACGCGATTAGAGACGACAGGGGGAATGAGGATGAATCAGCATTTGCTTGCAATCGATAACTTGCGGGTGAATTTCAAGACGTATGGTGGCGAGGTTCAAGCCGTGCGGGGAGTGTCCTTTTACGTGGACAAGGGGGAGACGGTTGCCATCGTAGGTGAGAGTGGATGTGGTAAGAGCGTTACAGCTCAAGCGATTATGGGTCTAATCCCCAATCCACCTGGAAAAATCGTCGGGGGAAAGGTTGTTTTTGAAGGCGCCGAAATCAGTCACCTGCCCAAAAAAGAGCTGCTGGGTATTCGTGGCACGCAGATCGGCATGGTGTTTCAAGACCCGATGACCGCACTCAATCCGACGATGAAGGTAGGGACACAGATCGTAGAAGGGTTCGTTCGCAGTCACCAAGTATCGAGAGAGGAAGCACGAAAACGAGCGATCGAGATGCTTTCACTCGTAGGCATTCCCGATCCGGAAAAGCGAATCGATCAGTACCCGCACCAATTCAGCGGAGGGATGCGTCAGCGTGTGGTCATTGCCATTGCTCTTGCTTGCCAACCCAAGCTGGTAATTGCTGATGAGCCGACGACAGCACTGGATGTGACGATTCAGGCGCAGATTTTGGATTTGCTCAAACGACTGCAAGAAGAACAGGCGTTATCGGTGGTGATTATTACACATGATTTGGGAGTGGTAGCCGAGATCGCTCATCGCATGGTTGTCATGTATGCGGGGATGGTGGTAGAGACTGGGACGGTCGAGGACGTTTTTGCGAATCCTCGCCACCCGTATACATGGGGGCTAATGCGATCCCTCCCTCGTCTGGATGAAGGTGAAAAGCAACGGCTTATTCCCATTGAAGGCAGTCCTCCGGATTTGTTCAATCCGCCAGTTGGCTGTCCGTTTGCTGCCCGCTGTGATTTTGCGATGGAAATATGCGAACAGCAGATGCCCGTGACGAGCGAATTCGGTCGGGGACATCAGGCGGCTTGCTGGCTCCATGATCCACGGGCACCACGAATAGAGGAGCTGGTGGCAGCAGGGAGGCAGGGGGTATGACAGGAGCTTTGCTTGATGTTCGTGATTTGAAGAAGTATTTTTCGCTTGGAACGGGATTTGATTTGAAAGCAGTCGATGGTGTTTCTTTTACGATCAACAAAGGGGAGACATTTGGACTGGTCGGAGAAAGTGGCTGCGGGAAGTCTACACTTGGTCGGACCATTATTCGCCTGTATGACCATACAGATGGCGAGGTGCTGTTCAAAGGGAAGCATGTTCATCAGCTTCGGGGAAAAGAAGCGGGGCAGTTCAATCGGGATGCCCAGATGATTTTCCAGGACCCGCAAGCAAGTCTGAATCCGCGTATGACCGTAGAGGATATCATTGCAGAGGGGTTGGACATCCACCATTTGAATCGGGGGATGAGACGAGAGCGTGTGGCAGAGCTGCTCCATCTAGTAGGCTTGCATAAGGATCATGCGCAGCGTTTTCCGCATGAATTCAGTGGGGGACAGCGCCAACGGATCGGAATCGCGCGGGCGTTGGCAGTGGAGCCGGAATTTATCATTGCCGACGAGCCGATCTCCGCACTCGATGTCTCGATTCAGGCGCAAGTCGTCAATTTATTGGAGGATTTGCAGCATGATCGCGGCTTGACCTATTTGTTTATCGCGCATGATCTGTCCATGGTCAAACATATTTCCAACCGGATTGGCGTCATGTATTTGGGCAAAATGGTCGAGCTTGCATCGAGCCATGAGCTGTACGCGCGTCCGTTGCACCCCTATACGCAGGCTTTGCTCTCTTCTGTGCCAGTACCTGATCCGACGGTGAAGCGAGAGCGTATCGTTTTGCAGGGAGATTTGCCGAGTCCAGCCAACAAGCCAAGTGGTTGCGGTTTTCGCACACGCTGCCCACTCGTACAACCTCGTTGTGCAGAAGAAGTGCCGAAGTGGCAAGAGGCTGAACCTGGGCATTGGGTGGCTTGTCATTTAATAGAGTCGTAAGAGAGGAAGAAGGGCTGTTCCCAATCGGTGGGACAGCCCTTCCTTGTGCGATTATATATAGTAGAAACAGGTAAGAACGATCGAGAAAACAATTAGTCCAGTGCCTGAAGTGAGAAAAAGTGAGGTTCCGATTCGCATGAATGATTCCTTCTTTTCCTCGAATGCAGGGTCATTTGCTTGAACGATGTCACTGTCCATCATACGAGGCTTGCGAAAGAACATCCCTTTCAGCTGCTTGAATCCGCGCAGAAAAATAGTGAAAAATCCAGAGCGTGTCACGACGGCCATACTCCCAACGATCAACAGGAAAAGACCGATTAAAAAGCTCTGGTTAATCAATGGCACCAACGTACCGGCTTGAATGGTAATCCCTAAAATGACACTGCTGATCACGGAGAGAGCGAGTAGTAGAATGAGCCATTTTTTCAACGAAGAAGCACGTCCTTTTTATAGTGTGGGTGCAATGCGCTCTGCTTCCCGCAAAAAAGCTTGAACGGCAGGTGGGGCTTCCCGAAGCGAGCGCACAGCCAAGCCGATTTGCCGAGAGAGAGGCGGTGTGATTTCTATGACAGCGACATCGGGTAGTTGCGCGGGTAGAGTCAGTGACGGAACGACTGTCACCCCAACACCGCTTTCTACCATTGCTAAAATCGTTGTATTATCAGCGATTTCATAGGAAACATTTGGCGTAAGCCCAGCATTGGCAAACGCAGCGCCAATCAACAAGTGACATCCCGCCATAGGCATGAGAAACGATTCGCGGGCTAATTGCTCCAAGGTAAGAGAGGGCTCTTTTGCCAGAGGATGATTGGCTGGCACGACAGCATGCAGGGCGTCTGTCGTAAGCAGGACTCCCTCCAGCTCGTCATCGGGCCACACATGAAAACCGACATCGACAACCCCTGAGCGAACCCATTCTTTTATTTCTTGATAGCTTCCTTCATATAGCTTTGTTTGCATATGCGGATAGTGACTCTGCATCGACTTCAGCAATTTTGGCAGGAGCTGAGCGGTTACGCTAGGAAAAGAAGCGATCCGGATCGTTGCCTCCAAATGCCCGCTTGATTCAGCAGCCACCTGTTTTATCAGAGAGACGTTTTCCAATATGGTCCGGGCAGAGGAGACGATTTTTTCGCCAGCTTCGGTTAGCTTAACCCCGCTGCGACTGCGGGTGAACAAGAAGATGCCGAGCTCTTTCTCCAGTGCGCCGATGGTATGACTCACACCCGACTGGCTCAATCCGATTTGTTCTCCTGCTCGCGTGAAGCTACCAGTATTCGTGACAGCTACAAGGACTTCCATTTGAAACAAAGTCATGGAGCTCCTCCTTTCATGAAGTTTTTATCATGGTTGGTATGCGAAAGCTTCATTTTACAGCGCAGTTGCATCACTTTAAGATGAAAAGCAAGAGAAGCATTCGTTTAACAAAAGGAGAGAATGAACCATGAATCATGTGAGCGTATACCATGTGGACGCCTTTACGAGAGAGCCATTTGCAGGCAATCCCGCAGGAGTCATCCCGGAAGCAGGTACTTTGACTTTACAACAAATGCAGAAAATTGCCAATGAGTTGAATCTTCCTGAGTCTGCCTTTTTGATGCCATCCGACCATCCAGAAGCAGATTTTCGGATTCGCTACTTTTCTCCTACGGTTGAGATTGATTTCTGCGGACATGCGACAGTGGGGTCTGCTTGGCTATTGGCAACAGAACGCGGATGGTTGGAAAAGGGGAGCCGTATCGTGTTTGAGACAAACGTCGGGTTAATTCCTGTTCAATTGGTGATCGAGGACGGTCAATTACAGCGCGTGGAAATGACCCAAATCAAGCCTTCTGTGAAGGAGATCGATTTAGGCAGAGAAGAGGTAGCGAGGCTGGTTGGCATAACACCGGCAGATCTGGACGATCGCTATCCGATGAAGCTCGCATCCACTGGCAATATGCATCTTCTCGTTCCAGTCCGCACCCGTCAGGCGATCGATGCAGCACAGCCATTGTTCTCAACGCTCGCAGAAATGAACAGAGAACACAGCATCACCACCACCCATTTGTTTACGTGGGATGCGCCTGAAGGCTATGACTTGTATACGAGGGATTTCGCGCCTGCTATCGGGATTACGGAAGATCCCGTAACAGGTGCTGCAAACGGGGCACTGGCAGGTTATCTGGCGTTGGAAGAGTTGCTGCTTGCTGGCAAAGTGACACAGCTCGTCGTAGGGCAAGGACATGCGATTGGTCGGCCAGGGAAGTTGTATGTTACGGTCGATCGATCTGGCGAGGAGCCTGTTATTCGTGTAGCAGGTGAGGCGCATTTGACGATTGCGGGGCAGATGAGGGGATAAATAATGGAAGGAGAAAGGCGTTCTTGTCTAAGAACGTCTTTTTTTGTCGTTATTTCCTATTGATCCAAAATAAGGGATTCATTATAATTCGAATTGTGTGTTTAATAAATATTTCAATAATTTTACTTGTACTTATTTTCTTTCGGTTTTGAACCGGCATTGGGGGGAGTCGTAGAGAAAGATCCGTTAATGAAAGGTTCATTCATTTTACATAAGAAAAGGAGTTGCATGATGAACAGTAAATTCATCCGTTCCATCAGTATTTGTAACGTATTTATATTGCTCTCTTTACTGTTTTTGCAAACGATTCCTGAGCAGGCGCGCGCATCTGAAAAAACCAAAACATACTTGATTGGTTTCAAGGACAGTAAACGAACAAAAAGGAGCGCCATCCAGGGGACGTCTGTGCAACAACTCAGTTCCAAAATTATGGTGGCTACTTTAACTGAAAGCGAAATGGAAGAATTAGCTCAAGATCGAAATGTAGCGTACATAGAGGAAGACAGTGACACAGAGTTAGCAGAGATCGACCTGTCAGACAAACAGGAGATCCCATGGGGAGTCGAGCATATAGGTGCTGATCATGCACATAGCAAAAATTACTTAGGTAAAAATGTGAAGATAGGAATTTTAGATACAGGAACCTCTCGTCATGAAGATTTGAAAGTGAGTGGCGGCATTTCCTATGTAGAAGGTGAAGCGGATTATGATGATGCCCATGGTCATGGTACCGCTGTGGCTGGGGTGATCGCTGGCAAAGACAATCATCTTGGAATTGTGGGAGTCGCGCCAGAAGCGGAAATCTATTCGATCAAAGTTCTGGATGAAAAAGGTCATGGCAAGTATTCGAGTATGATTCAGGGAATAGAATGGGCCATCCAAAATGACATGAATATCATCACGATCAGTGCGGGTGGGGCCGTGGATAGTCGCGCGTTGCATGACCAGATAAAAAGGGCGAATGAACATGGGATTCTGGTCATTGCAGCAGCGGGCAATCGAGGTCTCGGGGAGGATACCCAATTATTCCCTGCACAATATCCGGAAACGTTGTCGGTAGGTTCCATTGATCGGGATAACCAGCGTGCGGATACCTCAAGTGTAGGCACGGGGTTGGATCTGATGGCTCCGGGCGTGGACATTTTAAGTACTTCTCTTCACCAAGGATATGAATTGCGCTCGGGTACTTCTTTGGCTGCTCCTCATGTGGCAGGTGCCGCAGCAGTCATTTGGTCGAAGAAGGGAAAGGCAACCAACGATGAAATCCGGGATATTTTGGTCGAGAGTGCAACACCTCTAGGAGAGCCACGTTATTATGGCAAAGGGCTGGTGAACCTGGAAAAAGCTATGGAGATAGGAAGCACAGAGTCTCTGGGTATCCAGTCGATTGAATCTTCTCGTAAAGAGCTGGCCATTTCCGTAGGGCAAAACTATCCTTTGAAGATCAAAGCGAAGATGACAGATGACACGATCAAAAACATTACCGAGGAAGCGAAATATGTCAGCAACGATGAAAAAATCGCAACAGTAAACCCATCAGGACTGGTGACTGCGACTGGTATTGGTGAGACACGATTGATCGTAACGTTTGAAGACAAGACGATCGAAATTCCAGTAGTTGTTAGTGAAAAGGTGCCTTTGACCCCGCGTGGTGGTCTTGATACCCCGGAAAATGGTGAATTAATTGTCGGTACCTATGAGATGAAGGGATGGTACCTAGATCCTGCAGGCGTCTCCCAAATCAGCATCTCAATTGATGGCATGAAGGTTGGAGAAGCAACCTATGGTGACCCCAGACCCGATATTGAGGCCAAGTATCCAGCGTATCAAAATGGAAACGCAGGCTTTCATTTTAAACTAGACACAAGAGAAATGGCCGTAGGATTGCATACGATTACGCTTGCCATTCAGAACACGAATGGAGAGCAGACGGTTATCGAAGGGAATACGTTCTATATTGGCAATAAGCAGCCAGTAGAGGGCCTTCATGCGGATGTTTCCAAGCTGGAGCTCACCGCGGAGAGTACGCATCAGCTCGTTGTCTCTACGATTCTCGAAGATAAAACGTTAAAAGATGTCACGACGCTGGCTGAATACACGTCTTCGGATGAAAGTATCGTAACAGTAACGCCGACTGGTCTCGTAAAAGGAACAGGAATGGGAACAGCGATTGTTACGATTCGCTATGAAGGACAAGCCATCACGATTCCTGTCACGATCCAGGAAAAAATCTCGCTTATACCGCGTTGGGAAGTAGAGAGTCCAGCGGATCATTCCACAATGACGGGAGCCTCTCTCATAAAAGGCTGGTATTTAGATCCAGCAGGTGTATCAAAAATAGAGATCCATGTAGATGGGCAAAAAGTAGGGGAAGCTCTTTACGGGCAACCGCGACCTGATATTGCGCAGGCATATCCAGCTTATCAAAATGCTACTTCAGGATTTCAGTATTTTTTAGATACGGCCCAAATAATGGAAGGACAGCACACCATTACGGTGATGGCTGTGAATCAGGAAAGCAAAGAGCAGGTTCTGGCAGAGCGCCCCGTGTCCATCAAGCGTGCAGAACCAGCCAAGAGTATAGCTGCAAATGTTAGCAAGGTCGAACTAACTCAAGGAAATACACAGCAAGTTATCATTTCGGCTGTTTTGCTGAACGACCAAATAAGAGATGTAACAAGAGAAGTGAAGTACACCCTTGAGGATTCTACGGTTGCCAGTATTTCCGATCACGGAATCATCACAGGTCTCCAGATCGGACAAACCGCGCTCATTGTCGACTATCAGGGACAAACGCTGACCATACCGATCTCGGTAAAAGCGGCTGCTGGTCTGTCCCGAGGAGGGATGGACAGTCCTCTCGATAATGCGACGATTAGCGGAGTCTACCCTGTAACAGGCTGGTTTATCGCTTCAAGCGGCGTCTCGAGCATTGAAGTGTTGGTGGATGGCGTTGTCATCGGTGAAGCCACGTATGGTGTTCCGCGTCCTGAAATAGAGATTACCGATATTTCTTTACCGGGTAGCAACATTGGATTTCATTACAGCCTCGACACGGGTCTTTTCCAGAAAGGCAAGCATACCATTTCTGTTCGCGGAACAGCCAAGGATGGAAATCAAACGATACTGGGGTCAAGAACCGTTCAGGTGGTCGAATTGCTACCGGCAATCGGATTGCACGTAGATATCGCCGAGTTGCAGCTACCTCAAGGAAAGACACATCAACTCACTGTCAAAGCAGAGCTGGAGGACCAGAGCAAGCGAGATGTGACGAAGCTAGCCCTTTACACTGTAGAAGATCCATCTGTTGCAAAAGTGAGTCCAGACGGCTTGGTTACGGCTCTAGCGCAAGGCAATACGAGCCTAACGATCAAGTATGGAAATCAGAGTATCAAGATACCGCTCGTTACTACAGCAGCAGAACTACTAAAAGCAATCGGCGAAATAGAAACGCCAGTAAATGACGCGACAATCAATGGTACGTACACCATAGCGGGCTGGTTTTTGCATCCTTCTATGCCTTCTCGTTATCACATCTTTATTGATGGAAAAGAAGTCGGACAAGCCAATTCGGGTATAGCACGTCCTGACATTGCCCTGCTGCATCCAGACTATAAGAATACTAATGCTGGATTCAGCTACACGGTGAATCTGTCCGATTTGCAAGCAGGCAATCATACGGTTTCTGTCGTGGTGACGGATAGCGAAGGAAAACAATACCCATTAGAAGAGAAAAGCTTTGTGGTGGGAGAAGTCGCTCCGGCGGATAGTTTGAAGCATACGGAATCAGGCATCAGCTTAGCAAAATCATCGATGCAAAAGCTACAGATTTCCGCAACTTCAACTGGTCAAAGTCCAAGAGATGTGACTGCACAAGCCGTATATTCGTACGAAAATTCCAATGTGATCCACGTGAGTCCACTGGGGATCGTCACAGGAATCGAAGTGGGAATGACCAAGATTGTCGTCAGTTATGGAGGTCAGACCCTAACCATTCCAGTGGTTGTGACGGAAACAGAATCTGGCCCACTTGTTGCAAAAGGACAGATCGATATTCCGGTGGACAAAGCAGAAATTGGAGGAACTACAACGATTCAGGGGTGGCTCCTTGATCCCGACGGTGTATCCAAAATAGAAGTGTGGGTGGATGGGCAGCTACAAGGAACAGCAGTATATGGCGGGCCTCGCCCAGACATTTTTGCCCTGTATCCGCGCTATGAAAATGCAAATGCAGGATTTCAGTATCAGCTCGATACAATCCGCTTCATTGAAGGAGAGCACAAAATAACTGTACGAGTAACCAACAAAAAGGGAGTAGAAAGTCTCGTCTTCGATAAAGAAGTAACAATTGGCCCCGTAACAGGGATCACTACCAATCTTTCCAAAATTGATCTGGAGAAAGAAAAGACTGCTTCTCTCACTGTTGTTGCCTCTTATCGGGACAAGAGTACGAAGGAAGTAACAGGCGAAGTCACCTACACGATTCAAGACCAAGCCATTGCGAAAATTGACGCAACAGGTGTGATAACGGGCTTATCGCCAGGGAATACTGTTCTGTCCGTGACCTTTGCTGGCATCGTTCAGCAAGTGCCTGTTCATGTAAAGGGCGGCCCTTTGCTGACGACAGGTGCGATTGATGCTCCAGGAGAGAATGAACAGATTAGTGGAAGCTATAACCTAACAGGCTGGTTCATGACTTCCGGTGAAGTGGAAAAAATCGAAGTGTTGATGGATGGCGTTGCAGTGGGTGAAGCGAAATATGGACTGGAACGACCGGATATTTTGCGAATGTACCCAGAGGCACCCCCTGTAAAAGCAGGTTTTTCGTATCTGTTAGAAGTGGACGATCTGGACTTGGGACAACATCAGCTGACTGTGTTGGTAACGGAAAAAGACGGGAAACAAACCAGCATGGAAAAGACAATCACGATAGTGAAACCGATTCATGACAAGTACACCTATTGGCTGCAATTTTCAGATCAGCAAGGCAAGGACAGTTGGTCCTATCAAGAGGTGTCAGGGGATCGTCATACTGATTTGACGTGGAACAAGCAAACAGAAGAATGGAAGAGTAATCACGATACGGCCATCGGGAATACATGGATAAGAGTTGGCAGCTCAAACCCTGTCATCAAATGGGAAGCACCACGATCAGGCAAGATCCAGGTCAGCGGTTGGATTTCCAAAATTCAAGTTGATGAAGGCGATGGAGTAAACGTCCGATTGCTGAAAAATAATGAACAAATTTGGCCGTCCACTGGCTGGCAATCCATTGAATTCAACGATGAGATTGGTGTGGAAATCCAAGCAGAACTTGAGGTAGAGCAAGGAGATGCGCTCTTGTTTCAAGTGGATCAAAAAGAAAGCAGCATCGGCGACTTACTGAAATGGACACCTGAAATAACCTACATGAGTAACGCCGTTAACGATAATGCGGCTCCCCAAATCTATTTGACCTCTCCCGCTGTGGGAGCAGCGGTCTCTACCGTTGATGGCAAAGATGTTGTTGCGATATCAGGTTTTGCCATGGACCCGAATATGGGAGATCAAGTAAACATTTGGTACCAGCTGGATGAAGAGGATCCACAAGAGTTGACGAGATTTACGGCTTCGGAAAAGCATCAACCATTTTTGTACAACCTGCCTACCCATCATCTGAAACCGGATGTTTTGTACTCACTTCGTGTCTGGGCCGTTGATCAAAAGTCCGGAAGATCACTCAGCGAAAAAGTAGACTTCACCTTGGACATGAGAGCACAAGCCGAAAAGGAAGACATCGTGGTTGTCGCAAAGTGGAAATCTCCGAGCGATGGAACCGAAATTTCAAAAGGAGAAAAGGTTTCCCTGACCTGGGATTACGCAAGCTACGGTGGGCACGCAAGTAAAATTGAATCACAAGAATTGCTCATTTACATTAGCGAAGGTGGGCATGTCACCTCAACGATCCGCGAAAAATTGACAGGCACAGCACGTTCCTACGTGTTTGATACAAGTGTGATCGAGAAAAATGCCCGAGTGGAAGCCCGAATTCGCTCGATTATGCCGAAGACTCCTGTTTATGTTTATGGTGGCACGGCGAAGCTGAATTTCAGTGTTTTGGCTGCCAATCAAGCTCCAGTCGTACAAAGTACGGAGTTTGTCACATTGGACAGAGGGCTTACAGGATTTATCAACTATACGCTCAATGAAAATGATGTCACGGACAAAATCGTTGCGACAAAATTACGAGTAGGCTTCACGCCAGGTGGAAACGAGCTTGGTGAAAAGGAAGAGATGATCCCGGAGGCTTCCCAAAACAGACAGGTTGTTAGCAGATATTCCTTCCCCCTATCAAAAGATATGCTGCAACAAACCATTTACTGGACAGTGCAGGCGCAGGATAACCGGGGAGCTTGGACACCAGCTGTTAACTATTCCGTTCGACTGGTAGAGGCACTTCCGAAAATCGTGATCTATACGCCGGTTGCCAAAAGAGTCATGGACCTTGATGACACTTTTACATTGGATGGAACATACACGAAGCTTAGCTCTGGAGAAATGATTGCAGCCAAGGTCGACCTCTCTGATCCTGCCAAAAATTTCACGACAACTGGAACATCCGGTCAGTGGGAGCTGAACTGGACCGGGCGTGAAATCGGATCAGGTACGTACGAAAATATCCAAGTGACAGAACCGATTGTAGCCTATTACGGCGGAAGCTTAACGGTAGAAGACAAGCCGGATGCTCCAAGTATCGTGAACGCGGAGGCCGAAACCAATTCACTCAAAATCTATTGGAGCCCATCTGTAGGTGCCATTGACTACGGAGTCCAAGTCGATGGCGGCGGTATTAAAAAGGTAGGCGACGTTACTAATCATACGATTACGGGTCTTCAGCCTGCGCGTGTGTATACCATTAGACTTTGGGCGTATACTTCAGCCGGTATTAGCAGCTACAGCAGCTCAATTACGGTCGAAACGAAGCCGGCGGAAGGTAATTTTAATGGAATGGTCGAGAATAGCCCAGTGCGGATGTATTTCCCTGCAAAAGAGGCGAAATACATGAAAATCGTTGCTGGAACAAATGGAACCTATTCATTCACGTTAAACAACGATTCGGGCTCACCTGCAATTGCAACCCTATCCGTCTATAAAGCGGCCAGCTTGCAGCCACATGAGGAGATTGCGGCGGGAGCGAATGGAAGAGTCAACCCCGTATTTGTTGCAGGAAAAACCTATTATGTAAAGATTGTCGCAAACGATTCCTTCTACGCTACGCTTCTGGCAAAGCCGGGGGGAGAGGCCTTTACCTTTAACCAACCAAAGGAAATTACGCTTCAGCCTGGTCAAACGGTAGAAATGACCATGAATACGACTATTCCTGGCAAGTATCGCATGGTGACACAATTGAAAAATCAGACACATAAATATCCGGTTGTCACGGTACTGTCCAATGGAAATGCTGTAACACCTAAAGAGACGCCAACTCCTTCAGAAATCAATTATGAGCTGGGGATGGGGAACTACACGATCAAATTGACCAATTCCGAGAGCTATCCAGTAAGTGTTTCCTTTACCGTTTTTGCTCCACTCCCTGGTGGGACTCTGTATGAGTACGTTTACGATCAAAACAATCGGATCAAGGCGATTAAAGAAAATGGCGTAGAATCCGTAACGTTCATTCATGATGAGAATGGAAACATTTTAAAAAGTGTCAAGCATGCAGTGACGCTTCCACCGAAAGGAACCGTATTACATGTGGATTTGGAAAAGGTGGAGGTACGAGCTGGCAGCACCCGACCGATTAAGGTCACAGCAACATTGGAGGACGGCAGTACGCTGGATGTAACAGCACAAGGCCTTTACTCGGTGGTAGATTCTAGGGTTGGATTTATCGTGAAAGGCGTTGTACATGGGATGAATCCTGGAACAACAGAAGCCAGGGTGTATTACGGCGGACAGTTTAAAACGATAACGATTACGGTTGTACCCTAATCCATGTTCATGCAGTCCCCCCTTCGCATCATGGGGGGACGAATATCTCTAACGGAGGCATTATGAAACATTTTTCCATAAAATCACTCATGATTTATGTGCTATGTCTTGCGTTATGCACGACGATGCTACCGCTTGGAACGACTTTCGCAAATGAATCCTCCCCCGTGTCCATCTCTCATGTAACGTCAGGTGCGGAAGCAGCAACACCCGACACGGCAATCGAAGAGATTCAACAATCCATGGGCGAGCCAATCACCAATGACAAGGGAGAGGCAAAAAATCCAACTGAATACACGGAAACGGATATTTCTTCTCTTACATGGACGCAGTTAGACACTGGCACGGTTATTGAAATTCATCGCAGTTTTGACAGAGCATTGTTGAAATACGCAGCTTATTTCTATTCCGAGTTGCTGCAATTACTAACAGCAGAGGAACAAGAAGAAGTCAAACGTCTTTCCACTGAGCAGATTATCACCCAATTCGAGAATCTGAGTCAGGAAAGCAAAGACCTCTTGCAGCGGTTAACCCCTCTCGTTCTATCTAAAATGAATGAAATCAAGCAACTCGAAGAACAGATGGAGGTTCAATCCACTACGCCTCCTCCGGTAAAATACACCGAAAAGGATCAGGAGTTTCGATTTGCTCGATCAAAAACAGAGCAATCCGTCGATGATCTATATCGTGCCGCGAACCTGGTAGAGCAAGATCTCTATTTGCCGGGCAAGCATGGACTGGACCTGGATGTAAAACGTAGATACCACTCCTTGAGCAGTAAAATTAGTGTACCAAGCTGGGATGAGGACTTTTCCAAGAACGAATCACTGAAGGCCAATGAGAAATTTGCAACCGGCTGGGATTTTAATATGCCGAGATTGGATATCGTCAGTCGGGAGCAGGCCGTAACGGTAAGGGACGACCCCTATAATCCAAGTCAACAAATCTACTCTACCAAAGTAGATAAGGATCCATCGAGTAATCGGTATTACATTACCTTAGAAGACGGCACATCTTTAGAATATCGGTTCAACAAGTTTGTGAATTATCCGTATCAAGACATCTTCTTCACGATTGACAACGTGAATCGGAAGTATACGCTGCATTACCGTAATTTGAAGTACGAGTTTGATGTCACGTTGGGAACGGTAGTCAAATCCAATATTTATGGGGACACGATCAAGTACAACCTGAATAGCGATGGAGAGCCAGTTAGCATTGAAGACAGTGTCGGCCGCTATGTGGTGATGAAACGAAAGCAAAACGACACTACGCAGGATTTGATTGTCTATAAAGACAAGACAGAGACCACCGTTCTCAAGCACATTCGCTACCACTTTGAACGAAAGTTCGCATTGAGTGGTTACCATCAGCTCGTCCGCGTAGAAGTCCTGCCGGCAGCGGGGAGCGGAAGCAGCCCGTATACAATGGCGCGGTATGCCTATCATGATCCGAAAACGAAGGGCATTGCTTATTTCAATTTAAACAAAAGCTATACGCTGGAAAAGCTGCCTACAGATCAAACCCTACAGGATTCAGCGAAGTATTGGGATTCCGATGTAGCCAAGCGCACGGAAATCGATTACTTGCTCATGCAAGAAGCATCCTATCCCTTGCAAGGCTTAAAAATCAATTACGATTACCGTCCCTATCAATTAGGTCAGACTACCTTCAATGACGGACTCGTACGGATTTTTCAAGACAAGTATACCTTAAGCTATGTATCCTACCATCCTGTTAATAAAGTATCGTACAGCTATACGCAGAAAACGCCGAGCGGTACGAATACGTATAAGCTGGAAAAGACCTATGCAGATAACGGCAATTTCCGTGAGATATGGAAGGTACCAAAGGAACAGCTGCCCAGATTGAAGAATTTTACGGATCGACATGGGGATACCATTCATGTCACAGAATCTGAGGCTTCCCGTTACACGAAAAATAAACGGTACAAGGTCAATCAAGACGGAAATCCTTTGCTGAGAAGTGAGAAGACGACAGGTATTAGTAAAGGCGGAACGAATGTATCTGGCGCGAAGTATCGGGTCGAGTACAATCCAACTACGTACACGACCTACGCCTACTCAGGTCGGAATACAAAGCCGACATATCAATATGTTTTTCTCGAACCGTCATCTGCCGTTAGCGATTTGGATGTGTACAATCACTACTTGAAAGACCCGAATGTTTCCAATCGCGCACAGTATGCTGCCAAGATTAACAATTACGCTCAAGAGACGTATTTGGAATATAACGATTATGGACAACTCATCAAGCAGATTGCGCCAGACGGGATTGTGAGCACATGGACGCATGATGAGGTGGCTCTGAATCCATGGGGCTTCCGGACCTTCTCTGTATTAAAGGCGGCCAGAACACAATCAACGACGGCATCCGGTGATCCGTATTATTCGAATACGACATTTGAGTACAACGATCAATATTTGCTCAGGAAGGAAACGGAGATCAACTCGTTCCCTGCCAATTTAATCAATACTCCCAAGAGTCAATCGGTTGAACGGACTTATGAGTACACAAACAAACAGCTTTATTCGATAACGGAGAACTTTGGCGCAGGTAAGACAAGAACGCAGACCTTTACCGCCTATGATCAATACGGAATTCAGCCCACGCAGATCGCACTCGCAGGTGTCGAGCTGGAAAGCGGAAGGTCAGATGTGCTGAATTTCTCCTACGAAATCGATGACAAAGGCCAAATCAAAAGCCAGACCTATCCGAACGGAAGCAAGGCTACGTACGATTACGATGAGTTAGGCCGACCATTATCGGAGACTTTTCACAATCAAGGCGCAAAACGAACGATTACGTATGTGTATCGGGATGGCGAGGCCTCTGGATCGAGTACAGATGGACCGGGCATCGTTGAGAAAATTGCTCCGGATCAATCGAAACTCATCACTTACTACACCCCATATGGAGATCCCGCCTATCAAGAGCAGGTGGGCACGACAGGTGCGAAGCGTTCGTTGGTAGAAAACGAGTTTACACCAGATGGAATGGAGATTAGCCGCACGGTTCCTTACGGGAAGCAGGAGCAAAGTACCTCGTACCTGTATGACTGGGACGGTTTTGTGTACCAAACGACGAATTCCTTAGGAACGACTAAACAACATCGAAACAATGCCTACTCGGATGGAACAAGATACTTACCGCGTTTGACGGAACAAACGCTCTCTCCGAATGGCTTTATCGCGACCACATACCGCGATTTGTATGGAAAAGTGGAGAGCACAGAGGAGACGACCCAAAGCGGCAGTCACAATCGCGTGACGAACTACCAGACGGATCGATTCGGGAAAGTAACCAATAAAGAAATCTCGGACGGCAAGACTTCCCAAGCGTGGAGTATGCGCTTCGATCATAACGACAACCTAGTTTATTTGCAGGACCCTGAAAATAACGTAAATGTATACGGGTACGATGGACTAGGCAATCTCACCAGTGTATTGGAGAATGGCACGACTACGGCAGAGTATACCTACAATAGCCTGTCGTGGAAGCTCTCCGAAAAGAATCCGGAAACAAAAGCGGAGACGTACACCTATGAGAAAAGTGGCGTTGTAAAAACTTTTAAGGACAAAAACGGTGTCACATTCAACTATGACTACACGCCTTTCCATGAGTTAAAGAAAGTTTCTTCCGGCGCTTCTTTCTATGAAGACCGGGTGTATGATCCACAATCTGGCCTGCTTCTGAGTGAAAATAATCACACAGGAAACTCTATCAGCTATGGCTACGATGGATTCCATCGGAAGAATCGCCAAACGATGATGGGCAAGGATTACCAGCTTCTGTATTCCGACAACGACGATACGATAGATACACTCGTATATCCAGCAAGGGGGGCGGTATCTGGTTCAGCGCCATCTCTAAGTGTCGGATACACCTATGACAATGCAAACCGATTAAATTCGGTGGCGATCCCGGGAGTGGGAACGACCACGTACACGTACGATATCAGTAACTCAGGAGAAAGCAATGCTGTATCGTATCCGGGACAACCGACAGCGATGCAGCAATCTATTAGCTCATTTGGTGAGAAAACAGCCTTAAAGCATGCCGATGGCTGGAATGAGACAAATGGCTACGATCTGTTTGGGAATATCACCAGTCAAAAGCGCTCCGGTACGAATTATGGATTGTTTGTATACGACAAGCTTTCCCGGATCAAGGAAGAATCGGTCGAGGGAAACATCAAGCAATACGCTTATGACAAGCGCGGCAACCGCCAAGTGTATGCAAACGCTCCGGCAGACATCTTGCGCTCCTATGAAATGAAGCACGATTTGTTTAATCGTTTGCAGGAGTATAAGGATGAGAAAGGGACAACGACGTACACGTATTACCCAGGTGGATTGCGGGCGACGAAGCAGCAGACAGGCAGTGTTACTGATACGACCAACTACGTCTATCTGAATGGGCAAGTGATTGAAGAGCTGACGCAGGATGGTAGAGTGAAGGCGCGGAATGTATTCGGTAACCAGTTGATCTGGCGAAAGGATTATGCGGCGAATCTCGAAGGCAGTTACTACTACAATAGCCACGGCGATGTTGTTAAGATCAAGGATTCGAACGGTAACATCTTGAATACGTATGACTATGATATTTGGGGTAACTTGATTGCGGATAAGGTCAAGGAAACGATTTCCAACCCGTTTATGTATGCGGGGGAGATGTACGATAAAGAGAGTGGTTTTTACTACCTGCGTGCACGGTACTACGATCCGAAGATCGGGCGGTTTATATCGGAGGATACGTATAAGGGGCAAGTGGATAATCCGCTGAGTTTGAATCGGTATACGTATACGCATAACAATCCAATTAGATTTATAGACCCGAGTGGGCATTATATAGATCAAACATCGGGCGGTTATTTTGGTGGTAATCACGTTGATCTTGTGATGTCTTGGGGAGGAAGAGCAGTAACTTATGCTGACGCTCACAAAATAGATTATGATGAAGCAGTCGAGGCGATTGTACCCGCAAATTTAAAGCAGGAAGTTCATGAGGTTGTATTTCAAATTGGTGCTACGAGGACACAAAGAATTGCAGGAGATGTACCTGATTTAGGATTGGCAGTTCCTGCCACCGGTGCATTAGCGGCGGGGACGTTGAAAAATACGTCTAAGGGGACGGGACAAGCTGCCAATAATTTTAGATGGGGAAATCCTAAAAGTACTCCCACGTATGGTCATACTTTTTCAGAGCACGGTGCTAAGAAAAAGCCAAATCAGCTTATAGATAGAGCCAGAGGAAAGGGACATCAAATCAGCCAATGGCTTGATGAGAACAGTGCGGCAGATTTTCTTGCAGAGGTGGCGAAAAAGGGCCCTGGTGTTCATGAAGTTCCGTTACCATCATCTATTAAATCAAGAGGATACTTGCCAGATGGTACTGAAATAAAACCTGATATGGCTAGAGTGATAGTGAAAGAGGATGGTGGAATTAGGTCGGCTTTTCCATATAGCAGTGCTCATCCTTCAGGAATAGGAAAATAATAAAAAGGAGCAATAACCATGGAGAATGTATACCCGGAGTATGTTACTAAGAGTGCTATTGAAGGTCTTGTCAAGAAAATTAAATTACCAGCTCCTGATGAATTTTCACAAGACTGGGAATATGAAGTGTCGGATTCTTCAAGAATAACCGAATTCTTATACGCCTATGAAAATATCGAATTAAACGTAGACGAAAAATTTGCTTTAATGATTATTATTATTTCATCATTCAATGATGCTATAGTAGAAAGAAAGGCTGAGGAGAATTCGGCTAGTCTGATCAGATATCATCTTCTTCAAGATATTAGTATTCATAAGAATACTATTTATTATTGGTCGATGTTGGATGAGGATGATCTGGAAAATTGTCATGCTGTAACATCTTTCATGAGAGAGATTGCATATGTCGCCAAATTAGATAGTCAAGACTAGAGTTGTTAGAGGGAATTAATTTACTGGGTTTACAACTCCAACAACAAGATCGTACAATTCAACCAACAAACCAAACCACTTGAGAAACTTTAAAAGGCTTATTCCAACTTAAATGATGAGGAGGAATAGGCCTTTTGCATGCTCAAAATCAGAGTAGAAATAGGCAATTCGCAAAACAAGTACAAGTAGTAGTGAAAGGGGGAGGTTCAATTGCACTGGCATAAACCGAGTATGAGGCGATTGTAAAGGAAATAAGAGGTCTATGTGAGAAGAGGTAAGAATTACCGCAACATGCAGACTAACTTAGACACTCTGGCAGTGCCGAACTACAAATAGCAACAGAGCTAGCTACTGAAAAGGCTAGCTATTATAGCAATCTAGCAGAACAAAACCAACCTCGTTAATAAACAATTTATGGACCCCACGAATCGCGAGGAAAATACAGAATTATAATTCCGTTACGTCCAAACGAGTAATTAACATTCGTCTGGGGTTTCTTTTTTTCATAGATGATGTAAAAAAGTCTTGTTTTAAAATGCAAATTTATAGTAATATCAATTCAAGGAAGTCGAACTATAAATTTATAGTATTCCTGTTTCATAAGAAAGGTGTGTAACCATGTTTAACCCCGAAACAAAAACAGCCTTTCTTCAAGGATATAAAGAAAATACCCAAAAAGCTTATTCAAGAGTTTTCAACCTGACAATGAAGTTCGAAGTGGAAAAGGATAAGGATTTGCTCCACTTTACATTGGATGAGATTGAAACTGCCCTGCACAGCTTCCAAGCTTCTACAGGAGACTCTCTTAATACAGCTGGGAGAACGATATCTGCTTACTTGAATTGGGCAAGGGCAGAGGGGCTTAGAGAGGACACCAATCCACTGGAGTCCGTTTCAAAAGAATGGTTTAAGAGCATGGTAGGAAACACCCATCAACAATTTATTACGAAGCAAGAAATCGATGCAATTATTGACCAATGTAATAACGATCAGGATTCAGTGATTCTCTCCCTGTTATTCGAAGGTGCGGGTGGAAGAGAGGTAAGTGAACTACGCAATCTAAAACGTGAACAAGTCAATGATGAGAAACGAACATTGATATTGATTAACGATAAAGAAGAAACAAGAGAAATTCAAATATCCGAGCAGTGTCTGAAATTAATAAATGGCGCAATCAAGCAAAAGGAATATCTCAAAGGTAATGGGGAGATGAGACGAGATCATCTCAAAGAAACAAGTGAATTAATTGAAACAGGCTATGTAATCAGGCCAGCCAAGACAAGAAATGTTCATATGGAACAAGTCAGTCCTCATCTGATTTATGGGAGATTACATGCATTAGAAGAATACTTTGGTTTGGACAATCTACGAGTGAAAACGATTCAACGCAGCGGGATGATCTGGATGGGAAAACAACTGCTAGAACGTGATGCTGAACTCGGAAAAGAGCAGTATTATGAGATATGTGAACGGTTCGGCGTAAGCAAAGTAATGAATGGCAACAAGCTAGAGTATTTGTGGTGGGGATTAAAAGACTTCGTAAATCCAGACATGATTGCTGCATTGTACGAGTAACGCACCTAGAGGATGTAATTCCTCTGGGGAAACAAGATAAAACTAAAAATTTATTGTAAATCGATGAAGGAGGTGAACAAACGTATGAGTTGCTATCTTTTGTTATAACATGCCAAATCATATTTAATATATTAAAATTTATAGTAAAAAGGAGAGTATATAATTGTTTGATTCCATCAAAATGAAAGTAAGTTCCCTATTTATTCAACCTGAAATATTACGAGAATATAACCTTGCATCTTTTACATACCGTAATCAGAAAACAGGTGTCATAACCACATATAAAATGCAAGACGAGATCATTCCATATATCAAATATCAAGATGGGAGCAGAACCTTAACGATTCAAGTTTCCATTCCTAAGCTGCTTTATGGAAATAATGTCAAAGCACTCAACGAATCAGATATTCCTGCCTTCTTTCAACGAGTACAAGAACGATTACAGCAATTATTCGGTATCCATATTGCCCATGAAGATTGGAGAATTACCCGTTTAGATGTATGCTGCAATTTCCATGTTGGGAATCGAACAGGGGAGTATGTTCGTCAGTTGAGCAAAGGGAAAATGCCCTATAAAGATACGCGAAATTATAATCATGACGAAACAGTAGAATTTTATAACAAGAGTAGCAGAGTCATTCTGTACGATAAATACAAGCAATGTAAGCGAGCTAAGGAACCGAAGGAGATCATCGAGCAATCCAAGGGAATTTTGCGATTAGAAATTAGACCAAGCGACAATGACATGAAGAAATATACCAAAGAGAAGAGAGCCATTCATCTCGTCACTCATTCCTTTTTTACCTACATAACCCAAAAGACACTTGCTGGATTACCATATACAGAAAATGTGGAAACGATTGACTATGAATGGCTTTTGGAAAACAAGGAGGAAATATCAAAGATTGAGACCTATCTAGGTTTCACTATGATCAAAAATTTGTTCCAAGAAAGTGGAATAAGAGCGATTTATACAACATCCACTCTTCCTAATCGTAGGAGTTTGGCAAAGCAAATAACCATCCCGAAAAAGGGACGGTTAAAAAGGTTAGAGATTATTGATTCAGTTCAGGGCTGAAGACATCCACTCACACCGTATTGTTGTTAACACGATAACGATAAAAATTATAGAACTTTGGATAAATTTTGAATGGACAGAGCCTACTAATAAAGAAAAATAAGCAAATAGAGCAGTCCTTACAAAGAAAATGTGTCTCCCTACGATACCGTATCGATACAACCTGCTGCCATTCGGGGGTATTTTACATCTCTATATAGTGAATGGACATGGGAATAGGGGCATTACACATCTAGTCCCGTAGGTAGGTTGGATTTTAGGCGATTAAGTTTTGAGGTGGAAAATTACTCTCCCTCCAACACCAGCAATTCATGCAACTCAATATCTAATGTCTTACAGATCGTTTCAAATGTACTAAGGTGAACCCTATCTACTTGGCTGGAACAGAGATGGCTGATTGTATTCGGTCTAAGACCAGTGAGTCTTGCCAATTCTCGTTGAGACATATTTCTCTGATCAAGGATTTCTTTTAACTTTACAATTATAGGCATTTTGAGTCCTTCTTTCCCGTGAACATTCTTTATCCATTATACGTGCAATTTTAGCACGAGGAAAAGGTCGTTGATTGTATCTGCTAAGCGATATATAATTATTTTGTATCTACTAGGCGTTACAATGATTCAAATTCCTGTAACGGGAAGGGGAATAGTATGGAAAAAGTAGTGGGATATGTCAGAGTATCGACAAAAGGACAAGTAAAAGATGGGTATAGTCTAGCCTACCAAGTAGAGGAGATTCAGCGTTATTGTCTGGATAATAATCTAGAATTACTGAACATCTACAAGGATGAGGGGATTAGTGGAGCAAAAGTGGATGAGGATGGATTGACTATTGAACGGGAAGGTTTACAAGAACTCTTATCCAGTTTTACTTATCAAAAAGTAAGCCATATCATCGTCCTCAACACCTCACGATTGTGGAGAGCCGACATGGTGAAAGTCCTCATTCAAAGAGAGTTAAAACGGCACTCCGTAGACGTAAAAGCAATTGAGCAGCCCAACTATAGTATTTATGCCCATGACCCGAATGATTTTCTAATCAATGGCATGATGGAATTACTCGATCAATACCAACGTTTGGAGATAGCGCTCAAACTAGGGAGGGGAAGAAAAAAGAAAGCGCAACAAGGAGGATATGCAGGAGGAGGAGTTGCTTTCGGATATACGGCAACGAAAGGGCAGAAGGCCATTCAGATAGATGAGAGACAGGCGGAGACGGTGCGGAGATTGTTTTCTTTACGTGAAATGAATCCCACTTGGTCACTTTCCCAACTGGCTATCCAACTGAATGCAGAAGGGTATACAACGACACAGGGTAAGTCTTTTACCAAGGTACAGGTCAAACGAATCATTGATCGTGAAGCCTTCTACAGGGGTATCTACCGCTACGGTCAGATTGAAGCAAATGGACTTCACCAAGCCATTATGTAGCGGGAGGAACGAACGTGGAAGCTCAATTCACTCATTATAAACAGGAAGAGATACGTTCTCTTGATAAGATTCAGACATGCGAAATAGGTACACAATTGATTTTTGACTATGTTCAACAAGAGAACGCTGTATTTAACATCGCTACGATAGAGGAAATAATAAAAGCCATCTTTCAGGTGGAATTACATCAACGAGAATACTTGCTGCAAATCCGTTTAGCGAAGGCATTGTCTAGCACCAAATTACAACCGTAATGATAGAACGATAATGACATGAAAAGAATGTACGAGCTAACGTATCCGTGCGTGTTCATCTTTGAATAATGCTTGTTCGGAGGGTGCTGGCATTCTTTTCTCTACATCATTACTCATCAAAGATAGGGGTGAAGTCTTTTTGCATCATAAATTGAAGTACCTATATATCGGAGTAGACTTACATAAACGTCATCATACAGCGGTGATGATGACCTGTTTCCATGAAAAGAGAGACGAAATCCAATTCGAGAACAAGCCGTCAGCGTTTCCGAAGTTTCTGCAACAAGTAGAAAAACTAGCCAAGAAGGAAGGCTTGACCCCTATGTTTGGCTTAGAAGATGTGGGGGGCTACGGAAGAGGATTGGCTATGTTTCTAATTGAAAATAAATATGAAGTAAAAGCAGTTAATCCTGCCCTTACGGTATCCATGCGCAGAAGCAGTCCAAACAACAAGAAAACAGATGTGTGGGATGCAGAGTGTGTGGCTCGTATCTTGATTTCCAACTTGGATACACTGCCGACTGCAAATCCACATGACCTTTATTATGCAATCTCACAGCTTGTCACAAGAAGAGAAAACATTGTGAGTGTTGTAACAGGAATCAAGTTACAGCTTCATCAATTGCTAGGCTACCACTATCCAAGTTACAAGAAATTCTTCTCACAAGTAGATGGGAAGACGGCATTAGCTTTCTGGTTGAAATATCCTTCTCCGAGTTGTTTGCGTGGGGTAAGTGTGGATGAATTGGCTACCTTTCTGTATAAGAAGAGCAATCGCTACATGTCTACCAAGAAGGCAAAGGACATTCTATCTCTCGTACAGCAAGATGGAGACACATCGAAAGACTATCAAGGAGTCAATGATTTTCTTGTTAAAAATGTGGTTCGGGACTTGATCGCCAGAGACCATCAGCTAGAGCAAATTGATACAGAGTTGGCGAAGCATCTTGCCTTACTGGATTACAAATTAGAGACCATGCACGGAATTAGTACGGTCACTGCGGCGGAATTAATTGCGGAGATTGGCGATATTTCACGTTTTTCCAGTGCTGACAAGTTAGCTAATTTCGCTGGAATTGCACCCGTTCAGCATAGTTCAGGGAACAAGCAAAAGAGTAAAAAGAGCAAGTTAGGCAACCGTAGCTTGTATGATATCTTCTATAACCTTGCCATTCGGCAACTGGGTGTATCAAGGGCGAAGAAACCCAATCATCCTGTTTACCATGCATACTACGAAAGAAAGCTGGCAGAAGGGAAAACCAAGTGGCAAGCGATTATTTGCGTCATGCGTAAATTGGTCAATATCATATACAGCATGATGAAGAACAAGACGGAATATAAAATGCCAGTCCTTACAGAACAGGTGGCGTAGTAGCAGGGTGGTAGCGGAAATGTTGCCACCTAACCTTTATCCATTGAGCGCTTTATCATGGAGGATACGTATAAGGGGCAAGTGGATAATCCGCTGAGTTTGAATCGGTATACGTATACGCATAATAATCCGTTGAGGTTTGTTGATCCTAGTGGGCATGCACCTGAACAAGGTCTAGGTGTGGCACCTAGCAATGGAAATTGGAAAGACTCAAGAGATTTAACACCAAGTGAAGCTATGTGGGTTCTAAGTAATCCAGAAAGTACTGATAAGCAAATAGTTCAGGCTTTGTACGGCATGGGTCGAAGTATTTTTGCTCCTGATAAAGGTGGAGCTTCAACGTTATCGAGTATAATGAAATATTCAAGAGTACCTTCCACGTCAACGTTTAAACTATTGAATTTAGCATCAGGTAATAACCCGATTGTTGGAGCAATTAATGTGGACATAAAAGCAGGCAAAGGAGTAAATGTTATTGCAGATGCAAATAAATTACCCTTTCAGAACTCTTCTTTTGATGCAATTGTGTCTGTTAGCCCTTTTGGATTTGATCCGTTAACATCTGATGCGTTTAGAGTTTTAAAAGAAGGTGGAACATTTACTATTGTGGGTAACTATGGTAATAAGGATTTTAAAAAAGTCTTTAATGCAACAGAGCAAGAACTTAGGAATGCTGGTTTTGGTCTAATGTATAAAGGAAAGCCGGCGGATGATTTACTAACTAGTTTTACAACGAGTGGTAAAGCTATCAATCCTGAAACTTTGAAACAGATTACATTATATAAATTACATTTTGATTAAGAAATGAGTGAGTAAAATTAGAAAAATAATTGATGTTACAGGTGAATTGTTTAATCAATTGGATTTTACAGAATCAACATTATTCTTTCACTGCTTTAGAGAATTACCTGAGTCAATAGAAATTGAAGTGTGGGGTCTATCATTAAGCGGAACACAAAAAAATGAGGACTACTATGTATCTGGAATTTCGACCATCAGCTTTGAAGGTGTGACATCTGGTTTGTTAGATGTTTCCGTATACCATCCAGAAAAAAATGACTTTATTAAGATCCGAAATGGCATAAATTTAAAATTAACGAAAAGCTGGGGAGAGCCTTTAGCGTATGAAGAGTATCAATATCATCTAGGTGGAGTATTAGACTGGCCGAGTGGCTATTGTCAACTTGGTATTAACGCAACTGGAACAGTGAGAGTGTCATTTGAAACAACTGATTTTGTAATATCTAGTGCCTATGTAAAGAATCCAGAAAAATATACGTACAAAGGGAATAGAGGTTAGGTGTACGAAATGCAATTAACTCCAGATAAGTAATCAACTACTCGTTTGGGGTTCTTGTTATTCTCCGATCTTCGCAGTAGTAAGGGGGCTACAAAAGTAAAAAGACACAAATCTCTATGAGAAACCAAATTTCTATTCATTCCGATAGAATGGCAGGTTGGTTGTGAAGCAATTTCACGGGTACATTTGAAGTAAAGAATAACCTACGCAACTGATGTTGATGGGGTAGTAAAAGCTAGAGCTAGCAAAGCGGCAAGATTGGGAGTTAAAACTGTTGAGGCGAGGTTAGTGAAAAAAACTTATTGGATGTAATTGCTTTACAACAGGACATAAAGGATGAGAGTAACCCTGATGAATAGCCCAAGGACAATGGAGTAAAGCGGATTTAGAATATGCCGCAACAAAAGCCAGTACTTTGGAAAAGGGTCAAGGGGCTTGGTTTGATCTTCCATCCGGTTCAACTTCTGTTGTACACATGCCTGATGGAACCACTGTAAAAGCAACAAGAATGTGGGTTAGAAATAATGGTACAGGTACTTTTCATGGATATCCGGCCCCAGAATAAATTCAAGGAGGTTTCTAGATGTCATTCATTATTCAAGCAAGTTGTCCAAGGTTTACTGGAATTTTGGATAGTGAAGCAGAAACATTATCAGATGCAATAGAGAGTGCTTTCCCTCTTGTAAATGAAGTTACTATAATTTCATGGAATTATGATCCCATAATGCTTAGTTATAAATATGATATAAGCATTATGATTGATGATATTTTAGATATATTAGAAGCAACAAGAATAGAAGTCTCTGGTACAAAAACTGTTCACTGGGCCTCAAATTCATTTTCAAATGTATGGCATTTGTCATGGGATAATACACAGTTATCGATAAAAGCCGAGTGGGGCAGAGTAATAGGAGGAACAGAGCAATTATTACAAACTAGCGGCAGTGTTACATTAACAAAACAATCATTTAGCTCAGAGTGGAAAAGAGTCCTACAAAACATTATAGCTGCTTTGGGAAAGTCGGGTTATTCGGAGGACAGGCTACCGAGCATGAAGCGTCTGATTTTTGAGTATGAGGCAATAGAAATGGAAGGGACTATCGAGTCTGTAAAATATTCT
>NZ_PXZM01000012.1 GCF_003013395.1 Brevibacillus fortis | reverse complement strand
AGTTTTCAAAGAGCATTTTGCACCATGTTCAGTGCAGATCTTTAATTTATCACATCTAACTTTCGAAGTCAACAACTTTTTAGTTGCATGTGATTTGTTCTACTCATTTAAACTTAGTGTTTCGTGAGTAGATTTCTAATATACCACATTACCTTTCATTAATCAAGAGGTTTTTTCAGCCTCATTAAAATTAATGGTGCGGTCGGCGAGACTCGAACTCGCACGGGTCGCCCCGCCACCCCCTCAAGATGGTGTGTCTGCCAATTCCACCACGACCGCATGTAAAACGTCTCAGGAGAGGTTCGAACTCCCGACCGTCCGCTTAGAAGGCGGATGCTCTATCCAGCTGAGCTACTGAGACATATTGTAGTTATCAAAAAAAATGGGGCGATCGATGGGACTTGAACCCACGAGTGCCGGAGCCACAATCCGGTGCGTTAACCCCTTCGCCACGACCGCCATAATGTATACGAGTTTTTAAAATGTTCCTTGGCAGGGGCAGTAGGAATCGAACCCACACCAAAGGTTTTGGAGACCTTCGTTCTACCGTTAAACTATGCCCCTATGGTAGCGGTGGAGGGGATCGAACCCCCGACCTTTCGGGTATGAACCGAACGCTCTAGCCATCTGAGCTACGCCGCCATAATTATTCGTAATAAAAAGAAGTGGCGGAGGGAGAGGGATTCGAACCCCCGTGAGCTTGCACTCTAACGGTTTTCAAGACCGCCCCGTTATGACCACTTCGGTATCCCTCCGCAAAATATGGAGCGGGTGATGGGAATCGAACCCACGCGACCAGCTTGGAAGGCTGGAGTTCTACCATTGAACTACACCCGCTTGAATATGGTGCCGGTGAAGGGACTTGAACCCCCACGGTTTCCCTCACGATTTTGAGTCGCGCGCGTCTGCCATTCCGCCACACCGGCATATTCATTTGAATCATGGTCGGGAAGACAGGATTCGAACCTGCGACCCCTTGGTCCCAAGCCAAGTACTCTACCAAGCTGAGCTACTTCCCGATTATCGTTCTTCACTTTTTAAGATGAAGATGCGTGCCCTGAGAGATTCGAACTCCCGACCTTTTGATTCGTAGTCAAACGCTCTATCCAGCTGAGCTAAGGGCACATGTTATGGAGCGGACGAAGGGTCTCGAACCCTCGACCTTCGCCTTGGCAAGGCGACGCTCTACCAATTGAGCTACGTCCGCATAAGAAGGAATTTCTTGGTGCGGTCGAGAGGACTTGAACCTCCACGGTGTTGCCACCACTGGCACCTGAAGCCAGCGCGTCTGCCATTCCGCCACGACCGCACAAGAAGATCTATCTCTTGTTTTAAAAACTGGTGAGCCATGAAGGACTCGAACCTTCGACCCTCTGATTAAAAGTCAGATGCTCTACCAACTGAGCTAATGGCTCTCAAAAATGGCTGGGGTACTAGGATTTGAACCTAGGAATGACGGAGTCAAAGTCCGTTGCCTTACCGCTTGGCTATACCCCAATAGCCATGAAGTAAAGATGGTGGGGAGAGACGGATTCGAACCGCCGAACCCGGAGGGAGCAGATTTACAGTCTGCCGTGTTTAGCCACTTCACTATCTCCCCAAGCTTGTCCTTCAAAAGTAAACCTTATTCACTTTTAAGGAAAATGGTGCCGGCAATAGGACTTGAACCCACAACCCCCTGATTACAAGTCAGGTGCTCTACCAATTGAGCTATACCGGCATGTTTTATATAAATGGTGGCTCGGGACGGAATCGAACCGCCGACACGAGGATTTTCAGTCCTCTGCTCTACCGACTGAGCTACCGAGCCTCAAGCGTTTTATTTCGCCATCGCTTGAGAAAAAATGGCGGAGCTGACGGGACTCGAACCCGCGACCTCCGGTGTGACAGACCGGCGTGAACTCCAACTTCACCACAGCTCCATGTAAACATTTCAGTTGTAAAAAGTGGTGGAGGCTGACGGGATCGAACCGCCGACCCTCTGCTTGTAAGGCAGATGCTCTCCCAGCTGAGCTAAGCCTCCATATATGCCCTGCGAAACTGCAAGGCGTTTTGCTAGGTGACCCGTAGGGGATTCGAACCCCTGAATGACAGCGTGAAAGGCTGCTGTGTTAAACCGCTTCACCAACGGGCCATTTGAATGGCTCCTCGGGACGGACTCGAACCGCCGACCGATCGGTTAACAGCCGATTGCTCTACCAACTGAGCTACCGAGGAATAATCATATTTTAGAATGGTGGAGCTGAACGGGATCGAACCGATGACCTCCTGCTTGCAAGGCAGGCGCTCTCCCAACTGAGCTACAGCCCCATCTGGGCGCTTTAATGACACAATTGTCATATCAGCTATGTAAGTGGTGGGCCTAGGCTGACTCGAACAGCCGACCTCACGCTTATCAGGCGTGCGCTCTAACCAACTGAGCTATAGGCCCGCGATTACTTCCGGAACTTAAATCTAGCATACTTTTTAATTCATTGCAATAGAAATTTTGTTTTTTTTTATTGCGTGGGTGAACTTTTTTGTGAAACAGGCTTAACAAAAGTACACCCTATTATAAGTCATTTTCATACTCTATTTCAAACGTGTTTTTAAATTTTCATGAAGAAAAAGCTTGCCCGGTAAAGGACAAGCTTTTCTTCGTTCAAAATTAAATATCAAGATCGCGTACATTTGCCGCGTATTGCTCAATAAACTCCCTGCGAGGCTCTACTTCGTCTCCCATAAGTGTCTCAAACACCATATCGGCATCCATAGCGTCCTCAAGATCTACCTGAAGCAATGTACGAACTTCTGGATCCATCGTAGTATCCCACAATTGATCTGCGTTCATCTCACCAAGTCCTTTATAACGTTGGACGTTTGGCTTCGGTTGCGCCTTCAAGGTAGCGAGAACTTCATCACGCTGCTTATCGGTATACGCATAGTGCAGGGTCTTCCCTTGCTTAATGCTGTAGAGAGGCGGCTGGGCAATATAAATATACCCCGCTTCAATCAACTGTTTCATGTAACGGAAGAAGAACGTCAATAGAAGCGTACGAATATGCGATCCATCGACATCCGCGTCCGTCATAATAACCACTTTGTGATAGCGTGCTTTCGAAATGTCAAAGTCTTCGCCAACACCAGTTCCCAGAGCCGTAATGATGGCACGAATCTCGTTATTCCCGAGAATTTTGTCCAAGCGCGCCTTTTCCACGTTCAATACCTTCCCGCGCAGAGGAAGAATGGCTTGGAAATGACGATCGCGTCCCATCTTCGCAGAACCGCCCGCAGAGTCACCCTCTACAATGAACAGTTCAGATTCGGATGCGTCCTTGGAAGAGCAGTCCGCCAGTTTACCCGGCAGCGCACTTACTTCCAGCGCACTCTTGCGACGAGTCATTTCACGAGCTTTACGAGCTGCCTCACGAGCACGAGATGCCATGAGTGCCTTCTCAACCACTTTTTTAGCAACACCAGGATTCTCTTCCATAAAGGTGTTGAAGCGGTCACCAAAGACAGACTCGGTAATGCTACGCGCTTCGGAGTTGCCCAGCTTCGTTTTTGTTTGTCCTTCAAACTGAGGTTCTTGAATTTTTACAGAGATAATCGCGGTAATGCCTTCACGCACATCGTCCCCGGAAAGATTCGGATCCTTTTCCTTCAGGAAGTTAAACTTGCGGCTGTAGTCGTTGATCACACGTGTAAGAGCTGTTTTAAATCCGGTTTCGTGGGTACCACCCTCATGGGTGTTGATGTTATTGGCAAAAGAGTAGATGTTGCTCACATAGCTGTCGTTGTACTGAAGGGCAACCTCCACGACAAGACCCTCTTTTTCCCCTTCGCAATAAATCACATCGTCATGCAGAGCTTCCCGATTTTTATTCAAGTATTCTACGAACTGGATGATACCGCCCTCGTAGTGGAAGGATTCTTCCTTCTCATGATCTGGACGCGTATCTTTCAGCGTGATGCGCAATCCTTTGTTAAGGAACGCCAGCTCGCGAATACGTTTTTGCAAAATCTCGTATTCGAATACGGTTGTTTCGGTAAAAATAGTCGGGTCGGGCTTGAAGGTAACTTTTGTTCCCGTCTCTTCGGTCTCGCCCACAACAGCAAGATCGGCATCCGGTGCGCCTACTTTAAAGCGCATGTAGTATACCTGGTTATTTTGTTTAACCTCGACTTCCATCCATTCGGATAGCGCGTTAACTACCGAGCTACCTACCCCGTGAAGACCGCCGGACACTTTGTACCCGCCACCACCGAATTTTCCACCGGCGTGCAATACAGTCAAAACGGTTTCAACTGTGGATTTCCCGGTCTTTTCATGAATGCCAGTCGGGATTCCTCGACCGTTATCGGTTACAGATACGGAGTTGTCTGGATGAATGACCACCAAGATCTCGTCGCAATAACCAGCCAGCGCCTCGTCAATGGCATTGTCGACAATCTCCCATACCAGGTGATGCAAACCTCGGCTGCTGGTCGACCCGATGTACATGCCGGGACGTTTCCGAACTGCCTCTAACCCTTCCAGTACCTGAATCTGACTCGCATCGTAGTTTGTATCTTTCGTCGTCACTTGATCCACTACTCTGTCAACTCCTCCACTTCAGCTTGTACAAAGGGAAACTGATCCAAGCTGTCCACGAACTGAGCGCGTCGCTTCAGCGTCAGAGAAGAAATAGGTGAACAGTAAATGGCGTTCTGGGTGATTACATAAGACTTGGTTTCTTCCTCGCTATGGTCAACAACTGTCTTACTTTTTTCAAGCAAGAACGCTTTATTGATTTTTGAGGATTTCACAGTCTGATGATCAAGAATGGAAATAACTTCCTTCGTGCTCACCACAGTATCTCCACCAATATGAATAAACATCCCTGTACCCCCTACCTTTCTCCGGAGATTTTCCCTTCCTTCACGTAAAAACGAGAGGCTTGCTGGAGAACCTGATGCTTTAAGCCTTCCACACCTGTGGTACTTACAAACGTCTGTACTCGATCCTGAATGGTTTCGAGCAGTAATGTTTGCCGATGTTCATCCAACTCTGACAAGACATCATCCAACAACAGAACGGGGTATTCTCCCACTTCTTCTTTAATCAGCTCAATTTCGGCCAATTTAATGGACAGCGCACTGGTGCGTTGCTGTCCCTGGGAACCATACGTTTGCACATCCATGTTGTTCACTTTAAGTGAAAAATCATCACGGTGTGGACCAATAAGGGTGCTTCCCCGCATGATTTCCCTGTCGCGAACCTCTTCGTAGGCAGCAAGCATTTTATCTACAGCCTGATCTATCGTCATCTCTTCTGTAACGGGCGATGAGTTTACGTAATGCAAAGAAAGTCTTTCCCTGCCATCGGTAATGCCGGTGTGGATTTCCTGTGCCCACGTCTCCAGCTTCCGAATGAACTCAAAACGCTTCTTTAACAATTTTACCGCTAAATCGGCTAATTGGGTATTCCAAATTGCCAGCATTTCCAGCGAGTTACTTTTTTTCATGGCCAAATCCTTTAAAAGCTGATTTCGCTGGGCCAGCACTTTGTTGTAATTGCTCAAATAATAAAGATACGTAGGTGAAACCTGACCAATTTCCATATCGATGAAGCGTCTGCGCTGGGCAGGTGCGCCTTTGACAATGGAAAGATCCTCGGGTGCAAACATGACGACATTCAATGCCCCCACATAGGCGCTCAGCTTCTGCTGTTCCATTCCGTTGATTTTGGCCCGCTTTCCCTTGGTTGTCAACTGCAGCTCTAAACGAACAGAACCGTAGCGACGAAGAACATCGCTACGGATCGTGGCATAATCGGCATCCCAGGAAATAAGCTCCTTGTCGCGGGGCGTTCGGTGGGATTTGGCGAGTGCCAAAACATAGATCGATTCGAGAGCATTCGTTTTCCCTTGAGCGTTGTTGCCAATAAACAACTGGATGGGACCGTCAAACGACAGGGACATCGTTTCGTAGTTGCGATAATTGGTTAGCGACAGGTTCTTGAGAAACAAGAATCACGCTCTCCTCTCAGGGGCGTACCACTTGATAGCGACCAAAGCCTTCAATCGCCACTTCATCGCCAGGATATAGCTTGCGTCCACGTCTGTTGTCCAGCTCTCCATTGATCTGGATCGGAACCTCAGCCAAAAAAGCTTTGGCCATTCCCCCCGTGTCAATGATTTCAGCCAGCTTCAAAAATTGGCCGAGAGCAATATAGTCTGTGCTAATGGAAACCTCACGCATGGCTTGGCTCCTTTCTTTTACGTAAAAATAAATTAGTACGTACGAACCGGCAAAATCAGATGGAGCATCCAGTCATGATCAGTTGGACGGATCACAAATGGACTCATCGGGCCGCTAAAGCTCGCTTTGATTTCTGCGCTATCAATTGCACGCAGCGCATCGATCATGTATTTGGCGTTGAAGGAAATTTTCAATTCTTCGCCATTCATTGCTTTTGGCATCAACATATCCGTTACTTTCCCGATCTCAGGTGCATTGGACGTAATTTCGACAGTTCCATCAGGCATCGTAACAAGCTTGACTACGTTCGACTTGCCTTCACGGCTCAGCAAGGAAGCACGCTCGATGGATTGCAAAAATTCCTTAGTGCTGACGGTAATCTCCGTTTTGCTTCCTTGTGGAATGATTCTGGTCGTGTCCGGATATGTTCCTTCCAGGAGACGGGAATAGAACAGGATGTGCTTGGACTTCACCAAAATTTGATTGTCAGCAACAACGATATCCGCGAGATTTTGGTCGTCATCTAATATTTTTACCAATTCATTGCAGCTTTTACCCGGAACAACCACGTTATGGAAAGAAAGATCCTCTGGGCATTCGACCATAGCGGTACGGCTAGCCAAACGATGGCTGTCGGTTGCCACAAAACGCAATTTGCCTTGATCAAGCGACCACATCAAACCGGTCAAGATCGGACGCATTTCGGAAGTGGATACACCAAAAACAGTTTGACGAATCATCGCCTTCAGTAAATCACAGGGAACACTGAAGACTTTATCTTCTTCCAGATGCGGCAGCTGTGGATATTCGTTCGCATTCATCCCGTTAATGGTGAACTCAGCTTGCCCAGAACGAATTTGGGTTACGAGGCGATCATCAACTCGAATATCGATTTCATTGCTTGGCAGCTTGCGCACGATTTCGCTGAAAATACGTGCAGTCAACACGATGCTACCAGGTTGATGTACCGTTACTCCCCATTCTCCGGCTTCTTCCATCGGAATCTGAACTTCAATAGACACATCAGAATCGCTTGCTGTCAGTGTCAAACCTTCATCATCCGTTTTGATTTTAATCCCGGTCAAAATTGGAATCGTAGTTCTGCTAGAAACTGCTTTGCTAACATGCGATACGGCGTTCGACAGCTTTTCACGCTGAACGGTAATATGCATCGACGTGAGCCTCCCTCTCCGGCGCCATTATTTTTGGTTGGAATCTGCATAATGGCTGCGCCTTTATCATAACTTATTAGGATAGATCTTTTTAACAGAAGTAGTAATAGGGCCTGTGGATTTGTGGATATGTGGGTTCAGTACGTAAAAGAGAGCCTATACACATGTGGGTAAGTTGTGTATAGGCTTTTTGCGTTATGCACAGGTTTAATGGTTTGCTTTTAACTTTTCAATGAGCGACTGAATGGTTGTTTGCATATGAGGGTCATTCGCCAGTGCACGAGAGATTTTCTCATGGGCATGAATGACTGTCGTATGGTCACGGCCGCCAAATTCATCACCGATTTTCGGCAAGGAGGCATCCGTCAGCTCTCTGGAGAGATACATCGCAATTTGACGTGGGAAAGCGACGGTTTTTGTCCGTTTTTTCGCCTTGAAATCTTCTAGTTTCAGGCTGTACGCTTCTCCGACCGTTCGTTGGATGTCCATAATGGTAATCACGCGCGGGCGGGAGGAAGGAATAATGTCTTTCAGTGCTTCCGCTGCCAGTTGCGTGTCGATATCGCGATTAATCAAGGAGGAGTAGGCCACGACACGAATCAGTGCGCCTTCCAGCTCGCGAATGTTGCTGTCGATCTGGTTGGCAATGTACGCCATTACCTCATTAGGGATATCGAGATTTTCTGCTTTCGCCTTTTTGCGCAAAATCGCAATCCGCGTTTCGAGGTCTGGCGGCTGAATATCAGTAATCAGTCCCCATTCGAAGCGTGAGCGGAGGCGATCCTCCAGTGTCGGGATCTCCTTGGGAGGCCGGTCGGAGGAGATGATGATTTGTTTGCTTTCTTCATGCAAGGCATTGAACGTATGGAAAAACTCTTCTTGTGTCGATTCTTTGCCTGCTAAAAACTGAATGTCATCAATTAAAAGAACGTCAACACTCCGGTATTTATTGCGGAATTCGACGGCTTTGTTGTCACGAATAGAGTTGATGAATTCATTGGTGAATTTCTCAGACGACAAATAGACCACTTTCGCCGATGGGTTGTGCTGAATGACATAATGGCCAATTGCATGCATTAAGTGGGTTTTGCCAAGTCCGACTCCTCCGTAAATGAAGAGGGGATTGTAAGCTTTTGCAGGAGCTTCAGCAACCGCAAGCGATGCGGCGTGAGCGAATCGATTCCCTGAGCCGATGACAAACGTGTCAAAGGTATATTTGGGATTTAAGATACTGGGTGGCTGGTCATCCGCGACTGTTGGCGGTTCGCTCATTTTCACCCGTGGGGCAGGTTGTTCGTCGGCAAAAGCCGCATCGGGATTTTGCATCGCGACGAACTTTACTTTCATATTGATACCCGTCACTTCATATAGTGTATCGGTAATCAGTTGTGCGTACCTGGTTTCTAGCCAATCACGAGCAAAGTCGTTTGGCGCGACGACGATCAGTGCATCTTCTTCCAATGTAGTTGCCTTTGTCGCCTTCAGCCAGGTATCAAAACTGGGTTTGCTTAGCGATTTTTCTATCTTGGCGAGTACTTTGCGCCATAGTTCGCTAATCGCTGCATCCAACCAGAATCCCTCCTTCTGGGCCATCCGAAAAATTGATGAAGCACCGATCCATAATGATCGAGAAATAGTGCAAAAATCTGCTATGTTGTGACCTAATTGTCAACACCGCCGTCTGTAGCGACTGTGGATAAAAAAAGTCGAAATATAGGGATTCCGCTCGTAGAAGTGAAAAAAAGCAGACGGTTATCCTCAGTCCTGTGAGTAACGACATACACATAGGAAAGAATCTGTCCACAAACTTATCCACACCCTGTGGAAAAACCGATTCACGTATCGGAGTTATTCACGCTTCAAAACAAAAACATAATAACAGATATAAGGCATGGTATCAATGGTTTTTTCATACTTATCCACAAACACAACTTCTGGTACCTGCTACATATTCACATCCCTATATTTTGTGTACAAGCTGTAGATAAACTTGTCGAAAGTTGTTTTTGTGGATAAAATGATATCCACAGGTCCGGGAAATAGTTTTATGGGGATATTTGCCTTGGTAATGAAATTCCACTCTCGCTTGACTTTTTAGGCATATGTTCTTATAATGCAAAAGAATGTCTTTGCAAGACGGAGGTGTATACGTAATGAAACCATCTTTCAATCCTAACAACCGCAAGCGCAAAAAGGATCATGGATTCCGTAAGCGCATGAGCACAAAGAATGGCCGCAAAATTTTGGCTGCTCGTCGTCAAAGAGGTAGAAAAGTTCTTTCCGCTTAGGCCACACTTTCAGTGGCCTTTTTGTTTGTCTACATATGTCTGAAAATTCTTTGTTCTTATAAAAAGAGGAAGACCTTCTCCGATGTGGAAACCTTTTGAGGGATAATCGTTACCTAGCTACTGAAAATGTTTCTAATTTATTGAAGAGACTGGAGGAGGCTGATGGAGCAAAGCAAGGACGTAACCGACTTTTTTGTATCCTTGGCGCGCGAGTTTCTTGATGAATGTCCTCTAGCCAGCTTGGTATGTGCCTATGCGGGTGGATCTGTCGGGAGGGGAGAAGCGGACGCGTACAGCGACCTCGATTTACATATCTTTGTGGAGGGAGGAGATGATCCTTCCTGCGAAAATCGTCTGTTTAGAGGGCATGTGGTACAGCTGCACGTCCAATCTGCTCCTACTGATGAAGAAGTGTACGAAAATCCGTGGGCATGGCGTTACGTAAAGGAAGCAAAGGTTGTTCTGGACCCAGAGGATCGTTTCACTTCTTGGATGAAGGTCATGTGTGCCTATATGGATTCGCCGGCTGGAAAAGCGAAAATGTTCGCACAGGCAAAGGCGGAGGTAGTTGCATTCCACGAAGAGGCGCAGGCTGCCTTATCGGAAGGCTTTCCATATTCGGCTTACTTGACTGCATGGGCAGGATGGATTGGGGCGTTGCAAATGCGTGCCTTTTTCCAGAGGCATTCATTGAGTGATGCAGGGTTGTATCAGCTGGTACAGAAAGCAGGACGCTCGGACGGAATGGACGGTTTTTTTCAGGAGGCATACCAGAGTAATCAAGATGTACATGATGTACTCGTGCTATTGGCGGACTATCGAGCTCATCTACGGTCAAAAAATGAGGGGATCCAGTTTGCGTTTGCGCTGGCAGCTGAAAATGATTGGTTAGTAAAGAGGAAGGTTCAGAGATGGCAGGAGAGAAATCAGATTGATATGGCCGGGTTTCTATTATTTTCAGAGGCGATTTGGTTATATCACAGTGTGGATTCTGACAAGTGGCTGGAGGAGCATTGGGCGGAGCTGCCTTCCCGGATTCATGTGCCACTCAAGAAATTGGGCTTTTTCCAAGCAGATGAGCAATTGCTCTCTGACTTGCGCCATGCCAGTGCAGAAATCATCGCGGAAATTGGCTGATATCCAGTATTTTTTCCGCTGAATTTTTGATTTTGTTCTAAACCTAGTATACTTAGGGGAAAAAAGTGGACGAAACAAGGATATACTGGTAGATGCTGTTTACGTTTTCTACTATAATTGTGATGTTAGGGGTTGTTTACCTTTGCATCGTTCACACCGGCTCAAAAAAAATGAGCAATTCCAAGCTGTGTTTCAACGAGGAAGTTCTGCTGCTAATAAGCAGTTTGTCTTGTATTCAGCAAAGCAAGAGGGACAAACGGCTTTTCGCGCTGGAATTTCCGTCAGTAAAAAAATTGGCAATGCTGTTGTCCGCAATAGAGTCAAACGGCTTATACGCGAAGCAGTAGCTCGAATGGAGTCTGTTATTCCAGTCGGTCTCGATCTCGTCATCATCGCACGTCCGGGTGTGGATACGATGACGCTTGAAGCCATTGAGCAATCTCTGTTACATGTGATGAAGCGAGCCAAAGTGATCAAACCGACACCCGTACATAATGGAAAAAGAGATGGAAAAAGAGGGTGAAACGATGATGGTGAAGATCATGGTTTGGTTGATCCGGGGATATCAACTAATGATTTCTCCGTATAAACCACCTTCATGCAGATTCGCGCCCACCTGTTCTCACTACGCGATTGAGTCGATTCGTCGATTTGGTGCGTGGAAGGGAGGCTGGTTGGCCCTTCGTCGCATTTTGAAATGCCATCCGTTCCACCCGGGCGGGTATGATCCAGTCCCGGATCAGCACAAATAAGATTACCTCAATTGAAGCGGGGAAAAGGAGGATCACCCTTGAGTAGACGTACACTCAGCATTCTTATGCTGACTATGCTGGTTCTAGTTTTGTCGGGCTGTAACCCCCAAGCTGCTGCACCAATTGGCCCTGACGCAACCGGCATTTGGGACAAGTATTTTGTCTATCCACTGTCCTGGCTGATTAAAGAGAGCGCATTGTTACTCGGAAACAACTACGGTCTGGGTATTCTGATTGCAACGATCATCATTCGAATCATTGTGCTTCCATTGATGGTCAAGCAAATTAAGAGCTCCAAGAAAATGCAAGAGATTCAACCGGAGATGCAAAAGATCCGGGAGAAGCACAAGAATGATCCACAAAAAGCGCAAACGGAAACAATGGCTTTGTTCCAGAAGAGCGGTGTCAATCCGTTGGCTGGATGCTTGCCAATGTTGGTACAAATGCCGATTTTGATCGCGTTCTACCATGCGATCATCCGTACGACTGAGATTAACTCGCAAACGTTCTTGTGGCTGACGTTGGGAGAAAAAGACCCGTACTACATTTTGCCGATTGTTGCGGCGATTACGACGTACCTGCAGTCCAAGATGATGGGTCAGGCAACACAAGGAAATCCACAAATGCAAATGATGATCATCATGATGCCGCTGATGATTTTGGCGATTGCCGTCACATTGCCATCAGCGCTGTCTCTGTACTGGGTATACGGTAACCTGTTTACCATTGTACAAACCTACTTCCTGTATCGTGATAAAGGAAATATGCCTACTCCTAAGGGGGGAGCCTCCAAGTGAAAAAGGCGGTAGCTACGGCAAAAACGATCGACGATGCTGTGCAAAAAGCTTTGCTGGAATTGGGAGTACCGCGTGAGCGGGCAACGATCCAAGTTCTAGAAGAACCAAGCAGAGGTTTGTTTGGACTGATTGGGGCAAAGGACGCTAAAGTGCAAGTAGAATTTCACTTTGATCCGGTTGCACAGGGACGTGACTTTCTTCAAGACGTTTTGTCGAACATGAAGGTGAATGCCAAAGTGGAGACGCGTACAAATGAAGAGGGTATGCTGTTTGACATCCAGGGAACCAATCTGGGAATCATTATTGGCCGCAGGGGACAAACTCTTGATTCATTACAGTATCTCGTAAACGTCGTAGCGAACCGTCATGCGGACAAACATGTACGTATCACTCTGGATGCCGAAAATTACAGGCTGCGTCGCAAGGAAACATTGGAGCAGCTCGCAGATCGTGTGGCGAAAAAAGCGTTATCGACCAAACGGGATGTACGTCTGGAACCAATGTCTGCTGCTGAACGGAAAGTAATCCACGCCTTCTTGCAAAAGAGAGCGGATGTGGTTACCTTCAGTGAAGGAGACGAGCCAAATCGTTATATCGTGATTGCACCGAAAGAAGCCTCTCGCTAGGCTTCTTTTTTTTGCCTGAAATCAAGTGAGCAAGCGACGACATTTTGAACAATCTCTTCAAAAAGTTGTCCACTGTGGATAATTGACCAAATGGTTGAGGATTTGCGAAAATGATTATACTGTGGATAACCAAAACAGACGGCAACCTTGGCGGATAGGGTTGCTTTTTCCTATTGGGTGGTTAGTCATATGGATTGGCTACACTTTCTTTTGGAATTTTTCTAGACGATCTGTTATGCTAGTAAGTTAGTGGCTGACTTGTAAGAGTGGAAAGCTTGAGGTGAACAGCATGAAATTCGATACAATAGCGGCGGTCGCAACACCAATGGGTGAAGGCGGTATTGCCGTGATCCGGGTAAGCGGTACGGAAGCGATCGAAGTTGTGGATAAGATATATAAAGGAAAGCAGCGGTTGTCCACTGTGGACAGCCATACGATTCACTATGGGCACTTGTATGAGCCAAACACAGGTGAACGAGTGGAAGAGGTGCTGGTTTCTGTAATGAAGGCTCCCCGTACATTTACGAGGGAGGATGTAGTTGAGGTAAACTGTCACGGAGGAATCGTTTCCGTTGAAAAGGTTCTGGAGTTAATCTTGGATAATGGAGCAAGATTGGCGGAGCCAGGTGAGTTCACAAAGCGTGCGTTTTTAAACGGACGTGTCGATTTGTCTCAGGCTGAGGCCGTCATTGATTTGATCCGGGCGAAAACTGACAGAGCGATGAAGGTCGCATTGAATCAAGTAGAAGGGAAGCTGTCCAGGCTAATTCGGCAGCTGCGCCAAAATTTGATTGAAGCGATGGCCCATATAGAAGTAACGCTGGACTACCCAGAGCATGACGTTGAGGAGTTTACACAAAATTTCTTGCGAGGAAAGTGCTTGGAGGTTAAAGGTGAGATCCAACGACTGTTGCAGACCGCACAGCAAGGAAAAATTTTGCGTGAAGGCTTGTCGACCGCGATTATTGGACGTCCGAATGTAGGGAAATCGTCTCTATTAAATAGTCTGGTCCAAGAGGAAAAGGCGATTGTGACTGACGTTGCGGGAACGACACGCGATGTCATCGAAGAGTATGTCAATGTGCGCGGGGTTCCTTTGCGACTCATCGATACCGCAGGAATTCGCGATACAGAGGATATCGTGGAGAAAATCGGGGTGGAGAAGTCCAGACAGCTGCTGCAAAAGGCTGACCTCGTGTTGCTCGTGATCAATTACAACGAGCCTCTCTCCGCTGATGATTACGCGATTTTTGAAGCGGCAAAAGGTTTCCATGTGATTGTGATTGTCAATAAATTTGACCTACCGCAAAAAGTGGATTTGGAAGAGATCAAGCGTCATTTCCCTCAGCAGCCGTTAATTATGACGTCTGCGCGTGAGGAGACGGGGATCGATCTGCTGGAGCAGGCAATTGGGGAGATTTTCTTCAGTGGCCGTGTGCAGCAGGATGACTTGACCTACGTGAGCAACGCCAGACATATTCAACTGCTTCGTCAGGCAGAACGAGCCATAGATGAAGCGCTGGGTGGAATCGATGACTTTATGCCAGTGGATATGATTCAGATCGATATTAAAAAGTCGTGGGAGCTGCTTGGGGAAGTCATCGGAGAAAGTGTCGGCGAAGATTTGATTGACCAGATTTTCTCCCAGTTCTGTCTGGGTAAGTGATAGAGGAGGACAAAAAATGAACGTTGTACCTGCATATGAAGCGGGCTCGTTTGACGTCATCGTAATTGGTGCCGGTCATGCTGGTGCTGAAGCGGCGTTGGCGGCTGCACGTATGGGTTGCAGTACATTGCTGTTGACGATCAACCTGGATGCTGTGGCATACATGCCATGTAACCCTTCCGTAGGTGGTCCGGCAAAAGGCCATGTCGTACGCGAACTGGACGCGCTTGGTGGAGAGATGGGACGCAATACCGACAAAACCCATATCCAAATGCGTATGCTGAATACAGGTAAAGGACCGGCTGTGCATGCCTTGCGCGCACAAGCAGACAAATTTGCGTATCAGCATGAAATGAAGAAAACGATTGAAAATACTCCGAATTTGATCTTGCGTCAAGCGATGGTAGAAGAGCTGATCGTGAACGATGGAGTCTGTGAAGGGGTTATTACGCAAACTGGGGCGCGATACATGGCCAAATCCGTCGTGTTGACGACTGGAACTTATTTGCGCGGAAAGATCATCCTCGGAGATCTCCAATACGAAAGTGGACCGAACAACATGCGTCCGTCCATTCGTCTGGCACATCATTTGAAGGAACTCGGTTTTGAAATGACACGCTTCAAGACGGGAACGCCTCCACGTGTTCATAGCAGCAGTGTAGATTTCTCCAAAATGGAGATTCAGCCTGGTGATCCGGTACCGCGCGCTTTTTCGTATGAAACTACGGAATTTATTTTGGACCAGCTGCCTTGTTGGCTGACATATACAAATGAAGAAACACATGGACTCATCAATAGCAATCTGCATCGTGCACCTATGTATTCTGGAATGATCGAGGGAACGGGACCGCGTTATTGCCCTTCGATTGAGGATAAAGTCGTTCGTTTTAACGATAAACCGCGTCACCAAATTTTCTTGGAGCCAGAAGGACGCAATACCGAAGAAATGTATGTACAAGGCTTGTCGACCAGCTTGCCGGAGGATGTTCAGCTTTCCATGCTGCGTTCCATGGCTGGAATGGAAGAAGTCAAAATGATGCGCCCTGGTTATGCGATTGAGTATGATTCGGTCGTACCGACGCAGCTCTGGCCTTCTTTGGAAACAAAAATATTGCCGGGCTTGTTCACAGCAGGACAAATCAATGGTACCTCTGGTTATGAAGAAGCAGCGGGTCAAGGTCTTATGGCAGGGATTAACGCAGCACGCCGCGTTCAAGGGAAACCACCAGTTATTTTGGGGCGAGAAGAGGCGTACATCGGTGTCTTGATTGACGACCTTGTTACTAAGGGAACGCATGAGCCTTATCGTTTGCTTACTTCTCGTGCAGAATATCGTTTGCTGCTTCGCCACGACAATGCAGACTTGCGCCTGACGGATATCGGACGTGAAATCGGTCTGATCAGCGAAGAGCGCTACAACCGTTTTAACCAAAAACGCGAGCTGATCGAGCAAGAAAAAGAACGTGTGGCAAACACACGCGTACGTCCTGAAATGGCACATGTCCAAGAGGTTTTGCGCAACGCAGGTTCTCCTGAACTGACAGATGTCATCGAGCTGGCTCAACTGCTGCGTCGTCCTGAAATCAACTACGGCCACATTGCTCAAATGGTCCCGGCGCCAGAAGCACTGCCAGAGGATGTAACGGAACAGGTTGAAATTCAGATCAAATACGATGGCTACATCAAAAAATCATTGCAACTAGTAGAGCGGATGAAAAAAATGGAGGAGCGCCGCATCCCAACAAATATCGATTACCACCAAATCTCCGGTTTGTCTAAGGAATCCCGCGACAATATGACCAAAATTCGTCCGTTGAACATTGGGCAGGCGGCTCGTATCGCAGGGGTTACTCCAGCTGACATTTCCGTGTTGATGGTATATCTGGAATATAAACGCGTGGGAGTAGCCGAGTAAGGAGAAAAGCTATGACGAAAGAACAGTTTGCCGAGGTACTTGCAGCCCAAGGGATTTCCTTGACGGATCGTCAGAAGGAGCAGTTTGATCATTTTTTCCGCTTGTTGGTGGAATGGAATGAGAAGATGAACTTGACCGGAATTACCGAAGAGGGGCAAGTGTACAACAAGCATTTTTATGATTCGATTACGCCAGCTTTTTACTTCCCATTTGACCAGGTGCAATCAGTTGTAGATATCGGTGGGGGCGCAGGTTTTCCTAGCATTCCTTTGAAAATTTGTTTCCCACATCTGCACATGACGATCATTGATTCCTTGAATAAGCGCATGAGCTTTTTGCAGCATGTAGCAAAGGAACTGGGTCTGGAGAACCTGCATCCCGTCCATGGGCGTGCTGAGGATCGTGGGCAAGAAGCCATTTATCGGGAGAAATTTGATCTCGTCGTGGCACGTGCTGTTGCGAGACTCAATTTGTTATCGGAGTTCTGCCTTCCTTTTGCCAAAGTCGGAGGACACTTCGTCGCTCTCAAGGGAGCGGAGATTACTCCAGAGCTTGCTGAAGCGAAAAAGGCAATCAAAACGCTCGGTGGAAAGACGAGAAAGGTTGAGACTTTCCAGCTTCTAGAGGATGCGGGAGAGCGTAACATCGTCATCATGGAAAAAATAGAAGCGACACCGAAAAGCTATCCGCGCAAGGCAGGAGTTCCTGCGAAAAAGCCGCTAGTGTAGGAGTCAGTAATAAGAGAGGGTCGTAGCCGCGTGCTGCGGCCTTTTTTATTTTTGAAGTGATACGCTGGTTTACTTCTGAGATTTACTTCTGAGATCATGGAGTCTGTTGCTTGGCATATACATAGTACTAGCTCCTTCGAAAGAATGACATCGTATGAGAGGGTGGTTAGACTATGCAAGCAGCAGTACTTTCCTCCTTTTTTCCGCCAGAACTCCCTACCATATTACTTCGGCTTTTTCTTGCTTTTCTAGCAGGAGCGATCATGGGATGGCAGCGAGAGAGGTTTATAAAAGATGTGAGCAGGCAAAGAGGTGCTGGCTTTCGAACGTATAGTCTTGTGTGTTTTGGTTCGTGTCTACTTGGACTAGCTTCCATTTAACATGAAAGAAAGTTTAAACTTTCTGGAGCGCATAATAACTTTCCGCAAAAACGCGGTCGCTCCTCCATTAATAGGCTTCGATAGTAGTTTTTATACGGTTTTTCTTCGAGCGGCGTGAATCATGATCCAGGGAGGGTAGCTGCACAAGTTGTGACGGGCATAGGATTTTTGGGAGCGGGAGCTATTATTAAATTCAATGGCACGGTGAAAGGTTTGACGACGGCAGCAGGGATGTGGGTTGCTTCAGCCATTGGTCTGATGTTCAGTGCAGGCATGTATGTCGCAGCGATCATTGCCGCGATTTTTTCGAATCTGACGTTAGACTTCCATAGACTTTTTCCTCGATTGTTTTCTGTCACCAAGATTTCACATCCTACTGATGAGAGCATTGGAAGTGATGAGAGGCCAAAACACAGTGATAATCGCGATTTTTATGCCGAAGATCACGATTGATGTTTCACGTGAAACGTTTTTCGTTAGCAGGAATTGGACGAATCTTGCAGAATTACATATATATAAATGAACCTGAAGAAAGCGTGTAGGGAAAGAAGATTAGGTCAAAGGCAATTTTACAAACCGATCGGATGGGCAAGAAGAGTCTGTTAAGCAGTATGTACTATAGGGCTTGTGAAGCTATTTTAAATGTAGATGCATGCTGTCTCTAACGATGTAAGAGGAGGACCTATGTAGAACGAGTAGGACTGGACTCACTTACGACGCCAACACTCCATTTTTCCTTTGCAGCTACAATCAAAGTACATATTCAATCTGTCCTATCCGGGCAATGGATGGGCAAGGGATACAAAAATGTTTCGAGGAAGATTCTGTCGATGATTGGACAGGACCTTTTTCAGTTTCAAGGACGTATTCAAAAAGTCGTCTTGAAGAAGGAGGAGCAGATTGTAGGAGCCCTACATGAGCACTAAACTTCGAATGTGAACGATAGTTTCGATGTCGCCCAAGCTTTTAGGATTACTTCGTGATTAGTAGATGGCTTTTTGAACAACTCTTCAAGGAATGAAAATAGCACGGATGGAACGGGTAGAAGTGGGGGATTTTTCTATGGCAGTTAAAGATTCATTTTCTCGGATTTTTGGCTTGACGGACAAGACAGATAACGAAGAAATCAAACAAATACCAGTTGAGGAGATTGTACCGAATCCATATCAACCTCGAACTGTATTTGATGACGAGAAAATTGATGAGTTGTGTCAAACGATCCGAACTCATGGACTCATTCAACCGATTGTCGTGCGGGTTCGCGATGGTCGTTATGAATTGATTGCTGGGGAACGACGTTTGCGCGCAACTAGAAAATTGGGCATGGAGAGGATTCCTGCGATTGTCAAAGAGTTTAATGACTCGCAAACAGCCTCTATCGCATTGATTGAGAATTTGCAACGAGAAGGTTTGACAGCCATTGAAGAGGCAGTCGCTTATCAAAAGCTGATTGATTTGCACAATTTGACGCAAGAGAGTCTTGCTCAACGTTTGGGCAAAGGACAATCGACAATCGCAAACAAACTGCGCTTGCTCCATTTACCACAAGAAATTCAAGATGCATTGTTGTCCAGACGAGTAACAGAGCGTCATGCAAGGGCTCTGATTCCTTTAAAGGATCCAGAATTACAACATAAAGTCCTGCTGGAGATTTTGGAGCGGGAATGGAATGTGAAACAGACGGAAGTGCGCGTGAAGCAGCTTCTAGAATTGGCTGAGAACCCGAAATCGGAAAAAGATGCCAAGCCTCGCTGGAAAGCATTTTCAAGGGATACGCGGATTGCGATTAATACCGTTCGGCAATCGATCGATATGGTGGTCCAGACAGGTCTGCCTGTAGAGACGGCAGAAGAAGATCATGATGAATTTTATCAATTCACCATTCGTATTCCGAAAAACAAGGAAACAGGGAAATAAATGATGGTAACAAAAAGGGCGACAAGGTCGCCTTTCTTTTTGGGCAAATACTGATTATTTATAGAAAATTAGGCTATCCGCATTGTTCGATTTCCAGAAATAAGCAGTTTTTGTAAAAATGTTAGGAAAATCAGTATTCTTGGGACAAAAATCAGGCTTTTTTGTCCTACTATCTAAAAAAAACAGCGTACGACCAAGCTGCAAATCTGATAACATGGAGAGTATCCACCTGTGCATACTTGCAGGTTTACTCGTTTATGAATGAGGATAACTTTGCAGAGACTTTTTTCGTCTTATCATGTACAGGCCATGTAAAGGTTACTGAATGGCAACGAACGAAGAAATTTGCAAAAAGATCATCGTTTTACAAGAATACGAGCAAATCGTAAATAGACTCGAATGACTAACTAGATGAGGATACAGAAGATGACTTTGAAAGACGTACTGGAGAGTGTACTGGTCAAGCCACAAGCTTTCCTACACGACAAAAAAGAGGTGGAGAAGTTGGGAAAAATCATTGCGGTTGCGAACCAGAAAGGCGGCGTTGGGAAAACTACTACGTCCGTCAATCTAAGTGCTTGTTTGGCCGCATTGGGGAAAAAGGTGCTGCTGGTTGATATTGATCCGCAAGGAAATGCAACCAGTGGGATCGGGGTTAATAAGGCAGATGTTAAGTACTGCATTTATGATGTCCTGATCAATGATATCAACCCCGTCGATGCGACTTTGCCAACTGAAATTGAAGGATTAATGATCATTCCTGCTACCATTCAATTGGCAGGTGCGGAAATCGAGCTGGTCCCTACGATTTCTCGTGAGGTTCGTCTGAAAAAGGCGCTGGAGGTTGTTAAGGACAAGTACGATTACGTCATCATTGATTGCCCGCCATCCTTAGGGATTTTGACCGTTAATTCTTTGACAGCGTCTGATTCTGTCTTAATTCCAATCCAGTGTGAGTACTATGCGCTAGAGGGATTAAGCCAACTGTTGAACACCATTCGTTTGGTTCAAAAACACTTGAATTCACAGCTTGCCATCGAAGGTGTTGTGCTGACGATGCTTGATGCACGTACGAATCTTGGTTTGCAAGTGATTGAAGAAGTGAAAAAGTATTTTCAGGACAAAGTATACAAAACAATTATTCCTCGAAATGTTCGCTTGAGTGAAGCACCATCACACGGACAAGCCATCATTACGTACGATCCACGCTCACGAGGAGCGGAAGTCTATACTGATTTGGCGAAGGAAGTGGTAGGGGTATGAGTAGAGGATTGGGAAAAGGGCTGAATGCGCTTATTACTTCCAATCTCATCGAAGAAGGGGAACAGGTAAAAGAGGTTTCCATCAATGAGATTCGTCCTAACCCTTATCAGCCCCGGAAAGAATTCGAGCAATCAGCTATAGATGAACTGGCACAATCAATCAAAGAGCATGGGATCATCCAACCGCTGATTGTTCGGAAAAGCATCAAAGGTTATGAGTTGGTAGCTGGGGAAAGACGATTGCGCGCTGCAAAAGTAGCGGGGTTAAAAGAAGTTCCGGTAGTAGTAAAAGCATACACAGATCAGCAATTAATGGAGATTGCCCTAATTGAGAACTTGCAACGGGAAAATCTGAATCCTCTCGAAGAGGCGGAGGCCTATGACAAGCTGATCTCCCACCATGATTATACACAAGAACAGCTCGCACAAAAGATAGGGAAGAGTAGACCGCATGTAGCCAACATGCTGCGTTTGCTGCAACTGCCAGAGAAGATCCGAAAAATGGTCTCGGCAGCGGAACTATCTATGGGACATTCGCGTGCTTTGCTTGGGGTAACGGATAAGAAAGTACAACAACAGCTTGCAAATGACGTGGTGGAAAAAGGATTGAGTGTTCGCCAGTTGGAAGAGCTTGTGAAGCAGCTCAATGTTTCACGTGAAACAAAAAAGAAAAAGCCAGCGAAAAACGAGCCAGTATTGATCGAGATGGAGGAACGGCTACGTAGTCGTTTTGGAACATCGGTCAAGATTAAAAAAGGAACGAAGCGCGGCAAGATCGAAATTGACTTCTATTCACAGGAAGACTTGGAACGAATCATCGATATGTTGAATATAGAGAAGTAAGTCCAGGAGGTAGTCATGGCGATCATCTATTTGGATAATGCAGCTTCTACATGGCCGAAGCCACCAGCAGTCAAAGAAATGATGGCTGAGGTCATCGAGGATTTTGCTGCAAATCCTGGCCGAGGTGGACATGCACTGGCGATGAAAGCGAGTAAAGCTGTGTTTCGGACACGGGTGCAGGTGTCGCGGTTGTTTGGGATTCAAAACCCGAATAACCTCTTTTTTTATCTCAATGCTACTCAAGCGCTTAATCAGGCGATAAAAGGATTCTTACAAGCAGGCGATCATGTGATTTCTTCGTCTGTCGAGCATAATTCAGTAAGACGTCCCATCGAGTACATGCGTAAAAACAACCAAGTAGAAGCTACTTTTGTAGAGCCGAGAGAAGACCATCAATTCTATGTAGAGGATTTCGCAAAAGCGATTACGCCCGCGACGCGGTTAATCGTCGTGAGTCATGCTTCCAATCTGACAGGTGTTATCCTGCCTGTAGCTGAGCTGGGGAAACTGGCAAAAGAGCACGGCATTACGTTTTTGGTGGATGCTTCTCAGTCTGCTGGTGTTTTGCCTATAGATGTAGAGGCAATGAACATTGACATGCTTGCGTTTCCTGGACACAAAGGGCTGTATGGTCCACAAGGTACAGGTGGTCTGTACGTGAGTAGTGAGATTGATCTGGAGCCTTTGATTCATGGGGGGACAGGCAGTCAGTCTGAAGCGATCGATCAACCGACAACTCGTCCAGACCGATACGAAAGCGGGACACTCAATACGGTTGGTTTGGCAGGGCTGCAAGCAGGCGTTGATTTTGTCATGGAAAAAGGTGTAGACAACATTCGTCAGCACGAATGGGAATTGGTGAAGCAAACGATCATCGGCTTACAGCAGATTGAAGGTGTACATGTCTACGGACCGGGGATTGAGACCGAACGTGTAGGCGTGGTTGCTTTTAATATCGGCGACGTGGATGCAGCAGAGGTGTCGTTTATCCTGGATCAACAATACGGGATTGCGACCAGATCGGGTTTTCATTGCACGCCACTGGGACACCAGACTGCCGGTACCGAACAACGTGGAGCGGTTCGAGCCAGCTTTGGAATTTTCAACTCAGAGAAAGATGTAGAAGCGCTTCATAACGCTGTTCGGGAAATAGCAGCAGCGTTTGTGTAACGCATCTGTAGGGGGACAGCGCAAGTGATCTTGCTGGGAACATTGGTCAACGCCGGAGCAATCATCTTAGGGGCATTGTTAGGCAGAATGTTGAAGCGAATTCCGGAGTCGATGCGACAAACCGTCATGCAAGGAATTGCTCTGGCCGTATTCATATTGGGCATTAAAATGTGCCTGGGTTCGGATAATTTTTTACTCGTGATTATCAGTATTGTGCTAGGAACAGTACTAGGTGAATGGATTGGAATTGAAAAAGGCTTAAACAATCTGGGGCACTGGCTGGAGAGGAAAGTTGGGGGTAGCGAAGGCAGTATTGCTACTGGTTTTATCACGACGACGCTGGTGTACTGTATTGGAGCCATGGCTGTACTCGGTGCGTTAGACAGTGGTTTGCGTAACAACCATGATGTACTGTTTATGAAAGCATTGCTAGATGGATTCTCTGCGATCATTTTCACATCGACGCTAGGAATCGGTGTCATCTTTTCGGCAGTGCCTGTGTTTTTATATCAAGGCATGATTGCGTTATTGTCTACACGCATTTACAGTGTGGTTAGCGAAACGATGCTAGATGCGATCCTAGTAGAAGTAACGGCAGTAGGTGGCTTGATGATTATTGCCATTGGGTTAAACGTTTTGGAGATCAAAAAGATAAGGGTAGCCAACATGATGCCAGCATTAGTGATCGCAGCAATCGGAGTTCCCTTGCTTGATTGGATTTCAAAGCTGTTTTCATAGTTGGCACAGAGGCTCTTCCTTCGGGAGGAGTCTTTTTCTATGAAAAATCAACTATCATCGATAAAAATAGCATGCGATAATATGATACAAAAACTTGATTTGCGAGCAAGTATGGATAAGTGGGACAGTACAGTACAGTACGGCAGCATGTTGAGGAGAGAATTACTATGTTGGGTGTAATCGTCAATCCTGTATCAGGCAATGGCACAGGGTTGAAAGTATGGAGGCAAATTGAGCCGACGCTACGACGTCTAGAAACGCCTTTTCATGTCAGGTTGACATCAGGAGAGGGGGACGCCGAAAAATTATCAAAAGAGCTGATTCAAAAAGAGGGAGTAAATAAAATCATTGCTGTCGGTGGGGACGGAACTGTACGAGGAGTGGTGAACGGGATATACGAATCGAATCAAGACTGTCGATTTGGATTGGTGCCGGCTGGTTCCGGGAATGATTTCGCTCGCGGACATGGAATTCCGATGAAACCGTTACAGGCATTAGAGCGAATTCTGTCGGAACAAGAGGAAAAGCGAATCGATCTGATTTTATTGGACGGAAAAGTAGCTGTGAATTCAATCGGGGCCGGATTCGATGCACAGGTAGCAAAGGTCACGGATCAAGCCGTGTACAAAGCTTGGCTCAATCAGTACAAGCTAGGAGCACTAGCCTACATTTTATCGGTGATCCGCGTCGTATGTACATATCAGCCACGTGACATCGTACTGACTGTTGATGGTCATGAGGTTCGTTTAGAGGGTGTCTGGCTAGTGGTCGCTGCCAATATTCCGAATTACGGAGGCGGAATGCTGATCTGCCCCGATGCAATACCGGACGATGGCATTGCGGACATTTGCGTAGTAAGTGGTATGAGTCGACTTGGATTGTTAGCCGCTTTTCCGAAAATATTTACATGGGCTCACCGTCATCATCCGGGTGTCCACTTTTATAGGGGCAAGCAGGTAACGATAGATGCAGCAGGACCGCTGCCCGTCCATGCAGATGGAGAAAGCGTAGCGCCAACGCCGCTCAGCGCCCAAGTGATCGAAAAACGTCTGACGATTATTGTGTAAAAAAAAAATAGACCTGTCATCCGTTGAGGGAGAGAACAGATCGAAAAGCAAGTTTTCTAGAGGGATGGAACCTTTTGCAGAAAGAAACGGTCAATCATATAAGACACTATCGAATCGACTAGGCGTAGAAGCCAGTGTTACGGCTTTTGCTAGTCCGGAAGCTATGATATCTGCCATGTTCATGACGATGGAGAGGCGGGTATTTTGAAGGACAAAATACTCCATGAAGCCTCCTACGTTGACAATCCCGGTAATGTGGAAGGAACCGACAGGAGGTAGCTCTTTTTTTACACCAGCCCCTGGTTTTAGTGGACCATTAATCACATTGATGTTTCCGACGTGGCTAAATTGTCCTAAACAGGCATCGACCGCAATGAGCGTAGCAGTCGGATGATTCGCGTGGATGAGCTCCAATTTTTCCTTAAGATTCATGGCGTGTACTGGGTCTTCAAGCGTTCCGTATACTTGCAAAAAACGAGATGACTGTGCGAGGAGCTTGGTTCCCACTAACGGGCCTAGAGCATCACCAGTAGAACGGTCTGTCCCAATACATACAATGACAAGGTCGTCATCGAACTGATTTAAGCGAAAGCGCTGCGCAAGGTGACCGGCGAGATGCTCGTCTGCGTTTTCACTGCGGTATTCCACTTTAAAAGGTGGCAAAGAATAATCCTTGCGATTATCGGATGTACTCATGGAAACCTCCACTCTTGCGGACTTGGCTTAAACCAACCTGTAAAAGGTTATATAAAAGTATTCACAGTATCGTACCGATATGACATTTTTATACCTGCTAATGGGAAAGTTACGTAGGTTTTGAAAAATCAGCGAGGCTGGCAAGCATGAAAACGAACAGGTAAAATAAGAGGAGCCTATGGCAGTTTGCGTGAAAAAGATGAGGGGGAGTGAAATGGGAGGAGAGACAGTGCTGATCGCGTTTGATTCCACGCAGCAAGCTTTGCGGGCAGAAATGCTGCTGGAGTACGAGGATATTGAGATCGATACAAGACCAACGCCGAAAGAAATAACGGCTGGCTGTGCCCTTTCCATTGAGTTCCCACTGTCGGATTACTCACGAGCGAAAACGATCATGATGGAACAACAAGTGGTAATACGAGGATACTTCCGTCAGTTTTTTGGTCTGTATAGCGAGGTCGACGAAAACGGGGAGCAGAAGGAGCGGGAGGAATGAATCAAGGTGGTTTTTTTGAGAAAATTTATGCCCAAGTATACGCGTATGTGACAGATGCAGATATGTGGGTAAACATAGGTATGATCGTACTGAAGATCGCAGCGATCATACTGTTATCGCGAATCGTCGTATCTGTTGTGCAATCAGGCGTGAATAAAGTGTTCCAGCATCGGCATGGAAGCAAGATTCAAATGGATCAACGCCGAGTGGATACGATGCGGGTGCTCGTCAACAATGTCGTTCAGTACGGCATTTACTTTTTGTCGATTCTCATGATTTTGCAGCTGTTGGGCATTGATTTGCGCCCGGTTTTAGTAAGCGCAGGGGTACTGGGGCTGGCAGTCGGTTTCGGAGCGCAGAGTCTCGTGCGTGATATCATTACGGGATTCTTCATTATTTTTGAAGACCAATTTGCTGTCGGAGACGTCGTAACGATCAACAATTTGACAGGTACGGTACAGGAGATTGGTCTGCGCATTACAAAGGTGCGAAGCTGGACGGGTGAGGTGCACATCTTTCCAAACGGCACGATTAATCAAGTGACCAATTTTTCTTTGCAAAATACGTTAGCGGTTGTAGACGTATCTGTAGCGTATGAAGAAGATCTGAATCAAGTGGAGTCTGTGCTCAAAGAAGTATTGGCATCGGCTCAAACGGAATTGACGGATATCGTAGCTGAGCCACAGATTTTGGGAGTACATGCACTGGGACCTTCCGAAGTCATTATCCGGGTGACGGCGGAGTGCAAGCCGAACACGCATCACGGGGTCAATCGAAATTTGCGTGCGAAAATCAGAACGGAATTAACCAATCGAGGTATTCAAATTCCGTATCCAAAAATCGTCGCGGTGTCTGGAAAGGGAACAGTGTAGAGAGGAGAAAGAGAAATGGAACGTAAGCAATTTGGACTGGGGGATGTCGTACAGATGAAAAAGCCACATCCATGTGGCACGAATGCGTGGAAGGTCATACGCATGGGCATGGATGTGAGAATCAAATGTACGGGTTGTGATCATAGCGTGATGATTGGACGACTAGAATTTGAACGCAAACTGAAAAAAATATTGATTCGCGCGGAGGAAGAACCGCAAGCATAGTTCATATTTCTTTGATCAACCCATCTGTCTTTTTCTACAATGCCTGTAAACGATGAAGAGACACGTTTATTTGCTTCAGGAAGCGGCTTTGTCGTTTTAGACGGGAGGGGTTCGATGAAAAAGATGAGTGTTCGGTGGTTGCAATGGGTAGTAGTGCTTGCGCTTTTCCTAGTTCCATCACAGGGAGCGTGGGCAAAGTCGGCGAACGAATGGGGAGTGACAATATCCCCGGCTGACAAATCGGCGGAAATTGACCCGGATCAAATCATTACACTGACATTTTCGGGGCCGGTTTCGTTAAAAAATGGTCAAGAGCTCTCCGACAAATCTGGTCTCTCGATCATTTCGCTCACGGATGCGAAAAAAAAGAAGGTTCGTTTTACGGCAAAATGGAACAAAACCAATCGAAGCATAATGATTGATCCGGAAGGAAATCTGGAAGCAGGGGCGTCCTATCGAGTAAGCCTGATGGCTAAAAAAGTGAAGGATCAGCGAGGCAATTTGAATCCAGAGCTAACCAGCACGTTTCAAACGAAACAACCTGTGGATAACATCTCTCCGCAAGCGGTCATGTTGCCTGGTCACGGGGCTAAAAATGTAAGGCTCCAGGATAAAGTGACACTCCAGTTTGCGGAGGAGATTATTTTAGTTGGTGGCGGAGTACTCTCCAGCAAAACGGCCGGACCGTTAGTTCGTGTGACAGATGAAAAAGGGGCTATCGTTCCCCATACAGCTACCTGGAACAAAAGTAAGCGGATGTTGTCTGTGAAGCCAAAAGGAAAATGGCAGCCACATACGAGATATCAGGTAAGCCTCATTACGGGTTTGGTAAAGGACACAGCAGGTAATCACAATCAAGCGCAGTGGATAACTTTTCAGACCGGGTCTAAATAGTCCAAGCATGTGGGTAAAAAAAAGGATGCAGCCAATAAAGGCGCATCCTTTTTCCTTTTGTACGATCAAATGTATCTCCCGGTGATGGTACTTAGGTTATGACTGATCATTATCCCTGGGCTGCATCGCCTGGTTATGATCTATGTGCAATGGAGAAGGTAAGGCTGCTGAGGATGCAAGCTTACCTTCAGATAGGCTGGATGGCAGCGGAGTAGGTTAGTCGCAGTCGCAACCTACGATAACGAGAAGGATGAACAGAACCAAGATCAGCGCGAAATCGTCGAAGCCGTTAAAGATACCCACTTGCTAACACCTCCTACCGTAGTTTCAATACTCATGCTATGTAGGAACCCACTACGAGGTATAGGCGGATGCCCTGGTTCCAAGGAAAATAAGTTATTCACAGTATATCCACAGAAAATGTGGACAACTTTTTGCGAAGAAAAAGAGTGTCTGCAAACGATTTGGGGAAAAGAAAGTTGTTAATAAATACTTATCCACAGAGTTATCCACAAAAGGCGATTTTCTCTGGATAAATTGACGGTTGTTATTGAATATTTTAAAAATTTTTATTAATAAGAAGGAATTTGGTAGGTAAAAATATAATTACACACTTATAATTTGGCAAAAATAGATAGAAGAAAAGGGGCGATTGAGATTTGAAGAAGCAAGTATTTGCATCAGTTACGGCTTTAGCCATTGCATTATCGACAGTATCCGTACCATTCATTCCTTACAGCACGCAGGCGGTAGCTCTTGCTGCTGAGAAGCCTTCTTATCAAACTCGCGCTGAGATCCCGGATGCCTACAAGTGGAAGCTGGATCATATTTATCCGACTGTTAAGGAATGGGAAAAGGATGTTGCTAAGGTTGAATCTTTGGCAAACGCTTTCACGAAGCACCAAGGCAAGTTGGGTACATCTTCTGCTGCGATGCAGGCGGCATTCGACGACTACGTTGAGTTGATGCGCTTAAATGACAAAGCATACGTTTACGGAAACATGTCTCTCGATGTAAACTCCGCGAATCCTGATCTGCAAAAGCTGGGAGACCGCGGTGAGAAAATGTACACGCTTGTCACAGAAAAAACCTCGTGGGTACAGCCTGAAATCGTTGCGATTCCCGATGACAAACTAAAGAGCTTGCTGTCCGAAAAGGAACTAGAGCCTTACAAGCTGTTTATCGAAGACATGCTGAGAACGAAGCCGTACTCACTCTCTGCTGATATGGAGCAGCTCTTGGCGAAATCGTCTCCGTTGGGCGGTGCACCGACCAACATTTACAGCATGCTGTCAAAAGACGTGAGGTTCCCTAAAATCAAAGACGAGACAGGCAAAGAAGTACAGTTGACTCGTGCTAATTTTATTTCCTATCTGGAAAGCAAGGATCAAAATGTGCGCAGAGAAGCGTTCAAGGCGTACTATAGTGCACTGATCAATTTCCAAGATTCGTTTGCATCGACGTTGGCTGCAAAAGTGAAGGGCGATAATTTCTACGCAGCTGTACGTAATTACGATTCTGCGCTGGAAGCAAGCCTGACACCGAACAACGTACCGACGAAGGTGTATGATGAGCTGATTGACACAGTGAATGACAATCTGCCATTGCTGCATCGCTACATTTCCTTGAAAAAGAAAATGCTTGGCGTGAAGGAATTGCACATGTACGACATTTACGTGCCGATCGTTCCATCTGATGACAAATATATTTCCTTCGACGAAGGAAAGAAAATCGTGGTTGATGGGTTACAGGTAATGGGTGATGACTATGTGAAGGCAATGTCTGAAGGTCTCGATGGCGGCTGGGTAGATGTCTATTCCACCGATGACAAGCGCACGGGTGCTTACCAATGGGGTGCTTATGATACACATCCGTATGTACTGTTGAATCACCAAGGTACGCTTGATGATGTGTATACCATCGCACATGAAATGGGACACGCCATGCAGTCGTATTACACGAATAAAAACCAGCCGTACATTTCGTCCAACTACCCAATTTTCACGGCAGAAGTGGCTTCTACCATGAATGAAACACTGCTGTTCAAGAGCATGTACGCGAAGGCGAAGACGAAAGAAGAGAAGATGTATCTCTTGAATCACTATCTGGAAAACTTCCGTTCCACGCTGTTCCGTCAGACGCAATTCGCGGAGTTTGAGAGAGCGATTCACGAAAAGGAGCAAGCAGGGGAATCTCTGAATGCGGAAGCGATTAAGAAGATATACCTCGATATCAACAAAAAGTACTACGGAAAAGACATGGTTTCTGATGAGGAAATCGGTATGGAATGGGCACGTGTGAGCCATTTCTACAACTATAAATACTACGTCTATCAGTACTCGACGAGCTTTGCCGCTGCACAAGCATTAGCGAAGCAAATCATGGATGAAGGTCAGCCAGCAGTGGACCGTGTTCGCAAAAACTTCCTCGAAGCGGGTAACTCTGCTCCGCCTATCGAGGTGCTAAAAGCAGCAGGTGTGGACATGTCGACGTCCCAGCCAATCGAGCAAGCAATGGAAATTTTCGAAGAGACATTGAATGAGCTGGAAAAGCTGGTGAACGAGAAGTAAAGAAACGCATAGAAGCAAAACAGGCTCCCTTCCATTACGGATAGGGGGCCTGTATTTTTCCTGTATCTATTTAATAGGCAATGCCGACTCGCGCTTGCATGTATTCGGAAGAAGAAAGCTGCTGATACGTAAACTCGGCTGTATCCGGCACGGATATTTGCATCCCATCCACAGGCAATTGGTGAACTTCGACCCGGTAAGTGCCCGTATACACGCCATCGGGCAAATAGGTCGGACATACAATGGTCCAATCGAGCTCGGACTGTTCCAAGAGCGAGTATGCCTTGTGATGTTCCTCAGCAGCACGCGTCAATTTTTGTCTGGACTCACTGGATTGATAGCGGAGCAGGTCAGGAGAAACCCTGCTTTGCAAGATGCCGGCGGTGCCCACCGTAATAATCCGTGAAACGCCTTCTCGCTTCATTGCTTCAATAATATAGGGAATCCCCTCGGATAACGTCGTTGCTTTATCTGTCCCGAGGGCGCTAATGACCGCGTTAACTCCACGCATGGCTGATTCAACATCCTTTTGATCGAGAACATTTCCGGTCAGGACACGCACATTTTCAGAAGCCAAATGAAGGAGCTTGTCTGCTGAGCGAACGAGAACGGTTATTTCATGCCCATCTTTTAATGCATAGTCTAGGATATGACTCCCTACGCGACCAGTTGCACCGAGAAGTAAGAGCTTCATTTTTGTAGTCACCTCGTTACCTTTCATTTTACCGTAGCAAATAGATTCTGTTTGTCTAGTCTAGCATTTCTTTTTTTGTCCCACCACCTGAAGCTATGATGAGCACAGGAGGAGACAAGTGAAACAAAGCTTCCACAAGGAGACAATTGTAATCTGAAAACCAAATCTATATACTTAAAAGGATATCAGGATGATGATAAAGGAGTGTATATAGATGGGTGCTTCTTGCGGGATCGTCGGTCTTCCAAACGTAGGGAAATCGACATTGTTTAATGCCATTACACAAGCGGGTGCTGAATCGGCGAACTATCCGTTCTGTACGATTGACCCTAACGTAGGTATTGTGGAGGTGCCAGACGAGCGTCTGGAAAAGCTGACACAGATCGTCGTTCCGAACAAGGTAGTTCCGACAGCGTTTGAATTCGTGGACATTGCTGGCTTGGTAAAAGGTGCGAGCAGAGGCGAGGGTCTTGGTAACCAGTTCCTCGGACACATCCGTGAAGTGGACGCGATTGCACATGTTGTACGTTGTTTTGAAGATGAGAACATCACGCACGTAGCTGGTCGCGTAGATCCTCTGAGTGATATTGAGACAATCAATCTGGAGCTGATCTTTGCTGATCTGGACTCTGTTGATCGTCGCATTGACCGTATTGCACGTAAGGTGAAATCCGGTGACAAAGAATCCAAGCAAGAGCTGGACGTGCTGGAGAAATTGAAGGCTGCATTTGAAGAGGGCCAATCCGCTCGCAGTGTTGAACTCGATGACGAGGAGCGCAAATGGATTCGCGATCTGCATCTTCTGACAATCAAGCCAATGCTGTACGTGTGCAACGTAGCAGAAGACGGCATTAACGATGCTGACACCAACCCGCATGTGCAGACGGTTCGTGAACACGCAGCGAGTGAAGGCGCAGAAGTGGTTGTCATCAGCGCGAAGGTAGAGGCGGAAATCGCTGAACTCGAGGGTGAAGACAAAGAGATGTTCTTGGAAGAACTCGGTCTTACTGAGTCTGGTCTTGATCGCTTGATTCGTGCTGCTTACAAACTGTTGGGATTAGTTACTTATTTCACAGCAGGTGTACAAGAAGTACGCGCTTGGACCATCCGTCAGGGTACAAAGGCTCCAGGTGCGGCAGGCGTGATTCATACCGATTTCGAGCGCGGATTCATTCGTGCCGAAGTGATTGCTTATGAACATCTGGTAGATGCTGGTTCCGTAGCAGTAGCGAGAGAACGTGGGAAGTACCGTCTTGAAGGGAAAGAGTACGTAGTGGCAGATGGAGATGTTATGCATTTCCGCTTCAATGTTTAGTACGAAATTCTTGATTCGAGCTAGGCGGTTTGCTATAATACGATAATGCGAGTATTTATGGAGTGCATGTTTTGTGCGTTTCGTTTTAGCACTCGCTCCTTGCCCGAATAGGGCCGCTAAAGTCCATAAGGAGGTGAAAAGGTATGCGCCAATACGAAGTAATGTATGTATTGCGTCCAGACCTTGAAGAAGAGAAAGTAAAATCCAATGTAGCTCGTTACAGCGATGTTGTAACTAACTATGGTGGCGAAATCTCTAAGCTTCAAGAAATGGGTAAACGTCGTCTTGCGTACGAGATCAACAAGTTCCGTGAAGGTTACTACGTTTTGATGAACTTCAAAGCGAACTCCGATGCTGTTGCGGAAGCTGAGCGTCTGATGAAAATCAATGACGACGTAATCCGCTTTATGTTTGTTCGTGATGAGAAGTAATCATTGTCGCGATCAGAGGGGGAACCAAGATGAATAAAGTCATTCTCATCGGCAACCTGACGAAAGATCCTGAACTTCGCTACACGCCAAATGGCGTTGCCGTTGCTACTTTTACTGTGGCCGTCAATCGTCCCCGCACCAATCAAGCGGGTGAGAAAGAAACGGACTTCATTAACATTGTCGCTTGGCAAAAACTTGCCGACCTGTGCGCAAGCTATTTGCGTAAAGGTAGACAAGCAGCCATCGAAGGACGTATGCAAACACGTTCCTATGATAATAAAGAAGGTAAAAAGGTATACGTGACGGAAGTCGTTGCGGAGAACGTTCAATTTTTGGGCGGTCGAGGCAATGAATCCGGCGGAGACAATTCGGGATACGATCCAGGACCGGGCATGGGTGGCGGTAACAAACCATCCGGTCAACGAAATAATGACTATGATCCGTTTGGTGATCCTTTCGCGAGTGCAGGCAAGCCGATCAACATTTCAGATGATGACTTGCCGTTCTAGTATCGTATAACTTTCACATTCCTAAGAGGGAGGGACTATCATGGCACGCAAAGGACGTCCTAATAAGCGTCGTAAAGTATGCTTCTTTAAAGTGAACAAAATCAAGCACATCGATTATAAAGATATTGATTTGCTGAAAAAGTTCATCAGCGAACGCGGCAAAATCTTGCCACGTCGTGTAACTGGTACTTCTGCGAAGTATCAACGTGCATTGACAATCGCAATCAAGCGATCCCGTCAAGTAGCACTGTTGCCTTACACTGCTGAATAATTTTCAAAAGCTATACAAAGAGGGGCACAATTGCGTGGCCCTCTTTTTTCCATAGTTTTCTATGGAAAGTGTACATGAGATATGAATAATGAGGTGCTGACATGCCGTCCAAAACGAAACACTTGGCTGAAAATGCCCTTATGTTGGGTATCGCACTGGTGCTGCTGTTTCTTAGTACATATACCGTACTGGGAATGTTCGTCACCTTCTTGATACCTCTGCCGTTTATTCTTTTGGCTGTAAATCGAACAGTACCTAACATGGTGTGGGCCACGTTGGCCTTTACGGTTCTAGGATGGATCATTACCGGTCCACTCGAAGCCACACTCGCTTTTTACAGTGCCGCTTGGGGTTCAGTAATGGGGATTGTTTACGCGAAAAAGAAGGCGGCTTTACCAGCCATTGTGGCGGGTGCTGGTGTCTCTTTTCTGGGTGTGGTTTCTTATCTTGGATTCTTGTCATTCGGAATGAACGTGGATTTTAATGCGGTCTTGCAAGAGGTTTCTAAAATACGTCCTCCGATGATGCCAAAAGAACAGTTTGATCAGCTCATTGCACTGGGTAAAATGGTATTGCCTACGAGTCTCGTCTTGTTCAGCTTTTTATCTAGCGCTATTAATCATGGATTGGCGAGTCTGTTTGGAAGGCGTCTGCACAGACCGATTCCATCATTGAAGCCGATTCGGGAATGGAGCTTCCCGCGATCATTGCTTTATTATTACTTCATTGCGATGATCAGTCTTTTGTTGTTTGCTGAAAGCATGCAGGGTACATTTTGGGAAATCGCCCTGATGAACCTGAAAGTCATGCTAGATGTTATTTTTGTCTTGCAGGGCTTGAGTTTTTGTCTATTTGCTGCCTTTTTGTACGGGTGGAAGAGATTGACTCCTGTGCTCGTTGTCTGTCTATTTATTTTTCCCCCCCTAAGTACTATACTTAGTCTAGTAGGGATATTTGACCTAGGAATTCGTTTGCGTGAAAAACTGGAAACAAGAGTGAAGAGGGGCTGAGGAAATGCCCAAGTTCCTGTTAAAGCGTTGGTACGGGATGCACATGGTCCTGGCACTCAGCTTTAGCTTGCTGTTGTTGGGGATTTTGACCTTGTTCCATTGGATGTACGGGGCGATCGGCATGATTTGCTTGATTGGCTTGGTTCTTTACGCTCTTCAAGCAGAAAAGGGGTTCCAACGAGACTTGCGCCTGTACTTGGCGACGGTCACCCATCGCGTGAAGAAGGCGGGAGAAGGCGTTATCCAGGAACTGCCGATCGGAATTCTTTTATACAACGAGGAAAAGGCAATTGAGTGGGTAAACCCGTATATGACGCATATGTCCGGGGATGAATCCATGATCGGGAAAAGCCTTCAAGAGGTATTCCCCCAACTGGCTTGGAAGCCGGAGCAAAAACGGCTGGAGTTTACTTATAACGAGCGGGTATACGAGGTCATTGTGCGGTCCGATGAGCGTCTTTTGTATTTCAAGGACATTACGGACTTTAAAGAATTGACGACTCGTTACCATCGAGAAAAGGCTGCACTTGCCATCATTCACCTCGACAATTTGGACGAGGTTGGACAAGTCATGGATGATCAGAGCCGTACGCTGCTCTCTACAAGCGTGGCTGGTGTGATTACAGAGTGGGCCAACAAACATGGCATATATCTTCGCCGAATCACGGCCGACAAGTTTTTGGCTCTGATGGAACGGGAAGCACTTGATAAATTAGAAGAAACGCGATTTGACATTCTCGATGTGGTACGGGAGATGACGGCTGACAACAAGATTCCGATTACGCTCAGTATCGGGGTTGGAGCGGCCGCTACCACTTACATTGAGTTGGGACAAATGGCACAATCAAGCTTGGATATCGCATTGGGGCGCGGTGGCGACCAGTGCGCTGTCAAAATTGGCAACAAGCTCACCTTCTACGGTGGGAAATCGAATGCGGTGGAAAAGCGGACACGCGTCCGGGCTCGTGTCATTGCACATGCTTTGCGTGATCTCATTCATGAGGCGGAGCACGTCATCGTCATGGGGCATAAACAGCCTGACATGGATTCCATCGGGGCATCACTTGGTGTATTGAAGGCTGTGCAGCTGCACAACAAAACAGCTTATATCGTCATGGACGAGGGCAATCATTCTGTCGATCGTTTGATGAAAGAGATTTATGCCAATGAAGAATTGGCAGAGACCTTTATCACGCCAGAACAGGCGATTCGACTCATCTCCGGTCGCACATTGCTGGTAGTCGTCGATACGCATCGACCATCGCTGGTGATTGAGCCGAAGCTGTTGACGGAAACGAGCCGAATTGTGGTGATTGACCACCATCGACGTTCGGAGGAGTTCATCGAGCCAGTACTCTTGTATCTGGAACCGTATGCTTCTTCGACGGCCGAGCTTGTCACAGAGCTGCTGCAATATCAGAGCGAGCGCTTGAATATCGACAATCTGATTGCAACGGCACTGTTAGCAGGGATTGTGGTGGATACCAAAAGCTTTGCCTTCCGCACAGGTTCACGTACCTTTGAAGCGGCGTCGTTCCTTCGTCGTAACGGGGCCGATACTGCGGCTGTCCAGCGCCTGTTGAAGGAAGATCTGGGGCAGTATGTGAAGCGGGCAAAAATCATCATGAATACGGAAACGTACCGTGACAACATGGCGATTGCCATAGGCGATCCGTCTGAGGATTACACGCAGGTACAGGTGGCTCAAGCTGCTGAGCAGCTACTCACTTTGTCAGGTATCCAGGCGTCGTTTGTTGTTGCAGAGCGATCCGACGATACGATCTTGATCAGTGGACGTTCTCTGGGCGACATCAATGTTCAGTCCATCATGGAACTGCTTGGTGGAGGCGGTCACCTCACTGGTGCTGCGACACAAATTCAAGGCATATCAATTAAAGAAGCTACGCGTCGTTTGAAAGAAGCGATTGACTCGGTCTTATAGGCCAAAATATAAAGGGGGAAACGATGATGAAAGTCATTTTTCTTCAAGATGTAAAAGGCCAAGGGAAAAAAGGCGAAGTTAAGGATTTGTCAGAGGGCTATGTACGCAACTTCTTGTTGCCAAAGAAGCTGGTAAAAGAAGCGACAGATAGCAACGTGAAAACGCTTGACGCTCAAAAGCGCAGCGAAGATAAGCGCAAGGAGCAAGAAAAGCTGGATGCTCAAGAGCTGGGCAAAAAGCTGGAAGAGCTGACAGTGAAAGTAGTAGGAAAAGCAGGCGAAGGTGGTCGCTTGTTCGGTGCAATTTCCAGCAAACAAGTAGCGCAAGGGCTGGAAGATCAGTATAAAATCAAAGTAGACAAGCGTAAGCTCGAAATGGATGCAATCCGAGCTTTGGGCGTGACGCAAATCAAAGTGAAATTGCACAACGAAGTAACCGTGACTCTGAAAGTACACGTTGTGGAAGAATAATGTCTCAATTGTGGGGGGTGTGACGTGAGCGACCTGTTTTTGGATCGTGTGCCGCCACAGAACAAGGAAGCGGAACAATCGGTACTGGGTGCCGTGTTCTTGTCTAAGGAAGCTTTAATCACGGCCATTGAGATTCTCCGTCCGGAGGATTTTTACAAGACAGCGCATCAGCGCATCTTTCAAACGATGGTGGACCTGTATGAAAAAGGCGAACCTGTCGATCTGGTTACGGTTACAGCGGATTTACAGGACCACAAGCTGCTGGATGAAGTTGGCGGCGTTACGTATATCACGGAAATCGCCAGCTCAGTTCCAACGGCTGCCAACATCGAATACTACGCAAAAATTGTAGAAGAGAAATCGCTGCTACGGCGATTGATTCATACAGCTACCAAGATTGCCAATGACGGATACTCCCGTGAGGATGATGTCACGCAGATCATCGCGGATGCGGAGAAGTACATCATGGAGATCGGTCAAAATCGCAACAGTGGCGGTTTTACACCGATTCGTGATGCCCTTCTGGAAACATACGAGCGGATTGAGTTTTTGAGTCAGCGACGCGGTGATATTACGGGGATTTCTACGGGATATACAGATTTGGACAAGATGACAGCAGGATTGCAGCGCAGTGACCTGATTATCTTGGCAGCTCGTCCTTCCGTAGGGAAAACGGCTTTTGCCTTGAATCTCGCGCAAAACGTAGCGGCCCGTGCAGGTGAGACTGTAGCCATCTTCTCCTTGGAGATGGGTGCTCCTCAGCTGGTACAGCGTATGATTTGTGCGGAGGGCAATCTGGATGCGTCCCGGATGCGTTCAGGGTCACTGGAGGAAGATGATTGGCAGAAGCTGACGATGGCAATTGGTACGCTGGCAAAAGCGCCGATTTACATTGACGATTCACCCGGGGTTACTGTACAGGACATCCGGGCGAAATGCCGTCGCCTTCAGACCGAGAAGGGATTGGGTTTAATCCTGATCGATTACCTTCAGCTGATTCATGGACGAGGCAAAGGAGATAACCGTCAGCAGGAAGTATCTGAGATCTCTCGTACGCTAAAAGGGATCGCGCGTGAGCTGAACGTGCCGGTTATTGCCCTGTCGCAGTTGAGCCGTGGTGTAGAGCAACGGCAGGACAAGCGACCGATGATGTCCGATATCCGTGAATCGGGATCGATTGAGCAGGACGCCGATATCGTTGCCTTCTTGTACCGTGATGACTACTATGACAAGGAATCAGAAAACAAGAATGTCATCGAAGTCATTATCGCCAAACAGCGTAACGGCCCGACCGGAACGGTGGAGTTGGCGTTCCTGAAAGAATTTAACAAGTTCGTCAACCTGGATCATCGCTTTCGAAATCAAGCAGGTTAATAGTTGGAATGGAAGAAAAGTCGGAGAAATTCCGGCTTTTTTTTCTATATTGAATTGCCGAACATATTAAGAACTAACTATATGAATGTTCGTATTTAGCGTTGACATGGGGAGTCTCGTTTAGTAAACTTAGATTGTTTCAGGCCCGAAAAGACATGATAATATCAGGAGGTGTTTTTCGATGTCAACAGTCGTTGTCGTCGGAACCCAGTGGGGCGATGAAGGTAAAGGTAAAATTACAGACTATCTAGCTGAAAGTGCAGAGGTAGTGGCTCGTTACCAAGGCGGTAACAACGCAGGCCATACCATTATTTTTGATGGTAACAAATATAAGTTGCATTTGATTCCATCCGGAATTTTTTATAGTGACAAGACCTGCGTAATCGGAAACGGTATGGTAATCGATCCGAAAGCATTGGTAAAAGAGCTGGAGTACATTCACAGCTTCGGTTTTTCTACAAGCAATTTGAAAATCAGTGATCGCGCGCATGTGATTCTGCCGTACCACATCAAGCTGGATGGCGTAGAAGAAGATAGCCGCGGTGCTAACAAAATCGGTACGACTCGTAAAGGTATCGGACCTGCTTACATGGATAAAGCAGCACGTATCGGTATTCGTATCGCTGATTTGTTGGATCGCGAAGAGTTTGCTCGCAAGCTCGAGCGCAACCTGGCAGAGAAAAACATGCTGCTGGAGAAAATGTACAACACAACTGGCTTTGAGCTTCAAGAAATTCTGGATGAATACTTGGCTCTGGCAGAAATCATTCGTCCTTACGTGACTGATACATCTGTTGTCCTCAATGATTCCATTGATAGCGGCAACCGCGTATTGTTTGAAGGCGCGCAAGGCGTATTGCTCGATATTGACCAAGGTACGTATCCATACGTAACGTCCTCCAACCCAATTGCGGGTGGTGTGACTATCGGTTCTGGTGTTGGACCAACTAAGATCCACCAAGTAATCGGGGTTGCAAAAGCTTACACGACGCGTGTAGGTGACGGTCCGTTCCTGACTGAGCTGACTGATGCAACTGGCGACCATATCCGTGAGGTTGGCTTCGAATATGGTACGACAACAGGTCGTCCTCGTCGCGTAGGCTGGTTCGACAGCGTAGTCGTTCGTCATGCTCGTCGTGTCAGTGGTCTCACTGGTTTGGCGATCACCAAGCTGGATACATTGTCTGGCATTGAGACTCTACGTATTTGCACAGCGTACAAATACAATGGAGAAATCATCGATTCATTCCCAGCAAACCTCAACCTGTTGGCGAAATGCGAGCCAGTTTATGAGGAGCTCCCAGGTTGGACAGAGGATATCACTGGCATTCGCAATCTGAACGACTTGCCAGAAAACGCTCGTCACTACATTGAGCGCATCACGCAACTGACTGGTATTCCAATGTCGATCTTCTCTGTAGGACCGGATCGTGAACAAACCGTCATTGTTCGTGGCATTTACGGATAAGCTGTAGACAATATATATAGAAGAAAGCTGTCGATCATTCGGCAGCTTTTCTTTTTTTACAAGGGACAGACACGAAACGACACCCTCTGGGCATATGGATAGACATAAGGAGAAATGGAGAGGTGAAAAGTGATGATGGGTTTTGGATTTGACCAAAAGGCCATGAAGCTGCTGGGCAAAAATGTACAGGTGAAGATGATCAATGGCGTCGTCATCAAGGGAACCATGACTCATTTCAACAATGGCTACCTATGCTTTATCACCACATACAAACAACAAGATGACGCCGAGAAAACGAAAATACGCAGACTTGCGTTAAAAGACGTTACCTCGATGCAAGAGGTGTGAATCTTCGATGCCGATAACGAAATAAGCCATCTTTCCTAGTTAGTTAAGGGAAGATGGCTATATTTATTTTAGATCAGGCCTCCAAATGATTCAATGATCCTAGTCGCTTCATCGGCCTGTTCCTCTGGGACGACTGCTGTTAATAGGACAGTGCGGTTGTAATAGCTGTCGTCTCGATCCGTGTAACCACTGGCATCGGGGTCTGCGGCTGCCAGAATGCTGGCATCCCGTCCACTTGGAAAATTTCCCGACAGTGTCAGGGAACCTAAGCCTGGAAAGCTACCAGTAAGTGGATTCATGATCCGTTCAATCCCCTCATCCGGGATTTGCCCGATCCTGTCGATTTGAATGATGGAAAAACCGGCTTGTCGAAGCGCATTTTCCGCCTTTTGTGCATCGTCCTCGGTGAGGAATCCTGCCAAGATGTTGCGTTCCTTCACGCATATCAGCTCCCATTTATGATAAATACTACCAATTATTTGTACATATAGTGACTCTACGTCTATTTTTTTATTCGACAGCAATTTACACTTGATGTTGTCGTTAATCTTATGGTAAAGTCGACATAGTTGGTTTCTTTAGGCAATTTGGCAGATTAATGGAAACTAAATTATGGGATATACGACCTAGTCAATATATTAAAAATTTTCAGGAAATGGAACGAGCAAGTTGTATCTGTTTTCAGGAGGGACAAGTTATGCATTGGTCGGAATGGAAGGCCAAGCTGCAGGAACGGTCATCACGAATCGTTCGGGATTGCAGTGATCTGGCGAAACGTACATTGAAACGTACAAGCTCTTACATCCAGTCGCATAAAAAACAATCGCTTTCAGTTGCGGCAGGTCTAGTATTGACGATTGCTGCTGGAGCATCTGCACAATACTATTACACAAGCAATGTCAATTCTGTCTACCATGTCAGTGTGAATGGCAAAGAGATCGGCGTGGTAAACGATCCAAATGTGATACATAACTGGACAGCAGCCAAGCTGGAAGAGGAAAAGGCAAAAACAGGCCTTAACTTGCAAGTGGCTAACTATATCGCATTTGAAGAAGAGCGTGAATTCAAGGCACCGTTCAATAATGATGCCGCTGTACAAGCTCTAGCATCCGTAGCGGATCTCAAGGTTCAGGGCGTTAAGCTGATGATTGATGGCAAAGTGGTAGGTTACCTGCCAGACCAGCAATCAGCTGATGAAGTACTGGCTGATGTGAAGCAAAAATATTCCGGAGTTCCTGCAACGACAGGGAAAAAGGCTGTTGTAGCAGCAGCATCAGCAGTCCCAGTCAAACCAAATCCGGTAAAAGAAGTCGCATTTAAAGAAAACGTAGAGATGCAAACCGAAACAGTCGATGCATCTCAAATTTTGTCTGCCGATAAACTCGAGGAGTTGCTGGTAAAAGGCACCTTCAAGGATATGAAGCACACGGTTGTAGAAGGCGATTGCATCGGTTGCATCGCGAAGAAATACGACATTACATCAAAAGATATTTACGCGAACAACCCAGGCGTCACGGAAAATACTGTCCTTAAATTGGGACAAGAAATTAATGTAACCGCAGTGCGTCCACTGGTTACTGTACAAGTTAAAGAAGAAGTAGATCAGCAAGAGGTTATTGCTTTTAATACGCAAATTAATAACAATGACAAGGTTCCTAAAGGCGAAACAAAAGTCGTACAAGAAGGTAAAAACGGCAGTAAAACAGTTAAGTACGAAGTTGTGAAAGAAAATGGACAAGTAGTCAATCGCAAAGTCATCAAACAAGATGTAACTGTGCAGCCTGTAACCAAAATTATGGAGCGCGGTACAAAAGTTATCCCATCGCGCGGAACAGGCCGTTTGAGCTGGCCTGCTAGCGGGTATATCAGCAGCGGCTTTGGCCAACGCTGGGGCAGCATGCACAAAGGAATTGATATTGCCGGTTCTGGTTCTGTCATGGCGGCAGACAATGGACGTGTCACATTCGCTGGTTGGAATGGTGACTATGGAAAATCGGTTATCATCGACCACGGCAATGGAATGAAGACGTTGTACGGTCACATGAGCAGCATTAATGTGAAAGTCGGCGACGTTGTTAGCCAAGGAAAGAAAATCGGCGTAAAGGGTTCTACTGGACAATCGACCGGCGTCCACCTGCATTTTGAGGTTATACAGAATGGACGAAACCAAAACCCGATTCGTTACTTAAAATAGACATGTAATTTCTGGATAAGAAAGGGCAACTCTTAGGAGGGGCCCTTTTTTTGTTGGCAGGGATTGAATGCCAAGCCCTTCTTTACACGGCGTACATGGTGTATTGTAGAGGAATAGTGATGGTCGAAGTGGAATCCTTGAAGAGGCAGTTTAAGAGGAAACAGACGACTGTATGAACACGTACTTACAGAAATAGGAGGGCGCAGGATGGCAAAACTCCTCGTAGTAGATGATGAAAAACCGATTGCAGATATTTTGAAATTCACGTTTGAAAAAGAAGGATATCAGGTCGTATGCGCCTACGATGGTGATGAGGCGCTTGTCGTGGTCAAGAATGAGCGACCGGATCTGATTTTATTGGATGTTATGCTTCCAGGCAGAGACGGAATGGACGTATGCCGAACGGTTCGCCAAACATATGATGTTCCGATCATCATGCTGACTGCCAAAGACTCTGAACTGGATAAAGTACTCGGGCTGGAATTGGGCGCGGATGATTACGTGACGAAGCCATTTAGTACGCGTGAGCTGGTAGCCCGTGTAAAGGCCCATTTGCGCCGTAACCGCTCGAAAGTGGAAGAGAAGGATAGCCAGCATCTACTGCGCGTGCATGAGTTAGAAATCGATTTGAACTCGTATACCGTCGAAAAGGTGGGAGAAGCATTAGAGCTGACGCACCGTGAGTTTGAGCTGCTGGTGTACCTCGCTCGCCATCAGGGACAAGTATTGACGCGAGAGCATCTATTGCAGTCGGTCTGGGGATTTGACTATTTTGGCGATGTACGGACGGTAGATGTGACTATCCGTCGTTTACGGGAAAAAATCGAGGATGATCCGAGCCAGCCGAAGTACATTATCACACGGCGTGGTTTGGGCTATACATTACGCAATCCCGGCATAGGAGGCCAGCCTGGATGAGGCGGCTGTTCAAAACCGTTCAGTGGAAAATGGTCATCATTTACATGCTGTTGATTTTGCTTGCAATGCAATTTATTAGCGCCTATTTTGCGAGGGAAGTCGAGAGCTACTACATCAACAACTTTTCCGAGGCATTGAATGGACAAGCTAGTTTGTTGGCGAGTTTGCTGGAAAGCGATTTGCGCCCGCATGACGGGAAGGAATCAAACGCCGAACAAAATCGCCAGGACATCGACAACCTGATCAACAACCTAGTAAAAATCAATGGAGCGAATGTGCAGGTCATCGATCAGACAAGAACGGTGGTTGCGACGACGGAGGACAAAAGTACAATTGGTCAGCGGACCTCGCAGCCTGAAGTGACGGTTGCCTTGCTCGGGACGCGCAGTGAATCGATGCGGATCGATCCGAAGACGGGAGCGCGGGTAAAAGTATTGGCTCTCCCTGTAAAGGGCGACCAGATCGTATATGGTGCAGTCTACATGATTGCGTCGATGGAGGGTACTTACGCGACGATTGGCAAAATGAACGGCATCTTGTCGACAGGTACGATGATCGCACTGGTCATTACGGCAGTGCTCGGGGTCGTATTGGCCCGCACCATCACCAAGCCTGTGAAGGAGATGACCCGTCAGGCAAGATTGGTGGCAGACGGGGATTTTAACAGTAGTGTACGTGTCTATAGCGATGATGAAATTGGCCAACTTGGTATGGCTTTTAATCATATGACCTTGCGATTGCAGGAAGCGATCTTGCAGCAAGAAGAAGAGCGTGAGAAGCTCGCGGGAATCTTGAGCAACATGACGGACGGTGTCATTGCTGCTAATCGCAATGGGCAAATCATTCTGTTTAATCGAGCAGCAGAAGATATGTTGCAAGTGACGATGGCTGACGTCCTTCTCAAGAGACGCACCTTGTATGATCTGTTGGGCCTGCCGCCAGAGGATGAGATGTCGCTCTATGCGCAGGAAGAACCGCTTTTTATTGAGATGACGTTGCCGAATAAGGAAGAAGTGATCCTGCGTGTGACGTTTACGCCCTTGCAGCAGGATAGCAAAAAAATGGGCGGGATTATTGCTGTCGTAGCGGATGTGACGGAGCAGCAGCGACTGGAGCAGCAACGCCGCGAATTCGTTGCGAACGTGTCGCATGAGCTGCGGACACCGCTGACGACCATTAAAAGCTATGTAGAAGCCCTGCTGGACGGCGCAGTGGAAGAGCCGGAGCTGTCCCAGCGTTTCTTGAAAGTCACGTCGTCGGAGACTGAGCGCATGATTCGCTTGGTGAACGATTTGTTGCAGCTATCGCGTTTTGATTCGCAGGGAGTTCGTCTGCATTGTAAGGAAGCGGACATCAATCGATTGCTTCGCTATGCTGCCGATCGTTTTTCCATGTTCAGTGAGCAACAGGAGGTTCAGCTCAGCTTGGATATGCCGAGCAAGCTTCCGCCGGTCTATATTGATCTGGATGCGATCAATCAAGTATTGGACAATCTTTTGTCCAATGCAATCAAGTATACGCCTCAAGGAGGCTCCGTGGTTCTCAAGGCAAGAGAGAACCATAAGCAAAAGCGGGTACAAATCTCCATCACCGACACAGGAATCGGTATTCCCAGCCGCGATTTGAAGCGAATCTTTGAGCGGTTCTACCGTGTAGACAAGGCGCGTTCGCGCGGTCAGGGTGGAACTGGCTTGGGATTGGCGATTGCCCGCGAATTAGTACAGGCACACGGTGCAGATATCGAGATTACGAGCGAATGGAACGAGGGAACGACAGTAACGTTCTGGGTGCCATTTGCCCAAGGAGGAAAAACGGGATGAAGCGGATGCTAGAGCCTGCCAAGACCGTCTTACTCAATCTGCTAGTGCTAGCCAGCTTTGTTTTGACAGCGATGTTGTGGTCGAATCAACCTAACCTGCAATTTATTGAACCGGCAGAGTACACGCAGTCAAAGCCAGTTCAGGAAAAACAACTCGAACAGCTCGTTACGCCGGAATCCGTTGTTTTTCACTATGGGGAAGATCGCCACACGAAAGCATCCGCAACCGACGCTCCTTACAGTTTGATCGTGCGAGAAATGTCGAAATGGATCTTCCTTGATTTTTCTCCGCTCACCATCTCCAATGAGAAATGGGAAGATATTGCCCGGGAAAAGATGGGATTGGAAGTGCGCTTTCGGAGCACGGTTCCCTTGTCAATTGTAGGTCGGCTGGTAACCTTTCGGGATGAGTTTGACAACCAAATGAAAGGGATTGACCGATTGTGGTTGTACTACGAGAAGGAAGAAGATGTCGTCTACGCGTTATTTTTGTCGACTGAGGAAGGGCGAATGATGCGTTCTCGAACGTCGATCAGCCCCAAGGATTTGCGAGAGTCGTATTTGGCTTCTGGTGATTTAATGCCTGAGCAAATCATGAAAATCGTCAAACCAGAGCGGAGCTTCGTAGATTTGGAAGGGCATGTGCCGATATGGAACACCTATTATTTGCCCAAAAATCAGTTGCGCATGCAGCAATTCCGCTACAGCTATGTACCTGTTACGAATGAAAGACTGATCGAGTCCTACTTTATCGATCAATCGCTGGTCAGACAGATCATGGAGCGGGACAAAACGGTTATTTTTACAGATGGCAGCAGATCGATTCAATTGAGATCGGAGCAGCAGGCGTTCACGTTTACCGATCCGGCATACCAACAGCGGGATCAGGAGCTGTCTGATGAAGAAAAAGTGCAGAGTGCAGTTACCTTCATGAATAAGCACTTAGGCTGGCTTGATGAGTATCATTTTGAACAAATCAAGAAGAGCTACAATGAAAAAGACTTGATCACGTTCCGTCAGTACTTGGGGGCGTATCCCTTAATCAGTGAAGGGGAGGTCAAGCAAATCGATACGATCCAAATTACCTCTGAAGCAGGCCAGGTTGTGACGATGAGTCGTTCACTGCTGGATTTGGACAAGTATATCGATAACAAAGAGTGGACGGTCATGTCTGGTCCGGAGCTGTATCAGTATATCCGTGACAAAAAACTGGCGGATACAGAAAAGATCACCGACGCTTATTTGGCTTACCATACCAAAGTAGGCGAAGGATACGTAGATCTGATGCCAATCTGGGTTGTGGAATTGGCGAATCAGGCGAACCTGTATATTTCTGCGCACACCAAACAGGGAGGAGGGAAGGCGCATGGATTGGAGTAGGACCAAGACGATCCTGATCTGGGCCTTTCTTCTCCTCGATTTGTTTCTCTTGTATCAGGTGTATGTGACGCGCATTAGTTTGTGGAATGACAAGGAAGTCGCGCAGAGTGAGAAATGGAATACAGAGCTGTACTTGAATCAGCAAAATATCACATTGGATACAGAAGTGCCGCAGGATACACCAGAAATGTCCAATTTGGATGCGGAGTATATCGGAATTAATCCGATTTCCTTGCATGAGATATCAGGACTTCAGGCAACGGTAGAAAAGATGGCGCTGGCTGCCAAGCTGGACCCACCGATGCAGATTCGTGGCCAGCTGAATCCTCAGGAGCTCTTGCGTCAAATTGGTCCGAGGCTGATTAATTCCGATCAATACGTAGCCGATCCTTATCAATCGAATCAAGCGCGCCTCTTGTATTGGCAGGTCTATGATAAAATGCCAGTATTCGTCGCTCCGTTGGAAATGTATCTGGATAACGGAACGATACTCGGCTACAGGCAGACCTTTTTCCACCTTCGTAAGCAGCAGGGGGAACGACAGGTGATCTCTGGTTATGCGGCACTACGCTCTCTGGTGGACAAGCAAATCATTTCACCAGGGGAACGGATTGAGAATGTGAGCTTGGGTTATTACGGTTCTTACGATGCGGATATTCAGACGCTGGTGCCTGTCTGGCGTGTAGTTCACGATGGCAAATGGCATTTTGTCAACGCGATTACAGGAGCTCTGGAACGTCCGATGGTAACGCAGCGCTGAATAGATAGACAGCCTGGGAAAGATACGGGAAGAGGGATGTTCGGTGAGATTTAGTGTGTTGGCAAGCGGGAGTACGGGAAACGCCATTTACGTGGCGACAGACCGTATTTCCGTATTGATCGATGTAGGCATTACAGGAAAGCAAGCAGAAGCGGCACTGGAGACCATTGGCGTCAATCCAGCGGAGCTCGGCGCCATTCTCGTCACCCATGAGCACGTCGACCATATTAAAGGGGTCGGCGTCATGGCGCGGCGCTATGGATTACCGATTTACGCCAATGAAAAGACATGGTCGGAGCTGGATGGGCAAATCGGGACGATCAAGGAAGACCAGCGGCGCTTCTTTTCTGTAGGGGAGAAGAAAGAGTTGGAGGATTTGGGCATCGAGTCTTTCGGAATCTCGCACGATGCCGCCGAGCCGATGGGATTCTGTTTTTATCAAGGCAAGAAAAAGCTCAGTGTTGCGACTGACCTGGGGTATGTTAGTGATCGGATCAAGGAGACGATTCGTGGAGCAGATGCGTATGTGTTCGAGTCCAATCATGATGTTGAGCTGTTGCGTATGTCCCAGTATCCTTGGAGTATCAAGCGACGTATCTTGAGTGATGTCGGGCACTTGTCCAATGAAGCGGCGGGCGATGCCTTGCTCGATTGTTTGACAGGTGGGGCAGAACGCGTATACCTCGCTCACTTGAGTAAGGAAAACAACATGATTGATTTGGCCAGACTGACGGTCAAAAATATCTTGGAGGAGCGGGGCCTGTCTGTTGGTAACGATGTGCATTTGCGTGACACGTACCCGGATCGACCTACCAAGCTGGAAGAGCTATAGGATTGGTTTGATTCCAGCCTGGCGACTGGCAATGCGCTCTGTGAGCTTCGCATACGTATCGATTTGGAACGTTAATTGTGTATCGAGCGCATTCATTTTGGCAGTCAGCTCGTCATGTGTCAGGAGTCCTTTGGCTACTAGCAGCTCGATAAGAGCCTGTAGGACAAGCGTATTATGATAGTCTACTTCCTGAAGGTCGGCCAGCTTGGCGATAAGGTGGACTTCTTTCAAGTCTATCAATCCTTTCTATTTGGTCTGGCAGGGAAAAGCTTTTAATCTATCATATCCGTGCTCTCGGAGAAATATTCCGAGAGCTTTTTTCTATTCCACAACCTTTCCATAATTCTCACGCCATTTTGCCGAAAGCAGGTCGTATACTAAGGGTGTCAAAAGGAAACAGACATCAACGAAATCAATCATGCAAACCAATTACGACGCATGTCATTGTGTATACGAGCATCAAAAATCTGCAAAGCTAGTAATGGTAGAAAGTAGAAAGGGGAGTAAGAATCATGGGTTTTTATGATGATTTAACTCATGTGGAGCGAAAAAAACAACGCGGTTCTGGCATTGGACGTATGGTCGTGACGTCAGTAACATCCGCGGTAATTGGGGGGATGGTCGTCCTGCTCACGCTGCCGACTCTCTCCAATGCCGGATATATTAATATGGTTAAGCCTGGAACAGAAAATGCGCTAAGTAGTAATGCCTCTTCTTCTAACCCATTTGTCAAGCCAGTATCTGTAAGTGTGGGCTCTGGTACAGTAGATGCGGTGAAAAAAGTCGAGAATGCGATCGTTGGTGTAATCAACATCGGTCAGCGCAGAAACAGCTGGATGCAGAATTCGATGGATGTAGAGCAAGGCCAAGGCTCTGGTGTCATCTTTGAGAAAAAGGGCGGAAAAGCCTACATCGTGACCAACTATCACGTAATCGACAAGGCGCAAAAGCTGGAGGTCGCCTTGCCAACAGGTGAAAAAGTATCGGCGAAAGTGGTCGGCGCCGATGGATACACGGATCTGGCCGTACTGGAAATCGACGGTTCCAAGGTTACGGACGTTGCTGAATTTGGTGACTCTTCTACCTTGCAGGTGGGCGAACCAGCGATTGCCATCGGGAACCCACTGGGCATGCAGTTCTCCCGGACCGTCACACAAGGCATTATCAGTTCCAAGGAACGCTCTATGCCAATGGACATTAACGAAGATGGTCAGGATGACTGGGAACTGGACGTCATTCAAACAGACGCAGCGATCAACCCTGGCAACAGTGGTGGCGCTCTTGTTAACATAGAAGGTCAGGTTATCGGGATTAACACCTTGAAAATTTCCAAAGCAGGTGTCGAAGGGCTAGGATTTGCCCTCCCGATCAATGATGTCAAAATGATCGTGGACCAGCTGATGGAAAAAGGCACGCTGGAACGTTCTTACCTCGGTGTGCAGCCACTCGACTTGGCCAATGTGCCGCGCTACGAATGGAAAGAAACTTTGAATCTGCCAGACAATGTGAATGCTGGCGTCGTCGTGCAAACAGAGGTAGGCAAATTCTCTCCTGCGGGTGAAGCAGGCTTGAGACAGTTCGATGTCATCGTCAAGCTAGATGACAAGAACATTTCCAACAGTGCTCAGCTGCGTAAGTACTTGACGATGAGCAAAAAGCCGGGCGATACGATGGACGTTACGTACTATCGTGACGGTATTCAGAAGACTGCCAAAGTGAAGCTGACGGCACCGCCACAGCAGTAAGAAGCACTGACCAAGCGGTTTGGCGGGCAGGCATGTGCAGGAAACAAACCTTGACGGGCAACTCCGGGATGCATTTTATCCCGTTTGCATAAATGCAGTATCTGAAGTTCCCCCCCTCTATCTATTTTAAAATAGATAATTCTTAAGAGCGCCGAGCTGATACGGCGCTCTCTTTTTTTGTTGGTCGGTCGAGCTTTCGTGGAAGAGAGAAAAAAGAAGAAAACGCTCAAGTTCTTGGGATACCTGCCGTGAGGCGGTTCTGCCCAGCTCCATGAAAAAAAAGAAACCCGCGTCCAAAGTCGCGCAGCTCCGTAGTGTCTCAGAGGTGGACGCTAAAGGCAGGTTTCCCTTTTTCCATTGCGCTTCGGTTGGTATCCCAAAGACTTTCGCTGTTTTCTTCTTTTTTCTCTCTACAGCTTTAACTGTTCGTCGAAGGTTAAAAAACAAACCTTTAAAATGCAGAGGCTTATGTTTGCAAACTCATCGTTGTCTTTTTGGTGGATTCATTTGTTTTGTTGCGGTTCTGGGGTAGAATAGGAAGCGACATCATACGTACGGAAAAGAGGCATTCGATATGGACATGAAGATGAAAAGCATACAAATAGAAGGTAAGGAAGTTGAGCTGTTGGTGGAATATCCGGTGCGGTTTGCTTGCATGGAGCATTTGGAGCAGGAGCTGGATGATTACGTAAATGATTTTGAGACGGCGCCGGATACGTATGCAGCGCAGGCGATTGATGGTGTTGGAGTAGACAAGCGTTGCCGGGAATGTGGGGAGCCTGGGCAGATTGCGCTTTTGAAAGAGAAGGGAATGTAGGATCATGCAGATATCGATTATTACGGTAGGGAAGCTGAAGGAGAAATATTTGCGTGAGGGTATTGATGAATACATTAAGCGTCTGTCTGCTTACTGCAAGCTGCAAGTGATCGAGGTCAATGATGAAAAGGCTCCGGAAGAGATGAGTGCGGCGGAGATGGAGCAGGTGAAGCGTAAGGAAGGCGAGCGTATCCTGGCGCAGATCAAGCAGGATCAGTATGTGATTGCGCTGGCGATTGATGGGCAAATGTGGTCATCGGAGAAGCTGTCTGCGGAGATGGACAAGCTGGCTTTGCATGGGCGCAGTCAGGTGGCGTTTGTGATTGGCGGGTCGTTGGGGTTGGCGGATCAGGTGTTGAAGCGGGCGGATGCGTTGCTGTCGTTTTCGAAGATGACGTTTCCGCATCAGTTGGTGCGGTTGGTGCTACTTGAGCAGGTTTATCGGGCGTTTCGGATTAGTCGGGGGGAGCCTTATCATAAGTGATGGTAAACAGAAAAATTAAATTTACAGTACATATGGATAAACTAAGGAAATTTAGGCATAAATATTCTAGTTAAGCTGTATTGAGAAGACAAGTTCAAAGAGAGCTTGTCTTTAGCACCGATTCTTTTAGACTCTATAGCTTATACTTCTCTAACAAATCCAGAAGTTGAATGATTCAAAACTTGCTCTAGAGTGTGTAATCTATCAGGTAGTTTGTTTTTCTTATGGTCTAGAAAAATCCAGTATTCTTCCCAGTCACTAATCCAGTGTTTAAGTAATTGGAGAAAAATTTATAGAAGCCTAATGCAGAATCTGAATCATGGTATGTTTCAGATCTATGCTGTGACTATCAACTACAGTACACCTAAAACGAAACTCTGGATTGTTAAAAACATATCTACTAGTTCCATGTAAAATTCAATTTTAGAAGGGGATATATTCCTCCCCTTTATTTCACCGTAGAGGCGATGTTTCTCTTTTAATTTTTTATATTTTTACAACCATCAATATAATAGTTTCACCTCATTTTGATTAATCCATTTTTCATTTCTGAAGTCCATTTATTTGGTAATTGATTGTGATAAAATAAATAATGTGTTAATAGGACAAGTTCTGATACTGTAGCACTGTATCGATTAGTGCAAAAAAATTTTTGAAGAAAAATTTAGCTATATAATAAAAAACATGTTGAATATAAAGAAGAGATTAGGAGATTTTTAATATGCCAATACTTGAATGGATAGGAAAAGATAAAGTCATAAACCATCATCAGGAAGTAACTTTTAAAGTACTTGAGAATGAATATAGCTACAGTGAAGATGGCGTTAAAGATGGGGAGAGCACTAGTGGAAATAAAATAATACGTGGGGATAACTTAGAGGCATTAAAGTCATTACTGCCACTTTATATGGGGAAGATCAAATGTATTTACATTGATCCACCATACAATACTGGTAATGAAAAATGGGTTTATAATGACAACGTGAACCATCCTAAGATTAAAAAGTGGTTAGGAGATGTTGTTGGTAAAGAAGGAGAAGATTTATCTCGGCACGACAAATGGCTATGTATGATTTATCCTAGATTAAAGTTGCTCAATAAACTACTTCACCCAAAAAATGGAGTAATTTTTATTTCAATAGATGACAATGAATATTCAAATCTGAAGCTAATTTGTGACGAAATTTTTGGTCCGAACTGCTACGTTTCTACAATTGCTTGGCAAAAACGATATTCCCGAGAAAATAGAGAGGCAATTGGAGATGTGCATGAATATATTCTTGTTTATGCAAAAGATAAAAAGGTTTTTAAAGAAACTAGAAATTTAATAGAAATGAATGAAAAACAGGCAAAAGTTTATAAAAATCCTAATAATGATCCAAAAGGGCGATGGAGACCTATACCAATGACTGCTCAAGCTGGACATGCAACAAAAGATCAATTTTACCCTATTACTGCTCCGGGAGGGAAAGTCTTTTACCCACCTGAGGGAAGATGTTGGAGTATTGTTGAAAGTACCTTTAAAGACTTATTAAAAGAAGGAAGAATTTATTTTGGTAAGAACAATAATTCTCAACCTAATACAATTAGGTACTTATCCGAAGTAGATGGGGTAGTACCATGGACATGGTGGCCTCATGAGGAAGTAGGAAACACTGATTCTGCAAAAAAAGAAATTTATTCAATACTAGGAAAAGGTACAAAGTTTGAAACTCCAAAACCAACGCAATTAATTGAAAGAATAATAAGAATTACAACTTCAAAGGATAATAACGATATTATACTAGATTCTTTCTCTGGAACGGGCACAACAGCTCATGCAGTATTAAATTTAAATAAAAAAGATGGTGGTAATCGTAAATTTATTCTTGTAGAAATGGAAGACTATGCTGATACGATTACTGCTGAAAGGGTAAAACGTGTTATAGACGGATACTCCAATGTAGAAGCTACGGGTGGAGACTTTAATTTTTATAGTTTAGGTGAGCCTCTTTTAATTGAAAATCAATATTTAAACGAAAATGTAGAAGTTGAGAAAATACGAGAGTATGTTTTTTACACTGAAACTAATGAGACATTAAATTTAAGTGAAGACATGGGAAATGAATATTATTTAGGTGAAAAAAGTGGTAGGGCTTATTATTTTTATTATAAAAAGGATGAATCTACAACATTAGATTATAAGTTCCTTTCAACTATTACTGTTTCAGCAGAAAGTTATGTCATTTATGCGGATACCAATTTATTAAGTAAAGATGAATTAGAGAAGTTTAATATTGTATTCAAAAAGATACCGCGCGATATTGCAAGGATATAAAGGGGGATTGATATAATGGAACTTAAGTCATATCAAAAAAAGGTAATAAAACAGCTAACCCGTTTTTTAGAGTTAATGAATGAAACGAATAGCACACAATTAGCTTATAACGCTTTTTGGAATGAACAAGATGTTCCTGTAGGTCATGGCGGTGTAGAACCTTATAAAAATAATATAAAATACACTCCTCATATCTGTTTTAAAGTACCTACAGGTGGAGGGAAGACTTTTATAGCTAGTAGCTCAATAAAGCCTATTTTTGAAGCTATGGCTTTTACAAAAACAAAGGCTGTAGTATGGCTAGTACCCTCTAATTCAATATTGGAACAAACAATCAAAAATCTCAGTGATCCGGAACACCCATATAGACAAAAGTTAGATGTTGACTTTAATGGTAGGGTAGAGGTTTATACTAAAGAGCAGCTATTAAATGGACAAAATTTTAATCCTACTGCTGTTAGTGAACAGCTTAGCATCTTTATCTTGAGTTATGATACATTAAGAAGTCGTAAAAAAGAAGACAGGAAAATTTATCAAGAGAATGGGAATCTAAATCAATTTACTAAATTTTATAGTTCACCTGAAACTTTAGTTAAGGGAATTGATGATACAGCTCTTATCCAAGTAATTAATCAATTATCTCCAGTCATCATAGTTGATGAAAGTCACAATGCGACTACAGACCTAAGTATAGAGATGCTTGTTAATTTAAACCCTTCATTTGTTCTAGACTTGACAGCAACTCCTAAAAAAGATAGTAATATTATTTCATATGTGGATGCCATCGAACTTAAAAAAGAGAACATGGTTAAATTACCAGTAATTGTTTACAACAGAAATAACCATAGAGATGTAATATTGGATGCAATTGATCTTAGAAATAAATTAGAAGTACAGGCATTAGAGCAACAACCCAAGACAGGAAAATATATACGACCAATTGTATTATTTCAAGCTCAACCTAAAGGAAATGAAAATAATGAGACTTTTGAAAAGTTAAAAGAAGAACTTATTAACATTGGAATTCCATCAGAGTATGTTGCAATAAAGACCTCAGAGATCAACGAATTAAAAGGTGTTGATCTATTAAGTCCAGACTGCTCAATAAGATATATTATTACTGTAAATGCACTAAAAGAGGGCTGGGATTGTCCTTTTGCCTATGTATTGGCTACTTTAGCTAATAAAAGCTCCCAAGTTGATGTTGAACAGATTTTAGGAAGAATTTTAAGACAACCATATGCAAAAAAGACTGAGAATCCTTTTCTGAATATGTCTTATGTACTATCTTCCTCAAATAATTTCAGAGATACCTTGGATAATATAGTTACTGGATTAAACAGAGCTGGATTTAGTAAAAATGATTATAGGGCTCCTGAAAGTGAGTATAAAGATATTAATCAAGAAGAAAAGTCTATCCAAACAGATATTTTTAATAGCAAAGTTGTTAAAGAAAGTAAGTTGTCCCAAGTTCAAGAAAAACAAGAAAAGGATCCTGGTGATTTTTTTGATATTGATTTTAATGAAGTTAGGAAAATGCTAGAGGATAGAAAGACAAACGATAGAGATTCATTAGAAGATGAGATTAGCAGTATGTTTGCTTCTGCAATGGTAGAAAGCAAAGAATATTCTAAAAGGATAGATGAATCTGAGACAAATGATAATTTTATTCAACCACCGGAAATTAGGAATAAAATGAAATATTTTACTATCGAAGAAAAGTATAAAAAAGATATAAAGAATATTAGTCTTCCTCAATTCTTTATCCAATCAGAGCCAAGTCTGTTTATAGAAGATGGATTATCACTTCTTACAAAAGAAAGACTTGCTGATGGATTTTCGCTAAAAGATAAAGATACCGCTATTGATTTTGATACATTGGAAAATTATTTGGTTAAAGTAGATATTGAAGGTTCAGGAGAAACTACACCTAAATATTCTAAGTTATCAAAAGCTGACACCTTTTACTTTAAGGAGTATTTTTCAAAATTACCTCTGGAAAGTAAAGTGAGAAACTGCGAAGATATAATCTATAAACAGATAAACAAATTAGATACTGTTGATGATAAGGAATTAAGAGCATATATCAATAGAGTGATTGAAAATATGACGAAGGATCAAATCGATAACTTAGAAAACTTTGTCCACTCATATGCTGATAAGATTAAAAAGAAGATAAAAAAATTCGAAGAAGACTATCTGGAACAAAATTTTGATCAACTTATTGAACAAGGTAGTATAGTTTGTGAAGATAATTACATATTTAAGGAAGAAATTTCTCCGATAAAGACTATTTCTACAATACCCAAATCTTTATATAAAGAAGAAGAAAATGTGAATAATTTTGAATACAAGGTAATAAATGAATTAGTTGCTCTAGATAATGTAAAATGGTGGCACCGTAATATTGATAGAAGAGGCTTTAATATCAACGGTTACCTAAATCACTATCCAGATTTTATTTTAATGACTAAAAGTGGAAAACTAATATTAGTTGAAACTAAAGGGGACCATTTAGAAAATGCCGAGAGTAAGAGAAAAGTTAAACTAGGACGATCATGGCAACATCAAGCAGGTAACCTATATCGTTACTATATGGTGTTTGAACATAAAGATCTAAAACTTGAAGGTGCTTATCATTTTGATAAATTTATAGAGATATTTAAAGGATTATAAAAATAGATATTTAGAAAATATTGCTTTTTGTTAGAAAGAACTTCCATAGTGAAGTTCTTTTTTTACTAGGTGGTAAATATGAATAAGAATATAGCGGCTATTTATATTATAATTAGTACAGATGAACAAAAAATGAGGAGTGTTCCCAAGAAGCACAAGAGGAAGAGTTGCGAGAATTTGCTACGACAAAAATTGTGCTCGAAGGGGAGATGATCATTGATTTTTCGTGATAGTCAGGTGAAAATTTCCAAGGGTGAGAAGTTTATTGTCCCGGGGGAATCGAGCACAAGCCTTCCGCCGAAAAGGAATGCCATATCATGTTGGTGGAGCCTAGAAGCGTAGTAAACACTGGCGGTACTGAGTCCGATTGAACAGCAGCCAATGATACTTGGATCTAGTGTTTGTTACTAGTACAGCTCTCAGCTCCGCATTTATTACGTTCAATATCATTTCATTCCTTTTCCAGCCGCTGCAACTCTTGCTCCAGCGGCTTTTTATGCTTATTAAATCTGATCTTCCCGACATAGAGAGGGTTGAGAGGATGGTTTTAATAGTCGAGACGCTGAATTCTAATTATTATGGAGAATTATCTGTTTTTGCTTACAATATAGGGGGAAGTTGGAAGCTGGGTGAGAGAAACGATGAGCAACTCATTTCAGTTCGTACTCCTTAGTCAATTAAAAGATGAGTTTCCCGAGGACTCCTGGTGGGCACGATTCCATCAAGATTTTACCGAAAATCGTATTGCGGCTTATTATAACGGGGATCTAATATTGTCTTCCCTCGATCTAGATTGGGAGAAGCCGTTTCCGCAGCATCAGGAGACGACGCTTATTTTCATTGATGGGATCTTACGGTGGACAGCCTCTACAATGCAGATACGGATGGCGCCACAGGGCTTATGGTGATGGGGGATCTGACTGCTAAAAACATGGCGGTTGGCGGTCTGGAAATCTACATCGAGGGAAATCTGTTAGTAGAAGAAATTTTATGCGGCTCCTACAACCACGGAGAAACCATTGTTAAAGGCAATCTAAATGCAACGGCGTTAATCGAAGATGACGAATACCGGTGCAAGACGACCGGACAAAAATGGACTGCATGTACAGTAAACGCCTAGGATGGGAACGGCGTTTGTCAGGAGCTTCCTGTGGACATTCGGGAAGTCCTCGTCGACGATGTTTTCCTGGATATAGAGGAGGAAGATGACGAAGAGGTTGGTTTTTTTCGGCATGCTTATTTCCATTCTTAGAGAAGGCCGTTCCGCATTAAAAAATTTGAATGAGGTTCTCCAGAGAAAAAGGCCTGTTCAGCTATACGTTACCGATAACACGCTCAATGAAGACAATATAATGAAACTGACCCGGTCTATTTTTATGCTGGATGACAAGCACTATTTTGATTTTAAGGAGCAAGGTGTCTACTTCAAAGTTAATCGAGAGCATGTTGATGCGGAGAAGGGCAAACTAAACCCTAGCATTTACATTAAGGATGACCATAACCACTATTTTATATATCTTAAAGAAGACAATTGCGTTAGTCTGCAAAGAAAAACAGCGGATGAAGAGCGGTATTGGAGGACATTACCAAAGAGCCACAGGAGCAATTGTCGGATATTACTTACTACTAGATTATGCTACTAACCTGCGTCAATGTAGCTGAGCTGTATTTGCCGGGCGTTGACAGGCGTTACTTGGAGGGAATTTTGCAGCACCCCATGATTCTGGCATTGGATCTGGCAGGAGAGGAAAACGCTGGGTTCTGGGATGGCTGCAAGTATTATCGTTTTCGGCAGGCACATACGGACGAGGTTGGAGACAAACTGGATGCCCGAATTGAAATGCAGACTCCCGATGGTGCCTTATATTTCTATACTTTAGGCAATGAAAAATATGTTTCCCGGCATTATCAGCCTCCTGACCAGTACGGAGGCAAGAACAATTCTTATTTAGACTCTAAACGCTGGGAGGCATCCGAACGCTACTTCACGAAGTTCATGCAGTTTATATCGTGGGTAATAGCGGAGGGCGTTTGAAGGTAGCAGCGAGTAATTATGCTAACGGTTTTGGTATGTAAAATGTTTGAGATCATGATGTGGTCACAAAATAACAGGGACGTTTTCGTTTATGAAATCGTCCCTGAATACTTTGGACTTGGTATGAGTGGAATGGAAAGAGTAACTGTTTTAACCTAAACGGGGAACGATAGTTGAATCACCGACAACCAGGCCCTCGATTATCATCGAACGATTGCCGAACGATTACAAACGGCGGGTGTAAATAATGCTCTGAGGCAAGCTCCTTCTTACTTTTCCCGTTAGACCCGTTAAGCTGAACCTTATCACAAATAGTAGTAAAACAGCGGATCGAGCTAGAAGTACAGTTGAATCAGATAAGAAAGTAGTATTTACTTGAGAAAAGAACAAAATGACCGGAGGGGGCAGGGAAGACTCCGGTCGGTCATTTGAATACATAATATGAATTGGCCATTTAACACCATTGTAAAAAAGAATAAGAGAGGATACGTTGCAAATCAACGTAATATATAAATGCGCGTAGATCGATTACTATCCATGTTACTCATTATCTCAAAAAAAGGTACGGTTACAGGCAAAGAGCTTGCGGAACTTTTTAAGGTGTCCATACGAACAATTTACAGAGATATAGAAAAGTTAGGTGAAGCAGGTATCCCAATCGCATCCATTGGTGGTAAAGGTGGGGGCTATTACATTATGGAAGACTATAATGTGGACAATCTTTTTTTAAACAAAGATGAAGCTTCTACTTTCATGGCGATAATGAATAATCTAAGTTTTCTATTTGGGAGAAACACAACGTTTCATGATATTGTTTTAAAGATCGAGAATACGCTTAAACAAGAAAAGAATACAAGCAAGTTAGACATTAATCTGTCTCATTTCAGTATGGAAAATGAATTAAAGGAATACCTGCTTCTATTAAACAATGCTATTGAAAAAATAAGCTTGTGGTATTCGAATATATCAACAGAAGTATGGAATACTTCGAAAGAACAATAGAACCGTTTCAAATTACATTTTCCGCCGGTCAATGGTATTTGGTGGGCTTTTGCAAAGAAAGAAATGACTACAGAAGGTTCGAGCTAGTACGGATCAAGAATTTGAAAATGGGTGAGAACTTCGAAAAAAAGGATATCTCAAATGAAGAAATCCAGGAAATAATTAGGAATAGCTATCTTACGCGAGGCATAACCGTTACCTTAAAGTTTGCTCATAAAATGGGAGAGCAATTAACTGAGTATTTTAAAAAAGAGAAAATAACTAAAACACATAACAATCAATATATCGTTGTGGATCAATTTCCATATGAGGAGGGATTACTGAAATTTATTTTAAGCTTTGGGAAGGAATGCGAGATATTGGAGCCCTGTTATTTGAGAAATGAATTACAAAAATATATAAAAACATTATTGCTACCATACAATGACTGACATACAGGTGTCAGTTATTTTGTTTTATAGTAGGGGTGTAAGTAGTCCGGAAATATCGTATATTCAAGGGGATGAGATAGTGAGCAATACAAGGATGAAGCTCATGATAGACCTGCAAAGAATTGAGAAGGAAAATTACCAGCTTCGTGAAGGTGAGCGGACACAGGATTTTTTAAATCCAATGCTGCAATTTATCGGGGATCCTCAACCGGAATTACGGGATGAACTGATCTATCCGACACTGTATAAATGGATTTATGAAGAGGATCGGTTTACGGAAACGGAATTGAGCACTCTTCTGGCAATTCTAACCGATTAGCATCATTTGTTCTATCATATTGGTAGCGAAGGTGACCAGTCTGTATTTACAAGAACGTTCTCTGTTCTGCCAGTAGCTTTAATAGTACGGCGTCACAGCAAGAAGCCTTTTCTGGATTATGCAGAATTCCAGAATCTTAAGCATTCACTGCTCCGCTATTATAAGGAGGAAAAGGATTTGCGCGGCTATCTGCCTGAAGGAGGCTGGGCTCATAGTGCGTCACACGGTGTGGATGCTTTGCTGGAGCTGATCAAGTGCCAGGAGAGCGATACAGCGGTACAGCTTGAAGTACTTGCTGCTATTGAGGGGATGCTCCATAATGGGAAACAAATTTTTAGCGATGAGGATGATGAACGGATCGCCAATATCGTGGATACCATGATTGAAAAGGGTCTGCTTCCACAGCAGGAGATCGCTGACTGGAAAAGCGGTTTGACACAATGCGTCGACTGGCCGAGAAGCTACGTTCAGATGATCGCCCGTGTGAACAGTAAAAATTTTCTGCGTAGTCTATATTTCAGAAGAGGACAGGGCAGCCGCGGAAATGTTCTTGCCAGTGTCATACTTGCTGCAGAGACGAAATTGAACAAGTTTGCGACTGGAAGATATTGAATTCATCCTTTCCGAAAGAAAGGTTAAGTCCGATTTCGCCTGTCTAAACCCATATCCTCAACAAAAAATTGGATGAGAGTGGATTAACGGTAGCCTAGTTTTACTATCTGGTATCGAAAGGTCAATATTTCAATGAAAGTGCCGTTAATATATATTTTGATCGATATGTTGCATATCTCAGATAAACAAAAGGGAGAACGGCCTCTATGGCGTTCTCCCTTTTGCTATTGATCTTTAGCCAATCCCAGGGAGAGGTATACAGTTGCAACAAGGTTTCCCATTTTCATAGTATGATTATGTTGAAAAAAGATGGAACACGCGAAAAGGCGGGAGATAATGAACGAATTGCAAAAAGAAGCGCTGGAAGAGATGAAAACGGCGATTCATAAATGGTTTGACGAACAGGAGAATAGAAAGGACGCAGAGGAAGTGGTCTTACGCACCACGCTGCAAGTAGGCATTTTTAACTTTGCCATGCTGGATTATCGGCCGGGCAGGACTAGGGTTGATAGTTCGAAATCTGTGGGGAGTGCGGCAGGCAAAAAGTCGATGAAAGCTTCACCGTTTACGCGGGAGCAGATATTGCATGAGGTTCAGCCCTTGCTGGTGGAAATCGTAAGGGAGAGGCTGGACAAGCTGGAAACGTCGCCGTTGATCAACTACCGTTTTACCTTCCAAGGAACCTTCGCAACGATGGACGGGCTTGTGGAATTAACAGTGCTGGAAACTGTATATGAAGAGAAAAAGCGGCAGCTTCTGGAGCGAATTCAGTCCTATATGGAGGAAAAACTGGAGAAGGGCTCTAACCCCACAAACAGGCTGGAAACCTTCTTTTTGGCGCGTCATCTGCTGGATCCGTATTTGTTCCCCGAACCGGAAGCCGCAAAGACGATAGCTTTATTTGACCGGATTCAGGAGTTGAATAAAGAACAGGTGGAGGCTCTCGCGGAGCATCGAAGAGATATCATTAGGGCTTTGACCGACTGGGTCGAGAATGTATTTTTGCCGCGTTACTATGATGTCACCCGTTCCGAATACAGGACCAATGAGTATGTGATCAAGCCGGATGCTGTTTTTGAGAATAAGGATGAGCCGAATCAGCCTATCGACCTACTGTTGTACGGAGCGGTGATGACTATTCGTTACGAGCCGGAATTCAGCAAATTCAAGGGCCAGACTTTTCTGGAGCTGGCGAAGCAGCTTGGAAGCGGTAAAGCCGCACGTATGCTGAAGGAGGGCAGCGACAGCTTCTCGCAAGAAGACGTCCATATGCGTCATGAATTGGTCGAATGCAAGGCTAACGATGTTTTTTCCCTCTTCACAATCGTTATTCGCAAGGAAGAAGCCGGGGCGTACGAGCGGGCGATTTCGTTTATTCTCTCCCTGCTCCGAAAAGACTTCCCGAAAAGCTACAAAATCAAGTTAAAATCCAGCTTGAGAGAGTTTTTGCCCATCAAGGGGCTAGCCAAATCGGACACGCACCGTTTTTTTGCGAATGCTCTGGCTTATTCCGAGCTGCATCCTTTATTGGAGGAATACGCTCGTGAGGCGATGGAAGAGTATGAATGGTACGAGGATACGGAAAGCGAAAAAAGCGTAATGCCGGGCAGTTATGCTGTGTTCGGGCTGGGGCTTTCGTCCGAGCGGTATTTTCCGCTTGTTGAAGCTTACATGGACCTTGTGGATGATGAGCATCAGCTGGTGCATGACAAGTTCACAGCCGTTTTTGCCGAAACCTATGGCATAACGGAACGCTCGACTCCCACCTTAATCGCCTGCCTGCTGCGCTCCCACGATTCGCTAAAACTGAAGGTTCAGCCGGAGCTGGAAAGCGAAGACAAGCTGTCGCTATTCGTACAGCAAATAGAGACTCTGTCGGATGACGAGGCAGAGCGGGTACTGTACCCGATCTGGGGCAAGACGGAGAAGCTGGCTGCATTGGCTCGCAAGGAGCGAGGACCGCGCAAGGAGCTTATCATTCGTCTGCTAAAGGCGGCGGGAGCCTGACGGTGGCTCGGTTAAAGAGGCATTCTTATATAAGGAAACTATCTTATTTGGATTATTACAATGCGTAAAAGAAAGTGGGAGAAGAACATGTACATAAGCAAATGGTGGGGAGATTTAATTGGCGGTTCCGATGATTCGCTAGCATTAATAGACTATTTGGAACAATTGGACTCAACGGATGTGACGCTCAATCAGATTTTAAAGGACTTGGGTCTGGATGTTCTGCTTTCCGAGGGAGACTTGAAAAACGGCGGAAGTATTGGGTTTGATATAAAAAATGCTAACGGTACGTTTCGAGCAGAACTTGATATTGCCTGCTCAGCTCTAATCGATCTTTCAGCCATTGTGTTGGAGTCTCTTAAATCAGGCTATGTCGATTTGCATGATTTGGATGAGGATAGGCAACCGTGCAAACTTTATATAGATGTCTCCGAAGAAAAAAAGAACCTGCTTCGGGATGAATTGTACAAGTTTTCCCGTAATCCGCTGGCTTACGAATTAGCCGAGCTTGTTCCGGCCGATGATATGAGAGAGCTTGCGGAAAAGGCAAAAATGATCGCAGATGAGCTGGCACCGTTAAGCTGAACCATACCACAAATGATGGTAAAGGAAAAAGTTGAAATCACGATCCCATGTAGGACGATTTCGGCAAAAAAACATAGAATACAACAAAAGTCAGAACAAGGAACCGATTTCTGTTTAGTTTTATTCAGGATGAACAGATTGTATGTATTGAAAAGAGATAGTCCTTCAAACTTTTAGCCATTTCCACTTGCGGAAATGGCTTTTCTATTTTCTTAGAAATGGTGCAGATATTATGGCGAAGAAGGGAGCTAGTGAAATGGTGAGTCCAATCAAACAGGAAGAGTCGAAACTCACTTAATAATATTGACAACTTCATTAAGCAATGATAATCTCTCTTTGTTGAAATTGATATTGATTATCATTATTGATTTTGATAAAAATACTAGCGTTTACTGGGTGGGGGAAACATAATGAAAAGGCTATTACAAGTTAGTATTGTTCTACTATCTCTCCTAATTATTACTGCTTGTGGCTCAAAAAATTCGGATAACACAAACAGCGTTGCCTCAAATAATACCAACACGGCTGCTCCTATCATTATTAAACATGGAAAAGGTGAGACTAAGCTGGACAAGCCAGCAGTGCGGGTAGTCGCCTTGGAGTGGATCTATTCAGAGGAATTAATCGCGTTAGGTATTCAGCCTGTAGGAAATGCGGACAATAAGGAATATAAGATTTGGGTGACGGATGAAGCGGCACTCGCAGATAGCGTTACGGATGTCGGCTTGCGTTGGGAACCCAACCTAGAGACGATCGCGTCATTGAAGCCTGATCTGATTATCTCGAATACGGACAATAACGATGCAATCTACGATCAGCTTAATGCTATTGCGCCTACAATTGAATTCGATCCCTATCCGAACGAAGGAGATGCCTATACAGGAATGGTCAACGATTTTAAGACCATTGCTACAGCAGTAGGTAAATCAAAAGAAGCGGATAAGGTGCTCGCAGATCTTGATGAGCATTATGCAGCAGCTAAGGAAAAACTTAAAGCAGCTGGCAAGGACAAATTCAATTATGTCATTACCCAAGCATTCAGCAGCCAGAATGCGGCAACGTTGAGGATGTTTACGGATACCTCGACAGTCGTTCAAACGCTCAATCGTATCGGGTTAACCAGCGATTGGAAGTCCGACAAATTTGAAAAGTACGGTTTTACAGACGCCACCTTTGAATCCCTGCCAGCAGTGAGCGATTCCAATTTTATTTACATTGTCCAGAAAGACGATAACGTTTTCGGTGACTCGGTGAAGAATAATAAGGTTTGGAACGGATTAAATTTCGTTAAAGAAAACCGGACTTATGGCATAGGCGGAGACACATGGACCTTCGGCGGCCCCCTCTCCTCCAAAGTATTAGTTGACCGCGTTGTAGAAGCTATAACGAAATGAGAACCGTTAGTTTATTCGGGGGTGGCTTAGCCGCCCTCTTCCTACTGTTGATAGCCAGTCTGTGCTTTGGAGAAGCACAAATTTCTTTCAAGGTCGTGTTAGAAGCCCTATTTCATCGTCAGGATATACTCTCACATAATGTGATATGGGATATGCGTATACCGCGTGCAATACTAGGATTAATCTCCGGGGCAGGGCTTGCTGTAGCTGGGGTCTTGCTACAGACGGTTACTAAAAACCCGCTAGCTTCCACAGATACACTTGGTATTAATGCAGGTGCTTATTTCATGGTTGTTGCTGGAACGATCTATTTTCCCAACCTGCTCCACCAGTCACCATTTCTCTTTGCCGCCGCTGGTGGAGGCTTTGCTGCGATGTGTGCCTATTTTCTCGGAGGCGGTCGATCTACAAGTCCAATCCGCCTAGCCCTTTCCGGTATGATCGTAGCTATGGTGATCGGTTCATTTACAAGCGCTCTACATATATTCCATGCTACGGAAACACAGTCGCTATTTTTATGGGGCTCAGGCTCGCTCGCCCAACTCGACTGGAAAGGCGTTACGTATGCCTGGCCTGGCGTCAGTGCTGTTATTATCGTCGCTATTTTGATGGGCAAGCAATTCGATGTATTGAACTTGGATCAGTTCACTGCTCAATCATTAGGTCAGAAGGTTGATCTCATTCGCTTCGCCGGATTGGCGCTTGCAGTGCTTGTTGCTTCAGTTGTAGTCAGTGTAGTCGGACCGATCGGATTTGTTGGTCTCGTCGCACCGCACTTGGTACGTCTAAGTGGATTGCACAAGCATAATTGGCTCATTCCCGCCACCGCCCTTTGGGGAGCTGTATTGCTCACTGGGGCTGATGTTCTTACGCGAATGGTGCGTAGCAGCATGGGTGAGATGCCAGTAGGTGCGATGATGGCGATAATCGGAGCACCTTGGCTAATCTGGCTCATACGTAGGAAAATGAATGGTATTTTGGGTTCCTCTTCAACCTCATCCATGTCTATTGGCAGAAATCGTGTTCGGATTCAATTCCCGCTTCTCGCGCTCATCATGCTTTTCTTAGTTGTCTCATTCATTCTTGTAAGCATGACAATGGGCGGCACACGTATTCCGCTAAGTCAGTTATTCACGAGCTTAATTGGATCTGACGAAGCAGCATCTTATTCGGCCCTCTTTCATTTACGATTACCTCGTACCCTTGTCGCCGCAGGCGCAGGAATAGCACTGAGCGTAAGCGGTGTTCTAATCCAAGCTTCTGTTCGTAATCCATTAGCCGATTCTTCTATCCTGGGGGTGACCTCGGGGGCTGGATTCGGAGCACTACTTGTGCTTATTGCCTGGCCGCAAGTACCGATCGTAGTTCTTCCGATTGCTGCCATGAGCGGAGCTATACTTGCTGCTGCCGTCATATTCCTATTCGCATGGCGAAAGTCGCTCAATCCCTCGGTACTTATTCTTCTGGGGATCGCGGTTTCTGCTATCGGCTCCGCGGGTATTCAAGCCTTAATCGTACTTGGGCCATTATGGGGAAGTAGTAGCTATATATGGTTGACTGGCTCGACTTATGGTCGCACCTGGGATCAATTCCTTATCATCTGTATATTCCTAGCCGCTCTCCTTCCCCTTGCATGGTGGCTCGGTCGTAGGTTTGATATACTCGCATTCTCTGATGATAGCGCTATAGGATTAGGTTTATCGGTGCGTAAAACACGATTCGCTGCAATATCCGTAGGTGTTCTTCTCGCTGCTGGTGCTGTCGCCACTGTAGGAACTGTAGGCTTTCTCGGTTTAATCGTCCCTCATATGATACGAAGCTTAATCGGGCATAACACGCGACAATCCATCGTATTGTCGAGCTTACTCGGGGCTCTCCTTCTTGTATTGGCGGACGCCATCGGTCGAACGATACTTGCTCCGGTCGAAATTCCATCCGGCCTATTAATTACATTGATTGGCGCACCTTATTTTCTATTCTTAATGTTTCGGTCACATACGAAGAAGCTTTAGACCAATAGCTAGTGAAGGGTAATCCCTTTACTAGCTTTTTTCTGAATGTCATATAAATGAACGGACCAATCTTATTGCAATAGTTTCCCGTATAACGGCTTTTAAATGATTTCATTTGAAATGAGGTATGCGATGTGAAAATCGACGTTAATCAGTTAGCAGAGCATTTTGCACACATTCCTTTTCAAGTAGAAGGAATATATCGATATGCTAGAAATCCAGGTGTGCCTTACGCTGACTATACAGATTCTTTTCCTGGATTTGTGTTTCCACTTACAGGGAAGGTACAATTTCAATTTAATGATACGCCTTATATCCTTTCGCCAGGAAAAGTTGTGCATGGCGGTGCAAGAATGAAACTAGCTCAAAAAATGTTCGGTAACACAAACTGGGAATATATCCTTGTTTTATACCGGATATATAACTCAGAACTAGAAGAGACAAGCCTTTCTCATCAGCATTTTGAATTATTAACAGGACAATCCCCTCGTCTGATTGAATTAATCATGCGTCTTTGGCATGTGTATAATCAGCGCGGAGGCCTTTCGATGTTTCAGACCGAAATGCTGTTTCGCGATGTACTGAATGAAGCCTTAGTATGTGTTGTTAATAGGCAAGATAGCTGTGAATCACATACTTTATTCGAACGGGTATCTACTTATATTCATGAATACTATTATCAAGGCCTTACAATAGCATCGCTTGCAGAACAATATAACGTTAATCGAAATCGACTTTCTTACGTATTTAGAAGACATGCAGGCATGGGACCAGCAGAATATTTATTAAAATATCGTATAAACATGGCGCAAAACATGCTATTTACAAGTGATGCGCCTGTACAGCAAATTGCGCAAACTGTTGGAATTGCTGACCCCTTTTATTTTAGTAGAGTGTTCAAAAAACATTTTGGTATTTCTCCTACTGAATATCGAGAGAAGTTCATCAATAATCCATGCTAATTTCAACAGGCATCCATTTTAAACCAAAAATGACTTTACTATACTAATGGCAAGCCAAAGAAAACATCATGTCGGAGGAATTTCGTATGTACAAGATGAAAGGCTTGCTAATCTCCATGCTATTATTAGCAGGCATACTAGCAGGTTGTAATGAAACACCTGCTGAAAATAAAGGATCAACTACAGAAAGTACATCTACATCAGCAGTTAAGGCAGATGCACCTGAGTGGCCAAGAACATTTAAGGATGCGTTAGGTAAAGAGATTGTTATCAAGCACAAACCAAAAAAATTGGCCGCACTATGGTATTTTTATCCTGAAATATTAGTTGCATTAGGTGAACCGCCTGCTGCTTCTACTGAAAAAGAGTATCTATCTTCTTTATCTTATTTAAATGGAAAGCTGGATTCAGCTGAAGAATTAGGTGACAAATTGTCTCCTAGTATTGAGAAAATTCTATCCATTGAGCCTGATTTAATTCTAGCAACAGAACAACATGAAAAAATGTATGATTCACTAGAAAAAGTTGCGCCAGTCATTACGTTAAAATCCAAGGACATCTATGAAAATTGGCAATATGGACTCCGTACAGTCGCCGAGATTATTGGGAAAGAAGACGAAGCGGAAAAAGTCATTAATAAAATGATGAAAGAAATTACAACTGGGCGTGAAGCATTAAAGTCGATTCAAGGAGAGACAGTAGCTCTTATTTTGTCTTGGGACGGAAAAACTTTTAATGTTCTAGGTGAAGGAAATCCTGTCTATACACTTGCGTTTGATAAAGAAAAGGGACTGGGGCTTACACCAGATGATACATTTAAAGGTACGAATAATAAATTTACTACCTTTGAAGGGATTTCAACTGTTCAAGCAGACCACATCTTCCTTATAGGTGACATTACAAAAAAGGAAATATTAATGAATGACTTAAAGCAAAGTAAGGTATGGAATAATCTGAATGCCGTGAAGAAAGGCAATGTCTATTTAATGGATAGTTCCGCTATTACTGGTGGCCCATTAGCTATCGAATACGCTTTACAAAATATAACAAATGCCTTGCGTAAGCTCTAAATAACGCAGGTCAAAAAATAAGGAGGGATTCATATGCATTACCAAGCTATTAATCTGAATGAGAAGCTATCTACATTGAACGATCTCTGGTCTCCGAAAGTCATTGCTGAATTGAATGACTATCAATTTAAGCTCGTTAAGATTGCTGGGGATTTTATATGGCACGAGCATCAAGGTACGGATAAGGTATTTATCGTGCTCGAAGGAGAGATGTTCATTGATTTTCGTGATGGTCAGGTGAAAATTTCCAAGGGTGAGATGTTTATTGTCCCGGGGGGAGCCGAGCAGAAGCCCTTCGCCGAAAAGGAATGCCATATCATGTTGGTGGAGCCTAGAAGCGTAGTAAACACTGGCGGTACTGAGTCTGAATAACAGCAGCCAATAATACTCGGATCGATCCAGTTTTTGTTACTAGTACGAACTCAATGTATGAGAAAATGGTTCACGTAAGAAAAATAAACAGAAGATGACAAGTGGAGTTGAAGCAAATGGAGCAAGAGCTCGTTGCCTTAACGTGCGGGGTATGCAAAGGCGTATCAGAGCGCATAAGGATGGAAAGTGAGCTGTTTGATATTGCTGGCTTCGAAAATGATATTATAGAATGGTCAGATTTTGAAAACGAAGTTCCTCCGTTGGATGAGCGACATTGGCAGCGTTCTGATTGCCCGCCTGAGCAAGGTCAGGTTAGAACGGTGAAGGTTTCCCATCCTTTCCATATGAGGATTGGAGAACCCTTTTGGATCATGTACACCCCGGTACGCTCCAGTTTTAATGGATGGGATTCGCATCCCGAAGAGATTGAACAATCTTCTTTTGTACAGTGTTCCATTGAGCGTGTCATTGAGCGGAATGAGTTTAAAGCTTGGTTGTGCGTAAAGATTTTAGATGTATGGCTGATTAAGGATTACAACGAGAGATTTCCAGAAAGAGATGGGAGCACAGGTTATTTAGAAGGTTTTGAGATGTTCGGAGATCCTTACATATTCAACTATCGGAACTGGCTATTTATCAGTGCTGGTGCACAGGGAGATCTCGGTGAATGGGGACTCGTAAAACAATTAAATAGTCAGTACCATATGCTCGTATATGGAGATTGGGGCTTTCATAAGAATAATGCTTATGGAGGAAACATCCTGCTACCTAAGGAGCGGATCGATGGATGGCTCAAGCAAGCGATGGAGAATAATCGTTATGAAACGATAGAGTAGTAAAATGAGAGCGTAAAAGAGGCTTCATGGAAAGCATATAAATGTATCATTGCTTGGGTACCGAAATAATGATCGAATAGGAAAGGAAGGAGCTGACCGCCACAGCTCCTTCCTTATTTTTTACATTTTATTCACATATACTGCAATTCGGGAATTTCCCTTGCAGATAGGAATCCCACAGGCTATTGATAAATTCCATATTAATCTTGTTTTCAAACGCCTTGGAAATTAAACCAAAGTCGTCCGACGCATATCCTGCCAGCTCTGAATTCTGGGTTATCCGAAAAGTTTGCTTGAACACAAATTCCCTAATTTCTCTGATCACGGTATTTTCAGAGGGGGCAATTTCATCAACTTTTTTGTAACTAGAACTCCATGCCGTATCAAATTTATCAGCATCCCTAGCGTCTAATTCAGCGTCCCAATCAACATCTTTATGGAAGACATTCTCTAAAAAACTGTCATTACTGATTATCGAAAGTATCTCACTCGCTGTTTTCAACGGAACCCCCCCTTCCATATTATACTAATAGTAATTATCCTCCATAAAATGTCAACTGATAAAGTCTCCACGTGTACATTAACGGTATAATAGAATGGAAACATAGAACACATGAAGAGAAACTTTGCGAAAGCTTTACATATGTGGAAAGTAAGGTAGGCTGGGCTCCGAGCCGTACCATGAAATCAAAGGGGAAGATCCATCATGTCGAAAACAATCGTTGAGAAGCTGAACCTGCAAAAATATAAAAAAACGGCTGTCTTACATACACCTGAGGGTGAGGAGAGCTTAGCCGTTCTTAAAGAAGCGGAACATGAATTGAAAGAAGTGCAATATGACATGATTTTTGCTTTCGTACTGGATATGAAGGCCTTGCAGGAGCTCATGAAGAAGGTAATCGACTACAGCTATTTATTGGAGGGGGGCCTTCTATACGTTGCTTATCCCAAAAAAGGGAATAAAGTCTATCCGACTTATATCCATCGGGATGAATTGTTCGATGGATTAGGAGCCGACGAAGATGGCTATATCGGGACAAGCACTATCAAATTTAATCGAATGGTCGGCATGAATGAGGTATTTACGGTTGTCGGGTTTAAAAATGAGAAAAAGAAGGCGGCAAAAGCTTCATCTAAGCCGAGTCAATGCGTCGATGATTATATAGAATTTGTACCGAAAATAGAAGAGGATCTGCGTCATGCGCCAAAAGAGCTCGCTTTTTACCAATCTCTCACGCCCGGGTACCAAAAGGATTGGGCTCGGTATGTATATAGTGCCGTACAAGAGGGGACACGGGCAAAGCGTCGAGCTGAAATGATGGCGGTCTTGGCTGAGGGCTTTAAAAGCATGGATCTCTATCGCCGGAGTAAATGAGGCACTGTTTGAAGTTGTGCTGAGGCCTACATAGAATGAAATACAAGAAGAGCTCGCGCGAGTGTGGGCTCTTTGCTGTTTGCATGAACCTCGATACGGAACAATCAAAAACAATCGTGTAATCAACGTATCTCGCGAAAACTGGAATTTCGAACCGTATCTGGTCGATAAAGCGGTCGACGACCTGATCTCACAAATGAATAAGCTGCAAAAATAGTATTTACAGGTGGAAAAACCTTTCTGAAAATGGACAAGCGGCTGTCTATTCCGATACAAAAGGAAATCATGCAGATTCAATCATAGCGACCGTAACAGGGCAAGGCTTCATGAAAGGCTATGAGGATGGTACGTTCCGCCCGAATCAAATACTCACTCGAGCGGAAGCAGTAGTTTTGTTCAACCGTTTGACGGGAAGAACGCCAGTCAAGGGGTTGTCTCTTCATTTAGGAGACAACCCTTTCTGACGTTGATCACTGCGGACCACGCTGTTCAAGCCGAAGTGAAACTGTTTGAGAAACTGCTGCTTGATCAAGATATTCCAAAGGAAGACGGCGAGGATTGGGCTGATAAGATAAATCTCGATTCGTTGATCTATAGAAGGATGCTTTCCTTGAGCCTTCTATTAAGCATGCCTTACCGGAACAGAAATTCCAATTCTTCCGATATGGCCTTTTTTGCGTAGATAAGAAGTATAGTGCCAATTGGATGGTCCTTTTTCTATAACTTTCTGTTACAAACAGTACGGTGAACCGTGACATGTATGCTTCGACTTTTGCGGAGTTTCTAGAACGGCTGATTGACGAGCGGTCTTAAATAAGAATGCATCATAATCGTAGCTTGAACATCCAGACGTTAGTAAGGTGAAACTACGCGCCGTGGCAAATTTTTTGTCGATAGACCTGTTAAGGTGAGCCTTATTACAAATGACGCAAATTTTTTCAGTTCGCCCAGCATGGGTGATGACTACTAGGTGAAAGTTTCGAATAGAGGTTAGCTATCCTCGCCGTTGATATTGACTATCATTCTCAATGATGATAAGATGCTCTATAGTTTAAACAGGAAAGAGAATGAATTCGATAAGTATCAGCCCCTGATCCCAAAGTTCATTTGGACGGTCCTCTGGAAGAATAGCGTCTGTCCCCGCACAATAGCACTTTTCATTGGGAAATCTAAACGATATATGCAGGATACGATTATGAGAGTTTTGATAAACATTTTTCTCCGACCTGCGTTTGAGAGTATTCCTACATACCTTCCAGGGCATCAGAGGCACAAACAACTAGGAGGAAGACATGAGAAAAGTTGTAGTGACTAGTTTAATCGGTATTGCGGCATTAACGATAGCAGGATGCCAAAGCACGGATAATAGCCAAAAGGATAAGGAAACGAAAAATGACGGAACTTCAGCTGTCACGATCGTTGACGGTAGAGGCAAAGAAGTTGTTCTTGAGGATGGATATGCAAAAAATTTCGTACTGTTTCCAAATGAAGGGACAGAGATGTTTTCTATTACGCAATCTGTTGAGCCCTTCTTAGGTATGCGAAAAAGCGATCAGGATTCGAATATTGCAGGTGGCGTAGTAGCGAAATACTACCCTGAAATTTTAAAAGTAAATTCTAATATTATGGATGCTGAAGGGGATGCGCCCAACGTAGAGGAGATTTTGAAGCTGGCTCCTGATGTGGTGTATCAATGGACTTCAGCCGAAGCTAAAATCAAGCCGCTTGAAGATGTAGGGATTGATGTCGTTGCCTTGAACTGGGGTACTTACAAGGATGACGTTGAAAGATACACTTTGTACGGTCAGGCTATAGGGAAGCAGGATCGGGTAAAAGAAGTGTTGGCGCACCATGACAAAGCGAAGCAAGCCGTTTTAAGCGTCACTGAAAAGTTGACAGAAGCGGACCGACAAAATCATGTGTTTGTCAGCCATGTAAAAGAAAATCAAATGAATGTATGGGGAACAGAGCTCCCTCATACCCCTGTACATAAGGTAGAAAATGTCGCGTTTACCAAAGGGAAAATCACAACGAATGACGCTGACATTAATGCAGAAACGCTACTTCAATGGGACCCTGACATGATAGTGATCGGAGAATGGGCAAAAGATATTACGCCAGACTATTTCTTTAACCATCCCGTGCTCAAAAATCTGACGGCGGTTAAGGAAAAGCGAGTATATAAAAGTCCAACTTCTTCTCTGCTAGATAATCCAGGTATTAGCTGGTACTTCTATGCTGTTTTGTCGCATCCTGATAAGTTCAAGGGGTTTGATATGCGTCAGCAGGTTCGTGAAGATTATAAGATGCTCTATAACATCGATGTAACTGAGCAAGATATTGATCAGATTTTGAATGTTGCTGAAAATAAACATAGCAAATCCTTTGAATTGTTCATGCAATAAGGAGATAAGTTGATGGTAAAAGACAGACGTAACATTCAAGTTCAGTTCTATATCATATCCTCTATCATATTGTTTGTCTTGATGGTGGCAGCGATTTGTATCGGAAGATACACAATCGCTCCACTTGATGTTTTTTATGCACTGGTAAATCCAGACGCTGTAGCGGACTCCACGATTCCAGTAGTGGTACAAGAGGTGCGAATTCCCCGCGTAGTATTAGCTGTAGTTGTCGGAGCTGGCATTGCAGTATCTGGAGCTGCCCTGCAGGCCATATTCGGTAATCCACTGGTGAGCGGGGAAATTTTAGGGGTATCGTCCGGAGCAAGCTTTGGTGCGGCACTTGGCATTATTACAATCAGCAGCACGCTTGGTACGCAAGCACTGGCTGTCGTTTTTGGATTTCTGGCGATGTATTTGACGTATAGTATTGCAAAGAGGCGTGGGCATGTCACCGTGTTAATGCTTGTTCTCGCGGGTATTATCACAAGCTCGGTATTTGGTTCGGGTGTATCCCTACTCAAGTATTTTGCAGATCCGCAAAATGAGCTGCCTGCGATCACCTTTTGGCTGATGGGCTCACTTGCTAGCGCCTCTACGGATACTATTCTTAGAACAATACCTAGTATTTTGATTGCCCTCATTTTTATATATAAATACAGATGGCAGCTCAATCTACTTTCTTTGGATGAACATGAAGCGATCTCATTAGGCATCAATGTGAAAAAAATGCGCATCATGATCATCTTTTTTACAACGGTGATTATCGCCGCGGTAGTATCTATTGCTGGTGTGATCAGTTTTGTTGGACTGGTCGTACCCCATTTTACGCGGATGATTATTGGGACAGACAATAAGCATTTAGTGCCAGCGTCTATGCTGATGGGTGCTATATTTTTGCTCATTACAGATACACTTGCCCGATCCGTAACCGCTTCAGAAATTCCACTTTCCATTTTAAGCTCGCTTCTAGGTGTACCGTTCTTTATCTATCTTCTTAGAAGAACAGGGGGTATTTGGGATGATTAGAGTTGAGCATCTTAACTTTCAATACCCTAACTCAGACAGACAAATATTCAAAGATTTGTCCTTCCACGTACCGAAGGGTGAGGCATTAGCGATTCTTGGTACGAATGGGATTGGAAAGACGACCTTTGTGAAATGCTTATTAGGATTTCTAGCGTATCAATCCGGGGATATTTTTATCGATGATGAATCTGTCAAACAAATGGACACCAGTAAATACTGGAAGCTCGTATCTTATGTTCCACAATCGAAAAAAGCGGCCTTTGGTTTTACCGGACTTGAGATGACGGTCATGGGTCTATCCCCGTATGTGAAGATGGGCAGAACACCTACCAAAGAGGATTATGAGCGAGCGTATGAGCAACTAAGAAAGCTTGGGATCGAGCATCTGAGTGAACGGAATTGCAATAAAATGAGTGGCGGCGAGCTACAAATGGTGCTGATTGCCCGATCCTTGATCAAGAATCCGAAGATCCTCATTATGGATGAACCTGAATCACATCTAGATTTGAGAAATCAGCTAAAAATATTGAATATGATCGAGGAGTTAAATAGTAGAGGGGAATATTCTATTATAATCAATACTCATTTCCCTCAACATGCCTTTCGGATCGCCAAATCAACGCTGTTGTTGGGGTATGACGGATATATCTTTGATAAGACTGAACATGTGGTTACCACAAGGAATATGAGAGATTATTTTGGCATTAATTCTGAAATTTTATCGTATGAACGAGCTGAGAAGAGCTACTCGACGATACTGCCGATCGATCTACAAAATAGCCAAGAGGTCAGCCAATGAAAAAAATTGCTTACGTGACGACTGGGAAGAGCTCGCAATTAATAAGCTACTGGGATTATGCTCACTATATGGATCAATTCATTTATGCAGATGATTTGCCTACGCTGGATCTAAATGAATTTGGTGTAGTCATTCTTTCCTGCGGGTGTCATATTGACCGCATTCTTCCGCATAAACAGCAGCTTAACGATTACGTCAGAAATGGTGGATTCCTTTTATTATTTGCACTTGATCAAGCTGATCAGCTGTTAGACGTTGTACAAGTCGAATGGGTGGATTCAAAAATAAAGGATTGGCTGTGGTGGACGAAGCCAGGAGGCAAAATCGAGCTGTACGTTCCGGATGCGATCGAGCATTCTTTCTTTGACTATGTGCAGCCGAAGCATTTACATTGGCATTGGCATGGTGCATTCAAGGGGAATCATAACGGGACTACGCTGCTTGCGATCGAGGAGACGGACGAGTCGGTCATTATTGATTTTAAGGATCTTGAGGGTGGCGGTAGAGTTTTCGTCACGACGCTTGATCCACACAGTCATAACGGTCAGCGATTTATGCCAGTAACAACTAAGCTGCTGCAAGGATTTTATCCGTGGCTTAATCATGAACTTGGCATTGATCGAAATAAGATCGAACCGTTTACAGTAGCATATCTGCAAACAACAGGGATCGATACCGAGGATACCCCGCCATTTTTAGCGGATACCTTTGAAGGCACAAATGGTAAAATAGAATACTTTGGTGTTCGTCCGATTCCAGATGAGGTGTGGGACGCTGACATCATCTATATCCCTAGTATCTGCGATCAGATCTGGATGCAGCAATATTCGGATCGAATGATGGAATATATTAAAAATAATGGACAACTCATATTAAATATTGAGGTAGCTGTATGCTGGCTGCCATTTTTAAAGCCGTTTCACACGGTACCACCTGTTCCATATACGAATCTCAAAGTACGGGTACAAAATGATCCATTTGAATTTTTCAGGAATATGCCTGAGGACTTTGATGGATGGAGCGGGATTATAGGTCAGTATGCTAGAGGATTCTCTCCATTACCGGAGCATGCTCTAGGTCTCACATACATAGGATCGGAGCATGCCAAATACGCATCCGATTATATATGGCAATATCCGACCATAGATGGTAGTGGTGGAAAGGTAGTCGTGCATAACGGAGATAATATGATACGTTATCCTGACCACGGTGAGTATAAAAACAGCCTTGTTCGAGATATTTGTGTAGGTCTTATGAAATATCGCAGTGCAGTTGTTCCTTTTGCTGGGGTACAAGCACACGAGTAATGGGATAAACGTAAAAAGTTTATGTATGAATTCGAATGAGCCCCAGATCGTTGGGGCTCATTCGCTGTTCTAAACTCTAGACTTCTTACGATAGGATCGAGGAACTTTGCAGATGGAGATCTATGTCTTGTCAGCAAGCCTATTTTTCTTAAGAGAGTCTATCATGCACACCCATCCAATCAACCCACACAAAACAAACCCAAACGAATGCAGCAATCCGTAAATCGGAATGAAATCATGTATGGTTAAGGCAAACATGTTCTTCAATAACGGATAGCTAATGGAAAGAACGACAATCGTGTAAAAGGCAATGCAAGAAAGGACTAAAAAGAAGCTTGATTTATTGTGTAACGAGCCCCTCCTCAAGTAACCAAGCAGATAAGTAGTGTAAATCGCAATATTACAGGCGAACAAGGTAACACCAATGTACTCAATCGGCTTCGAGAAAATAATACCGACAGCGATCAGAATAGGTCCGATGATATCGATAGCTACGACCCAGGGATACCAGCTTTTCTTCGTCATGACCCGTCCCAGTAAACCGATAAAAATCGGAACGATTGCAGATGAGAAATGAAAGTGGACCGAACTCAGGGCGTGCGTTGCGGGCTTAGCTTGGGAGAGGTCAAATTGATACTGATAGAGGGTAAACCAAATGCCTCCGATAAAAAAATAAACGAGCCCCGCCCCAATCGCTATTTCCTCTGTTCTTCCCTTGCGATTCACAATAACGGTCAGGCCATAGATGCCGAGCAGGAATGTGAACAGTAGCCACCCGAGGGAGAGAGTCCCTGGTATAGCCGTGCTTCCCAGCCCCCACGTCTTGCTACCCATTACAGAGGCTAAGGCAAGAAGCGCTGCGGGAAATTGAAGCAGCTTAATAGCAGCATAAATAGTCCGTTGATGTTTGTTCTTTTCGTCGTAGCTCAAAAGTACAATCACAAGAGGTACAATGACGAAAGCCGCAAACATGAGAAATTTATCGACAAGCGGCAATTGGAAGTAATCTAGAAAAAATATAAGAATGGTTATGATTCCACCGGGAATCGTCGCTACTATCAATGGTTTCATCAAATGCCTCCATAAAGCCATCCATGGATGTTCACTTCACATTTTTTATAGAGAAGTGGTTACTTTAAGTAGTTTAACACATTCTGTGGGGGCTATTTTTCGACTAATCAGTTTGAATGTCTAAGAACACCCCGGGTCCTAAGATAAGGAACCGGGGTTCTTTCTGCTGTTATCCAATGATTAGGAAAACTTATGATGACAATAACGAATCCCAATTGCTCGGGCTTCCTTACTGTGGTAGGTTAAGGTAAATAATCATATAAGATTACTCGGAATTAAATTTTTTCCTGTGCGAGGTGCATATCGTTGGTACTTAAGGTGACAGACAGTCCTTTTAGTCAGGAACAAGTGGAGCTTCTGAACCGGTTGCTGCCCACGCTTTCGGAGGTGCAAAAGGTTTGGCTGAGCGGATATCTTGCAGCTCTTCACAAAGTGGAAGCACCGATAGCTGTTGGGTTTCAAGCTGCTTCAGCTGCGAATGGGCCAGTCATTTCTAAAGAGGTGACAGTGCTTTTCGGATCACAGTCCGGGAACAGCCAAAAGTTGGCCAAGGTGCTGTCCGGAAAGCTTCAGGAGTATGGCTTCCACGTAACTCTCTCCTCCATGAGCGACTTCAAGACGAATGCGTTGAAAAAGGTTGAAAACCTGCTTGTTGTGGTAAGCACACACGGGGATGGTGAACCGCCGGACAACGCCATCTCCTTCCATGAATTCCTGCACAGCAAGAGAGTGCCTCAATTGGTGGGCCTGCGCTATTCCGTGCTGGCATTAGGCGACACCTCTTATGAATTGTTCTGCCAAACCGGTAAAGAGTTCGACAAGCGGCTGGAAGAGCTCGGCGGCAAGCGCCTGACTCCCCGGGTTGATTGCGATGTGGATTACGACGAACAAGCCTCTGAATGGATGAATCATGTCCTGGCCTCCCTCAGTGAAACTTCGGCAACCCAAGTTGCTGCTGCAAGCGCAATCGTCGGCGGTGCATTGATCGGAACAGGGTCACAGACCGAATATTCACGGTCGAATCCGTTTCAGGCCGTGGTCTTGGAGAATTTGAATCTGAACGGACGAGGATCGGATAAGGAAACCCGTCATCTGGAAATCTCCCTTGAAGGTTCCAATCTCGAGTATGAACCGGGTGATTGTTTGGGGATCTATCCCAAAAATCATCCTGGCCTTGTCCGTGAGCTCATTGACGCGATGGGCTGGAAGCCGGAAGAGCTTGTTCCGATTAACAAGAACGGGGAAGAACGCCCGTTGGAAGAAGCGTTATCCAGCCATTATGAAATCACGGTTCTCACCAAGCCCCTCCTGGAACAAGTGGCAAAGCTTTCTTCAGGAAACGGGCTGCAAGAACTGCTTGCGGAAGGACAGGAGCAAGAGCTTCGAGATTATGTCCGAAATCGGGATTTGTTAGATTTGGTGGATGACTACCATTTGAAGGGAGTGTCATCCAAAGAATTCGTCTCCATACTTAGGAAGCTGCCGCCGCGTCTCTATTCGATCTCAAGCAGCTTGAGGTCCTACCCGGACGAAGTTCATCTGACAATTCGCAATGTTCACTATCAAGCTCATGGGCGAGAGCGGTACGGCGTTTGTTCGAGCTATATCGCGGATCGTTTGGAAATGGGTGATACGTTGCCAGTATTTGTGCAGCATAACCCCAACTTTAAGCTGCCGGTTAACCCGGACATACCGCTAATCATGATTGGGCCAGGCACGGGTGTCGCTCCATTCCGCGCCTTCCTGGGAGAGAGGGAGGAGCTTGGGGCAAAAGGCAAGACATGGCTTTTCTTCGGCGATCAGCATTTCTCTACAGATTTTCTCTATCAGCTCGAATGGCAGCGTTGGCTCAAAAAGGGCATTCTGACGCGCATAGATGTCGCGTTTTCTCGTGATACAAGCCAAAAGGTGTACGTTCAGCACCGGATGCTTGAGAAGAGTAAGGAGCTCTATCAATGGTTGCAGGATGGGGCGCACGTATACGTTTGCGGTGACGAGAAGAAGATGGCGCACGACGTTCACGCAGCCATGGTCACCATACTCCAACAAGAGGGTGGACTTGATTCAGAGGAAGCTGTTGCGTATTTGAAACGTATGCAACAGGAAAAACGATATCAGCGAGATGTCTACTGAGTTTCGAGAAAGAATGAGAGGGGAGATAGGAACCATGTCAGAAAATCATTTGCTTTCGCCAAACAGTGCTCCTCACAGCGATGTAGAGGATATTAAACGCCAAAGCGATTATTTGCGGGGGAGCCTGACGGAAACGCTGGAAGACAGGATTTCAGGGTCCATTCCTGAGGATGATAATCGCCTGATGAAATTTCATGGCAGCTACATGCAGGATGACCGAGATCTTCGCAATGAACGGAATAAACAAAAGCTGGAGCCGGCCTATCAATTCATGGTGCGCGTGCGTGCCGCTGGTGGAGTTGTCACGCCAGAGCAATGGCTCATGATGGATAATATCGCCCAGCAGTTTGCGAATGGAACGATTCGCCTGACGACTCGTCAGTCTTTCCAACTGCATGGCGTGATTAAGTGGAATATGAAGCAGGTGATTCAAGAAGTAAACGAAGCCTTGTTAAGTACACTAGCCGCCTGTGGGGACGTCAACCGCAACGTTATGTGCAACCCGAATCCGTACGAGTCGGAGGTTCATCAAGAGGTTTACGAATGGGCCAAAATACTAAGCAATCATCTCGATCCCCGGACCCGCGCCTATCATGAAATCTGGCTCGACGAAGAGAAGGTTGTCGACAGTAGGGACGGAGTAGAGCAAGAACCGATCTACGGGCCTGTCTATTTGCCGCGCAAGTTCAAGATCGGCATCGCCGTTCCGCCTTCCAATGATGTTGATGTTTTTTCTCAGGATTTGGGCTTTATCGCTATTCATGAGGAAGGCCGACTGTTAGGCTTCAACATAGCGGTCGGGGGCGGAATGGGGATGACCCACGGTGATCCAAAAACGTATCCGCAGGTGGCGCGAGTGATCGGTTTCGTCACACCGGAGCAATTGTTGGATGTCGCCGAGAAAACGGTCATGATCCAGAGAGACTACGGAGATCGCGCGGTGCGGAAGCATGCCCGATTCAAATATACGATCGACGACCGCGGGATCGAATGGTTTGTTCATGAACTGGAGCAGCGATTGGGGTGGGAGCTGGAACCTGTACGTTCCTATCACTTTGAGCATAATGGCGATCGTTACGGTTGGGTAAAAGGGAGTGACGATAACTGGCATTTTACTCTGTTTATTCAAAATGGCCGTGTAAAAGACGAGGGCAACTACCTCCTCCAGTCCGGGCTGCGGGAGATTGCCAAGGTGCATACAGGGGATTTCCGTCTGACACCGAATCAGAACCTCCTCATTGGAAATGTCACCAGCGAAAAGAAGCCGGAAATTGAACAGCTCATTCAAGCATACGGGCTGACCGATGGAGCTTCCTATTCTGCGCTGCGGAGAAACTCCATGGCTTGTGTTTCGTTGCCGACTTGCGGACTCGCGATGGCAGAAGCAGAGCGTTATTTGCCTACGTTGCTGGATGATATCGAGCTGATCTTGGATGAGGCGGGTTTGCGCGACGAGGAGATCGTCATTCGCATGACAGGATGCCCAAATGGATGCGCAAGACCTGCACTGGCGGAACTCTCTTTTATCGGGAAGGCAGTGGGTAAATACAACATGTATTTGGGCGGCGGCTTTTCTGGAAATCGATTGAACAAGCTGTATCGTGAAAACATCGGAGAGGCAGAAATACTGAATGAGCTGCGGCCGATCTTAAATCGGTATGCGAAGGAACGTGAGGAAGGCGAACACTTCGGAGATTTCGCTATTCGGGCAGGGTATGTGAAAGAAGTAAGATCAGGACTCGATTTTCATGAGTAGTGTGGTTGCCAAGAGATAGAAGAAGAGCCCGCGTCAACGTGGGCTCTTTGTTGCTGGTATGTCTCTTAGGCTTCTCGCAGCTGCTGAATCACTTCCGCTGCGAACTGATCTGTAAACCGGATGTGTCCATTTTTCTGTACGATCCGCCCTTCCTTCCTGCGACGGTCCAGCCATTCGCTGATCCATCCTGGGGCATACCCGCCTTGACCGAATTCTCCGCCAAAGGCGATCATTTTCTCATAGACAGCCAGGTACTGTTCATGACTGGTATCCGGGTATGACTTTGTGTATAGCCAAAACTGCACATCGTACATCAGATACGAGAGTTCATCCGCATGAAAAGAAAAATAGCCTTTTTCCTCTACAATCCGTGTACAAATGCTACGTATTTTCTGATCGATTTGCTCCACTTCCGATACTGGCGTGCACAACTCCTCCAGCAAGGAAGAAAATTTCCCGTGGGCTACTTTATTGAGAGCCGCTTCCTTGTCCTCCTCGGAGGTATCGTATTCTTCTTCGCTCACCAAGCCTCTGATAAACGCCTCGAAATTTTCAGCCAGGAAAGTAATCTCATAATCGCTTTCCTGATCGACGTGAATGACTTCGGGTTCACCATCTTTCCCACATGCCCGGTAATCCAGCATGACTACGTCGTGACCTGCTGAAGGACAATCACAGATGACGATTCCAATGTCGGGATATCCCCATTCCTCAATCATAAACAGGCTACCAAGATCCCCGCAGAGCGAATAGCTTTTCTCACGGCCAATGCCTAGAATGCCCGTAATGGCAATGTGGTCCTCAGCCCAGGAGGTAGGGTCCTCTGTTGGAAAGCACGTGTTTTTCGGAACTCCGCCATTCTGCTGCCTCATTAGTGCAAGATAGGAGGCAGGGAGCTTGTATCCCAGCTCTTCCTCGATCGATGCGATCAGTTCATCCGTGGGTGGCTCGGATAGATAGGACTTCCTCGCGTACTCGCTGTCGTCCCAAAAGTCTTCAAATGACATATTTGAAAAAGGAGCTTCCTCCGCTCCTGAACCACGAGATTCAACAGCTGCTGCCTTTTTGGCTGCTATCCGACTCTCTTGTCTTTGCTGCTTTTCCGCTTTTTGCAAGCTCCACTTTAACCATGATTCGGTATTCTGATTACCGGTTTCTAACTTGTCTGAGGTACGGAATGACTGTGCCGCCTCTTCATATCTTTTCAAATGATAGAGGGCAAAACCTACCCGAAAGTGCCAGACTGGATCTTGTTGGCCTGCTTCAGTAATATTCTCCAATTGGTTGAGCGCTTCTTCATAAAGCCCTAAGTTGTTATAAGCTCTGCCCAGTCGGCTGATTGTCTCATAGTCTCGTTCCTCCTCGGGAACAGTTAACAGCAAGTCCACTATTCGCTGGTGTTCGTCTTCTTCATGCCAGCGATTCAATTGTTCGATAAGTGCCTGGTCCATTGCAGCCTCCTAAACGATTCTTTTTATTAGAAATTTTCGGGTTTGGTTCGATTTTGCCGCGGCTTTTGTGCAGAAAAAGAATGTTTCGGGCTGGAACACACTGACTTCGCAGGAACAGGAAATTGCCGCCTTATGGCTACTGGAAGCCGATGTGTATAACGGCGGGTTTTTGCAGTTTTTTTGCAACTGGGGAGAAGAGGCATATATCTACGCGGTACGGGCGTTACAAGCCATCGGGGCAGTCCATGCACTGGAAATCGTCCAGTCCGGATATGACTGCATCGAGCACTTATCGGAAGACAACCGCCTCACCCAACTCTGGGATATTCCACAGTTCCTTACCGAGGAAGAGGCAGAACAGCTGGATAAGCTTGATCAGAAATTCTGGGAAGACCAAGATCGTATTGCAGAAGTTGCACATCGCTATTACGTACAGCAGCTGGGAATACCCACCCCATCATAAGGTGACGGGGGTGGGTACTATCAAGGAGAAGTCGACACCTATTCAACAGCACTAGCCCCTTCTGGTTGGAGCATAAGCAGCAGTTCCTGAATAGCGGGAGCGAGTTTATCATTCCCTTCCATAATCGCGGTGAAAACAGGAATGGCGCCTTTTAGCAGCAAATAACTAAAAGAAAAATAGCTGAAAAATGATTCCTGCTCATAGCCCCGTGGCTCTTCTTCTTCCCACCATAATTCATCGTCTTCTTCGTTCTCTGGCCACAAGTACTTTTCGTCCAGTAGCTCGTTCATGGTCTCAACCGTATTTTGTGAATCGATATCTTCCACGGGTATAGCAGAAGCTACAGCCAAGTACAACTGAATTTCATTCAAAGAGACTTGCTCTGGCTTCTGTTTGGCAAGCTCCTGCAAGAGTATAAGCAGCACCCACGGCGTCGTCTGCCACAAGGTGCTTTGGTGCTCGATTAAATTGGCCAATTCTTCATATTGCCCGGTCTCTATGAGCCGCGGAATGTCCGTCCCTCTTCCATAGGCCGTCGTCAAACGCTGCCACGGAATGCTGGTTGTCGTTAGGGGTAAAGTGTTCATCTCTATCTCTCCTTCCACGTATCTCCCTCAAATTCGTTGTATTTATTAGTCACCTTTGTTCTCCATTTTTGCCGAAAACCCCTCTTGCAAAAAAGCTAAGTTAAGGCAATGTGGATAGCCTTCTTACATTTTTACCAACATTAAATAGTTATTAATCCTCTAATTATAATAGATAATTGAATCAATAAATAATTTCTATGATATAGTTATAGTTGTGAAAGGTAAGATGTTTTCGTAGCGTCTTGCAACGGGGCAAGGAGCTACTACTTCTTTTTTACAAAAACAGTAGATAAGGAAGGGTAATATGAGCTCCATACAGCAAAAAACAGACGTTATTTTGATTGGTGCAGGGGTCATGAGCGCAACTCTGGGAGCATTACTGAAAGAATTGGCACCGGAGTTGGAAATCAAAGTTTTTGAGAAACTCGCAAAAGCAGGCGAAGAAAGCTCTAACGAATGGAATAATGCGGGTACTGGCCACGCGGCACTCTGTGAGCTGAACTATACATCCGAGAAAGCTGACGGGTCTATAGATATTAGCAAAGCGATTAAAATCAATGAACATTTTCAGCTGTCCAGACAATTCTGGGCTTACCTTGTAAAAAACAATCTCATCCAAAATCCGCAAGACTTTATCATGCCAATACCTCATATGAGTATGGTACAAGGCGAAACGAATGTAAGCTTTTTGAAAAAACGTTTTGAAGCGCTGGCAAACAATCCTCTGTTTCAAGGGATGGAATTCTCCGATGATCATGAAAAACTGATGAAATGGATTCCGCTTATCATGGAAGGCCGCGCATCGAATGAACCGATTGCTGCAACCAAAATCGACTCTGGAACGGACGTCAATTTTGGTGCTTTGACACGCATGTTGTTTGATTACTTGAAAACAAAAGATGTCGAGATTAACTACAACCATGCTGTTGAGGATATTAAGCGTACGAGCGACGGCTTGTGGAATTTGAAAGTATATAATATCAATACTGGCAACATCGAAGATCATGCTGCCAAATTCGTCTTTATCGGCGGTGGGGGCGGAAGTCTGCATTTGCTCCAAAAAACCGGAATTCCAGAATCGAAACATATTGGCGGTTTCCCGGTAAGCGGACTGTTCATGGTCTGCAAAAACCAGGATGTTGCAGAGCAGCACCATGCAAAAGTGTATGGAAAAGCTAAGGTCGGTGCTCCTCCAATGTCTGTACCGCATTTGGATACCAGATATATCGATAACAAAAAATCCTTGCTGTTTGGACCTTTTGCGGGATTCTCGCCAAAGTTCTTAAAAACAGGTTCCAATATGGATTTGATCACTTCCGTAAAACCGAACAACGTCATCACGATGTTGGCGGCAGGCGTAAAAGAAATGGGATTGACCAAATACCTGATCGAGCAAGTTATGTTATCGCATGAAAAGCGCATGGAAGAACTACGAGAGTTCATTCCGAACGCGAAAAGCGAAGAGTGGGATATCGTGGTAGCGGGCCAACGCGTGCAAGTTATCAAAGATACGCCAGCTGGAAAAGGTACCCTCCAATTTGGTACAGAAGTTGTTAGTGCCGCTGATGGCTCCGTAGCTGCATTGCTCGGCGCATCTCCAGGTGCTTCTACAGCCGTTCAGGTTATGCTTGAGGTATTAGAAAAATGCTTCCCACAACGTATGGCAGAGTGGGAACCGAAAATCAAAGAAATGCTTCCTTCTTATGGCGTGTCACTCATGGAAAACCAAGAGCTTTTCCAAGAGATTCAACGTTCAACAGACGAGGTGCTGGGTCTCGTCGAAAAGGAACTGGCTTATAGTTAATTAGTTAATGGCAATCACATGGAACCTTTGATCCGTCTTTGGATTGAAGGTTCTTTTTTTAATCTCGCAGAGTAGGAGTAGAGGCTGAAACATAAAGGCCCCGCCACACATCATGGCGGAGCCTTCCTTCATCTATTAAGCGTCATACCAAACTACTCCACTACTGCCTCCAACGTCACTTCCACTTTCACAGTCCGCGTAACCGACTCATCTTCCTTGGAAGTAATCGTCACATACAGCGTAACTGTCTCTTCACCGTCGGCAGGCAGCTCCTTCAAAACCCCCTCATCGTCGATAAACGCCTCATCAGAGCTCTTTGTCACCTGATAAGTTACTTCATCGCTCTCTGCCGGCAGGGAAAGCACTGGCTGATCCAGCTCGGTGGTGTTCGCAATCTCAAACTCGAATTGCTCCTCGGCTTCCTCAACTACCTTGGACAAGACTGCGTTTTTATCAGATGCCTTAATCATGAAGGATTTCCAAGCCTCGTATTCTTTTACAATCTGCTCACCCTTCGGCTTGTTTTGGTCAACGCTTCGACCGACGAGCTTCAGCTTGTATTTGCCTGAATCCAGCTTCTTCGCTACTTGGGTACCATCGTAGTAGGTACCATCGAGATTAGAGAAGGTGATCGGGCCTGGCGCAATCAGCGCGTAGTTGTTAAACACAGATGCGAGAGTACCGATGTATTTATCGTCCATGTTCCATGCTTCAACAGAGATTTGGTTCACGTCTTTTGCTTGCAGCTCAGCTTCGAGCGTGAACGAATCCTCATTGCCATCGCCATCAGGCGTGATCGTCGTATCGGACAGCTTCAGGTTGTCGAAACCGAAGTTGGTATCCTCGCGCTTGTCACCCACATGTACTGCAAACGGCAGGCGCAGGTCAGGGTTGCCTTTCGCTTTCAGCAGGACTTCCCCTTCATATACGCCGTCTTTTGCATCGGAGTCAACGGATAGGTTGAGCTCAAATGTGGTCGCATCGCCTTTTTTAGCGGAGATGGAATCATCGGAGATTTCCACATCGATGTCATCGACATTTGGCGATTTGGAGCCTGGTTTGTATGGATCTGTCGTGACGGACGGATGCATGATCACTTTTGCTTCGTAAGAAACTTCTTTCTTGGACAGGTTTTTCAGCTGGAGCGTTTTCGTGACGGTATTGCTGCCAGCCTTCAGCAAGCCAAAGGAAACATTATCTGCATAATACGGGATGGTCTTCGGCTCAAAATCTTCGCCCAAAATGGTGAGCTGCTCGACCGTTGTCAGAACAGCAGGTGTTTTCGACGCGTCGTAGCCATTTACACGGCCTGCACCTTGGGAGTACACATCGTACAGCGTGCCGTCTGGGCTATACACCTGTTTTGAGGTGTTTGCGAGCGCTGCCTTGATATCCGAAGGGGTCCAGTCCGGATGTGCTTGTTTTAACAGCAGGGCGAGACCGGAAACGTGCGGAGCCGCCATGCTTGTACCGTTCAAACGGGCATATGCCTTGTCGTACTTGGCATCAGGGATCAGCTTGCTCCAAGATGGATAGCTGGACAGAACAGCTACACCTGGCGCAGCTAGATTCGGCTTGATGCTGTAATCGTCGCCCATGATTGGACCACGGGAGCTAAATCCGGCGATGCGGTCGCCAGGATCATTGGTGCTTGGGTATTTTTCAGAGAACGTAAACGTCAGAGTTTTCGCTTTTTCAGGGTCAGCCAGCAGCTCTTTTGCCAGTTTTCGGCCTTCCAGACCCTTCATGTCAAAGGTAGGGATCGCTTCGATCTGGTCACCCAGGATCGTGTTGACATAGCCCTCACGATCACGGATATCCAGGTCAGCTTGGCCATCCCCGTCGGCGTCGTTACCGTTAAAGACCACGATAGCGACAGCACCAGCTTTTCGGGCGTTCTCGATTTTTTCCGTAAAGCCGAGAGTACCGCGAGAAACGAGAGCGACTTTGCCTTTTACACTTGCCTTTTCAAAATCGCTGCGGGAGCCAAGGTTGGCATAGACGACTGGCAGCGGTTTGGTTCCGACGATGGAGGAGAAGTTATCCTTTCTAACCTGCCATGCCATCACAGGGAATTCGTAATTGGCTCCGAAGGACGAGGTTGCTGAGCCATCATATTGCACGGTAGGAGAGTCTACCGCTGCAACTGTAATCGGCAGCCTCGCACCAGAAGGTGATCCCGCCGTGTAGAAATGTCTGCCGCGTTCATCGTCGGCTGAATTCCCACCCGATACAACCGTGATCACACCAGACAGCACCGCGTTATTCACAGCGATGGCATCTGGAGAGTCAGAGTTCTTCTCCATAGAGGCACCAAGCGACAAGTTAATGACATCCATGCCGTCTTTCACCGCTTTTTCGATACCGTCGATGACCTGAGCGGAGCTACCGCCGCCTCGGCCCAATACGCGGTAGACGTAGAGGTCTGCACCGTAGGCAACCCCTTTTACCTGTACATCTGAGGTCTTGTTTTTAGCGCGTCCTACGATGGTGCCGGAGACGTGAGTTCCATGGCTGGAGCCTTCATATCCTTTTCCATCGCGGTCATCTTCCACAGGGATTGGTGCTTCTTCATAAGGATCTTTGTCATTGTCGAAGGAGTCATATCCGCCTTTATAGGCATCCTTGAGATCAGGGTGCTTGTAATCGACACCGGTATCGATGACGCCGACCTTCAATCCTTTTCCTGTCAGACCTGCTTTCCACATATCGAGAACGCCGATTTGTTGGAGAGGGGCCTGATCCCATTTGGTTGCCGATTGTTTCTCGCTGACGGCATCAATTTCGGGGAGCTCATAATACGTATTCTGATAAATGCGTTTAACCTGTGGCAGTCCAGCCAGCTCTTCTAATTCGTCGGCTGACACGGTTACTTCCATACCGTTGAATACATGCTCAAACTTGCGCTTTACCTTCAGTTTGACCTTGTTATCTTTTGCCTCATCGAGGAAGGATTCTTGCTCCTCCTCTACTTTTGCTCGCAATGATCTAACGGAAGATTCTGAACCTTCATCTTGTTTAGCTACGATCGAAGGCTCACTGTTCAGCTCAATAATGACACTGACATTTTTGCTGGAACTGGTGTTCAACAGAGGGGAGATTTTCGAGATTTCGGAGCCAAGCTCTACTTCCGCGTTGGTATATTCGTTTACTTTCTCCCAATCCTGTTCGCTAAACTCCGCCGCTGCCAGTGCATTGTAAGGAAGGCCACTCAGCATGAGTGTTGCTGCAAGCGTAAGAGAAGCGAGAGTACGCATCTTCTTCATCAGTCCACTCTCCTTAAAAATTATGTATAAGACGATTTGCATAAGTATTTCTCTTCCCGTAAAAATACTCCTTTTATTGGGAAAAAACTTTTTATCGACTGGATTCGTCAAAAATAGATAAAATTCCCTATATTTACAATCGAATTAAGGAGAATCAGGCAATTATTTGTTGTTTTTTGCCAAATAATTTTCTATATTTTTTACAAGACAATGGGCAGGAGAGGATAATTGATGATCAAGCTGAAAGATATCGGGAGGTTCGAAGAGCTGCCAGAAATCGCGATGCATATTTATCAAGGAAATATTCCGGCTTTGCAAGATGCTATTGCAGCCGGTTGGGATATAGAAGAGGGCATCGTGCTCAGCAAATACACGACGCTAAGTCCGTTGGAACTGGCGTTCGTATCGGAGAAATTGGAGGTTGTAAAGCTGCTGGTAGAGCACGGCGTCAATTTGAGTGTCAAAAATAATCCGGCATTTTTGCTTGCAGTACGCTATTGCAAGGAAGAGATTGTTCGTTATGTTGTAGCGCAAGGCGCCAAGCTGGACATGCTCAATCAAGTGCGCTCAGGCGCTTATTCGCAGGCTTATTATGGCAACAAAAAAAATATCCCGCTCATTCATGAGTTGGGATTGGATGTGAGACTGCATGGCGGAGAGGTATTGCGTCAAGCCGTGTCGGATCACGACCTTACGACCACCGCTTATTTGCTCGATCATGGGGTGGACATCAATTTTAACGAACCGGATATGGTGTATCCGTATCAAGCGACCCCATTAACGGTTGCCACGCGCATGGGGAATGTCGCCATGGTCAAGTATTTGATTGAACGGGGTGCGGACGTCATGATAGCGGAAAAGAGCGGCGAGCGACCTTATACCATAGCGGTCAGCAATAAAGATACTGTGTTGTCCGAGTATTTAAAATCGCTGGAACCTGCCGAGCTGCATGATGTGGAGAACAAGAAGTACGAGCTGCAAAAATATAAACTGACCGAAGAACTGATTGGTTTCCTTACCGGAGAAGAGCTGCGACTTGAGCTGGCGGAAAATGAATATGACATTGGGTACATCGACTTTTTCACATTGACGGACACCATTGAGATGAAGGTTGGTCGGCAAAAGCTGCTGCGTTTGTCTGCCGAAATCGACAACTACTCCCATCTGCATCTTGTGTGGAATCCGAAGCAAAAAGGTAGCATAGGCTGCTATGATGAGGAGCATAAGGAGTATGCGGATTTGTGCAGCTTTACGGAGTTCCTCGCGCAGCCGGAGGTGTACCTGATCAAGTTTATGGAAGGCGAGTTAGACTCGAAGTAATGGGTAAGATCAAACTGGCCCTCGATATTTCGGGGGCTTGACAGTTAAATTTATCCAATGATAAGATCGTGAGCAAGAAACGAAAGGAGGAGGATTTAAACATGTTCGCATACGTAACCAAGACAAAACAACTTAGCGACAAGATCCAACTCCATAGGTATGCCTTTTACGCAATTGCGCGGCTTAAGGGTGCGCCAACTCCGTTTCCCATAGACTGCGGATAACCCCCTTGTGATAACACAATAGCTCCAAGCGTAAAGGCTGCGATTCAATGCTGCATTTTTCATCGAGGAATGAAGAAATGAGCATGAAGGCGGCTTTTTCTATTGGTAAATAAAGAACATACGTTCCTATAAAAGTGAAGGTGGTTTTATATTGAGCAACACGCTGATTAAATATTTCATGAATCCGGAAGTAAAAGTAGAAAACAATGCGGTAGAGGAGCTTCATCGACTTTTGGAAATGAATGAAACAATTGCAACACTGCAAAAGCATTCACCCGATTATTTTGACGATCCCGATGCTGGGGTTTTGGAAGTAGCTATTACGCCTGATTTTCACAAAGGGAGCGGCGTTCCTGTGGGCACGACGCTGTTTACCCGTGGTTTTGTGCTGCCGCAAGCGATTGGCAACGATATTAACTGCGGGATGCGTTTGTATGTCACGGATTTGTGCGAGGAACAGATTCGAACACATCTGGATGCCATTGAGCGGAATGTCCGCCATGTATTTTTCGAAGGAGGCCGCAATATTCCCATGACACGGAATATGCGCGAAAAAATGTTCAAGGAAGGTCTGATCGGCATACTGGACAGCCACAAAGAAGCGAATGGAGAGGGAATTTGGCGTTATTACAATGAGAAGCAGCAGGAGCTGGATTTGAACCATGTTAATAAAATGGGGTCTTTTATCGCGGAATCGACGATTGGTCTCGATGACTTTCTTGGTCCTGCCGAGCTTTCCCGAGATGCACAAATCGGCTCGCTTGGCGGAGGGAATCATTTTTTTGAGATTCAGGTGGTCAAAAAAGTACACCAGGGCTCTATCGCCAGCCAGTGGGGGCTAAAGGAGGGGCAAGTCGTCCTCATGATTCATACCGGCTCCGTTTCCATTGGTTATAACAGTGGTGCATGGATCAAAGAGATGCTGAAAAAGATGTACCCGACTTCCTTGAAGCATCCGGATAATGGTATGTATCCACTGCCTCTTTCGGAGCGTTCCCTGCCGCAGTGGAAAATGTTTTGGAGTCTCCTGCACAATGCAGCGAACTTTGCGTTTGCCAACCGATTGATGCTGGGGCTGATGATGTACAAATCGATTTCCGATGTATTGGGCGATTTTGAACACAAGCTGTTGTACGATGCCCCTCATAATTATTTGTGGGAAGAGCAGCTCGAGCAGGTGGGCGGATTTTTGCACCGAAAAGGGTCGTGTACGGCGAAATCGGCCGAGCAAATGATGGGCACGCCGTTTCAGTATACGGGCGAACCTGTTTTTATCCCTGGTTCGATGGGGGCGCACAGCTTTATTTTGGCGGGGCTAGGCAATCGGGACAGCTTGTTTAGTGCAAGCCATGGCGCTGGTCGTGCGCTCTCTCGCGGCGATGCTGTAAAAGTGAATGATGACAGGTTTCGCGAGTTTCTTGCCAACTTCCGTGTGATCAATCCGATTGATCCGAAGCGGGCGGATTTGCGCGGACGGAGCGATATTTTGAAAAAATGGGAAGAAGAGCTGAAAAAAGAGGCGCCTTATGCTTACAAGGATATTACTCCGGTCATTCAGTCACATGTTGATCATGGTATGGCTGAGATTGTGGCGGAAGTGGCGCCGATTGCTACGGTGAAAGGATAAAGGAAATAGAAACAGGGGCGATCCCTTAGTCATTTTCCTGACTTTTTGGGAAAGCCCCTTTTTTCTATACCTTGTTACTCACTTTTTAGGCAGAACTTCGAAAGCTAAAAACTGAGTGGTTTGTGTACTTGCGAAGTTGTTATCTGAAACCAGAACTAAGCTGTCATGTCCATTCGGAAGTTTGGGTCCCCACGTTATCCCTTCGATGTTATCAATATGCCGTAGACCTGATTTGGATAAGTCCAGAACCAGACGTTTTTTAACTGGAGTGATATTCTTTCCAAGTATCAAATCCAGATTGGAAATGTCAGAGGCACCAGCTGTATCAATCTCATATACACGAACATGGAAGGTGAAGGTTCCATCTGCTCCTTCAACGCCGGCACGTTCTGTCAGCAAGAGCTGATGATCATTGACAGCGAGAATACTCGTTACGCCATTATCCGCATACTTTCCAGGACCGGGTTTTGCAGGGATGGCATCAACTGGATAGGCATATTGTGATTTCAAGTTTCCATTGCGATCATATTGCGTGATGCGCGAGAGCGATCCAGCGTTTACCGTTGGGAGTCCCCCATCCTGATAGACAGCGTTTTCCATGGCAACCCAAAGCGATGAGCCGTCAGGAGAAAAGCTGAGACCTTCAAAGGTTTGGTTTTGGCGAGGTCCGATTTCGTATTTGGGAGACATGGTGAATAGCTTGTAAGCTGGGAAAGAAGACAAATACTTCCCATCTCTGGTCGCATGCTTGACAGATGGATTCATGCCATGCGTTCGGCTGCCTTCCGTTGTATACCAGATGGTTCCATTCTTGGGGTCTACCGCAATATCCTCCAAATCCGGGATTTCCCCACCTTGCGTAGCGAATAGCTTTTGATTGGGATATTCACTTCCATTCGGTTGCTTTAAAAATGTGACCCCTGATAGCTGAACCGATTGAAACTGCTTATGGTCGTAGGCTAATTTTGCCTGGTAGAATCGCGCAGGGCTTTTATCAGACCGATCATCACTGATGATGAGCCACTGTCCTTGTTTTGGATCATAATGAATACCTGAAAGTCCTCCAACAGTCGTTCCTTCAAACTGCTGGTTAAATGGAATGGTCTTTTCTCCTATAAAAGAAAGGCTGCCTACAGAACGTGCTTTACCATTATGGACATTAGCTGAATCCGTACCGGAAGCATGGGTTGGACCGTAACCGAAAAGGGTCGAGAGTACGAGTGACGCCGTTAGCGTATACATCCATTTTTTCATACGTTGTCTCCTTTTCAATCTGCTGCTGATTTCATGTATGATCCTACCATGCTTATATTGAGAATTGACTTTTCCCATGTTAAGGAAGTGTAAGGGAATGAAAAAAACTCGACATGTATTTTTGTCGAGTCCACAAAGAGCAAAGCGGTGGAACGACCGATTGCCCTTGGTACATTGGGTTTGGTTAAAGGATAAAGATGAAGGTGATGCTTTCGCTCTCGTCGCTTTCAGCGTAAATCTCGCCACCAAGCCTCTCCATAATGGTTTTTGCTATAGAAAGGCCCAATCCATGATTGCCATTTTCATACGTACGTGCAGTGTCTGTGCGATAAAACCTGTCGAACAACTTGGGTAAATCCTGTTTGGACAAGCCTTTGCAACTGTTTTTAATAGAAAAGAGGATACGCTTTTTTACCTTTTTCAACCTTATTTCAATATAGCTGTTTTGTTCAGTATATTTGAATGCATTATCCACTAATATGGTGATGACCTGGTTGATTTTATCTCTATCACTTTTTATCGTTAAATCAGGCTCTATATGTTGAATAATTTTTACACCTTTCTCAAAAGCTACGGCTTCCATTGACAAAATAATATTTTTCACAGCTTGGCTTAAATCAAACGAAGAGTATTGCAGTTTCACTTCCGCCTCATCATTCTTAGCCAAATATAAAAGTTCATTTACTAGCTTGGTCATTCGAGATGTTTCATTTCGGATATATTCCAGCCATTTTTTCTGGCTTCTAATGGTATCATCCTCGTTTGTCATCAATGCATCATAATTTGCTGAAATAATGGCCAAGGGTGTTTTTAGTTCATGTGAGGCATCCGCTATAAACTGCTTCTGTTTGTCCCATGAGATAGAGATAGGCTTGATGGCTCTGTTTGCAAAATACATACTAATAAAGTAAATGACGAACAGCATGATAAAACCTACTGAAACAAACGTTATGAGCAGGCCTGTAAGTGTTTTGCTGTCATCCGTTACATCCAAAAACACAATCTGATAAAGATTATTCTTCTGATCAATAGAACTGGGATCGTCCACAGTCCATGTTTGCCCGCTGTCTCTGGAATATTGCATCTTTCCGTTTTCATCCATTCTTACCATTACAGGACTTTCGGAAATTCTATACATCCAGTCTTTACCATCCAGACTGATAACGGAATTATTCTTTTTCTCTTGCCACGCAAGATTCGCAGCTTGTTTATAGGTTTCATCTGCCATGTCGATAAACGAGTTAACCTTTTGAAGCGCACCATGAGCGTCAACCTGTATATGAAAAGACATGGAATAATTCAAGGAAAGAACAGTTTCCCCCATTTTGGATAAAGTAACATCCATTGTCGGTGATCTGACAGATAAACTGTTCAGTTTGTTCACATTTTCGCTTTGAATGTTGTTGTACGTAATGAGATAAATGATAAAAAATGCCGTTATCATCAATGCTGATATGATCGACATATTGAGTATCAAGAATTTTTTGCGCAATTGTTTAAACAAAGCTATACCACCCGCTTACTTATCTATTTTGCGCTTTCTTTGGACGTTAAATAGTACCCTACGCCTCGCTTGGTTTGTATGGACACATATGATTTTAAACTGGTTAATTTCTTCCTTAAAAAAGAGATATATACTTCTACATGGTTGTCCTCGGCATCGGTATCATATCCCCAAATTTTTTCAATAATGCTGTCTTTGGAAGTAATGCCGTTCCGTCTGTGAATCAATAATTCCAGCAACTGACATTCTTTCAGGGTTAATTTAAAATCGCTTTTTCTGCAACGAAGGTTAAGGGTATGGGGGTTTAACTCGATATCGCCGTACTTTAAGACGTTATCACATATCAACTCGCTTTTTCTGCGTCCCAGTGCCCTTAAACGTGCCAACAATTCCTCTGTTGGAAAAGGCTTGGCAAGGTAATCATCGGCTCCGCTGTCAAGACCAATCACTTTGTCTGATGTTCCGCCTTTGGCAGTTAACAGGATAACAGGGGTATCTATACCATTCTTTCGCAATTCTTTCAGCACGGCTATGCCATTCATTTTTGGCAACATGATATCGAGAATGATGAAGTCGTATATACCGGAAAGTCCACAATCCAAACCGTCTTCACCATTAAAAGCCAAGTCAACACTGTAATGATTTTTTTTCAAAACCTGTTCGATTGCTTCCGCCATATGCTTTTCATCTTCCACCATTAAAATTCTCATGCGCAGCACTCCGACCAGTAAGGTAATCAAGCTGTAAGAAAACATAGCATGCAAAAACGATTTTCTGCTAATAGGTTTTTATATGGAGTATTATGCCATAAAGCAACCATAACACTCGCAAGTGTTATGGTTGCGATACATAGATAGAGTCTTAGTTTTTGTTGGGTGCTTTATCGTTCCAGCTTTTTCCTCCATCTGTAGAATATAGCGTAACTCCATTTTCGATTTTTACCATGATATCCATCGAGTTGTCTGCATTGTGTAAATCGGCATTCTCCACAGCTTCAATGGTTGCGATGCCATCTTTGAAGCTGGTGACTTTGAAAGCCTGGTCCGTAGAAGTCGGTGTAAATTCGTTCCAGGTTTTGCCGTTGTCTGTGGAATAGAGATTAACCCCGTCTTCCGTTTTTACCATGACATCTTTTACTGTGATGGACTTCGAGCTGTCTGCATCACTCAAGTCACCGGCAGCTTCGACTGTTGCGACGCCATCTTTGAAGCTGGTTACTTTAATTGCTTGGTCCGTAGAAGCTGGTGTAGTTTTATTCCAAGTTTTTCCGCTGTCTGTGGAATAAAGGTTAACTCCATCTTCCGTTTTTACCTGAGCAGTAATTTCTGTTCCGATTTGTGGCGTACTCGCGGCAAAAGCTGTAGCTGTGGCTAGCATCAGCGCACCCACACTGCAGAGTGCCATACCTACCCGTTTCTTAGTTGCCAAGTTTACCAATTTGTTCATTTTCATAACCTCCTTTTTTTTGTAAGCAGTTAACTTACAAATTCATTGTAGCCCCGTAACCTTAATTGAACCTTAAACCAGAATAGGTGTTGTCACGATTGGATTTTAACGGTTTTATATACGTATACAAAAAGCCGATGCTCCCCACGTTAAGGAAACATCGGCGGTTATAGTATGTCTTCTAACAAGCAGCCTCTCCTTGTACTTCACTCACTAAGGCATGCGTATTCTCTTCTGTGTCTTTGAAGAAGGTCATCCAGGTTTCCATTTGTCCCATTTTGGCTACGAGATGGGGCTCGTCGATAAACGTAACATCCCTATTCGTTAATTCTTCAAAGGCGGTTTGAATGTTATCCACTTGAAAGTAAATGACGGAGCTAGCGTGTGCAAATTGCTCTTTTTCCGGCAGGCTCAGCATGAGGCGAAGTCCGTTACATTCAAAGAACGCCATATTGCCTGTTTGAAACAAAAGAGGGAGCCCAAGCTGCTCTTTGTAAAAATGGACGGCTTTTTCTAGGTTTTTTACAGGGATGCCGATCTGCCCTACTTTTTGAATCAGGTTCGTTTTCATGATAAAATCCCCCTTTTGTTCACGTCTCCTCATCAGCATAAACGAATCAAATGATTAGTTCTTATCCAAAATCACTTTTTTTCTGAATTGCAGAGGAGAAATGCCGACATGTTGCTTAAACATTTTGCTAAAGGATACGGGGTTACTGAATCCAAGCGCAAAGGTGATGTCTGTCATATTGAATTCCAGCTTGGCTAACAGTTGTTTGGCTTTTTGTATCCGGTATTCCGAAATATGCTGATGAGGCGTTTTGCCATACACTTGGGAGTACGCTCGCAATAAATGGTTGGGGGATAGACAAGCAATCTGCGCGATCTCATCGAGCCTGATTGGTTGATCATAAAAAGCTCGTATATAATCATGGGCGGTACTGATTCTTCGATAAAGTTCTTCACGCGTCGATTGCCGAAGCGCGTGCAAAGCGTCCATTTCTTTTCTTACATCGAAATGCCGGAGTAATAGGGTCCGCATAATCTTGTGATATTGTTCTTCATAACCGATGGAGTCCCGATCAAGGAAGGCGAGACTCTCTTTCAAACTCGCTAACTGAGAAGCGAGTGTATGGCTCGTAGGATAGGTTTTTTCAAAAAAACCGATTGAAGCCGATTCCTTGTAAGGATCACTGAGAAGGCGGTCTGTTGGTTCCACGAGCGTGCTTACAATCTCCTCGCCAAGACCTCGCTTAAAGAAAATGCAAAACGATTCCACTTCCTCATCTTCCTCGATGGAAATGGTATACTCCCCTTCGTTAAGTAAGAGATACCTGCCCTCTTCCACAGCAAAAAAGCCTTTACTCGTCTTGTAATGCGCCCTTCCATTCTGGAATGTCTTAATGGAAAGCTGCCCATCCCCTTCCCAGTAAAATTGCTTGCTTTTTGCGTGGAGAACATAGTTCATGGAATGCTTGTCGGTCATTTCAAGATTTCCTGCAACGTTTTATCGATGTGGGCAAAGCGGAACTGGTACCCTTCACGCTCAAGCCTTTCTGGAATAACCCAACGGCTTTTCAGCACCAGCTCTGTTTCCGTTCCGATCATCATCGCTCCCATTTCCAGCATCCATTTGGGAGAAGGCAGTCCAAAGCTACGATTCATCACGTTGCGAAAATGCTGCATGAACTCACGGTTTGTGACGGGTTGTGGAGAAGAACAATTGAATACGCCGCTTAAATCGGTTCTCTCCTTCAAAAAGAGAATGATCTGGAAAATATCTTCGACATGAATCCAGCTAAAACGCTGGTTTCCAGACCCTTGTACTCCCCCGAGTCCAAAGCGAACGAGATTTTTGTATGGATCGATAACTCCGCCGTTTTCCCCCAGCACGATTGCCATGCGTAATGCTACTTGTCTCGTTTGCGGCAAATCAAAGGAAAAGAAGGCAGATTCCCATTGCTTGGCGACATCGACAGAAAAGCCTGTTCCAATCTCCCCTGCTTCTTCTGTCATGGGGCGATCCTCCGCATGCCTATAGATGGTGGCTGTGCTGGAATTGAGCCAGAGTGAAGGCGGGTTTTTGCAGGCCGATATGGCATTGCCAAGTATGTGAGTGGTCTCTGTCCGAGATCTCAGGATTTCTTCTTTGTTTTTATCATGATAACGACAGTTGACGGATTTGCCCGCCAGATTGATGAGCAGCTCGGAATCTTCCAAAGCTTCCACGATTTTTGCGTGATTATCCCACGTTATATGAGGGGAAGTTCTTGCGATGATCAATACTTCGTAGCCAAGTTGATTGAATTTGTCTGCCAGATACTTGCCGATAAAGCCAGTGCCGCCAGCCAGGATGACTTTCTTTTTCATAAGATCAACTCGCTTCCTGCGGTGTGCGTATTTCTTACAATAATTGTAACATAAAGCGAAGTGGCGGCAGCATGTATCCGTCATTCTAGCGATTTTTTTGATAGACCATACAATACACAGGGACATTATCGATTTTTGTTTGTTCTCGTAACGTAAATCCGAGTTTTTGATACAAAGCTACATTCTCTTCCTTTTCCGTATCCAGCGCGATTCCCTGCGATTCGGGGTCATCCTGTGTGGTTTGAAACAGGTGCTGCATCATGGTTTTGCCGACCCCCTTTCCTTGAGCCTCCGGTTTTACCCCAATCATGATGAGGTAGTGGTGCTTCCATGATGGAGCGGCCGTTCTTGTAATGCGCATATAGGAATTAAGGAGGAGCAGAGTCTTTCCAGACAGTTGAAATACTAACGGAATCAACATGCCGATTAACAGGAAGCCCCCTTTTATATTCGGAAGCTTGCTTGTTTGTGGCTTCTCGACGACGTATGTGCCGAGTAAGCTGTCATTGTCAAAAATACCCCATACTTCCTCATGCAACAGAAAGCTCTTATCAAACAGAAAGGACAGAAAAGCTGTGACGCTCTTTCTTGCTTTGCTATCGAGCTGTGAATCACCAAATACATACATAAATAAAGGATCACGCGAAAATGCCCTGCTCATGAGTGATACGAATGCGGGTTTATCCGACTTTGTGAGTTTGGATAGGCGGTAGGAAGTCCTCATTTTTCTGTACCTGTGTTGTTGATTCCTTTCCCATAATGATTGACTGCAAAGCTAAATAATACTTTTACCATAAAGAATAAGCAGGTGATCAACAGAAACGGATGCATACCTGGGAGCAATGGGATCCAACCAAGGCCAATAGACAGGAGAATGCCTGCGACAAACAGTTGCGAACGATGCCCAAAAAGAGCATTCACAACAAAAGCTCCTACAATCGTATAAGCCCATACCCCTATGGAATACACGAGGTTTTGCTGTAAAAGAAATGCGACCAGGATGATATGAACGTGAATGGCGATAAATACAATTCGATTTTTTTTACGAGCCGCATAAAAATTGCTGGTTGAGATCGTAAAATTCGCTAAGCAACCAGAAAATATATCGAATACAAGCAACAATGCGAGGGTGCTGCGCCAAATAGGCAAGCTGTGCGTGAGTTCAGGGAACCTCAAATAGAGAGCAGTGGTCAGCGCTCCGCCGAACAGCAGGATGACTGCGATCGAGCCAATGCTCTGCTTTTCACCAAAGACGTCATGCAAAAAAGCAGGAATCCGTATTTGTTTCATGATAAGATCACTCCCATCTCACAGAAAATATGTAGTGAATGTAGTTAATTACTACAAAATAATTATAACTGTCGAAGTCTGTCCATTCAATGGTTATGTAGTGTATTTATTGAACTACTCTAAAACATAAGCTACACTACATAAAGAGGTGGAGAAGATGAACGGATTCGAACGTCGAAAACAGAACAAAATCGATCAAATATACAGTGCTGCCTTTCAATTGTTCTCCAAGCATGGTTTTCAAAAAGTCAGCGTAAATGAAATTGCGCAGAGCGCGAAGGTTTCTCCGGCGACCATTTATAACTACTTTGGGACAAAAGAACAGCTCTACGCGGACATGCTCATGAACTGGATGGACAAGCAGTTGGAGCAGTATGAGGCGATTCTCGATTCGGAGAGTTCTTTTCCTGAAAAGACAAAGGAGATCATGCTGCTGGAAGCCAAGAATTTGCATAACCTCTCGGATGAGTTTCAGAACGCCCCCTTTTCTGAACTAAGTGGTTTGCTGCAACGAATAGAAAGCGAATACGAGCAAAAAATCAGGCATTTTTTTATGAAGTTTGTCGGGCTTGGGAAGCAAGAAGGTTATATTCAGCGTGATCTGACAGAAGAAATGATGATGATGTACTTCACGATGTACAAAAATGAGCTGGGACGGCATTGGGAAGCATCGAATCGCGAGCGATTAACGCTGAGTATGGAGCAATGGGTGGAAATGTTTTTCTTTGGTGTGGTTGGACAGAAGAAGGAGTAGCAAGAAAGTAAAAAAGCTCTGCGCCCAAAATGGGGAGAGCTTATATTTATTAGCTAAAATTTGAAAAGTCTGTATGCCAGTTAGATTTCGATAGGAAGCAGTGTTTGGAAACAAAGGAGCGTGAAAAATTCCAATCATTTTGGCGTAGGTAATCCAGCGATGTTTGCGCAGTCATAAATTGATAGCCGGCGATATATCCCGTGATAAACTCGCTCCAGCTGTTATAGGCTTGCTGCGCTTGTCTCACAGCCTGTAGCTTAAACTGCCGAGCTTCCTCTTTGCTGATATAGCCGCCATTTTCCCATCTCGTACCACTCAAGTAGGTGGCCCAGGCATAATCATAGGCGGCAATTCCTTCAGCCGGGAGTCTTCGCAGATAGTAATGAACAACCTTTGCCTTGGCGACGCGATCCTGATCTGGTTCCAAGGAGTTGATATATTCCGCTCGTCCTGACTCCGATAACGCTGATAAGAAATGGTGAAGCCGGGCAAATTCTTTCCGCTCACCTTCATTTAGCATCCACGATAGTCTTTCTTTCTGACTCGCTGCGTCTCTTATTCCCCGTTTGCTATAGTTATCTTTTATTTCGATGTAGACCGTATCTGCCCCAATCGCAATAGCTGAATGCATACTGTAGGTAAAGAAGTGAAATTGTTTTTCCTTTTTACGCTTGAATGTGAACATGTATGAAAAAGTCCACTCCTTGTTAATAGACTCGAGTGATGATATACAGATTGTACAGTGACCCAAAGAAGAAACGACACAAGACCAAAAGAATCAGCCCATAGATATAGATCTCCAACGGCGTGCTCGGACTCGGGATCGTCGGGATCGTCAAATACTTTACCTCAACCATTTGATTCTGATTGAGCTTGTTGAAATCGAACAAAGAAGTCAGTTCCAAATCCTGTAACATTTTCTTTGTGTCCATCAGTACCTTAGGCGGTATATCCATTACCTGGCCCATTTCAAATTCTAAGATTCCGGTTTTTTCAATCTCGATCGTACTATGCTTCGTAATGACGAGGATGGGTGTATCGCCCAAGTAGCCGATTTTTACGTAGCCTGAAGGAGTAATTTTTCCTATGTCTCCAGTTTCATTAAGCGTCAAATAATTTTCGTATGCCGTGTAGCTATTTCCGTCTTTATCTGTTTTCGTATACTGATAGATTTTCAGACTACGGAGATTCGTTAACTTGGCCTGAACGAATTGATTGGGTCCAATCTGCTCCAAAGCTTCTGGCGATGATACGTTGACCAGTCCATCCTGAAGAAGCTTTACATTAGATGTGGGAGTGGACTTTGTATGATCTACATATGCGTTGTATAGAAGAGATTGAAAAAGCATGATGAGAGCAAGGGCCACCGTAGCTATGGTTACTTGAAAATGAATGGCTGGAAGTATTTGTTTATTCAAGCCTTTCCGTTCTCCCAGCTGTGAAGTCAATTGCTGCAAGGCATGCTTTCGTTCTTTGGCTGGCAGCTTCTTGACTTGCTTCAGCATGTTTGCGCGAATCTGGGTGAGCAAAATGAGCGCCTCGTAATCGTGCGGACAAGCTGCGAGCAGTTGTTCAAATGTGACTTTTGCCTGCGTCGTATTACCCAGCTTCAGCTGACACTTTCCGAGCAGGCTCAGTGCTTCCGGATGGTCTGGAAGTTGAGACAAGATGTACTCGCATTCCTTCTGAGCTTCGGTGAAATGTTGATTGTTGTACCAGATGTAGGCCCGAGTCAGGTAGCTGTCGATATCGTCTGGCTGAATGCTGATGATACGGGAATAAGCGTCAAGTGCACCGTCCGTGTCACCGATGCGCTGGCAATACTCTCCCTGAAGGCGAAGCAATTCGGGATCATCGGCAAATAAGGCAATAGCCGGGTTAAGTGAGTGGCTTGCTTGCTCCAGTTGATTTTCTTTCAAGGCTTGATAAGCTGCATCGCGGTAAGACAAGAACAAATCACGATCGAGATGGGTCGCCGCGAGCAAAGTGTCAAAACGCAATCCTGGCTCGTCTAGCTGTTTCAGATAGTATTGGCAGAATTTTTTCGAGTGCTTGTCCATATAAAAAGGCTTTTGAATAAGCTCCCGCCATTGAAAGCCATCCTCTAGTATTAACCACACGCTTTTGGGCAAATGGTGGTGCTCGTGCAGAAAGTGAAACAGACGATCACTTACGATTCTGCTCTGATGTATATTCCACACTAAGTCAGAACGGAGCAGCTTTGTCCAATTTTCTGGATTGATTCTGGAAGGGAAATCGTCGTACAAAGCTTTTACTTGTTCCATAAAAGTGTCTATCTGTTCAACCGGGTCATTGCGATCAAGTGTGGCGTCAATATGTTGAAAGGATAGCCGATGTTGAACAGTGAGAATGGGGGTGTCCTCTTCCACAACCGGATCATTGCGATCAAGTGTGGCGTCAATATGTTGAAAGGACAGCCGACGTTGAACAGTGAGAATGGGGTTATCCTCGTCCGTTTGTACAGGAGCTTCTGTATCGGCTGTGAATGTCACTTCTGCTTTTTGTATTTTCTCACGCTGCTTCGCCATTTTGATGGCCCGATCGTATGCTTCTCTCAGTTGCTGATAGCCCTCCGGATCATCTTCCGGGTGATGCATCTTCAGCTTTTTCGCATAGGCTTTTTTAATCGTCGAAATATCGTCGGTAGGATCAATGTCCAGTATCCTCCAAGTATTCACAAGTCGTCACGCCACCTTTTACATGTGATTCATCTGTTGCTTCATGATTATAATCTACTTAGGATAAATTTAACTATGATGGAAAAATAAAAAAGACGCAGACCTTCTTTCCTTGTGAGAAGAAGATCTGCGTCTTTTCATTGTTAAGGTAGTTGGACGGCAGGTTACTTCGCTGCCAGGCCTTCTTTAAACGCTCTTTGGAAGCTTTCGATGAGCAGGCCGTAGTTTGGCATCACTTCCGCATAGATTTCTGCGAACTCTTGGGCATCTGGGCGGTTCCATGTTTTTTGCAATTCGGACATGACAGCGAGTGTATCAATAGGAACTGCTCCTGCTTGCACTACGCGAGCCAGTGTAATATCTGTCGTCATCTTGCGGCACATCCATATCCCCTACTGTTTGGAACAAACCACTTTGATGGTCGATCAACAACAGCGCTGCATCATTTGCGTCAATGACATGGTGGTTTTTCGTTGTCATGGATAATTCCTCCTAAATAGTTTTGTATTGAGTTTCTTTAATTTGAGATAAATTTGATTCGATTAAAAATCATACTCGGCATCTTTTTGCTCCCGAATCCGTGCATAGGTATCGACGAGCAGTACCGTATCCTCGACAAGTCGCTCTAGGCGGAAGTGAATATCATCATTGATGATTTCTTTGCGGTTGAAGTCTTTCTCTTCGATAAAAACATAAGTGGGTACGATATGTGCCTTCATATAAGACAGGATTGGCTTCAACTGTTGTTCCGCCATGAGATAGTGTTTGGATGTTCCTGCCGTGACCAATACGCTGACGACTTTATCCCGGAATGCGTTGACAGGCAACAGATCAAAAATGTTTTTCAATGTGGCTGGGATGGATGCTTGGAATGTGGGTGTTCCAATGATAAGCGCATCGGCTCCCATGATGGTTTCGGTCACGAGCTTGGTGTCCCCTTCGTAATCCGTGTAATTCCGTCCATCACTGAAGACGAGATTGTACTCGGCGAGGTCAAGCAACGTAATCTCTGCATCCGGGTATTTTTCCCGTGCCATTTTGAGTGTCAAATCCATGGCTGTTCTTGTTTTCGAGCCTACGTTAGAGCCCGCGATTCCGACGATTTTCATAAGTTCCACTCCTTTTTTGGTTAGGATTTGGTTGTATGCTTTTTCACTTCTGGTAAGATTTTCGTTGCAATCAGTTCAATATTTTTTGCGATTTTATCAAAAGGTACACCGCCAAAATCGATTTGCGCCATGAAGCGTTGTTGTCCGTACATTTCGTATTGGTAGAGCATTTTCTCGATGATGACGTCTGGACTCCCAATCATTAACGCATCTCGATAATCGACAGCTTGCGCAAACTGTTGCTTCGGATAGCCACCGCCACGCAATGCGATAAACCCACCATTTAGATGCGGATAGTACTCACGAAGTGCGTCTGAAGTTTTGTCGGCTGTATAAAATAAACTCGTTGTCGCTACTGGCAAGGTCGCTGGGTCAAAACCATTTTGCTTCGCGGCCTCCCGATAAGCATCAACGGAACCTTTGAAGTTGATGGCAGGACCTCCGAGTGTGGTCAGCATCATAGGCACGCCTGCTTGACCGGCTTTAATTGCGCTTGCCGGTGGTCCCCCTACTGCACGCCAGATAGGCAGACGTCCTTGTAAAGGCTGAGGCAGGATCGTAGCATTTTGTAGCGGTGCACGGAATTGCCCTTCCCACGTAATGCGATCCTCGTTATTAAGCTTGAGAAGAAGGTCCATTTTCTCTTCAAACAATTCCTCATAGTCGCGCACATCGTAGCCGAGGAGGCTATACGCTCCTACTCGGGAACCGCGTCCGGCAACTATTTCTGCCCGACCATTGGAGATCAGATCCAAGGTTGCGAAATCCTCATACACGCGGACCGGGTCGGATGTGCTCAATACAGTGGCGGAACTGGCGATTTTAATGTTTTTCGTAGCTTGTGCGATTGCACCCAGAATGACGGTATGCGCTTGTGTCGTAAAATGCGTCTGGTGGCTTTCGCCGACAGCGAATACATCAAGGCCTGCTTCATCTGCCAGCTTACTTGCCTCAATTAATTCCTTAATGCGCTGTTCAGAAGAAATTTTTGAGCCTGTGTGCGGGTTTGGGTTATGATCCCCAATGGAATACAATCCTAATTCGAGTCCTTTTTTTGTGTCGATACGATATTGTTCCATGGTGATTCACTCCTTTTAGTCAATGGGTGTCAATTTGGCTTCAATTTCTGCGCGGCGTTCTTCCAGGAATGGAGGCAAGTCTAGAGCTTTTCCGAGCTCCTCGACGGTTGAATCTGCTGTAAAGCCAGGACCGTCAGTTGCAATTTCGAACAAAATGCCGTTGGACTCACGGAAATACAAGCTTTTGAAGTAGAATCGATCAATCACTCCTGTTGAACGGAAGCCGCGTTTACGAACGGCGTCATCCCAATATTGCAGTTCTTCGTCGTTATTCACGCGAATCGCCAAGTGATGAACACTTCCACGGCCCGGCTTTTCAGGTGTTCCTTCTTCCTGCTTGATGACAATTTCACCGAAGGACTTCCCTGGAACGGATTGATAAATGGCTTCTTGCACTGAGCGTGATACTTCGGTATAGCCGAATGTATCTGTTAACAGACTGGCTATTTTCTCCAAGGAGCGGACGGTAATCTCAACCGTGCCGATTCCCAAAATGCGATGCTTTTCTTCGACTACGGATTCGCTCCATGTAGACCAATTCGACGGAAATTCTTCGCTGTTGTTATTGATCAGGATCATCCGCAGACCTTCCGGGTCTTCGAAATGCAAGGCATCGCGTCCAGCGTACTTGGTAATGTCGCCATGGTGGACATTCAGTTGTTCAAAGCGGTTTTTCCAAAAGGCCAAGCTCTCCAGTGAAGGGACGAGCAGTCCAATTCGAGTGATGGCGTTCGTGCCGCGTACGGTTTTTCCTACCATGGACATTTCAAAAAACGACAACTCTGTTCCAGCACTGCCTGTCAAATCTCCGTAAAACAGGTGATACATCGACGGATCGTCTTGGTTGACGGTTTTCTTCACTCTGCGCAGTCCCAATACGTTCTGATAAAAGTGATTATTCGATGAAGCATGCTTGGTTAACATAGATACATGGTGATGGCCTGGAATGGTGTACATGGGAGTCCCTCCTTATTTAACTTGACTAATCAAGTGATGGTGTAAAAAAAATTACTCGGGCGGTAATTCTTTTTTTTGGCTATTCTTATGAACGCGTGTCATCAGGGTGTAAAGTGTTTTTTGTTCTTCTTCACTCAGTACCTCGTCAAAGAAAGACGATTGGAAAGCCAATTGTTCAGGAAAGGCTTGTTCCAGTACCGCTTCGCCTTTTTCGGTAAGGCTGATCGTTTTCGTTTTCCAATCCTGCTTGCGTTCAATGTAGCCTTCTTTTTCAAGTCGTACGAGCATGCGAGAAATACCACCTTGTGTAACGGTAACCTTCTCAGCTAACTCCGATTGGGTAAGAGGCTGATAGACGCTAATTTGCATCAGGACATCGAATTGAGCTGTTGTTAAATCGAAGCGTTTGAGAAACTCATTCGACAGCTGGTTGCTTTGGGTGGTAAACCGCATCAAGCGTAACCAGATTAATGAGCCGATCGTGTTATTACGCATGGTAGTTTGCCTCCCTTCGCTGAGCTTATTATCACTTTACTACTCAATTGATAGGGAATCAAGTGTTTTTATATTTTCTTCCATACTCATTTATTCGTCCAAGAATGATGTTTTGTCGATTGATTGGTAATTATTTATAGTTATTAATATGATATTTTGTAATTATATCCAAATTATTGAATTATTTAGAATGAAAGGGTGATCTATTTTCTTGTAGTTCATGCATATTCAATTGTTAGCTAAAATTCTAATTAATCTACGGAGGGATATTATGAAGGCGCTGCTGCTTAAACTAAGACATACTACAGCAATAGTGTTAGCTTTTGTTTTATTATTTAACACAGTATTACTATCAACTGCATCTGCAAATACACAAATTAATAAAATCCCAAAAATAGATAGCGAAGTTTTAAAACAAATCCTTAATAGTAAATACTTAGAAGATGCAGGCGTTGAACTTAATTTAAGTGAAGAAGCGTTGCGCTACTCAACTGAATTTGTATTTACCCATTTAGAATACATCATATTTGCTTTACAGGAGGATCAAGAATATAGAGAGTTGTTTATGAATCAATCAACCATAAACGACGATCTAAAGGAAGAGTTAGAATCTGTTTTAGAAATAAAGAATGAAGATAAGAAAAGTGAAAAATTATACTCACTGGTTGATCAGATTAAAGAAGATATCGAAGAAGAGTTTAACGCTAACGAGCTTTCTCCTACTATTTTGCCGAGTATCACCTCAGTGGTATTAAGATATGGTAGTGAAAACATAATTGAACCAAGAAGCGAAACGATTCAGTATAGTTCGAGAGATAAGGTAGAAGCCCTCGCTCTTCCGTTACTTTGGCCAGTTGTGGCGCTCGCATTAAAGGGATTTGTAAAATCGAAATTCGGTAAAAAAATCATGCGTGAAATTTGGGATGAATTTGAAGACAGAGTTTGGGATGAAATTAGCAATGCAGCAGAGGCTGTATATGATGAGCATAAAGGAAAGATTGACTATTCTGGTCCCGAAAATTCTAATGGGAGGATAAAACAAGGAGAAGAAGTATTTACTCTTTATGATGATAGAGGAAGAGATATATTTAGGTTTGATATTAGAAAAAGAGAATTACGGGGGAAAACGCATCTAGACTTCCACTACCATAAAAAGACGGATTCTGATCCTGATATGGAAGATCATTATGAGATATATACAATTACTCGGAATGGAACTTTGCCCAAATGGGGTACGGATTAATAATTTGACGAACTGATTTTGCCTTTGGGTTTAAAGGTAATGCACACTAATTATGAAATAGGGGATCATTTATGGAGAAAAAATCAGGAGTATACTTCGGCAAAGAAATTGCCTTAAACAACTTGAGAGATATCCTATTTCACTATCATACTGAAGAAAATGCAGATTATGAGGTAACCATTGATTGTAAAGAGTTCGATCCAAGAATTGAATTAGATACTGAAATAATTGGATCTTATGTAAGAAATGAAGATATAGAAGAATTGGATTTGAAATTAAAAGGGCTACCAGGGAACTTCCGTTGGTGCACATACAAACACTGGCATACGACTGCAGTAATTAATGATGTAAAATATGAAGCGTTTGGAAAGGAAACCCTAGATGGTGAAAGGCTGCTTATATTAGAAGATTATACGGGAGAGTTGAATGATCTCAGATTAAAAGTATGCAATCTCCCTCAGCATCTACAGTGGGTGACATTAAGGAAAAATATTGATGGAACATATCCAAATAGGCAAGAAAATTTTAGATCATGGATAAACGAGATGTTAAAACTTTGAACTGTTTATAAGGGTGTGCCGCTCCATTATTAGGAGCGGCATTATCTTTATCTAATGTTGTTTTCAACCGTCTTCTTCATTCTTTCAATTAATGCTTTCAAGAGGGGCGAATTCCGGTTCTTCATCTGATATGCCAAATACAAATCATTAAAAACAGTACAGGACGGGTACATAATCTTTACCTTGTTTCTGGACAAATGGTCGTCCAGCATGAAGGTGGGCAATAGGCTTATGCCTGCGCCATGCTCGATAGCCATCAGCACACTGTGCAAATCGGGCACGACGTGTGTCGGATGCGTTTGTGGACGCTTCTGAAAATGCTCACGCCAAAAACGGCGGATAATCGGCAAATCCAAATCATAGCTGATCCACGGCTGGGAGCATAGCCACGCTTGAAAGGATTCCCGGTCCTCAAACGTGGGTTCATTGTAATTGGGAGGTGCCACCAAGACAAACTCCTCCTGCATGTACGGAATATATTCTACACCCGGCGCGGAAAGCTTTTGCGACATGACGATGATGTCTACCTTTTCTTCTACCAGCCAGTCGAGTACTTGGGAAGCGATGCCCAGTTTGGCAATCACGCACATCTGGTAGCTGCCGATATGTGGAGCCAGCTTTTCCCGAAAAAACTCATGCGCCGATCCGATTCGAATCACGGGCAAAGACGTGGCTGCGCTTGTTTTCAGGTTTTGCGTGGTTTCCTCCAATGCTTCGATGAGAGGAACCACCTGCGTATAAAGAGCTTTGCCTCGCTCGGTCGGGATCATTTTCCGGGGAGCTCGCGTAAACAACGGCTCGCCCACCTCAGCCTCCAGAGAAGCCAGATGCTGGCTCATGGCTGGCTGGGTCATCATTCTCGTTCTGGCAGCTTCCGATACGGAGTTATGCTTGTAGATACTGATAAAACTTCGGTACCATTCAAAGTCCACCATGTTGGCTATCCTTTCTTAACTGAGACGTTTCTGGTGCTGTGCTCCCCATATCGTAAACAAAATTCCGATGACCGTCACGAGCGAAGCGACCCAAGGAACGGCAGGGAGACCGCCTGCAAAGTTAAAATCGATGACAACGCCCCCGATATAGGCACCAAGCGCATTTCCCAGGTTAAAGGCCGCGATGTTCAGTGTCGAGGCGAGCGTAGGAGCTTCCTTGGCTGTGTTCAGCATGTGGAGCTGCAAGCCAGGAACCGTACCAAATGCTGCAATCCCCAAAATGAATACCGTTATCAAGGTGAGGACCTTATTTTGATCGGTAAAGCTGAAAACAGCGAGAACTAGCGCTAGTACGACAAGTATCCCGAGAAGGGAAGGAAACAGCTTGCGGTCAGCCAATTTTCCTCCGTAAATATTCCCGATCGTAATTCCCACGCCGAACAAGACGAGAATATAGGAAACAGAGCTAGGCGAGAAGCCTGTGATATCCACTAGAATTGGCGAAATGTAGGTAAAAGCGGTAAATACGCCACCAAATCCGAATACGGTCATCAAAAGCGCGATATGAACGGCTGGGCGTTTGAGCACACCGAGCTCCTGGCGCAGACTGGACGTGGCATTTGCTACCTTCGGGACAAGCATGACAATCCCGATGAGTGCAATGATCCCAATAATCGTGATCGCCCAGAAAGTAGAGCGCCAGCCGTACGCTTGCCCCAGAAACGTTCCAATCGGCACACCCAAAATATTGGCCAGGGTCAGCCCAGTGAACATGATCGCGATGGCACCCGCGCGTTTTTCCTTGGGAACCAGCTCAGCGGCAATGACCGAGCCAACGCCGAAGAACGATCCGTGGGTGAGCGCGGCCAAGATGCGAGCAAACATCAAAACGGTATAGTTCGGTGCGAGAGCGGCAAGCGCATTTCCCGCGATAAATAGAATCATAAGAAACAGCAATAGTGCTTTGCGCGGCATTCTGTGGGTAGCTATCGTGATAATAGGAGCGCCGATAGCGACTCCTAATGCATATCCGGTAATCAGGAATCCAGCCATCGGGATGGATACGTTTAAACTGGTGGCTACCTCAGAGAGCAGTCCCATAATGATGAATTCTGTCATCCCGATCGCGAATGCGCCGAGTGTCAAAGCGTACAAGGCGAGAGTGGAGCCTTTGCGAGTGGCCAGTGTCTGTTCAGAGTGACGGGCCATATTTTCTGTTAGCATGATAGTGATTAGCCCTCCTTTAGGATAAAGAAAATGACAAGATGAATATGGGAGCCAAGCCTGTCGCTGCTTCTTCACTGTCCGTGAAAGCATTCACGCGCTTGCCTGCGACCAGAGGTTGTCCATTGGACAAAGTCGCGCCAACGAGACCGGCAGGACCGTGGCAAACAGCCGCTACTACTTTTCCTGCTTCATAAAAATCTCGCAGTAATTGCTGGAGCTTTTGGTTATCTGGCAGATCAAACATCGTGCCAGCCCTCCCTGTGGGCTTGCTACTGTGATGTCATAGCCTTGGTGACTACCATCAAGATTTGTTTTGCCATCTATATTGCCTCCTGTACTTTGTGATTTCGGGTACAGTTGCTATTCTAAGACTGAGTTATCGATAAAACAAATTATGTTTTATGTATGTATCCATAAATAAATTTATAGAAAAAGAAAAAGACGGGAGTTCATCCCGTCTCTACTCTGTCGGTATTCGATTAAAAAGTACTTCAATGGACTTAACGGCTAAATTCCTTTTGGAAGAGGCCGAGATTAACCTGTATAGGTTCAGGACCGACCGCATTGACGTTCGTCACCAAAACTTGCTTCCCACCTAGCGTACCACCAGCTAACGTTTCAAACCCATGAATGCCGCCGCCGTGTGCCCAATAGCTCTTCCCATTCTGCGTTTTTACCTCATAAATACCGAGTCCATACTTACCATAAGGAGAATCCACACCTGTCGTCATCTGCTTCATCATCTCGTCATTTAATAGCTTTCCTCCTAAGAGCGCACTGAAGAAGGTGGTCAGATCCTTCCCTGTGGAGATCATTTCTCCCGCCGCATTTGCCCATGAAGGATTGTACTCTGTAAAATCATACAAATTACCGGACTTATCCATGTTATAACCTGAGGCATGCTGACCCGGAATTTTGGGGTTGCTACCACTAAAGGATGTATCTGTCATCTGAAGCGGGTCGAGGATACGTTTCTTAATCTGCTCTGCATACTTTTCCCCTGTAACCTTCTGAATAATAAGACCAGCTAGCACGGTATTGGTATTGGAATAGTCCCAGCCTGCTCCTGGCTGAAATACTGGCGGCTTTGCCAGCCCCATACGTACAAGGTCATCGACGGTGTATTGAGGGAATGAGGTAGCGTGTCGCATTTCTATATTCGTATAGCTCGCAATCCCGCTCGTTTGGTTCAATAACTGACGAATCGTGATTTTGTTGCCGTCATACCCATTGCCCTGTACTACACCTGGCAGCCATTTTTCTACCGAGTCATCCAGATTCAGCTTTTCCTCCTGCGCTAACTGTAAGACGGTGGTAGCGACAAACGCCTTGGTGACACTGCCAATACGGAAAGTAAAGTCCGACTCCATCGGATTTTTTTGTTCGAGGTTGGCTACACCCGCTGCATGAGACCAATATTCTCCGTCTCTTAACCCAGCAGCCACTATGCCTGGAATCTTCTCGCTTTTTGCTTCTTGATCAATGAGTTGGTTCATTTCGTCCCGATGTTTTTGGGCAGCTTGATCCACGGTAGATGGTTGATTGGCTAGTCCCGAGAATTCAGTCATCTGGATGCTCTCCATATGTGGAACAGCACCTTCTAGTACGTTTATGCTCATCGCGATCACATGCTCGCCGTCTTTTGTTCCACCTGCAAAGTTGGTGAATCCAGGAATACCACCTTGATGACCCCATATGGTGACGCCATTCGGCAATGTTACTTCTTGAATACCGAGTCCGAACCTCCCGTGTGGAGTAGCAACAGTGGTCATCATTTCTTTCTGAATCTCAGGTGTTAACAATTTTCCGCCCAATAAAGCACTGAAGAACGTTGTTAAATCTTTCGCAGTCGAGATCATCCCCCCTGCTGAGTCTGCAAACGAAGGGTTAAGCAGAGTCATATCCATTAATGTACCGGCATTGTTAAAGTATCCATTTGGACTCCGTTCAGGCAAGGAATGAGAGTCGTCGGGCAATAGCGTTTCTTTTAATTGAAGCGGCTCAATAATTCGTTTCTTAATTTGCTCAGCATACGTTTCTCCTGTGACCTTCTGAATAATGAGTTTCATGAGAACGGTATTCGTATTCGAATATCCCCCCGTGGTTGGTTTTTGCTTTAATGCACGAGAAACCAGTTGTTCGGCTGTAAACGTTTGAGTGGAGTTCTGGAGTAAACTTTGCTTGAGTTCAGCATCTAAGTAGTCTGCAATGCCGCTCGTATGACTTAATAACTGACGAATCGTAATTTTGTTCCCATCATAGCCATTTCCTTGCACGACACCTGGCAGCCACTTCTCCATCGAGTCATCAAGGCTTAGTTTCTTTTCCCCAGCTAGTTGCAGGGTAACTACACCGACGAACGATTTCGTTATACTCCCGATTCGAAATGAATAGTCAGCTTCTATTGGTTTCTTACTTTCGATATTCGCTTCGCCGGAAGCATACGACCAGAAATCATTTCCCTTCTTTACTGCAACGATGACGCCTGGAATGTTTTCGCTGGCAGCGGCTTTATCGATCGCTTCTTTTGTTTTAGCGTGGTCTGTTTTTAGTTGTTGCGTGATTGTCTGGTTCATGCCCGCTTCCGCACAACCGTAAGTAGGAAGTACCAGCGCCCCTATCAATAAGGCAGATAAAGTCAGTGACGCTCCTTTTCCTTTTTGCATGTGGAATGGTTTCATTTCTCTTCGCTCCTATAAGTTGAAATGTGTTGTCTCACATACTCACCTTATTCTTAGCGTTGTAAAATCACATAGTGACAAAACCGCTTCATTTGTCGATGACATCTGGTTTAGACTCATCACATGTACCAAATGACATACTGTCATAAGACCGATATGACAAGTAGATTCTGCTTGACGAATCGGGAAAGGTTGATACAAGATGAGTCATAAACATACAGAGATATTCTTACATTACATAACAAGTGGGAGTACACGAATCGATGTTATCCATGATAAAAAAATGGTTCTGGTATAATTGGGTCATTTTTGCCCTACGAACGATTTGGTTGGCGATTATCATCATTTCTCATGTCGTCTATCCGGCAATGATCGCTGGTCCGTTTGGGGTCACCATCTTCTTCGCCTTCATGGTTTACCTCATTCCATTGATCGTTCCATACAGGAGAGAAAACTGGTATTTGGCAGTCGAGGTCTTAGCTGCCGGCCTCTTTTATCTATATGTGGCTTATGTAGCGCCAGGATTGCTTTGGTCTTTCATCATACTCGTGATGATTATTGGCGTGGCGAGCAATCAGAAAACGTATGTGTGGACGGGAATTCCTTGTGGGGTCATTTTTCCGGTTTTAAACGGTTTAATAACGAATCGCCCGCCGTACGAGTATATGTTTAGTTGCAGCTTTGGGTTTGCCATGGGTTTGGCTTTTGGTATATTGATTCAGTCTCATAAGCAGGCCAGAATCATTCATGAGCAGAAGCAATTACTGGAGCAGCATATTAAGCAGATCGAGGAGCTCACACTAATCGAGGAGCGTAATCGGCTGTCACATGAGCTACATGACACGCTTGGGCATTCGTTAACCTCTTTGCTAGTCGGCGTAGAATCGCTCCGGTCATCAGTTCCTGATTCACAGATTGAACGGGTTGATACACTTGTCGCAATCGCACAGCGCAGCTTGGATGGTATTAGAAAGCATCTGCACCAGCTCTCTGATGCGCAGTTGAGCCAGTCGTTAGGTGAGGCGCTACGGGAACTAACGAAGGATTTTATTCAGGCTACAGGGGTAACGGTCAACTTCCGTGTAATCGGCAGTGAGACTCTCGTTATGCAAGAAATGAGCTTATGCTTATATCGCTGTCTGCAAGAGTCGCTGACTAATGCGGTTCGTCACGGTCAAGCGAGCGTAATCACTGTTGATCTGTATTTCGAAAGTCAGCAACTTCGATTACAGATCGAAGATAATGGCAATGGAATGGAGTCGATCCAGTTCGGATTTGGTTTAAATAGTATGGAGGAACGACTGGAGATCCATCAAGGTACGTTGTCCGTTCATTCGCAACCAGGACGAGGAACCGTCGTCATTTGTAATGTTCCTTTACAGGTAGAGCCTGTACATGGAAAAATCCGTTTGCTCATCGTGGACAATCAGGTTCTCATTGCTGACAGCTTGCAGCAGATTTTAAGTCAGCAGTCCGACTTTATTGTTGTGGGGACGGCTAATAAAGGGCAAGAAGCATTAGAACAGTGCGAGCAGTGCCAGCCGGATATCGTGCTAATGGATTTTCACTTGCAAGGACTGAACGGACTTGACGCCCTACTTGAAATGAAACAACGTTGGCCGAACATGAAGGTTGTGCTCATGACGACTTTTGAAGATTCCACACAGGCTGGAACGGCCATGGAATATGGAGCGGAAGGATACATGCTGAAGTCGACTCAACCGAGAGAAATGGTTGAGGCCATAAAACTCATCTATCGTGGAGGAACGTGGATTGACCAGTCTATCGCCACGCGACTTTTCGAGGAGATGAGGCGCCAACGTGAGCTGTTAGAAAAGTACAGCCCGAACGATCCGAATGGGCTTACCAAACGTGAAATAGAGATATTGCAGCATCTATCCGAAGGACTGCGCTACAAGTCAATCGCTGCCAAGATGTATTTATCGGAAGGAACCGTTCGTAATTATTGTTCCAATCTGTATTCGAAGCTCGGTGTTAATAATCGTGAAGAGGCAGTCGAGCTAGCGAGAAGCAAAGGGATCATTTAGACGACAAAAAAGACGGGAGAAATCCCGTCTTTACTCTTCTGGCGTTCGGTCGAGGAAAAGCCGCGTAACCTCTGTGTAATCCCCTTTTTCCACTTCTTCTTCTGTCGCTTTTTCTTCTAATGGATCATGACCGTACATACTTGGCGCAATCGTTGGATCGTGCTCAGAGGAACGCTTTTTATTATCCATGATTCACCACTCCTTTAGAAGGTAGGGTGCGATGGATGGCCTATTCTTATCCCCGATTGCAGCATATGACATTGGAAATGCTATTTCAAAAGTACCGATCTTCAAGATCCGGTGCTTTTTTTGATGACAGATTGTCATATGGGGTAGGGAGAAACCGTTGGTAACAGGGTGTTTGAAATTTATGACAAAACGTTACTTGTTGTATAGGCAGTGCTCGGGCCATACTTTGAGCAAACGAAGATAATAGGAGGAAAGAGAAATGAACTTTTACAAAAGTAGCATCGCCGCGGTATCGATTTGTAGTCTCCTCTTAACAGGAGCTCATGCCACGTATGCAGCTCCATTAACCGAGACGGACAGCGAACAACAACAAGGGAAGAAGGCAAAAAATCTAAGTCCAAAAGAATGGTTAGAGCTGAAATCTTTTGAATTGAATAGCGCTGAGCCAGGGACTGATCTTGAAGATATTGAACCGCTGCGCGACATGATCGGTTCTGCTTCAATCGTAGGTTTAGGTGAGGCAAATCATGGCAGTCGTGAAATTTTTACGATGAAACACCGGTTTGTTGAATTTCTCGTCATGGAAATGGGCTTTACCACCCTTGTATTAGAAGAAAACTGGGGCAACGCATTGGAACTTGATCATTACGTTCTCACAGGAGAAGGGAATCCGAGTGAAAATCTAATGCCCCTATTTCAAACACAAGAAATCGTAGACATGCTGGAATGGATGCGTGAGTACAATGCCGATCCCGAGAACGAAGAGAAACTGCGGGTGGTCGGGATGGATGTACAAAACGTCAGCGAAAATGTATACGATGAGATCAGACAGTATATAAAAGAATATAAGCCTGACCTGCTGCCCCGTGTGGATAAAAAAATGAAGGAACTTGCCGAAGTTACGAAGGATCTGGAAACCTATACATCTTTGCCAGATGCCATTCAGAAAAAACATCATGAGCAAGCGAAAGAAATCACGAAAATATTGGAACAAAACAAAAAGCGTCTGAACGGCCAATCCGAGGAGTTCGCAAAGATCAAGCAACACGCCAAGATCATTGAGCAATTTACTGGCATGTATTTCAACTTCTCGGAGAATCCATCAGAAGTATTTTTGAGGCATGATATCGCGATGTTTGAGAATGCGAAGTGGGCTCATGAACAGCTAGGAAAAACAATCGTATGGGGGCACAATGGGCACATCGCAAAGAGCAATATAGTGCCGGATGTATACCCGAAGCTCGCCGGTCAGCATTTACTGGACCATTATGGTAAGAAATATGTAACGATTGGAACTTCATTCGGGAAAGGCGATTTCAACGCGTATAACTCTGAATATAAAATTGTTCCAGTTACCATTGAATCGAATGATAATACATCCAATCACACCCTAGATCAAGTCTCAAAGGATCAATACTTTGTTGATTTACGGACTGCTACAGGTCTCACCAAAAAATGGTTAGACGAAGAACGGCCGTTTTTGAACGGACGCGGTTCTGCTAATCCAAACACACCAAACCTTGTAACAGCTGCGCTTGGGCAAACATTTGATATTCTCATTCATATAGACACAGTGAGCGCTGGCAAGCTTGTTCGTTAAATAGCAGAAAGAAACCGGCATTTACCCAAGAGCACTGGGCAGAATGCCGGTTTTATTATACAAGAAACCCCATCAAGCGTTTCACATTGTCGGTGTTTTCGCGGGATGTCAGCGACTCCAGCAAGGTGAATGCCACATCAAAAGCGGTCGAAGGGTTGTACGAGGTGATAATATTGTTGTCGATGACGATGGATTGGTCAGGAATGACATTGGCACCCATCGCAGCTAGTTGCTTTTGCCGCAACTGGTTGTTCAGGTTGTAGGTCGTTGCTTTTCGTCCTTGCAAAATCCCGCTTTTCCCGAGGGGAAGCGCGCCGACACAGATGGAGGCGATCACTTTGCCTTGCTTTTCAAATTCACGTATGAAAGCGAGAACGTCCTCGCGATAGGCATCTTCATAAAACCCCGCCTGCTCAAAACCGCCAGGCAGTGCCAGTGCATCGAAGTCGTTTACATTCGCATCGTCGATCACCATTTCGGGGATCACAGTAAAATTCCACGTGCATTTCAACTCTTTACGCGTGCCCACCGTCACCAGCTCCGTTGTTCCGTCGCCCTCTTCCTTGTTCCAGCCGATTACATCAGTAAATACGCTTGCTTCTACTGCTTCAAAGCCATTCGGTAATAACAAGCACACTTTTTTCATCGAAAATCAGCTCCTATGTTCGAATCGTTCAAGCCGTACCGGTACTTACCAAGAATCATATGCTATCATTGGTTATTAGTAAAAATGAAAGTTCTGAAGAGTAACTTCAGTATTTCTGATAATAAACATGCGGGCAAGGGGGAGACTCATGGAGATTCGCCAATTTCAAACCTTTAAGGCAGTCGTTGATTTCAACAGCTTTACGAAGGCTGCGCAAGCACTGCAATATTCGCAGGCGACCATTACCTCTCATATTCAGCAACTGGAAGAAGGAATGGGCGTCCCTTTGTTTGATCGACTGGGAAAGAAAATTCAATTGACCGCCTATGGTCGCGAGCTGTACACGTATGTCGAGGAGCTGCTGGTTTCGTATGCGAAAATCAAGGATATATCGGCGAATGAGCAATCACTGCAAGGCGAGTTACGCATCGGAGCCTCGGAGACGCTTACGATCTATCGGCTGGGTGACATTTTGTCCAAGTACAGAGCGAGCTACCCGGGCGTAAATATTTCATTTGTGATGGATGACTGTATTCGCTTACGGGAAAAGCTGCATGACGGTCTATTGGATATCGTGATCACGCTGGAGCCAAAGCTCGATGATCCGAATCTGGTAGTGGAGCAGTTCTCTACGGAGCGGCTGGTTTTTATCGGGGGGCGCGATCATTCGTTTGAGAAAATAGAGGGTGCTGGCGAGGAATGCATGATTTTCAGTGGAGAGCATTGTGCTCTGCGGCGGTTTTTTCAGCGCTTCTTGGAAAAAAGGGAGATCAAGCCGAAACACCACCTGGAGTTCTCCAGTATGGAAGCGATCAAGCAGAGTGTCGCGAACGGGCTAGGCGTGAGCTTGATGCCGTATATTAGCGTGGAAGCCTTGTTGCGTGAGAAAAAAGTGAAAATGATAGCGTGCGAGGAAGAGCTGTTGTTCTATGCACAAATTGCCTACCATAAAAATAAGTGGCTCTCACGGGCGCATAAGAAGTTTATTGATTTCATGCTGGAAAGTCGGGATATCGGGTAATGAGGCAACCAACCAGTCTGTTTTGGTCTAGAACCAGAGCAGGCTGGTTTTGTTTTCGGAAAATTCCATAACTTGTTTGACATTCGTTTTTCTTCAATGATAAGATCGAAATGAAAGTAAACGAAAGGGTAACACAACAAAACGAAATTCATAATAGTTTGATCGTAAGGAAGTGAGAGATATGCTGGCAGCCGAACGGCACAACAAGATACTGGAACAGTTGAAATCCGAGCAAAGCGTAACCGTCAGCCAGTTGAGCCTGGCGCTCGATGTGTCTGAAGTAACGATCCGAAAAGATTTGATCAAGCTCGAAAATGATGGACTGCTAACGCGCATTCATGGGGGAGCAACGATTACAAATTTCCTGCCTCTGGAGCGTAGCTTCACAGAAAAGCTGGCAGAGAGAAGCGAAGAGAAGCAGGCGATTGCCTATCAGGCGCTGTCCCACATTCAGCCGGGTGACACGGTCATTCTGGGGGCAGGGACGACGATGATGGAACTCGCAAAGCTACTGCGCGGGATGAATGATTTGACTGTCGTCACGAATGCGGTCAACATCGCAATGGAGTTGAACAGTCAAGGCAAGCATCACGTCATTTTGATCGGTGGGGAGATGCGGCACAAATCGTTTGCTCTCGTGGGTTCAGTAGCGGCGGAAAACCTGCGTGGCTTGTCTGTCTTCAAATGCTTTATCGGTGCAGATGGTGTTCATCCAGAAAACGGACTGACGACATTGAATCTGGCCGAAGCGCAAATCAATCAGGTTATGATGGAACGTGCAAGAAAGGTGTACGTGCTGGCTGATCACAGCAAGTTTGGGGAGACGCATTTGGCCAAATTCGCCGGTCTCTCGGACGTGGATCGGATTATCACGGACGCGGCGGCGCAGTCTTTTGCCAGTAAGTATGCGGAGCTGGGCATCAATCTGGAGCTGGCGAGCATGCAGGGCGTGTCCATCTGAGCCAAGTGAAAAGGAGGATTAGTTATGGCGTTGGTATCATCGACACAGATGCTCCGCGAGGCAAGAGCACAAGGATATTGCGTGGGGGCATTCAACGTACACACGATGGAAATGCTCCAGGCGGTAGTGGAGGCGGCTTCTGAAGCAAACGCTCCGCTTATTTTGCAGACGACCGTCGGAACGGTACGGCATCTCGGACCTGAGTATGTGGCGGCAATCGCCCGGGTAGCAGCACAGCAAGCCCGGGTGCCGATCGCCTTGCATCTGGATCATTGTCATGAGGAAGAATTAATCGTGCGTTGCATCGAAGCGGGTTATACATCGGTCATGATCGACGCGTCGATGCATCCTTTTGCAGAAAATGCAGAGATGACGCGACGAGTAGTGGCACTGGCCCAAAAGCATGGCGTCAATGTGGAGGCAGAGTTGGGCAAGGTAGGAGGCGTCGAGGACGATCTCGTCGTGGACGAAGCAGATGCTGCGCTCGCTGATCCAGCCGAGTGCGAACGATTTATCGAGTTGACGGGTGTCGATACATTGGCCCCCGCCATTGGTACGGCTCACGGAATTTATAAGGGAGAACCGCGCATCGATTTTGCTCGAATTGAAGAGATTGCCCGGCGGGTCTCTGTACCGCTTGTCTTGCATGGTGGTTCAGGAATTCCCGAGGAGCAAGTGAAGCGAGCGGTCAAGCTCGGTATGGCGAAGATGAACGTAGCGACAGAGCTGCGAATTGCCTTTTCGCAAGCGATCAAGGGTGTATTTGACCATAATCCGCAGGAAAACGACCCCCGTACCTATATGAAACGAGCGAAACAAGCGGTAAAAGAGGTCGCACTGGCCAAGATGGAGATGTGTGGTTGTATGGATAAGGCAGTAGTACGGTAACGAAAAACGAAGATAGCGAAGAAAGGGACGATTTTCCATGCGTATCAATTTGGATGATGCGAAAAAATTGCGTGAACTGGATACGATTTTGGCACTGCAAGATACGGAAAGCTATGATGAACAGTTTCAAGAAGGTCTAAAATTATCTGATTCTTTAGATGTATCGAATATTTCTGTTAAAATTAAAAATATTGTGGTTCTGGGAACGGGAGGCGGCTCCGCTGCGAGCGTCAATCTGATCAAGTCGTATTTGTTTGATGAACTGCAAGTTCCCCTCCAGTTGAATCAAGGTTACACCATCCCGGCTTTTGTAGATGCAGAAACACTCGTTATCGTCGTCAGCCATTCAGGCAACACGGAGGAGGTCGTCAGCGGATACGAAGCGTCGATTGCCAAAGGGGCACAGGTGGTAGTCATTACAGCGGGCGGCAAAGTATTGGAAATGGCACGTGAAAACGGTCATGCCTGCGTGGTCGTACCTGGTGGAATGATGCCGCGTATCGTGCTCGGGTACATTTTCCTGCCGATTCTCGCCATTTTGACCAAGCTCGGGTTGGTTTCTGACAAGCGTGCGGAGATCGAGGAAACGATCGCGCTGTTCCAAACCTTGAAGCATACGTACGGAACCGATTCCCCGATCAATCGAAACGAAGCGAAACAAATCGCAATGGAAATGGATGGTCTGATCCCTGTTGTGTACGGAACTCTGCCGTTATTCGACGCTCCTGCATGGCGCTGGAAAAACCAGCTGGGTGAAAACAGCAAGCTGATGGCATTCTGGAACGCGATACCGAGTCTGCACCACGACGAAGCTGTGGGCTGGGATTCGCCTGCTGCTCTATTGAAAGGCGTTCACTTTACGCTTATCCGTGATCAGGAGGACAGCGAGAAGACGACACAGCGTGTGGAAATTAGCGCAGACATTTTGCGTGAGAGAGCGGGTGCAGTCAGAGTGGTTCATTCGCAAGGCGTATCCAGAATGGCCCGGCTGTTTTCCATCGTGTACCTGGCAGACTTCGTGTCGTTGTATGCAGCCTTGATTCGTGGGGTTGATCCGACACCTGTAGATGTGATCAATTTGTTCAAACAAAAAATGGGGCAGCCGCTCGTTAGTGTGCAGGTGAGATAGCATGCTCGTAACGGTTACGCTGAATGCGGCCATCGACAAGACGTATCGCCTCTCTCATTTTCGTGCAGGGGAACTGCATCGGATGCGGGATGTACTGAGCCTACCGGGCGGAAAAGGCATCAACGTGGCGCGCGTAGCCAAAACGTTGGGGCAGGAAGTGGTAGCAAGCGGTTTTGTCGCTGGTCATAACGGGAGGTTTATCGTGGAAGGCTGTGTACGCGAGGGGATCGCAACCTCATTTATTGAAGCCAATGGGGAGTCCCGCCTGTGCCTCGCCTTTCTCGATGAGCAGGAAAAGACAGTGACGGAATTGTTGGAGCCGGGACCTGTATTAGGTGAAGAGGAGTTGAACCTTTTACAGGAACGCTTGGTATTGCTGGGAAGCAAGGCACAGTTCGTAGTGTTTTCCGGGAGCTTGCCTGCCGGATTGCCCGCAAATGCCTACGCGACTCTGATTAGAGTCGTTGCCCAAACAGGAGCGAAATGTGTGTTGGATACGAGCGGTCAAGCGCTGCTCGAAGCCTTACGTGAAACGCCTTACTTAATCAAGCCGAATCAACCGGAGACAGAAGCACTCCTTGGCTTTTCATTGGATAGCGAAGAAGCGCGGTGCAGGGCTGTACGTGAGCTGCATGCACGCGGAGCGCGACATGTTCTTCTCTCGCTTGGGGCAGAAGGCGCGTTGTTTGGAGCCGGGAGTCAGATCTGGCGTATTGCAGCCAGTTCGCTACCAGCTAACGAAGTCAAAAATACGGTTGGCTGCGGTGATTCCATGCTGGCTGGTGTACTAGTCGGGCGAATGCGCGACCTGAACTGGCCCGATGCGATTCAGCTCGGGATGGCATGTGGTGCAGCAAATACACTGTCGTTTGGGGCTGGCATGATCACGCCTGAAGATGTTCAGAGGATGTTGCGCCAACCGATGCCCGTAGAGCAGCTTGGGTAATAGAAGCACATGGAAGGGAGAAGCACATGCGCCATGTAATAGGACTGGATGTAGGGGGCACCACGATGAAAGGGGCGGTCATGGACGAAAATGGCCGTATTCTCATCCGTGCTACAAAAGAAACCAAGGTGCATAACAATTTGCCGCTCCTGCTTGAGCGAATGGCAGCCCTGATCGGTGAGCTACGGGCCAAGTCGCCTGTTTACATTGAGTCAGTGGGAATCGGATTTCCCGGTCCTTTTGATGCGGAGAACGGCATCTCTGTGCACTCGCCCAACTTTCATTTGCATCAGGCAGACCTACGAACCCCTCTGGCAAAGCTAGTTGAGCTGCCGTTGTTTTTTGACAATGATCTGCGGACAGCTACGCTCGGTGAAGCGGTATTCGGCGCAGGACGCGGTATTAGCCATCTCGTTTTCGTGCCCCTTGGTACGGGGGTCGGTGCAGGAATCATAAATGAGGGCAAGCTCGTTCGCGGTGACAGCGGATTTGCAGGGGAGATCGGTCATGTTCGTTTCCCCGGGCTTACTGCTCCATGCAATTGCGGCAAAATGGGTTGTGTCGAGACCGTAGCATCTGCAACAGGCATCGCGCGAGTAGCTCGTGAGCGACTGGATAAAGAGCTTAACGCCAACCCGTTGGGGGCAAAAGCATCACAGCTGTTTACTCTCTGTGATGGTGACATAACGAAAATAACGGCTGAACAGGTGGCGACGGCGGTCGGAAAAGGTGACTCATTAGCGATCGAGGCATGGAACGAGGCGTGCGAAGTAATTGGCTGGGCGCTCTCCGTGCTGATTAACGTCTGTAACCCACAACTGGTGGTAATGGGCGGAGGGGTCAGTCGTGCCGGGGAGCTACTGCTGGCGCCAGTCCAAGCGAGCATTGGACGCTATGCGATGGATGTCGTTCATGAAAAGACGAGGATTGTTTTGGCCGAGCTCGGGGCAGATGCAGGTATTCTCGGTGCTGGTGCGTTGGCCTTACTCGCAATGAACGAGGGAAGCAAGACCGAGAAAATGTAAACAAAGGAGTGTACATAGATGAGCAAACCGAATGACTGGGCGAATCACCAGCTGCTGGAGCGAAATCGCCTCGCAGCTCGAGCTTACTTTTTGTCTTACCCGGAAGTAGCGGGAGCATTAACGTATGAGAGAGGCGCGACTCCGTGGTTTCAATTGTTGAATGGGCATTGGCAGTTCGCCTACGTGCCATCTCCACTGCTCGTTCCGGAGAACTTTTTTGCAAGCGACTTTGATGCGTCCGATTGGAGTCGGATTCAGGTGCCGGGGCATTGGCAGCTACAAGGCTACGGCAAACCACATTACACGGACTTGTACTATCCGTTTCCTGTCGATCCGCCGCATGTTCCTTCTGATAACCCGACAGGCTGCTATTTGCGAGAGTTTACGATAGCGCCTGCCTGGCAGCAGCATCAGGTGATTTTGCGATTTGAAGGGGTGGACAGCGCCTTTCACGTGTGGCTAAACGGAAAAGAAGTCGGTTATAGCCAAGGAAGTCGTCTGCCATCCGAGTTTGATGTGACCGAACTTTTGCAGGAAGGCACTAATCGCCTGGCTGTACAGGTGTACCAGTGGTCGGATGGTACGTACGTCGAAGATCAGGACATGTGGTACTTGAGCGGGATTTTCCGTGATGTATCCCTCATCGCGAGACCGAAGCTGCATATGCGAGATGTGGCTGTCGTGACGGAATTGGATGATGAATACCGCAATGGCGTGCTTCGCGTACGTGCACTTGTGGAAAATAGTGCGGCAGCCAGTTATGACGGCGTGCATGTGACACTACAGCTACTGGATCAAGCATTCTCGCCCGTAGCTTCTACGATTCGGGCAGGAGCTGGCCAGTTGGCAGCGGGACAGGAGACGGTAGTAGAGCTGGAGCTTCCTGTGCAGGAACCGCAAAAATGGTCCGCGGAAGAGCCGAACCTGTATCATCTGTTGCTAACGATTGGGCATGAGACTGGTGAAAAGACAGAAGTCATCCCGATTCGCGTTGGCTTCCGCCGTATCGAAGTAAAAGGAAACAACTTCTTCGTCAATGGCGTGGCAATACGTCTGAACGGGGTAAACCGACACGATCATCATCCAGACCTCGGCCGAGCTGTCCCATATGAGACGATGCGCGAAGATGTCCTCATGATGAAGCGCTACAACATCAACGCCGTTCGTACCGCTCATTACCCGAATGATCCGCGCTTTTACGATTTGTGCGACCAGTACGGTCTGTATGTGATGGATGAAACGGACTTGGAGACACATGGCTTCCAGTTGACCGGCAATATCAGTCAGCTGAGCGACGATCCAGAGTGGGAGCAGACCTACGTCGAACGCATGCAGCGCATGGTGGAGCGGGACAAAAACCATCCGTCGATCATCATGTGGTCGCTTGGCAACGAGTCCGGCTTCGGCTGCAATTTCCGGGCAATGGCCGCATGGTGCCGTCAAGCGGACCCGACCAGACTCATTCATAACGAAGAAGATCGGGAAGCAGAGGTTTGCGACGTATTTTCCACCATGTACTCCTCGATAGAAAAAATGATCCAGCATGGTGAAAATGAACATCTGCAAAAGCCGCATATCATGTGCGAATATGCTCATGCCATGGGAAATGGACCTGGCGGGTTGCGCGACTATGCCAATGTGTTTGACAAGTATCCACGCTTGCAGGGTGGCTTTGTATGGGAGTGGATTGACCACGGCTTGCGTCAATATACGCCGGATGGGCGAGAGTATTTTGCCTACGGGGGAGACTTCGGAGACTACCCGACGAATGGCAACTTCGTCATCGACGGCTTGATTCGTCCAGATCGTACGCCATCGCCAGGGCTGCTCGAATATAAAAAAGTGATTGAGCCAATTGTCGTCGAAGCGACTGATTTGGAAAGCGGGCTTGTCACCATTGTGAACCGCTATGATTTCCGTACGCTAGATCACGTGAGAATGGTGTGGAGTGTGACGGCAGACGGACAAGTGCTGGATAGCGGAAACTTGTCGCTTCCACATACAGCAGCAGGAAGTCGCACGATTGTGGCGGTTCCGTATACCTTGCCTGCGCAGGTGCAGGTTCGAACCGACTACTGGTTGACGCTCTCCTTTGTGCTTGCCCATGATGAGAGCTGGGTGCAGGCTGGACATGAGCTGGCGTGGGCACAATTTGCCTTGCCAGTGACCGCTGCGCAACAGGTAATGGTAACTCCACATCAACCTGTACTTGGCAAAGTGGATACAACCGAAACGAAAACGGACGTGACCTTAACAGGAGCGGACTTCCAATTTGTTTTTGACAAAGTGAACGGTGTGCCAACAAGCTGGGTATTTGCGGGCAAGGAACTGTTGGTGGCAGGACCGCGCCTTACGTTTTGGCGAGCGCCGATTGACAATGACATGTATGTAGTCGAAGAGTGGCGCAAGGTGTATCTGGATCGTTTGCAAACGCGGGTTGAGCATGTAGCGGTTAGGCAGGAGCGCGGGGATCGGGCAGTGATCACTTGCGACGTGCGAATTGCTCCACCTGTATACGATTGGGCGTTCACGTGCCGTTATACGTACACGGTGTTTGGAAATGGCGAAGTGCTGGTAGACGTACAAGGCACACCAAAAGGCACGCCGCCAGCCATGCTGCCACGAATCGGCTTGAAGCTATTGGTCGCCAAAGACATGGAGCGAGTCTCTTGGTACGGTCGAGGCCCGGGAGAGGCGTATATCGATAGCAAGGAAGCCAATCGCATCGGGGTATATCATGCAAGTGTGGATGAGCTGTACACGCCGTATGTGTTTCCACAGGAGAATGGCAATCGCACGGACGTCAAATGGATGTCGATCACGGATCAGAGAGGCATTGGACTTTTCGCGATTGGTCAACCGACCTTGGAATTTAGCGCACTTCGCTATGATACCGATGATCTGGAGCAAGCGAAGCACACGACAGATCTCGTAAAAAAAGAGTATGTCACCCTGCATCTCGATTATCGACAAAACGGGCTGGGTAGCAATAGCTGCGGACCTAAGCAATCAGAGCAGCATGCCTTGCGTCCAGAGGAGTTTTTCTTCCAGATGAGGGTAACGCCTTTTTCGAAGGATACGATTTCTCCGGTTCAGTTGTATAAGCGGAATTTGTGTGACTAACCGATGATTGTTCTCGAAGGCATCGCCGAAACGTTGTACAATCTAGTTGAAGATTGAATAGTGCAACTAATCAAAAATCGGTGGTGGTTTTGTCATATGAAGTCATGGTCGCTCTTTCCGCGCAGAAGCATTCATGCCAAGCTCCTCGCTTTTATGCTCATTGCAGCCATTATCCCGTTAATTACTTTGGGGAGTATGGCGTACTGGAAGTCGTCGATGGTCGTCCGCGAGCAATTCAGCACGTCAGGCGAGTATATCGCTACACAGCTGCAAATCCAGATCGACAACTACCTGAGCCAAATGAGATACATGGCCTACGACATCAACACGTACGTGTCCGACCCGACGTTGGTCGTCATGAGGGAGGAACAGCCGAAGACCTACACAGGCTTCCTGGAACAAAAAAACTTCGAGCGATACTTGGGGGCGCACCGCAATCTTGATACCAAAGGCATTTTTATCGTGACGCCCTCCGGTTATTTTTTCGGGGAAAACGTAATCAATGGACAGGATCTGATGCGGGAATGGTGGTGGAAGGGACTGCCCGCCAAGCTGGATGAGGAGCGATGGATTGGGTTTTACACACCGCGGCATTACGTCGGATTTCAGGATGAGGCAGAGCTGCGGAATCAGGAGAAGGTGCTTGGTCTCGTCGTTCCCGTACTCAGCGGTTATGGTGTGCTGAAGGATAGTCGGATATTGATCGAGATGAAAGCAGGCAAGCTGTTTCAGTTGTTTGAGCAGCTGGAAGAGGACATGAGTGCGTATGTGACCATCACCGCCAAAAATGGCGAGCTGATTTACCAGACGGCGGGTACGTTTGTCCAGCAGGAGAGCGATGTCGTCTGGAACAAGCCGCTGGAGTCCAACAACTGGATGATTCAGGTGCGCTTGCCTTATGAGCAAATGAATCGCTCTGCGGAAGTGATGCAATCCTTTTTTATCGCAGCGCTGATTCTATCGGCAGTGCTGGCACTACTTTTGGCGTATTTATTTTCCAGACGGATTACAGGCAAAATCAAACGACTTCAAGAAACGATGCGGCTGGTAGGAACAGGCGAGCTACAGACGCGCGCAGAGGTAGACACAGAAGACGAACTGGGGCGGTTAGGGGTGAGCTTCAACCAAATGGTGAGGCGGATTCAGACGCTAATCGCCGAGGTGAGTCGAACCGAGCAGTTGAAAAAGGAAGCAGAGCTGCGAGCCGTACACTACCAGATCAACCCGCATCTGTTGTTCAATACACTCAATTCCATTCAGTGGAAAGCAAGATTATCTGGCTCAAATGAAATCGGCAATATGCTCTATCATCTCATCAAGGTGCTAGAGGGCAACCTCGACATCACGCAGGAACTCGTCCCGCTGGAGAAGGAACTGCAAACGGTCGAGCATTTTCTGGAAATCCAAAAGCTGCGGTATGGGCATGTTTTTCAATATGATCAAACGGGTGTAGAGGATTGCAGTCGCTATTTGATCCCGCGGATGACGCTTCAACCCCTTTTGGAAAATATCTTTTTCCACGCATTCGAAGACGGGCACGGAACGATCCGGATCAGTGTCAGTGAAAAAGAAGGGCTTGTGACGCTGCTGTTGCAAGATGACGGTGCAGGAATTGTGCCGGAGCGATTGGCTAAACTTCTCGATCCTGATCTGGAGCGTTCTAGCAAACGAGGGCTCGGCGTGTACAACGTCGATCAGAAGTTCAAGCTTCATTTCCGTATGGAGCACGGCATGAAGATTTCATCTGTCAGAGGAGAAGGAACCACAATTCAAATCACATGGCCGAAAAGGGAGGAAATTCCTGATGAACATCAAGGTAATGATTGTGGATGACGAAGTGCTGGTGCGAAAAGGACTGAAAGCAATGGTGCCGTGGAGTCGCTACGGGATGGAAGTAGTAGCCGATGCACCGAATGGTCGCAAAGGCTGGGAGGCTTTCTTGCAAATACAGCCCGAGTTGGTGATTACGGACATCGTTATGCCGGAAATGGATGGGCTGGAGCTGTGCAGGCGAGTGAAGGAGCACGCTCCACAAACAAAGGTGCTTCTGCTCAGTTGTCATCGCGATTTTTCTTTTGCCCAGCAGGGAATCGCTCTCGGGGTATCGGGATATTTGCTGAAGACCGAGTTCCAGGATGAGGAATGGGCTACGTTGTTGGACAAAATGAAGTCTGAGCTGGCAGGCGAGAGCGCGCGACCCGAAAAAAATCGGGAACGTCCTGATGAATGGAAGCGGGAATTCGGTGCGTGGTTGACTGGCTTGAGCCGTGATTTCGAACAAAGCTTGTCTTCCTTCCTGCAATCACACTGGTCGTGGATGAACGACCCTATGCGTATTTGGCTCTTGGAAGGAATGGGTAGTACAAGCTGCGAGGAGCAGGAGCGGGCATGGATTACCCGAGAGCTGGACAGCCAATGGGAGTGGATCGTATGTGGTGATATCCGCTTTTTGCTGACTCCCGCAAGTGCTGGCAGGCAGGTAGAATCATTGCTCGTGGAATGGAAGCTGGCTGGCAGGGTGACGAGCTGGGAGACAACAAGCCCGTTTTCTGGACGCGAACCGTGGATTCAGACGGTACGGATGCTCTACCAGCGTACAGAGCGGGCGCGCAAGTACGGCGTTAATCAAGACCCATGGCAGGAACCAATCAAACAGGCTGTTCATTACGCGCTCGATCGTCTGGATACGCCATTGACGGTTAGTGAAGTAGCTTCACAGGTGGGACTGAGCCGCAGTCATTTTAGCGTGATGTTTAAAAAAGGAGTGGGCGAGAGCTTTGGCGAGTTTCTCGACAAGCGCAGGGTAAAAATGGCCCGGGCGATGCTGGATGAAACAGCATTGTCCATTCAGGAGGTAGCCGAGCGAGTCGGTCTTCCTGACGCCAAATACTTCAGTAAATGGTTCAAAAAATGTACAGGGATGACCCCGAGCCACTACCGTTTCAAACAAAAGGAGGAGTCCAGTCGAACAATCGTCCACTCCACCGCGCAAACCTGAACGAATCGGAAAAAAGGAAACAAATTCACACACTATTGCGAACAGTTATCGGTTTCACCGTTTTTTTTCCTTCATTAAAATAAAGGGAAATGAGGGGTAAAACTAGGGGGGATCACAGATGAAAAAGGTTGCGTCAAAATGGATGGCAGCGGGCATGGCACTTCTTTTGGCCGTCGCAGCTGGTTGTTCACAAGCCCAGCCCACAGGAACAGACGGTACGTCTAGTAACACAGGTACGACAACGCCAACATCGTCTGATAAAAAGGAAACGGTTACATTGCGTTTCGCGACATGGGACACGGACCAAATGCTGAAGATCCAACAAGATATCGCGAAACAATTCGAACAGAAAAATCCGGGTGTGAAGGTACAAGTCGAGGCATATGCAGATGGTTTTGATCAGAAGCTGGTAGCGGCATTCGGAGCGAAAAACCCGCCGGATGTCATGTACATGTGGGATTTCCCCACGTACAACGCTTCGCTCGAGCCACTGGATGAGTATGTAAAGAAGGACCCATCCGTGGCAATCGACGACTTTTACCAAGGCCTCTTAAACTATAATCGATTCGATGGAAAATTGTTTGGTCTCCCAGCGGGCTTCTCGACGCGGGTCGTATTCTACAACAAAAAGCTGTTTAACGAAGCAAATGTACCGCTTCCGACAGACGACTGGACATGGGATGATTTCAAATCGGCTGCCAAACAGCTGACCGTTCGTGACAAGAAGCAGTACGGATTCGCTGTTCGTTCTGAGCCAGATACGTATGATTTGCAGCAGTTCGTGTGGAGCAATGGCAGCAGCTTCATAAGCCCTGACGGAAAAACAATCGAAGGCTACATGAACAGCAAGGAAACGGCAGAAGCCCTGCAAATTTTCAGTGATTTGACGAAAGACAAGAGCGCTTTGCTCGTCGGTGGCAAAAACCAGCAGAGCGGGAACGACTTGTTCAAAGCAGGAAAGCTCGCGATGTATGACAACGGCGTATGGTCGCTTGAGTCGTACAAGAAGGCGAATGTCGATTTTGGTACAGTCGTGATGCCGCAATTCCCTGGCAAGCCTGGTAAGGGTGTCATTGCAACCTCCTCAGTATCAATCGCCAAGGATTCCAAAAACAAAGAACTGGCTTGGGAGTTTTTGAAGTTCTTCGTTTCCAGTGATGCGATCAAGATGCGTACCTCTGACTTGCCTGTGCGTATCAGTGTCGTACAAGAGAAGAAGCTTGATCAGGACGCGCTTTACGCTCCGTTCTATAAGACATTGGAGCAATCAACTGACACGCCAGCATTCCTGTTGAATCCGCACTGGAACGAAATCAACCGGAACCTTTCCGCAGCAGTCAATGCAATCATGATGGGACAAAATGCCGAGGAATTACTGAACAAGGCAGTAAAAGACTCCCAGAAATTCTTGAAATAACGGGAAGGGGTCAGGGACTTGAATATAGAGAGTGTTGTGACACATAAACAGCCTGCCATGACCGTTCAACCGAAAAAACTCAAGGGAAGGGCGTTTCTTACGCCCTATCTTTTTATCTTGCCTTGGATTCTCGGCTTCCTCGCCTTTACGCTGGGACCGATGATATTTTCGCTAGTCATGAGCTTTTTTGATTGGCCTGTCGTTGGTGAGGTTACGTTCGTCGGTCTGGACAACTACGTCAATATGTTTACGGATGATCCTTTGTTTTGGCAATCGCTCTGGGTCACGATTAAATTCGCGTTGCTGTTCGTACCGTTGAATTTGTTCATCGCGTTGTTTCTAGCCATGATGCTGAATCAGAAGGTAAAAGGCAGTGGCTTTTTCCGTACAGTGTTTTACTTGCCGAGTGTGATTTCCGGTGTGGCGCTGGCAATGATTTGGGCGTGGGTATATGACGGGGAATACGGTATTTTCAACTATTTGCTCAGTCTGGTTGGGATTACAGGTCCTGACTGGCTGAACGATACGTCGTGGGCGCTCGTGGCTATGGTCATTGCAAGTTTGTGGGGCCAAGGCTCTATGGTATTGATTTTCCTGGCTGGGCTCAAAAGCATCCCAGAGAGTTTGTATGAAGCGGCTTCGATTGACGGAGCAGGGGCGGTACAGAAGTTTTTCCGCATTACCCTGCCGATGGTGAGTCCAACGATTTTGTTTAACCTAATTATGACGATCATCAGTGCGTTCCAGCAGTTGAGTCTAGCACTCCTGCTCACTGGTGGCGGACCGTTGCAGTCTACGTATTTCTATGCCATGTACGCGTACGACAACGCCTTCAAATACTTCAAGATGGGGTATGCTTCGGCGAACTCCTGGTTTATGTTTGTAATCATTTTGGTATTGACCTTCCTCGTATTTAAAACGTCCGGCAAATGGGTGTACTACGAGGGCGACAACCGCAGGGGAGGGGAAGAGGCTTGATACGCAAAACAATCGCTTATGCGAGCTTGATCCTTTTTTCTTTCCTGTTTCTCGCACCGTTTTACTGGATGATCTCCACTGCACTCAAGTCAGACGATGAGATTTTGCAGTATCCACCAAAATGGATTCCAGATGTGCTCCATTGGGAGAACTTCGGGAATGCGTGGATGTCGCAGCCATTTAATTTGTACTTGGAAAACTCGCTGACGGTGACGATCCTGACGACGATTGGTCAGTTGATTTCGTCTTCGTTGGTCGCGTACGGATTTGCACGGTTCACATTTAAAGGGAGAGACTTTCTGTTCATGGTCGTACTCGCTACGATGATGATCCCGTGGGAAGTGACGATGATTCCGCTGTACATGGAGTTCAACTACCTTGGCTGGATCAACACGCTCAAGCCGTTGATTGTTCCTTCGTTTTTCGGCTCAGCGTTTTATATTTTCCTCATGCGACAGTTTATTTTGACCATTCCGCGTGAGCTGGATGAAGCAGCGCGTATCGATGGTGCTGGCTCGTTTCAGATTTACGCTCGGATTATTATGCCGTTGATGATGCCTGCTCTGATTTTGGTGAGTGTATTTAATATCTTGGGCACATGGAATGACTATCTGGGTCCACTCATTTTCTTGAATGACCAAAGCCAGTACACGTTGACGCTGGGCTTGGCGCAATTCAAAGGGATGTATGAAGTAGAGGCAACCGGACTGATGGCGGTAACGTTCCTGATCTCGATTCCGCCGTTACTCCTCTTCTTCCTAGCACAACGATATATCGTAGATAATTCAGCCGGAGTTGCAATCAAATAAGTGAGGAGGGAGCCACAGTGGGAAATCGGGCGAAGTGGGAAGGCTGGGCATGGTCATTTCATCAATTTGGGGAGCGACTGCTGCGGATGGCGGCAGCGCATCTCATGTGGGTTGTGTGCACGCTGGTGGGAGGGATCATCTTTGGAATCTTCCCAGCAACAGCGGCTTTGCACGACGTACTTAGCGGCAAGTGGAATGACCGTGGGCTTCCGTCCGCTTTCTGGCATGCTTTTCGCCACTACTTCTGGAGGAGCCAATGGCTTGGCGCAGGGATGGTGCTAACGGGGGCAATCCTGTGGGTCGATGTGGTGTTTTTCCTGCGTATGGGCACGCTGTGGGGGCTTTCGATCGCGGCTGTTTTTGCGGGGATCGGATTCTTGCATGCGGCTACCTCTTGTCACGCTTTTTCCGTGCTTGTGAGGGAGGGTGCAGACGTGAAGCGGACGCTCAAGCAATCGTTTTGGCTGGTTGCGGCCTTTCCGTTGCATTCGCTCGTAACGATGGGAGGCTTGCTCCTTCACTTGATTCTCTTGCTGGCGATTCCTGTTTTGCCGATCTTGTTGGGAGCGAGCCTGCCTGTCTGGTGGATGAACGCCCGAATGAGTCGTCTTTTGGAAAAGCGCGATCGTAAAATATCGACCAAGCAACCTCGAGGTGAGACATATGCAGTTTGATCTAGGAATGGTTCCTTTTAGCCGATACGGTTCGTACCTCGTACTCTCGCGACTGGGTAACGCCAAGCGCGCAGAAGGACTTTATTTGCGCAATATTCGTGGAGGAGACAACCACGATGGTGCGATTTTTCGAATAGAAATGGTAGCCGATGGTGTGGCGATTCCATTTGAGACGGAGGCTACGTCAACCTTGCTGCGTCTTTACGGGGATAAAGGCGAAGTGAAGCTGTGCATGAGCGAGCCGCAGCTGGTGCAGGTGCGTGGTCAAGGCGTTGGTTTGCGCCTGGTGCTGGAATCGTCGGCAGCAGATTATGCGATTCAAGCAGGAGCTGGATGCTGGGAAATCAATCACTTTTCCACGGAAATTCGCTTGCGAGTGACTCCGCTTGCTGGAACGCTCGCGGTAAACCCTACGAAGGCATCGCGTGAAGAGCAAGTGGGCGTAACCTTTCTTCCCGACGAGGGAACCGGTGTCCTGGAAGGCGTATTGGAGGAGTTCCACACGGTCTGGAAGGAACGCAGCTACCCTGCCTTTGCCGATGGATGGGCACAGGTAAGAAATGAGTACGACGAGTGGCTGGAACGGACACTTTCTGTATCTGAGGAGCATCGCGAAGGCTTGAGTGAAGCGCGAGAACTCGCGGCGTACATCACCTGGTCTTGTGTGGTGAGACCAGAAGGCTATCTGCCGAGGTCCGCGATGTACATGTCGAAAAACTGGATGACGAATATCTGGAGCTGGGATCATTGCTTCAATGCGATGGCACTGACGCGCGGAAATTTGCCGCTGGCGTGGGATCAGCTCATGATCTTTATCGACAGGCAAGATGAAAGTGGTGTCTTCCCTGATTTTATTAATAATCGGTATGCGCTGTGGAATTGCTGCAAGCCTCCGATTCACGGTTGGACGCTGCGCTGGATGCTGGATCGGAACAACGCGATTACAAACAAGATGCTGGAAGAGGTGTACGAGCCGCTTTGTCGCTGGACCGATTGGTGGTTCCGTTACCGCGATGATGATCAGGACGGGATTCCGCAGTACAATCACGGCTATGACTGCGGCTGGGACAACAGCACGATTTTCCTTGATGGAGCGCCGATTGAAAGCCCGGACCTGCCCGCGTATTTGATTTTGCAAATGGATGTGTTGGCGGGTTTGGCCAACAGGCTAGGCCGTCCCGCAGAAGCAGCTATTTGGCAGGAAAAGGCGGAACTGACACTGCAACGACTGCTTGCGAAGCACTGGAACGGCGAGAATTTCTACGCGACCCACTCTGGTAGCGATCAGCCTACCCAAGGAGACAGCTTGATCCGCTATATGCCTCTGGTGCTTGGTGAAAAGCTGCCAAAAGACATCCGGGCCAAGCTGATTGCTGACTTACAGGAGCGGTTTTTGACAGAGAATGGACTGGCTACAGAGAGTCCAACCAGCTCGTTTTACCGCGCTGATGGCTACTGGTTAGGCCCGATCTGGGCACCAGTGACGATGCTCGTAGTTGATGGATTACGGCGAGCTGGCGAAGTCGCGTTCTCTCAGGAGATTGCCAGACGTTTTTGCCGAATGGCAGCCCGCAGTGGAATGGCGGAAAATTTCGATGCGCTGACAGGGGATGGACTGAGAGACCGGGCATTTACTTGGACGTCCAGTGTGTTTTTGATGCTGGCTAATGAATATGTATAGGAGAAGTTCATAGAGGGGTACCGCCAGCAAAACGCAGATTTACAACGTTAAGGGATTCATAAAGCAAAAACATGTTGATTTTATCGAATTCTCCTGCCATGTCACAAACTGCATTCGAAAAATGACAATTGCTGTAAGCTTGTGACCCAAAATTACTCGTATCTCGGCTGTACCCCTAGATGTGCTACGGCTTTCCTTTGATGGAAAAGAAACAGCAACCATTCATAAATCCGGTTACTGTTGTATCTCTCATTTTGGTTACTCAACATAACTATGTACAACATTGTGCTACTTTCAATTCATCACTTCTTCTTATCCATAAAGATCCGTCTTCTTTGATCATATAATCAATTTTATAACTCTTTAAAGCTTCTATCTGTTCTGAAGATGGTCCATCAGAAAGTCTATAGTAATCGTTTCCAGTCCCTGCATATAAAAATCCAAATACTAGCATCACAACTATTGCTGTTGCAGCCAAAGACACGATTAATTTATTCTTCATAAATATCACCTTCTTTCAAAAAGGAGAATCAGGAATAATCATTCCTGACTCTCTTTTTTCTTACGTAATAGGGGGAAGATCTTGATCTACATAATCCTCTTCTTTACCTGTAAACTTTTCTAGTGTCCAGGTACTCTCTTTTTTGTTTGGTTTATTTATTTTTTTAAGCTTTCCGCTTTTGTATAACTCATCAATCGCAATTTTAACGTCTGAACGACTGCTATCGCTGTCTATCCCCTCTTGTGCTGCTTTGTATCGTCCTTCTGCATTATTGTGCATATCCATTTTATATGTTAAAGATTTTTTGTTTTGATAGGAAGCACCATCTTCCCTTAACGTTGTAAATTCGCGTTCTGCTGGCGGTACCCCATAGAGAAAAACAAACGGGCATGATGGATGACGAATCGATCATGCCCGTTGCTTGTTTTGTTTTACAACACTTTGCTGAGAAACGCCTTGGTTCTCTCTTGCTGAGGATTGTCAAAAATCTCGGCAGGCTTGCCTTCCTCTACGATATATCCGCCATCCATGAAAATCACGCGATCGGCTACTTCACGAGCAAATCCCATCTCATGCGTGACCACGACCATCGTCATTCCTTCTTTGGCCAAATCTTTCATCACCTGAAGAACTTCCCCTACCATTTCCGGGTCGAGTGCAGAGGTAGGCTCGTCGAAGAGCATGATGTGAGGGTCCATGGCGAGTGCACGGGTGATTGCAACGCGTTGCTGTTGACCACCTGACAGCCGATCTGGATACACGTCTCGCTTGTCTGCCAAATCTACTTTTTTCAGCAATTGCATAGCCTTCTGCTCATTTTGCTGACGCTCTGAACTTTTGACGTGCTTGGGTGCGAGCATAATGTTTTCTAAAACAGTGAGATGCGGGAATAGATTGAACCGCTGAAAGACCATGCCGACACGCTCGCGCAGCTTGTTAATGTCCACCTTGGGTGAGGTAACCTCCATGCCCTCAATGGTGATCTTGCCAGATGTCACCTCTTCTAACTGGTTCAGGCAACGCAGAAACGTACTTTTGCCTGAACCGGAGGGACCGATGACACAGACGACTTCGCGCTCTTCAATGGTAGTCGAGATGTCTTTGAGTACTTCCAACGAACCAAAGCTCTTTTTTAAATTCTCCACATGAATCATTTCGCGAACCTCCTCTCAAGGGAACGAGATAGCAGACTGAGGATGTAAATCATGAGGAAATAGAAGACCGCTACTACTGCCCAAATTTCAAACGAGCGGAAGTTCCCTGAGATGATAATCTCACCACTGTTCATCAGTTCACGGATACCAATGACCGTTAAGAGAGAGGTGTCTTTTAACGTCACGATGAATTGGTTGACGAAAGCAGGAATCATGCGGCGAACAGCCTGGGGCAAGATAACCAGGCGCATAGCTTTTCCGTGCGTGAGTCCTAGGGAACGGGCTGCTTCCATCTGTCCTTTATCGATCGAGAGTATTCCACCACGGAAAATTTCCGCCAAGTAGGCTCCGGCATTGAGGCTGAGTGCAAGGATACCTGCGGTCGTTTCCGGAATTTTGATATCAAGAACAGGCGGCAATCCAAAATAAATAAAGAAGATTTGAACCAACAGCGGTGTACCGCGGAGAACGTCAACGTAAGCGGTTGCAATGCCGCGAAGCACTTTGGACCGGCTTGTGCTCATCAAGCCAAAAAGTAATCCGATTAAGAGAGCAAAAAACAGGGAAATGACCGTTATTTTTAGCGTGACCACAGAGCCTTGGGCCAAGACAGGAAGCGCATCGACAATGACATCCCAACTACTGCTCATTTGGACAACTCCATTCTTTCTAAGGTGAAAAAAAGGCGCGTCTTGCGCCTTTTATTTTTTCGTGCTCAAGTATGTGTTGATGATTTCATCGTATTTCCCGTTCTCTTTCAGCTTCTTCAGACCGGAGTTGAGTTTGTCTTGCAGCTCTTTGTTGCCTTTTAAAACCGCGATGCCGTAGTGGTCACCATTGAGACGTTCGCCTACAATTTTTAGCTTGGAAGCAGGGTCTACTGCAATTTTATAAGAGATAACCGGATAGTCTTCGATGGTTACATCAGCATTGCCGTTTTGAACCTCTTGGAACATGGAAGGGCTATCGTCGAAGTATTTGACAGTCGCTCCGTACTTTTTCCCGAGCTCATCAGCAAAGGTCGCACCAGTCGTGCCTTTTTTGATGGCGATCGTTTTGCCAGCCAAATCTGCCTCTCCATTGATCGTTGTGTTGTCCTCACGTACGACCAAGGAAAGACCTGCTTGATAGTAAGGTTCAGAGAAATCTAAAATTTCCTTGCGATTATCCGTGATGCTGATCCCTGCAATGGCACCGTCTAATTGCTTCGCTTGAACGGCCGGAATGATTCCTTTGAAGTCCATCGGCTTAATTTCTACCTCAAAGCCTTCTTCTTTGGCGATGGCATTGATCAGGTCGATGTCAATTCCCACGTATTTTCCGTCTTTTTCAAACTCAAAGGGTGGGTATGTTGCATCTGTACCAATAACGTACTTCTTGGCACCCGACTGCCCAGATGAGGAAGCTTGATCCGTGCCACTGCCACATGCACTTACCGTGAGTGCCAACAAACTAGAAACAACAGCAAACATTAGTTTTTTCATAAATTACCCCCAAGTATATTTATGATAGATATGATATGGACATGAATATATTAATATAGAAAAGTCCGTAAAGTCAAAACAAACTGAAAGTAATTATTATCCATAATTGTATGAACGATATCATGGTGAGATCACAGAAAAGTCTTTTCATACCTGCTATAATGGTAGCAAATGTATACAAGGGATGGGAAAAACGATGAAGCAGGTCACCATATTGATCGCCGACGATGAAGCGGAGATTGCTGAGCTCGTTGCTTTGCATGTGAAAAAAGAAGGTTACCACACAATCATCGCAGCGGATGGAAAGGCAGCACTCCAAGCTGTGCAGACGCATTCGATTGATTTGGCGATCCTCGATATCATGATGCCTGGGTTGGATGGCTATGAGGTCACCCGGATCATTCGTGAACAGCACAATATGCCGATTATCTTTTTGAGTGCCAAGACGTCCGATCTGGATAAAATCTCGGGATTGGTGATGGGCGCAGATGATTATATGACCAAGCCATTCAATCCAATGGAATTGGTCGCCCGTGTGAATGCCCAGCTGCGACGTTTTAAGCAGCTGAATCAACCAGCAGTAGCAGTAGCGAGTAACAAGGTCTTAGAGGTAGGTGGACTCGTCATTTATCCAGAGCAGCGAACCGTGAGCCTGTACGGAGAAACGATTGAGTTAACGCCGAAAGAGTTTGATATTCTCTACCTGCTTGCCAGCTATCCGAAGAAGGTGTTTAGTGCGGACAATATTTTTCAGCAGGTGTGGGGCGAAGCGTACTATGAGGGCTGCAATACAGTCATGGTGCACATCCGAACCTTGCGAAAGAAGCTAGGCGAAGAAAAAACCAAAAATAAGTGGATTAAAACGGTCTGGGGCGTGGGGTATTCCTTTAATGGTTAAAATGATACGAAGCTTTCGATTCCAAATGGTCAAGCTTCTGGGCTTAAGTCTGCTTCTATCCGGTGCGGTTACCTATGTGATCTTTAAAGTGCTACAGCTTTACTATCGAACACAGGTAAGGTTTGAAAGCTTGTTAACACCGATTCGCTATTTTATGCGAGAAATAGGGGACATTTACTTCTTTCTGATTATTTTTGTTCCACTAGCCATACTGTTTTTCTTTTTGTTAACCAAACGGTATGCCAACTATTTTCAGGAGATTTCCAGAGGGATTCATCATCTTGCGAATGGCGACTTTACCCATCATGTCCACATACCGTCGAACGATGAGTTCGGGGATATTGCCAAGGATATCAATCTGGCGGGTGAAAAATTGCAGGAGGCTGTACAAAGAGGAGATTTTGCCGAAAGCAGCAAGGATCAGTTGGTCTTGAACCTGGCACATGACCTGCGGACGCCGCTGACTTCTGTATTGGGTTATTTGGATATCATTTTGCGGGACGAGCAGTTGACGGTACAACAAGCCAGACATTACACGACTATTGCTTTTACCAAGTCGCAGCGATTGGAAAAGCTGATCGATGAGCTCTTCGAAATTACGAGAATGAACTACGGCATGCTCACCATCCAACAGAATTTGATTGACCTGAGTGAATTACTCATGCAATTAAACGAGGAGCTATATCCTTCCTTGGAGAAAAATCAGTTGGAAACCAGAATGAATGTGGCCTCACGTTTGACGATTCTCGGAGATGGCGAGCTCCTGGCACGCGTTTTCGAGAATATCATGACCAATGCCATCCGGTATGGACAAGATGGCCAGTTTGTTGATATCAACGGTTTTTTGGATCGCGAAGAGGTCGTTGTGCAGGTGATTAATTATGGCAACGAGATTCCCCCGGAAGATCTGCCGCATCTTTTCGAGATGTTTTATACGGGAGACAAGGCACGCACTCATCAAAACGGCGGCACAGGTCTTGGGTTATTTATCGCCAAAAATATTGTCGAGGGCCATGAAGGGACGATTTCTGCTCAGAGCAATTTGATCCGCACCGTTTTTGAAATACGTTTGCCTTACGAATAGACTACCTCGCTTTATAAAAATTTAAGTTTTACCCCACTTTTTCTTTTAACAGTTTTCCTTATCCTGATCGGGTGACGAGCCAGGGTGGAACCTGCAAAGGGAAAAGTGGGTTTTTTTTATTGGCCAAGGGTTATCGGAGCGTAAAAGTTTTGTGGGAGGTAAGGGAATGAAAAAGCGATTGTGGATCTGGCTGAGTGTGGGCGTGCTTGTGGCTGGGTTTGGCGGCTATGCGGCTTCTTCGGGCGAAAAGAAGAATGGTGTTCCTGTGATGTTATCAACGGTGGTAACGGCCGATTTGCAAAGCACCATTTTGACGTCGGGCATTGTGAAAGTTCGAAATGAACATACCTTGTTCGCTAACTATGCAGGCGATCTGCGGAATTTCTCCATCAAGGAGGGAGACAAAGTGACCAAAGGGCAGGTGATCGGCAATATCGACATGTCTGATGTCAGCAATGAAATCATAGATATCGAGGCGCAAATCGCCATTCAGGAAGCGAATATCGCAAGGCTCTCCAAAGGTGTGGAGCCCGAGGAAGTCACGAAAATGCAGGAGCAGCTTGCCCAGAATGAACGCGAGTATCAAACGGCATTAAAAGATTATCAGCGAACGCAATCGCTGTTTACCGCAGGCGTGTCTACCCAACAGGCTGTAGAGGAGGCGAAGCAAAAGCTACAGACCGCGGAATCAAGAGTAAGGGTCGCGAAGCAAGATTTACTTTTGAAGCAAAAAGGGCCAGACAAGGCAGAGATTCGCTCCTACGAGGCGCAGATTCAAAAGCTGAATTTGGAAAAAGCGAAATATGAAAAGCAACGTGTGCAAAGCAGCATTGTGTCTCCGATTGACGGGACGGTGCTCTCGATGAAGGTGAAAGAAGGGAAGTACCTGAGTAAAGGCGAGGAAATTCTCACGGTTGGAGATACCAATGATGTTATGGTCGAAGCAGGAGTCGGAGAATCTGATTTGCGTAAAATCAAAAGCGGACAGGATGCGGTGGTCTCAGGCATTTCCTTAGGCGGAGAACAGTTGCAAGGCAAGGTGTCGCGCATATCTCCTATAGCTGTAACCAGCAAAGAGCGGGATGGAGAGAATACGAGAGTGCCGGTCGCTGTCGATCTGAATGAGACGAGGGAGTATTTGAAGCCAGGTTTTCACGTTGAGGTGGACATTGTCCTGCAAAAAGCAGCAAACGCCATGCAAGTCCCCATTGAGGCAGTCATGACGGATCAAGATGGATCTTCCTTTGTCTGGGTAGCGGAAAATGGAAAAGCAAGGAAGAAAAAAGTGACGACTGGAATTGAAAGTGAATTGTTTATCCAAATTGAAAGTGGATTGGATGGCAGTGAAGAGCTGGTAGTGAATCCGCCGGAAACTTTGCAAGAAAATGAAGCGGTCTTCCAAGCATCTCCCGAAGAGGTTTCGGAGTAAAGGAGGGAGGATACATATGCTGCATATTGAGGAGTTAACCAAACAGTACAAGACGGATGAGCTGGAGTTGTTCGCTTTGCAAAATGTCAATATCCACGTAGCTCAAGGTGAATTCGTGGCGATCGTGGGACCTTCTGGTTCTGGAAAATCGACGTTTATGAACATGCTGGGTTGTCTGGATCGGCCAACCTCCGGATCGTATGTCTTGGATGGAATTGATGTTACGCAGTTGAAGGATAGTGGGCTGGCGCAGGTACGCAATCAAAAAATCGGCTTTGTCTTTCAATCGTTTCATTTGTTGCCACGTGCCACTTCGCTGCGTAATGTAGAGCTGCCGATGATGTATGCGGGCGTCGGCATGACAGAACGCAAAAAAAGAGCGAAAGCGGCGTTGCAGCGTGTCGGACTCGGTCAGCGGATGGATCATAAACCGACGCAGTTGTCCGGCGGTCAAAGACAGCGGGTAGCCATTGCCAGAGCGCTAGTCAACCAGCCAGCAATTTTACTTGCTGACGAGCCGACGGGGAATCTGGACAGTCGTTCCAGCATCGAGATCATGGCGATTTTTCAGGAGCTACATGCGCAAGGGGTAACGATTCTGCTCGTCACGCACGAGGCTGATATCGCCCAGCATGCCGAACGGGTCATTACGTTTCGAGATGGTCATATCATCCGAGATGAACGAGTGGAAAAGCGCTTGTTTGCTACTGCGTCCGAGGAGGTGATCCTCACGTGAATTTACTCGAAAGCTTTCGTACGGCTCTGGAAGGGATTGGGACAAATAAGCTCCGAGCTACCTTGACGATGTCTGGGATCATCATCGGAATCATGTCTGTCATTGCCGTGATTACACTAGGGAACGGCAGTCAACAGTCCTATACCGATCAGTTGGAGAAGCTGGGTGCTACGAATTTCAGCGTTTATTTTGGCTGGGACCCTGAGCAAGGAAGTAAACTTACTGATTTGACAGTGGAGGATGCTTATGCACTTCCCCAACAATCGCCCAACATTGAAGAGGCCGTGCCGTTCGCCTCTTATTTTGGAACGATTCGTGGCCCGAAAAAGGGGAAGGACGCCAGTATACAAGGAACAAATGAGGATTTGTTAAAGGTTCAGCCCAACTTGAAAATAGTTGCAGGCAGATATTTTACTGCGAAGGAAGTAAGAGAGGGGAGGCCCGTAATCGTTCTAACTGAAAAGTTAGCGGCTGGGCTTTTCGGAGGTGAAGACCCGCTTGGCAAGCGTTTGACTTATGATACAGCATCGGCCGTCGTCATTGGCGTGGTAAGGGAAGACAAGCTGATGTTTGACAATGGTCGATCTGAGGGTGCCTATATGCCGATTACCTATCTGCAAAATGTGACCGGGTTGAAGATAGTTCATACGATTACTGTAAAAGCCAAGTCGAAGGAAACGATGGAGGCAGCCAAGAAGCAGACAGAGAAGTATTTAAACCGCAGACACGATCGCGAAAACTACTACCAAATCGATAGTATCGAGAATGCACTGGGGGAGATGGATTCCTTTTCCGGCACGCTCACCACGATCTTTAGTGTCGCAGCCGGGATTGCGTTATTTGTCGGTGGGATTGGCGTCATGAACATCATGCTCGTATCTGTCACGGAGCGGACGCGGGAAATCGGCATTCGCAAAGCGTTAGGGGCGCGTTACGGAGATATTATGCTGCAGTTTTTGATCGAATCGATGATCGTCTGCCTGATTGGTGGAACGATTGGGATTCTGCTCGGCATCGGGACAGCCATGTTTGCCTCGCAATATGTCGATGTGCCGCCGCTATTATCGTGGGAAAGTATCGTAATCGCCTTCGGGTTTTCCAGTGCCATCGGTATTTTCTTTGGGCTCTACCCGGCTCACAAGGCTGCGAGGCTCAATCCGATTGATGCGTTGCGATATGAGTGAGGAATGAAAAAGAAATGACTAGCAGAGGTCGCTGCTAGTCATTTTTCTGTCGTATAGGAATTTATAAAATAAATTCCGGAGCGCATGGAAACTTTCCGCTAAAACGCGGTCGCTCCTCCTTGAAAAGGCCTCGATAGAGGTTTTCTTATTAGTCTCGAACCGATTGTAGTGCCGTTGACCAACTAATCACTTGATTTAACATGTCGTTTATATGTGGGATGTGCAATTCGGATGGTTTAAAGACCGTGTAATTTTCAAAATCAGTAAATAGATTGAATGCAGGTTGTATACGAACGTCGGCAACCTGCAATTCCCCCAGGATTCCACGCAAGTGCTCTGCTGCACGAGTTCCGCCTGATGAACCATAGCTGACGATACCAGCCGCTTTGTTGTACCATTCCTTGCGGGCGAGGTCGAGTGCGTTTTTTAATACCCCTGTGATGCTGTGGTTGTATTCGGCGGTAACGAAAACGAATCCATCTAGGCTGGATAGCTTTGCCGCCCATGCGGCTACTTGTTGCTCACCATTCGGATCGCCAAAGAACGGTAAGTGAAAGTCCGCAATATCAACGATTTCATAAGCTGCGTCTCCTCGTTGATCGGCAACTCCTTTGAGCCACGCACCTACTTGGGGACTGACTCGGCCTGGGCGAGAGCTGCCCAGAATAATCCCGATTGTTAAGCTTGAAGTACTCATGGTTCGTTCCTCCTTATGCGGCTTAGTTTAATGGTAGTTCCTTGGGTCAAACATTATGCTGAAAAAAATGGCGCAACTGTAAAGCGTTATGTGAAATGAATCGAAAGAAAGTTCCAGTAAAATAAATAGCCAGTATACAGGATGGAGAGTACCGCTGCTGTGCCATTCGCTACCTTCCAGCGATCGCGCTCCTTGGCTGTTCCGATTCGCAGTAGCAAATAAGCGGAGACGGCCAACGAAAAAATCGGAAGGGATGCGACAACCACTTGGTAGAAGGCCGGGTAGCCGTATACCAGTGATTCGTTCGCATAGGTGAATTGGATGATAAAAAATAAGCTATGAAGCAGAGCTATAATCGGAACGATCTTCGAAATGACGTACGATTGTTTACGCCATTTGCGTAGTCCGAAACGAGCGATCCAGACGAGCGAAAGAAGGGTGAACACGATTCCAGGAATCACATACAGAGCCATGAGAACAGACGGACTTTCGATGAAGGAGATGCGAGGAAGCGAAAAGTTCATCGGTCCTGTCATATAAAATTTCCCTTGTTCCTCGTGAAAATATAGCTGTTCCTCACCGCCGATCTCTTGAAAGAAATGATCGTCTACTTGCACAAACTTTTTCTCGAGGGATTGCTGTCCTTCATTCTGGAACAAACCAGTCACGGATATCGTCTGCGCGTCCAATGCCTGCACTGTGTAGGTGTAACTGCTGAGCAGCCGAAGCCCTTTGCCCCAGCCATTCTCGGGCGTCAAGGTAAGCAGATATTGACCTTCCACTTTTTTTAATTCGTCTATGGTTCCATCAACAGGAGTTAGGGGCTTGCGGACTTGCTCTGTCAGTAGCTTATCGGCAAACGCGTTCACGACCTTCCCGTGCAGCTTCAAGCCTGCATGCGTGGCGTTCACAGTCAGAAAGATGCCAATTGATTCTGAGGGAATCAGCACCATTTTCGAGATAAAGCCATCAATCCCACCGTTTGCCCATAGGGTAGGAATGCCGCTTTTCGTCTCTCCTTTAAAAAAGCCGTAGCCGATGCCGTGCATGCGTTTATGGGCCGCGAATTGCTGGGCATGCATAAGCTCTACAGTTTCTGGCTTGAGCAGAGCTGTGCCGTTATAGCTGCCGCCTGAAAGATGGGCGATCATATAGGGAGCGAAGTCGACCGGTGCCATATTAGCCGCGCCACTTCCTGGGAAAATAATTCCCGAATAAGGAATCGTTTGATAGCTGTTTCCGTCGTAATAATAGCTTTTGGCCAGATTGCTCCTGTCCTGTGGGAGATACAATTCGGCGGAATCCATACCTAGCGGGCGGAAGATATTCTCCCGCATATAGTCATGCAAAGATTGACCGGAAGCTTGCTCGACTACACTTCCTAACAATCCGGTGCCGGCATTACTGTATTGAAATTTGCTGCCTGGCGTGAAAATCGTCTCCTGCGACTGAAGCGTTTCATTTACCGTCTCGGTCGAAAATTCCGGTATCACAGTCTGGCGGTTGTCTCTTTTATAAATCTTTTCATCTAAGCCGGCCGTATGTGTGAGTAGGTGGTGGAGTGTGATCGGGCCGTAACGATTATTGGAAATTTTGTAGTCTTTTATTACGGTATTCAAATCTTCGTGTAAGGAAAGTTTGCCTTTTTCCACTAGCTGCATCGCTGCAGTAGCTGTAAGCGACTTGGTCACAGAACCGATTCGAAACACCGTACGCTCAGGATCAACGGGGATTTGCTGTTCGATGTCGGCAAAACCATAGCCTTTTCTAAAAATGATGCGATCTCCCTGTGTAATGACAATGGCTGCACCCGGGATATGCAAGTTGTTCATTTCACTTTTCATGAGGGGATCAACTACTTGTTCGATGGAAGGAGCAGTAAGCGGCGAGCGAGCATTGACCACAGATAGGGGCTGTATCAGCATGAGGCAGGATACGAGAAGAACGGCAAACCATTTTCGTAGAGCAAATAATGTCATGTTCATCACCTTTCGCGATTATCGTCAGTCAGTTGTTGTAAGCCAGCGATAGGGATGAGTATAGGTCGATGAGTATCACGGAGAGAAGTAACAGAATGTCATTGTTTATCGTGATAGTAGATGGTCGTCATCTGATAATATAATGGGGAAAAGTTTGGGTGTAGATGAGGTGTGCCAATTGCTTGCATTTGTTAAACGATGGTTATGGGTCGACTGGATGATCTTCACGATCCACTTTATGTGGGGGGTGACGATTATTCTCGGCCTTGTCCGCTATCAAGATCAATTGCCTTATCCACTCGTGATTGCATTGATCGTTTCGTTCTTGGCGCTTGTCGTCCCCAGTTGTTTGCGTCGATACTCGCGTAACCTATATTTGTTCGCTGAGATTATTTTGAGTGGAAGCTTGTGCATTGCCTTGAACTTCTATTTTGAAGGAGTAAGATGGCAATTTGTCCCCATCGCTTTTCTCATCGGATATCACAGTGTGGAACGATCTTATCGCTGGACGGGACCATTAGCGATATTGGCGATCCCGCTTCTTGTGGGCGAGGCAATTGGGTTTGATTTCGAGCCTATAGTCGTAAGCGATCTAATTGTGTACCATTTCGCGGCATATGCGCTTGGTTTTGCTTTTCAATTGCTTAGCCGTATGCACAAGCAAGGCCTGATTATTCAACACCAGAACCACATATTGGAGCAATACGCTTCTCAGGTGGAGGAAATTACGCTGCTGGAAGAACGGAACAAAATGTCCAGAGAGCTGCATGACACGATCGGACACACGATGACATCGCTTATTATGGGTATGGAGATGCTTCGGTCTAAAATACCAGATGCGGAGGCTAGTCGGCTGGACATGCTTTTGCAGATGGCCCGACAAGGCTTGGATGAGTCCAGAGGGATTTTCCACAAGTGGGCTCATAATGGCTATGAATCTGCTACGACGATGGAGTCCGCCTTCGTTGAATTGATCGGGCAATTTCAGGTGGCTACAGGGGTGTCCGTCAAGCTGCGTATGTACGGTACTGAGTATGCGTTGAGCCGTTCCGTAAAGCTGACTTTGTACCGCTGCTTGCAAGAAACATTGACCAATGCTGTGCGCCACGGAAAAGCATCACAAATTCAAGTGGGGCTTTACTTTGAACAAGCCCAGATCCGGTTGCAGGTCGAAGATAATGGGGAAGGAAATGGGACGATCGAATTCGGATTTGGTTTGCAATCGATGAAGGAAAGGCTTGAAGCACTTCAGGGAGGATTATCGATCCATTGTATGAACGAAGGAGGCGTGACGGTCATTTGTTGTCTACCAGCTATGCAGGCTGTACCAAGTGCAGGCATACGCATCCTGATCGTCGATGATCAGTCCTTTGTGAGGGAAAGCTTGCAACTCGTGTTACATAATCAGCAAGATTTGCAGGTGGTCGGGGTCGCAGAGAACGGCTTGGAGGCACTCGACATCATTCCAAAAGAAAAGCCCGACGTCGTACTTTTGGACGTTCAAATGCCTGTCATGGACGGGGCGAAGACTCTACAAGCGATACGTGAGCGGTGGCCGGGTATGCGTGTCATTATGCTGACGACCTTCGAAGAAACAGCCCTTGCGACTGAAACGCTAGGGAGAGGCGCGAATGGCTACTTGTTAAAATCAGTTAGTCCGGTCGAGCTCGTAGAGGCGATACGAGTTGTTCATCAGGGTGAAGCGTTGATTAACCATAAGATTGCTGATGTCCTTTTCAAAGAAATGCGCTTGCAGCAAGAAGAGCTGAATGGACTTCGCAAAAAGCAAGGACGCGAGTGTCCCTACGGGTTGACGGAACGGGAAAGAGGCATACTGGCCTCGTTAGTAGAGGGGCTTCGTATGAAAACAATCGCGGAGAAAATCTTTCTTTCGGAAGGAACGGTACGCAATTGCACCACAGTGATTTATGCAAAACTGGGTGTAAAGAATCGCGAAGAGGCCGTTAAAAAAGCACGGGACGAAGGGCTTACTGGGTAGGTGGCCAGGTTTTCAGGCTAGTTATGATAGAATGGACAGTATCGAATGGAGGTTATATCAAAGATGAGTCAATTGCCAAATTGCCCAAAATGTAATTCGGAATACACGTACGAAGATGGAAGCTCCTTGATTTGCCCGGAATGCAGCCATGAGTGGACGCTCCAAGCAGGCAACGATAATGGTGAAGATAATAAAGTCATCAAAGATGCAAATGGAAATGTCCTTAACGACGGCGACACAGTAACGGTCATTAAAGACCTCAAGGTAAAAGGAACTTCATTAGTTGTAAAAATAGGAACAAAAGTAAAAAACATTCGCCTGATTGATGGGGACCATGATATTGATTGTAAAATCGATGGTTTTGGCGCGATGAAATTGAAATCGGAATTTGTGAAAAAGGTGTAATGGACGAGAAAAAGCTGACTGCATGTGAGAGTGCAGTCAGCTTTTTTCGTAAGCGCCGTGCTCATCAAAAAATAGACCACCATTGCTTCTGGCATGTATACATTCACCCACAGGGTGGGTAACTTTTTCATGATCACGAGGGAAGTCAGGTCAGAGACTCAAAATACCTTTTGTTGTAGAGGATGCTGTGGTGGGTTGGGTTGTATGAGTAGGCAATATCATTGTGGTGACGTGATTTCTCGTTGTCACCCATTTGAGAATAGCATAAGCAGAGTTGAAGATGAGGTAGCCACGTCCAGGAAACGTGGTCGATGTGTGCGAGCTTTTCAGCAGGTCGCTCCACTTTTGTGGCGAGATCATACCAAAAAATGGCGACCAGCCAATTTTTATCTTCGACGTGAAAGGCTCCGATCTGGCAGCACGCTTCCGCCCGTGGACGATCGTAGCTGAACGTACGATATAGCGATGACAAAACATTTTGTCTCTCGTATAGATGAGAATAGCAATTCGCCAACTTCAAGCAAGCGTTAATGTTGTCTTCTACCCAGCCTTGTTGGGTGTTCAGGAACTTCGTGTAAAAAGTAATGGCCTCTTCATGATACTGATTGTCGCGCAATTCATTCGCATAATAGTACAAGTCCCGTGGAGAGAAGTCTTCCCCTTTGGCATCCCGGCGTCGATAGATTTGCAGATTGCGGTCCGTGTATTCCTTCTGCTTGTTATGCGTGATGGATATATCACTGTTGATGACGTTTCCGCTCACTTCCAAATACTCATGGACGGGTCCGATCCAGCGAAAACGACGGTCGCGTTTTACGAGGCGATTGCGGCGAATACTGTATGACACATTCCCATTGCTGTCCACAGAAAGGTTGTAGTTCATCGTGACACTATCGATGCTGTAATTCAACGCAAGCTTCAACTCGCGGAAGAGCTGACGGTCTTTCTCCAGAAGGATATCGTCTGCATCCAGCCACAAAATATAGGGGCATGTTGCCTTGCTGAACGCGTAGTTTCGTGCAGCTGAAAAATCATCAATCCACTCAAAATCATAAAGGGTGCAGCCATAGTTGGACGCAATTTCTTTCGTCCGGTCTGTTGAACCCGTGTCGACGATAATGATTTCATCGACGAGGTCTGCAACGGTGGAGAGGCAACGCTCCAGAGCGTCTTCTTCATTTTTGACGATCATGCATAAACTGATTGAAATTTGATTCGCTTTCCCCGCAGTCATGCCATTTTTTTTGCGATACTGGTTCACTCCTGCCAGATCCGACTGACGGTAGATGTGGTACCCAGGAAGGTGCGTATCCACATGCAAAGAAAAGCCCATAGCTACAGCCCGAACGCAAAAATGCCGATCTTCTCCCCAGAACGACAAGTTAGCTATTCGTTTAAAGCTGACGCCTGCCTCCAAGACCTTTCGATGGATTAACGTGCATGCACCGAGGCCTCCTACCTCATACACACCCGGTTTGCGCAGCATCTCTAAAAAGTTTTGGTTCTCCGCTGATTCGGACGCGCCTTCGCGTGTCAGCGTGTATTGATCCATCAGCCAAACTTGAGGAAGCTCAATCGAATCAGGCTGCCAACGCGTCCAGTAAATGTTGGAGATAATATCTTTATTGGCTTGAAGCAATTGTTGCAGGGTGTGAGGATGTAAAACGAGATCGGAATCGATCAAAAACAAGTAATCGAAACCTTCCTTGAGCGCATAGGAGATAATCGTATCTTTCATTTGCGCTACTTTCCAAATATTTCGTTCCGTCCAATAATGGGTCATTTCATTTCGGACATACGTGTCATCGTCTGTGTTTTTGAGGATGACTGTTCGTTTGTTCGCCTTCTCGAACTCAGCCAAGTGTGTACGGGATAGTGGGTCTTTGTTATCGTCAATGAACATGTAATGAACCAGTTCGTTTTTGGTAGTCAGCTCCGTGAGGGATTGAAGGAATTCCTCCAGAATGATCGGGAATTGTTGAATGGGACTACCGATCAAAATACGTTTTTTATCCATGGTACACCCCCATATATACCCTTTGTTCAAATGGTTGCCGCAGATTTACTGAATAGCAGTAGACCATTGTCCACTTTTGCGACAATTCGTTTCTCTTGCAGTAGCTCTTTTACATAAGAGCGGATGATCGAAGTAGTCAAACCGTAGCGGTGCAAGTCATCTTCAAACTTATACTTTTTCATGACTTGTTGGACTAATTGTTCGAGAGTGCTTGGCTGCTCATGAATCAATGCTTCAAGAAAAGCAGAGGTGTCTTTCATAAGGGTGAGATGCTTGTTAATTAAACTGGTTACTGTCTTAAAGGCTCCACCGTGGTAAAGCACATAAGCGTTCAATTTCATCATCGAGAGCTTCTTGAAGCTTTTTCTGGCAGCCCTCAGATCGTTAAAAAAAAGTAGATCCTGCTTGTTCAATGTTTTGGGACCAAACAAGGCATCTCCGCAGTAAAGGACATGATCAGGGGTAACAAAGCCGACCATTCCCGGCGAATGTCCAGGTAAGGAGACGATTTTGAATGGGATGGTATGGACGTGAAAAATACCATCGGCGGATGGAAGATAATCCGTTACAAGTGCATCTGCATTCTCTTTGTTTTGATCAGGCTTCGTATCAGACTCTCCACCTGCCTCGAAAACCAAAGGCTCAAGATGCGGATTTTCAATGAGAAAGGATGCCAAATGTGTCGCATAGATGCGAAGGTTGGGGAACCTCTTTTTCAAATAGAGATTGCCACCGTGGTTAACAGCGTGACCATGTGTATGAACAACAGCAAGGATTTGATACCCTCGATCACTGATTCTCGTGCATACTTTCTCGATGACAGCGGCATTTGGGCCGCTATCAATGCAAACAGCGGTTTTGCTGGACCTATCCAAATAGACCCCGATCCCGTATTTACCGGAGACCACATAACTATTGCCGGCCACTTCGATCAATTCCAAACGATCCATATCCCTTACTCCTTCATTAGATTCAGGTTCATATGTGGATGACCTTGGTGACATTGCCGATACGTACCTTTACGGAGTTCGGTACATAGGGAGGCCGTGCAGGTGCAGACACTCGCTTCGCGAGCATTTTTTTCTTGCCACGTACTTTTTCCACGTTCGCTACAGGCTTGGAACGCACGGATTTGTTTCTGTTTTTATCGGGAGTAGGGATGGACGCAGCTTGTGCTAATAATGGGGGCTTTTGACGTAGTGATTTCTGGTTGTTGGCTGTATCAATGCGTGCGTTGTTTGCGAGCAATGGAGGGGTTGGGGAAGGCATAGGTGGAACGTCAGCGGCTTTCGTTTGCTCACCCAGCTCTAATTGCATCGGCTCTTCGCAGGGGGAAGCCTCTCCCGGTTCCATAGACTTTGCTTGATGATGGGAATAGTCTTCTATCAAGTAAAAAGCTTGTAATTGCCGCAAATGATCTTCAATGAATGTTGCGATTTGTTTATGTGGGAACCTCCATGTCTTTACCAATTCCGATAACTGGGCAATCGAAGCAAGGACATGTGTGTATGTTTCGCTTGTGGGATGGAGAGGGTTACGCGATTCAAAAAGGAAGCTGTGAGCAATCTGCTTATTATGTAGTTGAGTATGCAGTCTGACGAGCAGATTGATCATCGTTGATATTTGGTAGCCAAACAGCATAAGCTCGTAATCTTTGGCATGATGAAAGCGGGCTTCCAATCCTTTGACCAATTGGACGATGGAATAGGTCAGCTTTAGAACGGTTTGGTCATCGATACCTCTGTTCTTCATGGCAATTGACCTCGAATTCCTGAAATGAACAATCGTTAATAGTCGATGGTGATGTCATCCAATTCATCCCCGAAATTGGATTCTTCCAGCTCAAAATTTGATTTAAGCGCCACAGGGTACATGTGAATGGCTGCATCCAGCTTTTTTAACAAAAGCCACTCAGTCATCAGCACCGAATCCAGAATCGAAATGACTGTACGATTAAAGGTGATGATCTCATCATTGGAGGGGCTGTTGGGGAAGTCCAGATTTTTGCCAACGAAAGCAAGGGCTTTGTCAGCCTCAGCATTTAGCAATCTGGACAAGGCTTCTTCCTCTAGGGCAATCGATTGCAGCAAATGACTCAAAGCTTCTTCTCGCGTAGGCACATCATATGATGGAACTTTATCTTGTAAGGTCATCATCATCCCTCTTCAATAAAATTAGGATCTCATGAAAAGCAGTGTGAGTAGTGAGGGTTATTCTTTGAAGCAAGGAAGGTCGGGTATGTCAGGTAAGTCATCGTGATGATGATCATGCCTCTGCTCCAGCTTAATAATGTCCTCCAGCTTGAATTGCAAGAGCATCTCTGTCTTGATGACATTGCGCAGCATTCGTTCAACACTATTGTTTAGGGCAAGCGCATCATTGAGCGAGAGGGATTGCTCCTTCACGATTTTTTGGATCTTTTGCCCCTCTGCATTAATAATGTGAGAAAGTCCGATTTCCTCCAGCGCAATGGAGGTGAGAAGCAGATTTAATACTTCGTTGCGTTTCAATATGATTTCCGGTGTTATATTGGGGACCGTGGGCATTGACATCGTTATCTACATCCTTTGTTTGTATGATTTTGTATACAAAATAAGACTTGCCCGAGATAGAAGGCGATCTGCTTCCCATTATTTGCACAGAACGCCTTCAGACAAGTTTCTTACAACGTACTAAAAACGATAGGATCGTCATAGGATCGCGTAATTGATAGTGAATAAATGGAAACTTCCTCGCAGTACATGTTATGTAACCGCGATCTTAATATGACAACTTAATCGTATTCATTCGATAAGGAAGTAGAGGTGCTCGGGATAATGCTAAACACATTTTCTAGCTTGAAATGCAAGAGCATCTCTTTTTTGATGACATCTTGCAGCGTTCTGCGAACACTGTTGTTAACGGCAAGAATGTCAGAGATGGTGGGGACGACCTCAGGCGTAACCCCCAATGTACCTACCACAAACTGGAGGTTTTCTGCCTCTGCATTCATAATATGCACCAAAGCCAATTCTTCCAGAGCAATGGAAGTCAGCAGTAAAGATACCGATTGCTCAATCGTAACGGAAATCGTTGGGGTAATGTTAGGGATGGTAGGTTGAGACATGAGATCACCTCTTTGAAGGAATGGATAACTATTTTACTCAGTTAAGTCTATCGCTTACTTCTAAACCGTGAGCGCTAGCTATTCCCCCCTTTGTTTTAACTACGGTAAGTGTATGCATAGGTGTGTGTCCCACTGAACTGTTTATTTGTACACATGCGTAAGGAAGCGGGGAAAAGGAAAAGCCCGGATCGATAGACCCGGACCAGTGGTATATGGTGATAGTTTCCGTACGAAGGAGGCCTATTAAGGCGAAGGAATCTGTGGAAGAAGATTATCCACGATATTTTCCAATTTGAATTGCAGAAGCATTTCTTTTTTGATGGCATCCTGTATGGTTTGGCGGACACTGTCATTGACGAGGAGGAGGTCAGAGAGGGAAGGTGCGGGTGTGAGCGCTAAGCCGCCCCCAAGAGTACCTATCGTATATTCGAGTTTTTCAGCCTCTGCGTTCAAAATATGAGTCAAAGCCAGTTCTTCTAAAGCGATAGAAGCTAGCAAGAGGGCAACGGTTTGATCGATCGTAATGGATATAGCCGGTGTAATATTTGGAATGGATGCTTGGGACATAATCATCACCTCATGGATTCAGTTGATTAGCCGACGTACCCTTTTTTTGTCATTGTCGAAATTAAGGTATGCAGGTGAGCCTACCGAGGTGCATGTGTGAACGGGGGAACAGCGAATGGTCCGAGGTGTGCGACCTGGACCATGTGTGGGAAACCGATATCATGATTCTATGTAATGAAACAAGCTGATTAGCTAGGAGTAATCAGATTATCAATGATGTTCTCCAGCTTGAATTGGAGAAGTATTTCTTTTTTGATGACATCCTGTATCGTTTGACGAACACTTGAATTGACGAGCAGGATGTCGGAGAGTGTAGGGGCTGGTTCGAGCCCTGGAGCAAGGGTACCTAAAACAAATTGGAGTTTTTCAGCCTCGGCGTTCAGAATGTGAGCCAAAGCCAGTTCCTCTAAAGCGATGGATGCAAGCAAGAGCGAAGTGGTTTGGCCAAGCGTAATGGAGATAACAGGCGTAATATTAGGGATCGATGCTTGGGACATGATCATCACCTCATGAATTTATTAATCAAACGTTTCTTGTATCCTGTTACATAACTGCGTATGTATCCACTCTTTTAAACTTTCTCGAGAGTAGGATATGCACAGGTGCCTATGGAGGTGTTTGTCTGAATGGGTAGCCGCCCATTAATTTTTGGTGCCCTGGAGCCTTACCAATACCCAGCGACGATTTCCAGCAATCTCTCGAAAAAGTTCCTCGTAATGATAGATTTTTCCGAGATGGGCTAGAAAGGGATAGTGATCAAAATCATCTATGAGAATAAGCGCATCTGGTTTGAGAGTGTCAACAAATAGTGGATAGGCAAGAGAGCGGCCGTTGCCATGCGGACCGTCCACAACCATGACATCTACTGATTGAACGGAAAGCGATAGTTGATCCAAATCCGCGTAAAATGTATTTTGAATGGAAAAATGATCAAATTGATTCTCGGGAACATGCTGTCCGATGGCAGGCCATAAGCTCCTGCTCTCTGCTGGATTGTCGAAGATCTGGTTCCATTCTTCTTCGGATAGTTGCTTCAAAGAGCTGGTCACGAGGGCGACATGCGATTCATCCCCCAGACTCTCCTTGATTTTCTTTGCACGAATCGGATGATGCTCCACAATGGTTGCTTGAACTGGGAGTAGCTCAAGCTCACCAAGCGATTTCCAAAACAGAGCAGAGTCACCTCCACCCAACTGAAGCACCTGACACTCCTCATTTTCTTTTTGGATATGACGGCATACATGTACGAGGGCTTGTTTGCTCAACGTGAGAGAGCTGTATCGCCAGTGATTGCAATTGGATTGCTGTAAGGCCTTTTCGATATCACGAATAATCATCTTCATTCCACCCATTCCATCAGATTGGGATGTTGATCCAAGATCGATTCATATTGTTCCTTCCAGCCATATCTGGCGTCGGGGTCGAGGAGCTGATATCGGTTGTATTTGCTCTGCCTGTCTTCTGGCCGAGCCCAGCCGAAATGCTTCACGCGTGATGGATGGCACAGGTAAGGGAACTGGTTGATCGAGAGCGGGAATCTGCCGCAATGCTGAGGGGTTTCCTTCCATATATAAGGAAAGTCAGGGCGGTACTTGATCATAAAAGGACGGTAGTAATGATGGGCATTCCAATACACATCTTCGCGATAATGCGTCTCGCTCCACATATCGTACAAACGAAAGTAGACCGCCTCGTATGTCTGTTGTTCCAAAATCTCAGAAACATTCGAGGGGAAGGAGCTATCCATGATTTCATCGGCGTCCAGATTCAAAATCCATCCCGGATCAGTCTGTATCGTTTCTTGCCATTGTTGTTTGCGCAAGGTGACCTCGTTGGAAAACTGAGAGGTAGCGTTTTGAACTAGATGAAGAGGAATGCCCTTGAGAACCTCTCTACAGAGATCCACGGTATGATCGATACTGCCATCGTCGATGATGACTGCTGCGTCAATAAAGTCTTTATATGCTTCCAACGCTCGTCTCAAATAGCGATTGCCTTCATTTTTCACAATCATGGAAAGAGTCAGCTTGGCTCTGGTCATCTATGTGCTGCACCTCCTGCGCTTGTCGTGTTGCAATGCAGAAGATTTCATGGCCTTGGAAGGTCGACTGGAGGTTCACGGCTAGCTTCATGATGTCCTTGACCAGTAAAGGTGTTTGAGTGGTTTGGCGCAGATGGTTTTCCAAGCGGTTCGTTTCTTCTCGAGAAAAGATGGAGAGAACCTCCCAGCCACCTTGATGAAGCAGTGAGATCAGATTGTCGCGGGAGTAATGAAAGAGGTGGTCATTCTCGGTATACAGCGGAGAATATACCCCAAACAGTTTATTGGTGAACGAGTTTTTGTTCGGCACGCTAAAAATGATTTTTCCTCCTGGTTTAAGAAACCCCTTCAATTCTTCAAGGTATTGCTTCGGGTGCGAAATATGCTCAAAGACGTGACAAAAAACGATGGCATCAAAAGTACCGATGTGTTCTGGGGCGAGCACGGAGGAGTTCCATAACGAATGAACTAGTTGTAATCCATACTGGTCTTGGGCGTATGCGCATGATTGGTGTGAAGGCTCTACCCCAATAACCTCCCACCCAGCCTCACGAGCAAGGAATAACAACTCTCCTGTTCCTGGACCAATTTCGAGCAGCTTTCCTTTTTCCGAAAACCACATATCGAGCAGTAATGTATGGAAGATCGCATGCTCCGTAAATGTATTTTTGGCGTATTGATCCCGAATTGAAACCCAACTCGCATCATAAATGTCTGCAACCAGCTGTGTCACGTTGACTTGATCGAGGTGAGGTTGAAAAATGAGATCACAATCTTTGCACGTAAGGAGCGAAAAGGTAGCGTACTGGTGGAAAAGCGCAACCTGAGAACTGTTGCACAAAGGACATGAATCATGCATGGATACGGTCCCTGCTTTCTATGTGATATTTGCCTACCACTACCTATGCGCTGTTCCAACAAAAGGTTCGAAAACCAAGGAAATGGCGCTATTCTGAAAGGAGCAGTCTGCTCATATAGTAAAGGGGGATATACTACGACCTCAGTTATGTGTGTAAAAGGAGATGAGCAGCATGTCTGAGGCACCGAAAATTTCCTTATGTATGATTGTAAAAAACGAGGAAGAGTGTCTTCACAGGTGCTTGGAAAGTGTAAAAGATCTTGTGGATGAAATGATGATCGTAGACACGGGGAGTACCGACAAGACGGTAGAGATATGCAAGTCATTTGGAGCGGTTGTGCATTCGTATGAGTGGCAGGATAACTTCGCAGAAGCGCGAAACTTTGGACTGGAAAAAGCAACGGGCGACTGGATATTGTGGATGGATGCCGATGAGGAAATGAATAAGGAAGACAGCAAGAAATTGAAAGAGCTGCTTCGCGATCAAGAGGATTCTCTTTTTTATATTCATCTAATAAATTACATTGGAGATGAAATAAATGAAGACGATGCTTTTCATATCGCTCACTCACGTTTATTTCGCAATGGCATCGGTTTTCGCTTCCATTTTCCCATTCATGAAACGCTCAACGTAGAAGAGGCTCTTCCCCATCTGACCAAAGACCTCCACATTCAAATCTTGCCTGTACGGATATACCATTACGGTTACATGAATGAATTTACTGGCAGAAAGAACAAATTCGAGCGCAATATTCAGCTGCTAATGAAGGAATTGGATAAAGAGGACCACTCTCCATGGATTGAGTACCATCTTGCCAGTGAATTCTCCCGTATCCAGGAGCATGAGAAAACGTTCAAGTTCGTAAATCTGTCTATTATCGGGTTTCTCGAAGAACATAGGATGCCTCCCTCGCTTCTTTATAAGCTCAAATACTCTACGTTAATCTCGATTGGCAGTGCGGAGGGAGCGTGGCCAGGGATTGAAAAGGCAATCGAGATATATCCTGACTACGTCGATTTGCATTTGTACAAAGGGATCATTCAGTATTTGAAAAAGGACTACAAGCGAGCATTGATGACGTTCGATCACTGCTTGGAGCTAGGGGAGAGCAACATTCGTCATCTGACCTTGAAGGGATCGGGAAGCTTTCACGCCTGGTATTACAAAGGGCTTTGCTACGAGGGAATGGGCCAAGTGGATGAGGCTGTGGCAGCTTATCAGACGTCGTTGGCGATGGCGGGGAATTATGCGCTTGCCAAGGAGGCATTAGAGAAGCTCGGCCCCATGTCTGAAGTAAGTCATACGCAAAACAACAAATAGCATAGTGGCGAAAAGCCGTTTACGTCGATTGTTCAGGCGTAACGGCTTTTTTGCGTAATGGAGAGGCATGAACAAAATGACGTTAATCACCTTTATTGCGGTAAAAGGTTTAATTAGCACAATGTTTCATTTACGGCAGCGGATTGTTACAATAAAAAACGCATTTCATCGGTAATAATAATCATTATCAATTACATCAAGTGAGGGACAAAAGATGAAGCGAACAAACGGAATGAAACGTCTCGGCTACATGCTTTGGACGCTTGCACTAGCAGGCACGGTATTACTGACTGGGTGCGGCAGCGCAGAGCAAAAACAGCCAGCAGCAGGTCAAGATAGCACGCAAACCGCACAAAAGCGCATCGTGAAACACGAGTTGGGCGAAACGGAAATTACCGGAGACCCGAAAAGAGTCGTCGCGTTGGAGTACTCCTTTGTAGACGGGCTATGGGAGCTGGGAGTGACGCCTGTAGGAATCGCGCAGGAGAAGGATAAGGACGTAGAAGGACTGGTCGGCAAAAAAATCGAGTATACCTCTGTTGGGACACGCCAGCAGCCGAGTCTGGAAGTCATCAGCTCGTTGCAGCCGGATTTGATTATCGGTGATTTGAATCGCCACAAGGACATTTACAAGGATTTGCAAAAAATCGCACCGACGATCATTTTGAAAAGCCGCAACTCGACTTATCAGGAAAACTTGAGCTCGTTTGCAACGATTGGGGAAGCGCTGAACAAGCAAAAAGAAGCAGAACAACGCCTAATCAAGCACAAGGAGATCATCGCAGAGTTTAAGAAGAAGGTGCCGGCTGGGGATTCCCGCAATGTCATGCTAGGTGTATTCCGCGCAGATTCGTTGTCCGCACATGGCGCGAAATCGTTTGATGGCGAATTGCTCGAAATGATTGGAATCAAAAATGCGATTCAAGATGCGGCAGAACCAACGGTAAAAATCAGTCTGGAACAAATGGTTGAGTGGGACCCAGATGTGATTTTCTTGGCAGAAGCAGACGATGCACTGTTGAACGAATGGAAGCAAAATCCGCTCTGGAACAATATCACCGCAGTCAAAAATCAGGAAGTACACAAAGTAAATCGTGACCTCTGGACACGCTATCGCGGACTGAAATCCGCAGAACGCATTGTAGAAGAGGCAGTGAATCTCCTATATAGCAAGGAAAAATAAGAACACATACGATGCAAATTATGGAAAGACCGATCGCTGATCTGGTCTTTTCCGTGTTCCTGCACGTGGTAGTTGATCGAGGTGGCTTGTATTGCAGAAAACAACGACACGACAACGAAAAGGTACCTTTGTCCTCATTGCGATCGGCTTGGCTATCCTTTTGTTCATTGGCTTGTTGCTGAGCTTGTTTACCGGGGTAGCTTCGTTGCAGATTCGATCATTAGTGACACATTGGCTATCGGGTGAATACTCCAAGGAGCTCTTGATTTTCCAGACTATCCGAGTTCCGAGAGCGGTGCTGGGGGCCATCATCGGGGCGAATTTGGCTGTGGCAGGAGCCGTGATGCAAGCCGTTACTCGCAATCCACTGGCATCCCCGCAAGTATTTGGTGTGAATGCGGGGGCTTGTCTGGTGGTCGTACTCGCGATTGTGTGTTTACCAGATATCGGGAAAGCCAATCTCATTTATTTTGCATTTGCTGGAGCGATTCTCGGGGGTCTTACTGTCTTTGGATTTGCAGCTTCCCGCGGGATGACCAATCTCAAGATCGCTTTGGTAGGAATGGCCATTCACCTGCTGCTCACCTCCATTACGAAGGGAATCATCATTTTTAACGAACACATATCGAATGTATTGTACTGGCTGTCCGGCTCTATTAGCGGAGCGGCTTGGACGGATGTGCAATTGATTTTGCCATGGTCTATTGCGGGACTCCTGCTGGCGATCTGGCTGTCCGGTTCTTTGTCTGTATTTCGACTGGGGGAGGAAGTCGCGATGGGGTTGGGACAAAAAATCGCCCGCGTCCGACTACTGTCTTATGTTGTGGTCGTTATTTTGGCAGGTGCCTCTGTTGCGGTCGCCGGAGCTGTCGGATTCGTCGGACTGATGATTCCGCATATCGCAAGGAGGCTCGTGGGAACGGACTATCGGGTCGTTATCCCGGTGTCTGCGCTTGGTGGCGCTGTCTTGGTCACTTATTCTGATGTCCTGGCTCGCTTGATTTCCTATCCGTTTGAGTCTCCAGTAGGTATAGTAACGGCTCTCCTGGGCACCCCGTTCTTTCTGTATTTGGCGAGAAAAAAGGGGAGGGAAATGGTATGACTTCGCGGAAAAACACCCTGCTCCTGATTGGTCTCGGTGCCTTAGTCATCATGGCAGCATTGCTTAGCATGGGGGTCGGTCCAATCTTTATCGGCCCTGATCAAATCATCCGGGTGATCATGGGCGAATCTTCGTCGCTTACTTTTATGATTGAAAACTATCGATTGCCGCGGGCATTGCTCGCGATTCTTGCCGGAGCGGGCTTCGCGATCGCTGGTGTAATTTTGCAAGGAATGATCCGTAATCCGCTGGCATCACCAGATGTCGTAGGTGTAACCAAAGGCGCTGGCTTGTTCGCGGTTGTTGTCATCATTCTGTTTCCGACGGCTACACCGCTTCTTCTCCCGATTGTCGCGTTTTTGGGAGCGCTGGCGGTAGCGATTGCCCTTATCTATTTCGCTCGGAAAAGCGGTGCACAGCCCACTACGTTTGCATTGGTCGGCATGGGAGTAGGGGCGATCTGCCAAGCGTTGACGGAGTTCATCATGGTGAAGTATCCGATGCAAGCCAATGATTCTCTTGTCTGGCTGGCGGGGAGCCTGTGGGGGAAAGGCTGGGATGAGATTTACGCTTTGCTGCCGTGGCTGCTCGTATTCATTCCCATTAGCCTTGCCCTGCACCGAAAGCTGGACATTATCAGTCTGGATGAAGGAAGCTCCACGGGGCTCGGACTGAATGTCGTGCGGACACGCTATGTGCTCTTGCTGCTCGCCGTTGCCTTGGCAGGCGCATGTGTAGCGGCGATTGGCTCGATCGGCTTTGTGGGATTAATTGCGCCGCATATGGCGAGAAAGCTGTTCGGTCATCAGCATCGTTATCTGTTGCCAGGTGCGGCGGTATTGGGAGCGTTGATTCTCGTAATCGCAGATGCATTGGGGAGGGGACTGAATCCTCCGATCGAGATTCCCGCGGGTATTGTGACTGCGGTCATCGGTGTTCCATACTTCTTGTATTTGGTGCGTCAAGAGAAGAAAAAGTAAAAAGAAAAGCCATCTTTTCCCCTAGCTTAGGCGGGAAAGGTGGCTTTTTGCTATTCGGGCTCTTCTTCGAAAAAATCACCTTGTTCCAAGGCATACACAAAATTTTGCAACCATTCGTAATACTTTTTGGCATGTCTGAGCTTGTGCAAATCTTGGAGAGCGAGCTTTCGTTCTTCATCAGAGGTACTTTCCTGAAGAATCAGCTCGGTTAATTCAGGCAGCGCTCGGTCGATGGCACCAGTCATTACATCGACTTCACGCTGTAGCTTGTACGAGAAGAAGTTTTGGAACGCTGTGAAAAAATCCGTTTCCGCGGCATACAGCTCTTTTCGTTCCTGCTTTTCCTCGAGTTTTTTGACCATGCGGGATTCCATTAAGGATCTTACCGCATAGCTCATGTTGCTTTTGCTCATGTTCATCTGTGTTTTCATCTCGTCGAGCGTCATCGGACGATTCTCGAAGAACATGACACCGTATAGCTGACCCGAAGAATGAGTAGCGCCATACAAGTCCATCGTTTCCGCCATGGCTTCGATCATTTGCTTACGGATATGGAGGCGTTTTTCTTCTGGTACAGTTTCCTCGTTCAAAGACATGCGATTATTCACTTCCCTCTCGTGCCACCGTCATCATCATTTCGTTCAATTCTTTTTGTATGATACTTCCATTATAGCAAAAAGTTTTTTAACACAGTGATAAAGCTATCGTCATGAGCATTTACGTAATCTTAATGCTCAATTAACAGTGGTTTCATGGGTGAAACACAATGCGAATGTACAATAATTTTTGAACACAGATGGTTTTTATCCGATACTTTCTTTCAGAAAAGGAGAATCACAGTGAAAATCAAGTGGAATGTGATGGCAGCAACGTTGGTCGTTACGAGTTTGTTGGCAGGCTGCGGAGCACCGAAGACAGAGGGAACGGCATCGAGCAGTAGTCAAACTGGCTCGGAGGCTGCTGCTGTGTCTAACGCTTCTGGAGAAATCAATGTGTACACGGCAATTGAAGACGAACAGATCAAGACGTATCTGACTTCTTTCAAAGAGCAGTATCCGGATATCAAAGTAAACATCGTTCGTGACTCCACTGGCATCATGACAGCCAAGCTGATTGCTGAGAAGGACAACCCGCAGGCTGATGTGATCTGGGGGCTGGCCGCCACTAGCCTCTTGGTGATGGATGATAGGAAAATGCTGGAGTCATATGCTCCGAAAGGCGTAGATCGTGTACTGCCTGAATTCAAGGACAAAGCCAACCCGCCGAAATGGGTCGGCATGGATATATGGGAGACAGCCATTATTGTCAACAAAGCAGAGATGGAAAAACGCAATCTGCCCATCCCGCAATCGTACGAAGATTTGGTCAAGCCAGAATACAAAGGCTTGATTGCGATGCCTCACCCTGCCTCTTCTGGAACAGGCTACTTGACTGTCAACGCCCTGCATCAGTTGTACGGCAAGGACAAGGCTTGGGCTTACATGGACAAGTTGCATGAAAACATAATGGTCTACACGCACTCTGGTTCCAAGCCGGCGAAGATGGCGTCCTCAGGTGAAGCGCCAATTGGTATCTCTTATGGATACAGCGGCATTCATGAACAGAAAAAAGGAGCTCCAGTCGAAGTCGTGTTCCCGAAAGAAGGCTCGGGCTGGGATATGGAAGCGAGCGCGCTCGTAAAGAAAAAGGACATCAAGCCGGAAGCAAAATTGTTCCTCGATTGGGCGATCAGCGATGAGCCGATGAAGGAATACAACAAAAACTACGCGATTTTGAGCATCAAGCAAGAAGGAAGTCAAATTCCGGAAGGCTACAAACAAGATCCTGTATCGCAGCTGACCAAGCTGGACTTGTATCAAGCAGCAAGAGACCGCGAAGGTATTCTGGCAGAGTGGGAGCAGAAGTACGGCTCCAAGGCTGAACCGAAAAAGTAAAAAACAAAGGAGCATTTGTGATGGAGCAAGGCTATTTGTCATTACACAATCTCGCCAAGCGATTTGGGAAGCACACAGCGCTTCAGGACATTCAACTGGACATTGCCAAGAATGAATTCATCTGTCTGCTCGGACCGAGCGGCTGCGGTAAAACAACGTTGTTGCGCATCCTCGCAGGACTGGAAAAAGCGGATCAAGGGAGCGTCGTCATTGCCGGGAAAGACATTACCTCGCTGCCAGCAGGGAATCGGAATTTTGGCATGATGTTTCAATCGTACGCTTTGTTTCCGAATTTGACGGTCAGTGAAAACATTGCTTACGGATTGCGTAATCGCTTCTCCAGGGCACAAATTGCTGATCGGGTAGAGGAAATGCTCCATCTGGTTGAGCTGGGAGAACACCAGAGCAAAGTCCCGGCTCAATTATCAGGAGGACAGCAGCAGCGGGTTGCTCTGGCGAGGGCCTTGGCGTTTTCGCCGGACTGCTTGCTCTTGGATGAGCCATTATCTGCGCTAGACGCCAAGGTTCGTGCCAAACTCAGAAACGAAATTCGCCGGCTCCATCATCAATTCGGGATGACGACGATTATGGTAACGCACGATCAGGAGGAAGCGTTGACGATGGCGGATCGCATCGTGGTTATGAACCAGTCGCGCATCATTCAGGTCGGTACGCCAAAAGAAGTGTACGAGCGTCCCAAAACGCCATTTGTCGCTGATTTTATCGGAGCCATCAGCTTTATCCAGTCGGATAGGCACTCGGAACAGGCTATGCTCGCCATCCGTCCGGAGCATGTTCAACTGCTGCGTGACGGTCATGAAAAAGGCAGACAAGGAATCGTGCGCGAGCTGGAATATCGCGGTACGCATTATCGGATTGTGGCAGAGTTAATCGGTCCACAAGGTACTTTGTTGCAACAGTTTGTCACGATTGATGTCCCGGCACATGCTATGGTGTCTCATCATGTTTGGCCGGATCAAAAAATTGCCTTCACCCTGCCGCCAGAGCATGTCATCCGTTTTGATGATACGGCAGATCTGGCTGTTGGCTAAGGAGCGCACAAGAATATGGACACCTGGTTAAAACGAATACGCCCAGATGCCAACCAATGGAGCCAAAACGCGATCATCGTCAGCATGACCATCGCGTTGTTGTTCGCCATCCTGCTGCCGCTTAGTGAGCTGATGATCAAGGCAGTTACGGATCAGAATGGGAACTTCATCGGGCTCATGCACTTTGCCAATTACTTCTCGACGCCGGCTCTCGTGATGTCATTGTGGAATTCCATCCAGGTGTCGGCGGTCACGACGATGATTGCCGTGACGTTAGGCTTCGGATTTGCTTACGCACTGGAGAGAAGCGCAATCCGAGGCAAATGGTTTTATCGGTCTGTTGCTCTCTTGCCGCTATTTGCACCCTCCATGCTGCACGGCTTGGCGCTGATCTACTTGTTTGGTAATCAAGGGCTGATTTCTACCGGATTTTTCGGGCTGCTGCCGGAATTCCGCATCGAGCTCTACGGGCCCATCGGGATCGTGATGGCGGAAGTACTCTATACGTTTCCGCAGGCGTTTCTGATGCTGTCGGTGGCACTCGCAAGTGCAGATTACCGGATGTATGAAGCGGCAGAGACGCTCGGGGCATCCAAGTGGCGCATATTTTGGACGGTCACGGTACCAGGTACGAGATTTGCGCTGTTTAGTGCCATTTTTGTCTGCTTCGTCTTGACCTTTACCGACTTCGGGGCTCCCAAAGTAGTCGGCGGGCAATACAACGTGCTGGCAACAGACTTGTACAAGCAGGTCATCGGGCAACAGAACATGCAAATGGGTGCGGCCGTTGGGGTGCTGCTGTTGATACCAGCCGTCATTTCTTTTGTGATCGATCGCATCTCCCAGCGCAAACAAAGTGGTTGGTTGAGCGCGAAGTCTACCCCTTACCGAATTGAACGCAACAAACTGCGGGATGGGTTGTTCTACGTGCTTTGCTCCGCCGTATCCGCTGTGATCATCGGAATTATCCTGGTTGCTATCTACGGCTCCCTTGTAAAAGTATGGCCGTACAATCTGTCTCTTTCCTTTGCGCACTACGAAGGCTTTTTGGATGGACAAGGACCGTTTATGACGAGCTTGCTTATCGCGTTTGCTACGGCATTGATTGGCACTGTCGCTACCTTTTTGTTCGCGTATCTCATCGAGAAGTCACGCGGGAATCGTCTATTGCGTCAATCCGCGTATTTTCTGTCCATGCTGCCGCTCGCATTACCAGGACTCGTGCTCGGTTTGATCTACGTGTTCTTTTTCAACAATCCGAATCAGCCACTGCACGGCATTTACGGCACGATTTGGATCGTCATTTTGTGCAACATCGTTCACTTCTACTCGGTTTCTTTTCTGACGATGACGTCTGGTCTGAAGAAGCTGGATAGCGAGTTCGAGGCTGCATCGGAATCGATGAACGTACCATGGTATCGGACATTGCTGCGGGTCACGGTTCCGCTGTCATTGCCGACGATTTTGGAAGTGTTCCTCTACTATTTCATTAACAGCATGGTGACGGTCTCGGCCATTATTTTCTTGTATGCACCGGACTTGAAACCGGCTGCGGTAGCGATTGTGAATAAGGAGGACTCAGGCGATATCGCGCAAGCTGCTGCGATGTCTACGTTAATCATCGTGGCGAATCTGTTAGTACGTACCGCAGTCATGTGGATCTCAGGCAAGATTCAGAGAAGAACGGATACACTTCTCGTGAGAACAAAAGAATAATCAGCAATCCGAATCCAAATGACATACAGGTGGGAGAAAGATGCCGGATTTAATTGTGAACAACAAGAGATATACGGTCAAAGCGATTTTGTTCGATAAGGATGGTACTTTACTGGAGTTTGTTCGGCTCTGGGGTTACTGGAGCGAATCCGTACATCGTCATTTTGCCAGCCAGCTTCCGTTTCCGGCCCAGATCGCTCCTCTCTCAGAGCTGTGGGGGACTGTTCACGACGAAGACGGGCACGTATGCGACTACAGCATCAATGGTCCATTAGCGATGGGCTCGACTGGCGATTTGCTTGCGATCCTGGCATGGCAGGGATATCGTCAGGGACTATCGTGGGGGGAATCCATTCGGCTGGCCCGGGAGAGCAAGGAGCAGGCTTATCAGGATATGGACCAGGCTCGCCCTGCCTATCCCATCCCGGGGCTGATCCCGTTCCTCGAACAATGTCGTGATCACGGAATGTTTATGGGGATTGTAACCGCAGACGAAACAGAGGAAGCGATCAAGCATATGGAATGGATGGGCATTCGCTCTTATTTTCCAGTCATCATCGGGAATGATCAGGTAGAGCGTGGCAAGCCTTATCCCGACATGGTGGTAAAAGCTTGTACCCAATTGGGCTTAAAGCCGAGGGAAGTTGCTGTCATCGGCGATACGAGCGGCGATATACGCATGGGGAAAAGCGCAGGGGTCACTGTGACCATTGGGATTGTGAGCAAGGAAGATTCGACTGACCGGTTACACATATTGGAGGACGCAGAGGCGGTGATTTCCTCCTACGCGCAGCTGAAGGTGGAGGCATCACGGCATGCATGAGGGGATCGGGTGGGGATGGATTCTCCTCACATTCGCCATTCTTTTGGAGCTGGCAGGTACGACTTCCATGAAACTATCTGCGGGCTTTACCAAGCTGTGGCCATCCATTCTGATGTTTCTGTTGTACGGTGCCAGCTTTACTCTGCTTAATTTTGCACTCAGCTATATACAGGTCGGTGTCGCCTATGCGATCTGGTCTGGTGTCGGGATTGTTCTGATTACATTCGTCGGTATTTTCTTATTCAAAGAAATGATCAATCTTCAGCAAATGCTCTGGATGTCACTCATTGTGATTGGTGTCATTGGTCTGAAAGTCAGCAGCAAGGTCGTGTAAAAATCATCAGTCGGACTCTATCAATCTGATCGAAATGAGGTGCGCGTTTATTATGAAAGTGATAAACAAAACGATGTCAATGGTACTGGGTGTTACGGTTGCCTTCATGGGAATGACCCAACCTTTTATGGTTCAAGGTGTTCAGGCAGCAGGAGCGCAAAGCGTGACGATGGACAAGCAAGCTTTTTTGCACGGTCAGCCGATTACGCTGTCTTATACGGGCGCTTCGCTCAAGGATTGGATCGGACTGTATAAAGCAGGTGCGATTCCACAGGGCAGCAACCCGTCCCTTACCTGGCAATACACGAGTGCAGCCGGTCAGCCAAATGGTGCGATGAGCTTTACGAAGTCTTTGCCAGCAGGTGAATACGAGGCGCTGTATATGCAAAATGACGGCTACAATATTTTTCAGCGGGCTCCGTTTTCAATCATTACCTTGAATCCTCCTACGGGTATTACTTTTGTTGATACGGATGAGGATGCCGACCAGATCGCAGGCGATGTGAAAATCAAAATCCCTGCTGATCCCGCGAATGTGACTCATTACAATTTGTACTGGGGAAATGATGTCGGAAAGCTGGCAGGAGAGCCAATCATCGCACAAGTGGAGCCTTCAACTACGCCAGGGGAAACGTATGCTACCTATACAATCCCAGCTAACACGGTCATTCCAAAGGGCGCGACGAAGCTCCTCGCTTACTCTGACTCAACAGCGGGCGAAACGACTGCCAGCGCTGAATTTACGATCCCAGGGATGGTGAAAGAGAAGTCATTGGTCAGCTTCGAGGTCATCACCGACATGCATGTACAAACCAGCAAGGATCACGTTCATAATAAAAACCTCGAAGATGCCTTCAAAGATATGATTGCGTTGAATCCGGACAGTGACGGAATCATGACCATCGGGGACAATACCGAGAACGGAACCGAAGCGCAATACATGGAGCTGGCCCGGATTTTCAACATGTACAAGGACCAACTCCCGGAAACGTATTTTGTTCAAGGGAACCACGATGTTCGCTGGGGGGACTGGACGCAATTTTCGGAGCTGTTCCACAAGTACACCAACATGAAATCCAGCTACTACAATGTGTGGATTAACGGCTACCAGTTCATTTTCCTTGGCACGGAAAAAGGGTTGAAGGACTTCTCCTACCTGTCGGAAACGCAGTTGAAATGGCTGGACGAGAAGCTCGCTGAGTCTGGGGGCAAGCCGACGTTCATTTTCCATCACCAGCCGTTGAAGAATACGGTAGCCGGTGCCAATGATGGTTATCTCAAAAGCAATTACTGGTATGGTGTCAGACAAGATACGGAATTGAAAACGATCCTGGCGAAGCATCCCGGAGCCCTTCTGTTCAGTGGACATACACACTGGGAGTTGGGTGCGAAGGATACGATGTATAACGCCAAATACGCCACGATGTTTAATGCAGGTGCGACCTCCTATTTGTGGACAGATGCGAATACAGGTAAGGACGGAAGCCAAGGCTTTTTTGTGGAAGTCTACGAAGATAAAGTCCTGGTAAAAGGCAGAGATTTTAAAAACGACACATGGATCGCCAATGCACAATATGAAATCGATCTTTCCGAGAAAATTCCAGTGGTAGACCCTTCTACCGATCCAGATTTGACCCTTAGCAATCCTACGGTTCATATGGTGAAAGAGAAGTACCTGTCGTCCGAAGCGATTGAGGTTGCCTACACGAGCTCGGTAAGAGAAGACTGGATCGGTATTTTCCCTACAGGCACGAAGTTGGGCAAAAATGTAAAAGCAATCGCCCAGCAAAAAACGAGCGGCGTGAAGCAGCCAAATGGAACAGTTTCATTCAAGGATTTGAAGCTCGCTCCGGGGAAGTACGATGCGATTTATGTCGGGGAAGCAGAATATCGCTCCGATAACGACAATATTGAACTCGGTCGCGTGACCTTTACGATTGTGGATGAGACGCAGGCACAAGCACCACAGGCGGTATCCTTTACCGATGCGGACACGAATAAGGGTGTGATTGGCGGCGACGTCACGGTCACTCCTGCGGCAAATGAAACGAACATTGACGAGTATGTACTCTACTGGGGGAACGACGAGGGCAAGCTGTCCGGTCAGTCAGCGATCGCATCTGTAGCCAAGACAGGCGATAAGGTCGCCTACGTGATCCCGAATGGTACGGCGATCCCGAATGGCGCGACGAAGCTTCTCGCTTTCTCCAAGCAAAAGGACACAGAGTCAGAGGACTTTGCTCAAACAGCACTGAAGGATGCGTTTACCGAAGTGCCACCAGTAGATCCGCCTGTACTCACGCCAGATGAAGAGTTGCGCCAAGCCAATCGCGCTGCTGCTGAGGCCATTAAGAACGCAACGGATGAGGATGTGGTAGAGGAGCAGGCAAAGAATGCAATTAAGCAATTGTCCAAGCTGATCAAGGACGAAAAGCTCAGTGATTCTACGCATCTTGCTTTGGTTTCCGATGCAACGAATACCGTGTTGGCAGCGATGGTTTCCAAATGGAAAGAGGATATCGTCGATGAGGATCAAGTGTTAGAACAGACTTACTCTCTGTTGAAGGACGCTTTCTTGCCAGTTGTAGATGAGATCGAGAAAAACGATCAAGAACAATGGGAGCAAGCAGTAAAAGTCATGGCTCATGTAGCAGAGACGACGATTGCCCAGCTGAATAAAGATGATCTCTCTGAAAAATGGGTGAAAAAGCTGAAAGAGCCGATCACAGAACTTTTGACACAAGTCAGCACGATCGAAGCAGATGATAGCGAAAATACAGAGAAGGTAGTCGCTCAAATCGAACGCCTTGCCCAAGCAGTCGAGGCTATCGAGACAGCACTGGACAAGCAAGCATCGCTGTTTGACTTGGAGAAGACAATCGAGATTCGCATGGATCGCGACAGTCATGAAGTGCGTGCAGCGAAAAAATCGAAGGAAGAAGAAAAATCTTCGATGACTCTGAACAGTGATATCGTACATGCATTGGCACAAAAGCAAATCAATGTAGCACTGGTGAACAAGGAAGACGCAGGTGTTTGGCTGTCCAGCAAGCTTCTCGAAGAGCATGAAGCTGGTGATATCAACGTCGAGCTCTCGAAGCCGGACGACATCAAAAAGCCTTCGAAGACGGGCAATGCCAGCGATATGTACGAAGTTCGCCTGGAAGCAGACAACAAGGAAATGAAGCGCTTTGACAGCGAGACTGTCCGCATGATTTTGCCGTACGAGCACAAGGAAAAATATTTGACGGCTCAGTACTATGATGAAGCGAAGAAAGTATGGAACGTCCTCAAGACCTCCAAAGGAAAAACGGTAGATGTCCTCAAGACGGGTGACCGCGCAAGCTTTGAAATCGAAAAGCCAGGCATCTACTTGGTAGCAAATACGGGTCTGCAAAGAGTGAACGTTACGCCAAGCAGGGCAACCCTATTGCCGGGTGAGAGTCTCCAGCTCCAGGTGACCGGATGGTTCTCGAACCGCACCGAGCAGGATCTGACCGATGAAGAGAGCGGTACTGTCTATGAATCTGACAATAGTAACGTCACCGTTGATGAAAACGGCTTGATCGAAATTTCCGAGGATGCGCGACCTGGCAAAAAAGTTACGGTCAAGGTGAGCAACGGAGAAAAATCAACCAAAGTGACGTTCACGATTGCAGAGGTCAAAAGTATCAACCTATCCGCAAAAAAGAGTACAGTGAAGCCGGGTAGTACGGTTCAAATGAGCGTTTCGGCTACTATGACGGACCGCAGCAGACGAGACATGACCACAGAGAGCACAGGAACCACATACAGTGTCGTGGAAGCAGAATTTGCTGAGATTAGCGAGGATGGTCTGGTAACCGTCCATGACGATACACCAGACAAAACCACGGTGACGATTGTAGCGGAAAACAATGGTCATACGAGCGAGTACACGTTGAAAGTGAGAAAATAGATGTACCGATTTACTAGGAAGAGCCTGACCAGTGATGGTTGGGCTTTTTTCCTATCCCAAAAATAATTATCCAATCCTTGTAAGAAAAAAACCGTTCTTTTCATAGTAAAGGTAGAATGATTGCTGGACAGTAGAAGTGAACGGAATGTCTGGTGATAGAAATTGAAGGGAGCGACCATTCATGGAGGAGGATCAAGAGTGGGTGAAGCAAGTCTTGGGAGGCGACTCGCATGCCTTTGCCCACCTTGTGAACAAGTACAAAAACAGGGTGTGCTCGTTGCTCGTGCGGATGGGCAATTCCCCAGAGGATGCAGAAGATTTCGCACAGTCTGCGTTCGTCAACGCGTATAAAAGCTTGCAAAAATACGATGCGAGCCGTCCGTTTTCAGCCTGGTTAAATAAAATCGCAATCAATTGTTGTCTGCAAGCATGGCGGAGGGCTGAAAAGCATCCGAGCGTACCTTTACAAGAGTCCAATACGGCTCATACCTACGAAGAAAACCCGGAGTCATTTTACTTGGCGCTTGAAAAACAAAACGAGCTATTCGCTGTCATGGAAGAGCTCGCTTCCCATTACCGGATCGTACTTACGCTGCGTTATTTTGAAGAGATGAGTTATCAAGAAATTGCGGAGACGATGCAAGTGCCGGTGACAACGGTGCAGGTTCACTTGTACCGCGCAAAGAAAAAGCTACGTGAGCTCATGGGAAAAAGGGGGAAGCTTCATGAAATGTGCTGATTGTGTCAGGCTGATCAATCAAGTCGACCGAGAGCTTTCACATGAAGAAGGAAGACAGCTTCAGGACCATATCGCTGGTTGTGAGCATTGTCAGTCCATGCTGCTTCAGGAAGTCGACGAAGTGGATGCAGACTTGAGTAAACCTTGGCCAATCGTGTCTGCCTCTGATCATTTCACCGAAAAAGTCATGGCGGAAATTTTACAAGTAGAAGAGCTACAACAAGGACCGATCCGCCGAAAAAAATGGTCAGGCAGTCGTCTGTGGCAAAGGGCAGGTATTACTGCAGCCGTACTGCTGCTTGCCCTGACAGTGGGTGTCGTCTCATCGCCTACGCTTGCTCACTATGTCACATCGATTTTTTCCGAGTCGTTTATCGTGGAAATGCAGCGCGGAGGCGATCTGGGTTTTTCTCAAAAAGTGAATCAAAAGGTAACTGATCAAGGCATTACTATGCTGGTAGATGAGATTTTGGTCGATCCATTAAAAATGTACGTGTCGATTCGGTTTTTCACCGAACAAAATCAAGAGCTGGAAGCTTCCATTGAGTTTGAAAACAAGGATAACCGGATTTTTCTGTCAGACCAAAACGGGAAGTACATCAGAACCGAGGTGCAGCATTCCTACGGCTTTGAGACCTTGTATCTCCCAGAGAATATACCGAATGATTTGATTCTCAACCTGAAAGTAAATAGATTGGATCTGCACAATGAAGCTTATACAAAAGACGAAAAGAAAGTAAATCCCACTTATGGAAGCTGGCATTTGAAGGTCCCCGTTTCTTTGGAGAAAAGCAAATCAGCAACGCAAACGATTCCGATACATAAAACATACACCTCACCGCAAGGATTTATCTTGGAGGCTGACCGACTGGTGCTGACGCCAATGGAATCAAAGCTGATCCTCTCTTCCAAAATGAACGAGCAAGAGCTTGCCCGTATGGAGTCGAGAGTTCAAGCAGGAGTGAAGGTCTACAATTCACTTTACCCGGACAAGGTCACGGCCCAAGAACTATGGGATTTCTTTGGGACGAATGCGACAGTCATGTGGGAAATCGTCGATGAGAAAGGCAAGGTTGTGATGGATACGAACGGGGCAGACGGAGAATTTTATGGACCGATTGAACCAAACAAAAAGCTTACGTATCGTACCGTCTACATCGAGAAGGCAGAACCATCCGATCTGCTCCTGACATTTACGCCTGCTGACCTCAACAAACAGCCTCTAACCTTCACCAATGAGGGGAATACGTTTGTCTTGAAGTCGTTTCGCATCGCGCCCGAGCCGAATCCAGCTCACGGCACATCCGGATACGTCGGTATCGTAGAGGCAGAGTTCACCTACCACCAGGACAGCTATGAATACCGTGGAATCGATGCGATTGGATTGGGCATCGTCAAAATGGAGAAGGAAGATCGTTCTACGGAAAAAGATCGTCCCCATGCAATAACGATCACGATCCGCGATTTTCCGAAAGGAAGGGAAAATCAACCGGTAACGATCACGGCCAGTCAGCTAGTAAAAAGGTATGAAAATGTGGATTGGAGCTTTGACATGGTGAGTCCAGCGCGTTGAAGATTGTCCTTCATAAATTGGCGTGCAGCAGCTCATGCTACTACTGACAGCTCATTCCCGTTCATTTCCTTCCATGGTAAACTGTCATGTGAGTGTAAAGATTCATCCATTCTTTCTTACTAGGTGGTACATACATGCGGTCTATATGGAAGATTTACAAAACGGACTGGATTAACATTTTCAAGGTCCCGACTGGGATTTTTCTGATCATCGCCATCATTCTCCTCCCTTGTTTATACGATTGGATCAACATCAAATCGGTCTGGGACCCTTACGCCAATACGCAAGGCGTCAAGGTAGCGGTGACGAGCGAGGATCAGGGAGCCATGGTTGGCGATCAAAAGGTCAACATCGGAGACGAGCTCGTAAAAAGCTTGCAGAACAACCAGAAGCTCGGGTGGACCTTTGTGGATAAAGAAGAGGCCAGGCGGGGCGTGGAGCGAGGCGATTATTATGCCAGCATCTTGATCCCGGCTGACTTTTCCACCAAAATCACGGGAATTGTTCATGGTAACCTGAACAAGCCCGAAGTGATCTATACGGTCAATGAAAAAGTAAACGCCGTCGCTCCCAAAATCACCTCGTCAGGTGTTTCGGCAATTGCCAAGCAGATCAATGAGAGTTTTACCGAAAGCGTCAGTGAAGCCTTGCTGACGAAGCTTACAGAGATCGGCATAAAAATCGAAGAGCAATTGCCGACCATCCGCAAAATCGAGAGTGGCGTTTTCCAACTGGAAAAAAGTCTGCCCGAGATTCGTGCCGCAGGGCAAAAAGTATTGGAGATTGAGAAGAAGCTTCCCGAGATTCACGAGAAAGCGCAGATCATTCTGGAAGTGGAAAAAAGAATCCCAGAGATCAATCAAGCTGGGCAGGCAGTGCTCAAAATTCAGCAAAACTGGCCGAAAATCAATGAGGCGGCGTCGGTCATTATCGCGATGGAAGACAAGCTGCCGGTGATTGAGCAAGCCGTCGGACGAATTGAAGAGCTGGATCAAAATTTTGATAAAGTCGCAAACGGAGTGACTACGGCCACAGAAAAAGCGAGTCAGGCCATTGAAATCGTTTCAGCTGCTCAAGATGCGTTGCCGCGTATTGCTGATCTGACTGATAAGGGCGCGGCTGTTGCCGATCGGCTAAATGACTTTTTTGCGAAGCATGATGGTGCCTTTGAAACGATTGCACCGTTGATCAAGCAAAATCTCATGCTAGCCCAGCAAGCCACGGACGCGCTCACACAACTCACAGACAGACTGTTGCAAATCAATCCGGATCGCTTGCCTACTGCGAGTGAAGTAAATGCCGTGAAAGACAGGTTATCCAGAGCCGCGAATGTTTTGGGGCATACCGCATCACTTGTAGAGAAAGTAAACAGCTATATTCCCGGACAGCCATTGAGTCATTTCACAGAGAGGCTGCGCACGATTGAAAACAGAATGAACCGACAAATGGAGATTCTCGGCATGATTGCAAGCGCGCTGGAAAACGGCAAGCAGCCAGCGAAAGACTTGGTCGAGAGTCTGAATCAGCTCTCGAAAAACGTCAGCGCGGAATTGGGAGACATCCTGTCCCTCTACGATAGCGAAATCGTCCCGAAAATATCCGAGGGCATTGAAAGGCTGAAAGTGATCACGGGAGAATCCGCCGATCTACTGCATAAGGCCCAAGAAAAACTTCCGGATATCGAAGCGATTCTCCAAGAGACAAAGTCGGGCTTGGAGCTGGGATTATCAGAATTGAAGCGAATCCAACAGGAAATGCCGCAGATACAGAAGCAAGTCCACGAGCTCGCGCAGACGCTCAGAAGCAAGTCGGATGCTTTTGCAAATGCCATTCGCGTAGCAGCTCTATTCCTGAAGAGTAATCTTCCTGCCATTGGGAAAAAGCTCGACGAGGCAGCAGCATTCGTCCAGAACGATCTGCCCAAAGCGGAGGCGGATTTGACCAAGCTGGCTGATTTTGTGCGCTATAAGCTCCCGGAGGTGGAGACAGGAGTCCACAGAGTTGCCGCATTGGTTCGCGATGATTTGCCCAAGCTGGAGAGTGCCATTGGGCAGGCGGCCGACAAGCTGAGAGAGGTCGAGGCGAACAACAACTTCGCCGATCTTGCCAAGCTATTGCGCGGCGACATTAAAAAAGAGAGCGAATTTCTCGCAAGTCCCGTGCAGATCAAGGAAAACCGCCTATACCCGATTCCGAATTACGGTTCGGCCATGTCACCGTTTTACGGTGTGTTGTCTCTCTGGGTTGGCGCGACCTTGTTGATTTCCCTGCTGAAGCCGAATGCGGAAAATCCAGCCGGAGTGTACAAGCCGTATCAATTGTATCTGGGCCGCTTGGGAACGTTTGCGACAATCGGGCTACTTCAAGCGTTGTTCGTCACGCTCGGTGATATTTACATCCTCGGGGCCTATGTAGCGGATAAAGCTCCGTTTGTGTTATTCGGTATGCTGATCAGCCTGGTGTTCGTCACGATTACGTACACGCTAGTATCCGTTTTCGGAAACGTGGGCAAAGGCATCGCGATCATCTTCATGGTGTTTCAATTCTCTAGCTCGGGCGGTACGTTCCCGATCAGCATGACTTCACCGTTTTTCCAAGCACTGAACCCATACATGCCCTTTACGTATGCAATCAGCCTGTTACGTGAAGGGGTGGGCGGCATCCTCTGGGAAACGGCGATTCGGGATATACTCGTCTTATCCGGCTTTATCGGTATTAGCCTGTTCGTGGCGCTCGCGCTGAAGCGTCCGTTGAGCGGACTCATTGAAAAGTCGATGGAGAATGCGAAGAAGACCAAGATCATTGGGTAAAGGATATACGGTGTCGATTGGAATTAGCAGGGTGCCCAAGTACTGGAGGGCACCCTTTTTCAAGGACAAGTGATTGTATGATTTGGTAAAATATAGGTGGTTTGCGAATTGTCAAATCATAAAGGGGAGTGAACCATGGGGAGATGGTTTGGATACATTCTACTGACGATTTTGATAGGCGGTGTGTGCTTTTTTATCATTACTCCAGAAATCACCTTGATATTGAGTATGTTCGTCATTATCGGAACCCTGTTTTATATTGTACACATTTTGAATAATGAACTGCCCAGAGTAGTTCAGGATCGGCTGGAAAGACGATTCAACAAGACAGACAAAAGCCTCGAAGAATTACAAAACCTGTACAAGCAGGAGTCTGAATAGGGATGTTTACGGGAGAGGGCACCTACTGAAGGTGTCCTTTCTGCACGAGTACAGGATACCTTCTTTCAAGGTGGGATCACCTCACGAAACGGAAAAAAAGCGTACGTTAAGAATTGATAGAACAACCCCATTTGAACATATTCATACCTTGATTTCACTAGCTTTCTAGTTGTTTCGTCAGAGTGTACTCTAAATGAACAAATCTTGCAGGACGATAGCTGTTTTTGTAAAATATTTACATTTATTCGCACCTTCTGTAAAATATAGGAAGTTTGATGTTTCCTGTGTTAAGGAGGAGTAGATGTAATATGGGGGAAGGTAAGACAGTTCAACGATCATTACGATCAGAGATTGAACATCATCTGAAAGAACGTGGTTACACACTGACTAGACTTAGCGAGATAACAGGTATTAATCAGGGAGTATTGAGCGACCTCTTAAATCGAATTCCACCACGGGCAATGACGATTGGTCACTTGGATGCACTCGCTCATGCTTTTGAGCAATCTCAAGGCTGGCTGTACGAATTGTACGAGGCCGAGTGTTTTGTGGAAGGAAGGGTGTCGCGATCCAGGGTTGTCCCATTCCTGGTTCGATGCGCGGAAATTGGTCGGCGGGATTGTATTGATTCGATTGTCTCCAAGCTACTGGACGATCAGAAAAACACGTCCATTCTCTTTCTGGTTGCGGAGCAGCTCTTTACCAAAGGGAAACGTAAGGAATCGGTTCTTTTTTATCAACTCGTCATTGATACGGATAAAAACAGCCACAATGAGCGCTTTGTCATCGCACAGTATCGATTATTTCGAGCTCTACAAGGTACCGATTCCGAAAAAAATTTGGGGGCTGTCATACAATTTGATCCATATCGAAAGAGACTACCTGAAAACTATCAATTGGATGCCCTATTACAGCTTGCCAATGTATGTTTTTCGCTTCACAAATGGAAAGAGGTAGAGCGTTATGCAGATGAACTAAGAGCGTTGGCAACTGCTGTTTATCAGGGTGAGTTGCGTGGGCGGAAAATCAACAGAAAAACGCTTCCGCTGAAGACAGAGCGACATTTAGTTGTATACTACGGTCAGGGATTCCTTTTGAAGAGTGCTGCCTTGGAAAAGCAAGGATTGTATGAAGAAGCGAAAGAATATATCTCTGGTTACGCTGATCTGAGTGGGTTTGAACTGTTGGATGAAACAGGACAGATGGAGGTAGAAAAGTTTCGACTGTGGGCAACGGCTAATCGCTATACGTTGGATGTCCTCCTGGGTGACATCGATGTTTTGCCTACTTACACTCGTTTCCTAATCGATCACCCAAAAGAGATCCTCTCTGGCCTAATAGCCATTATGGAATCGGCCAATAAGCATGGATTTTTAGTGGATGGGATTCTCAAACAATTTTCAAATCAGATCAATGATTTTATTGATTATGATAACCTCATCCAGACGGATCGTTATTATCGTTTTCGATATGAGCTAGCTATGTATCGACTTAACAACGGCGAGTATGTGAGCGGAATGGAGGATACTTTACGCTGCCTGGTTTTATCGACTATCATGAAGAATGACAGTGGCTTTATTCGTTGCGTTACACTGTTCGAAGCTTTCCGATCACATGCAACAGATCAACAAAATAGGGAGTACAAGCGAATCATGGAGGGGGTACGAAATGAAGCGGTCGATTTTGCTATCAATAGCTTTAGTTTTGGGACTGTGTAGCAGCGTCACGAGTGGACAAGCAGCAATCCCTAAAGGAACCGTTATACAATATGAACACGGTGTTGGTGGGTAAACACTGAAGGTAATCATCCTCTTTTGAGGATGATTTTTTTTTACTATTCAAATTTTGTCAACCACCAACTTTCTGAATGCTAGTATATAGTTATAAATGTACTTTATTGGAAGAAAAAGGAAGGTGATAATCATAGGAGCTATTGCATATAAAAAGGGCGTTCCACCCCTTCACCAGGTTAAAGGAACGCCCGCAGGAGGAGCAGTTACAGCTCCTATAAGTAAATGTACCACGCTACCTTTAGATCGGGAAGGAGGAACTTATTACGATTTAGACCATCTGAAAAACATTGTGGAACAATTACGGGAACAACTGGTGCAATTGTTTTTGGAGAAGAATGATTTGTTGGATGATGAAGTCGTGGAATTAAGTCAGCAATTAGATCAGTACATCCTGGTAATCCAATCAAAAATGATGCAAAAATAAGAAAAAAAAGAAAATAAGGTTTTATTTGAATCAAAGTAATCACACCCTTAATTGGAAATATATATTATAATCATTTTGTGTTTAAAGTTTCTGATAATATACAGGAGGATAAAAAATGAATATTAAGAAACTTTCTTTCGCAACTCTCTTACTTAGCAGTTTAGTTGTATCTGGAGCTGGTTCTGCACTCGCAGTATCTCAAGGTGAGACTATTAAAATAGGTAACCTAAAAATCGTTGAACGTGTATATGAGAACCCAGTAGAGTATGATTTTACAGATGCCCTTACAAAGAGTGATTCATCTAAGATTGGTCCCTTAGGCAATGATATGACTGGCAAAGTGTATGAAATGTCTAAGAAGGACCTATACAAATCAAAATCTTATGAAGCTGATATTGAAAATGATAGTAACGAAAATGATTCCTTTTCAAGAAAGGTTACAAGAAAAACCTTTCTGACTGGAAAAATAGGTGTGGAGGCTGAGACGAAAGTCAATTGGAGGATAATAGAGGGGAAAGTTGGGATTAATGCAGAAGTTTCATTTGGAGAAGAAGACATTATAGAAACAACCCACAGTTGGGTCATACCAAAGCGTACGATTACAACTGTTGAATACGGATCAAAAGCCGTAAAAACAACTGGAAGCTTAAACGAATATTTTCAAGGCAGAGTAGTAGATTCTAACTACGTTAACGTCAAATACTCGTACAAAGAGTATTCTAGTAAAAAATCAAAAGATCTATGATCCGACCTCTCCATATGCTTCTCCTTCTGTTCATAGTTCTTCTTAGTGGTTGTAGCGAGGGTAGTTCATCAGGAACAGTCCCTAAAGAGAAGTCATATGTAAGCGTCTACGATTATTTCGAAGAAATTACAGGGGAGAATTTGAAAACATCCGTGCTTCAAATAACAAAAAACGGTAATTCGGCAGAACTCACGTTACGAATCTTAATTTCGGACGATTTGAGAGAAAAAATGATGCATACGGAAAAACCCATTTACTTTTCGTTTGCAGATATGCCGGGTAACGAGACCATTAAAAATTTGCTTGCTGAGACTCCTTCACTCGTTCAAATTGAGTTAAACAGTAAAGAGAGTCGGTATACGATTTCGCAACAGCTAAAGCTAAAAGAAAATTTGACAGATGCTGATAACCAGGCGCTATTGTCTCCAGCTAATTACCGATTTCAGGTCATAAACGAAGAAAAGCTCTCTGTAGCTAGTTTTATGGGTTTAGAATATTCGTTACTTCCTGAAGATAATCGGAAGCAATAAAATCGCTTATTACGATTTGTACTTCATGTTGCAAACGTGGCCACACCCCGCATGTATTCTTTTGGGGGTATCGCCAACCAAATATCATCAAACCTATGCTGACTTGGATGTAATAAAAAGCTCGATTTCCTGTACGCTAAGGAACTCGAGTTTTTCATATTGGCGGTACCCTGGGTAGTAGCAGCCATTGTTCTCTGGAATACAGTACTTGAAGTGAGCGATACAGGCGTTGACAGAACGAGGAGAATTGATCGATGACAATCTATTACGTTCGTACGATTATTTCCGTTTCGTGAGGTGCCCCCGAAGTAATACTAAAGTTTGGCAGGTGAATAGCTTGGATAATTTAGTAATAAATGAAGGGTGTTCTGTCGGTGAAATTAAACTAAATATGCGCGAAGAAGAAGTGCAACAATACATTCAGCAATATAAGGAAAAATGGTTTAATCCTAGAACATCCTTTCATAGGAACTTTCGCTGTGAATATGATTCAGAAGGAAGGCTAATTTATATAGAAGTTGTAAATGATTTGAAAAGACAGTACGACATGTGTACCCGACCGTACCGCCTAAGGTGGAATACTCGTTAACGGACTTTGGCAAAAGCGGTTCCTATCTTGGAGCAGTTGATAGGAGTCGGAGAACAGTATATATCCAGACCAAAAAAGAAAGACATGCCCCCTGAAAAATAAGCACAGGAGGCATACCTACCCTCTCTACACGAGTACAGGATACCTTCACTCAAGGTGTCCTTTTTTCTTGAAAAGGTACTGAACCTGTCGCCAGTCGAGCAGCAGATACCAACCCCAGTATGACGATGAACGTCTGAAGGAGTAGGGAAACGGTAATGCCAACGGAAAGTGAGAACTCAAATGCAGTCATCACAGATACAATGGCTCCTCCCACCCCAATGACAATCGCGGGCGTGAACGTATCAGCGATCGATATTTCAGCAGATACTTTTCCTTCTTCACCAGGTTTTGCAAGAGAAAACGCAATGGCGCCACTTGTCGGGTGAGCCAAACCGATTCCGAAACCCATGATGATCTGGCTGAAAATCGCGAGCACGATTCCGAAAAGGTCTTGTTGAATGAGTGTCAGCGGTACGGTGCCAGCGACTCCGATGAGCATAATGGCGAGACCTGTGATAATTCGTTTTTTTCGACCTGCTCCTTGGTCTCTTTTGTCCAGTTTTGCCTGTACATTGGCTGCCAGTGACCAACTAATTGCGGCAGAGGCAACAGCTAAACCAGCTTTGTCGGCAGTTAATCCTAAAATTGAAGTGAGTCCAAGGACGAGATACGTTTGTGTGCCGTAATAGGCAGCGACAAAAAGACCCCGAGATGCGATGACAGCAGGTAAGCCTGAGCGTGCAAGGAGCGTTCCTTTAGGCATCAGCTTATATAATGGGACACTGAGGGTGAGCAAACCCGCGATGGATAGCAGGAAACCGTAGATGGAGGGAATTTTGCCGAGTCCAAAGAGCAAGGCACCAGTCCCTACGGCCAAGAAAAAAGGCAGAAGAAGACTACGATTGTTCGCCACGCTTGCTTTTGGCGGTTGTAAGCCTCGGAATGAGGGGGTGGTTAAGAGTGCAGACAGAAAAATAAAGGGAAGGATCAACCAGAAGACATATCTCCACGACAACTGTTCAGCAATGATCCCTGCGACATATGGTCCAAACAGGCCTGGAAGGATATAAGCGCTGGAGAAGACAGCAAGAATTTGAGGGCGCAGGGAATCGGGGTAACGCAACGTGATCATGGTATACACGCAATTGACCAAGGCACCGGCTCCGAATCCTTGCAACACTCGCCCAAGCAGTAAAGTAAGCATATCTGGCGCGATTGCAGCCACTACAATGCCAATAGCAAAGAGCACGATAGTGACAATAAAAGGCTGGGCAGGTCCTTTTCTATCGACGAATTGACCTGTGACCACGGTTCCAATCAGCTGAGCCAACAAATAGGCGCTGAATACCCAGCCATATAGATCCTCGCCCTGTAGCTCTCGAGAAAGACCGGGGGCGATTGTCGTGACAGCCAAGCCTTCAAATGCTGTAGCAGTCACCACCAGAATAATACCGATCGTCAAAGCTCGGTAATGCGTGCTCCATATGCCTTCTGTGCTCATCATTTTCACTCCTTTTTGTATATATCTTGTCTTGAAAGTTGTTATAAAAACTGTTGTTATAACAACTAATTATATACAAAAAATGACAGCTTGCAATATGTTTTGTTTTCAAAAGTTTTTCACGTTCTCATAAATGATATTGAGTGTTCTGCGAAATTGGTTCACTTCTTCTTCGGTCAATCCTGCAATGGTTTTCTCGTACGCTTCAATCGAGGGAGGAAGGACTTCGTCTTTTAAAAGGCGCCCTTTTTCCGTCAGATAGACACGAAGGGAGCGGCGATCCTTTTTATCTGTTTCGCGATGAATGAACCCTCTTTCTTCCATGAGAAAGAGCATCCGCGCGATATTCGTTTTATCCTTATAGGTGCGTTCTGCCAACTCGTTCTGGGTCAGACCTTCTTCTTCCCATAGCACGACAAAAATCATCCACTGATCGATGGTGATGTTATACGGATTGCATACTTTTTGATAATAGTTGTTCAGTTTTAAATCCGTTCGTTTCACGATGACGCCGATATACTCATCCAATTTCATTGCAAAACCTCCTACGTTCGGTAGTCAGAGCAACTGTTGATAATGACAACTATAAGGATGCTTTTGGCAGGTGTCAATTTGCAGGGCTAATGTGTTGAACGCATGAAAAAGCCAAATTTGCTTAAAATAACAGCGGGATTCATTACATATCAGAAAAGGAGAAGGAATAAATGACTCCACTACTCAGGAAAGCAACACTGTTGATGATTTGCCTAGCTTTGTTTGGTGTACCGGTGATGGCTGTAGCCAAGGAAGCACAAAGAAACGGCCAGCAACAGGAATGCATAAAGCCGAAAGAAGTCAAATTGCAGGGGGATATGAGGAAGCTCTGGGTCGACCATATGATATGGACAAGAGGCTATCTGATCAGTGCATTAGCAGGGCTGGAAGATCAAGAAAAGGTATTGGCACGGCTTTTGCAAAACCAGGTGGATATCGGAAATGCAATCAAACCATATTATGGGGAGGAAGCAGGCAAAAAGCTGGCTGAGCTGTTAACCGAGCATATTGTGATCGCTGGCAAAATCATCGACGCAGCTAAGAAAGGCGATCAGGCAACTGTTGAAAAGCTCAACAAGGAGTGGTTTCGGAATGCAGATGATATCGCCAAGTTTTTAAGCAGTGCGAACCCTAATTGGCCCGAAAAAGATCTAAAAGAGATGATGTATACGCATTTGAAGCTGCTCTCCGATAATCTTCAGGCGAGGTTGAAAAAGGACTGGGATGCAGACATTGCTGCGTTTGATAAAGGCGAGGAGCATATTATCGCAATGGCTGATGTGCTGACAGCAGGCATCATCAAGCAGTTCCCGAATCAGTTCTAAAAGAAACTTCCCCAACGAAAAGAACGCCAGCACTTGTCTCATTCTGTGCTGGCGTTTCTTTCTTTTTATTCTTGTGCCGTCTTTTTCAAATAAGCTCTCCAAGTGATGCACCATTGATCAGGATCATCGAGCACGGATTCTAGGACACGGTGACCTGTACTATTGTGCGGCGCTGTTTTTACGATCTCCGGATTCTCATAGGCTTCCTGCGAAATATGGGTCAGTGCTGCGATGTATTCGTCGAGCTCTGCCATGGAGTAGGACTCCGTCGGTTCCAGCGTAAACGGCTCCGGCACGACGTACGGGTGGTGACTGGTCCAGTAATGGTGGGCAAAGTCGACCATGCGGCGCTGAACATCGTACGTGGTGACGCCCGTGTCTTCTTTTAGCTGCTGCCAGCTATAGCGAACCTGCTCCAGACGTCGGCCCTGGATATAGGGCGCGCTCGCACCGCGAATTTGCAGGATTTTGTGATAGAGATAGTTGTTGTTGAGGCAAGCGATTTCGGCAACTTCCTTCAAGCCGTCAGCACCAAGCGCACGGACCCAAGCGTAGGAGCGCAGGACCGCAGGTGGTACGCCGTAAAAGCTGCGGACTTTCCCGATGCTGTTTTTCAAATCACGCTTATAGAAGTAACGCTCTCCGTCGAAGTCTACGATCGGACCTGGCAGGAATGGCGCAAGCTCGGCAGTGACACCGATGGCACCTGTTGCAGGTCCGCCGCAAGCGTGTGGGACAGAGAAGGTTTTGTGCAGGTTGAAGAAGCACATGTCAAAGCCTGCTTCCAGCGCGCGGGTAATGCCGAGCAAGCCGTTGGCGTTCGCTTGGTCGTAGCAGCATAGCCCGCCTGCTGCGTGGACGACGTCTGTGAACTCCTTGATGCGGGAGTTGTAAATGCCTGTATCCTCTGGATTCGCTACTGCAAAGGCAGCAGTTCGCTCCGATACGAGTTCCTTTAGTGCTTCCAGATCGGGGTAGCCGTTTTCGTCGGCAGGTACATATATGATTTTGAAGCCTTTGACTGCGGCGGTTGCTGCTTGGGACGGGTGGGAAAAATGGGTGGTAATAAACTCGTTGCGTTGCTCACCTTCTCCGCGAGATTCGTGGTATTTGCGCACGATGGAGGCTTGGGTAAACAACGCCTGTGTGCCGCTGCCCGGCTGGAACGAGAATTTGTCCATTCCCGAAATCTCGCGCAAGTACAGATCGAGCTGATACGTCATCTCCAGCATCCCTTGGACAGTTGATTCGTCTTGCAGCGGATGCAGCTCCGCCATTTTTGGTGAGCGCACGAAGCGTTCATTGATTTTCGGGGAGTATTTCATTGTGCAGGTGCCTTGCCCAATCTCTACGTTGAAATCCGACCCCAGAACCTCCTGCGAAATGCGGGAGTAATGACGGATGACGCGGTACTGGCTGATCTCAGGCAGATTCGGGCGTTTTTTCCGGCGGAGGCTGTCTGGCAGCTGGGAGAGACAATCGCCTACGGTCTCCACGATTTGTGGTTCGACAGGTGGTACCTCGACGCCACGCTCACCAGGCTGGCTCAACTCGAAAATGACAGGCTCATCCCACTTCGCTTGGTGGAAGCGGCGTACCTTATGGTCTCTTGGAATCCGTTTCATTTTGTCAATTGTTCCTTCGGATGTTTTCATGGGGGGGCCTCCTTTTTCGTTTTTACAAAATGCTTTTCATAGCGGCAACGAGCGTATCAATATCTTCCTGGGTATGAACCTCCGTGACGCAGTAGAGCGCACATTGCCCCAATTCCGGGTAGTGTTCAGTCAAGTCAACTCCGCCGAAAATTCCTTTGGCGAGAAGGGCAGCATTGATGTCTTTGACGGTTTTGCCTGTTTGCGTGAAGTCGATCACGAACTCCTTGAAGAAAGGAGCAGCGAATTTGGCCTCGACGCCGGGAATGGCAGCGAGCTGCTTGGCTGCGTATTGAGAGCGCTGCATGATGCCTTGCCCGACTTCTTCCATGCCTACAGGTCCCATCGTCGCCAAATACACGCCTGCGGTAATACCCCATAGCGCAGTTTGTGTTCCGACGGACTCCTTGCCTTTTTCACGTTTGGCAAAAGAGGTGCGGTCGTACGCGACGTCTCCGAAGCCGTACTCGCCTTCGACTTCTGTCGGAGCGATTCCGAACAGGCGAGATGGATATTCCATGACGAAGGTCGGATCGTCATGCGTCGCGATAAAGCCGGATTGCCCGCCGCCGTAATGCATGTGTACGCCAAGCGGCTGCAAATCTCCGCACACGATGTCCGCGCCGTAATTCGCCGGGGATTCCATCACGCCGAGGGAAATAGGATCGACGCCGACAACGCAAATGGCACCGGCTCCATGAGCCAAGTCCGCGATCATCTGTCCGTTAACTTCCACGGAGCCGAGGAATGTCGGGTTTTCGAAGTAAACCGCTGCTGTATTTACGGTGAGCTTTGCTTTTAGATCATTGAGATCGAGCGTGCCTGTTTCGTTCTCGAAATCGATCAAGGTGACGGTAAGATCAGGAGACGTATAGTTTTTGATGATCAAGAGCTTGTCAGGATGAATGTTTTTCGAGATCAGAAGCTCCGTACGTTTCGTGATGCGTGCTGCCATGCGCAGAGCAGTAGAAGCAGCCTGTGCCCAGTCAAAGGTAGGAACGTTCACGACGTCCATATCGACCAGCTCTGCTACGAGGCTTTGGTACTCGAACAACGCCTGAAAGCGCCCCTTGTCTTCATAAGGCTCTCCAGCATACGCCGTCACAAACTCCGCGCGGGAGTTGATTTCACCACAGACAGCCGGAACAAAATGCGGCCAGCAGCCTGCGCCGAGGAAGCTGATATTCTCCTTTGTGGTTTGGTTTTTATTCATCAGCTTGTTGACGTGGCGCTCCAGCTCGTATTCGGTCAGCGCTTTCGGGATGTTCATTTTTTCTTTTAGGCGCAGCTCCCCGGGAATATCGGCAAAGATATCCTCGATGCTGGCAAATCCGATTTCAGCAAGCATTTTCTCTTTGACTTCAGGTGCAGAATTCGGAATATACGGGTGGGCATAACGCTGTACGCTCATCTCATGGTTCCTCCATCTCTTCGTTGGAATATTCAGTCGGAATAACGAAAAATTAAGCCAAACCGCCGCCATCGACGACCAGTACGGAACCCGTCACCCAGGATGACAGATCGCTGGCAAAGAACAGGACAGCATTGGCAATATCTTGCGGAGAACCGAGACGCTCCAGCGGACGGCCTTGGGCGGAGGAGACGAGGAATGCTCCTTCTTCTTTTTCCAGCTGGCGTGCTTCTTCACGCAAGAGTGGCGTGTCGGTATCGCCAGGTGATACGCAATTCACACGGATGTTTTCCGGACCGTGGTCTATCGCCATTGCCCGCGTCAGGTTGACGACGCCTGCTTTTGCCGCGCAGTAGGCCGCAGCCTTGTCGCCGCCCTTGATGCCCCATCCAGAGCCTGTGTTAATGATGCTGCCTCCGCCTGTTTTTGCCATGACAGGAATGACGAATTTCGAGAGGTTGTAAGCACCCTTCAAGGATACATCGACGACCAGATCCCAATCGTCCTCTTCCAGCTCGACTACTGTCTTTCTTCTGATCACGCCAGCATTGTTGAACAAAATATCGATGCGACCATATGCCTCCTCGATCGCTTGCGTTACTTCACGACAATCCTGTTGGGAAACTACATTGCATGTAAAATAACGGGCTGAGCCGCCCTCTGCTACAATTTCTTGTGCCGCCTTTTCCCCGAGCTCCTCATTGATATCAAGCAGCATGACGTTTACCCCGAATTGGGCCAGTCTTTTCGCTGTTGCAAGTCCGATACCGGAAGCAGCACCTGTCACCAAGGCTACCTTTCCTTGCAAATGGAATACTTCGTTCGTGTTTACCATGGTTGATCACTCCCCCTAGATGAAAAGTTTATAATGCAATCACTGTGCCAAGTGCGGAATGGACTCGGCCGAGTTTGCATGCTCCTTGTTTAATCGAAAAAAGCTGATTTTACGAGGTTCCGAGTGTGTGTCGTGCCGTCATGGCGGTGACAAAAGTGGCAACGAGTTGTCATTATTGACAATTGTCAGTGGTAAAATGTTTGTGAACTATCTAAATATTTCATAAAATAGAGAGCAAGGACAATAAGCAGGGAGGAAATCCATGGTTTCGTTGGATCTGTGCAAACCAGCCATCGAAAAGGTCATTACAGGCATTTCAGATATATTGAACGTAGATGCTGCGGTGATTGATGAGCGCGGCCTATTGGTCGTGAGTACGGAGCGCTACTTGAAACAAAAAGGCGAAAACGTGCATGTGCCCTCGATTGAATTCGTGTTGGCAAAAGGACAGTATGTGGTAGACAAACCAGGCTCTATGGAGATGTGCAAAGGCTGCCGGTTTCTCGACAGTTGCCCCGCCAAAGTAGAGCTGCTCTCTTCCATTAAGGTAGCCAATCATGCAATCGGGGTCGTTTCCCTCACATCCTTTACGAAGGAAGGTCAAAATCGCCTGTCCAAGCATACAGAGAAATACAAACACATCCTGACAGAAGTCAGCGAAATGATTACGGCGATTGTACAGTCCCATGCGACGAGACAGATCGAATCGTCTGATGACTCCATGCGGCTGTTAGAGGGAGCACTGGATACCCTAGCCGATGCGTATTTCACCTTTGACCGAAGTGGCAATGTCATTCACACGAACGCCAGCGCTCGTAGACTGCTGTCCCAGCATGAACTGCTGCCAGCAGAGGTTTCACGGATGTTGCTGCCGTCATTATCCGGGATGGCCGCGCATTCCTTGCCGATCGCCAATTGTCTCGTTGACAAGCTGGATGCTCCGACCGAGGCCACGCCGATCATCGTCAACAATCAGCTCATTGGTGGCGTTCTTCGCGTGCAGAGGGGAGCGTTGTCGGTTCCGCGTTTGAAGGATCTTGAAGGAAGCCGTTTATCTGGCAAAACGGATAGCCTGGCTCAAATCATTGGAAATAGTCCAGCCATCAAACAGGTCAAAGAAATGGCGAGGAAAATCAGTAACAGCAGCTCTACGGTACTGATTACTGGCGAAACAGGGACAGGCAAAGGACATCTGGCAAAAGCGATTCATGAGGCAAGCACGCGCGCCTACTATCCGTTTGTCGCAATCAATTGTGCCAGCATTCCGGAAAATCTGTTCGAAAGCGAATTGTTTGGTTACGAGGACGGTGCGTTTACTGGAGCCAAAAAGGGAGGAAAGCCAGGGCGATTCGAAATGGCCGAGGGAGGAACGCTTTTTCTGGATGAAATCGGCGATATGCCGCTCTCCTTGCAAGCCAAGCTGCTGCGTGTCTTGCAGGAAAAGGTCGTGGAACGCATCGGCGGCACGCGGTCGTTTCCCATCAATGTGCGAATCATCGCGGCGACGAACCAAAACCTGGAGGAGCTCATGGAGAAAAAAGCGTTTCGTGCCGATTTGTACTATCGGTTGAACGTCATTCCGATTCATGTCCCATCACTCGCAGAGCGCAAGGAAGACATCGAGCTCTTGGCTGTTTCGTTTATGGAAAAGTACGGGGAGCAAGCAGGGCGCACCTTCTTCGGGATAGCAAGAGAGGCGATCAACCTGCTCACGCACTATCACTGGCCGGGCAATGTGCGGGAGCTGGAAAACGCCATCGAGTACGCCATGAACATGGAGCAAGACACGGTACTGACTACCGACAGCTTGCCGCCGCGCCTTCGTGCCCGTGCTCCAGTGGCGCTTTCGCATTCCGGGCCAGATATCAAAGCGAGGGTAGCGGATGTACAAGCGGACGCGATTCGCGCCTCGCTGCAAAAGTACGGCAGCGATTTGAAAGGAAAGAAGAGGGTGGCGGAAGAACTCGGGATCGGGCTGCGCACCTTGTATCGGAAGCTGAAACTGCTTGGTATATAAGGAATTCGGGCTGAGCCTGGCGAATATTTGTGGGAGAACCTATTGGGGGGAAGAAGCATGAGTGAGCTGAATGTCTTATTTCGGAAAAGAATCGGCATGCCAGAAAGTGAAACGATCACCTTCGATACATTGGATCGCCTCCTTGATCTGACAGCATTGGCGATTCCTTTTGAAAACCTGTGCATTGTGGAAGAGGGAACATACGTAATCTCTAGACGGTCCGTCATGGAAAAGATACTGGTCAGAAACGAAGGCGGTCTTTGCTACGAACTCAATCTGATGCTGTACTTCTTCTTACTGGAAAATGGCTTTGACGCCAAGCTGATACGCGGAGTTGTTTACAGGCATGACGTTGGCGCATATTACACCATTGGCCGAACGCATGCCACGATTTTACTTACCTATGAGGGACAAACGTATTTGCTCGATACGGGCTTTGGTTCGAACCTGCCGTTAAAGCCTGTTCCGTTAACCGGAGAGACCGTTTCTTCGCGCAATGGTGAGTTTCGGATCAAGAAAGAGCAGACAGAGTATGGGGATTATGTACTCGAAATGAAGCTGCGGCACAAGGATAAGGACTGGAGGATCGGCTATACGTTTGATTCGCAGAAGCTGGTGACGGATGAAACGGAATTAAACGAGATTCAGACCATTATCGCGGAGCATGAGCAGTCTCCCTTTAACAAAAGCCCTTTGCTGACGCAGTTGACGGAGAGAGGCAATGTTACATTGACGAATAGTTCTTTTACGCAATGGGTGGATGGGGTCATGACAAAAGAGACAATTGACGATGAACGATATAAAGAGCTGGCGAAACAGCATTTTGGTTTGTCATGATTTAAATTTCCTATCAGCTGTTCTTGAGGAAAAGAGACGATACAAATGCAAGAAGTGCCACTACAATCAAGACGTTGGTTGCTTGAGGAGATAGACGCTTTACCTCCTTACCTTTATACCAGCCGCTAAACTGGAGCTTGTTTCTGTAGAGCACAAGAATCAGCAACAAATTCGCAAAAAACAACAGGAAAAACGGAGTTCCCTCCAGTGTTATCAAGAACAATTTTGATTCAACAGAAAACAGCAACCATAAGCCCGCAAACAAGATGATGATGACTCAGATCAATTCTAGTAGAAACCTGAAAAGATTCGACATGACGAGACTCCTTATTTTTATTTCCAAATAAACTCCCATCAGAGCTTTTGTTCTGATGGGGTTTATTAGTTCTACTATTGTGTCTTTACATCCTCTAAGTGCTTCATAGGATCAACAGGTATACCATTTTCGAGAACCTGAAAAGCAAGGTGCGGTCCCGTGCTGCGTCCCGAACTGCCTAACAGACCAATGAGCTGGCCTTGGGTCACAGTAGCTCCAGCGGTGACCTCCAGCTTTTCCAAGTGAGAATAAACCGTTTGATACCCGCCTTCATGCTCCAGAATGACCTGGTTGCCTTTCCCGGTTTTTGTATCGTATTCAGCCGTGACCACCTTACCAGACCCGGCTGCTTTTACCGGAGTGTTCAGGGTGTTGATGATTGAGAGGCCGGCATGATCAGTCGCGCTTCGCATTTCCCCTTCCGCTGGTACGGTGAAGGTGACCTCGTTCCCTAGTACTTTTTTTGCATCGGTCAAAGTGAAGACACCTAAAGCTAAGACGACCACGATTCCAGATACTGTCCACGTATAAGCCCGTTTTTTAAAGTGACGAATCATTTCTATTCTCCTTTTCACCTGTTTTTTGGAGCTGGAGAACCCGGCTGTGAAGCGAATCTGTTTGGGACAGGCATACAGCTCGAGCATTTTGATCATGGTGTATCCGTAGCGAGGTACCTCTGTCTCCTGCAAATAAGTCAAAGCCAAGGCATCACAAGCCATTTCCTGATCCTTACGCATGCAGGAAGCAGCGTACCATAACAGCGGGTTGAACCAGTTGAGGATCAGCAGCGCGCTCATGATGCTGTTCACGGGAATATCTCGTCTTTTCCAATGCGCCAGCTCATGCAAAAAGATGTGGCGCAGCTCATGCTCATCGAGCTTGTCCAAGAGATTTGCTGGAAGCCAGATTTGCGGTCGCCAGATCCCCATCAAGGCAGGACTTGTCATTCGATGACTCGTACGCAGGGGAATCGATTTGGTGATGCCCATCTGTTTTTGGCATTGAGAAAATACGCGCAAAATGGCTTCATTCTGTATAAACGCATCGTTTTTTAGCTGAGAGAGCAATCGGTATGTACTGAGAGTCATGGTGATAGCGAAAATAATGACACCGCTGATCCAGATGAGAGAAAGCAGGCTGATCCAGGAAAAGCTCGCGTCGTTTGCTAGAGGGATATCTGGTTGGAGAGCAGAATCATGCGGATTCAAAACCCCAGTACCGAGAACAATCGGTTCCGTAGGCGGGGGTGCTTCCTGCATGGATGTCCATGGCGAAGCAGGTAGCCAGTTATACAAACTGATAGAGCTGTCTAGCGACCAAGGAATCGCGAGCTTCCAGAGAAGGAGGAACCATACGGCGTAGTGCCAGCGGATAGGGAAATGATTTTTGCCTAGCTGCTGGCAGAGCAGGATCAGGATCACAAGAAGACTGGCCTCGATGGAGTTATACAGTGTCCACTTAAATGCTTGATTGAGGGTGAGTGTGAGCCATTGCCAATCCACCAGCTTATTTCTCCCTTTCGGAAAGGATTTTTTTCAGCTCGTCAATCTCTTGGGAGGAGAGCTTTTCTTCTTTCAAAAAGTGAACCAGCATGGGCTTTAAGGCCCCACCGTACACGCGCTGCAAAAAGGATTGGCGCTCTTGGCGTTTGCATTCTTCCTCAGTGAGAACAGGAGAGTAATAGTAGACGCGATTGACCTGCTCATAGGTGAGAATGCCCTTTTGCAAGAGGCGGCTGAGCAAGGTTTTGATTGTCTTGTCTTTCCATGTCTTATTGTCTCGCAGAGCATGGATGACATCGGCTGCTGTAGCGGGTGACTTCGTCCAGATGACCTTCATAATCTCCCACTCGGCATCCGAGATTCGTGGTTGCTCGTCCAAGCTGGACTCCTCCTTCGATTACATTTGTAATCGTTAATTCTGCTTTAAAGATTACATTTGTAGTTGGTGGTTGTCAACTATCATTTTTGTAAATCCGTTCCAGGTGGTCAAACGTTGGAAGATAACAAGCGAATTGGTACACTGGAGAAAAAGCGGATAAAGGCTGTGATAAACATGAATCTGACCGAGCAGTTTGGCGATATAGACATTTACTTGTTTGATCAGTTGTTAAAGGGACGGGTTACGAAGGACATGAGGATACTCGATGCCGGTTGCGGTTCGGGGCGGAATTTGGTCTACTTTTTACGAAATGGCTATACGGTGTATGCGGTTGACCAATCGGCAAAAGCCATCGAGGCATTGCAGCGAATGGCAAAGCAACTGGCGCCGAACTGGTCAACGGAGCGTGCTCGCGTAGAACCGATTGAGAATCTGAGCTTCGAAAACGAGAGCTTCGACTTCATCATCAGTAATGCCGTTCTACATTTTGCTGAAAACGAAGAGCATTTTCGCCAGATGCTAGAGGAGCTGTGGCGGGTACTGAAGCCAGGAGGCATTCTATTCATGCGTCTTGCTTCCTCGATCGGAATTGAGGATGCTGTACAGCCACTAGGGAATGAACGTTATTTGTTGCCGGACGGAAGCACCCGTTTTCTCGTAAAGGAACAGACGATGGTGGGCATGACGGAAAAATTGCAAGGCGTGTTCCTAGAGCCAATCAAAACGGTGAATGTAGCCGGACAGCGCTGCATGAGCACGTGGGTAATCAAAAAGAATGCCTAAGCACAAGAAGCCGCCTTCCTGTAGGAGAGGCGGCGTCTTTTTTCTCACTTAAAAATCACGTGTCTGATCAAAAACAGCAAAAAGCTCGTCCACATCTACTTCTACACCCGCAGGAGACAAATTCCGTTTTGCCGACTGAAGCAGCTCATCGAGCACAACGAAAATTTCTTCCCGCTCAACCGTTTCAATAAAGCCAGTCCGGCGATCCATTTTGTTGAACGTCTCTGTATACTCTTTGACCAATGCACACAAAGCAGTTTGTATTTCTTCCGCATTCATCGCGTCGTCGCTACTCTGCTTTTCAAGCGCGCTGATCGCGGTGTTCATTTTTTTATAGAGACTGGCAGCCTTGTTGGCGTGTGTCGTTGAGATGTGTTCCCTGCCATCCCAATCGCGAAACGGATTGGTCAAATTATTGGCCAGCCATTCGGGCTTACGTGGCTTGGTGATGGACAAATCCAGCCCATTTTTCACTTCTTTTTTGTAGGTGGCTTTAATGGTCTTCGCCGCTTCTGCTGGGAGGCTTGTCATCCAGAGACTGGAGAGCTTGGGACATTGATCTGGCGAAGGGAACTCGTCCCCTGTGAAGCCAAACAGATCGTAGGTCGTAAACGTCAGTAGCTCCTTCAAGTGCTTGATACTGCCCAGATTACTGAGGGTACCAGGCTTGCCCCACAGACGGAGGTCCTGAAGCGAGGGATACCGCTGGACGAGTGGCTGTAAGTCCAGCTCCGTCACATTACGCAGATTGAGTCCTCCTAGCTGGTCGAGTCCACGGTGAAGCGGTAGCGAATCTGAGAATGAGGCGGTCAGCCAATATCCATCCTGTTCGGCTTCTATGAACAGGTTCGATGAAATGGCCTTGTCCAGTATGAGCTCTCTTAAACCATCGTTCAGATGCAGGGACTCCAGCCCGTCCGCGTTTTGAAGAGAGAATTTACTAAGATGGCTTCCTGTCAGATCAAGTGAGGAGCCATTGGCTTTTTCCAGGTGCAGCTCCAGAATAAACGGATTGCTTTTGACAAAGGCAAGTAAGGAATCGGTAGGCTCCTCTGCATGGATGCGTGTCAGGCAAGGGAGCTTTTCCAATTCAGAGATGTCCGTCAAGCTTTGCAGGATGTCAGCATGAATGACGTTGTTCGATCGGCGAAGGTTCTTCCCGCCCAGCGAAATCATCTTGTCATCATTTGCGGCCTGTTTGAACTGCTGGCGACGTTCCTCGGGAATTTGATTCCATTTATGTTGACGGTAAAGGCTCCCTCCGACATCCCAACTGCCGTAACTCCTTGTCTCTTCTGTTACGAGAGGTGGTATATTTCCTACTTTTATGTAGCCTTTGGGCACCGCTGGATCAACATAGATGTGATCGAGCTTGTTGTTCCAGAAGAAGTAATCGCAATATAAGGGCTTCATCTGGTGCAGCTCTGATTCATCAGGCAGTGTATTGCAGCCCCAGTCCAGCTCGAGGATACTGATGAGGTTGGATTTGCTCGTGTCAGGCTCTTTTATCGACGTGACCTGGCAAGCTGCATACTTTTGCAGCTTCTCGACAAAAACACAGTAGATGTCTCCGACTGTGGGCGTCATTCCTACCATCCTTTCCATCTCGCAGGGCTTGTTATTACCGCTATTTTTACATATTTTTCATAGGTTGTCGTTGTTCTTGCTGTTTTCTATAATGAAAAAATAAACAAAGTTCGGACACAATGGCGTGTGAGAGGCGGCGAAGAGATGAAGAGAGAAGAGAGCACAGAGAAGTGGATGAGCCGCGTATTGGAGGCCATTATTGAAACGTCGCGCGATCATTTGTTAATCACGGACCATGAGGGCTACATCCGGCTGGTTGGCGATTCGTCCTATGAGATGTACGGCATCGGGAAGGAAGAGCTCTTGGGCAAAAACGTCATCGAGCTGGAAAATAAGAAGGTCTTTTCTCCTTCTGTCACCCGAAAAGTCATGGATGCCAAGACACAGCAGACGATCATGCAGGAAATACCCGGAGGCCGAAAGCTGATGGTGACGGCGTTTCCCGTCTGGAACGAGGATGGCAGCATGCATTCGATCATCAGCTATTCACATGACCTGACGGAAATTATGGAATTGAAACGGCGCTACGAGGGTCTGACAGAGCAGCTCAAGCAGTTTGAAACCGAGATTGAGGAGCTGCGCGAAAAGCACCAGGAGGGCTTCGTGGCAGTGAGCCAGCCGATGCAAGCCATTGAGCGTCTCATCAAAAAAGTCGCGGCTGTCGATTCGACTGTCCTGATACTCGGAGAATCGGGTGTAGGGAAAAACGTGATCGCAAAAGAAATTCATCGCAATAGCCGTCGTGCGGGTGGGCAATTCGTGGAGATCAACTGTGGCTCGATCCCGGAGGGCTTGCTGGAATCCGAGCTGTTTGGCTATGAGGCTGGTTCGTTTACGGGGGCCGCCAAGCAGGGGAAGCAAGGGATTATCGAGATGGCGAACCAGGGGACTCTCCTCTTGGACGAGCTGGGGGAACTGCCGCTGACTTTGCAGGCAAAGCTGTTGAAGGTGATTCAGGAAAAACGGTTGCAACGCGTTGGGAGCACACAGTACCGCGACGTGGATTTTCGCTTGATTGCCGCCACCAATCGCGATTTAGAGAAGATGGTGAAGGAAGGGAAGTTCCGGCAGGACTTGTATTTTCGCCTGAACGTTGTCCCGATCCACGTCCCGCCGTTACGAAATCGGCCTGAGGATATTGCGGCTCTCCTGAAGCGCGTCGTCCGCTCGCTCAATGAACGATACGGAATGGACAAGCGTCTGGACCCTGCCGCGACGCATGCCTTGATGCAGTACGAGTGGCCTGGCAATGTGCGCGAGCTGGAGAACGTCTTGGAGAGAATGGTGGTCACAGCGGACGAAGATGTCATCACTTCTCTGCATCTGCCTGCGGAAATCAGGATGGCAGGGGAAGAGCAGACAGCTATGGAGCCGAGTCTGGCCACTTCCAAGATGTCGCTTCGGGAAGCACTGGAGCAGGTAGAGGAAAAATGGCTGCGCTATGCATCCGAGCACTGCCGGACAACGGGAGAAATCGCGGAGTTTCTCGGCATTAGCCAGCCATCTGTCGTGCGAAAGCTGCAAAAGTATCGTATTCGTTCCAGATGATTCAAAAATGAATAGTTTATTCAAAAATGAATCGGACATTCTGCTGTTTTCGATTCATTTTTGAATAATTAGGTGGGGCTGGTGCGCCGAAAACGCGAATTTATCAAGCTCCAGCGTTTGGCATAGGTATTGCTACATATCGTGGTTGAGTTTACAAGCAACCAAACCAATACCATCTCGAACGAGGAGAGGAAACGATATGTCCAAACAACGTCAATTTGTTAACGTAGCTGCTGGTGTGCCAGGTCCAAAGGGAGCGGCCCTGATTGAAAAAAGAAAGCAGTTCGTTCCAAAAGGTGTCGGCAACAATACCCCTGTTTTTGTAGAGTCAGCTTCAGGTGCATTGGTTACAGATGTAGATGGCAATACGTACATCGATTTTGCCGGTGCGATCGGTACACTAAATGCCGGACATTGCCCGCCAGAAGTAGTTGAGGCACTAAAAGCGCAGCTGGATAAATACATCCATCCTTGCTTCCATGTAGGCATGTATGAGCCATATGTGGCTTTGGCTGAGAAGCTGACGCAAATCACACCAGGCAGCTTTGAAAAGAAGACGATGCTCGCAAACAGCGGGGCAGAAGCAGTAGAGAACGCGGTAAAAATCGCCCGCAAATACACAGGACGCCCAGGTATCATTTCCTTTAGCCGCGGCTTCCATGGTCGTACGCTCCTGGGCATGTCACTGACTTCCAAAGTGAAGCCGTACAAATTCCAGATGGGCCCATTCGCACCAGCTACGTATAAAGCGCAGTTCCCGTATCCACTGAATAAGCCGGAATCCATGACAGATGATGAATACGCGCAATTCTGCGTGCGTCAGTTCGAGGACTTCCTTCTGACTGAGGTTGCACCGGAAGAAGTAGCTGCCGTGATTATGGAACCGATTCAGGGAGAAGGCGGTTTTATCGTTCCGCCTGTGTCCTTCGTTCAAGGTGTCTATAACATTTGTAAAAAGCATCAAATCCTATTTATTTCCGATGAGATTCAAACAGGCTTCGGACGTACAGGCTCCATGTTCGCCTCTACCCAATTCGGTATCGAGCCAGATATTATCACCATGTCCAAATCAATTGCGGCAGGCTTGCCTATCTCTGCGGTTACGGGACGCGCAGAAATCATGGACGCGCCAAACCCAGGTGAGATCGGCGGGACCTATGGAGGAAGCCCTCTTGGCTGCGTAGCGGCATTGGCGGTCATTGAGAAAATGGAGCGCGAAGACCTGCCGGGTCGTGCACAGGTGATCGGGGACAAAATTAAGGAGCATTTCCACGCTTTGCAAAAAGAGTTCCCTGTGATCGCAGAGGTGCGCGGGCTGGGTGCAATGTGCGCCGTAGAATTTATCGATCCAACAACCAAACAACCTGCGAAAGAACTCGTTGCTGGCTTGACCAAAAGCTGCTGCGAGTCTGGCGTCATGGTGCTTTCTGCTGGCGTCCACAGCAACGTGCTGCGCTTCCTGTCTCCATTGGTCATTACAGACGAGCAACTGGAAGAGGCGCTGGACATTATGACGGATGTTCTAAAGAGCCAATACGTTACGAACTAAAACGCCCGAGGGGGGTTCTCCATACTCATGAAAAAGCATCTCTACATCAACGGACAATGGAAAGAAGCAAAAGAATACGTGCCGCTCTACTCCCCGTATTCTGGGGAGCTGCTGGCTGAAATCGCTCAGGCAGACGATCATGACGTCGACGAAGCAATCAAGGCGGCCAAAGCAGCAGCCAAAGTCATGGCGAAAATGCCAGCCAGTCAGCGCGCTTTGATACTGGAGCGTGCAGTTGCGATTATGGAAGCACGCAAGGAGGAACTGGCGGTCATCCTCGCACAGGAAGCCGCCAAGCCACTGCGCACGGGTCGTGTAGAAATCGCTCGGACGATCCAGACCTACAAGTTCGCAGCAGAAGAAGCGAAACGCATTCACGGAGAGACGGTGCCGCTCGATGCTGCACCGGGCGGCGAAGGACGTCTCGCTTTTACCGTGCGCAAGCCTATCGGTGTTGTAGGCGCGATCACGCCTTTTAACTTTCCATTTAATCTCGTCGCACACAAGGTAGGGCCTGCCATTGCCGCAGGAAATACCGTCGTACTAAAGCCAGCGAGCCAGACGCCGCTTAGCTCGCTGATCTTGGCCGATATTTTCGCAGAGGCGGGCTTGCCGGCAGGAGGGCTCAATATTTTGTCTGGCAAAGGAGCAGTCGTAGGTGAAAAGCTGGTCAGTGATAGCCGAATTGCCGCGATCACCTTTACAGGAAGCCCTGCGGTTGGAATCGCTATGAAAAACAAAGCGGGACTCAAGCGCGTGACCTTGGAGCTTGGCTCCAATTCCGCGGTGATCATCGACCACAACGTGGAAATCACGCAAGCGTTGATTGATCGTTGCGTGACGGGTGCCTTCTCTTTTAGCGGTCAAGTGTGCATCTCTCTGCAACGTGTCTATATTCACCAGAGCAAGTACGAAGAGTTTCTGGAGAAGTTCAAGGCTGGCACAGAAAAGCTCGTGTTGGGTGATCCGCTGAACGAAGAGACAGATATGTCCTCCGTGATCTCCGTCAAAGATCATGAACGCATGGGTGCATGGGTACAAGAAGCAGTAGAAGCAGGTGCACATGTAGTGACTGGCGGGAAGCCTGTCAGTGACAACCTCTTTGCCCCTACGATTCTGACGAATGTGGGCGCACATGTTGCCGTCTCCTGCCAGGAGGTATTCGGTCCAATCGTAGTCGTTACACCGTTTGAGACGATGGACGAAGCGATTGAGGCGGTAAATGACTCTCGATTCGGCTTGCAGGCAGGCATTTATACGAGTGACATTCACGCGGCTATGCGGGCAGCGGAAGAGCTGGAGGTCGGAGGCGTGATGATCAACGACATTCCGACGTTCCGTGTGGACAACATGCCGTATGGCGGTGTAAAAGACAGTGGCTTTGGCCGCGAAGGCATCAAGTATGCCGTCGAGGAATTAACGGAACTAAAATTAATTGCGATCAAACTGTAACAGCGAATGACGGGCCCGATGAGGCTCGTCTTTTTTTGTAAATAGCGTCCTGTAGGCGATTCATAATATTTCCATAAATTGTCATAATTGAAACCGCTTCATATAGTTGTTTGGCATAGGTGGTTATGTTAGTCTAGCGTGTAGAGGCAGACTATGTTCATTTCTGTGCAAAAAGTGTTTGATTACACTTACTTGTTACGCAGATGAAATAGTCGTTTTTTTATGCGAAAAGGGCATTTCTTACATGAAAAGGGGACAATCATGATTAGTCATAAGAAAGGGGCCAGCGGGTTCCGATTATTTCACTGGATCTCCCTAGTAGCGATCGTGGCATTGTTGGCAGGCTGTTCACCGTTTCAGGGAAATGAAACCGGTGCAGATAACGGCCAACAACCAGCCAAACCTGAAAAAATCGAGCGCTACCAAGGGGAAAAGAGCAAGGCAGTGTCTATGGTCTACACGACGCAAAGACAGCTTGCTCTTACTTTTAATGGGATGGCAGATAAGGACACGATGAAAAGACTGCTAGATGAACTGGACAAGTACCACATCAAAGCAGCTTTTTTCTTGCCAGGCATGAGGGTAGCCGAAGAGCCGGACATTGCGCGACAAATTGTCGCCAGAGGTCACGAAATTGAAAACAACACGTTGAACCAGTCAGATTTGCAGGGTCAATCTTACGAGAAAATGTACGAAGATATCAAATTGGCTAATAAGGTCATCAAAAGAGAGACCGACAAAACACCGCGGTATATCAGAACGAAGTCGGGCGATTACTCCGACGATCTTCGATTGGTAGCTGCTCACAATGGACAAGAAGCGGTCGTGTCCTCCAGTCTGTTTCTGCACAATTGGCAAAAAGAGACGGAGGAGCAAAAAATTCATTACTTAAGAAAGTACATGAATCGTGGCGGCATCGTCGCGATGGATACAGAGGAGAACAAGTCTGTCGTAGAAAACATCCGGCTATTGGCAGAGGCAGCTACTGATGTCGGTTACAGATTTGTCCCATTACACGAGTTGATTGCACAAGGCGGGGAGCGAAAGCCGCTTCAAGAAATTCCGGGTTTTGATGCAGCAAAAATGAATGCGGAGTATTACAAGTCCAAGCCCAATCTCATCTATCGAAAAGAAACCGACAAAAAGCTGGTCGCCCTGTCCTTTGATGATTGGGGTACCGATCAAACGGTAACGAAGATTCTCGATATCCTGGACAAAAAAGACGTAAAGGCTTCGTTTTTCTTGCGAGCAGATGGTGTAGAGCGAAATCCAAACCTAGCGAGAGCGATTGCGGAAGCGGGACATGATGTAGCTAACCACACCTATTCTCATCCGGTGAATACCCAAATTGCGCTGGAAGAATTGCAAAAAGAGATTGTCAAAGCCCATCAGGTCATTACCGAAGCGATTCAGCAGAGGCCGACGATGTATTTCAGACCGCCAACTGGGGCGTTTGACGAACAGACACTCAAGGCGATTGCAGCGACGGGCTACGAGGATATTACGATTTATGATGTGACGCCGTCTGATTACGACAAGAAACGGAATGCGGACGATATCGTCAAAGCCATTATGGAGCAGACGCGGAGCGGAAGCGTAATTCTGCTGCACATGCTCGATGACATTCACACAATCGAGGCGTTACCGATCGCAATTGACCAGCTTAGAAGCAAAGGATTCACGCTTGTACCCATGACAGAGATGTTTGGCCAATAAAGCCAAAATACAATAGGGAGAGGGAGCCGCTCATGAATTTGTACGAAGCGATTGTGGAGAGGAAAGAAAAAATTGCCGTCGTCGGTCTTGGGTATGTAGGTTTGCCGATTGCGATGGCACTATCCAAACGTGCTACTGTGATCGGATTCGATGTAAACAAAGAAAAAGTAGCGGCTTATCAAAATGGCAGCTTTCATGATACTGAGGTGGATCGGGAGCTGGCGAGTGATACAGCGATTGAATTCACGTCAGACGAAAATAGATTGCAGGAAGCACGATTTTTTATCGTGGCGGTGCCTACCCCGGTCAAAAGCGGGAATGTTCCCGATCTGAAATATGTAGAAAGTGCATCCAGCATGGTTGGCAGACAGTTGAGAAAAGGGTCAATCGTTGTCTTTGAATCAACCGTTTATCCAGGGGCAACCGAAGATGTCTGCTTGCCGATTCTGGAGGCCGAGTCGGGCTTGCGCTGTGGGATAGACTTTAAGATTGGTTATTCACCCGAACGCATCAACCCGGGAGACAAGGTAAACCGTCTGGAAAACATCGTCAAGATCGTATCAGGGATGGATGAAGAAACGCTGGGAATCGTGGCAAGCGTCTACGAGCTCGTGATCAAGGCAGGCGTTTATCGAGCGGAGAGCATTAAGGTAGCAGAAGCGGCAAAAGTCATTGAAAATGCTCAAAGGGATGTCAACATTGCGTTTATGAATGAGCTGGCGATGCTGTTCAATCAGATGGATATTCCGACGAAGGCAGTATTGCAAGCGGCAGGAACCAAGTGGAATTTCCTTTCTTTTTCACCGGGCTTGGTCGGCGGTCATTGCATTGGTATCGACCCTTACTATTTAACGTACAAAGCAGAAGACAGCGGCTATCGCTCCCGCATCATTTTGGCTGCTAGACATATTAACGATGGCATGGGGAAATATGTCGCCCAGCAAATCATCAAAATGGCTGTGCGTTCGAAGCTCGATCTCAAGAATGTACGGATTGGCATACTCGGACTGTCCTACAAAGAGGACTGCGCGGATATCAGAAATACCAAGGTGACGGATATTATGGAAGAATTGAAGGAGTACGGGATCAACCCACTGATCGTAGACCCGATGGTGAATCCGCGGGAGGCATACGAGGAATATGGCATCGAGCTGGCAGAGATGGGGGCTCTCCATGACTTGGATATTGTGGTTGTAGCGGTACCGCATGCTGCCTTTGCCCAGATGGAAGTGGCTGATTTTGCCGCGATGTACGGTAAGAGTGAAGCAAAAATCATGATCGATATTAAAGAGACCTATTCCAAAGCTGACTTTGAAAACAATGGATTTCATTACTGGAGCTTGTAGGCAGTGGAGGGGAGAGAGCGACAGTGATGAAACAGCTGATAGAGAAAATAAAGCCAAAAAAGAAAGAGAAAATCGAAGAAGTGCTGACTGTTTCCAAAACAGAGAGGCGTGTGCTATCGAATGTGCCAGACCCAGAGAAAATTCGTGTCCAGGTAGACCGCCGCGGTGCTAGGGACACGAATGAGCCAGGAAATCTGGAGGACCCGGAATACTTAAATCACATTCGGATGCTGAGTCTGCGCTATATGGCGGATTTCCCGGTGACGCTATTGACCAAGAAACAGCGGGTCAAGGATGGGATCAAGGCCAGAGCCGTAGACATTTCTTCAACTGGATTATTAGTTGAACTAGATTCGGAGATGGAAGACATCCAGGTGGGACAAGTGTTTATGATCCATTGCACGATCCCACCAGGTACGATGCCAGAAGGCTATGAGTCAACGGTGAAGCTGGATGCGACTGTCGTTCGTCGGTTTACGCAGGAAGAGGACGGGCGTCATAAGTTCATGCTCGCCTTCGAGTTTTCCAAACCACTGACCGAGTATTTTCGCAAAAAGCGCTGGGGATACGCCATTTATATCGCAAGTACTTCCCTTTTTTTCGCTGCGGCGTTTATCGTGCTCATGCGCGCGGAGAGCGTGATTTATTTCAAATACAACATCTACTTGTATTTGTACAGCTTGATTGCTGCTGCCTTTTTGCTGACACGGTATTTATTCGGTGCTCTTTATCGCGAGGTTCCTGTCAATCCGGACTATACACCGGGCGTGAGCATTATTATTCCGTGCTTTAACGAAGAGCAGTGGATTCACCGGACGATTTTGAGTTGTGTGAATCAGAATTACCCGATTGATAAGCTGGAGGTCATCGTAGTAGACGACCGTTCCACGGACCGATCCGCAGAAGAAATTCAAAAGGTCATCGATATGATTCATAACGAGGCCGAGCGCTATATGACCCGTGAACGCGTGAAGATGCACATTCTTCCTGAAAACGGCGGGAAACGGGTCGCTTTGGTAAAAGGTGTGGAGATGGCGAAGCACGATTTGGTTGTCTTCGTTGATTCGGACAGCTTTTTGGAACCAACTGCGATCCGCAACCTCGTACAGCCTTTCCAAGATCCGAAAATGGGTGGTGTCGCGGGGCGTACGGATGTGGAAAACAAGTTCACGAACGCGATCACTAAGCTGCAAACGGTTCGTTACTACATTGCTTTTCGTATCATGAAGGCGGCCGAGTCGTGGTTTGACAGTGTAACGTGCTTGTCTGGGCCGTTGTCATGCTATCGCAAGGAATTGATTTTGCAGCATTCCGAAGCATGGCTGAATCAAAAGTTTCTCGGGCAGCCCGCCACTTTTGGCGATGACCGAAGCATGACCAACTTTATTTTGCAAACACATCGGACAGGTTATCAGGATTCGGCGATTTGCTCGACGATTGTACCGTCAGACATGAACGTATTTTTGAAGCAGCAGATGCGCTGGAAGCGTTCGTGGTTAAGGGAATCCTTGCGTGCAAGCGGCTTTATTTGGCGCAAGGAGCCTTTTATGGCGATCTTCTTTTACATCGGTCTGATTGTTCCTATCGCTGCTCCCGTCATCGTACTGTACAACCTCGTATACGTTCCGCTCGTTCATCACATTTTCCCGGGCACGTTTTTAATGGGCTTGCTGTTGATGGCGCTCTTAATGAGCCTGGCCCATCTGTTTTTCCGTAGAAGCAAGCTGTGGATTTTCGGGATTGTCTTCTGTGTGTTTTATGAGCTGGTGCTGTTGTGGCAGATGCCTGTGGCTTGGGTGACATTCTGGAAATCTACTTGGGGTACGCGAGAAACGCCGCAGGACGTCGAAGCGAGATTGAAAAAAGAAGCTCGAAAGAAGAACAAAAAAGGCTTTGGACTGCCTTTTTAATGAGATGCACGAAAGACAAAGGGAGTGAGGGTGTCAGGAGTTATGGGGAAAACGACGAGCGATGTCTTGGACTATCGGAAAAAAGATCGCAATAAATTCATCAAGACCCTGATCCAGGTCGCTATCTTAGTCGTCTTGGGTGTCATGTTATTCAATGCCGTATTTGATTGGAAGAAGTATGAGGAACCGAATAAGGCGAACTGGACGAATGAAAACGGCTTTATCGCCATCTCCTATTTTGGTGTAGGCCGTTCAGGTACACCGAAGCTGGTAGCCAAGAAGCAATTGGATGAGCAGCTTCAGGCGCTTTACGACCAAGGCTATCAAACCATCTCGCAGCAGGATGTTTTGGACTTTTACAAGGGTAAAAAGCCACTTCCTGAGAAGGCACTGTTCTTGGCCTTTGAAGATGGCCGCAACGATTCGAGCTTGTTTGCCCAGCCGCTGTTGGAGAAGTACAACTATAAAGCAACAGCATTGTCTTACGGCAACAAGATGGGGAATAGCGAAAACAAGTTCCTCCAGCCCGAGGACATGAAAAAAATGATGGAAAATGGCTTCTGGGAGCTCGGCTCTAACGGCTATCGATTGACCTATATCAATGTATTTGATGATCAGGGCAATTTCATCGGTGTGAAGGATGAGAGTGAATTATCGAATAAAACAAAGGTGGGCTATTATAACCACTATTTGATGGACTTTATCCGTGACAGCAATATGATTCCGATTGAAGACAGAAGCAAGATGGAAGCGAGAATGAACGAAGACTACAAGCTGATGAATGATACGTATATGGAGCAATTGGGCTTTGTTCCGGGTGCGTATATGATCATGCATGCGAACACCCTGTATGGCGGAATGAATCGCCTGGTAGCGGATGCGAACGACGCGAATATCAAAAAGTATTTTACGATGCACTTTAACCGGGAAGGAACCGCCTACAACGACAGCGAGAGCGATTTGTACAACCTGACCCGCGTGCAGCCAGAGCCTTACTGGTACACGAATCATTTGTTGATGCGCATCCAAAAAGACTCCGACGAGAAGATTCGCTTCGTTCGCGGCGATGAAGAGCAGGCCAAAGAGTGGGATCGTCTCGGTGGTGCCGCGCAATTTATGGAGGATCAGATCGTATTGACCTCTCCAGCTGCCGACTCTGGCATGTTATATTTAAAAAACAGTGACAGTCAGAAGGATATTCGGCTTTCTGCCAAACTGGAAGGGAATGTGATCGGCAAGCAGTCCATTTACTTGCGCTATGATCGGGAAAAAGGCAGTTTTGTACGGGTCGTCCTGCATGATAATGAGCTGCGCGTCGAGCAGAAGAAGGAAAAAGGCGAAGTTCAGGAGCTTTTCAAGACGGAATTGAGCCAAGTGATTTGGAATCCAGAAGATTTGACCTTCGACCGTGCCTCTGTTTATACGAGAGAGCAAGGCGAGTCTGGTGCTCCCGAGCTGGAAAAATACCCGATCAACATTAAAAATACGCGTCCATTCGAAATCACTGTACAAGGTGACCGTCTCAGTGTTTCCGTGGACAAGACACTGCTCGTGGATAAGCAACAGATCGATCCAAGCATTAGCAGTGGTGGTGTCGCGTTTGAAGCGGCCTATAGTGAAGTGAACAAAAAGGACGTCATTTATGACGGGGTGTTTGCGGACGTACAGATTGGGTCCTTGGAGCAATCAAACGGTGAGCAGCAGATACTGTTCAGTAATGTGCAGACAGGGCTTGCAGGAGTCGTTAGTTCGATCAAGAAAGCTTTTTCTGCCACAATGGACTGGGTTATCGACACCTTTTAAATCCGAAACAAGGGGGATCCGTGTAGGGTGTCAAATATCAAGAAACGATCGATCATTTTGACTGCTCTTCTGATAGTAGTGTGTGCCACCCTCTTATGGTACATGATGAAATGGAATGATACCGAGGGCTTGGAGAGTGTAGGTGCAGCAAACAACACGACGGAACTGTCTGCATGGGTGGTAGACTGGCAGTGGGAATCCGGTTTGGAGGATTTCCGCAGGATGACGGATGGCTTGTCGAGTGTGCAAGTCTTCGCGGCGTATTTTGATGAAAACGACAAGCTGCATTTTACTGACCGCATGACCAAGGCGATGCCTGCGATCAAGGAAGCCTCGAAGCAGGGCAGCTATGTCGATCTCGATTTGACCATGGTGAATGATCGTTTGAACAGTGATGGTACGCAGGTTCAAAAGGACCCGTCGATTGTCAGCAGGCTCATGGCGACAGATGCTAGCCGAACCAAGCACATTATGGAGATCAAGAATGCCGTGATCCAGAATGGCTTTCATGGTTTGGAGATCGATTATGAGAGAATTGACGAGAAAGACTGGGACAACTTCCTTACATTTATCCATACCTTGTATCAGCATATGGAGCAGGAGGGGAAGTCGCTTCGCATCGTATTGGAGCCGCGCGCGCCGATTGAAGACTTGGCATTGCCAAAAGGTCCTACTTACGTCATGATGGCTTACAATTTGTATGGTACGACTACGGAACCAGGTCCCAAAGCCGATCATGAATTTATCGAGGAGCTTGCCCATCGAATGCAAAAAGTGCCGGGTGACAAGGTCATGGCACTATCTGTAGGGGGATTTGACTGGGCTAGTGATGGAAAAGTGACGGCTGTGACGGAAAAGCAGGCAGCAGACCTTGCCAACTCGAGTATCGAACCGCCAAAGCGGGATAAAGCGAGCGGCAGCTTGTACTTTGACTATATTGATGAAGACGGCAAAAAGCACACAGTTTGGTATGCTGATGAAGTAACGCTGTCTCAATGGGTCGCAGTTGCCAAGAAAGCGGGTATTGAGAAAATCGCGCTTTGGCGACTTGGTGACATGGGAGAAGGGACTTTGCAATATGTGAATCGATGAGGGGCTGTGGTGGAGGGAAGAAGCGAATTTCCAGTCTACGCTTCGGCCTACGCCCCGCAAGGGGTATGACTGTCCGCTTCAGAATGAATGGCGGGAGCGCTTCAAACGTAGGGTTTCGGGGAAGTAGTTCATAAGTGAAGCTTAAAACCCCCGCCATTCATTCTTACGCTGGGGCGGGCTCCAGAGGCGCTTGGACTGGAAATTCGCTTCTTCCGACGCGGCTTTTCGATTCACATCTTGCAGAGTAAAAATGAATCAAAAAATCATGACGGCTATCACAGTGGGCACAACCCATCAGGGATTTGCTAGAATGTTTTTCTATCATGGTGTAACTTTGTACCAGAGATGAACGTTATAATGCTAGGAGCGGTAGTCTGCCCATATACAGGGCGACTGCTACATATGATTTTGGACATTATTCATAGGAGCGTGGAATTTTTGAGTCTCTGGGAAGCTTTTGTCGCGATCATGTTGGGGCTAGTAGAAGGACTGACTGAGTTTGCTCCAGTCTCCTCTACGGGTCACATGATCATTGTGGATGACTTTTTGTTCCAAACGAAGGAGATGTTTTCACCAGAAGTGGCGAACACCTTCAAGATTGTCATTCAGCTAGGTTCGATTCTAGCTGTTGTCGTACTGATGTGGGATCGCTTCATGAGCTTGCTCGGCTTGAAAAAGCTGGCGGGTAAGAGTGAGATTCCAGCAGGACCTCGACTGAATTTGGCTACGGTCATTGTCGGTTTGATTCCAGCGGGGATTCTGGGCGTTCTGTTTGACGACTACATCGATGAGTATTTGTTCTCCACGAAGACCGTGGTAATCGGACTGGTGCTGGGCGCTCTGCTCATGCTGGCTGCGGATTGGTTCCGACCAAGGCGTGCCAAGATCGAATCGGTTGATCAAATTACGTACAAGCATGCGTTGCTGGTCGGACTCATTCAATGCTTCTCTCTGTGGCCGGGCTTTTCCCGTTCGGGTTCCACGATCTCTGGGGGCGTACTGTTGGGCATGAGCCACCGGGCAGCGGCAGACTTCACGTTTATTATGGCAGTGCCGATTATGGCGGGCGCGAGCTTTTTGTCGCTGTTGAAGCGTTGGGATGCCATTACGATGGACAGCATTCCGTTTTTCGTCGTCGGTTTTATTAGCGCGTTTGTGTTTGCGCTTCTGTCGATCCGTTTCTTCTTGAAGCTGATCAATCGCATCAAGCTGACACCTTTTGCGATTTACCGTCTGGTGTTGGCAGCGGTCATTTACTTTGGGTTTATGTAAACATCAAAAAGACAAGAAAGGCTCCCAGTTGGGAGCCTTTTTTTACTTTAATCATTCGCCTTTAACTCGCTCGGTTTTTCAATAACAATTCCATTTAATTTAAGAGTGACCGGATTCGCGATCGTATCTCCAACAGGGCATGTCTGTTCCAAAAATTCCACAAATGACTCAACCTGCTCTCTAGGAGCATCGGTTTTGATATGAAAGGTGTAACGGATTTCAGAATACCCGCGTCGAACATCAGATTTGTTCATGAAGCCATCTGTATCGAGATCGCCTTCGACTTCCACCCAAAAATCGTCGAGTTGAACGTGAAACTTCCTGGCATATGCTCTGGCAACGATCGATTGGCATGCGCCTAATGCGGAGAGTACCAGTTCAACAGGGTTCATGCCGGTATCCGTTCCTCCCAGGCTTTTCGGTTCATCGACGGTTATCTCAAAACTTCTGGAACTGGCTTTGACGACCATTCCCTTCTGTAGATGTGCAGTTGCTTTGAATGTCTCAACAGGCATAAGGCACACTCCTTATTGGATATTATTTACAAGTACACTCTAACATACATTTACCGCACTTATTATGAATATTTTTACATTCATGTCAAAAGGAAATACGGAACGATTGCAGGCAAAACTAAACGGCCTTTATCCCTATGCATGGATGAATTTGCAGCCAGCTTTACAGCAAGTTTTACGAATGACCAATCGCAACTGCCGTCACCCAATCGGAGAAGGTGACTGTGATGAGAGGAAGCTCATTGCTGGTCGGCTTAAAGATAACCTGCACGTTTGTGCCCTCATCTTTTCCGTCTTTGCCCTTCAATAGGGTGCGTTCGATTTTGGTCACGTAGGCGGTCCGGTCAATCTTTAGCTGGGACAGAAGCTGATCGGCCATCTCCATAATTTTTTTGTCAACCAGCTTACCGATATTCCCGTCAGCATTTGCCTTGCTGTGAATGAGTGTAGTGATGTGACCTGTCTTGGCGTCTACCGTAAATGTTACCTCTTCTGGCTGCTGAGAAAAGTCCTTGCCTTTTTCTTTTACAATCAGCGTCAGGTCATGCAGTTCTTTTACGAGTTGAGTCCCTTTTCTTTCCTGAGCCATGGCTATTTCAAAATTCTTTGTCTGTGGGTACATCGTGTGAATGGTTTGCAGTGCTGTTTGCGCTGTCTGATTGGCGGCAACTTCTTCTGCATACAAGTTCGTTGTGGTGTAGTTCGATTGCTCGTCTTGGGTGGTAAAGGAGCGATCGGGAACAGTTCCTTCCAGATTCAACAGGATGCGCGCTTTTTCTACCAGAGTAGGTCCCGCCAAAACCGTAGTAGGAATAACCAGTGCTGCTGCTACGATACTTGCTACCAAACGTTTTTTCATGAAAAATCCCTCTTTCCCCATGTCATCTATTTGCAGAAACAGCTTTTGTTTCACTTCCTTGGGAGTCACGATGTGTTTAGCTTCTTTCTTCAATACCTCTCGAATCTGGTCTTCAAGTTCCATGCCGTTTTTCCACCTCCGTGAAAAAATGAAGCGTCTTGTTGTACTTGCTCCGTAGCTTCCGTAGGGCCGTAGATATTCTGGATTTGACGGTACCTACGGGGATCTGGAGAATGTGGGCGACCTCATCCTGTGCGTATTCCTGCAAGTAGCGGAGAATGATGACCTCCCTATACTTATAGGGAAGCTGATTAATCTTCTCCAGAAGAAGCAGGTTGTCCATTTTTCGTACCACATCACCTGAGAAGTCAGGGGCTGCATTCGTATGTGTGTATTGCTGTTGTTTGGCAAAAAGCTGAAACCATTTCCATTTTTTCCGTCGATGGTTGTTGATTTGTCGAATGGCAATCCCGGTGATCCATGGACGAAACGGACGGCCGATTTCAAACCGTGGCAGGCTTCGGTAAACTTCCAGGAAAATCTCCTGTAGCACGTCGTCACGTGCCTGTTTGTCACCCAGGAGAAAATGTACAGTTACCGCCACTTCATCAACCGTCTGGTCATACAGCATGCAAAATGCGGATTGGTCGCCGGCAGCTGCAAGCCTGATTAGGTCTTCCTGTGTTGGGCAAGACGGGTCGTTCACGTTTTCTCCCCCTCTCTTTGTTGGTTACATGATATATTGGCAGGTTCGTTTTTTTTCGTTCGCACTTTTTTAAAAAAGTGATAAGGCCAAAAGAAAGAATCCCCTTCACAACCAGGTGGAAGGGGATTTCTACTTATTTGAGTAGGTAAACTGCACGTGTCGTGATAAACCCTTTTACATCTTCGCCTTTATCCAGCTTTTGCTCGACGAAGGGAATACCGGCTTCTTGCAGACGTACTTTCACCGCATTGAAGTGGTGGAAATCTACGACCAGCGTTTTGTTGCTTGCCTTAATCTCTTCAAGCTGCTTTTTGACTAAGGCATTAGCGCCTGACTGTCCAATGATATGAGAAGCATTTACCATCACCATATTGGCGAGTAATATGACAACCAGAACCTTGCCTGCATGGCGGAAAAAGCCCTTCTGGACATCCCAGATGGCCAGCGCAGTCAAGAGCGGAATCAGCCAAAGCTGCGGGACATAGCGTGCCCACCAGCTTTCTGGATTAATGAGCACTGTTACGAAGAGCGCGACACTGATCCACAAGAAAGGGGCCACTTTTTTTCGATTGGTCCCCAACAATAATGCGGCCAGAATCAGACATGTGACAATGACAGCCCCGCCGAAAAGCGGTCCGAATCCGGCTACCCGCACGTCAGGAGAGTAGAACACAGCGAGCTCCTTCAGGGTGACCGTAAACGGCACTTTCAGTGAAGGGCTATTGGGTGTTGCAATATTCTCTGATTTGGAGAAAAGCGACAAGGCCAGGTTCTCTATACTCGTATTCTCCTTGAAACCATGCGGGCTGTTCGAGGTCATGATATCAACGGCACCTTTGCCCGCCAACGGATAAAACGGATGTCCCTTCGAGAGCGTATTGGAGACATACGGATTGTATCCGACGACCCCTACCGTGATAACCAGACTAATCGAAAGCCACACGAGCATGCTCTTGATGTGCTGACGGCGATCGTAGAAAAAGAAGAACACGAGAATAGCCAATCCGAGCAATCCAGCGTACCCCAATGCCGTGAATTTGATCTGCGCCAGTAGCATGAGCGCTGCGCATAGCGCCAACAGCGTCCAGACATGGTAGCGCTTGTACAGCAGATAGCCGAGAGCGCAGATGATGAGCACGAGCGAGCCAAGCTGTCCGTCAATATAGAAGGAAGTCGATTGCGTGATGACTGCCGGGTTGAACGCCGCAAGTAGAGCGAAGGCAATCGCCGCCCCTTTTTTCTCTGGGAAAGCAGCTCGGATGGCAGCAAGTGCCAGAAAGAAGGACGATGCAATCAACAACAGGTTAAATATTTTGCTAACCTCGATCTGACCAGTCAGTTTATACATGACAGAATCCAGCATCCAAGGCCCTTTGGCGTAATGATTGATCCAAAGGTGAAAGGCCGAGAGAACCTCTTTATTATCCATTTCCTCCACTTCTTTAGATACAGAAGGCTTGAGGATGGGCTGGTCATGAACCGGATTCCAGCCGTCGGTTAGCTTCACGATTGCTTCCTGATGATAGGTTTGTCCGTCAAAAGAAAGATCGAACGTATTGGCACTGATGTAGTAGCAGATGCCTGAAACAATCGCCAGTCCAGCCAACAGGGAAAAAAACCATTCCTTGCGACGCGAACTTACGAAGACAGACACCATCCCGCCCATCGCAGCCAAAGCCGCAACGAGGCCAATCCAAAAGCTGGCGGCCGTCACGGATACTCCGAACAAAAATAAAACCGATGTGCTAAGCACAATCGTAGCCATAAACAATAGCAAAGCCGTCCCGAGCAGGAACGAGTACGTAGCTGTACGGTTATTCATGAACATAATCTCCTGTCTACGAATCTACTAGCCAATGAGGGTAGGGAGGTTCGCTGCCAGCAGATGCAATACGGTCGCAAGCAGTACCCCGAGCACCAGACCCCCGGCAATTTCCCATCTGGTATGTCCCATGCTTTCGCGCAAAGGTTTGGCGGGAAACACGTCCGGATGTTCCTTTGCGAGCTTGTTGAGTGCCTCTGCATGTTTTCCTACCGCTCTGCGCAATCCAGTCGCATCGATGATCACAATAAACGTCACAGCCACACCCAGCCCGAATGCGGGATGAGTAAAGCCCTCCTGCAAACCAATCAAAAACACAGTCGTGACCATAACGGTTGTGTGCGTGCTGGGAAACCCGCCGTTCCCGACCATTTCTTTGGCCCGGGACCCAAAACGAAGGTAATTAATCAAAAATTTGGTTATTCCGGACAAAAGCCAGCCGATAAACGGCGCCACCGCATATAACATGATAAAACTCCTCTACGTGATGATTAAGACTGGGAAATGACGACGACGCCCACGACGATAATCGCCAGACCGACAATACGTGTAAGGGACAATGGTTCGTTGAAGACCAAGAAGGACAGGACAGCTACCAACACGTATCCGAGTGCTGCCATGGGATAAGCATAGGAGAGCTGCACCTTTTCCAGCGCAGCAATCCAGATAAATGCAGAAAGTCCGTAAAGTGCAAGTCCCACCATAATCGGCAGGTTCGTGAAATAGTGCAGGAACTTCAGTAGCAGCATGTCATTGTTGCTGGTGAGCGAGGATGCGCCCATTTTCATCGCGACTTGTCCACACGCACTGAGTATCACGGAAATGATGATGAGAACAATTGATGGCATAGCCTGACCCACAACCTATCTGTGCAAGTAAATTCATGTTCAAAAGACGACTTTTTGAATTCCGTTATTTTAATTCAAATACGTAAATAATCCCGGCTACCATGACAACATACAAAAATACTGTAATGAGAATCGGCTTGTCCTGAAGCAAAACTTTTTCCGGACTGCCGCCCTTGCCTGCCACGGTGATCAAATACAGGTAACGGAAAATACCAAAGATCACGAGTGGAATGGTCCACATCAAGTGAATCGTGCGTCCCGATGTAAAAGTGAACAAGGAATAGCTGATGATTGTCATGGTCGTCACAATCGTATTCAACTGATTCAACAATTCGGACGAATAACTGTCGAGCACTTTGCGATGTGTTCCTTTATCCTGTTGCAACAAAATCAGCTCGTGGCGACGTTTGCTGATGGCCAAAAACAGCGCGAGCAGCATCGTACAGAGCAAAAACCACGGCGTAAACGGCGTTTGGATCATCAGACTTCCACCGATGGCACGCAAAACAAAACCGGCTGAGATAATCATGACGTCCAGAATGACCACATGCTTCAGCTTCAGAGAGTAAGCGACATTGAGCACAAAGTAAACCAACAGTACGAGCGCGAATAATCGATCAAAATAATAAGCACTAAAAAGGGAGCCCAGTAGCAAAAACGCTCCGAATGCTAATGCGAGCGCTGGCGGCAATGCACCAGAAGCCATGGGCCGGAACTGTTTTTCCGGGTGATTTCGGTCATTTTTGATATCGACAAAATCATTGAGAATGTAGACACAGCCGGATACGAAACAAAACAGCAGGAAAGCAAGCACTGATTTTCCAATGACATCCGGACTTACTTTGTGCAAGGAAAATAGCAAGGCAGCAAAAACTAGCAGGTTTTTCGTCCATTGATGTGGACGAAGCTGCTTCACTAATAGATAGACCATATTTTGTCGAACGCGTGGCGTTGTTTTGACGTCAACTTTAACAGAATTTGATGTTGCCCCCATATCTAACTCCTATCCAAGTATCGAATCTTGTACCTTGTAATGACGAAAAATGTAAAAAGAAGGTTACACCTGTAATATGGTAACATAACTTGTCCCATAAAAATTTAACGATAACAGAAAAAATGTGAACTTGCGATAAAGAATGATTGCCAAAAATAATATCGGGATTACAAGAAAACGCAGCCCTCATGAAGGAGCTGCGTTTTTCAGGTTTTCTTTTAGTTCACTCGCGGAATTGAAGTGGCTGGTTTTTTCCGCGAATACAGGACCAAATTGATGAGAACGATCACCAGTATGATCAATTGCGGGATCGTCGTTTCCCAGCTCGCGTAAATGCCGAGAGTCGGTGCATACAACAAGTAATCGCTGCTGTGTGCAGAAAAGCTTCCCGTCACCTGCAAAGCGTGGATGCTGACGCCGACGAATTTAAACGCCATATAGTAGAGCAAGAGGCTGGCTACAAAAAAGAACGGACGAACCGGAATTCGAGCGCTGAGCTTGATGATGACAAAGCCAATCACGGCCAAGACGACAAGCGCGCTCATAATACCGATCGCCAGGTCTGTCATGGAGATCGTAGCGGCCATCCCCATATAAAAGATAATCGTTTCTGCCCCTTCGCGGGCAACAGCGAGAAAGGCAGTGAAAGAGAGTGACCATAGCGCTCCTTTTGCCAAAGAAGAGCCAATAGATTTCTCGACAAACTGATTCCATGCCTGCAAATTGGACTTCTTATGCAACCAGGCACCGATCGTCACCATAAAGAAGACGGCGATCAGTCCGGTTACTCCCTCAATCGTTTCTCGCGAACTGCCTGTGGAGAGGGTGGAGAAAACGAAACTGAGGATGACGGCAAGGATGGCGGAGGCTACGATCCCGGCAAGTGCCCCAGACCAAATCCATTTGCGCTTGTCGGCATTGCCTGACTTGTTCAGGACAGTAAGCAGGGAGACGATGATTAAGATGGCCTCCAGTCCTTCGCGGAACAAGATGAGTCCCGCATCCCAGGCAGTGTACGAGGACGCTGTTACAAATGGCGCAAGTTCTGCCTTCATTTCCGCAAGATGAGCCGTCGCCTTTTCCCATTGTGGGGGATTGGACAGGATGAGTGTCGGGACAGAGACCATCTTGGCTTCGATGCTGCTGTAGGTAGCAGGCGATTTGGTCATGACCACGCCTTCTACAGAGGGCCAGCTAGTAATAAAGGTCTCCATTTTGCCCGAAGCAGCGGTTGCGTCCTGATTGGCGATATCTGTTTCTACCGATGCAAGGAGTGTCAGTAGAGACGAGATGGAGGGCTGCTCGGAAGAAGGATTCGCAGCGGCCTGCTGGACTACCTTTCCTGACAAATAATTGTCCACAGCAGTAATGAGTGCCTGTACTTTCTCGGCGCTCTTTTTGGGATTGGGTGGTTCTGTGTTCAAAGCAATGCGTGCACCGCTGATTTTGATTTCCATATCGCCGTAGACCGCGGTATTTTCCGCTCGAACAAGACCCTCTGCCTTGTACCAGCCGGTGACGAAGCTGTTGAACAATTGCTTGGCTTTCGTCAGATCGCCTTCCGTGATGGCTGTCATACTGTTTTGCAAGAGTGGTAGCAATGCCGCAATTTGCTTGTGTGCTCTTTCCTTTGGTTGACCGCCGTCTTCTTTGGACGAGATGTACCGATCCGTCGTTTTTGCCAGATTGGAGATGGCTGCTTTTGCAGTGTCAGGATTCGCCTTGGCTTGGGCAAGGGCTTGCTCTGCTTCTGCGAGTGCTTGCGTCAATGCTTGTGCATCTGTGGAGGTTTCTTCCGAATTGCCTTCCCAGATGCTCTTCATACTGCTGATCGCTTTTGCTGCTTCTTCCCAGTTGTTATCTCCACTGCTAATCAAGGCATCACTAGAGAGGGCGATCATTTGCTTGAGCTGCTCTGGCACCAGCGGCGCAGCTACAGCGGCAGACAGAGCATTTGTCCATAGCAGCATGCACGTACAAATGATAAACAGATAGCGTTTCAAGGTGTTCACTCCATCCCAGGTAGTTGGTTAAAATAGCGTGTCCCCGATATATCCGCCCTCACTTGCACCAGGAAGACAGGCGTACAAACCACTGCCGACATGGGTGATATATTCATTGAGCAGGTCGACGGATGCGAGCTTTTGTTGCATCGGAATGAATTGCTTGCGCGGATCACGGTTGAAGCAAATGAACAAAAGCCCAGCATCGAGCTGACCAGTCTTGAGATCCATTCCGCTCGAGTAGGAGTAACCGCGCCGCAAAATTTTCACCTTACCCTCCATATGGGCCAAGGCAACGTGAGAATCCACAGGAACAACGGGTTTTCCCTTCGAATCCTTGCGATCCAGCTCTAGCTCGTCGAACTCATTTGCTTTGCCTAGTGGAGCACCGGTTATACGGTGACGACCAAATGTATTCTCTTGATCGGTTAGGGAGGAGCGATCCCATACCTCAATTCGCATGCGGATTCGACGCATGACCATGTAGCTTCCGCCTGCCATCCACGCGGGACTTTCAGCGGTTTGAGCCCAGACGATTTCATTTGCAGTAGCGGAATCGTTTACCTGCGGATTGTTCGTGCCATCCTTGAAGCCCATTAGATTTCGTGGTGTGGAGCCAGTCGGGTCGGATGCACTAGTGCGCTGGAAGCCTTCCTGTAGCCAGTGAAGGACAGCCTTGCCCCGAGCGATTCGGGCCAAGTTCCGTAAGGCATGGAAGGCGACCTGTGGATCGTTGGCACAGACCTGCACGACAATATCGCCATCCGACCATTCTTTTCGCATTTCATCGCTGTTGAAGCGAGGCAAATCGACCAAGGGAGCTGGGCGTTTGGCTGCCAGACCAAAGCGCTCGTCAAAGAAAGAGGCACCGAGTCCAAATGTGATCGTCAATTTCATTGGGCGCAGGCCCATAGCTTCTCCCGTATCGACAGGAGGAAGAAGGGCGTTATCGCTCTCCTCATCGACGTTTTTGCCGGTGGTCATGTGTGCTGCCGCCTGCGTCCAGCTTTGAAACAGCTTGCGGACATCCCCTAGCGAGGTCGTCGTCAAATCAAAAGCACCCATACAGATAAAATCCTGCATAGGTGTAATGATCCCGGACTGATGCTTGCCATAGAAGGGAATGATCTCATCTGCATGGGCAGGAGTGGCACTCGTCTGCTCATTTTTGGAAGCAGAGGGCAGAAGGCTATTGACTCCTGTCGCCCCTAAAAGCAGTCCAATCCCCCCGACACCAGCCAACTTCAAAGCTTCTCGACGTGTGATTTTGTCTGCTTTGGTGTTTGCGAGATGCTTGTCATTCATCTTGTTAGCCTCCTACGATCGTACCCATTTTGGACAATGGTTCAGCCAATGCATCGAGGGACTGACTCAGCTTTTTCACCTGGTCTTCCTTCAACTCGGTGTACAGCACATAACCGTCGCCTTTGCGGTATGGTGCGAGTGCTTTGTCCAAATCAGCGAAGCGAGCTTCAATTTCACTGGCAAGAGCAGAGTCTTTAGCCGTAACAGCAGGCTTCAATACTTTGTAAATTTCGTGAGCACCTTCTACGTTAGCAGCGAAATCGTACAAGTCCGTATGGGAATAGCGTTCTTCCTCACCAGTCACCTTGCTCGTCGATACCTCGTTCAAGAGCTCAACCGCACCCGTTACCAGCATTGGCACATCGATTTCGACGCTTTCTACCTTCACGCGGAGCTGCTTCACATCTTGCAGCAGTTGATCCGCCACTTTTCCTTGGTCAGCGACCGATTTGGTTTCCCAGAGCGCTTTCTCCAATTTGTGATAGCCGCGCCATTCGTTATCAGGCACATCGCCTTCGCGGGCATCGATCCACGGGTCAAAATCGCCGAGAGATTCAGCAATCGGTTCGATTCTCTCAAAGTAAGCACGGGCTGGAGCATACTCCTTTTTCGCTTTCTCCATATCGCCTGCTTTGACAGCGGTGGTGAAGCTCTCTGTTGCTTTTACGAATTGGTCGGTTTGGTCAACGACCCATTTGCGGTATTGATCAATAGAAGCTTGCAATTCAGGAGAAGTAGCAGAAGCATTGCTTGCTGTCGCAGACTGATCGGCAGCGGCAGGCTTGTCAGGCTGAGCAGCTTCTGGCTTTTTCTCTTCGGTTTGTGTTTGTGCATTTCCACAAGCGGCGAGCAAGGAGGAACCGAGAACAACTGCGGCAAGTGGATAACTCCATTTTTGAATCATGAAAAGACATCCCTTCGATATGATATAAGTGCATAATTATATGTTGATAATGAATATCATTATCATTCACAAAGAATTTTACTCTTTCTCAGACAGTTTGCAATCTTTTTTTGGCTAACGGTCACTGGTTAGTTTTGGTGTTGTTCACATAAAAGCAAAAGTAGCTCAACAATCCCTTAACAATGGCTTGCTATGATCGAGCTATCAACTAAATGAATAGCGTCTGTAAGTGGGTCGAGACGTGGAGAAAGCCCTCATACAGCAATAGATTCGAAAAAGACCGTTCGTTCGGTTTGTTTCTTTGTGCTATTGCCGTGTATGAGGGCTTTTTGTGTTTTCGAATGAAAGGAGCGAGCAGGGGATTTGCTAGATACAGATAGGTACGATGCGTATTTTTTTGATTTGGATGGAACGATTTTTCTCGGGAATGAGCTGCTTCCTGGGGTGGAAAAGACACTTGCCGCGCTGCGGGAGAAGCAGAAGAAAATCATGTTTTTGACCAATACGACGGTACAGACAAGAACAGCTTGTCAGACTCGCCTCCAGAAGCTCGGATTGGCGGCCCGGCAGGAAGAAATCATGACGGCTGCCTATGCGGCGGGATTATATCTCCAAGAGAATACGGAGCAAGCGCGTGTCCTGATCGTTGGGGAGCCTGCCCTGGAGGAAGAGATTGCGAGCTTTCATATAGAGCAGGTGCAAGATGCGGAGGAAGCTACGCATGTATTGGTCGGAATGGACCGTGCATTTACGTATGAAAAGCTGCAGCAGGCTGCTGACGCTGTACGAAATGGAGCCCGCCTGATCGTAGCGAACCCCGATCCGGTATGTCCGGTGCCAGGGGGTGCCATTCCTGATACATGGGCGTTGGCGAGAGCGATTGAAACGGCTGGTGGAGCCTCGGTCTGGGCGATGACTGGCAAGCCGTCCCTGTACTACGCCGATCAGGTTTTGCAACAGCTTCATGTGCAGCCAGAAAGATGCGTCATGGTGGGTGACCGTTTGGAGACGGACATTTTACTTGGGAAAAACAGCGGCATGAAAACGGCGCTGGTATTGACAGGAGTGACGACCAGTCGCGAACTGGAAGCCACGGAGATTCAACCAGATTACATCCTTCCGACGATGGAAGCCATGGAGCAAGTCGAGTAGGAAAACGAGGAGGCATGGGAGATGGAGTTGGGAAAGAGTAGCAAAAAGTGGTTGTGGTCACTAATGGCAGCAAGTCTGGTTACTGGCAGTGTGCCTGCGATGGCGCAAAGTGCGGTGAGCAAAACCTTGCTCATTACAGAAGTCGTCAATGATCCCCTTTTTGATGAAAGCACAGGCGAGTTTATCGAAATCACCAATATCTCCAACGATCCGGTTGATTTGAGTGGATACATGATAGGCGACGAGGAAAAGCGCGGAGGAAATGAAGGGATGCATGCGTTTCCGGAAGGCACCATGATTGAGCCGTACCAAACGATTGTCATTTCTCGCTATGCAGACGGAATCGTGGAACGCCATGAAGTTACTCCTGATTTTGAATTGTTCGATTCCATGGAGGACGTCCCTGAGCTATTGCCGACGGATTGGGCGACAGGCAGCATTTATTTGGCGAATGGCGGCGACCATGTCATTCTGATGGATCGTGATCACAATGTCATCGATTCAATGGCCTATATGGATGCAAAGGTTCCCGGAGTGACCTCCCATCCGGGAGTCGCTGGTGGGCACTCGATGGAACGCCTGACGGAAAAGGACACGAATGATGCTTCCGCCGATTTTGTCGATCAGCCTAAACCGACCCCCGGTGAGCTGTTGTTCGGGCCAAATGCACAAAAAGACAAGATTCCGGTCTCGGATATGAAAGACGATGTGCTGATTGTCCCTGAACCCAAGACAGGAATTGTCCTTCCTCCGACGGTGATTGCCATGTACGACAAAAAGTCCGAGATCGATGCGATTCTGGATGCTGAAGCGTCTTCCATTTTTATCCCAGTGAAAAAATCCGGGAAGAGCGGAGTCGTCACCCAGGACGGTACACCTCTGGACGAGGTGCTGAACCAGATCAAGGACAAGGCGATCCCGGTGATTCATATCGAGGACAAGAAATTGGTAGCGGAGGTCGATCGCCTGCTACAGAAAGAGAACCTCACTGATGTGCAGATTGTGTCTTCCCGTCCAGAAATCGTCCAAGCGATGCGGGAGAAAAACAACGAATACCGTGGAGCCCTCGTGCATGTCGACGGCAAGCTGAACGAAAAGAAGCAAAGAGAGCTCGTACGCTCAGCCAGGAGCAGTCGTTCCAATGTGGTCATTCTCTCCCAAACTGCGATGACAGAGGATGTCATTCGCTACTTCCGCAATCGCGGGTTGTCGGTCTGGGGAATCGATCGGGCGAACAAGAACCAAGCAAGTGAAATGATCGAGATGGGTGTAGCGGGGGTTGTCTCACACGATCCAAAAGAGGTACACGAGCTGCTTGCTGCGTACCCAGAGAAAAGCATCACGCAACCTCCGATGGTCATGGCGCATCGAGGTATCCCTTCCTTAAAGCCGGAAAACACGATGTACGCCTTTGAAGAAGCGATGGAGCTAGGTGTGGAAATCATCGAGACAGACGTTCACAAAACAAAGGATGGCAAACTGGTCCTGATCCACGATTTTGATCTGGAGCGTACGACGAACGGTACAGGCAAGGTAAAAGATTTCACGCTGAAAGAACTGCGCGAATTGAACGCTAACAAGCTCGATCCAGCAAATCCTTCCTGGTACCAGCCTGAGATTACCGATGCTGTCATTCCTACCATGGATGAATTGCTGGAAGCGGCCAAGGGCAAAGCAGTACTCATTCTGGAAGCAAAGGGGATTGGGTACGAAAAGGAAATGGCGGAGTCCATCAAGGAGCACGACATGGTGGAAGATGTGATTGTCAGCAGCTTTAGCTCCGAGGTGTTGGAGCGTTTCGCCAAGCTCAATCCGGAATTGGGGCTAGGCTTTACCTTGAGTGGGACCAAGCCAAAGGAACAGCTGGAACAGTATGCCGAAAAGCAGGTAACAGACGCGGTTCAACTGAATGCCCAATACTTTATCAACCATCAGATTGTCACGCCAGAGCTAATCCGATTTGCCAAGCATCGGGGAATCATTTTGACCGTGTATACGGTTAACGAGGAAGCAGATATGAAGCGGGCAACCGAGGCGGGAGTCGGGGGGATTATTACCGACTATGCACAAAAACTTTACAATACCCAAATGTTACCTTAGTAAGCAATTGTTATAGTCGAGAGATACAAAAAAACAGCGAGAGATTCAGGGGGGAAAGTCGTGGCTGAAGTGGAATTGCGGCGCATTTCCAAGATGTATGGGGGCCAGAAGGTAGTCAATGAAGTGAGCGCTCGTATTCTGCCAGGAGAATTTTTCGTGCTGGTAGGGCCTTCTGGTTGTGGGAAATCAACCACACTGCGCATGATTGCCGGGCTGGAGGAGATCAGCACGGGTGAGCTGCTGATTGGCGGCAAGCCGATGAATCAAGTCCCTCCGAGCGGGCGAAACATCTCCATGGTTTTTCAAAATTACGCACTTTATCCGCATTTGACGGTAAAAGATAATATATTGTTTGGTTTGCAGGTTCGAAAAGTAGATAAAGCCGAGCAGGGCAAGCGGTTGGAGCGTGTAGCAGAGATGCTGGGCATCGCGCATCTTTTGCAACGCAAGCCGAAGGAATTATCCGGGGGACAACGACAGCGTGTTGCACTGGGACGGGCTATCGTCAGTCAGCATCCCATCTGCTTGATGGACGAGCCGTTGTCCAATCTGGATGCCAAGCTGCGCGGGCATATGCGCACGGAAATCCGTCGCTTGCAGCAAGAGCTCGGCATCACGATGATTTACGTGACGCACGATCAGGTGGAAGCGATGACGATGGCAGACCGCATGATGGTCCTGCGCGACGGCGAGGTCCAGCAAGTCGGGAAACCGCTCGACGTCTACAATCATCCAGCGAATTTATTCGTGGCGGAGTTTACGGGGGCACCCCCGATGAATACGGTACCTGCCATTTGGCGGACAGGCGATCAAGCAGGGATTGAGCTGACAGGTCAGCATTTTTTGCCGCTACCTTTGTTTAACGGTATCAAGGACAAGACCCCGGTCGTTCTCGGACTGCGTCCTGAATCCTTACAGCCTGTAGAGGAAGGCCTAACTGTCGATGCCTCCTGCCAGCTCCCTGTCACCGTGCAGGGAGTAGAGATTCTCGGTTCCGAGACGATTGTTGAGTTTACCGTGGGAGACAAGCTGTGGAAGGCCAAATGGAACGGGCAATGGCACTGCAAAAGAGGGGAAACCATGCATGTTCGTTTTGATCCTGCGCAGGTGAACGTGTTTGATGGAGAAACCGGAAAAAATCTAGGGGTTACGACCAATTGAGAAAAGAAAAGGGAGAGGTACTGCGATGCGTAAAGTTGTCAAAAGCTTGTTTGCGGTCGTTATGAGTATGAGTCTGATCATTGGGTGCTCCAGTGGCAATTCTTCGTCCACGAACAATGCGGCGCAAGGAGCCAATTCATCAGGCAAAACTGAGCTGTCCTTCTATTATCCGGTTGCGGTTGGAGGTCCCTTGACCAAGATCGTGGACGGAATGGCAGAGGAATTTAACAAAGAAAACCCAGATATCACAGTGAAGCCAGTTTATACGGGCAGCTATCAGGATACGACAACAAAGGTTCAGGCAGCGGTACAGGGTAAGACTCCTCCAGACGTAGCGGTGATGCTCTCAACTGAGTTGCATACGATGATGGACATGGATGCCATCCTTCCGTTGGACGACTTCATTGCCAAGGATGGCGGCAGCGAATACGTGAATGATTTCTTCCCGGGCTTTTTGGCGAATTCCCAAGTAGGCGGCAAGACATACAGCATCCCGTTCCAGCGCAGCACCATCGTGCTCTATTACAACAAGGACGCGTTCAAGGAAGTAGGACTTGATCCGGAGAAACCGCCGACATCATGGGATGAGCTGGTTTCGTACGCTGCCAAGTTGAAAAAGGACGGACGCTATGGCATCGAGATTCCTTCTTCGAGCTTCACGTATTGGATGTTCCAAGCACTTGCTCTGCAAAACGGCAAGAACTTGATGTCCGAAGATGGTAAAAAAGTGTTTTTAGATACGCCAGAAAATGTAGAAGCCTTGCAATTTTGGGTAGATTTGTCCAAAAAGCATCAAGTCATGCCTGAAGGCGTCAACGAGTGGGCAACCGTACCGTCTGATTTCTTGGAAGGCAAAACAGCGATGATGTTCCATACGACAGGCAATTTGACGAACGTGAAGAAGAGCGCGAAGTTTGATTTTGGCGTAGCGTTTTTGCCAGCGAAAAGGAACTACGGCAGCCCGACAGGTGGCGGTAACTTCTACATGTTCAAAGGCACCGATGAAAAGAAACAGGAAGCGGCGTGGAAATTCATTCGCTTTATGACCGAGCCTAAGCGCGCTGCTCAGTGGAGTGTCGATACTGGCTATGTCGCTACACGCAAATCTGCTTACGAAGAAGAGACGATGAAGCAATACGTCAAGGACTTCCCAGCAGCAGCAGTGGCTCGTGACCAGCTGGAATACGGTCATGCTGAGCTGTCTACACACAATAACGGCAAAGTGACAAAGCTCTTGAACGACACGCTCCAATCCGTGATTACTGGTCAATCCGAGCCTGCGGAAGCATTGAAAAAAGCGCAGGAAGAAGCGGACAAGATGCTGGCACCGTTCAACAAATAAATCAAGCTAGGTAATGGGGGAGCGACAATGGGGGAACTACGCGCAAAATGGAAAGTGAACATGTACGCCTGGCTCTTGCTCCTTCCCTCCCTCATCTTCCTGCTGCTGTTTACTTTCTATCCGGTGATACAAACGTTCATACTCAGTTTTCATCAAGCGGATCTGGGTTCTCCAGAGCCGTTTTTTAACGGGATAGATAATTATAAACAAATGGTGGAAGATGAAGTGTTTTGGAAGGTGCTGACCAATAATATCTGGTTTGCCATCGGGACCGTGCCGACGAGTGTGGCTCTCGCACTAGGGATGGCGCTGTTCGCCAACAAGGCATTACGAGGGAAGAGCTTTATCCGCACGGCTTATTTTTATCCGACAGTTGTTCCGATGATTGCAGTGGCGAACATCTGGCTGTTTATTTACACACCGGAGTACGGAGCGCTTAGTCATGTGATGGAGTGGTTCGGAAAAGGCGACATGAACTGGCTCGGCGATCAGAAAAATGTGATGTGGGCGATGATCTTCATGGTCATTTGGAAGGAAGCGGGCTATTTCATGATCTTTTATTTGGCGGGGCTACAAAACATTTCACAGGAGTTATATGAATCCGCCTCCATGGAAGGAGCATCGTCGTGGACGGTGTTTCGCCGCATCACCTTTCCACTGCTCATGCCAACCACGATGTTTGTCAGTATTATCGCCTTCACCAACTCTTTCAAGCTGGTGGACCATTTGGTGATCATGACCAAAGGCGGACCGGATAATGCCAGCAATCTCTTGCTGTACTACATATACGAGACGGCGTTTTCTTTCTGGGACCAAGGAATGGCTTCTGCATTGACGATTGTCATGGTCGTGCTGCTGCTGTTGGTCGCTGCATTTCAGTTTTTTGCTATGGATAAAAAGATTCATTACAACTAAGGGGGATGGCAGATGCTTCGCAAATTCACAACGGTTGGCATGTACGGCTTGGCCGTTCTCTGGTTGTTTCCTTTGCTCTGGGCGGTCTGGACTTCCTTTCGCCCGAGAGAGCTGGCGACTTCGTGGTCGCTCAGTGCTGATTTTACACTCGATAACTTTGCGAAGGTGTGGGACTCAGCACCCTTTGACCAGTACTATATCAACACTTTTTTGATCGTGACTGGTATTTTAGTAGCGCAAATCATCACGGCTACACTTGCAGCTTATGCCTTTGCGAAGCTGCAATTTTGGGGAAAGGACGTGCTGTTTGTCCTGTTCCTGGTCCAGCTCATGGTCCCAGCAGATATCTTGATTTTCCCCAACTATAACGTCCTGCGTGACTTGTCTTTGCTGGATACCAAAATCGGCATTATGCTGCCGTACTTCGCTTCTGCCTTCGGGGTCTTCTTGTTGCGACAAACCTTCAAGACGATCCCGCACGAGCTGGAGGAGGCGGCACGGATGGAGGGCTGCTCCTGGTTCCAGATTTTGTGGCGAGTGTACGTTCCGTTAGCCAAGCCGACTTACATCGCTTTTGGTTTGGTCTCGGTCAGCTACCATTGGAACAACTTCATGTGGCCGCTGATTATTACGAATTCCGTGGAAAATCGCCCGTTGACGGTCGGTCTGGCGATTTTTGCCCAATCATTTGAGACAGGGGCGCAGTGGGCCGAGGTAAGTGCAGCGACGGTCATGGTGATTTTTCCGTTGTTGCTGGCATTTTTGGTGTTCCAGCGACAGTTTATCAACAGCTTCATCCACTCCGGCGTGAAATAAGAGGGAGGGTCATGAATGATGAGAGACAAGAGCTCGTTTGCGGTATCCACCTATGCGTTATTCGATCTGTCCCTGCGTGATGCTATCGTTCAGCTTTTGCACCATGATTGGAAGGCCATCGAGATTATGTGTGAAGAGAATCATGCCGACCTCTTGGACTGGTCCTGGGAGCAGCTGAAAGAGTTGAAGCAGCAGGGAAACGAGAGAGGGATTGCCTGGTCGATTCATGCGCCGATCAGCGGCTGCAATCTGGCTGCGGACAAGGGACCGACTCGGGAGCAAACGATGGACACGATGAAGCGCTGCCTGGAGATTGCTAGCTTTCTCGACTGCACCCATGTTGTGATGCATGCGGGGGAAGTAGCAGATCGACTCGCGGAAGGCGAGCGTGCAAGAGGTGTGGAAAATGTGAGTCAGGCACTCCAAGTGTTGACCAACGAGCTGTCCGCAGAGGGCAGAACCATCCTGACGGTCGAGAATGTTCCTCCTTATCCAAAAGTGCTCGGGTGGAACGTCGAGGATCTCGTGCGTATATGCCAGAATGTCGATTCGTCTCGCGTGCGGATCGTGTACGACGTAGGCCATGCCCATTTGATTCGTCCGGGATATGCGATCGATGCATTGCAGGAGGTGCTTCCTTATTTGTCCGCTCTTCACCTGAGTGATAACTTTGGCAAGCTGGACGATCATTTGGCGATAGGCGATGGAACGATCCCGTTTGCTTCGATCCTGTCACTTTTGAAAGACAACGGATTCGCGGGTCATTGGGTAGTGGAGACTAAGCAGCTTGGCTGCGCTGAGGTAAGTGTTGAACGGCTACTGCGGGCAGGAGGCGAATAGATGGACATGCAAACGATTTTGAAAACGAATCCGGTTATTGCGGCAACCGAACAGGATCGCTTGGGAGAGGCGATGGCGTCCCGAGCTTGCGCGATCCTGTTGATGTACGGAAAGCTGACTAGGCTGATGGAGGAGGCCGAAACGATCCGTCAGTCGAGCAAGCCGATTTTTTTGCACACAGACCTCATGAATGGCCTGTCCAATGACAAAGAGGCTTTTCGTTTCTTGTCCACCTATATCCAACCAACGGGCATTGTCACTACCAAAGGACCGATGATTCGCGCGGCCAAAAAGGAAGGCATGCTGACGATCCAGCGCGTCTTTTTGATCGATTCGACCTCTCTTTCGACGACCATCAAAAACGTCTTGGAAAACCAGCCAGACGCGATTGAGATCATGCCGGGGATAGCGCCGTCTATTATTTCTTATATCAAGGAGCATCTGTCGCAGCCGATTATTTTGGGCGGGTTGATCTGGAATATGGAGCAGGTCAACGAAGCATTGAAGGGTGGAGCAGATGCTGTTTCGTTGAGTAAGTCGGAGATGTGGAACCATATGGCTGTTTAGGAGAAAGGGCAGGTGTGTAAGCACCTGTCTTTTTTGCATGTAATAAATCTTTTCGCGCCTCGCGAGCCGTTCTTTCTTCTCCCGTATTTTCTGGAGTGGAGCTGTTGGAGGGACAATCGTAATTATCGGGATCAGTCCTTGGGGCGTTGGGTTCATTCCGTGGGAGGCTGTAACGTTCGCGATTATCGGCGAACATGGGCTTTTCCGTTCCAAGAAGTAGAAAGCAAACCAAAAGGGTAGCCCATTGCTACTCTTTTTTCCTTTACAGGTAATAAAAGGGGTAGTATTATTTCATTATTAAATTTTTACATTTCATATAGCATGAGGGAGAAATTTTACATTATGGATACAATCCTCATCCAGAAAAACATGACAATGGATCAAAAAATGATTTTCCAGTCCGAGTACGGCAAAGTTCAGAAAAACTCCACGACAGCTATTCTCCTCTGTCTGTTCCTTGGGGGTCTGGGAGCGCATCACTATTATATGAACCGCGTAGGCCTCGGAATTGTTTATACCCTTTTCTGCTGGACGTACATTCCTCTTATTATTTCTATTGTAGAATTATTCCTTTTATCTGGACGGGTTCGTCGTCACAACGAAAAAAAGGCGAAAGAGATCGCCGGAAAAATCTTATCGGTTTAAGAAGGGCGCTAAGGCGCTCTTTTTTTATTTTCATTAGGGTAGTTAATATTGCTAAATTTCGTAATATAGCAATTAGCAGAGTCGATCGCGGGATTTTTCAAGCTGCTTATTCATCGTGCGTAGTAACCACGTCAGCCAATGATTCTTACAGAAATGTGTCCAAGTGCCTACAGGGATTGGTAATAGAGTTCCGGTAAATTTATAATGAGGGTACATATTTTTCGAGGACCATGAACCGCTCTTCAGCGGGAAAAGAGGGTAATTATGGAAGTGAATCAACTGATGGAAGCGGCAGAGCAATTTATCCGAACCTGCTATGGTGAACTGGACAAGACAACCGACGAAACCGAGCGACGGCTACAAGAAGTCCGGCAGATGATCGAACAGCAGGGATATTATGAGCAGACAACCGAAGAGCTTCGTCATGGGGCGAAAATGGCCTGGCGCAATAGCAATAGATGTATTGGTCGATTCTTTTGGGAATCGTTGATTGTGTTAGATGAACGGCAGGCAGAGACAGAAGAAGAGATGGCGCAAGCAATGCTTCGTCACATCGAGTTTGCGACTAATGGGGGGAAAATCCGCCCAACCATCACCGTTTTTGCACCTACTATGACAGGAAGACCGCACATGCGCATTTGGAACGATCAGTTGATTCGCTACGCGGGATATGAAACGGAATACGGCGTATTGGGCGATCCGATTTCACTTGAGTTGACGAAGCTATGCCAGAGCCTGGGATGGCAAGGCAAAGGCACGCACTACGATGTTTTGCCGCTTGTCGTGCAGATTGGAGATCGGACGCCGCAGTTTTTTGAGATTTCTCAGGAGCTGGTTTTGGAGGTGCCAATCGTGCATCCTGATCTACCGGGCTTTGCCGATTTGGAGTTGCAATGGTATGGGGTTCCGATCGTCTCGAATATGCGTATGGAGATTGGTGGCATTGAATACTTGGCGGCGCCTTTTAACGGCTGGTACATGGGAACGGAGATCGGTGCGCGCAATTTCGCTGACCAAGAACGATATAACATGCTGCCAAAGGTCGCAGAGGTCATGGGGCTCGATACGACCAGGGAAGTGACACTTTGGAGAGACAAAGCGCTCATCGAGCTGAATGTAGCCGTCCTGCATTCCTTCAAGGAAAAAGGAGTATCGATAGTCGATCATCACACCGCGAGCCAGCAATTCAAGCGATTTGAGGAAAGAGAAGAGAAATGTGGTCGAGCCGTTACTGGTGACTGGACATGGCTGGTTCCGCCGATCTCAGCAACAGCTACACACATTTTCCACAGTCTGTACGACAACACAATCCACTCGCCGAATTTCTTTTACCAGAACAAGCCGGAGCTCGGCACAAAATAAGGCTTTCAAACGTCGCGAACATGCTTCGCGGCATTTTTTTGTACGCGATGTCACATACAGGGTGATATGGTGCGTTATACCAGTTGAAAGGAGGGAGAGAGTGGACACGAGAGAGATAGAAGAACTTCTGGATGAGATCATACAGGGAGCGGATGACCGCTACGCCGACATCATGAAAAGCTACCAAACCCCAATATTTCACTACTGCTATCATATCCTGGGGAGTCGATTCGAAGCGGAAGACGCCACACAGGAGGTCTTTTTCAAGGCTTATCGCAACTTGAAAAAATACAGTCCAAACATGCCTTTTGCAGCTTGGCTTTATAAAATAGCCTATCATCATTGCATCGATCTCATCAGAAAAAGGAAATGGACAAAAATGTTGCCATTTTTGATGCAGGACAAAGAGCCTCAATCAGACATCGAGCGGCATATTGAAAATGTATATTTCAGTGAGGATGTATTTCTTGCCATGCAGACACTCTCGGTAGAGGAAAGAACGCTTCTTTTGCTGCGAGGCGTGGAAGAAAAGACGTACGAGGAAATTTCCTTGATCATGAACAAAAACGCTGCGAGTTTGCGCAAAAAATTCGAGCGTACGGCATCGAAGTTCCGATCCGCTTATTCTCCTTTAGGGAAGGGAGGGTCAGCTCACGATGAGTCCAAACAAATCGCACGAGAGTATTAAGGACCTGTTCAATGACCCGCGCATCCCGCAGGAGATTGACATTAGCAAGCAAGTGATGACAAAGATCAAACGAGAGAAGGAGAGATTTTTTGTGAAGTATAAAGTGAGTATTTTGGTCGCGATCGGATTAATCGCAAGCATTTCTTCGGGTTATGCTGCTGTCCAGTACTATCAGTTGAAGAGCCCACAAGGTGAGGTGCTGTACCTAGAGAAAGATGTAAAAGAATCGGGCGCCAAAACAGTAAAAGAGCCGGATCAAGAAATGGATGCCTTTTTAAATAAACGTTGGGAAATCGAGGATAATATGGAGCCTGGAACTGTTGCAGCTGTCTACATCGTTCCCCACAATCCTCAAAAACAAATCGTGACGATGACGGCTCCATTTGAGTATATGACTTTGGCTGATGTCCAAAAGAAAGTGGGAGACCAGATATTCTTGCCAGAAACATTGCCAGGAGGCCATGCTTTCTTGGATGCCCGATTCGAGTTTGGTATCAAGAACGAATATGACAAGGCTGCCTTGTACCAGAAGGCGGAAAAAGAGAAAAAGGAATACGTCATGCAGCCGTTAGCATGGACAAATGAATTGGAGTATCTGTATACGACGTATCAGTCTGGAAAAAGCTATATAAATTTGAACATCACGAATTATGAAGGTGTACAAGAAAGTACAACTTATGAAGCAAATCTGGATCAACAGAAAAAAGAAGTAGTGAAGGTAGGGCAAATCGAGGTGCTCTATACAGAGGAAGCCAAAAAAGACCAGACAGACAAGAGCATTGTGTGGGTGGTGGAATACGCTGGCAAGAAAATGCAGTACGAAGTAGTCGCGACTGGTGATGTATTGACCAAAAGCAAAATCAGCGAGTTTGTAAATGCTATGATGCCGAAAAAATAAAGCTACCAATGTCGCGAACATGCTTCGCGGCATTTTTTTGCCGGTGAGTATACTCTGAGAACCGAGTGATGTGCGATGTTAAGGAAAATTTTATTTTCACCCCACAATTTTCTTTAACATTTCCTCTTATCCTAAATTTAGCAAGTAAGAGATTTGCTTGCACACAAAAAAAGAAATGAAAAGGAGCGAGACAAATGAAAAAGAAATGGATGACAACTGCATCAGCTTTGTTACTTACTGGGGTGATTGGTACTGTTATACCGTATGCAACCACAACAGTAGATGCAAAAGTAAACGTTGCGGAAAAAAGTAACTTAGACCTAACGATTGCATTCGTTTTTTCTAAGGATGGCCAGGCAGTAACTATTAAAGACAGTCAACTAGGTGAGCAAAAGGCCACGGTTAAAGATCTCTCCGATAAGTTAGGTATAACGGCAGCTGATCTTAATCTATCTTCACATATGATTGAAATGAAACCAAATGCGACAGGCAGCAAGATTATTGTCAAAGAAACTTCCTTTAATGGTGAAGTAAAAGAGTACGAGAGCAGCGATAATGATGTCCTCATGCTGTTCGGTCTTCACAAAGTAACAAATTAACTGGTAAGGTAACAGCGGCAAATAAAATAGTCCCCATTCTTTTTTAAAAGATGGGGATTATTTTACACAGTCTCAACTCCCCTTAGGTGCAATAAAAATAATGGGCGCTCCTCCAAAAATGATATACTGTCAAAAGCCACCAATGTCGCGAACATGCTTCGCGGCATTTTTTTGTGACGAATTGTAAATGGTATCTCGGAGAACGAAAAAGATGGGCAGAGCAAACTCTTTATGCTAAAATTCACGAGAATGATTATCAATTTCAATTCTCGTTGAAGGAGAGGTTCTTTTGAGAATGAGAAAATCAGGCTTAGATAAGATCATAGTGGTAGCCCTTATTATGGTCATGATCAGCATGTTATCAGCCTGCGGACAGACACCAGCCAATCCAACTGCTCAACCTGCGCAGGATGGGTCAGTTAACGAAAGTAACAATGAATATATCACCTACGAGGCGTTTAATGGCACAGTGAGAATTCCTAAGGATCCAAAAAGGGCTGTGATACTAGCGGACAGCTATGTTGGACATTTTCTGACACTGGGAATCAAGCCTATCGGTATCACGGACCATGCTATGGAAAACCCATATTTTAAAGGGAAGCTGGATGGTATCGAAAGCGTGGGCGACGGAACATCACTAGAAAAAGTATTGGCGATGAATCCTGATTTACTTATTGTGTTTGAAGGGGATAAGAATATCGAGGAGTTCACCAAAATAGCTCCAACGGTAGTGATTCAATACGGTAAGAAGCCAATCCGCGAAGAACTGCGGGAGTTTGGCAAAATGACAGGAAGAGAAGACAAGGCGAATGAGTGGATTGCCGAATGGGACAAGAAAATTGCTGAGGCAAAACCCAAGGTGCAAGCAGCGGTAGGTGATCAAACCATTTCGATTTTGCAGCCATACGCAAAGGGGATCTATGTGTTTGGGCACAACTTCGGAAGGGGTGGAGACATCATCTACGGCGAATTCCAGTTGAAGGCTCCAAATGCCGTACAAAAAGAAGCAATTGATAGCAATACCGGCTGGGCGGAAGTTTCGCTCGAAACACTGCCAGACTTTGCGGGAGACTACATTTTTACCAGTGGATGGTCCGGAGATGATGCCAATCCGGAGAGTGTATACAGTACAAACGTTTGGAAGGGCTTGTCGGCAGTAAAAAATAACAAGGTGTTTCAGATTGATCGGAAAGGCTCCTATTTCAATGACCCGATCTCCTTGGAAGCACAACTCACGTTCCTTGTAGAAAAATTAACGTAGAAGAAAAAACCCCCGAAACAAATGTAGCGAGATGCTCTGCTACTATGGTTCGGGGGTTACTGTTATTTATCTAGCGGTTGTAATAACTGCTAAGAGCTGGGAGCAGGCCTAACGGATTTTTCCGCAAGTCCTTGGCGCTGAAGAAAATGCTACCCTGAACCTGAGGAACCATCTGGTTGTAGTTCAATTGGTTAATAATCTCTTGGGCACTCTGCCAGCCAGCTTCCGCTGTTCCGAGCTTGTAAGGCGAATGACCGATGTAGAGCTTGACGTTCGTAGCTTGTACTTCGTTTGCCCACCAAGTAACGAGCTTGTCGTATTGGGCAGGAGCGAAGGAAAAGCTCCAATAAATTTGTGGAGTCACATAATCGATCCATCCTTGTTGAATCCATGTGCGCACATCGGCATACATGTGGTCATAGGCAGTAACGCCAGCTTTTGTATCGGAGCCGGTCGGATCGACGTTGCTATTGCGCCATACACCGAATGGACTGATCCCGAACTGTACGTGAGGCTTGACGCTCTTAATGGACTGATTCAATTGTTGAACAAATTGATTGATATTATCCCGACGCCAGTCTGCTTTGGACACGATCTTTTTACTGTTGTAAGCCTTGAATGCTGCATCGTCCGCAAAGGCAACGTTGGAAGGATAGAAATAATCATCCAGATGGACACCATCGATGTCATAGCGCTGTACGACTTCCATTACTTCATTGATAATTTGCTGACGTGCCGCCGGAATACCTGGGTTGATATACAGCTTTTTGTTTGCATTCACAATCCAGTCAGGGTGCTGCTTGATCACATGATTAGCTGGCAACTGGTCTGTTTTCGCGTCCGTAGTAGCACGGAACGGGTTGAACCACGCATGGAATTGCATCCCGCGTCTATGCGTTTCTTCTACCATAAAGGCAAGTGGGTCGTAGCCAGGATCTTTCCCCGGGGTTCCCGCCAAAAATCTCGACCATGGAACGAGTGTAGAAGGATACATAGCATCTCCAGATGGACGCACCTGTACGAAAGCAGCGTTCATTCCCATGGCTTGCAGCTCATCGAGCAGCTGTATGTATTCTTGTTGCTGCTTCGCCGGGTTTCCGTATGAACCGGAAGATGGCCAGTCCAAGTTGTAGACCGTAGAGATCCACACCCCGCGCAATTCTCCATTTGTCACGACAGGTGTGCTTGGTTCCATTCCGCCAGTTTCACTCAATACATCCTGTGGTGGCGGAGTCATGGTAGCGACGTTGCCGCTTTGCAGGCGAATGGTTCTTGTCTTGTCTTCCCAGTTAACCGTAAGGCCCAACTGCTCGGAGACAAATCGCAGCGGAACCATGATTCTTCCTTGTTTGTTCTGAACAGAAGAATCAAGTGGGACGCTGTTGTTGTTCACGAGAGCGTTCTTTTGATTAACCGTCATGGACAACAAAGTATCTTGTTTGCTGATGGTTGCCGTTTGAGACTTTGGCTCCCAATTTACTTCGGCTCCCAGATTTTCACCGATCACTCGCATTGGGACCATCGTTACGTTTGCTTTTGGAATAATGTACGGAGCGACGTCACTTTTGATTTGTTGCCCGTCCAAATAGATGCTGATGCCAGGTGATGTCTGCGCGGCTTGCACGGATATCCCCATCGTTGGAATACATAGTACGAACATTAGCAAAAGCATAAACCACTTGCGTACCTTCATTTTTGCCAATCCTCCGACAAGTTTAGATTTGCTGTAAAACTTTATCCAATACTTAGACGCTTTATTATATCGCTTTGTTACGCTCCAGTGGGAAGATAATTGTAACGATTCGCTTCATTTCGGCAAAAAACGACGACACTCATCGAAGCAAGGGAACCACCCAAGCTGCTCTGGCATAGGCAGAAGCATATGTTGTTTTCCTTCTGGTCATGGGACAAAAGAGAGGGAAAGGAGTGCAAGCATGAGTTCTTTTCTCGCGCAAAAGGCACCGATTGTTTTTGTTCCGGGGCTGTTTGGGTCGATGAGTGATCAAATTATTCCGGGTACTGGTGACTGGGGCTTCGGGTTTGCCCGAACGGCTTACGAGCCATTTATCCGTTTGCTTGGAAAAATGGGTTACGCCCTCAATGAACAATTGTTTGTCGCTTTTTATGATTGGCGAAGGCAGATTGATATTTCAGCTGAGCGCTTTTTGCTGCCTGTTATCGAGCGAGCAAAGCAAACGACAGGTTCTCCTTCTGTCAATCTCATTTGCCATAGCATGGGGGGGCTTGTTGCTAGAGCCTATGTCCAGAGCGAATTTTATCAAAACGATGTGGATCAGCTGCTCATTTTTGCGACTCCCAACGCAGGATCGCCTGTTGCCTACAGCTATTGGGCAGGAGGGAAGCTGCCGCGCTCTGTTTCTGCGAAAAGAAATGTCGTGGAGCTCTACATGAATGTATATCTGGCGTATTTGGAGCAAAGCATCCCTTTTCAACGTATACAAGCTATTCACAGACACTTTCCCAGCATCCTTGACCTTACCCCGTCAGCAGCTTATGGCGATTATTTGCTGGAGAAAAAACAGGGGGTAGATACATTCGTACCTTATGAAAAGATGGTTGTGAAAAATCAATACATGGACTACCTGAACGCAACGATGGGGATTATCGCAGCCCGCAATATTCGCGTCACGCTGGTAGCTGGCATCGGACACGAAACGATTCACTACCTGCGAACGGTGCCCTCGCTGTCTCCAAATAAATGGGTCGATGGAAGAGTAGTGGGCTCGATCAATAGTGACGCTGGGGATGGGAATGTCATGGCAAATAGTGTATTTGCGCTGGAAGGTGAGCGTTATTACGTCGAGGCGACTCATCTGGAAATTTTATATAAAAGTGAACCGCTTCTCCGGCAATTGCTAGAGTAGGGGAAAAAAGAGGACCAAGCCGGGAAGATCCCTGGACTTGGTCCTTTAGATGAGCTACGCTTTCTTGTTTTTGCGGTACATGATCGAAATGCCGATCAAGATCGAAAGGATACCTGCAACGATAGGGATAGGGTTAGCCTGTTCTCCGGTCTGTGGCAATACTTTGCCTGTAGCTGGAGATTCGTTGTTGGTTTCCAAGACGTTGGAGTTGTTGGCAGCTCCCGAATCGTTCGGTTTGCTCGTTTCTCCTGTTTGATTCAACTCCCCGGAAGTGTTGGGGTTCGTAGTGTTGTTGTCTGTATCAGGAGTGCTAGGCTGGTCTGGGTTGCTCGGTTGATCCGGGTTGCCAGGTTGGTCCGGGTTGCCAGGTTGGTCTGGGTTGCCAGGTTGGTCTTGGTTGTCAGGTTGGTCTGGGTTACCAGGTTGGTCCGGGTTGCCGGGTTGATCCGGTTTGCCAGGTTTATCTGGTTTATCTGGTTTATCTGGTTTATCTGGTTTATCCGGTTTGTCTGGCTTTTCCGGCTTAGGCTCTGGCTTAGGCTCTGGCTTAGGCTCTGGCTTCGGTTCTGGCTTCGGTTCTGGCTTCGGTTCAGGTTTTGGTTCAGGTTTAGGCTCAGGATTTCCGCCTCCACCGCCTCCACCGGAGGTCACGTCATTTTCGACAGTCACCATTACATGGTCGCCAGCTACTTGGTTTCTTTTAATCTCGAACTCGATTGGCTTGCTTTTGTTTACATAACCAGCAGGTGCCTTTGTCTCGATAAACTCATACTTGCCTGGATTCAGGCCTTCGACAATCAGCTCACCGTTGCCATCCGTGGTCAGCTTTGTAAGCTCCTGACCGTTCATGTCTTTGGCAACCTGACCATTTTCATCACGGAGCGTAAATTCAGCTCCTTTGAGCTTATGATTTGGGTATCCCGTTCTCACCTTGGTCAGTTTCACAGAGCCTGGGATCAATCTGTTGGTTAACGTGAGAGAGGCCGTGCCCTCATCCGTTACTTCGAATTTCAGTGGTTCAGCGAGCTCATAATCAGCAAGAGCTTTTGTTTCAACGAGCTGGTAGAATCCTGCCTTCAGGTTTTCGAGGAGCAGGATACCGTCCTTATCCGTTGTGAGTCCACTTTGCAGTACTTTCCCGTCAGCATCTTGAAGCTCAAAGGTCACGCCAGGCAGTGGCTCTTTGGTGTAGTGGTCCACTTTCAGCAATTGAACGGACCCGATATTTTTGGCGTTCTTTTTCGTAAGGGTCACAATTTCTGTCTGGTTGGCGGCGATTTTGAATGAAAGGGGAGTCGCATCCAGTTTGTATCCCTTCGGAGCTTTTGTTTCGACTAGCTGATAGTTTCCTTCTGGTAGATCGCCTTTGGAGACTTTTCCGTCTGAGCCGGTTGTCAGCTCGGCAATCGTTTCGAACGCTCCGCCATTTTCAAACTGTAGCTGGAAGACAGCGCCTTCGAGCTTTTTGTCGACATTCTCCGCGTCAACTTTGGTTAACTCAAATCCTTGACGGAGGAGCTTGTTGTCGATGGTCATTTCGATTGTGACTGGAACACCGGGGGCAGTACCCGCAGGAGCTTTTAACGTAATGTCCTTTCCGTTTCTGTACTCGTCTGCGATGACGTAGCCAACAGGAGCGGATAGTTCTTTTAACTTGTACGTTTTAAATTTGTAGCCTTTGAAGGTGGCAGTGCCATTTTCATCGGTTACGACTGTTTCCAGCAAGGTTTTCCCTGACTTGTCGTACAGACCGAATGTGGCGCCTGCCAATGCTTTTTTCGTATCTGCATCTGTCTTGACGATTTTCAAGTCGCCTTTACCAGGGGTGTTGGCTCCGCCACCAGCACCGGACAAGCTGACCTTGACACCTTCTTGTCCGTCTTTACCTGTACCTACAACTGTTTTCCCTGCAAAAGAGACTTCGTTTTTGATGGTCTCTCCATGATCGGCATTGATAAAGGAACGGTATTCCAGGATGTAGGCAGTGTGCAGATCATTTTTGAAAGTCAGCTTAAAGCTGTTGCCGACTACTTCTAATGTGTAGTCCTCAGATGCCACTTCTTTTCCGGTAGCCAGAGCACCGGATTCAGAGACGGTTGTCGTAAAGAGTTTGAAAGAGTCTTTCATCAGAAGTTGATTGCTGGACAGCGTATCGGTCAAAACAGCACCTGCTGAAATATGAGACTGGCTAGGATTGATTTTTACTGTCCATGTTGCATATTCCGATTCTGCTCCTGTGCCTTGTACGCCTGTTTTGATGACGTATTTCCCACCGTATGTCGGCTTAACAGTTGTCTGGCCTTTATAAAGTGGTGTGCCTGTTATGTCGCTATCGTGCAGGGTCGCATTGTTTTGGTACACTTCCCCGACAGGCAGATTGGCCAAGCTGGTTTTGTACGTGATGCGATAGGCGGAGTCAATGGGACCGAGATGAAGCTCGAAGCCGTTGGCCAGTTCGTCAAATTTGGTGGCGACAACTGGACCCTCGACCACTTTCACACCATCTGCTCCACCTGTGAGCAGCAACTTATGCACGGTTAACGAGTCTTTTACAAAGGTTTGTTCCCCGGTATAAAAATCCCGGATGATCGCGTTGTTAATCTTGTGAAGGTTATAGTTCACATCGATTGTCCACGTGATTTCTTTTGTCCGGGCGTCGTATGTACCCGTTTTGTTGCCGTTGTTGTTGGTGTAATTGTCTGGTTTAACGGTAGCGGATTTCGTGATGGGGTCTTGTGCTTTCCCGTTTTCCTTCCAGTTCAGTTCAGCCTTGTTTTGGTACGCGGATGGACGGTCCTTAGAAGTGGGATCGAACTTCGTCAGGTACGTAATCACAAGACCTTTTGTGACTGGTTTGTGGAAGGTGATCGTGAATCCTTCTTCGTATGTTCGGTTCGGAGAGATGCTGTAGTCTTTGTCAGCACCTTCTTCCAAATCCTTTGTCCAATCGTTGATTTTTACTTTGTCAGGAAGAAGAGTCAGCCCTTGGCCCGCATAACTGTCGGTAATGACGACTTCATCCATCACCTGATTGTCATCGTTTAGACTAAGCGTCCATTCGATCGTTTTATCCAGGTAGTTCACTTTTTCTTTTTTGGCGTTTTTCCAGAAGATTGCTTGATTGATCTCTCTGGATGCATCTTTTTTGGTTCCATCATAGATCTCTACTTCATTTTTCACGAGGTAGCTGTCTTGGTGGACACGATTTTTGGCTTTGGTTTGATAGGTGATTTCGTAAGCCGCCGATACGTCATTGTCAAACTGCAAACGAAAGCCAGTAGCCGATGGGGTTACGTTGTACTCTGTGATGGCTGCCCCGTCTTTGGTTCCGTTTCCGTTGTCGCCGATGGTCATTTTATGAACGGTAAAGGAACTGTTCACGAGCTCTTGATGACTCGTATCGAATCGATCCTCTAGCCACGCATCGCTTTGCTTGATCACTTTTTCATTGTAGTTGTACTGAATAGCCCAGGTGATCGTTTGGGTGTTGTAATCATAGTCAATCGCCTTTTTGTTCAAAGGCTGGCTGAATCGGACAGAGACATTCGCCGAATCGATTAAATCCTTTGGAAGATTCGTTCCTGTGACAGTGGCTTTATTCGTGTAGGTTGTATCTGTCGTACCGGTGACGTTGGTCTTGTACGTCACGCGATAAGCACCTTCAATGTCGCCGAAGTTTATTTTGAACCCATTTCCTTCTGTCAATTTCTCAGGAGTGAACGTGGTTACTTCACCCTTGGTATTTACAGAGCCATTCAAAAGAACTTCTAACGGATACACTTTGATGCAGCTCATATCCAATTCGAGACCGCTTGGAAGCTCATCCGTAAAGACAGCGCCTTTAAGCGGATTTTCACTTAGGTTAAAATCGACGGTCCAATCGAGATGGCTAGGGTTCATGCCCTTGTTTGCTTTTCCGTTTTTGTCGATTTCATTGTTGTTTTTGCCTTTGAAATGGACAGAGATTGGGGCGACGCCATCGAATTTGAAATCGATCTCTTGTCGCGTGCCACCCTCAAACTTTTTCTCATCGAATTCCCGCCACACAAAGAACGTTCCGTCATTAATCTCTGCGCCGTCATTGATGGCATCACTGAAAGTAAAGGTGACAGTTCCGTCTATTGTCACTTCATAGGTGCCGTAGCCTCCGTCCAGATCTCCGGTCAAATTGCGATCGGTCCTAAACTTGTCTGGGAGCGGGAAGGTAAAGGTGGCACCTTCTGTGTAAGGATGTCCGGCAGTGATTTTCCAGGTGAAATCAACTTGAACACGCGAGCCTTGATCGGGGCGGATGTCTTCAATGTTGTTTCCGTCCTTGTCCTTCATCACTACGCTGGTGATGATGCTATCCTTGATGATATTGGCGTCAGGGTCAGGTTCTGGGAGAGGGACGGGAACAGGTTCAGGTACTGGTACAGGAGTCCCTGTGCCCGGATCGGTAGGAGTTCCAGTGCCCGGATCGGTAGGATCGCCTGTACCCGGTTCCCCGCTATTGTTAATGACAACCGGACCTTGTGTTTGGGCATACGAGGTTGTCGTGAAACCGAAAAAGTTTTGGATGATGAGCAAAAGTGCCACCGCAGCGATCCAAGATTTCCTTTGCATATGCTCCTCCTGTCATTAATAAAAGCTAGCTCATTTCGTCTTTCAGCAGGAAGTGTTAGGGCTGAGATGAAGTTGTTTGTTTCCATTCAGCTTGAATGATCAATCTGTCCTTCGGATCTTTTGCTCCAACAGGGGTGCATGTGACCAAGGTGATCAACGGCTTCTTTTGATCCTCTAGAACTTCTACTTGTGTACGATCTACGACAAAGGTTTTAACGACAACGAATTGGTAGGTTGCCGTTTTCGTCTTGATCTCAATCTCATCGTTGGGTGCTAGCTCGTCCAAGCGATTGAATTGCTTGCCGTGAGTAATCCCGCGATGACCTGCCAGTCCAACATTGTTCACACCGAATTCCTTGTCTGGCTCGATCAGGCCAACACCTTTACTCAAGGCATGCTTGTCTGCGCCTTCAAAAATCATCATTTCCAGATCAATTTTGGGAATCCGAATCACGCCTCTGGCACCTTCCAACATAGCGAGCGGTTCTTGTATCTGAGGAGCTGGTCGATCCTCTGATGCAGCCGTTTCTATTTGCTCGCTAACGTTGCTCAGTTGTTCGAACGCTTCGATGAGCTGTTCTTGCTTTTGTGCAGATACCGCCGTTTCCCATTGAGGATAGAAAAGGAGGAACAAGCCTGCCAGAATAAACCCAGCACTTAACAGCACTCGCACATTCTTCAACTCCCTTTTTGCACCGTTAACTCAATTCATCTTTCCTTCCTTGTTTTTTAGTTATACTAAACTTTTTCATTAAGGGCATTCTTCAGTGTACAAATCTTGCTAGTCGCGAACAACAGATTCACCTACTGTTCCAATTGTGAAAAAATGCCTAGAAGCATCATAAACTTTCGACCTAAACAATTTCTGAACATGAAAAAAGCCAAGTGGCAGAAATGCCCTTCTTGGCTTTTTGAGTTAGTATGTTTAATACTTCTAGTATCCGAGCATTGGTTCAAACCTTATCTTATCAAGCTGAAAATACTATAGCGCGGCTCGTCAAAGGTAGTTGTTGGCTCATTCCCTTGAGAAAGGACCTTTGACCGTTGAGGAGGTTAGGTAGTCATTCTTTGACTCTTACAGTTCTGAGCCAATAGCCCTAGCGGGTTGGCTATTTGTACAGGGGCAGGGATGCTGGAACATCCTTGTCCCTTTTTATTATACGATGCTGTTACGTCCAGTTCCCTTCTATATCTCAGCTTTTAAGGATTCGCTTTCGCCCGCAACAGATTCAACCCCATCCCGATAAACACAATCCCCGTCAGCTTGTTGAGAATGACAGAGAACTTCTGATTATTGCGCAATTTTTGCGTAGCGAAGGAAGCAAACAGGGCGAGGAGACTGCACCAGATGCCACCCGTAACGGTAAAAGTAAGGCCAAGAATGAGGAAAGGGAGTGGTCCGGCTTCCGTCGTGCTAACAAATTGCGGGAGGAAGGCGATGAAAAACAGGGCGACCTTTGGATTCGTTACACTTGTCAGGATTGCTTGCAGATAGATCTTTTCACCCTTCAGCTTCTTGGAATCGGCTGTATCAAAAGCTGGTGATTCCTTCGTCATGAGCATGCGAATGCCCAAATAGACGAGATAGGCGACCCCCAATATTTTGACGATATTAAAAAGCACGATGGATTGAGCCAAAATGAGGGACAAACCAAAAGCAGCTAGGAGCGTGTGAATGAGGGAGCCTGTCAGAATACCGAGAACCGAAAGAATACCTGCCTGTTTTCCTTGCGAAATGCTGCGGGTGATGATGTACATCGTGTCTGAACCGGGTATCAGGTTCAACATGATCGCGGTCATCAGAAATGCTTCATAATGAACGATTCCAAACATCTCTTCTCACTCCTTGTCTATCTATAAAATAAAAATAGATTATAGAATAATCTGACACATAGTGCAATGTGGAAAAATAGGGAAAAGCTCCTGACGCAGATCAAAGAAAGCGTGCATGATCGCGAGGGGAGCTCCTAATTCAGCAGACTGATTATGGCGTTGATTCGGTAGCGCGTATCCAGCCTTCTTTTCCATCAAACACAATCTGGTACCAGCCATTCAGATCTGCGATGACTTGAATGGAGCCATCTGCCACCACTTGACCGATCCGATCGTAGTTTTCACCGGGCCCTGCAAAAACATCGATTTTTTGAGGGGCAGGGGAGATCTGATCCGTCGCTTCTGTCGACCCGTCAGCAGGGGAAGTCGCTTCTCCTGACTCAGTTCCCTCGGTTGTTTCTTCGGAACTCTTTTCCAAGTCAGCCAGCTTTTCTATGTAATCCAGGCCATTATCCTCGAGCTTGAACAGAGCGATTTCGTTTTCCCCTTTGCCTACCGCATTTTTCATGATCACATGCTCGGAGTCTTCTACGCTGAGTTCATCAGCCTCGAACGAAAAGCGCTTATCGAGAGTCTCTTTTGTCAAATTCGGAGAGAGGGCAGTGTAGGCGTTAGTCCGCTCCTTGCCGGATGCACTCACGATAATGATAGGCTTTTCTTTACTTCCAAGAGTATCGTCGATCTTAGCCTTTGCCGATTTCATGTCCACATCGAGTGACTGATCCAGATAGAGAAGCGAGTCATTTGGCATTTTCGCCGCGAAGTAAAGACGTTGATCTGCCTCAGAGAGTCCAAATGCGTAAAGCTTTGCTCCCCAGCGATCTGTGCCGGAGAGCATTTCGGTGAACGTTCTGTCTGGATATCTCAATTGCAATAAGCGTGCTGGATCGTATTCCAACCAGAGTTTTTCCAGATCGGACAGGAGTGTAGCCGTATCCTGGAGCGGATTCAACTGTTCGTACAATTCACGCGCTTTGGTGAACTCAAACGACTTGATGTATTGTTCTGCCTGCTTGAGCTTGCCTTCCAGATAGCGGGTGATTGAATCGAGGACAGGTGAGTCACTAGACAGGACATCCTCGATTTTTCGATAGGCGGCTGCCATATCAACGAAGGCACTCAAATCCTTCGAACGAATGACTTCCTTGATTTCGGCTAGCGCATACTTTTCCAACTGACCCACTAACCAGTCTGTGTCGATACCCAGTTTTTCGTAATGGCGCAAGCTGGTAGCCGTTTTGGTGATGACTTCCTCAAAAGAAGCCGAAGCGATCAATTTCCGCAGCTTCGTCTTTTCATAGTCCTGGAACAAGGCCGTGAGCTCAGCCTTCTTTTTCTCTTTGCCGCCGTAGTATTCATCTGGAATGGCAAGGAGTGTTTCGATGAAAGATTCGTCCTGATAGTTTTCCTTTTCGAGATTCGATTGTGCCTGCGACTTGGCTGTTTGCAAGGCGTTCAAGTAATAATCGGAAAAGCTCTTATCCATACCCAAATGAGCGGACAATTGCTGGAAAAACATCGCCGGGACGTTCTTTTGATTCTGGTATTGCTGTTTGACAGCTTGGTATTGTTCATAGACTGCACCGATTTCTGCGACCTTTTTCTCCGAGATGGCAGAGCGCGATTGCTGGTGAAGCCCTTCCAAATCAGTGCGGATAGAAGTCAGTTGGAACATGATGGAATTCCACTCGTCATCTCCGTAAGAAAGGACAGCCATATCATGCGCACGAGAAAAGGTTTCCTCGGCTTGCAGCAGGTTCTTTTGTTCATAAAACGCCTTTGCCTGCTTGTACAGCGTAATCTGCTTGTACCCAAATCCGAGCTTGAACAGAACGGCGATCAAACCAAGGGCAAAGAGTCCAAGAAAAATATTACGGACCCAGAGGGACCTATGATAGGGAGAAATAGGCAGCATAAAAGGCTCCTCCTTCACAGTATGCCTTTGAAATCCGGGTCAAACGCGTAATGCGTATCCACCCTGTTTTTGGTAGAATGATATAGTTGTTCCCAACCTTCATCTTTATGGGTTTGTACCATTTTTGCCAATCGCAGAAGGCGCTCGCGGGGCAAAAAATCGATAAATTCGATAATCAGATCCTGATATTCATCTACATAAGACTTCATGCGGAGCGCCGCACCTGCCACTTGACCGATCAGCTGATCCCCGTTTTCTAGCAACAATATTTGATTTTTATATCGTCTGACATACTGGAGCACAGATTTTTTGACGAGCGAAGGCTGGACCTTGATGACTTCGCGCACATATTCCATGAAGTCCTTGTCGTACATAGACGGGATGAGCGTTTCGAGCTCCAGTTCCATGTCTTTGCGCAGGACGTAATGATTGAGGAACATGATCTTGCGAATCTTGATCGTATCGGAATCGATGAAATGCCCGAGCTCTCTTGTTTTTTCATAAGCTTCCTTGAGATGTCCTTCTTTGACGTCGTTGCCCACTTCCTCCAAATGACGGAGGAGTGACTTCTTGAGCGTCTCCTGTTCCCTCGTTAAAAAGTGTTGAAATTGTACGTCTCTTTCATAGGAGCCGTATTTTTTCTGCATCACGAAAAACAGGACGAACAACACACAGCCAATACCTCCTGCGAGAGCTAATTGCAAAAGGGTATCCGCAGAAAGGACAGCAAGACAGACGAACAAGCCCAAGAGCAAAAAGCGTGTCTGTACATAGCGGCGCGTCACCGCATGGGAAGCCTGGCGGATCGGTGTGTAGGTTCTCCCACAGGTCTCACAATGCGTCTCCCATAAGACATGGTACGTATGGCATCGCGTGCAGGCTTGAATTCTTTCATACGTATGAGTGGTTTTACGGGTTTTTCGAAATTGGACGCCGATTCGTTTTCTCATGGTGAATCCCTCTTCTCATTCAGTAAGGCATGAAGATGCTGATCGATTTCGGCGTTGGAGAGATTGCGCCGTTTTAGTCGCAGCAGCTTGAGGAATCGGACCGCCAACAGCAAAAAAGCCGCAAACAACAGAAAGTAAGTTAACATAAAATTTCTCCTAACGAAGTTGTCGAAATCTGTAACAAAGAATCATGTCGTATCGTATTACGAGTAAGGGGCAATCATTCTAGTACTTTTCTATCATCTGTCTTCTATATCTTGAATCTAGTGGTAATAGTGTCATAGTCTTACTTTCTTTGCAACACTTCTAAATTCTTCCTTAATAATGGAAAAGGAGCACTTATGAAAATAATACGATTCCGAATGTTATGTCGATACGTAGTATGTCTCGCCCTGCTCTTGGTCAGTGTCTTCTCCGTCACTCACCCGGGCTTTGCGCAAACGAGCGGAAACAATATGGACGCGGTACTGGTCGTGGACGTCAGCAATTCCATGACTAAAAGCGACAAGAACAAAGTCAGCAACGAAGCGATGAAAATGTTCGTCGACATGACGTCGATCCAAGCGAACAAAATCGGTGTAGTTGCCTATACCGACAAGATCGAGCGGGAAAAAGCACTGCTTGAGATCAATTCCGAAGAAGACAAGAACGATATCAAAGCCTTCATCGATAGCCTGCAAAAAGGAGCCTACACGGATATCTCCGTCGGGGTAACCGAAGCCGTAAAAATTCTCGATGCGGGACGTAATCCAAACAATGCACCGATCATCGTGCTGTTGGCAGACGGTAACAACTATTTGAACAAAGCATCAAGCCGTACCCAAGCACAGTCTGATCAAGAGCTGCAGCAAGCAGTAAAAGAGGCCAAAGACAAAGGTTATCCGATTTACACGATTGGCTTGAACGCAGACGGTCAGCTTAACCGCACGGCCCTGCAACAGATTGCCACAGAGACAAATGGTAAGTTTTTTGAAACAAGCACAGCGGACAAGCTCCCGCAAATCTTGAGCGAGATCTTTGCGAATCACCTGAAGCTGAAGGTTGTCCCGGTTAAGAGCTTCGTCGCAAACGGTCAGGCTCAGGAAATTCCGATCCCAATCCCGAACGGCAGTGTCATGGAAGCCAACATCTCGATCATGTCGCAAAAACCGGTGGAAGTGAAGCTGTATGACCCAGCAGGAAAGGAAGTACAAGTTCCTTCGAATCAGGTCAGATTATCGAAGTCCAATGCGTACACCATGATCAAGCTGGTCAAGCCACAGCAAGGGGATTGGAAGCTACAGGTAAAGGGTGTCCCGAAGGAAAAGATCGATATTAACCTCATCTTCAACTACGACTTGCAATTGGAGATGGAGCCAGTCACAGCCAAGAGCTTCAAGGCTGGGGATGTCGTACCGATCAAAGCTGGACTTGTTTCAAATGGACAAAAGGTAGCGAGTCCTGATCTGTACAAGCAGATGAAGGCGACACTGATCGTCAATGACCAGACAGACAAGAAGACAAATGAGGTCGTCCTGAAAAACACTGGCAGCGGGTTCGAGGGCAGCTTCACGATCCCGGCTGACCATACGTACGAGATAAAAATCAAGGCAGAAGACACCAGCTTTTACCGGGAGACAAAGCCACTCCTTGTAGATGCTTCGAAAACGGCAGGTTCTGGAGCGAACAAGCCGACGACAACCACTGATCCTGCGGCAGAATCGAAACCATTTCCATGGTTGACCGTAGTAGGAGGTAGCGTAGTTCTCATCCTGGTGATCGTGGCAGGCTTGTACGCACTGTCGATCTATCGCAAGGCGAACAAGGGCTTCGCGGGCCAAATCGCCATCGAGATCGTGGATGAGGATACAGGCGAGAAGTCCAATCCGCAGTACAAGAAACTGAATGCGTTCAAAGGAAAAGTAAAGCTGCACCAGCTCTTGCAGCTCGCCCCTGAGTTTGCGGAGACAGAGAAAGTCATCTTACTACCAGGGAAAAACGATACGCTGATCATCGAAAACCGTTCGAGCTGCCGCATTGAAAAAGCCGGACGTGTACTCGATGCCAGCAAAGGCAAAGAGTTGAAGAAAAACGATCGTATCAAAATTTCGTTAACAAATGTGAACAAGTCCTTATATGTAGATTACATCGTCTAGGAGTGAGTCGATTATGAAAGCAGTTGTGAGAGAACACATTCAACAATTGGACGTATCCCTCGGCGGAGGAATCGTCAGTGACAAGATTCGTGTAGATACCATTGATAACCCGATGCTTGTCATCGGTCTTGGCGGTACAGGTATTGATGCGCTGTTGCGCCTGAAATACCAAGTGAACAGACGCTTTAAGCTGCCTGTAGACCAGCTTTCCAAGAAACGCAAAGAGAAGCCGGACAATATTGAATTCATCGCATTTGAAACGAATGAGCATGACCGCAACAAAAAGTACAAGGGCATCGGGCTCGATCCGGTGACGGAGTTTGTCCTTCTGTCCAATCCTGAGATCGGCGGTGTGTTGCAGAATCGCAGTATTCTGGAGCCGTACATCACCGACTGGCTCTCACCAGAGCTGACGATTACGGACGGAATCAGCGGAGCGTCGGGTGTGCGCCAGGCAGGTCGACTTCTTCTCTTTACGAAAATTACGCAAGTCGTACAAACGATTGAGAAAAAGGTCAAGATGCTGTGCGAGGGCACGAACAAAAAGCTGACCGTATTCCTTTTGAGTGGTTTGTCCGGGGGAACGGGGAGTGGTTGCTTCCTTGACATCGCCTATATCGTACGCGGCATTTTGGAGCGCGACTTCGGCAGTGCGGGGGTAGACAAGGTGAATACGCTGGGCTACCTGTTCACGCCTGACGTCAACCTGTCGAATAAGAGCCTTAGCTCGCACACACGCGACTACATCATGAAAAACGGTTACGCCGCACTAAAAGAGCTAGACTACTGGATGAATGCGGATGAGCGCAATGAGCGTTTCCGCCAGCAATACGGCAACGTGCTCACCGTCCAATCGCCAATGCCGCCTTTCAACTTGTGCCATTTGATTTCTGCGACCAATCTCGAAGGCAAAGCATTGGAAAACGCCTACGATTACTGCATGAACGTAACCGCGGAGAACATTACGAACTTCATGGCGAGCGAAGAAAAGCGCTCGGGTGAAGAGTTTGCGATCCACGACTATATCAGCAACATCCGTACGAACATCAACCAGATGCCAAAACCGTACGCAGCCAACTATCAATACAACGTCATCGGTGCCTCCTCTGCTGTCTTGCCGATCGAAGAGATGACAACGTACTTGGCCTATCGCTTGTTTAAAAAGATGGAAAAAATGTTCACAGTTGCGCCAACGCAAGAAGATGCGGAGAAATTCGCCCGCAAGCTGGGAATCGACATCGACTCAATTGCGCGCAAGTTCGAGGAGCGCGTTCCTGAGCCGTTGCCAGGCTATGAAAATAGCGAGCGACTGAACTACAGCAACGTTATTACTCAGCAAGTCGTAAGCATCGACCACGAGCTGGAGCAAGGCTATCTCGCCAAAGCGCGTGAAGCGTACATCAAGTCCAAAAAGCAGATGCCAGGCGACATGATCTCTGTTTTTGGCGAAATGATCACGCGAGTATTCCTGCACGCGCAGCAAGGACCATTCTATGCGTCTCGTATGATTCAATCGGACAAAGGCTATTGCCTGATGAAAATGATCCTCTCCTACATAGAGAGCCTCAAGGCGAAGTTGGAGAGTTACCCGCGCGAGATCGAGGGCGCGAGAGAGAACGCGAATGAAAAGCTGGGCGATGCCCGCAGTGCATTCATCTCCAAGGAGAAGAAGAAAAACAGCTATATCGAAGCGAAGATCAACGAATACCAGCTCCTGGCTGATCAGGAAAAGCTGGAGCAAATGATCGAATTCTACGAAGAGCTGCACCGTTTGCTGAATGCAGAAAACAACCGCATTTATAACGTGTTTACTGAAATTTTGAACGCACTCAACCAAATTTTCGAGCAAAACGGCGACATCCTGATCAACGGCGGCGAAGAGAGCGACCGCACTGGCAACAAGACGTACTACTGGAATATCGTCAGCGTGCCGGATATCTCCAAAGTAGTCAGCAGCATCCTGGAGCAAAGAGATGCGGATGACCTGATCCGTGATTTCACCAGCGAGCTGCTGCGACACTCCGATCAGTGGGTCAAAGAGCAGGAGCTGGATATCGTCAGCTCGATTTCCGAATTCCTCTCGGAGAAGTTCGGTGAGCTGATCACCAAGTCGATGGAAGAGTTCCTCATGATCAAATACGGTCAGGACGAGACATTGGATCGCATCGTAGAGCGCAAGATCGCGAGCAAGCTGGATGAAGAGGCAATTCCGGTCTTCCATTTAAGCAACAATCTCGGCAATATGCACTTCCCTTCTTGGGGTTTTGTATCCGTGCCACTGAAAGCACCATCGATTTTGAAGGGGATTAAAAACTATCAAGATACCGCCATTAGCGGCTCGCGTTTTACCGTCAAAGAAAGCGAAGTCAAAAACCGCATCTTCTGGCTGAATACGAAAAACGGTGTTCCGCTGTTCGCTTACACACCACTGAAGGTCTACGAGGAAAGCTACGAACGTACCATTCTGGATAGAGAGGGTATTGGACGCCACCTCGTTCAAACCGAGAAGAACAACTGGGCGTACCTCCCATCTCCAATTCCAGAAAAATCATGGGGAGATACGTACCAAAACGGGCGGATCAAAACGTACAACGCCAAAATACGTGAACTGTTTGACCGTGCGGTGCGCTACGGAGTCATCCGCGAAAAAGGCAGCGACAGCAAGACGAGCAACCGCTATGAAAGCATCGTGACGAAGTCCTTCTCCATGGCTGCTTTCTTAGCCAAGCACCAAGCGCAAGGAGACGCGACCAAGCTGAGCCCTGGCGAGATCAAGCGTGCATTGGTAGAGCTCAAAGGCTTCATGAGAGATGGTCTGGAGCAAGAATCAACACGGGATGTTTTCGGCAGTATCAATGAAGAGATGGCAAAAGAAAACCTGATTCGCTATCCAGAGCAGATTCGCTTGATCGAACAAGAAGTGCGTAAATACGAAGAAATCGAGGCCAAAATCCAGGAGCTGGAGCAAATAGTCAACGCCATCCAGGGCGAAGAAGAGCTGGTGACCCGTTTCATTGAAGCACTCTATACCGGTACGATCTGCAAGCGTGGCGCATTGTACGTCTATGACAAGGATGAGGAAGAAGAGGCATGGGAGCCATTTATCAACCTGATGAAGGTGAACAAGCACGTTGAATTCGCCATCTATGAAAAATTCCGCGCATTGGATCACAAGAGCATGGCAACGATCCAGCGCAAGACAGGAAAACGCAGCGACGCGATGACTTCTGCAGAGGATACACAACAACTGGTGGCAAAACTTGACGAGATCGGAGCGGTATTCCAAGAAACGAAAAACGATCTGGAATACGATCGCGACGAATACGTGAATGGTGAAGAAATGTACCAGTTCTACAAGAAGGTTTGGTCAAAAGTAAATGATATGCGCAAGACGCTGCAATAAACAGTCAGGATTGTTTGATAACCGAGGAGGAAGCATGCGGGATTTGATTGGAGAGTTCGCGACCCAATACGTTACGGAACTGGAAAGACAACTGGATAGCGGAAACGGACAGCGAAGCATTCAAAACCCCGTGCTCTTCCTGTTTCTCGGGGATAAGAGCGTGGAGGCACTGCAAGCTGTTCAGGCCCACAACGAACACAACTGGCAAAATGGGCACGGTGTTCTTTATGTCCATGCGTATCAGGACAAAACGTGGGAGCATCCGCAAGTAATCGGCTGCCGCTTGCCGCAGGCAGATGCCGACAAGAAAAAGATGCGTACATCGATCCACGAGCGTTTTTTACTCGATGAAGCTGTCACCATGGAATTGAACAAGGTGATGAAGCTGGCAAGCGTGCGGGTAGCGGAAATGGGCAAGTTATTCACTGCTTTTCAGCAAGTCAATATAGCGGTCGTGGCAAGGGCAGATGACCCTGCCACGATCCTTTTGCCAGAGCTGACGCTGCTACTCAAGGGCTACCTCAACGAGCTGTTTAAAAACGTATCAGTCGATCTGTACGTCCTGCTTCAGGAAAAGAACAACGGGGAAGCATTCGGATTCTCGACGGCGCTCTCGGTCAGCTTTTTGGAAGAGGTCACTCGCTATCAGCGGAGCGACTACAGCTATCGTGCCAATTTGCTAGTGACAGAGGACCTCGTCAAGCTGCCTGTGGAGCATGCACCTGCCCCGTTATTCTCATTGGCGTATTTATTGAGTGACAAGACCGAGCATGGCTTGTTTATCGAAGGCGGTATGCAGGAAAATTACGAGCTGATCAGCAAGCTGGTGCTTTTGAACAACAAAAAGGTAGAGTCAGAGTTCCATGAAAGCAACGAGGGCTATAACAAGCTGCAATTTATGCGCAGTATCACGGTCGATCACGGGCAGACCAAGTTTGCGTCGGCAGGTCTATCCAAAGTGAAGCGACCGACTCATGCGATTGCGTTGACGGTGCTATCCGCAGTATTTGACCGCTATTGGGAGCGACTCCAGGACGGCGAGGTGTTGCCGAAAACAAAAGCGAGAGAAAAGCTCGGATTGACTGCGCATGATTTGCAGCGAAAATTGGCTGGCATTCTCCCTGAGGATCACATCCTGGAAGAAATGACGGGGCTCATGACCTCTGGCATCAGCTACAGCGAGCTTTGCAGCATGAATATACGCGAAGCGGAGCTGGCTTTGTTTGATGGCAGCAGCCAAGCCTTTTTTGAGGCGAATGTCGTTTCTGGGGCGCGTAAACGTCTGGAGCACATGCTGTCTCAGGAGTCCTTGGCTGATACGATTCAGAAAGCAATCATCGAGGATGAACGGCTTGGGCTGTATGCGGCTTACTATCTCACAGCCGAACACGCCAATGGAGCAAACCTGCTGGATGAGCTGCGCACTGGAATTCGCGAGACATCTCGACAGGTTGAACAGATTAAAGCCGAGATGGTCGACCTCTACCAAGAGCGAGTGGATCGGCAGGACATTCGCGTAGGAGGGTTTTTCACACGGGATAAGGAGCGGGTGCGGACCTTCATTCGTCATTTGTTGGACGCTGTTTATGGGAAAAAGCTGGAGCTATTGGATTGGGAGATGATGCTCTCGATCCTTGTGAGCTATGAGAAACAGGCAGAGCAGATTCACCGGCAGTTAGGTGAGCAAGTCGAACAACTGGAAGCCTTGCATAAGCAGCTACGGGAAATCGCCCAGACGAGTGTTCGAGAAGCGACTGACTACTTGGGCAAAAACGTAGACGAATATTACGAATCTGTCGTCCATGAAACGATCCGGTCATTGGAAGCTTCACGCGGCAGTGATTTTTACATGGAGCAACGGTATATCGGCAGCGGTGCTCTGCTCAGCGGGAATCGACTCGCCGGACTCGTGGAGCGGCTTTGTCAGTTTTGTCGGAACGAGATTCTCACGCGTGCGCCATTTGCTTTATCTTTTGAGGCGGAGCTGCTTGCGCGTGCCAACGTCGGGGCTGCTTACGATAACCGAACCGTGCTGACGAAGGGGGATTTGTTCCTCGATCTGGCAATGGTTCTGGAAGAGCGGGCAGCGGTTCACATCGAAGTGTTCCATTTCTTGCAAAAGCATCGCTATGAGGAGAAGTACTTCTTTGCAGATATTCACAACGACTTCGTCCAGTATGCGCTACACAAGGATGAGAACACACGGACTTACAAGCTGGGCTGCATCCACGAGGAACAAAAAAGCGGGATAGAAAAAATGAACCTGATGGGTGGATTCGGCATGGAGGACTTAATGTTTTACCGCAATAACAAGAAATACCATGCTTCCTATGAGGACAGCGGGTTTGTCTTTCGCCGTGTGGAAGGAGATGAGACGTCATGAGTCAGAGAAGGGTAAGCTTGCTCATGTTAGTGTGTAGTCTGGTAGGTGGCGTGATCGGATTTTTGGTCGGGGAAGTCATGCTCGCCAAACTGTCCGGAGAAATACCGCAATGGTTGTTAATGGGACTTTATTTTGGTCAATATGCCTTTTTCGTAGGACTGATGTGCCTCATTGCGGAAATGATCTCGCCACGACTGAATGGAGATGGCTGGAAGCAGCGCTATCTGGGCTTTTCCTGGAAAATGCTCGTGCCCAGTACGTTTTTGATGGTGGGCGTAGTGGCGCTCTTGCTTCAACTGCTGTACGGGTCATCGTTCCAACAGGCCAGTGGAGCTAACAATATTGTCATGGTTCTGGATACGTCAGGCAGCATGCAGTCGTCTGACCCGGATAACCAATTGTTCAAGGCAGCTGCCGACATGGTGCAGCGCATGGACAGTGACATGAACATCGCGGTGGTTACGTTTCACGATCAAACGAATGTGCTGCAACCTCTCACCGAGCTGAGTAGCCAGTCTGTGAAGGATGAGATTGTGAAGAAGCTGCTCCAATATCCGCGAACGGATGGAGGCACCCGGATCGATCTGGCACTGCAAGCGGGACTGGACCAGATGCAGGCCAATCAAATGGCGAACAGTACGGTAGTGTTGATGTCAGACGGTTATAGTGATCTGGATGTTCCTGCCGCACTTGCACCCTATAGGCAAAACCAAGTGATTGTCCATACCGTGGGCATGAGTCAAATCGATGCAGACGGAACAGCGCTGCTTCAAAAGATCGCTACTGAGACTGGCGGCAGCTACTTTAATGTCGAACACGCTGATCAAATGACAGGAATCTTTGGTCAGATTTACGATATGAGCCGAACAGACCGCAATATCGTTTCCGAGCGGACAGGAGCGACAGAGGAAAGCATGTTTTACGCGATTACCCGTGTGGTCAGTGTGCTGATCATCGGTGCTTTGCTCGGCTTGGCTCTAGGTCTGATTTTTGACAATCGCCATCTGGCCAAGAGCTTCACGATTGGTGGGGCGGTATCTGGATTGTTAGCTGGACTTGTTTTGGAAATGGGGCTGTCGTCGATCGACTTGCTCGATATGGTTGTACGTTTGCTAGCGTGCTCCTTGCTCGCAGTTATCCTGACATTGTTCACTCTTTTTGTGCCAGCTTCCACGAGTGGCGGATCGTCTTTTGCAAAGCGCAGACTGAACTCGAGACAAAGCCCCCGTGCCTTGGACGCCGGGAACCAGAGCAGCAAACGGTTTGATCTGTAAAGGGAGCATGATGAATCATGATTAATCGGGAGGAAACAACAGAAACCTTCATCAAGGACGTCACCTGCCAGCATCAAGGGAGCGAATACGTGCTCAATTGGCATTGGGCGCAGGATATTCCGTGCGTGTACGTGCACAAGTCGCAGTTTGGCGCCCCTTTTGACGTAAACGAGCTGGATGATCGTCAGTTCAAGCTGTATACCCGAGAGGAATACAAGGTTCACAAAGGGCTGCGGGAAAAAACAGACGGCATCGGCAGGTACACATACCGCATCTTTCCTTGCCGATTGGAAAATGGCAAGCCGATCCTGCTCATGCCAGACGGGGATGCCTATGTGATCCATGTCAGTACCGGAAAAGCGAAAATCTACTACTCGTTCAAACGGGGCGGAAGCTGGTTCAGCAAACATCAATCGTTGCAGATTCGCATTTTTTCAGAGATTCCGATTGCTCGGGACGTACTCTGCTACGTAAAAAAAGAAGGCTCTCCTCCCGCCCACAAGGATGATGGTACCCGATACAATTTCATTCGCGATCTCGAGCCCGGTGTCAATCTGATGCCGGAGATCGAGGTCAGGAAAAAAGACGTCGTCCGCCTGTTTTTTACGGATGGGAAAAAATACGGAGAAATGTACGAACTGATTCCTGAATAGGAGGGGATGCGCCATGCTGTCGTTTTTGAAAAACATGTTTGAGAAGAAGCCGCAGGTCAAGGAACGGCTTCCTTTTTACGATATTGTCTGCCCGTACTGCTTCGCCAAATACGGGCCGGACGAGGTTGTCTTTCGTGCCACGCATCATCGTCAGGACGACGAAGACTACGCGTTGCAGGAGGATGAGATTCTCAATGCGTATCGGGATAAATTCGGACTGGATGCCATCGACGAGCTGGAAGCGGTGATCGATCCGGAATCCATCCCGTCGGAAAACCATTTGTACGTCGATAACGTGCTGGCAGGTGTGACAGACCGGTATGGCATGGTTTCCAAGCGAAGATTATGTCCGAAATGCCACAACGAGCTGCCGATTACAGCGGGCAAAGCGCCGAGCAATATTATTTCGATTGTCGGGGCGTCTCAAGTAGGTAAGTCCGTTTACATGACCTCGCTGATTCATACCTTGCAGAACACGACTGCGAATCACTTCGATGCAGCGTGTATGCCGCTCAATGCGCAGATTAGCCGCAAGTTCCGGGAGAACTACGAGGCACCCTTGTTTGAACGCGGACAGCTGCTTGATTCCACGCAAAAAGAAAAGCGTCAGGAGCCGTTCATCTTCCAGTTCATTTTCAAGGATAGCGACAAGGCACCGTTAATCCTGGTGTTTTTCGACGTAGCAGGCGAGGGCATGGTTGACCGCGAGTATTTGGAGCTGTATGCGGCGCATGTGAAAAACTCATCGGGCATCCTGTTTCTGGTCGATCCGTTGCAAATCAAGACGATTCGCGATCGGGTCATGCTGCAAGCAGGGGATGAACCAGGGGAATTCACCGCGAGATACGATGAGCCGCGCGAGGTCGTCATTACGCTGTTTGAGAACTTCATCGGCTATCAGGAGCAGAGCAAGACGCATATCCCGACTGCTGTCGTGTTGACGAAGAGCGACATGCTGCATCTGATCAAGGAAGACGACAGTGAATACATCAAATCGAACAGCAACGTTTTCCGCAATTTCGTCCATGAACAATATTTGAATACGACTGAATTTGAGAACATCGATGGGGAAATCCGCCGATTCATCGAAAAGGTGGACAGACCGTTTAAAGACGCGTTGGATGTTTACTTTACGAATACGGCCTATTTCGCTGTATCTGCGCTGGGGAGCAATCCAGTCAATCAAAGGGTGAGTGGTGTCGTGACGCCGATTCGCGTTGATGAACCGTTTATTTGGTTGATGCACCAGCTTGATTACATCGAGGGGAGGGAGCGGTAGTGAGCAACCGTCAGCCCATTTTGCAGCAGTACTACACCCGCGGGCGACAAGGGGTTTTCCGTTCGAACGAAGGATACGATACTGTCGCCAAAACGCCAGGGCTGGATAACCAATTCATTAAAAAGGCACTCCATCCGTTTTGCGTGTACGATGCGCCGCGACAGCTTCAAGAGCGAGCGGAAAGCAATCTGGCGCTCTTTCCCGAGGCGCTTGTCAGCTTCCAGGCCGAATCTGGGGAGATGGTCCTCGGCAGAAGTGTATTTGTCGGGGCAGACTTTACTGGGCAGCGCAATACGTTTTTCAGCCACAACTATGTCATTCCAGTAGAGCGCCGGGACGAGTTTATCAAGAATCCGAGGAAGATCTTCGGAGTGCGCTCTTTTGCAGATCGCCACGATGATGCAGTGGGCAAGGAGCTTCCTACAGTCGATGACATCCCTTCAGAAAAAGGCTTGTCGCAAGACCACAAACAGCTGCTTGGGCAATTGGGTGTCGATGAACGTCTATTCAAACAGCTCCTCTTTGCGGTGATGTCCTCGCTCGCAACGAAAAAGAAGGTATTCATCAGCCTGGATGTGGACGTCAGTGCTGCATCCAAGAGTGCTGCTCAATTGCTAGAGATTTTGTACAGTTGTCTGCCTTATGAGATGCGCAGACATTTTGGGTTTCTCACGTTTAGCAACGAGCCGCAGAGCAAGAAGCATATCCATGTCACGTTTGTGGAAAAAGGAAGCATACGGCCAGGCGGGGGACACAGCGACAAAGACTATTTGTTCGACTTTTCCCTTGGTCGCGTTCAGAACGTCGATTTGCAGGACGGAGGACACGAATACCTCGACTTTGCTTGGGAGTATGTGAATGAGCCACGGATTCTGGATGCATTCCACGAATTTTGTGAGGAAGTGCTGGCTGGAGCAGACCACGCACTGGCCTTGAACATTCGCACCTACTATGCGCTGTGTGCACTGTATTTAATTGAAAAGGGACGAACGTCCGTGTATGAGAACAAGCGGGCGGGCGTTTGGCAGGCGCTGAACAGCTATTTGGGGCACAGCAGCCTGACTCGCAAGAAACGGCTGATCGAGCTTCAGGAAATGCTGATGCGGATCGAGGTAGAGGCGCTTTCGTCCAAACAGCTGCCTGACGGCGAGACGATCAAGCAAATGATTGAATCGTACCGCGTCACGAGGCAGGAACGCCTGCAAATGGATTTGATTCGCTTCCTGATGGACGTGTTGATGAAGGCCAAGACCTCAAGACAGAGCAGCTATGTGGCAGAGGTGTACAAGCATTTGTCCAGCAACCGAGAGCTGTTTGGCTTCATGATGCGGACGATTTTCGGCTATCCACAGTTAGTGAAGCCACTCTTTGAGGATTATATGACCGAGCGGGTATCCGCTGTGACCAGTTTGGATCAGATGCTAAAGGAAATCCGGTTTTGGACAGAAACAGAACCGCAAGCCATGCGCAATGCCGTCTTTGTTTCTACCACGACGGAAAAAGTTCTGCGCTTATTTGCGCGTGAACGTCAAAAGCTCGCTGCCGCTATTACCATCCACCAGTTCTTTGAAAGCATCGATGGGGCACGCAGCTATGCTGATGAGCTGTTGGATGAGCTGGACAAATCCTTGATGAAGCTTGTCACGCTAGACACGCTATCCAAGGATGATTTCCAAGTTCTCATCGCCCTATTGGAGGAGAAGCCACAGAGCTTTTTCGGAACGCTGGATATGGAGAGTCGCAACAAGCAAGAGATGCTCATGAATCTGGCGAAGCTGCATGAAGAGAGAAGCACGCCACACCCAGCAGAATTCTTCCGGAAATGGGATCGGGAAGCGATTTCCGTGCAGCAAAGAATGATCCAGAATATGTTGAGTAAACCGCTCCAGGCTGACGAGTTCCCGCAGGTGCCGCTGGTCTTTTACCGGGAAGATCATTTTGGTCAAGAAGGCTTCCAGTTTGCAGAATTGCTGGAGTATGTTCAGCAAAATGGTGGGGAAGCCGTAACACTGTCCTTTATCCAATGGACGATGAGCCAGCGGATGTTTTTCGAAGGAAAGTACTTGCTACCTGCATACAGACAAGCGTTGAAGGCATTTTTCCTTGAGGAGAAAGGCAAGAGATTGCGGGATAAAGAATGGCGAAAACGGTGGTATGCGATCCGAAATGCTGATTTCCGCAAGCTTTTGGAGGAAGTACGCAGCGAAACAGCCAATCCGTTCGTGAAGCTGTTTCGGCACAAAGCTACGGTGATATCCAGCGTGGTTGTCTTGCTAGGTGCCGGAGCGTGGGGAGGCTATATGGTTTGGGGAGATACGAGTACGCACGTGCAGCCACCTGAAACGCAGCCTGAACCGATCCGCCCTCCTGCTGTGTTTGTGCCGGTTTATCGGTTGATGGTGGACGAGCCTGACATCCAACCTGTCCGTGGCATTCTTGGGGAGCGAAGCCAAGATGCAACCACGGGCGGTCAGCCTGTTCAGACAACGACACCTTAAGTTAATAAAACGTTAACGCGGTCTGTTCTGGTAGGAGCGACCGCGTATTTCGGGGGTCTTTGTTGTACAAGAAGATGCCTTAAAAATATATTGACAAATATTTTTATTTATGATATAATAAAATATTTTTCTGTTGAAACAACTCCTCGCTCCGTGATAAAAAAGTAGTTGTGCGATGAAATGGTGTGAGGAGGAATAGGAAATGAAAGCTAACACAGGTGTGAAAATGATTCCGTTGCAAGGAGAGGCATTTGGCAAGCCGATGGTGATCTATCCTACCTTGCTTTGGGATGATGATCGAGCGGTATTAGTAGATACCGGAATGCCTGGTTCATGGGAGACTATTCGTCAGGAGATGCTCCGTGCTGGCATACCACCTGAACGTTTACAAGCGATCATTTTGACACATCAGGACCTTGATCATATTGGCAGTCTTCCAGAAATCGTTCGTGAGCTTGGCGGACAGGTTGAAGTATACGCGCATGAGCTAGATCAGCCGTACATCGAAGGCACACGCCCTCTCCTCAAAACAAACGCCCAAAGCATGGCCCCAATACTTGCGATGTTGCCTGAAAAGGAACGCGAGCATTTGCAATGGCTTTGCGAAAATCCACCAAAGGCAATGGTGCACAAGACACTAGCCGATACAGAAATTCTGCCGTATTGTGGAGGAATTCGCATCATTCATACCCCTGGACATACGCCGGGGCATATCAGCCTATATGTACAAGATAGCAAGACATTGATAGCAGGCGATGCTATGGTGTATATGAACGAAGCATTACGAGGACCGATTCCGCAAACCACTCTCGATATGGAAATGGCAGTAAACTCATTGAAAAAGTTCGAGAACTTGGAAATTACTAGTATCATTTGTTATCATGGAGGCATGTGCCAAAATAACGTGGAAGAGCAGCTTCACGCTCTGATAAGGTGAAGTGGTACATTATCTTACACGTAAAACATCGTGTCCAGATTGGAATGTGTGGATATAAGAAGCGTGGAGGACACCAAGCTGGAGTAATCCCTATGGTGTCTTTCTCTTTTATCCTTGCAACGTCTTTTGCGTTGTTTGCTCGATTCCGGTATGGGAGATTGGTGCAGTTGGAGAGGATTTGTAGTATTTTTCCAGGGATTTATCTGAGTCTGTCCAACGAGCGAGCATAGCGAACACATCGAACATGCCTTTTTGCAGGAAGCGCGGAATGATTGGGAGGTAAAACTGCCCCATCTGAAAGATCGTTCCCAAGAGGAGAATATTTTTCGGGATATTTTGCTTGAGGATCGGCAAATAAAAACTACGCCCGTCTGTATCGAGCCCGTATCCGCAACGGACAAACGCTTCAAAAGTACCAGCCGGACGGATTTCGACATCAAAGCTGACAAATTCGTTAGAGGGGTTGTGGAACCCATGAACCTTGTCTGTCGGAATGGTTAGCTTCTCTCCCGGCTTCAGGTTTACTTTTTTTCCATCAATCGTTACCTCTAAATTTCCAATTACACCTTCAAAGGTTTCGACAAGTTTTGTATGATAGTGTAGAAAAATCCCGTTATCCGGTGGAAGATCGGTACGGAATAACAAATATTCACCATTCGTTTCTTCTGTTGTCTTCAAAAAGGTAACTACTTCTTTATTGTGCGGGTTACTTACACTTCGACTTAAATTTGACAAAACTATACCTCCTTGAAAAATAGTATAAAGAGATTATATTAAGACAGAATATAGATTAAATATAGATTATTTGTTCCGGGGCAACAATTAAAAAGATAGGATGTTCTACCTAAAGATGGAGTGGATAGTATGAGCGGCATGATCGTGGTTCCAGGTTATAGGGTGGCAGAGTTTCTTTCCACTCATTCAAAAATGGGAATTTATCGGGGTTACAGGAATAACGACAATCTCCCTGTCTTATTCAAAGTACCGATGGAAGGACCTTCCCATAAGGAATCTCTGTGGAAACTGAAGCATGAATATCGCATTCTTCAATCATTGGAATCCAATGCAGTGGAAACGATCATCGAACTCGTTAATCACAACCGTGAGACGGTAATGATTACGGGAGATTTCGGGGGAGTGCCGCTCTCCTTGCTTATGAAAATGAAAGGACTGTCACTGAAGGAGATGCTCTTCATTGCGGTCCGAATGGCTTCCTGCTTAAAGGAAATCCATCAGCACGGAATCATTCATAAGGATATAAATCCCGATCATATTCTGGTTCATCCTGAAACCTATGAGGTAAAGCTTGTTAGCTTTGGGTTGGCGTCTAAATGCCACCAAGAATACCAAAGCGTGATCAATCCAAAAGAATGGAAGGGGAATCTTCGCTACGTCTCGCCGGAGCAGACGGGGAGAATGAATCGCACGGTCGATTACCGCTCCGACATTTATTCTTTTGGTGTCACGATCTACGAGTTGTTGACTGGAAAGCTGCCCTTTTTAACTTCGGACATGCTTGAGCTCATACATGCTCATATGGCGAGAAAGCCGCTCGCTCCCTCCAGTGTAAAACCATCCGTTCCAGAGATTCTATCGGACATTGTGATGAAGTGTCTGTCAAAAAATACAGAGGATCGCTACTTTAGCATGGCTGGCTTACAGGCAGACCTACAGCGCTGCTACGACCAGCTTGAACAAAACGGTTTGATTACGCTTTTTCCGCTTGCTTTAGAAGACCGTGCTGATCACTTGCGGATTCCGGAGAGACTCTATGGACGTGAGCAGGAAATCCAGATGCTCATCGATACTTTTGATCAAGTTACGAACGGCGCTACGAGGATGGTTCTCCTCAGTGGCTCTGCAGGCGTTGGTAAATCTGCTCTCGTGCTGGAAGCGCAAAAAGCGTTTTTGAGAGGCCGGGGACGTTTTGTTTCAGGAAAGTTCGACCAATATAATCAAGCCGTACCGTATTCGGCTATCATTCAAATCTTTCAGGATTTGATCAAGCAGCTCTTGGTAGGCCACGAACGCGAGTTGCTCGCTTGGCGAGAGATGATACTCGACGCCATGCAAGGACTTGGTCAAGTGATCGTGGATGTCATTCCACAGCTTGAGGCAGTGATCGACAAACAGCCTGCCGTACCTGAGCTGCCTGCAGCAGAAGCAAAAAATCGCTTTCAATGGGTGATGCAACGCTTTATTCGAATTTGGGCGCGACCAGACCATCCACTCGTCTTGTTCCTGGATGATTTGCAGTGGGCGGATTCTTCCTCGCTTTTCCTGATTCGAGAGTTGGTTGCGGATATGCAGATCAGTCATTTTCTGTTGATTGGCGCTTATCGTGAGCATGATGGCAGTACGATGAATCCGTTGATTGCCATTTTGACAGAGACGGGCATCAAGAGCCGCATTCTGCGCCAATTCACGTTATTGCCGCTCCGAGAATCTGAATTCAACGCGTTGTTAGCAGATACGTTGCATAGTGATCCGGACATGACGAGGTCGCTGGCTACGAGTATTATGCAGAAAACAGCTGGGAATCCGTTTTATGTAAGAGAATTCATTAAGACGCTGTATGATCGGAACTTATTGTCGTATGTGAGAGAAGAGCGGAACTGGCAATGGGATTTGGCAGAAATCGAAAAGTTGGGTACAACAGAAAATGTGGCCGATTTTCTCGTGGAAAAAGTGAGAAGATTGCCTGATTCCACACAGCAGCAGCTCGTTTATGCTGCTTGTCTGGGTAACTCGTTTATGCTTCATTTGATAGCCAGGTCACGTAATCAAACGGAGTCAGAAGCTATTCAGCATATATGGCCTGCGATTGAGGAAGGTCTCATCTATCCAATTGAAGGAGCCGAATATCTGACATACGCTGCGCTCGTGGAAGAAGAAGTGGCGTCTCAGATGAAGATTCGTTTCCGCTTTGTGCATGATCGAATTCAACAGGCGGCTTACTCCTTGTTAGCAGAGAAGGAGCTCGGACAGATTCACGTCAAGCTGGGCAGGATGATGTGGGACATGTCCCAAGGGAGCGAATCTAGCTACCTGTTCGAAATTTGCGATCATATGTATCGGGGCAAGGATATATTGGAGGATCATGCGGAGCGCGTTCATGTAGCGCACTGTCATTTGCTCGCCGGTCAAAAAGCGAAATCCTCTGCGGCATTTGAGTCAGCCTTGCAGTACTTCCAACGCGGTCTCGAGCTGGTCGGGGAGGAGGGCTGGCAGCGCAATCATGATCTGACCATGGAGCTGTGTGCGTTGTCTGCGGAGACGACTTATCTCTGCAACCAATTGGATGAGGCAAAACAATTGTTTGAACGCGGAATGCAGCATGCCAAAACAGACAGAGAACGAGTACGAATTTTGGAAATGGAAATTCGCATGTATACGCGACTGGCTGAATTTCCGCGTGTCATGGAGATCGCAAGCGAAGCCTTGGGGCTATTGGGCGTACCGATTCCGAAAAAGCCTGGCAAGTTCGATATCATTAAGGAACTGTTTTACATCAAACGCCACCTCAAAGGCCGAAAAATAGATGAGTTGTTGTATTTGCCGGATGTTCCCGATGAGAATTATCAGATGGCGATGAGCATCATCAGCTACGCCGGGCCATCTGCTTACTATGTCAATCTCAATTGGTTTGCTTTAACGATTTTGCGTGCCCTTCATTTGTCGCTTGTGCACGGAAACGCGGTCGCCTCGGCGAACGGTTATACCGGTTACGGGATCGTTCAAGCTGGTCAATTCGGAAAATATCGAGAGGCTTACGAATTTGGACAATTGGCTTGCCGTGTAGCAGACAGCTTCGCTGATCCGATCGCCATGACGAAGGCGTATGGCGCGTTTGCTCTATTGATCAATCACTGGTGCGAGCATGCGCGGACGAATATTCCTCTCCTGAAAAAAGCGATTCAGCTCGGCTTGGACGGTGGCGGCAATATTTATGCTGCCTACAATGCCCATGGGCTTTTGGAGGCCATGCTCTATTGCGGTGTGCCAGTGGAAGAATTGGAGCAGCAAATCGAAGAATACAGCGATATGATTCAACAAATCAAGGTCGTCGATCACGATGATCGGCTCCTGTTATTGCGCCAAGCGCTGCATGCTTTTACACGCTGGACAGACGATGAACGAACGGCGTTTTGCCGTGATGGATTCGACGAAGTGGCATATGTAAGTAACCTGCAAAAAGAAGGTAACAGCTACAAGCGGTATATGTACTATTACTACAAATCGATGGTTCATCTCATGTACGGGAACCATATGGAGGCTGCCGAGCTACTGGCTGAAGCTGAGCAATGGATGGAATCAGTCAGTGGACAAGTTCTAGTCAGTCAGCATGTTTTTATGCAGACATTGGCATTGACGGGGCTCTATGAGAATGCCAGTCGACAGGAAAAATCGAAGTATGGGAAAAAAATCAAAGCCAATATCAACAAGATGAAGGCATGGGCAAAGGAATGCCCGGAAAATTTTCAGCACAAGTGGTTGCTGATGCATGCTGAGTGGCTGCGTGTCACAGAGAACAAACAAGAAGCAGATCCTTTTTATGAGCAGGCGGTTCAACTCGCCAAGAAGGATGTTTTCTTGCAAAACGAGGCGCTGGCAAATGAATTGGCCGCCAAGCATTACTTGGCGCTGGGACTCGAAACGATTGCGAAAGTATACATGACCGAGGCGCACGAGGTTTATATGCTTTGGGGAGCGGTCGCCAAGGCACGAGAGATTGGGGAACGGTACCCTTATCTTTTGCAACGGGCAAGGAGCTTGGGGGCTTCTGCCGAGATTGCCACGACTGACCAGACAGCAGATCTCGTCGATTTGATGAGTGTCATCAAGGCGTCGCAAACGATTGCCAGCGAGCTCCGCCTGGAAATGCTGTTGGCGACGATGCTGCGCACGGTGATGAGCAATGCAGGTGCGGAGAAAGGAATCCTCCTGCTGAAAAAAGAGGGAGACTGGCTCATCGAAGCGGCAGGCTCTGTCGATTTGGACGTGGAGATTATGCAGTCCGTCCCGTATGAGCATAGCGGGATGCTCTCTGTCGCTGTCGTGAATTACACTATCCGTACAGAAGAGATGCTGGTGCTCCACAACGCTTCGGTTGAAGGCGTCTTTTTCCGCGATACGTACATCGCGAAGCACACGCCGAAATCGATTCTATGTTCCCCGCTATGGCAGCAAGGAAAAATGATCGGTGTCATTTATTTGGAGAACAACGAGACGACACATGTGTTCAACGAAAAACGCTCAGAGCCGCTCAGACTGATCTTCTCGCAAATTGCGATCTTTATTGAAAATGCGAGACTGTATCATCAACTGGAGCAATGGAATCAATCGTTGGAAAAGATCGTGACAGAGCGTACCAATGAGATCCAGGCCCTTTTGCAGGCGAATAAAAATCTGTTAAACAATGCGGGACAAGGCTTCCTCTCTTTTTCCAAAAACCTGCTGGTCCATTCAGAATACAGTCGGGAATGTCTACGGATTTTTGGCAGAGAACTGGCTGGGTTATCGGTTGCAGAGCTGCTGTACCCAGATCGTCCAGAGGACAGCGTGTTTATTGAATCCCTTTTGGAAAAGTACTTTGAAGCAAAAGACCAAGGGCAAAAAGAGCTGTATCTCAGTCTATTTCCTACGGAAATTCAGATCAATCAAATGCCGTTGAAGCTTGCATGTAAGCCGATTTATGAAGATCGGCGAGATTCGCCAGAGGGCTTGATGCTGATTTTGACCGATATGAGTGAGCAGCGGGCGCTCGAATCGAAAATGCAGCGAGAATGGCAAAGGCTGAATATGGTCGTAACTGTAGCGATTAGTCGCTCACTCTTCCAAAAGGTACTGCGAGCTTTTGACGCTTTCTTTGAGGAAGGGTGGAAACTGGTCCTCGGAGAAGAGATTGCGGAATCCGAGAAATTATTCAAATTGGTCGCTCAGATTCATCAGTTTAAAGGTGACTTCAGCCAATTACATTTGATTCATACGCCGCAAAAGCTGCATGATTTGGAGTCGTGGTTGATTCAATGGGCAAAGTCTGAAGAACGCCTGTCCGAAGAGGATGTGCGCGCCCAGCAGTCATTTGCTGAGGTTCAAGCTGTGATGCAACAAGATTTGTCCATCATGCAGCACAAGCTCGGGATCGGGTTCCTGGATCATAACGAGCATATGTACACCATTGCAAAAGAGCGATGGGAGAGCTTCGAGCATGAGATCACCAGTCTGGTACAGGGGGAAGCTCAGCAGGAGCTGCTCCACCGCATCCGCAAACTTCGCTATCGTCCTATGAAGGACATGTTGTCCCAGTATGAAGACTATGTAAGTGAGCTCGCCATCCGTCTGAATAAGACCATCGATCCAGTTGAATGGGATGCAGAAGAAGTACTGGTCGATCCGGAGCGATTCGAGAATTTTGCGAGGAGTCTGGTTCACGTATTCAACAATGCGATCGATCATGGAATGGAAGAAGAGCAAGAACGATTGGCGTGCGGAAAAGAACGCAGTGGCAAGATTCAATGCCGTATTTGGCAAGAGGATACCTTCCTGTGCGTCACGATTCGTGATGATGGACGGGGCGGAGATATGGAAAAGCTAAAGCTGGCGTTAGCTGAGCATGTCACGGTACAAGAGCATGCAAGTCTCGTATCGGGTAGAGGAATTGGCTTGTCCATTGTCCAACAAGAGGTTGAACAGTTGGGAGGAACCCTTCAGGTTCATGCCCAAAAAGGAGAAGGCACCCGTTTTACCTTCCGAATTCCGCTGGAAGAACTTCGCTAGACTCATAGAAAAACTGAGGCGACAGTGCCTCAGTTTTTTTGTTGGATCGACTACAGAGAATTCGAAATGGAAGCCAAAAGTCGTTCTTCATCGATCGGTTTTAAAATATAATGGCGCGCTCCAGCGTTGATCGCTTCAAAAACGAGCGGCCTTAGTCCGTTGGTGCTAACCATAATGATGTTGGCGTCGGGGAAGGTGCCGATGATTTTTTTGACGGTATCTATGCCATTCATTCCTGGCATATTAATATCCATCGTCACCACGTCGGGGAGGTGGGCCGTATACTTTTGATAGGCGTCCAATCCATTCGTTGCTTCTGCAATGACTTGATGGCCCGCCCGTTCCAAAATGATTTTCATGTAATCTCGTACTACAAGGGAGTCGTCTGCTATCAGTATACGAGCCATAAAACCTCCTGTTTGAGCCGGTTAGTTATTCTTAGTAAGTGAGTAGTCTACTTTTACCATAACATTGAAAAGAAAAATGTCGCAATCATTTGATCATAAAAAATCATGGGCGAGCATACGAAAAAACAAACGAATTCCAGCCCGTAATGAAACTGGAGTCGTTTGTTTTGTTTTCCAGAAGAGTAATGCATGTGGGTTAGCAAAAGCAATCTGGTTTGTCAGGAGAATCACGATAACTTACTCACCAATCACCGAGAAAAAGCCTTTCCTGGAGGGTTTCGCGGCGAATAGCAGCTATTCGGCCTCGTCCTAACTGAAGCCATCCGGCTTCCGGAACAAGGGAAAAGCACGGAGAAGCATCCGTCACAAGTTGAATTCGATTCAAGTCCATTGTTTTATCCTCCGCGGCGGTTCGATTGGGGAAATATTCTTACTTGCAGTGTAGGGAAAAGACGCGATCTCTACAATGGAATATCCGTCTGCAGACTGACCAAAGAACAACGCTGTAGCCTGATTTCTCTTATACACTGTTTTTGCTACGATACATATAGAACTTATTTTGTAAAAATAACCAGTATCGAGGGGAAACAGATGAAACAGATGAAACAGATGAAACAGATGAAACAGATGAAACAGATGAAACAATGGATAGGAGTAGGGTTAATCGCTGTGGGAATCAGCTTGGCCGGATGCACGATCAGCAATAACGTGATCAAGGTGGAAGAAGAAAAGAGACAGCTTGAATTACCTGCGGAGTCCATCGAGGCGTTGAATATTTTTACAGATTCAGGCGATTTGATCGTCAAAGGTGATGAAAAAGCAACCGTGATTCATGTAGAGGCTGATATCCAATCGAAAAATGTCAAACCCGAAGACATCATCATTACACTCGAGAAGGATGGGAATAACGCAACACTACGATCCGAAATGAACACGGATATTGGTTTTAACTATGTGGATATAACGCTAACGGTAACAGTTCCTGCCCAGCTGCCGATAGCTCTTACCGATGGATCAGGAGATATTGACATGACGAATTTGACAGGAAAGATCACGATTGAGGATGACTCCGGTGATATTCGATTGACGAATACGAACGGAGAGGTAGAGATTCGTGACCAGTCCGGTGACATCCTGATCAAGGACGCGTCCGCCCTCAAGCTGATCGAGGACGATTCAGGTGATATCTTCATGGAAAATACGGGTGGAAATGTAGAGATTCACGATCAATCCGGCGATATGGTTATTCGGAATCATAAGGGTGACGTGAAGATATCGGACCAAAGTGGCGACATGGTCATTGATACTGTCGAAGGAAATGTGCTAATTGAGAATGACGGGGGCGGAGAGCGAGCCGTTCAAAACATAAAAGGCTCGTACACATCCAAATAAATCAGGACCGTCAGGGTTTTTGCCCTGGCGGTTTTCTTGTTCTTGTCGGTATTTTGACAGGTTGAGGAAAAAATTAGCCGACTAATGAAAAAAAGCTTTCCCTTCCGATAAAGAAGTGCTAATATAGCTAAGGTAGTTCTAATTGAGAATGAATCTCTTTATTAATGAAAATTATTCTCTTTCGGAAATACTCGAGTCAATACGGAACATTACTCCAGGAAAATGTAAGAAGAGTAGGGACGCGATGAAAAAGAGATATTTGGTTGTAGCACTTATTTTGCTCTCGTTCGTTTCACTTTTTATTGGTGTGAAAGATATATCTCCGTTGGAACTGTTCAATCTCACAGATGACAAAGTGCAAGTGCTATGGATTAGCAGGATTCCGCGTTTGATCAGCATTATCATCGCAGGGATCAGCATGAGTATCGCCGGATTGATCATGCAACAGCTGACCCGAAACAAGTTCGTTTCTCCGACGACAGCAGGGACAGAGGACTCCGTTCGATTCGGAATATTGGTTTCACTTTTGGTGTTCGCTGATGCGAGCTCTTGGGTGAGGCTGCTCGTTGCTTTCGCGTTTGCTCTACTTGGAACCTTTGTCTTTATGAAGATTCTCGAAAGAATCAAATTTAAAGACTCTATTTTCATCCCGTTAGTGGGACTGATGTTTGGAAACATCGTCGGATCTATCACGACGTTTTTCGCTTATAAGCATGACCTGATGCAAAACATGTCGGCTTGGTTGCATGGTGATTTCTCCACCATTATGAAAGGCAGCTACGAGCTTTTGTACATAAGCATTCCGCTGGTGATTATCGCTTACTTGTATGCGAACAAGTTCACCATTGCCGGAATGGGAGAAGAGTTTGCCATCAACCTCGGGTTGAACTACAAGCATGTCGTCAACATTGGACTGGTCATCGTCGCTTGTGTGACTTCGGTAGTTATTCTCACGGTAGGGACGATCCCGTTTTTGGGGCTGATCATTCCTAACCTGGTTACAATCTACCTGGGGGATAACCTGAAAAAAAGCTTATCTCATACCGCTTTGCTTGGCGCGGTGTTTGTACTTGCTTGTGATATCCTGGGACGCCTCATTATCTTCCCATACGAGATTTCCATCGGCTTGATGGTTGGGGTAATAGGCAGCGGGATGTTCGTGTACTTACTCATGAGAAGAAAGGCATATGAACAATGAAAGCGAAGATAGGCGCTCTGTCGCTTGTGGCCATTGCTTTAATAGCCATTTTTATGATGATTGACGCCGGTGGCAACTGGGACTACGTCCTTCCTCGGCGGGCTAAGAAAATTCTTGCCATCATTTTAACCGGTTGCATCATCGCCTTCTCTACGATGATCTTCCAGACAATAACGAACAACCGAATCTTGACGCCCAGCATCATCGGCCTCGATTCGCTCTATATGTTCATCCAAACGTTTGTGATCTTTGTTTTTGGCTCCACCCATTTCACCTTGATGAACAACAACGTGAACTTTCTGATCTCGACAGGTGGGATGGTGCTTTTCGCAGGCTTGCTCTACAAATTCCTGTTTAAGAGGGAAGGACAAAACATTTACTTCCTGCTCCTTATCGGATTGATTTTGGGCACATTGTTCAGTAGCTTGTCCACGTTCATGCAAGTATTGATTGATCCGAATGAGTTTTTGGTTGTGCAAGACCGAATGTTCGCCAGCTTCAACAATGTCAAAACAGACCTGTTGATCACGAGCTTTGTTCTAGTCATCGGAATCATGATTTACTTCTGGCGATACATCAAGTACTTGGATGTGTTATCACTCGGTCGGGATCAGGCGATCAATTTGGGGATTCCGTACGATTTCGTCATCAAGCGGTTCCTCATCGTCATTGCCATTCTCGTATCGATCGCGACAGCACTCGTTGGACCGATTACTTTTCTTGGACTGCTGGTAGCGAATCTCGCCCATCAGTTTATGAAAACCTATCAGCATAAATATTTGCTGGTGGGCTCGGCTTTAATCAGTGTGATTGCACTGGTTGGCGGTTTGTTGATTGTGGAGCGTGTACTTGCGTTCTCCACAACGCTCAGTGTCATTGTCAACTTTATTGGTGGGGTTTACTTCATCTATCTTCTGTTAAAGGAGAATAAAGCGTGATAGAAGTCCGGAATGTCACAAAACAGTATGGTAGCAAAAATGTCGTAGAAAATGTCTCTGTGAAGATTGCCAAGGGGAAAATCACGTCTTTTATCGGACCCAATGGGGCCGGAAAGAGTACCCTTTTGTCGATGATTAGTCGCCTATTGACCAAGGATCAGGGCGAGGTTTTCATTGAGGGCCAAGAGATTGGACAGGCAAAGAGCAGTGAGCTGGCAAAGAAAATCTCGATTCTCAAACAATCGAACCACATTACGGTACGGTTGACGATTCGTGAGCTGGTTAGCTTTGGACGCTTCCCTTATTCACAAGGCAATCTGACAAAAGAGGATTGGAAGTATGTAGACGAAGCGATCCAATATTTGGAGCTTACGGACATTCAACACAAGTACCTCGACCAGTTGAGTGGCGGTCAGCGTCAACGCGCTTACATCGCGATGGTTGTCGCTCAAAATACGGAATACGTCCTCTTGGATGAGCCGCTCAACAATTTGGATATGAAGCATTCCGTCCAGATCATGAAAGTACTGCGACGTCTGGTAGACGAAATGGGCAAAACGGTTGTCATTGTCATTCACGATATCAACTTCGCTTCCGTCTATTCGGATTATATCGTCGCTCTCAAGGACGGCAAGGTCGTGAAGGAAGGCACTACAGACGAGATCATCACACGACCGATCCTAAAAGATGTCTATGACATGGATATCCATATCGAAGACATTGACGAGAATAAAATTTGCGTCTATTTCGCGTAAGATCCAACTTCCTATCGTTAAAATTTTGATGGCCTGCCGGAGGTTTCATCAGCAAGCTATCAATAATTTTATATACTTTTACATTCTATATAGAGGTGAGAGAAGTGAACAAAAAATTACTCATGCTGTTTATGGCAGTACTGTTGGCTGTATTCACAGCTGCATGCGGCTCCAATAATGCCGCTCCTGCAACACCTGCAGCGGACGCAAACAAAGCACCTGAAGCTGCACAAACATCCGAAGAAGTTACGATCAAGCATAAATTGGGTGAAGCAAAACTGAAAAAGAATCCAAAAACCGTTGTAGCATTTGACTACGGTGTTCTGGATTCCTTGGACAAATTGGGTATCGAAGTAGCGGGTGTTGCACAGTCTTCCAACATTCCTGCGTACCTGGAAAAGTTCAAAGATGCGAAGTACACAAACGTTGGTGGTTTGAAAGAGCCAGACTTTGAAAAAATCAATGCAATGAAACCAGATGTTATCTTCATCTCTGGTCGTCAATCAGACGCATATGAAGAACTGAACAAAATTGCTCCAACCATCTTCATGGGTGTAGACAATGCGAAGTACATGGAATCCTTCAAAGAGAACATGAAAACATTGGGTACCATCTTCGGTAAAGAAGCACAAGTAGAAGAAGAGCTGGGCAAAATCGATGCAGCTATCAAGGAATTGAATGCAAAAGCAACTGCAAGCGGCAAGAATGCGCTGATCGTTATGGTTAACGAAGGCAAGCTGAACGCTTACGGCGCGGGCTCCCGTTTTGGTATCCTGCACGGTGAATTCGGATTTACGCCTGTAGATACAAACATTTCCGTAGAAAACCATGGTCAAAGCGTTTCCTTTGAATATATCGCAGAAAAAAATCCAGACTATCTGTTCGTAATTGATCGTGGCAACGCGGTTTCCAAGAACAAAGAAGTGTCTACTTCTACAAAGGAAACTGTAGAAAACGACCTGATTAAGAACACGAAAGCATTCAAAACTGGCAACATCATTTACCTCGATTCTGCTAACTGGTACCTGTCTGGTGGCGGATTGGTTTCCACCGCTGGCATGGCAGAAGAAGTTCTGAAAGAAGTTAAGTGGTAAGAGGCTAGAAAAGAAAGTGGCGACAGCCGAGGGGAGTAAGACATTCCCCAGGCTGTCGCCTTTTTCATTTATACTTCGGGCTCTCGTTTTGCAAACTCCTGTAACATCCCTCTGATTTGTTCTACCAATAAAGTAGGTGCTTTCTTTGGTGAACCCGAGTCAAACGGAGGCTGGGGATCGTATTCCAAAATAAGCTGGACTCCTTTACTCATATCGTCTCCCAATTCCCATGCAACTAATTGGAGTGCCATGTCGATACCAGAGGAGACACCGGCTGCTGTCACGATTTTGCCCTGACGAACGACTCTTTCCTCTGTTGGAGTAGTTCCAAGCGATTGGAGCAGATCGAAGGAGCCCCAATGAGTTGTGGCTACGGCTCCTTGCAACAAGCCTGCGGCGCTCAAGATCAGAGAGCCATTGCAAACCGATGTAGTCCATTTCGTCGTTTCATGGATTTGGCGAATCCACTGGAGAGTTTCTTCGTCATTCATTGGGGTTTTATAATTGGGCGGACTGCAGCCTGGAACAACAAGAATATCAGCGGAAGTAACTTCCGAAAAACTGTAATCGGCATGCAAATAACCCATATTGGAGTCAAGCTTGATTAATCCTTTTTTCTTAGCGACAAACTTTACTTCACATTTCAGTGTAGCAGCGAATACATCGTACGGACCAATTGCATCTAATGCGGTGATGCCATCGAAAAGCATGATTGCAACCTTCATGATGATCTCTCCTTTGAAATGGGATATAGTACTTGCAAACAAATAGTAACATACATATACGGGGTATATGTATTGCGGAGTTGTGACTAACTGCTAGGATTTTTCTAGGCTCGTGTAACGAGGAGAGATAAACAGTAGAGATAGCAAAAAACCGGTTACACCTTGAAATGAGGTGAGAACCGGTTTTTTTGTATACTTTGTGATCCACCTTTTGCTAGCGGAAACGAACAATTATCTGGCTCCAACCAGCTTGCGCTCTTCCGAGTAAACAGGTTGGGTAGTGTTTTCGTTTGATTGCTTTTGCTCCGCAGCATGAGACAGCTCATAAGGGAGGCAGAGCGGTACGCCTGAGCGAGGATCAGTCAGGATGTCTGCTTCGATGTTGAACACCTTACGCAGCATATCAGGCGTCATAACCTCAGCAGGTGATCCCTCAGCGACGACGGTACCTCGAGAGATCGCAACCATGTGCTGCGCATAACGGGTCGCGTGGTTCAAATCGTGGACGACCATGACGATCGTACGATTTTCTTCGTCATTCAGCTTTTGCAGAAGCTTGAGTACTTCTAGCTGGTGAGCCATATCCAAGAAGGTCGTAGGCTCATCGAGGAACAAGATGTCGGTTCCTTGTGCCAGAGCCATCGCAATCCAGGCGCGTTGGCGCTGACCGCCGGACAGCTGGTCAACAGGACGATCGTGGAAATCAGCCATGCCGGTCATGGAGATGGCCCAGTTTACGATTTCCTTGTCTTCCTTGCTCAAAGAGCCGAAGCCTTTTTGATGGGGGAAGCGGCCGTAGGTAACGAGCTCAGACACAGTCAAGCCATCGGGTGCGGTTGGGTTTTGCGGCAAAATCGCCAACTGCTTGGCGACTTCCTTGGTCGATTGCTGATGGATCGATTTTCCATCCAAAAATACTTGTCCACCTGTTGGTTTCATAATCCGCGCGAGGGTTTTGAGGATCGTCGATTTACCAGAACCATTTGCACCGACCAGGGCAGTGATTTTTCCAGAAGGAATGCTGATATTCAAGTCTTTGACAATGGAAAGCTCACCGTATCCGATGTCCAGCTTTTGTGTGTATAAGCGCTCCACAATGGGCCAACTCCTTTTTAAAAGTATGTACCTGTATAAGTAAATGTAGTAATGATAATCATTTTCACTAAGTTAAAGTATATAACGGAATGAGGTCAAATTCAATATGTAAAAAGCCAACCTGCTCACATGCGTGAACAAATTGGCCTTGGGTTAAGAAACGATGATCCAGTGTTAGTAGGTGATATGAGCGATGATACCCTGTTCGTCGTCCAATACCAGCTCGATACCGGCGGAATAAGGGTTGCGCTGCATCTGGGTCTCCAGGTAGTAGCGAATCGCTTCAATCATATTAATCTCGATGAAGACTTGTTGGCGATCCACCCAGTGCACTTCAGCAGAAAAGCCGTATTCTTCGTCCCACATCAGTTCGACGGAGATGTCTTGTGGCTTCACCTGCTTTTTGTAGGCTGCGTGAATGCAGATCGCGTTAATGATATCTTGTTCGGAGAACGTTATCTTTTCCATGCGTTCAGTTCCTGTTCCTTCTCACGCTTGTTTTTAAAGTAGACGATCACTTTGCGGATCAGGATAATCACAGCGAGGATCGCCATCAAATTGATCATGAAGCCAAGGATGGAGCCCAGGATACCCATGTCAGAGAACAGCGTGCCAAACAGCAAACCAGCCAGACCACCAATCATGAGACCTTTCATGAAACCGCCGCTTTTGCTTGCTGTAGCAGCAGGAGTTGTTGTACCTTTATTTGTTGTCGCATTTACATTTGAATCGGCTTTGTTAGGTGTTTGCGTATTCGTAGGAGCCGTATTAGAGTTAAAAGATTTTTTCCCGGACTTATAGCCTTTCGCGTCGGCATGATCAATGAATCCTCCAGCCGGAGCGAGTACGAGCATTACGGCAACCAACATCATGATGAGTTTTTTCATGTGATTTGAGTAGCCCCTCTCATTAAAATGACTTGTATATATAAGTCTACATGAATATTGGACGAAATTCCAACGAACTTTCGGTGACGAACTCTGTAAATATCTACAAAAAAGCTTTTGAGGAGCAACGTCCGGGGAAATTATTTCTGTAAATTAACATTTTTGTTAAAAAATGATCAAATGCAGGCGTGGATGGGAAACATAGAAAATCACGTTTCTGTCTCTTCCTGAGATCTCCAGAACCAGGTGGATATGTAGATCAATGGTTCCATAGTACTTCGTATACCTAGTCATTGTTCAAAACTAAGATAGCGGATAGAGTTACTGTGCTAGTAGTAACTACAGAAAGCCATTGACATAGCAAGTAGCATGTCAATGGCTTCTCTATGTTAACCTCTTACTCTCCAAAAGAGTCTCCAAGAACATGAAAATACATTTTGCAGTTGATTCTTATATTTGTATAGCTTAAATAGTAGTAATTCTATATTTATATTCTCTTAAACAAGTGATACAGTCTTGTTCGTTTTCAGGTTGATTTACAAAAATTGCTTCATTTCATACAAAATAGCATTTTATTTCCTGAGCCAATACTCATCAAGAATTAAGGGTAACCCCTTGCTACGCAATCCCTTGACGCTCCTTGGCTAAGCGAAAATTTTGCTAATAGGTGTGCAATTGATGATTTGTTTTCATTCTGCGAGGTGGGTAAAACTAATATGTTTAGCAAGTGGTCAACACTTTTGTGAGCCTTCACACATTCTTACTTTTTGCCTTTTTTTTTGTATAAGAGAATCCAAAATTGAGTCACAATAAGTGATAGATTAATATATTCAAAATATGGGCGAAGAAATACGAACACAAATGCTTCAAACAATAAAGTTAATACTACAATAGAAATATACGGTGCCATTTTTGTGTATCTCCTTTATAAAAGAGGCCCCAAGTTGGAGAGCCTCTTTTAATTTTCACCACTTTATAGTTGTTATTGCGTACTCTGTCGATATTGTATTCCCGGGCTCGACTGAAAGTCCAGCTGGAAATACAGTAAAAGCCGGCGTAAAACTAGCTTGCGAGTGACCATAGACTGTTTTTACGTTAGTTTTTCCTGAATCATTTTCGTCAAAATATACATACTGTTCCATCCCTCCATAAAAATCAAGAGCTGTCACAGTCCCTGGTAAGTCAATTTCATGTCCTACACCTGCGTTAGGTTCCGCTGCGTCCGGTCTTCTAGTCTTAGAATACCGAATTTCCTTGTCCCTTGGATATGCTTTTTCAAGTATATAATCATTGGCATAGAATTGGTCAACATCGTCATCTGAATCTGTAGGTATATACCATCCTGTACTTTCAGGCCACCCTAAAGAGATAGCATCTGTCCATCGATTGTTTGGTGTATCGTTCCAGTTGTATGATGCAACAATCAGGAGTTTTTTTTCACCTGTTATGTCACTATCTACTTCCCATGCTTCAACATCTAAGTCCATGTCAAGTGAGCCTGTTGAACGAGTTGTTACCTCGCCTTTTTTAAACTCTAAGAACTCAACTATTTCACCAGTATCTGGATCTTCACTCAATTCTCCTTGTTCAACTAACTCACTATCCAATTTTTTTAGCTTTTTTGTTTTACTTAATAGCTTTAAAGTACTTTCAGAGAGTAATGTTATTTGTGCATCTGAGAAATCAGCATCATGCAATTTTTCTAGCAAATTATCGCTGATATTTTCGCTACTTTTGTTTGTAACCTTCGATTCAATAGCCAACGTAGGGTTAGCGAATGCTAGAGAGACTAAAAAAGCTGACATCACAAGAGAAAATTGTTTTTTCATTGTTAGATTCATCAACTAATTCTCCTTTTAGAATAGTAAATGTAATTTTTTTGTTGTTTCGGGGGTTATAATCATTGTGCAGACACAATTACATAATATTACCAAATAAGTAAACAATCAACATTTTGTTTTCGAACAACTTTAAAATATCCAAATACCACCTTTTTAAAATTTCCCTGCATTAACCACCAAATTAATCTTCCAGGAGACATAAGTTAATAGAGTAGGATAAAGGATATCGTTACATTGCTTGAGAGCAGAAGAGAAGAGTATTCATGAAATTTGCTTGTCAAACGTATCTCGAATTACCATTTGACGAAATCTTTGGAGTAAAATTCAACCTCGAAAAATTGAACTTGTAAGGTTTTCACATCCTGGCAGCAATCCGCTAGTTTTTAAAAAAAGATACAAATGCTAATATCCGGATTGATAAGGATTTTGTTGGAGGATGAAAAAGCGGAGGGAAAATATGGATGCTTCATTCTTACTACCATCGGTGATGTCATAAAAAAATCAGGAACAAGCTAACCTTACTATTAGACAACTTGCAAATTTGTCAGGAGTATATAAGGGGATTATTTTAAAAATTCAATTTGAGGATATCACTAGCGTTGCATTATAAATTTTAAGGGTTTTAAACTGATTTTTCTGAATGCAAGCATTCGGCGACGTTAACAGTCCAGTCCCCACCAGATATAGATGTCATCTCAGAGCGTCACCCGTAACCATCGGTATATTTGAAGTAGGCTTTTTTAGCATGTTGAGAAGATTTTAGCCAGTACGAGTAAACAAAAGGCGATCAGGGCAATAAAGACATGATTATGAACCGCTTCTTGGCTCTCCCAACGACTACGGTACTTCTCAATAATCTCTTGTGCGGACAATTTCAATAGACACCTAATCAACATAGTGGAAATCCCTGTGAATTCGTTGTCTTAATGAACTGAAGGACATGTTTCACCTTCTTCTGTTTTGTCTCCATTTCCATATAACTATCTCTTTTGTAAAGGATTTTTTTATGTTCACATCGACGTAGAGCGATTTTTTGTGTATTTTGACTGCATTAATGTAACGTTAGTGATTTATTTTATAATTACGAGCGCATTCAGGACCGTTCAAACAATCTGAGCTCGGTACAATACCGAGCTCAGTCTGGCTAGATGAAGGTTTGTGTCCAAGACAGGGGGAAGATCACAATCTGGTCAGGGGTTCTCCTATTTACGCACTCTTTTTCAGTTTTCGAGCCGCCCAGTTGCCCAACGACTGAATGAGCTGGACCAAGACGACGAGAATAATGACGGTAATGATCATGACTTCGATGTCCCATTGCTGGTAGCCGTAGCGCAAAGCCAGATCTCCGAGACCGCCCGCACCGACTGCGCCGGCCATAGCAGTAGCACCGATCAAGCCGATAGTCGCAATCGTCAGGCAGAGGACGATGCCAGGCCGTGCTTCACGCAGCATGATGCGAAAAATAATCTGGCTCCGGGACGCACCCATTGCCTGATACGCTTCGATCACGCCACGGTCTACGTCATGCAACGCTGTTTCCATCAGGCGCGAGATGTAAGGCGACGTATAGACGATGAGTGGTACAATCGCTCCTTCAATCCCGATCGAAGTACCCACGATCAGCTCCGTAAAAGGAATGATGGCGACCATTAGGATAATAAAAGGCAATGAACGCACGATGTTGATGATCGTATTGAGCGTGTGATAGATGAATTTGTTCGGGAAAAGGTGATTCGCCTGTGTGATGACGAGCAAAATCCCAAGTGGAATCCCGATCAGTGTCGCAATGAATAATGAAAACCCAACCATGATGACGGTCTCTTGCAGCGATTGCCCGAATACGGGAATCATTTCAATCAGACGCTCCATTAGCTCCGCACCTCCTCTGGTGACACAATATCTACGCGGTAGACGGATTCGCGCAAGAAGCGAATGCCGTCCTGAATGTCCTGTTCTTCACCGGATATGTGCAAAAGCAAAATGCCGAGAGCCGTTCCTTTAATGGTCGTAATCGAGCCGTACAACAGATTGGTGCTAATCGGAAACCGTGCAGACAGCGTCCCTAGAACCGGATCGAGAGCAGCATCACCGCGAAAGGCTACGCGAACAATTTTGGATACGGGCCCGCTTTCCTTGATCTTGGACAAAATCTCCTGCGGTACCTGATCGTCAAAAACCGTTTTGATAAAATTACGAGTCGTTTGCTCTTGTGGATTGCTGAAAATATCCAAAACAGAGCCTTGCTCAATGACGACACCGTTTTCCATGATGGCTACCTGGTCGCAAATTTTCTTAATGACCTGCATTTCGTGTGTAATCAGCACGATGGTCAGGTTAAACTTCCGATTGATGTCGAGCAACAGCTCCAGAATTGATTCGGTCGTCTGCGGGTCGAGAGCGGAAGTCGCTTCGTCACAGAGCAGGATCTCCGGATCGGTCGCCAGCGCACGAGCGATGCCCACCCGTTGCTTTTGTCCCCCGGATAGCTGAGAAGGATAAGCGTTTGCTTTATCAGACAAGCCAACCAAGCCGAGAAGGTCTTCTACCTTGCGCTTAATGACATCTTTGGGGACGCGATTCATCCGCAAGATTTCCGCCACATTGTCAAAGACATTATAGGAAGAGAGCAGGTTGAAGTGTTGAAAAATAATCCCGATCTTTTTGCGGGCTTGCCGCAGTTCTTTTTCCTTGAGGGTCAGCATGTTCTGGCCATTGACGATCACAGAACCGCTGGTCGGCTTCTCCAACAGGTTGATGGTACGGAGCAGGGTACTTTTCCCCGCTCCGCTAAAGCCGATAACCCCGTAGATTTGCCCTTTTTCCACCTGCAGGGACACGCCCTTCAATGCCTTTACCTGCTTGTTTCCTACTTTATACGACTTATGAATATCGGTTAGCTGTATCATAACGAGTTCTCCTTGTTGTTCTTGATGTTCCCGGCGTCGATCTTACCAGGACGGCAGTACAGCTCCTTCAAAACGTTCGTCGATGAATTTCTTCACTTCTTCCGAACGGTAGATGTCCACCAGCTTTTTGACAGCTGGGTTGTCTTTGTTGGCTTCATTGACTGCCAAGATGTTTACGTATGGAGAGTCGGCTGTCTCAGCGAAGATCGCATCTTTTTTCGGGGTGTAGCCAGCTTCCATGGCGAAGTTCGTATTAATCGAAGCGACCTCTACGTTTCTCAGCGAGCGTGCTAGGAAAGCAGCCTCCAGCTCTTTGAATTGCAAATTTTTTGGATTTTCTACGATGTCCAGTGGTGTTGCATTGTCGCCCACGCCATCCTTGAGCTTAATCAAGCCAGCTGCCTGATAGAGCAACAGGGCACGCGCTCGGTTAGTAGGGTCGTTTTGAATGCCGACAACGCCGCCTGCTGGAATGTCTTCCACTTTTTTATGCTTGGTGGAGTAAAGGCCCATCGGATACGTGACGGTTTTGCCAACCTCGATGATTTTCGTTTTATGGTCTTGATTGAACTTCGCCAAGAACGGGATGGTTTGGAAGCTGTTCACATCGAGATTGCCTTTGTCGAGCGCTTGGTTCGGCTGTACATAATCATTGAAAACGACGACTTCGACTTCGAGACCTTTCCCTTTTGCAACTTCTTTGACTTTATTCAGAATCTCTTCGTGCGGGCCGCCAGTGACGCCCACTTTGAGCGAGGTTTGTTCAGCAGCAGCGCCACCGTTAGCGGGAGCGGTTTCTTGTTTACCGCCGCAAGCCGTTACGAGCGATGCAGCGAGCAGTAGTGTAGTGAGCAGTAGACCAGTCTTTTTCATGAAAATACCCCTTTTCTCTGGATGTAAGATGGAATAGAAAAAAGCCTCTTCCGACTGAAAGAGGCTGGAACTGCGAGTATGTAAACCACACTGCAACAATACCTCTCTTATCTGTCGGAATAAATCCGCTGGATTTGGCACCGTATCAAGTGTGATAGGTTGCCGAGGTGTCATAGGGCCAGTCCCTCAACCTCTCTTCATAAGAGAATGTGCTATGAAATTGAAAGTCCAAACAATTGTTACTAATTCGTATTTGGATAGTTGGATTATAACTACTGATTTTGCGGGTGTCAAATGTTTTTGCAAACGAATGACTTGCTGGAAAAATGTGAAATTGATCAAAATACGAATATTATATTGAAGAATGAAAAAATCATATGTATAATGAGAGCGAATGAACCCGATACCAGCTATCGCAGGTGATGACATGACTCTAGTGGACTCCAATGAAACCAGAAAAAAGCTGTCTGCCATCTATAATGAGATAGCCAAAGAGTTGTTCGGATTTGGAACGACTTTGCTCCGAGTCACGATTGAAAATCAGATGATTACGTTCCAAGCCAAGCATCGCCGCTCTCCGCGCTCACAAGCGTTGGAAGGAGAAGCGCCAGCCCTCAAGCTCGAAGTCGATTTTCGCATGTCTCTTCTCTATAAGAAAAGACTGAAAGAGCGACTGGAAGAAGAGATGGGCTTGCCGCTGGAAGCTGTGCTGCGGGACTATGATGCGCCTACGCAGTGGGCGATCACGAATGTTATTTTAGCTGAATCAGAACTGAATACCTGACGCAATCGTTCGGATTTTCTCTTTTGATCTATCTTAAGGGGAGACCGTAGACAACGCGTAAAACGGGTGTCACTTCTCTTTGTTTACGAAGAAAAGTGCTCTTGTTTAGAATGAAACGTTCTAATCAAGGGTACTTTTCTTTTTATTGTTACCACCATATTTTGTCATCAAATGAACCCAACTGGAGGAGAATTACGATGAAAAAATTACTTGCTGGAATCCTGTCTTTTTCTGTGATGTCACTTGCTCTCGCTGGCTGTGGCAGCAATGCTCAACCACAAGCGGGAGGAGCTGGCGGCGAAGCCAAGGGCGAGCCACAAAAGCTGGTCATCTCCACATGGGGCTTCTCCGAAGACTTTTTCCGTAAAGAAGTATATGAGCCATTTGAAAAAGAACACAACGTAAAAATCGTTTTGGAAATCGGGAACAACGCTGAGCGCTTGAACAAAATTCGTCAAGGCAGCTCCGATGTAGACTTGATCTATCTCTCTGACTACTATGCACAGCAAGGGATTGAGAGTGGGGCATTTGAAAAAATCGATCGCAGCCGCATCCCGAATCTGGATCAAATCTACGATATCGCCAAAGCTCCACTGGGCGAGGAGTACGGCCCAGCTTATACGATTGGGCAATTCGGAATCGCCTACAATCCAAAGCTCGTTCAATCCGAGATCAAGGATTGGAAAGACCTGTGGAACCCAGAGCTGGCGGGCAAATTGACATTGCCAAGCATTACGTCTACAACAGGTCCGATGGTCCTCGACAGTGCTTCCAAAGTAGCAGGCAGCAAAGAATTCAATGAGGACCAAGCTTTCGCGAAAATGAAGGAAGTAAATAAGGGGATTGTGAAGTTCTACGATAAGACCTCCGAATACGTCAACATGTTTGGACAAGAAGAGATCGGCGTAGGCCCAATCATGGAAATGTACTTCAAAGACATCAAGGCTGCTGTTCCAGAAGCTGTTTTCGTACAACCTGCAAGTGGCGGATACGCTGTCATGAATACAGTTAACATCGTAAAAGGCTCGAAAAACAAAGCGCTGGCAGAAGACTTCATCAACTATCAGCTGAGCAAGGAAGTTCAGGAAAAAACAGCAAAAGCGAAAATCGATTCCCCTGTAAACAAAACGGTTCAACTGACGGAAGAAGAAGCAAAAGGTGTAACGTACGGCGAAGAAACCGTAAACAAATTGCAAATGCTGGACATGAAATTCGTAAACGAGCACTCCAAAGCATGGATTGACCGTTGGAATCGTGAAATCACGCAATAACGAACGATAGAAAAACAAAGGCGAGGGTATAGTCATTTACGGATATACCCTTGTTTTCATGAGGAATGAACGTGAGGAGGACCACTCGTGCAAAAGATCATTCTTGACGTGGATACAGGCATTGATGATGCGCTTGGCATTATTCTCGCTGTGAAGAGCGGGCAATTCGATCTGGTTGGCATTACTACGGTGAATGGCAACGTATCACTGCGAAAAGCCACAGAAAACACGTGCAAAATTCTCGATTTCTTACAAGTCGGGGAGCAAATCCCTGTCGTCTGCGGAGCGTCTGAACCGCTGCTGCGGCCGTTGTTTTTCGAGCATGCTGTACATGGTGAAGATGGTTTGGGTGGCGCTCTTGCTGGAGTTCCGGTTGACAAGGAGCCGACTGCTGGCTTTGCCCCTGATTTCATCGTGGAAAATGTGCTCGCGCATTCCGGCGAGATTACACTTATCATGACAGGGCCGCTGACCAATCTGGCGCTGGCGGTGAAAAAATGTCCGGAGCTTGTCCAACACGTCAAGGAAGTCATTTTCATGGGTGGAGTGGTTCGCGAGCACGGCAATGTGACGCCGGTTGCGGAGTATAACATGTACGTCGATCCAGAGGCAGCCAAGGTCGTATTTCATGCCGGTTTCCCGCAATTGACGCTGGTTGGACTGGATGTGACGAGAAGAGTGCTGTTGAACGAGGAGCACATTCGCGAGTTAGGGGATACACCGATGGGCGAGTACGTGAGACAGAGTACGTCTGATTACCTCCATCGTTATTTTGAGAGAAATGGTGTCTATGCGTGCGCTATGCACGATCCGTTAGCTGTCGCCGTCGCACTCGACCCGAAGCTGGTGAAGACGCAGAAGCTATATGTGGATATCGAAACGAGAAGTGAGCTGTGTGATGGGCAAACGGTTTGCGACTTTCAAAACCGCCTGAAAAAAGAACCGAACATAAACGTCTGTCTGGACGTAGATGCAGATGCGTTCTTTGCGCGTTTTATCGGCGCATTGAAAGCCTGACGATACCGTGAACAGGAGTTAATCAGATGAGAAAAACGGGTCTTTATTTATTGCTGTTGCCAGGTGTGCTGTTTTTGACGCTGTTCATGGTCATTCCGATCGTGATGACGATTGCATCCACCTTTTATCAAGATGGTAGCTTTACGATCCAAGGCTATCTCCAATTTCTTACAGACGCGTACTTCTTGAAAATTATGCTGACAACGCTGCAGGTCAGTCTGGTCACGACGATTGCGTGTGTTCTGATTGGTTTTCCTGCCGCGTACTACATTTCCAAGCTGGGGCCTCGCAAAAAGGGTATCTTGCTGGCGTTGGCGATTTTTCCTTTGCTGACTAGCTCTGTCGTGCGGTCGTTCTCTTGGATGATTATTCTCGGAAAAAAGGGTTTGTTGAACAGCTCGCTGCTTGCAATCGGGCTCATCGATAAGCCGTTGGAAATATTGTATACGCCGACTGCGATGATGATTGGTCTGATTCATCTGTTCCTGCCGCTGATCATTATTACGCTGGTAGGGGTGATGGAAAACATCGACCCGGATTTGCTGAAGGCGGCGGAAAGCCTGGGTGCTTCGAAATTGACTGCCTTCTGGAAGGTCATCGTGCCGCTGAGTGTACCGGGACTCATCATTGGTAGCATTCTGGTGTTTGTCGGCAGCTTGACCGCCTACACCACGCCTGCCCTGCTAGGTGGAAAACAGCGAGTCATCTCTACGTTCCTTTATCAAAATGCGATTACGCTCAATGACTGGCATTTGGCATCCGTCATTGCCACGATCATGATTGTCATTACATTTGTCGTCATCTACTTCATGAACAAGCTGGCGACGAAATTAAATCCGAAGGGGTAGAAGCTATGCAGGAGAAAAATCGCGGGTTGGCCCTGTTTACCTCTCTCGTCTTTCTGTTTTTGCTAGGGCCGCTCATTATCATTTCTTTTACGTCGTTTGAGCCGGGGAGCGTCTTGAAGTTTCCACCGGAGGGCTTTTCCTGGCGGTGGTACGAAAACATCTTCAAGGTAGAAATGTTCATGACTACGTTCAAGACCTCGATGTTCGTTTCCTTGCTGGGAAATCTCTTGGCGCTCTTGTTGGGGATTCCGGCAGCCTATGCGCTCAGTCGCTTTGATTTTCGCGGCAAGGGCATCTTGAATGGGATTTTCATCTCACCTGTCCTGATTCCGGGGATTGTTATGGGCTTTGCGATGCTGAAATACGTCATCGTCGTGTACAATTTGCCGATCTATGCGGGACTTCTCGTCGGTCATACGGTGCTGATGCTTCCGTTTATCATTCGCGTCATTGCATCTTCCTTGTCCAACTTTGACTTCGCCATTGAAGAAGCGGCGCTAAGCCTTGGGGCAGGTCGTCTCGAAACCTTTTTCAAAGTTGTCTTGCCGAATATTCGCTCCGGGATTATTGCTGCGATCCTGATCGCTTTTCTGGAGTCGTTCAACAACGTAGATATCTCTGTTTTCATGACAGGACCAGGGGTAAGCACGCTGCCGATCCAGATGCTGACGTACGTAGAAAACAACTTCGATCCGACGATCGCCGCTATTTCCGTGCTGCTCATGATTCTTACGGCTATTCTCATGTTCATCATTGAACGTCTGATGGGGCTTTCCTACTTTACAAAACGATAACGGAGGCATCAACTCATGGCATTGCTCACGCTGGAAAACGTATCGGTTGCCTATGACAATCAATATATTTTGCAAAACTTCAATCTCAATATCGAAAAGGGACAGCTCATCTCTTTGCTCGGTCCGAGCGGTTGCGGAAAGACGACGACGCTGCGCCTGATTGCAGGTTTTCTTGAAGCAAAAGATGGTCGGTTCATGTTTGAAGGAAAAGATTATACGCGGGTTCCGGTCAACAAACGCAACTTCGGGTTTGTGTTCCAGAGCTATGCGCTGTTTCCGCACCTGTCTGTATTCGATAATGTGGCATTCGGTTTGCGCCTGCGCAAGATCAATGAAACAGAGGTAAAGACCCGGGTGCAGCATATTCTCGAAGTCGTGAGTCTCGGCGGCTATGAAAAGCGTTTCCCGAAGGAGCTGTCCGGTGGTCAAAGACAGCGCGTGGCGATTGCCCGGGCACTGGTGATTCAGCCTGACCTGCTCCTGTTCGATGAGCCGCTCAGTAACCTCGATGCCAATCTGCGGATCAACATGCGCGTAGAAATCCGTCGCATTCAACAAGAGCTGGGAATTACGACTGTGTACGTATCGCATGACCAGGAGGAGTGCTTCTCCATCTCGGATCAGGTGGCGATCATGAACAAGGGTGTGATCGAGCAACTCGACGATCCAGCCACGATTTTTAAATATCCGAAGACGGAGTTTATCGCCCGCTTTATCGGTTTTACCAACTTCATCGACTTCGCAGAGCGCACCGAACAGAACGGAGAAATCGGTCTGCGCGTCGGCGACCATCAGTTTACCGCTTCCAAAAATCCGGGCACAGCGAGTTCGTCCGGCAAAAAATGTGCAATGCGACCAGATGACCTCCTCGTGACGACAGAAGAGAGTGCTGAACCGGGAATGAACCGTTTGCGCGGAACGGTAAAAGTAAGCACGTTTTTGGGACGCAGCTATCAATATGTCGTGGAAACAGAGTTGGGCGACTTCACGGTCAATCAGGAGATGGAGACGCCGTACAAGACTGGCATGAACGTGAATCTGCTGTTTCCGAAAGACAAAGTGGTACTCGTGGACTAAAGACAGGAGGTTATTTTCGTGAAGGTCGATTTGTTGATTCAAGACGTCCAAGTGTTTAACAGCTATTTTAAAAAGTTCATCAGAGGAAATGTCGCTGTTTTAGATGAACGATTTTTCTATATCGGTGAGCGGAGTACGGAAACGTTTAAAGCTACTGAGATCGTGGACGGACAAGGCCGCTACATGATTCCTGGTCTGGTCGATATTCACCTGCATATTGAGAGCACGATGGTGACGCCGGAGACGTTTTCCTACGGCTTGATTCAAAACGGAGTGACGACGATCGTACCGGAGCCGCATGAGATGGCCAATGTGTTCGGAATCGAAGGGATCAAAGAGATGATTCGTGCTAGCCGTGATTGTGTCGCTGATATGCTGTACGCGATCCCGAGCTCCGTACCAGCTACCTCGATGGAAACAACAGGTGGGTCTGTCGAGATTGCAGACATGGATGAGCTCTTGCGTACCGAAGAGATCATTTGCCTCGGCGAAATCATGAATTACGTAGACATCATCAAGGACCCTGACTGCAAGACGAACCGCATCCTGGAGCATATTCGCAAGACGTATCCGAAGCTCGTCATTGAGGGGCATGTCCCAAAATTGCTTGATTTGGACCTGCATCGCGTCATTTATGCGGGGGTGGACTCCGATCATACGCACCAGACGCGAGAAGGCATGGAAGCGCGAATCGCAGCCGGCATGTTTCTCGAGATTCAAGAAAAATCGATGACGGATGAAGTCATGGATTATTTGATCAAGGAAGATGTTTCTGAGCATTTTTGCTTCGTGACGGATGATGTGATGACGGATTCCTTGGTCAATCGCGGACATTTGAACCATATCGTGAAAAAAGCTATTCAAATGGGGATGCAGCCGGAGCGCGCGATCTACGCGAGCACATTTACCCCAGCCAGACGTATGAACATGACGGATCGAGGGGCGATTGCTCCAGGCAAAATAGCGGACTTCCTGTTGCTGTCCGATCTGCATGAACTAAAGATCGAACGCGTCTATAAAAATGGGAAGAAAGCTTATGACGTCAAAGAAGAGTACCGACAAGTGGTCAAAGAAAAGCAGTTCCCTGCGCATTTTTATGAGAGCATCAAGCTATCGCCACTTACAGAGCAAGATTTTCACGCAAAAGTAGAAGTGCCGGACAATCGTTATCCATGTCGGGTCATGCTTGTTCAAAACGGTTCTACTTTTACAGAGGATCACCGTGGGATCGCTGAGGTGCGGGAAGGACAACTCTTGTGGGAGGAAAGCCCGTACGGCTTGATCGCCGTCTTTGAACGCTATGGCAAAAACGGCAACCGCGGCTATGGCTTGATCAGCGGAGATACGATCAAACGAGGTGCGGTAGCCACCAGCTATTCGCATGACAACCACAATCTCTTGGTTGTCGGGCACAATCCGCACGATATGATGGTCGCAGCCAATGAAGTCATCCGCAATCAGGGCGGCTTTTACGTGGTCGAGGATGGCGAAGTGATCGCGAGCCTTCATTTGCCAGTCGGAGGCATTTTGACAGAGGAACCATTGGAAAAAACCGCAAAGGAAGTCGAGCACCTTCGCCGTGCCATGGAGTCGCTCGGTTACGATCACTACAACCCGATCATGTCGATCAGTACGCATTCCTTACCGGTCAGTCCAGCCTTGAAGCTGACGGATCTGGGGTTGATCGATGTAAATGACGGGAAAATCGTTCCGTTGCTTTTGATGTAATAAAAGTTGCTTGCTGAGTAGGTTGTTTTCAGCAGGCAACTTTTTTTGATCAAAAAGTCCCTAATGAAGTATATAAATTTTCATGCATAGGTATACATTCCTGAATCATCTCCCTATTTTCTGACTGGAATTCGGGTATTTGGTAGGCTTTGGTTTAGGTATTCAGAATCTGGGATACTGGAAAAATTTTCTGTAACATGGTATTCGATCCTAATCCAGAAAAGAGGAGATAAATAAATGGATAACGTAGGGTTGAGAAACAAACTGTTTAGTAATGGGCTGTCGCTTTTGTTCATGCTGGCAATGATGCTGGTGGCGGGCGCAGCTACTCTCGTGTTCGCTGAGAAAGCCTCGGCTCACGGGTACATCGAATCGCCAGCGAGTCGCTCTTACTTGTGTAAGACGGGGCAAAACAAAGGCTGCGGTCAAATCCAGTACGAGCCGCAAAGCGTGGAGGGCATCGGATCGTTCCCGCAATCTGGTCCTGCCGATGGTGAATTTACCGGTGCAGGCCGCTATCCTGAGCTTTACACACAAACAGCAGATCGCTGGACCAAGGTTACCTTGCAAGGTGGACAAAATGCGTTTACTTGGAATCTGACAGCCCCGCATAGCACAGCGGAATGGAAATATTACATCACGAAAAAAGATTGGAATCCTAACAAACCGCTTACCAGAGCGGATCTGGAACTGTTCTGCTCGTTTCAGGACGGAGGGAAAAGACCGCCATTCACGGTAACGCATTCGTGCAATGTACCGACAGATCGCAGCGGTTACCACATTATTTTGGGTGTTTGGGAAATTGCCGATACGGGCATGGCCTTTTACCAGGCGATTGATGTGAATCTGATTAACGGTGGTTCAGGAGTTGTACAACAACCTACCGTTCCAGGTAATGTGACTTCCGTATCGCAAACAGCTACAAGTATTGAGCTTAGTTGGACAAAATCCGTCGCAACTGAGGGAATCAAGCAATACGATGTGTATCGCAATGGCAAAATTATTGCATCTACCAAAGAAACAGCTTACACGGACAAAGGTTTGACGCCTGCTACGGCTTACAGCTACACCGTAGTGGCAGTCGATGGCAAAGGGAAAGAGTCTAACGCTAGCAAAGCACTAACTGTTCGCACAAAAGCAGAAGATATCGTGGATACAGAAGCACCGACTACACCAGCAGGAATCATGACTCACCATCCAACAGAGACAGAAATCGACCTCATGTGGAGTCCTTCCCGTGACAATGTTGGCGTGGTGAAATACGAGGTGTATCGTGATGGCTCCCACGTAGGAACAGTTAAGCAGCCTTCCTTTGTCGATAAAGGATTAAAGGCAGGAACAGCTTATACGTATACGATCAAGGCAGTTGATGCGGCAGGTAATATTTCCGAAGAGAGCGCACCTTTTGCTGCAAGCACGAAGGAGAAAAAACCTGAAGTGCCAGGTGAAATCGCCGAGTGGGATTCCTCTGCCGTGTATGTAGAGGGCGACCGCGTCTTGTATAACGGACTGGAATTCGTAGCAAAATGGTGGGTGACTGGCGAACAGCCAGACCGTTCCGATGCGTGGAAGCTGGTGAGCGATGTCGTCCTGTCGTGGGATTCCGGCAAAGCGTATGATGGCGGAGCGAAAGTGAACTACGAAGACAAGGTTTATGAGGCAAAATGGTGGACCAAAGGCGAAGAGCCAGGGAAAGCCGATGTATGGAAGCAGGTTAAATAATGGTGCAAAGCCCGGGTGATCTGCCTGGGTTTTTTTAATCTAAGTGCAGCCAGTATTTTGCTGATTCCTACTTGTTTTGATATACTTATAATTTGAACGATAAGTCCATTTTATAAGGTTAGAAGGAAATGAAAAATGAATGAAACCTATTCGTTAAAAGAAAAATGGCGGCAGTTTTTGGCTGTTTTGCTTCCGATCTTGATATCACAACTGGCGCTGTTTTCGATGACGTTCGCCGATACCATCATGTCTGGACATGCCAGTCCGACGGATTTGGCGGGTGTAGCGATTGGGGCTAGTCTGTGGACACCTGTTCAAGCAGGTTTGACGGGGATTCTAATGGCTGTCATGCCGATGGTTGCACAGATGGTGGGGGCAGGGAAACAAAATCAGGTGCCTTACACGGTTATGCAAGCCTTGTATTTGAGTGTGGGGATTGCGGTCGGTGTCATCATCGTCGGTGGTTTGCTACTTGATCCGATCTTGAACTGGATGCAATTGGAGCCTGAGGTGCGCACGATTGCTCGCGGCTTCCTGCATGCAATCGCTCTTGGAATTATTCCGATGTTTATTTATACGGTACTCCGTTGCTTTATCGACGCATTGGGAGAGACACGGGTAACGATGTTCATTACCCTGTTATCGTTGCCGATTAACGTATTGTTGAACTACGCTCTTATCTTTGGTAACTTCGGCTTGCCCAGGCTGGGTGGAATCGGCGCCGGGCTTGCATCTGGCATTACGTACTGGTGTATTTTGTTGATTACTTTGTTTGTCGTGAATCGTGTCCATCCCTTTGTGGAATTCGGTTTGTTCTCCCAATTTCACCGGATCTCGATGAAGGCGTGGAAAGAGCTTTTGAAGCTGGGGCTTCCCATCGGATTTTCGATCTTTTGCGAGGTTAGCATTTTTGCGGCCGTCACTTTGTTTATGAGTGAATACAGCACAATTACGATTGCTGCCCATCAGGCGGCGATGAACTTCGCATCATTCCTGTACATGGTGCCACTCAGCATATCCATGGCGTTGACGATTGTCATCGGCTTCGAGGTTGGCGCCAAAAGGTTCCGGGACGCGAAGCAGTACAGTTATTTGGGAATAGGTATCGCTCTTGGTATTGCCCTTTTATTTGGAATCAGCTTGCTGATGTTCAGTAAGCAGGTGGCTGGTTTTTACACAACCGACATAGAGGTGTTGGAGCTTGCCCAGCATTTCTTGATGTACTCGATCCTCTTCCTGATCTCTGATGCCGTCGCGGCTCCTATCCAAGGTGTACTGCGCGGGTACAAGGATGTGACCGTTACCTTTATCGTTGCGCTGATATCCTATTGGGTGATTGGCTTGCCTTTGGGATACATTCTGGCGAAATTCACTTCGCTTGCAGCATTCGGATACTGGATTGGTCTGATTACGGGATTGGCTGCTGGTGCCATTTTCCTTTTTGGGCGTCTGCTGTCGTTACAGAAACGCATGATTCGCAGTCATTCATAAGGAAACAAGAGAAGCGGAAAATCCCTGTTGAGGCGGTTTTCCGCTTTTTGCATGAAGAATGAAAGCCCCGTTTACACTAGGTGAAATACCAGATATACTTCTTATCATAGATGATGGAAGATAACCTGACATCAAAGCAGATGGGGGGAGAAGCTCATGTCGCTCTCAGTATTCATGACGTATGATTTTTTGCTAAAACTAGGAGTTGCACTATTTCTGGGTTTACTGATTGGAATGGATCGACAGCTCAAGCACAAACCGCTTGGTGTCAAAACCAGTATGGTCATATCGGTAGCGAGCTGTCTCATTACGATAGTCTCCATCGAATCCGTGCATCGATTCTCCATGCCCGGACACACCAATATGGACCCACTTCGTTTGGCTGCTCAAATTGTGAGCGGTGTCGGTTTCCTTGGGGCCGGTGTGATTTTACGCCGGAGTAATGATGTCATTTCGGGTTTGACCACAGCATCGATGGTCTGGGCAGCTTCTGGACTAGGGATTGCGGTAGGAGCAGGATTTTATTTTGAGGCAGTGACCGCGACGATCCTCATTATTTTAGCGATTAATTTGTTCCCGATTATTCTTCGCTTGATTGGTCCGGAATCGCTCAGACAAAGAGATTTGTCGATCAAGATTGTGGTAGAAGGCGGGGGCGACTTGGATTTGGTGTTCAAGCAAATTAAGCACCTCGATCTGCAAGTGAAGCGGGTCAAAGTCAAAGACTTGGACAATAAGATGCAAAGGCTGGAAATGATGATTACAGCGTCGGAAAATACGTATACGACGGATATATACAGTCTCCTGAAAGCGGTAGATCATGTCGTTTCCGTAGAAGTAGAAAGCAGATAAAAAGGAATAATAGAAGACGGAGGCCATCGTGGCTTTCGTCTTTTTTAGTTGCTGTCGTGAGGGAAGAAGCGCATTTCCAGTCTACGCTTCAGCCTCCGCCCTGCTGAGGGTGAAGACTGTCCGCTTCGGAAAAAATGGCGGGAGCGCTTCAAACGTAGATGTTTCGAAGAAGGATTCCATAAGTGAAGCTGAAATTCCCCGCCATTTTTTCCTACGCTGGGTCGGGCTCCAGAGGCGCTTGGACTGGAAATGCGCTTCTTCTACGCGGCTTTTGTTTTTTTGAAAGCAAAGTCTATGATGCGAAAAACGCTTCTTGAAACTCCCTTGTATGACTAACAAAACGTTGTAAAAGCATCTACTACACACAAGCTGTACGAAAGCCCTGTCACATGTCTGGAAGGAGACC
>NZ_PXZM01000011.1 GCF_003013395.1 Brevibacillus fortis | reverse complement strand
AGTTTTCAAAGAGCATTTTTGTTTCATCGCCCAGAGGCGACTTTCTTAATTTACCACATATCCACTCGTGAAATCAAGTGTTTTTTAAAACTTTTTTCTCGACCGCTCTGCGTTAGTGCAGCAGCGACGTTTGTTAATATAGCATGGATCGCAAACAGAAGTCAACATTAATTGAAATTTTTTTACCCCATTAAAATAAAACCTGTTTCTCTGTCACCATTTTCTCCTTCTTTGCATACGATCTCTTGGATCAACAAGCGCTGGAGCATCTTGTCTATCACGAGAGGAATCTCGATCTCAGCCTCTTGAATCATTGGATGATTCATCAACTCTTCCAAACGCCAAGGCCCTGCCTTTGTCTCCATAAGCTCAACCAGATATCGTACAGATTCCTTAGTTCTAGATGCGATCCAAAATTCAATGGCCAGCACAAGCAGTTCAATTCGCTTCTCCAATGCTTCTGCATTAAAAGATAGCTCCTCATACAGCTTATAAATAGAAGGATCTATCTGTTTAACTTGCGTCCATAAAGCTGGCTGAGGATGATCTCCCGCTTCATATACAATGAGACGAGCCAAATAGTGAATCGTTTGAATGGCAGAGTGATGCGCATCCAGCATCATGCCTTGCTGCAAAAACTCTTTTGTCTCGTGAAAAAAACGAAGGCTTTGGGAATACTCCTTACAGATATGTTTTTTCTGGAGAGAAGATGACAAACTTGCGAGGCGCAGTTTCATTTGTTTCATATAATGATCTTTGTCCCAAATGATTTCCGCCCTTCGAAGCATCTCGGCAAGTCGTTCATCCAAACCGCAGATGGCTCCCTTCTCCAGTTGCCACGTGCTGATTTGCTGCTCAATGATCACCTGTTCTTGAAATAGCATCCTGCGGATTTTACCATCAGCTTGGGGCTCATTTACTACGACGAAATAAAAGATTCCCTCACGAAATGGGACTAGCATATCTGAATCATTCAAAACAAGCACTGCTTGCACATCCAAGCGCTGCTGGAGATTTTTCAGATACGTCTGCCTCAAAGTCATGCCTTGTTCCTCCCTGCCCCCTGGGTTGAACTTATGGATTCTACAAGTCTTGTCCGTTTCCTGCTTGTCAACAGACAAATCCTTTGTATGCTATACTATAGGGTAGGAGGAATGATCATGAAAAATACAGAACGCCTGAGCAAGATCAAACGCATGCGCACATGGGGCAACTGGAGCATGGTAATCGGCATTTTGCTGATGTATACAGGGTACGCATTTTTTGCAGGTTATTTGGACTTTATTCCTTTACTTGGAAGCCTCTTAAAAGGCTCTTACATTTTTATGACGCTGCTTTTGATCATCGGGTTCATTCTGACAATGGGCAGTACAGTCTTGTTTATGATTTCCGGGATGGTCTCCACTTCAGCTCCACAGGTGCAGTGCCCTTCATGCCAAAAAGTGACGAAGATGTTGGGAAAAGAAGACGCCTGTATGTTTTGTGGACAACCTTTACGCCTAGAAGACGGACATCCTCAGCAAAACCAGACATAATATGATTCCTTTTCATCTATATGTAAAAAGCCACCTGCTAATTCCCGAGCATTCGGGAGCACAGGTGGCTTTCTTTCGTGAAAGCTGTCTATCTTTTATTTCAGAGTCTCGTCAATTGCTTGCCATATCTCCGGCACCTCAAAACCACGGCGCCAAGAAGCTACACCCGCCAAGTCGTACTTATTGACGATCTCCATACGCTTCTTCATAGAAGTTACATCTTCTATCCACATTTTATAGACGTTGCCATCTTTCGGGTCTTTATACTCCACGTAATGTTGACCTGAAGCTTCATCCAGAACTGGCGTCAGCTTGCGTTCGTTGATCCAATCCTGCGCTTTTGTCATGGAATAAGCTTTAGAGCTCACCTTCACAGTGCCATCAGCCTGCTTGGCTTCTGTCCACAAGCGTGTGTAAAAAGGTACACCCAGCAAGAGCTTTTCGTTAGGGACTTCCTCCAAAACTCCTTGCAAGCCCCGCTCCACCCATGGCAATGATGCGACAGAACCAGCTTTTGGACTCGCTGCCCAGTGCTCATCATATGTCATCACCGCAACATAATCAACGACCTCCGCCAAAGCTTTCCGATCCAGGAACATGGACCATTGCTTCGCGTTTGACTTGATCGTCACATCTATAGAAACGGTCAGTCCTTGTTGATGGAGATACGGCGTCAGCTCCCGAACAAACTGTACGAGCTCCTCTTTTTCTTCCAAATACACGTTTTCAAAATCGATGTTGATGCCATCGAGATCATAAAGATGAGCGTAGTATAAGAGTTGGGCAATTAACTTATCTCGCTTGTCATAGCTACTGAGAACAGACTTGGTCCAATCTGGATTAAAGCCGTTTGTAACTAGACCCCATACCTTGTAGCCCCTATTATGGGCCCATTTCACGTATGCAGGATCGGCCCTGTTCAACAGATTTCCTTCTGCATCCTTCATTTCAAACCAAGTAGGAGAAACTACATTTACCCCTGGTAATGCACTAATTTTTGAAACATCCGGATTTTTACTGACGACGTGCTCCCATACGAGGTTGATCTTCCCCTCAGGCTTCCAAGCAGCTTCTTGTTGTCCGGTAGCAGTCGCGTGCTCCAACTGAACTTTGCGCACATCCGTCATTTCAATACTTTTCTCTGAAATGAATCCCCCTACTCCCGAGGCCGTCAAAACGCGATACCAGTTTTCCTCTTTGCCAAGAACGTCGACAACCTCTCCTGACGACAGCTCTGCTACGATCGGGGTTCGGTGAGAAGCACCGGTACGGACAGCTTGTTTTTCCTCTGCAGCGATCACTTTCGCTTGCTGGATTTCGTAGCCCTCTTTTTCAACGACCAGGACACCCGTATCTGCTTTTCGCTCAAAAGAGTAAGGATATAGCTTTGCCAAAGGATCCAGCGGGACATAGCGTGTTCCGTCGACCTCTTTAACCGGAACGAGTAAATCCACAGGTTTTTTGTTCAGATAAGCGACAACTTCTCCGCTCTCCATACGAAGCACCTTATCCTTCGTCGTGACGATAACCGAACGTGTAGGCTCATCCCAGAAAATCGCAGGATCAATGTTTTCTTTAATGAAATCAAAGGGCAGCAATATTTGCTCTGATTCCAATATATACGAGGGATCTTTCCGTGAGCCTTCGTATACAATCACATTTTTATCACCATCATACGGCTGCACATGCACAGTTGAGGCACGGAGCACAAAAAACCAGTAAATACTGCCAAAGATGGCCAACAATAAAAAGCTTAACAAAAACAACGTGCGAAAAACCCTTCGTTTTCTTCGTCTTGGTCGCAGAGTTCTACCCGACTCCCTGCTCATACTCTCCACCTGCTTCCCGGTACATAAGCCTGTCTTCTGACTTGGGCTGTATGATTTGACTCATTATTTCGATCATAACGTTGGTTCAATCCATTCACAACCTTTTGTATTCTGGTAATTCACGGACAAGCTTCCTACCAAGAAAAGACGTACGAGAAGCCAAAAGGTTACAGATATCGACAGAAAGGGCTATGTCATCCAAAAACAAACACCCCCTGCATCACCGGGATTATCCGATTCAAGCAGGAGGTGCTCATTCATCAAACACATTCTTAGTGGGGATTCTTTTGACAGGAATCACAAACGCCATAAACTTCCATACGATGTCCGGTTACTTTGAAGCCGATGTCTTTGGAAGCAGCTACTTCTGCATCCCGCAAATACGGAAAGTGGAAGTCCCTGATTGCACCACAGGTGGAACAGATCGCGTGATAATGATCTTCTTCCACATTGGCATCGAATCGGCTGGACGCATCCCCGTAAGTGAGCTCTGTAACCAATCCAGCATCTTTAAAGACTCGTAGATTGTTGTAAATCGTTGCAACGCTCATATTCGGGAATTTGCCTTCAAGGGCTTTATATATTTCGTCAGCCGTCGGGTGAGTCATCGTTTCCAGCAAATAGGTCAAAATTGCATGGCGCTGAGGTGTCATGCGAACCCCGGTATTCTTGAGGATTTCAACTGCTTTCTCCACACGTTGTACCATCTTGTTACACCCCACAGTCTTTCGCAAGACAAAAGAACAGCTTCTCTAATGTCATTGATTAGAATTACTATAAATAAGTGTACGTCTAGTCAACGAAAACTGTCAATATCCATTCATCGGATTTGGACAGAAAGAAGTGGAAAATCAGGTTTTTTACTTTACTTTTGCAGGCATTTTGGTTGCAGGTTTCTTAACTTTTTTTGCTTCCGCCTGTGCAAACTTACACATGGATTGAATTGTACAGCTGCCGCACTGAGGATTACGCGACGAGCATACACGTCTGCCGTGCCAGATTAGCCAATGATGCGCATCCGTCCACTTCTCTTTTGGAATGCGCTTCATGAGCTGACGCTCCACTTCGTCCACATTGTCGCTATTCGCAAGGCCTAGTCGGTTCCCGACACGGAATACATGCGTATCCACCGCTATCGCAGGAATCCCGTATGCATTGGACAAAACGACATTGGCAGTCTTTCTTCCTACCCCTGGCAACGCTTCGAGCTCGGCATGCGTTTGTGGAACTACGCTATTGTATTTTTCATACAAGATTCTACAGGTCTCTAAAATGTTTTTACTCTTATTCTTATACAAACCGAGCCCTTTTATATGCTCTTCCATTTCTTCCTGTGTCAAATGAAGGTAATGCTCCGGCTGGTTTAGCTGTTGGAACATGGGTGCTGTAATCTCATTCACCCGTTTATCTGTACATTGGGCAGAAAGAATGGTCGCAATGAGAAGTTCAAACGGGGTTGTATAATTCAATTCACAGTGCGCATCCGGATAAAGCTGCTGCAAATTATCCAAAATGTCGGCAACAGGTACTTTGCGTTGTGCCATAAATATATCCCCCTTTTCCCTCCATTATACCGTCTTGGTCAACACAGCGATCGATAGCACCGCAGACTGCACATGATGTACAATGAGTCTGGAAGTATTTAACGGGAGGAGGTTTTCCATGAAAGTATTCCTGACTGGTGCCACAGGGTTTGTTGGACGGGGTATACTCGAACGCTTGCAGGCAGAGGGGCATGAGATCGTTTGCCTCACCAGGACTAGTTCAACAGGTAAGCTTCCCTACTACGAAACCGCCAATGCAAATATAACAGAAGCAACTGGCGATCTGTTTGATAAAGAATCGTTGTTGAGAGCGATGCAAGGCTGCGATGCTGTCATCCATCTCGTCGGAATTATTCGCGAACAACCGGGGAAAAACATTCTCTTTTCTCGTATTCATGTAGAAGGCACAAAAAATGTACTGGAAGCCGCCAAGCAAGCTGGAATCAAGCGCTTTGTACATATGAGTGCCCTGGGCGCACGTGAAAACGCTACTAGCGCCTATCACCGTACCAAATACGAAGCGGAGCAGCTAGTGCAAGCAAGCGGTATTTCGTACGTCATTTTCCGTCCATCTGTTATTTTTGGTGCTGGGGATGAATTCGTGAACATGCTCGCCGATCTGGTTCGGTTACCTGTCACACCGGTCATTGGTGATGGTTCCTACCCTTTGCAGCCAGTCGCTCGCAAGACGGTCGCCGATGTATTCGTCCAAGCCTTAAGCCGACCTGAGACAACCAATCAAACCTACGAAACAGGTGGACCCGAACCACTCTCCTACGGCCAAATCCTAGATGCGATTGGCGAGGCCATCGGTAAGCGGAAGGTCAACAAGATTCACATTCCCCTTGCTTTGATGAAGCCTGTAGTAAATATGATGGAGAGATTCCCATTCTTTCCTATTACCAATACGCAGCTCACTATGCTGCTAGAAGGAAACGCATGTAAGGACGGAAAGCTTCTCTACGATACTTTTCACACAGAGAAAATCGACTTTCTCCCGGGAATCACCACTTACCTGCGTACCAAATAAAAAAGGAAGCCCCCTGATTGATTCCAGGGGGCTTTTGCCTATTCGTGCAGCGTTTTCTCAACTGCATTTGTCTCTTTATTAATATGACGAGCCACAACGAAAAGGTAATCGGACAATCGGTTGAGGTATTTGACCACGGACGGGTTTACCTGCTCCTGCTGTGCCACATGGACAGCTTTGCGCTCTGCACGTCTGACGACCGTACGCGAAACATGGAAGGCGGCGGCTGCCGGATGACCCCCAGGCAAAATAAAATTGGTGAGTGGCGGCAACTCTGCATCTAGCTTGTCAATTTGCTCTTCCAGAAAAGTAACATCCTCTTCTGAAATAGGCCAACCTACTTTTTTGCCTTCTGGCGTTGCCAGTTCAGCCCCTACATGGAACAGTTTTGTCTGAATGACATGGAAGACATTCTGCAATCCCTTCCACTCTTCCGTCGCAGGTAACAGAGCCAGTGCCAATCCTATCTGCGAGTTGGCTTCATCACACGTACCGTATGCCTCTACACGGTCCGCAAATTTCGGCACGCGGACACCTGCAACCAGTGATGTCTCACCTTTATCCCCTGACTTTGTATAAATCTTCATTCCGTATCCCCTCCTTTGGTTCCGTTCACAAAGCTTCTGCGACCAGAATCAATTCTGAGCTATTTGCATCAAAAGGTGTTTTTGCAAAAGATCCGTATCGTTGTGTGACCTTCAAGCCGTTTAAGCGAAGCAAATGATGGAGCTCCGCGGGGAAAATGTAGCGGATAGTAAATCGCCCCTTCACCCGTTCCGTCACAACTCCCTGTGCATCCGTACGCTCGTATATGCGTGTCACTTCAGACAGTTGCTGAAAATGGTCATAACGGGTGTAATCCCACATCGCAACCTCTTCCCCCGATGGGAGTGGATAGGTGCCACGCAAGGACATTTTTTCATTTTCCTCGTAAAAATGCTGAATCTTGGGCACAAACACGTTCATGATGAACTTCCCGCCTGGAGCCAGATGCTTGCGAATGCACGTCAAAGCCTTCATTTGCTCTTGAACATGCAAAAGGTGCAAAAACGACCGAAAAGGAATCATAATCAGCGAGAATGACTCCTGCAGATCAAAGGCCCGCATATCCCCTTGCAATAGCTTCAAGCCGGATGTTACACCTTGTTCCTCTGCTTTTACCTGGGCCCTTGCCAGCATATCCTGGGATAAGTCAATTCCGGTAACGTCGATGCCAGCCTGCGCCATCGGAATGCTGATTCTTCCGGTGCCGCAAGCGAGATCCAACACTTTTCCCCCTGCCAGCTTGGCTTGTTCCAGATAGAACTCAACATCACCCGCAACACCGCGTTGTGTGAGATCATAGTAGTCAGCCCATTGATACATATTGCTCATATGGTCCTCCTATGCTTGCATTTCTTCTGATTGAAGGTAAGCCATAACGAGCTTTGCCGTGTTGTCGAGCGCTTCTTTATGTGTACGTTCATGGGAGTGGGAAGCATCTACTCCCGGTCCAATCAAGCCATGGACAACGTCATACCCGGCTCTCAATGCCGCACTTGCGTCAGAACCATAGTAAGGATAAATGTCCACTTGGTAGTTCAAACCGTTCGCTTGTGCGAGCTTGGTCAGATGGCTGCGCAATCCGTAGTGGTAAGGTCCTGTGGAATCCTTGGCACAAATGGACACACAATACTCATCCGTCGTCTGTCCGTCACCAATCGCTCCCATGTCGACAGCAAGGTATTCCACCACGTTGGCAGGGATGCTGGAGTTGCCACCGTAGCCGATCTCTTCATTATTGCTAATAAAAAAGTGTGTGGTGTAAGGCAGCTTCAGACTGGATTCACTTAGTTCTTTCAGAACCCCCAGCAATACAGCTACACTTGCTTTGTCGTCGATATGACGGGACTTGATAAAGCCGCTATCCGTTACAGTCACCCGCGGATCAAAAGAGACAAAATCTCCGACGGAAATCCCCAGCGCAAGTACCTGCTCTTTGTTTGTGACCTTTTCATCCAGTCGGACTTCCATATTCGCATCATTGCGCTCGGCTTTGCCCGCTTCTGAGCTGTAAACATGCACGGAAGCTTTGGTGGACAGAATGGTACCGGTTACAAGACGACCGCTGCTAGTCTCTACAACGCAGTGCTCCCCTTCAATCGCATTGAATGCAAAACCGCCGATCAAGGTCAGCTTCAAGCGCCCATTGCCCTTTATTTCTTTTACCATCGCGCCCAGCGTATCGACGTGAGCTGTCAAGAGTCTTGCCTTTTCGTTATTGGCCCCCGCTACTGTTGCAACGATTGCCCCTTTGTTTGTCCGTTTATAGGAAACGCCAAGCTTTTCTAACTCTTGTGCAACCCAGGCCATTACTTTTTCTGTATTGCCAGATGGACTTGGGATGTTCGCCAATTGGCAAAAGCTTTGCACAACATATTCCGTGGATACGCTCATCTGTATGTCCTCCATTCGCCCATTGCGAAATAAACGTTAGGATTGAAGCTCTTCCTTAATAAATTGAAGAACTTCCTGCACATGCCCTTTGACCTTTACTTTTGGCCATACTTTTGCGATGTTGCCTTCTTTATCAATGGCGAACGTCGTGCGTTCAATGCCCATGTACTCTCGTCCGTACATTTTTTTCAACACCCACACACCATAAGCCTCTGCCACTTGGTGATCCGGATCTGCCACAAGTTGAAAAGGCAATTCGTGCTTCGCTATAAATTTGTCATGCGATTTCACAGAATCCGGACTGATTCCGAGAACAACTGTATTCAGTTCTGCAAAGCCCGAATGGAAGTCACGAAAGTCGCATGCTTCTGTGGTACATGTAGGCGTTTGGTCCTTCGGATAAAAATAAAGCACCACATTTTGTCCATGAAATTGGGAAAGTGAGATGGTCTGATTGTTGCTCGCCTGCAAAGTAAATGCAGGTGCAGCTTGTCCTACTGCCGTCAAACTTTTCCCTCCTCTCGATAATATCCTGTTTTCGCTGGTCCCATTTTACCACAATCTAGTATCCACTTCATCCGCATACAAGTTGCGCTTTGATTCAGAAAAGGATAGAATAAAAAAAAATAAAATTTGGCCTAGTCAGTTGGATGGTGAATTAACATGAAAGAGTTTTTTGAAGTAACAGATCCAGAAGCGTTGAAATCGCTTGCTATAGCGGAACGTGTTAAAATTTTGGAACTCTTTGAAGATTTGGAGCCCAGAACGGCCAAACAAATCGCTACAGAACTAGGCGAAAATGCAGCACGGCTACATTATCATGTGAAGGAGCTCGTGCGTGTTGGGTTGCTCGAGCAAGTGGATACCCGGGTAAAAGGCTCAATCGTGGAGAAATATTATGAGCCCGTTGCCAAGGTCATTCAGGTCAAGCTTCAATTGATGATTGAAGAAAACGCTCAACAATTAAGTGATGTCATGTTTACACCGTTTCGAACTACGGAAAAGGACCTCATGAGGACTCTCAACCGCTTCGTCGCCAGCGACCAAGATGTTCGGAAAGAATACCAAAATACGTTTGCTTATAATTTGACCGAGTTTTATCTGAGTCAAGATGAACGTAATCAATTTGTCGAAGAAATCTCTGATCTGTTGCAAAAGTACAAAGGGTTCAAAAAGGAATCTGGTCGTCGAAAATTCAAGTTTTTCGATACCCTGTTTCCATTGACCCCAGCTGATCCAACAGATGATGTAGATGCTCCTTTTGATGATTCGGATGAGTAAGTCACCAAGAAAACCATCAGATACGATGGTTTTCTTTCATTTTTTAATCAAAGGAGGACTCCAATGCGGACGATTTTGTTTGATTTCGACGGCACAGTTGCCGATACCCTCCCCCTGATCTTCACCGCTTTTCGCTCTACTTTTCAGCAGTTTTTGCAGGAGCATTATACGGACGAACAGATTGTAGCTCTCTTTGGCCCCACAGAGACAGGCATTTTGCAAAACAAGCTTCCCACACATGCTCATGACAACGCCCTCGCTCATTTTTATCGTGTATACACAGATGAACACTCCCGCGTACAAAACCCGGAAAATATTCGAAGCATGCTCGACGAACTTCACACAGCAGGTATCCAAATGGGAATCGTAACAGGAAAAGGGCGCACAAGCGCTGACATCTCCCTTCGAGAATGGGGATTAGATTCGTATTTTTCCGTCGTGATCACAGGGGATGAGGTCACCCATCCGAAGCCTCATCCAGAAGGTATTTTTACCGCTATGAAACAGCTAGGCGCTACTCCTGCGGAAACCATTTTCGTTGGTGACAGTGATGCCGATGTGTTGGCTGGCCGTGCGGCTGGTTTGCGAACAGTCGGTGTGAATTGGCTTCTGGTCACACAAAAGTCGGGAAAATTTGATCCCGAGCCTGACTACCACTTTACGGATGTGCAAGCTTTTACCGATTGGATACTCGGACGCTAAATGAAAAAAGGTGTGTCCAGACGCCGAAGCGTGGACACACCCTATTCTGATTAATACGCACGTCCGAACCAGACGCTATGCTGTGACTCTTTGCCGCAGCAAATGCAGACTTTCTTTTGTACAGGAGGTTCAAACGGAATGTTGCGTGAAGTGAACTTGGTTTCTTCTTTGACCTTCGATTCACAAGCATCGTCCCCACACCAGCCAGCTAACACCCATCCGCTCGTCTTGTTTTCGCTCTCGCATTTTGAAATATGAGCGGATAGCTGCTCCAGCGTATCTATCTCGAAATATGAGTTCTCATCACGAAAGGCTAGTGCTTTTTGGAACATATTTTGCTGAATCTCTTCCAACAGTTGAGCAACTGTCTGTGCGATACCTTCAAGCGGAACCGTAATCTTCTCCCCTGTATCACGACGAGCCAGAATTACTTGACCATTTTCCACGTCACGCGGACCGAGCTCTAGGCGCAGCGGAACCCCGCGCATTTCCCACTCATTGAACTTCCAGCCTGGTGTTTCTTCGCGAAGATCAGCACGCACACGCACTCCTGCCGCCTTAATCTCGTCAAAGAGTGGATCAAACGCCTCCATTACTTTCTCGCGCAGCTTCATCGGACCAACTGGGATCATAATAACCTGTGTCGGAGCCATGCGAGGCGGCAACACTAGACCGCGGTCATCGCCATGCACCATGATCATCGAACCAATCAGTCGTGTAGAGGTTCCCCATGATGTGGTGTGAACGTACTTGAACTGATTGTCACGATCCAAGAACTTGATTTCAAAGCCGCGCGCGAATTTATCACCCAAATAGTGCGAGGTGCCCGCTTGCACTGCTTTGCCATCCTTCATCATGGCCTCGATGGAATACGTGTCCACAGCACCGGCAAAGCGCTCACTCGGTGTTTTTTGTCCCTTCCAAACCGGAATTGCCAGCTCCTGCTCGACGACCTCCCGGTAAATCTCCAGCATTTGCATCGTTTCCTGACGAGCTTCCTCCTCTGTCGCATGTGCCGTGTGGCCTTCCTGCCAGAGGAATTCCGATGTCCGCAAGAAAGGCATCGTCCGCTTTTCCCAGCGAAACGCGTTTGCCCATTGGTTGATCAGTACAGGCAAGTCGCGGTAGCTCTGAATCCATTGGCTGTACATATGTCCGATGATCGTCTCCGAGGTTGGACGAAGCGCGAGCTTTTCCTCTAGCGGCTCGCCACCAGCCTCTGTTACCCACGGCAGCTCTGGATTAAAGCCCTCGATATGCTCTTTTTCTTTTTGAAAAAAGGACTCGGGGATCAGCATCGGGAAATAGGCATTGCGATGCCCTGTCTCCTTGAAGCGCTTATTCATCGCCTCTTGAATTCGCTCCCACAGCTCGAAGCCATCTGGCTTGAACACGATGCAGCCGCGTACCGGTGTGTAGTCCATCAAATCCGCCTTTTTTATGGCATCGATGTACCAACGCGAAAAATCCTCCGATTGCGGTGTAATTTCTTTTACAAACGCTTTGTCCTCTTTCATCCGTCTACGCTCCTTTTTATTCTTACGTAAAATACAAAAATCCCCCATCCCAAAAAGGGACGGAGGATCAACTTCCGCGGTACCACCCTGATTGACCACAGCATACGCCATAGTCCTCTCGATAACCCGATAACGGTGGGCATCCGGCTGAGCTCTTCACCAGCGGCTTCAGGATGGGGTGCAGTTATCCTTTACGTATCAGCCTTCCAGACTAGGGCCGACTCTCTGTCACGAGGGTATAGCTGCGGGTCCTTTCATAGCCTTTTGTACTTTCTATTAACTACACATATTAGCGAGTCACATTGGAATTGTCAATTGCTAGTACGGGCAGCAATTCGAGATCCGAGCTTCACGTAGATCGGATAGGCCACCACAGAAATCATGATACCTTTAAAAAGATTGAACGGCACGATTCCGTAAAGAACCAGTGACCAGATACTTGTCGCGTTGAACATAGTCAAAAGCTGTTCAATCGGCATTTGATATAGTACAGCGTACGCAGGCAACAGCACATATGCATTCGCCACAGCCATGACAATCGTCATCAACAGCGTTCCCAGAGCAAGACCAGTCAGGAATCCTTTTTTGCCTTGACCAAGACGCTGCATGTAGACAGCCGCAAAAATAAAGCTTGATCCTGCTACGACGTTTGCGAGCTCACCGATCAAAAGACCGTCTGTATTTTTGAAGAGCATGTGCAGTGTATTTTTCAGTACCTCGATAATAACGCCGGCTACAGGTCCGTACATGAGTCCCCCGATCAATGCCGGGAGGGTACTGAAGTCGAGCTTCAAAAAGCTTGGCATGAGCGGAACGGGAACCTCGAGATACTGCAGAATAAATGCAACGGCCGCAAGCATGGGAATCGTCACCAGCTTCTGGGTTGCACGTGTGCGCGAAGAATGCAGCGCTGTTTCTTTCATGTTTACCATCTCCTCATTTTTCTTCCTTCTTGAGGAATGGCAACAGTCGTTGTAAGCTCACACGTCTGGTCACACAAACATAATAAACCCTGTGGCTATAAGTTCCACAGGGCATTTGCAAGCGTATGACAAAACCGTGCGCAAATAAAAGGTACAAGAAACAAGAGGGCTGGCCTCTACGTTCTCATCCCGTTTGCACAGGCAAACAAGCACGTGTGATAAACGTACTGTCGTCATCCTTCTCCCATCCAGACTGTACTGTCGGCTCTGGAATCACACCAGATCCTGCACTCCGTCGCTACTTGCAGCTCGGGAGGCTCGCGGGCTTAACATGCACAAAGCATGATCACCGCCGGTCGGGAATTTCACCCTGCCCCGAAGGAATGTGTAGTTGTATACAGCATATTATACTGCTGTTTTTTAATTTGACAATAGCGGAAACTGCCAGTTCGACACTTATTGTTTATTTATCCGATCTATTTAGTAGGTATAACATTAATCCGCTTGGTAGTTACCTTGACCAAAAAGAAATAGACCGCCCTTGAGTGAACTGAACTGTTACCCGTTAGATGGACACTTTGAAAAAAGTGACCCTCTAACGGGTAACAGTTCAGAGTTGACAACTCTGCGGTCTATTTCACACCAAGTTTTGACATCCAATTATTACCACAATGACTTCAAATTATAAATAATCAAGAACCCGCTCCCCGATACTTCGTAACTCCCCAGTTCCAGACTATCAGTCCGATCCCGAAAAAGATGACAGCCACTACCGGAGTCATTGCAGCATAAGTGTACCAGACTTCCTTACGCAAAAAGTAAGCTGCCGGATAAACACCTACGAAGGCAAACGGTAGCACGTAGGTGAGCACAAAGCGTATGGCCTTGTTGTACACATCTACCGGATAGCGCCCATATTGCTGGATGTTGTAGATCATTGGGGCAATCCCTGTCCGCGAGTCGGAAAAGAAGCTAACCGCAGCAATCGCGGTATACACGCCACCATAAATCAGCGCCCCGCTGATCGAGAGCCCGATAAAGATGAACACATCGTACCAGTAAAACGACAAATCGAGTTGAATCGCCGCATACCCCATGATGATGATCCCGGTTATGACCCCAAAAATGCGGTCTGGCGCAATCGACTCGAGGCACACCTGCGCCAGATTGTGAATCGGTCTCGTCAGAATGCGATCCATCTCGCCCCGGATGATATACCGTTCGTTGAAGTCCCAAAAACCGAAGAACATCGAGAACAACGCATATGGAACCAAAAAGAAACCATAGATAAAGATAATCTCGTCACGCGTCCAATCCCCCATAAGCGGAACATGCGTGAACACGACAATAATAAAGATGAGATTGATCAATTCAGAAACCAGATTGGACACAAAATCCCCGATAAAATCCGTTCGATAGGCAAGTCTCGTCTTGAAGTACTGGCTCAGGTAGTCGGCAAAAATACTGAAAATATGTCTCATGTTTTGCATGCTCTACCCTCCTTGCACAACCAGCTTGTTGCGGGCAAGACGCCACATCACCAAGATGGGAACCAGTATGACAAACATCCAGATGACCTGAAAACCGATCAATTCCCAAGAACGTTGCGTTGTAATGGCACCTGTGAAGATCAGGCTCGGATAGTAGTTGACGGCCTGAAATGGAAGGTAACCCATTACCGTTTGCGCCCAGCCCGGGAAAAAGCTGATCGGCAGCACGAGACCAGACAACAGATCCACTACGACCCGCTTGGCTCGCATCATGCCATCGTTTCGAAACAGGAAGAAAGTCAGCAAGCCTGTCACGAGGTTGATTTGTGTATTGATCAAAAACGCACACATCAAGCTGATCAAATATAGCCCCCATCCACTCGCTGTCGCCGGGAAGCTGAACGGAATGATCAGGCTGATAAGGAAGATCCCTGGACCCGCGAAAAAGAGAAAACGAAAGATCCCTTCACCAAACGCCTGGGCCGTTTTCACGGACAAGTAATTATAAGGGCGTATCATTTCAATCGCGACCTTGCCCTCTCGGACGTCCTGCGCTATTTCTGTATCGATGTTGTTAAAATAAAACGCCCGTGACATCCAAGCAATCGCAACGTAGGAAGTCATCTGTTCCACAGTAAGCCCGCCCAGCTGCTGCTGTCCTCCGTAGATCGCTCCCCATAAAAAGTAGTACGCCCCGATGTTGATCGCATAGATAATGATCCCGCTGTAGTAGTTCACGCGATAGGCAAGCATCGTCAAAAACCTCATGCGAATGAGTTCCATATAAAGCTTACGCATGGCTAGCTACCTCTTGATCTGAGGAATAAATATTGCGAACGATATCCTCTGTGCTCGTCTCCTCGATTTTCACGTCACTGACTTCAAAGGATGACATGACCGTCGACAAAACAAAAGGCAGCATTTCCTGACTCCGCGCTACTTTTACACTGAGGGTAAAATCATTGATTTGCTCGATCTTACAAGGCATCTCTCCCAGCGCCTGACGGAGTACGGCTGCTGAAGTACGCTTTTTCATTTGGAATGACACCTCTGTGCCATTGCCCCATTTTTCCTTGAGGTCATTCAGCAAGCCATCAAAGATCAGCTTCCCTTTGTCCATGACAAGCACGCGTTTACAGAGTGCTTCGATGTCAGACACATCGTGCGTCGTCAACAAGATCGTCATATTTTCCGTCTCGTTCAGATTGCGGAGAAACTCGCGGATTTTTTGTTTAACGAGCACATCGAGTCCCACTGTCGGTTCATCCAAAAACAACAGGCGCGGCTTATGAATCAAAGATGCAGCTACTTCACAGCGCATCCGCTGGCCAAGACTCAGCTTGCGAACAGGCTGACTGACGAATGGCGTAATCTCCAGCTCCTCGATCAAACGCTCCAGCCACTTTTCTCCCTCGATCTCATCGACCTTATAAACACTTTTCAGCAGACGGAAAGACTCTAACGGTGATAGATCCCACCAAAGCTGAGAGCGTTGCCCGAAAACAACTCCGATAGAACGAACGTAATCTTCCCGTTGCTTGAAAGGCACGTAGCCATTGATGACAATTTCGCCGTCGCTCGGGGTTAAAATGCCTGTCAGCATCTTGATCGTGGTCGATTTTCCGGCACCATTTTCCCCGATCAGCGCGAACATTTCGCCTTCCTCTACTGTAAAGGAAAGGTCATCTACCGCTTTTACCGTCTTATACTCCCGACTGAACAAATCACGAAAAGCACCACCAAGGCCCGGTCTGGACTGATGGATGCGGAAATCCTTTTGTAAATGATTTACCTGAATCATGGAAAACCGTCCTTTTTTCTTCGGTTGAATACCATTTGTAGTGTATATGAGCCAATCGAATTGTGCAAAAGGCAAACTGCACCAAACTGTTAGTGAAGATAAAGGATCATTCCCGTTTTGTCATCCGACTTTTTGAAGCGAATGTAACGGATGCATTCAGGATCGGTGTTTTCCAGAGAGATAAGCTCGTCTGTATAACGTTGCAGCCCTTTATGTAAGATCGGCAGCACCGTCTCTTCCCATTTCGGCTGTGTTCCCCCTAAAGCTCTCGGCATGAAAAGACCATCCGTTGCCAGCACCAATGCCTTCATGCCAACTCGATTAATCCGTCCAAACTCCGTAAAATCCCGACAGGCAACATCGCCATTCAACACTCCGTAGCCTTCTGGTCCATTCGCCTGATAGCGGTTATGGAGCAGGATGTCCATACATCGTTCGTGCAGCTCTGTTCGGGTACACAATCCTTCGTTGATTCCTTCTTCCCACTTCACCAAAGCGGCCTGTTCCAAATGGCTGACCTGCGGATGTGTCAGGGGTCGTACAGTGTCATCTTCATAAACGGCAAAGATCATGCAATCTCCTAGCTGCGCGTACTCGATATGGGCATCTCCTACACGAACGACTGCACAGGCCGCTCCCCATAATGCTTCTTTTTTCTCAAGCTCGATGCCGCTTTGCCGCATCCGCCCCTGAAGCTCTTCGTTTATCGTCTCCAAATAATCGTGCAAAGCTGCATCCTCCGGCATTGCCTCCAGCTGCTTTTTTACGAGCTCAGCCGCAATCGCTCCGCCTGTCTGTCCTGCTGCGTTCTCATACGGGATCAGTGACGTAATGCCATCAATGACCGCATACACATGCTTAGCCTGCTGAATCACATAGGCGTCCTCATTGCTTTTGCCGCTTCCTTTCATGGAGATGCTCTCAAGTTTCATGATGACCCCGCCTTTTTCCATGGAGTGATTTGCTTGAAAATTGTATCATTTTTCCTTTTCTCCTTCTATAGCTCTCCGTTCATATCCAGTTGTTGAACAGCTGTGGTAAGATAATGAAGGACTTTTTCCAAAAGAGGTTGTTAAGAAAAGAGGGAAAATGCATGAAACGTGAACGATCCGCGCAACTGCACGAGCAAGCACTCGACGTCATTCTAGGTGGGGTAAACAGCCCTTCCCGCTCTTTCAAGGCTGTAGGCGGTGGAGCACCCGTAACGATGGAACGTGCCCAGGGCGCGTATTTCTGGGACGTGGACGGCAATCGATATATTGACTATTTAGCAGCATATGGCCCAATTATTACTGGCCATGCACATCCACATGTGACCAAAGCGATTTGTGAAGCAGCTACCAACGGAACCCTTTACGGTACTCCGACTCCATGGGAAATTACCTTCGCAAACATGATTCGTGAAGCGATCCCTTCGATGGAGCGTATCAGATTCAACAACTCCGGTACAGAAGCAGTCATGACCTGCATTCGTGTAGCACGAGCCTATACTGGTCGTGTCAAAATCATCAAATTCGCGGGCTGCTACCACGGCCACTCTGATTTGGTGCTCGTTGCAGCTGGCTCTGGGCCATCCACCTTGGGGATTCCAGACAGTGCGGGTATTCCACAGAGCATTGCCAGCGAAGTCATTACGGTACCTTTTAATAATGTCCAAGCATTCGCAGAAGCTATGAGCAAATGGGGAAGCGAAACGGCTTGCGTCCTCGTTGAGCCGATTGTCGGCAACTTCGGTATCGTCGCACCTGAGCCTGGCTTCTTGGAAGAGGTTAACCGCATCACGCACGAAGCAGGCGCACTTGTCGTATACGATGAAGTGATTACAGCCTTCCGCTTCTGCTATGGCGGAGCTCAAAACCTCCTCGGAGTCGAGCCTGATCTGACTGCATTGGGCAAAATTATCGGTGGAGGCCTGCCAATCGGCGCTTACGGCGGTCGTCGGGAAATCATGGAGCAAGTCGCCCCACTCGGACCTGCGTATCAAGCAGGAACAATGGCTGGTAATCCTGCCTCCATCCGTGCGGGAATTGCCTGCCTGGAAGTATTGAAGCAGCCGGGCGTGTACGATGAATTCGAACGATTGGGCGCAATGCTTGCGAACGGAATCATCGAAGCCGCAAACAAACACGGCGTAACCATCCAGCTCAATCGTGTAAAAGGGGCATTGGCTGTTTACTTCACGGACGAGCCTGTTTCCGATTATGATGCAGCACAGAAAGCGAACGGAGAAATTTTTGCCCGCTTCTTCCAGCTGATGCTGAATGAAGGTGTATGCCTGGCACCATCCAAATATGAAGCTTGGTTCGTGACTACAGCTCATACAGAAGAAGACATTCAGTTCACCATCGCTGCTGTAGACCGCGCCTTTTCTCAACTGTAAACCATTCCCACGTCCATTCGCATCCGCCTAAGGAAATAATAAGCCTGTTCGTGATTATGTTTTCGAGGAGGATATTCCGGTGTCCAAAGGTGAAAAATCATATCCACAGGCTCCTGAAAAGACGTTGGATTCCAAAATGAGCAGTAAAATGCTCGAAGTGACCGGCTTTCAAAACCCGCGAAAAACCGAGCATCACAAAACTCAAAATCACGACAGATAAAAAGCATGGAAACAGACACGTTCCCAATCATGATGATGAGGAATGTGTCTGTTTTTTTCGCATGCAGCGACATTGTCAATAATGGTCAGAGATTGTACAATAAAATAGTGAAACTGTCATAGGACTTATTCGTATACATGAATATGGGACAGAATGAATTAGTAAGGTTACATGAATGACTTAGCAACAATTCGTTTTCATAGATTACAACGAGGAGTGAGTGTAGAATGTTTTTCCATCCTATGGATTTCTTGATTCTGATTGCATTCGGACTGTCGCTCTGGGCACAGTTTCGCGTAAAAGGGACTTTTAACAAATTCGCCGAGGTTCCTACCTCCTCCGGTCTTACCGGTGCAGAGGCCGCCCGCCGCATGCTCGATGCCAACGGCTTGACGAACGTTCCTGTTCAACATATCCCAGGTACATTGACTGACCACTACGACCCGACTGACCGTGTCGTACGTCTGTCTGATCCTGTATACTTTGGCAATTCGATTGCCTCTCTGTCCGTTGCTTGTCACGAGGTCGGCCATGCGATTCAGCACAAGGTCTCGTACCCGATGCTAGTAGCACGCCATCGTATTTTTCCAGTAGTCAACCTGGTGTCCGGTGTAGCGCCATTGCTGCTGTTGGCTGGTTTCTTCTTTAAAATGGCTGGACTCTTGCTCATCGGGATTATCTTCTTCTCCGGAGCGGTTGCCTTCCAGCTCGTCACACTGCCTGTCGAGTTTAACGCAAGTAGCCGTGCGAAAGAACTGATGCTCAAAATGGGCTTTATCCGCAACGAAGAAGAGCGTGGCGCAAGCAAAGTACTGGGCGCAGCCGCTCTGACGTACGTAGCTGCTGCTCTGATTTCTGTCCTGGAGCTGGCGAAATACATCATGATCTTCCGCAGCTCGGACGACTAAACCGTTAATCGAAACTGCAAAGGTACAGCTCTCTTGCATGGGAGGCTGTACCTTTTTTCATTTGGCTACGTTACAATGAGACGGGGGGTTTTCCACATGCGAATTGGAATCATTGGATTAGGCAGTATGGGACAAATGCTGGTGAAATCACTCTGTAAAAGCGGTGTGATCCAGCCCGAGCATATAACCGTCTTCAATCGAACGAGAGAAAAAGCGGAAAATCTGCAAGCAGCACATGGCATTCTCATAGCCGAAAGTGCGCAAGAGGTGTGCGACCAGGCAAGTCTGGTCTTTCTCTGCACAAAGCCGCTGGATATCCTGCCTGTTCTGCGTGAGTTGTCTATCCCTGCAAGTGTACATATTGTTTCTGTGGCAGCAGGTGTGAGCATCGATGATTTGGAAACCGTCCACGCTGGTGCCGTGAGTAAGGTAATTCCTACAGTCACTTCGCAAGAGCTGCATGGTGTATCGTTATTTACATGTAGCAGTAAAACAAGTGCAGAGGATCGCAATGAGCTTCTCACTCTCCTGTCTTCCATTAGTCAATCACAGGAAGTATCCGAGGTCGAGATCGAAACAGCGACGATCCTCACCAGCAGCGCACCAGGACTGATGGCAGGCATTCTTGATTCGTTCGCGCAGGCAGCCGTACGCAAAACACCAGAGCTTGACCTGGATACTGCCAGAAGCATGTTGGTGGAAACGATGCTAGGAACAGCTCTTTTGTTAATAAACGAACAGCTTAGCTTCGACCAGCTGATCGAGCGTGTTGCAACCAAAGGTGGCATTACCGAGGAAGGCTTGCGTGTTCTTGATAAGACTCTTCCTTCTGGTTTTGACGAGTTGTTTGCGATGACAGAATCCAAGCACGCTGCTTTGAAGATACTTGTCCAACAACAAATAAAAGCATAAATCGCGGATAGGAGAACAAGACGATGATCATCGGTTGGATTGGTTTGGGTAACATGGGCATTCCAATGGCTAGCAATCTACTGGCTGCAGGTTACGACGTGCGAGTCTGGAATCGTACACCGGGAAAAGCTGCACCATTGGTGGCATTGGGTGCAAAAGAGACTGCGACTTTGTCCGAGCTGGTAGCACAAAGCGATGTCCTGTTCACCATGGTAAGTGACGATGATGCTGTAAAAGCAATCTATTCGGGCTCAGATGGTCTCCTGAGTCTTCCCGTGCAAGATAAGCTGGCGGTGGACATGAGTACCATTTCACCGGATACTTCCCGTTTTATCGCAGAGCAAGCCAAACAAGCCGGACTGCGCTTTCTCGATGCACCCGTCTCTGGCAGTGTAGGACCTGCAAAAGAAGGGAAGCTCGTCATCATGGTAGGCGGCGAGCTGGCAGATTATGAGATAGCCAAGCCCATGCTGGACAAGCTGGGCAAAGCAGCCTTTTATTTGGGACCAAACGGTGCGGGCACGTCTGCCAAGCTGGCGATCAATCTGTTGCTTGGCATTACGGTACAAGGTGTCTCTGAGACACTGCTGTTCGCTCGCTCACTCGGTATCGGTACAGAGCAAATGCTGGACATCATTTCCGAGAGCGCCGTGGGGACCCCTCTCATTCGCGGAAAAGCGGCCTCGATTCTCGCAGATGATTATCCTGCTGCCTTTGCCCTGAAGCACATGGCTAAGGACCTTCGACTTGCGAACGAAGCAGGCGTCTCTACGCCACTCGCTGAGTCCGTAAATGCGACTTATCGTCATGCGTTAGAAGAAGGATTGGGAGAGTTGGATTTGATGGCGCTCCTGCGTCACCTCGGTGGAAAATAGGTTTCACATTTAGACTGACCCTAATAAATGAAACAGCGGCTACCTAAGATCTGAAAATCAAGGCTTAGACTGGCCGCTGTTTTTTTATTGAACGAATGAAGACCCTTAGCTTAATTGGGCATTCCACTCAGAGCATACACCTATGTTTTACATATATTGCTTACAAAAGGAGGAGATTGGTATGCATCACCCAACGTATTTTCCCAATATGGGTTATCCTGTGTCGCTTCCCTATCCTTATCATCCAAATTTTCAGTATGTACAATACAGTCATCTACTCCCTGTATACGCTGGTAAGACCTTTCGATACGATTATGAAGATGGCAATGTATTTATCATTCATTTCTTTGACTCTACTCATCGGCATGATGTAGGGATTGCTGGACCGCATAAGGGATTCAATGGTTACTACACATTCAATTACGTGGAGATAGCTCCTTGCGTATATTTTATGTATTGGCTGGAAGAAGTCTACACCGTCAGCCAAATTGCGGATTTTAATAGGATGCTGGTCTATACCCATTATACCTATGATGCAAAGGGTGTTCGGAAAAGTCTATTCCATTCTGGTACCATAACCGAACTAGACAGCTTTGCCTCATAATCCGCTAAAGATAACAAAGCGAAAGACCGGAATTGCTTCCGGTCTTTTGTCGTACGATACGCTATTGTTTGGCTTTTAACCACTCATTAAAAATCTTCACTTCCTCTAATGCCCGTAGATCTGACAATACATCACCAGGCTTGTTGCCTTCCCCAATGATATAACCCGCAAATGGCATTCCTACAAAAGAAAACACATACTGAAACTGCTGAATCAGTGGCAGCCCCTTCAATCTGGGCTGGTCTCCGCCAGTCGCAATGACATACGCCTGCTTTTGCCCGAGAGATTCCTTGAAGGAATAGCGCTTGTCACGCAAGCTCTGCGACCAGCGATCCACATAGTTTTTCATATGACCGGACATACCGTACCAATAGATCGGCGTAGAGAAAATCAGAAAATCATGGGAAAGCACCGCTTCTGTCACTTCATCGTAATCATCCACGACTGTATCGAAGCCTCCCTCGTCATGCCTTTGGTCGTGAATCGGGCGAATGTTTTTCTCTCGCAACCGGATGCTGGTATGCGGCACGCCTTCCAAATGCTTCACCAACGCTTCAAACAATGCGTCAGCCTGTCCATATCGCCCAGCTTCGTTCGTATATCATCAAAAAAGGCTGCCTTACCAGTAGAAAAATCTACGGATAAGACAGCCTGCTAGTATTTTAGGTTAAGGAAGCCCCGCTCGTATGCTCCGTTTGCTTTTTGTGCAAGCGCAACGCCAAAAGGAAAGCGACAAGTAACAACCCAGCAGATACATAATAAACAGCCCGGACTCCCTGCCATTCAGCGATAGCCCCCATCGCCAAGGCAGAAGCACCAAAAACGAGTAAATCAATCGTCCCCTTTGCTGACATGACATAAGGTAGTGCTGATTCTTCTGTCACTTGCTGCAAAAGTGTCTGCTTGCTTACATGCATCATTTCCAAAAACGGGCCCAGTGCAAAGGAAAACAACAGTGCCAACAGAGCGTTTGTACTGCTGCCAAAACAAAAGGTGAAGAATCCGACACCTATCGTACCGCAGACGATCCAGCGAAATAAATGGCGTCGCATCCGCTCCGCATACATCAAAAGCAGTGTCCCACCGACAATGGCTCCTTGCATGTAACCAGCATTGATATAGCCCCACCATTCTTCTCCTTGTCCAAGCACATCGAGGACAAATGGCAGCATAATCGCAGCGATCCACACACCCCCGGACAAGCCGATCACGACATCCATCGCGACCAGTAGTCGCAGTACGGGCACGTCGCGAATCGTTTTCCATCCAGTGAGCCAATTTGTTGCCGTCTTAGCTGCCTGTTCTTCACGCAGCTTTTCGCTTGCTGGTGCAATGCCTGTCATCGCGATCGTTGCCACTACGTAGGCACCAACGGTTCCCCACAGAACAATATTCGCTCCCAACCAAGAAACGAGTAACCCGCCTGCTGCCCAGCCAGTAAAATGAACGGTTTGATCCGAGGTGGCAAGCACCCCATTCGCACGCATAAGGTCTTCTCGCCCTACCAAGCGCGGTACCATGGCATTGCGCGCAGGATTTGCCCAGCCATCCATAAAGGCAATGGCTGACCCCAATCCGAACAACAGCCAGATCCACTCTCCATGCTCCCCCACACCGCTGCCGACAGCAAATGAGGCGACAGCCAAGAGTATCGTCTTCAAGCCTTGCGACAGCACGAGCATACCCGACAACGACAATCGCTGAAACACCAACGGGGCCAACACGCTGCTCACAGATTGCGAAGCTACGATGACAACCGGTATAAACGCCGTGTACATGACGGAGCCCGTTGCAGCGTACATGACCGAAATAAACGCGACAATATAAAATACATCCCCAAGGTTGGCCAATGTCTGACCCGCCCAGAGGCAAATAAAGCGTCGATGCCACATGAAGCACACCCTCCTGTCGGTTCAGGACCAGCCTATACGTCCTGATGGAATATGAAGTTATTCACACCGACTCGCCATCACAATGGAGGTGCACCTCTTTTCGCAAAAATTACCTCTTATTCTATTCCAGAATCAGAATGCTGTACAGATTTGTTTCGGAAAAAGCTGTAGTATACCCAGCCTGCGTTAATAAACAAGAAAGCACTCGTCATATAGAAGACTCCACTAATGCTCACATAGCCTGCCAAAAAGCCGCCAATCATCGGGCCGAGCATGCTGCCGATACTGACGAAGCTGTTATTATAGCCGTAGACGCGACTGACCATATGCACTGGTGTTGCTCGTCGCAGCAAAGCATTGACGGATGGAAGCAAACCTCCTAGAGACAAGCCTAACAAAAACCTAAGCGCGACCAATTGCCATACCGTATGTACTAAGCCTTGTGGAATAAAGATGATTGCGGCAGCCAAAAGCGAGAACAACAGCACCTTTTGCGAACCGAACCGATCTCCTAAACGTCCCAGCTGCGGTGAGGCAAAAACGTTTGCGACCCCCATGCATGCTTGGACAATTCCAGCCCAAAGCGCTACCTTTGCCCCTTCTGATCCAACCAATTGCGAAATGTAGATCGGCAACACAGGGATAATGCTAAACAACGCAAACTGGATCATTACGGTTACAAAAAAGAGCGCCGGGAGTTCTTTGGAAGAGAAGATCATCTGAAAATCTTGCCGCAGACTCGACCGTTCCTTTTTTTCAGGTGGAACAAAATTCTCTTTCACCATAAACGTAATGACCAAGGTCGCCAGCAATAATACGCAACCGGTAATCACAAAAATCATCCGAAAGCCAATCTTCTCCGCAAGAACACCGCCAAATAGCGGTCCCATAATGGTTCCGGCCGTAATAAAAGACTGAAGCAACCCCGTTGCCCAGCCAATTCGTTCTTTTGGTACGGATGATGCTACTAATGCGGTGCTGGCAGGGATGATTCCCCCAACGAGTCCATTGAGCAAACGAAGAGCCAACAGCTGCCACAGACTTCCGGCAAAACCGGTCAGTGCCATAGTAATGGACATGAAAAAACCCGAGCGCAAAATCATGATCTTGCGCCCGTGCTTATCCGCCAAATTTCCCCAGATAGGAGAGACCAGGCCAGCCGTCAAAAAGTTGGCTCCAAAAATAATCCCCGCCCAAGCCGTGACCTGATGAGGGTCTTCAATTCCGAAATCCTGCTGAATGTAAAGCGGTAAAAAAGGCATGATCATGCTCATCGCCACCATGACGAAAAACAACGATCCGCAGAGTACATATAAATTACGGCGCCATATCTCCATCGGATTTCCTCCAATCCCATCTGCTTATCCCAGTTGCGGGTCGGATGTACTCCCTAAATCTTGCACACTCCACAGGCCATAGTATACTCCCCTTCTCTCCAGCAATTGCTCGTGCGTACCTTCCTCAACGATTTGTCCCTCTTTCATCACAATGATTTTGTCCGCATGGGTAATCGTCGAAAGTCGGTGGGCCACGATGAGAGTAGTTCTTCCTTTTGCCAATCTGGACAATGACTCCTGAATCGTGTGCTCAGATTCCAAGTCAAGTGCAGACGTCGCTTCATCCAGAATCAGAATCCCCGGATCACGCAGAAAAACACGCGCAATCGCGATTCGCTGCTTTTGCCCGCCCGAGAGCTTCACACCGCGCTCCCCCAGCTCAGTATCGTAACCATTCGGTAATTCACTAATAAAGTCATGGGCATTTGCCGCCTTCGCAGCTGCTTGTACAGCACTGTCATCTGCATCTGGATTGCCCATTAAAATATTCACTTTTGCTGATTCACTAAATAAAATATTATCTTGCTGCACCATCCCGATATGGTGACGCAAATTTTGCTGCTTCACATCGCGGATATCGATGCCATCAATCGTAATTTTCCCTTCTGTCACGTCCCAAAAACGCGGCAGCAAGCTGATCAGCGAAGACTTTCCTCCGCCTGACATCCCGACAATCGCAACCGTTTCACCAGATGAGATGCTCAGATTCACATTGTTCAAGACGAGAGGGCCTTTCTTCCGATAGCGGAAGGACACGTTCTCAAAGCGGATTTCTCCGCGAATGCGTTTGGTTGCAGGGTCTACTGGCAGCTCCCCTGCATTTGGCTTGTCAACGATATCGTACGCTTCATCGATAAACTCAAACATCCGGTCCATCGAGGCAATTGCCTGTGTCAGTACCGTACTGGAATTGACCAAGCGTCGCAGCGGCGTGTACAAGCGATCCAAATAAACATAAAACGCAACCAACGTCCCTACGCTCATGCTCCCGCCAATCACTTGATAGCCAGCATAGGCAATGACCAGGAGCGGTGCGATATCCGTCACCGTATTAATTACAGCAAAAGTTCGCGCATTCCAGCGTGTTTGCGCCAGTGCCTTATCCAAAAACTGATTGTTTTCCTTTGCGAATTCCTTGCTTTCCTGCTTCTCCAAGGCAAAGCTGCGGATGAGCGCCATCCCATTGACGCGTTCGTACAAATACCCTTGCAAACGCGCCAGTGCCGCAGAACGATCCTTGGTTAATTGACGCAAGCGCTTGTAGAAAAATTTGACAGAAATACTGTACAAAGGGAAAACGACAATCGCCACAAGTGTCAGTTCCACATCCATGTAGAGCATGATCGCCAGTGTCAGGATGATCGTAATCAGGTCCAGCCAGAGATTCATCAGTCCCGTTTCCACGAAGCTTTTGGTTGATTCCACATCGTTAATGACGCGGGAGATGACCTCACCGGTCTTGGTATTGTTGTAGTAGCGCATCGACAGTCGCTGCAAATGAGAAAATAATTGATTGCGAATGTCAAACAGGATGCGGCTGGATACCCACTGTGCATAGTACTGCCGAATGTATTCTACAGGAGCACGAACGACTGTAAATAACAAAAAGGCTCCGAGCATCAGCCAAAACAACTGTTTCAGCTTTTCCTCTTGAGGAAGCGGACTCGGCAGCAGGTCATCAATGACGTATTTGATGAGTAGCGGCAGAGCAAGTGGAATCGCAAATTTTATAATACCAATGAATATGGTGCCCAGGATTTGTTTCCAATAGGGCCATACATATGCCAAGTAACGGCGTATGCTCAAGCATCATACCTCCTTTGCAAACAAGGAAATCCCTCCCCCGGTCATTCGGGAAAGGGATTATTCCTCATCATCTCGTACTAAAAGATAACGCTCGTACCAACGTTGGACGAAGCCGCTTTGAAAAGGGCCACGCCGTGCGCTTACCCAATCCAGCACCTCTCGCAATGCTGTCTGCACTCTTTCCACAACAAATGGAGGATAGTTCATCTGTTTGCTGTGCAAAAGAAACTCCTCTTCGTCGAGAATCGAGTACGTCATATCGGGAAACACTTTTACGTCGAGATCATAGTCTATGTAGCTTAGCAGTTGTCCCTTCATGCTGAAGGGAGAACCAATGTTGCAATAATAATAAATACCGTCATCACGAATCATGGCAATGGTATTGAACCACTGGCCTCTACCAAATGTACAAATGGCCGGTTCACGCGTACGCCATTCCCGCCCGTCTGCTTCTGTCACCTTGACCCGATCATTTCCCCCAATCACCACCGCATCACTGGTATGAATCAACGTAGATTTGTCCCATATGCGGTGCAACGAATGGTCATGTTTATAACTTTCTATGCGGATATTGGAGCCCGGAGTTGGTGACATGACTCTCCCCTTTCTTCTCTTCTCTATTTGAATGGGGACAAGCCTCCTTTAAGAAGAGAGCTTTTTGGAAAGTGTAACATATTTTTGTACTTCATAGCCAAGTGAAAGGTAAAACGGAAGGACTTCCGGATTTGATTGATTGACCATGATCAAGACGTTATTGACACCTCGTTGCTTGAAACGCTTTTCAATTGCTTCAACGAGTTCGCGACCAATACCTGAGCCTTGCATCTCTGGAAGTACAGCCAATCTGTAGAAATAGGCACGTGCTCCGTCAATCGTGCCAACCACGACCCCTACAACTGTGCCTTCAATTTCTGCAACCATTACCAGATCGCTGTCCCAAGCCAAATGCTGGGCCAAATCGTTCAATGACTCTTTGTCCGATTGGTCCAACCCCGTCTCCTGCCAAATACGTGTGATAGCCGAATAGTCACCGAGTCGAAACGGACGAATCAGCATGTGTTGCCTCCTTCGTAACCTTCTTCCTCTATTGTACAACACATGGACAACTTTGTCTTGTGTCGCAACACCACAAAGTCTCCAACTCCATACTCCATACTTCATCTCCAATAAATGATTATGTCAAAAGAGAAATACCACCGTCTACAATCAATGTTTGTCCACGAACCATCCACGCTTTGTCGGAGAGCAAGAACATTACCGCATTCGCCAAATCTTCCGGCTCCACAATGCGCCCTGCTGGGGTACGCTCTGCTGAACTACCGAGCAATTCTTCACGATTCGGGAAATACTTGAGTGCATCCGTATCTACCGCTCCGCCAGAAACAGCATTTACAACAATATTATGCGGTGCAAGTTCGACTGCCAAATAACGAGTAATCGCTTCTACAGCTGCCTTCGATACGCCAACCGCTGTATAGTTGTCGAGAACTCGAATGGACCCCAGGCTGGACAAGCTCACGATTTTTCCGCCGTTGCCGCCCTTGATCATTAGTTTTGCCGCTTCTTGCGCACAGAACAACAGCGCCTTGCTGTTAATTTCCATGGTCCAGTCCCAATGGCTTTCCTCCAGCTCCATCAGTGGACGCAGTACACCCGATGCCGCATTGTTCACAAATACATCCAAGCGACCGAATTCCTGGTCAATTTCTTCGAACAACTCTTTGATTTTTGCTACATCCCCTACATTGGCTTTGATCAGATGGACACGAGCACCCTTTGCTTCCAGCTCCGCTGCCGCTTCTCTTGCCGCTGTGCGGTTACGCAAATAGTTCAGCACCAGGTCATAGCCCTGTTCCGCCAATTGAAGCGCAATCGCTTTTCCGATCCCTCGCGTTCCGCCAGTTACCAGTGCTACTTTTTTCGTTGTATTCATAAAAAGATTACCTCCCAAACTGACCAGCTATTAATAGCAGGTACTAATAAATAAAAATCACTTATTCATTATACAACTCCACCTGCGCTTTTTCTACCTGCGGAAAAAATCCCGGCATGACTTGATCCTCTCAACTATAGCCATACTAAGCTCGCGGTATCAGGCAAAACACTACCACAAAAGGAGGAATGGCAGGATGTACATAGGTCGGGAATTGTCCGAATTAACCATGGTGCCACTGGCTGATTGGGAAATGAATGAGCTGCTTTATTACCATCACAGTTTTTCACAACTGGCAGCTTATCTCAGTGCAGAAGGAGCCTCTCTTCACGTCAAAGTCATCCATGAGCTTGAATCCCGTGGGCCAGTGAATGGAGACAGAGGGGGATGGGATCATTCCTCGTCACCTATTTACGATTAAGTAAAAAAAACCGGCTGCTCGTGTATGTAAACACGGCGCCGGGCTTATTTTTAGATACGGAATTTGCCGATCTGGTTTTGCAATTCCTCCGCGAGGTGTTCGAGAGAAACTGCTGAAGAAGCGATCTCTTCCATGGAGGCAAGCTGCTCTTGTGCAGCTGCGGATACACTTTGTGTTCCATCAGACGCTTGCAGTGTCACCTCTGAAATATGACCAATGATCTCAACCACTTGCTGTGCTCTTGTGGAGAAATCACGCGTTGCCTCAGATACCTGACCGATTTTCTCTGCCACTTCATTGACAGCTGACTGAATTTGTTCGAAGGACTGGCCAGCTTCGTTCACTTTTTCAATCCCTTCCGTTACATCACGCTTGCTCTGATCCATGACAATCACAGCATGATTTGTCTCCGCTTGAATCGCGGTGATCAGCTGACTAATTTGTTGTGCCGAGCTTGCAGATTGCTCTGCCAGCTTGCGTACCTCATCGGCCACCACAGCAAAGCCACGTCCATACTCCCCTGCTCTAGCCGCTTCGATTGCCGCATTGAGTGCGAGCAAGTTGGTTTGGTTTGCAATGGCAGTAATCACATCCACAATGTTTCCGATTTCTTGGGAACGCGTGCCCAGATTATCCACGACTTTTGCCAGACTGTGAATCGATTCGCTGGATGCGTTCATTTGCAGCACAGCTGATTGAATGGATTTGTTTCCGGTCACTGCCAAGTCCGATGATTGCTTGGCTGCGGTGAATACATTTTGTGTATGCTCTGCGATCTGACCGATTCTTGCCGACATTTGTTCGACCGCTGCGTTACCCTCTTGCGAATGAGAGACTTGCTGCTCTGTTCCCTCCGCCATTTCTTGCATGGTCTCTGCGATCTGTTCTGTCGCTTTGCTTGTCTGGTCCGCGCTTGCTGAGAGCTGCTCTGCTGAAGAAGCCAACTGCTGAACGGAATCGCTCACAGAGAGGAGCAAGGAACGAAGAGATTCCGCCATATGATTGAAGGCTTTGCCCAACGTCCCCAATTCATCGTCACTCCGTATATCTACTTGTTGTGTCACATCGCCCTGGCTCATTTTTTCAGCTGCTTCTGTCAACATACGCAAAGGCCGGAGTAAGGAGCGCAAAATCACGTAAATGACTCCGCTAGCCACCACCAGCGCTGCTATTATAATCACGAGCATCGTGTAAAAAATCGGATTTGCTGCTTGTGCTGCTTCACTCTCATACATCACGCCTACCAGCTTCCAGCCCGTATTTTCATTAGTAGTAAACACGGCTTGGACGGGATTTCCTTCGTGGAGAAATTGTAAACGCCCAGACTCTTCTGCATATACAGTATCCGCCCAAGACTCTACAACCTCAACACCAGACTCTCCATTTGGATTCACCAACATTTTTCGGTTTTTATCTAAAATTGCCATATATCCTTGGGTACCGATTTTCGCTTGCTTGACCGTCGCGTCCAACGCTGTCAATTGAATATCAATTCCCAGAACACCAGATTTATCTGGCAAGGTCATCGCTATTCCCAACACGACTTTTCCGGTTATGGCATCAATGTACGGGTCTACAATGATGCTTTTCCCTGGCTGCTTCATGGCTGCTATGTACCAATCCCTTTTTCTCGGGTCGAATCCATCCGGAAGCTTTGAATCACTCGCAGTCAGCATGGCTCCAGTCTCGTCCCCGATATACGCTTCACTCACCTCTGGATTTATCGCGAGAAAACGCTGCAATTGCTTTTTCGTGCCCATTTTGGTCTCTTCCAAATTGTCTTGGCGTACAATATCAGAAGCAATCCATTCTACATTCCTTGATTGCTCCAGCAATGTATGATTTAAAAGCTCGTCTATCAGCCGAACATTCTCAGAGGCAGTCGTAAGCAATTCATCTGACAGCTCTGCCTTGGCACTCTGATAAGAGAGCAACCCGAGTAAAAGCATGGGGACCACCAATATCGTGGAAAATGTAGCGATTAGCTTGGATTTTACAGTGAGTCTGGGTGTTTTCATTCGCTAGCATCACCTTTCTGCGTGTCATGATTGTCCTATATTGATACCCGCTATATGCCTAATGATAAACCTTCATTTGCTCACAAAACTGCACATAAGTTTATTCTTTATTATTTTTTATTATATTCAGAATATACTTTCTTCTAGAAATAGGTAAAAAATCGCTTTACAACAAGAAAAAAATGCCATATTCTTAGATTACGTTCCACACACTACTACTACGGAAAGAAAGGAGGCAGCACAATGATGATGATAGCAATGAATCCAAATCCAGCTCTTACTGATCGTCTTGTGAATGTTCTAACTGAATATAGCAGCGCCTCCTGGGTCGACGAATTCCAGTAGTATTCGTACTCTTCAACATTTCCATTTCGTCTAATACCGACCACAGGCGTTGTTGCTTGTGGTCTTTCTATGTCCTCCAAAACGGCATGTCCGTTTTGGTTGCCAGAAGACCGCAGGCTTTCGCCCGTGGTCTTTTTCTTTCTCATCAATTAACATTTTTCTCCTTGAAAGGGGGTGATTGGTAATGGTACTGAACTTTTTTCTTTTCACAGTCAAGATTGAACGCAATAAAGAACAAGCGGAGAAGCTTTTCGCAGAATCTGCTCGCTGTCGCTATCTCGAAGAACGCGCCGAAGAACATGCTATTGAAGCAGCACAATTTGTGAGCCGCATTTAATGGACGAAACACGATTACGTGACTACAGGAGGGATTTTGGTATGAAAAACAAACAACGGCGTCAGATGATGAGGTTTACAGGAGTCAAAGCGATAGATGGCAGCTGACTGCACCAAACTAACGGGATGGGAGGGATACACTCATGTACATTCCAATGATTTTCTTCACAATCATTATTGAGAAACGGAAATTGACACCGAAGCAAATTGAAGCAAAATACATGCAACAGCAAGCGCTGAAACGCATCGAAGAACAAAAGCATCAGATCGTCACACAATTTCCAGAGTTTTTGATTCGATAAAAAGAAGCAGTTTCACAAAGATCATGTCTGCGGGGGCATGATCTTTTTATTTTCCACTGCTCTTCCCCTCTCTCGAAGCTTTATAATGGATTCAAAAGAGAAAAGTGGGGAGTGAAATCATGGAGTATCAAATCGTCTTTTTAGACATTGATGGAACACTCGTCAACGAAGAGAAAATCATACCACCGGATACACTCGAAGCCATTCAAGAGCTGCAAAACAACAAGATCGAGGTCGTCTTAGCAACAGGCAGAGCTCATTATTATTTTGACGAGCTGGCCCAGCAGTGCGGCATCGACTCGTATATTAGTTGCAATGGTGCATATGTCGTCTATCAAGGAAAAACTATTTATGACCGCCCCATCCCGACCAAAACACTCGAACAATTACAGCAGATCGCGGCCCTGCACGACCATCCCATCGTGTTTCAAGGCAGTAAGGCGGGCTTTTCTACCCATAAGCAGCATCCTTATCTGGATTGGACCTTTCAGCAATTGAAGCTTGATTCCCCTGATCAAAATACGGACTTCGCCCATTCTGAAAATATTTATCAAGCGCTGTTGTTTACACCAGATGCACATGAACAACAGTACAGAGAAGAGATTCCCGCTCTCTCGTTTATACGCTGGCATGAGTATTGTATGGATGTTTTTGCGAAAGGCGGTTCAAAGGCACTTGGTATTGAAGCGATCCTCTCGCATATCGGGCTTGCCCCAAGCAAGGCAGTTGCGTTTGGAGACGGTCTGAATGACAAAGAAATGCTCTCTTATGTCGGGATGGGGATCGCGATGGGCAATGCGCATGAAGCTTTGTTGCCGCATGCCAATTACGTAACGAGACACGTCGATGATGGCGGGATATCTCACGGCTTGCGTCACATCGGTCTGATGAAATAAAAGCTGCCGAGAAATGCTCGACAGCTTTGTCTAATCATTATTTTTGTCTCAACAGCTCGCGAATTTTTTGATGCGCCATCGGGATGGTGTATGCATCTAATTCCTCCCAAACCGCGTATCTTGCATGAGCTGGGAGCTCGTCCCCTTCGATCCAGTCACAGGACCATACTTGCATGTTCCACTGCAAATGGGAGAAAACATGCTGAACCGTACCTAATAGCTGCATGACTTCTACATCGATTCCGAATCGTTCACGCAAACCAACTGCAAGTGCCTCCTGTTTGGCAGCATCACTTTCTTGTTCGGTTTCAACAGTAGGGAATTCCCACATGCCGGCGAGAAGCCCCTGATCGGGCCGTTTGTTAATCAATACTTTGCCGTCGCGAATGATAATGCCTACTTGCAGATCAACAGGACGTGGAGGTTTGGCTTTGCCTTTGACCGGCAGCTCTTCTGCCACACCCTCCTGACGCGCCATACAGTAGTCAAACACCGGACAGGTCAAGCATTGCGGAGTGCGTGGTACACAGACCATCGCTCCCAGCTCCATTAATGCCTGATTGAAATCTCCCGCTCTCCCCGCCGGAATGACCTGTCGTACGAGATGCTCGATTTTGATTCTCGTGGCAGGCTTGGCGATGTCGTCAGTTAAATACAGCAGACGTGAAAAGACACGCATAACGTTTCCATCCACAGCTGGCTCCGCCTTTTCATAGGCGATGCTAAGAATGGCTCCTGCTGTGTATGGCCCCACACCTTTTAGTGTAGCGATCTCTTCTGGTGTATCTGGCACAACTCCTCCGTAGCGTACCGTTACCTCGCGGGCTGCGGCTTGAAGATTGCGCGCGCGGGAGTAATAACCGAGTCCTTCCCACGCTTTTAACACATCTTCCTCGGGAGCTTGTGCTAAATCACTCACCGTCGGAAATTTTCCCATGAAATTCGCATAATAAGGTTTAACAGTCTCTACGCGTGTTTGCTGAAGCATGATCTCCGATACCCAGATTCGATATGGGTCTTTGTTGATCCGCCAAGGCAAATCCCGCTTTTGTGAGTCGTACCAGGCCAGCAAATCCTGGGCAAAGCCAAAAACATGAAATTGTTCAGGTAGTGTATATTTCAAGCTTTCTTTTTTTCTTGCCATTTGCTTTTATTCTACTCCTTTTCATCCCAGTTCCGCTGGACGAAACGCCCACACATGCAGTTTCGCAGCTCCGCCGGAAACACAGTCGCAAAAGTCTTGGTCTGCCAATCGGTTTGCCTTGATCGCTTCATATGCTTGAACAGTCTCGACATCAAATGCTTCGACAAACAGACCGGGCTGATCCAAGCCCTCCATTGAGCGATACTGACGTGCACCCATCGCTTCCATGCGCTCAGCCATGGAGGTAAGCAATCGCAGAGCGTGACTCCGTTTTTCAGAATCCAGCTTGTATTCAATGAAAACCGTTAGCATGCGACATGTTCCTCCTTTAACGATTCAACGCTTTCATCATACCCTTCTCACCCCATGCGAACAAGCTCACAAATATTTTCAGAAGGGGAGAGAATTCATCTTAGGCAAACGCTATAATAAACAATAAAAGTGGAAGGAAGGGAGGAAGACAACGATTCCATGGATACAGCCACACATTTTGCCATGGGCTTTGGATTGGCCGGGCTCGCCTACCTTGATCCTGTTGTAGCTTCTACTCCGTCACTTGCAGTAGCCGTCATGATTGGTACGGTCATTGGCTCGCAGGCACCTGATCTGGATGGCTTAGTCCGCCTTCGTGGTACCGCTGCCTACATTCGCAACCACCGAGGCGTTTCTCACTCGGTTCCCGCTTTATTTCTCTGGACTGGAGCCATTTTTGTTCTCATCCAGGCCATAATGCCACAGCTCCATTGGCTGCATTTGCTCGGCTGGATATTCCTGGCCGTATGTTTACACGTATTCGTTGACTTGTTCAACTCCTATGGCACAAAGGGCCTGTACCCGTTTCGCGACAAATGGGTGGCGCTCAACGCCATTTTCATCTTTGATCCGTCCATTTTCGCTGCTCATCTCGTCGGCTTTATGCTCTGGGCGGCAGGCGCGCATCCTGGACACGTCTTTTTATGGATATACGTGATTATTGCCGGATACTACTACTGGCGTTGTCAGGCGCAAAGACGAACGACCGAGTTGGTTCGTCAGCGAATCGGCAAAGCTGGTACCTTCACCATCATCCCTACTCTTTCCTGGACGTATTGGACCTTCGTCGCCAAAACAGACCAGCATTGGTATGTAGGTGAAGTCATTTCAGGGGATGTCGTCATCCTGGACACCTTCTCGATCAAACCGGAAAATGAGCGGATTGCAGCAGCCAAAAAAAGTTACAAAGTCCAATCCTTCCTCGCATTTACCCATCATGTGCATGTAGAAACAAAGGAGCGCTCCTTTGGCTATGAGGTCAAATGGATTGATCTGCGCTACCGCTCCCGTTTTCAAGGGAAAAGTCATTACATGTTCGTCGCCGTGGTCTACCTCGACTTTGATCTAACCATCCGTGATTCCTTCGTCGGCTGGATCCATCGCGGAGAAGAACAGCTTACCAAAAAATTGGATTCAAAACGCTCGTAATCGACGAGACTACCGCCCCTGCTAGTAGAGGGCGGTTATTTTTTTGTCATCTGACCTGTTCTCTTTTGCCAAAATTGCACCTTTTCTCCTAGTCAAATACCAACTACGATCAGAATAACAACGACAGACTGGGGGACTCGACATGATACCAATTCGATATTCCAAGCGTACCATTACCGATCAGGAGCAAATTGACCAGTTTTTGCAAGTGGCAAAGGTCGGCCATCTCGGCTTGTCCAATGAAATCGAGCCGTACATCCTGCCTTTGAATTTTGCTTGGTGGAATGGCTGTATTTATTTTCACGGCGCGGATTCTGGCAGAAAAATCGAGATGATCAATGGCAACAACCGCGTATGTTTCAGTGTTTGCGAGGAGTACGGTACAATCGCCTCACCTGTGCCTGCCCATATTGATACGGCTTATATGAGTGTGTTTATCTCCGGGACAATTGAGCGTGTTTCGGAGCCTGAGGAGATGCGCGATGCGATGCAATCCATGATCGACAAGTACGTCCCCGGCTACTATTCAGAACCGCTGCCTTTGCAGCATGTCATTAAGTATCGTTCTTCGATGGGCAGTACAACCGCCATCTTCCGGATTACGCCCACCGTGCTGACCGCCAAAGGTAATCCCCTTTCCGAAGAGAAGCAATTCTATGTTGGCAGAAAAGTCGAGATGGATGTATAGCAACGAAAAAAGACACGCTCCTTTTTTCTTAAGAGGCGTGTCTTTTTGATTGACTGATTGTTACTTATTAAACGGAGCACTCATTCCTGTGGAAATCGCGATTCGGTTCCAGCTGTTGATCGTATTGATCGCCATAATCAAGGCAACGTACTGGTTTTCGTCAAAATGCTCGCGAACCTGCTGGTAGAGCTCTTCTGAAACACCATTAGCCGTAATGACAGTGACAGCTTCTGTCAGAGCAAGGACTGCCCGCTCTGCTTCTGTGTAAACCGCAGATTCTCTCCATAGGCTGATTAAATAAATGCGTTGCTCTGTTTCACCGAGCTTGCGCGCATCCTGTGTATGCATATCCATGCAAAAAGCGCAGCCGTTGATTTGGGAAGCACGAATTTTGATCAGCTCAATCAGTTTTTTGTCCAAGCCGCTCTCATTCACGAAATTTTCCAGCTTGAGCATGGTTTGATACGCCTCAGGATTTGCTGCACGATGATTCAATCTAGCTTGCATGATTCATCTGTCCTCTCCACTCGAATTTGCTTTCAACCTCAAAGACGAGTGATGTTGTGTTCTTGTGACAAAGAATCCAATTTATTTTTGTAGATGCGCTAGCTTGTCAGGATTGACCATCATGTACACATGCTTAATTCGATCTTCTTCCTCACTGACGGTGATCTGGAGGATCATTTTCAGCTTACCTTCGGAGAAAACGAGGACTCCATCCTGACCATTTATCGAGCGAATCTGCACGGTAGCATGCGAATCCCACCTCGGCCAGACACCCAGCCAGAAGGCAGCAATCCGTTCGTCTGAGAAGATCGGGCGAATCGCTGCTTTGACTTTTCCGCCACCATCGCTGATAAGCACGGAATCATTTGTTAAGAGCCCGATCAATGCCTTCGCATCTGATTTGGAGATCGCATGCATCAGCTGTTCCACCAAACGTGTGGAACGATTCGACTGAGGAACTGCCCCCTGATACCCTGCGTCTTTCAGCTTTTGTCCGGCGCGGCTAAACAGCTTGCGACAGCCCGCTTCCGTCTTTTCCAGCATCGCGGCAATCTCACTGTATTCGTAGTCGAGGGCTGTGCGCAGTACATAGACGGCCCGCTCCGGTGGCGACAAATTCTCGAGCAAAACAAGCAAGCCATACGAGACCGATTCTTCGGCAATCACAGTGTGCAACGGATCATTCGTTGCCGAAGCGTCTACCATCGGCTCCGGCAACCATTCCCCTACATACTGCTCCCGCTTCCACCGGGCTGATTTTAACAAGTCCAGACTGCGATTGGTCACCGCTTTGCACAGATAGCTTTTTACATGGTGAATGTCTTGGATGTCGGTGCCTGCCAACGCAAGAAACGTATCCTGAACAATGTCCTCCGCTTCTGTTACCGAGCCAGTCATCCGGTACGCAAGAGAAAACATTAATGCTTTATACTCCCGATAAACATCCTCCATGTGCACTGTCATTATTTCGTATCACCGAACTGCCAAATGGTGTGACTGAGACTTCCATAGCGGATGCTCATATGCTGGCGCTTGGCTGTACGTTCATCGTCGGCAGCCCCCATGACGTACACGAGTGGAACAAAATGCTCGGTTCCATACGCTGGAACAGCTTTCTCTGCATGGGGAGCAAGTGTGCGATAGTTGGCGAGATCCTCTACATTCCAATCAGTCAATGTCGTTTGCAGCCAGTCTTCGAATTGCACCGCCCACTCAAAAGTAGCACTGTCGGACTCGCTCAGGTTCATATAGGAAAAATTATGGACGGTTCCGCCACTGCCCAAAATCAGAACGTCTTTTTCACGGAGTGGACTGAGTGCTTTACCGATCTGATATTGCTCTGTAACGGTCAGGTTCGGATTAACCGATAGCGCTACAACAGGAATATCTGCATCCGGATACATATGGCGCAGGATAACCCAGTGTCCATGGTCTAGCCCTCGAGTCGTGTTTAAAGCCACTGGTACACCTGCTTCCTGAAGCAGCCGGAACGCTTCCTCCGCAATTTCACGCTCTCCTTTGGCAGGGTACTCAATCTCGTATAGCTCCTGCGGGAATCCGCCAAAATCATGAATCGTGGGGAAAGCATCCATCGTTCCTACCATTTGCTCGAAAGCTTCCCAATGGGCCGAAAACATAACGATGGCACGCGGCTTACGCGGAAGCAGATTCGGCAATTGATTCAAAGCTTCTGTATAGGCATTGTTCTCTATCGCAAGCAACGGGGCACCATGTGCAATGAAAAAGGATGGCAACATAAGTGTACACACTCCTCTATACTTTTTAAACTTAGTTACTTTTAGTAAGTATTATACCTCATATTCCCCGCTCTTACAAGCGTACACGAAAGCAATGCTTTTCTTTCATCTTAACAAAAAAAGACTTGCCGCTCATAAAGAACGACAAGCCTTTTTTAAAAGGAGGGCTGCAATTACTTCGCTGCTGCGAAACGCTTGCTAACTTCATCCCAGTTTACAACGTTCCAGAACGCGCCGATGTAGTCAGGGCGTTTGTTTTGGTAGTTCAGGTAGTAAGCATGCTCCCAAACGTCCAGACCAAGGATAGGTTTTTTACCTTCCATGATTGGGCTGTCTTGGTTAGGAGTAGAGCTGATTGCTACTTTTCCGCCTTCTGCAGTCAGCCAAGCCCATCCGGAACCGAAACGAGTAGTAGCTGCTTTTGCGAATTCTGCTTTGAAGTTGTCAAAGCTTCCGAAAGCCGCGTTGATTGCGTCAGCCAGTTCACCAGTTGGTGCGCCGCCGCCATTCGGGCTCATGATTTCCCAGAACAGTGTATGGTTAGCGTGTCCTCCACCGTTGTTGCGAACAGCAGGGCGGATGGACTCAGGCAGAGCATCCAGATTGCTGATGAGCTCTTCAATGCTTTTACCTTGCAGGTCAGCGTGTGCTTCCAGAGCTGCATTCAGGTTGTTAACATAAGTAGCATGGTGGCGTCCGTGATGGATCTCCATGGTTTGCGCGTCGATATGTGGTTCCAAAGCGTTGTGTGCATAAGGCAATGCAGGAAGTTGATGTGCCATTGTAACATTCCTCCTCAAATTATGTAGGTCAAGCTTACGCCTTCATTATACTGCAAGGCAAACAGTTTTTCAACAAATCGGTATGCAAAGTATATTAATCTATTTATTATTTCAAAGATTAGCATCTTGCAAACAAAACGGAGCGTGCTAGACTTGGATTATTACAAATGAAGAGAATCAGGTGATTACTAGTGGAAATGGACTTATCAACGATCGTACTTCTCGCCGTCTTTGGATTCATTGCAGCATTCATCGACAGTACTGTTGGTGGAGGCGGACTCATCTCCCTCCCCGCCCTGCTTGGTCTAGGAATGCCACCGTACCTTGCTCTTGGCACCAATAAATTAGCTGGTACGATTTCATCTGCCACCAGCTCCTACACCTTTATCAAGAACGGTAAATTTGACAAGAAGCTCATGCTGATCTTATTTCCCGTCTCCCTGATCGGCGCCTATTTCGGAGCGAAAACAGTTCTGTTCGTTCCCCAGGAGTTTTTGAAGTTCCTTGTCGTTATCATGATGGCACTCATTTTTGTTTACACCCTTTTCAACAAACGTTTCGGTCAAGATTCCAACTACAAAGGGCTGACCAAATTTACGCTCGGCATCGGGATTCCTTTTACCTTTTTAATCGGATTTTACGATGGATTTTTCGGGCCTGGAACCGGTTCGTTCTTTGTTTTTCTGATGGTGCTTTTGTTTGGCTATGATTTTGTGATAGCAGCCGGCAATGGCCGCATTTTGAATCTGGCTAGTAACATTTCTGCGCTTTTTGTCTTCACGATGGAGGGCAAGGTCGTCTTCATGACGGGTCTCATCATGGGGATCGCGATGCTGTTGGGCGCTAACCTTGGTGCCAAAATGGCCATCAAAACGGGAGTACGTTATGTTCGTCCGTTGTTCTTGATCGTATCCATTACCTTGATTGTGAAGATGGTATATGAGTTGATTTTTACAGCTTGATTTAAATAGACATACGTATGCGTTGCTGTAGTAGTGGGGAGGAAACAGGAGAAAACGCTCAGCTTCTAGGGCCACCCACTGTGGGATTGACTGCCCGACTCCATACAAAAAGCGAAACCGCGTCCAAAGTAGTCCATTCGAGAAGTTTTTCAGAGGTGGACGCTTAAGAGCGTGTTTCGCTTTTTGCAATCCGTCTCGGTCGGTGTCCCTAAGATCTTCGCTGTTTTCTCCTGTTTCCTCTGCGAACCTTCCGTGTAATCCCGATCTTTAAATGCCCTAAAAGATTGAAGAATCTCATCTGTTACGCCAGAGAAGAATATTTCCAGACGTAGCGACTTGTGGAGTCCTACCATTCGCAGAAGGATGAGCGGGCAAAAGAAACGCAACGTGCCCTCACTACGTAGCGGCTGCCACTTTTGCGTTTCCTCGCGGATAGTCCCTCTCTTCCATCGTTTTGATTAGCGAATCCCCCGTCTCTTAGGCTTTCTCAGCATAGCTCTCCATTGCTCATGAATCATTAACTCGTATTCTGCCTTCTGTTAAAATTTCTGAAGACAGTGAAGCTGGTCTATACAAATGAAAGCAGGAGTTCCTTTGAACTCATAAACTCCTGCTTTCGGTTGATATATTATAATGGTGGCCTGTTATTTTGGCATTTGGAATCAGTGCTGTCGGTGGTGCACGCTACCAGAACACTCGATTGGTTGTTCGCACCATCGGTGAGAGGAATCGTAGAAGTCATCTCTTCAGTAGTCCAGGTAGTTCCCAAGTCGTTACTGATGGTAAACTTTCCGGTAATTTGATTAACAAGCTGACTGCGGATCATCCAACCGCCGGTGCTTGGTTTGATAGTCATTTTATAACTACCACCAGTTGATGTCTGAGTCGAGGACATCCATGACCAGTTCGTCCCTACTGTCTGTTCAATTTGGAAGTTGACCGGGGAATCCTTGCCTGTCCCTAGCGTAATTTTAGTCGATTGCGAAACTCCAAAAGTGGATTGACTTGTCAACGCAGTCGACCAGTTAATCGTATAATCGGTTGTCGAGGTAGTGCCATTCCAAGTCATGTCAGATACAGGCTTGAATGGAGAAAGTATGGTCTGGGGTGTAGTAGAGCTTGTATAGGTTATTGAAGGGACTCGCGGTGACGAATCGTCATACATTTTCAATGCGCGGAAATCGGCAAGTCTCCTTAAGGTAGACGATATGTCTCCCAGACCTCCCGTAGGAACAAGTAACCATCTTTGGTTTTCTGTAACAGGATTGTGGCAACCATATATCAACGCCCATTCCCCGTTAGAAAAATTCCCACCTTTGACATCCAAGCAGTCCGTGTCTGCTTCGACACTGCGAATAACAAATTTGTCCCATTCACCTGGGACAGAATTACCGGTAGGTTGGATGAAGAACTTCTGCGAGTTAGCAGTGCCCGAACAAAACTTAATAGCTGTGACTTTTCTATTCTTAGCTTGCGAAGCATCATACCACCAAACGTAGTCAACACAATAAGCTGGATTCAAGACGGACTTAATCTGAAACGTCCCATCCGAAGCTACAGCTAATTTCCATTTCTGATTGTCTCCGCCGCTATTCTGCCATAAAGTTAGTTTATTTCCATCTCCTACTTCACCTCTCCATATGTCGAGATAAAGATTATAACTAGTTTGAATCATTAAAGGCCCCAACTCCATCGGCTGCATGCTGTCCGGCACCGTCGGCTGCGTGGTGGCGTTGGCAGCAGTTCCATTCCATAACACGCTCATACAAACTAGCAATGTCATCACTGCTGAAAGCATCCTCATCAAACGCTTCTTCTTGATGTCGTTTTCACGGATGATATTCGTCATATCATATAACCTCCCATTACACAGAAATGATTACTCCCAAAAACTTACTCAATTTCAAGATTTTAATCATCGAATCTCTTGATATCAGGTGATCTCTAGATAAGCCGGCATCGGGAATAGAGTTTGGAACGCCTATCCCATTCTGTGGATATGATCGTATGATAGCAATTTAGATATCCACATCATTCCCTCGACGGTTACCCGCAAGTTTTGATTTTCTTCTGAGTGTTAAGTTTTTTACTTCGAGCTTGAAAAGTCAAACATGGCTAAATCCACCCTACATACACAGAACCCGAGAATAAAATAAAACTATCGCAGTAGATAAAACAGTTACTCTGTTTTTTCTTATGTCTGCACAACCCCCCATAAATTTTCAAAATATGCTCAACTTATCCTCGTCTGCCAGTCCATCTATCCCCTCCAATCTTTTTGATACTTTTTATTATGCAGATATTGTAAATAAAATCCAATATTGATTAAAAATACCATTTTTCCGTCATCCCCTCTTGTTTAAGAAACGTTAGTACAGACTGAAGAATTGCTATCTTCTTAGACAGTAAAATGATGAATATCAAAAGTTGACTTATATCGCTGTCCAGCGGAGGCGTTTTCGCTGTTATGGTATAATTTAGAACGACAAAAACTTGATCTCTAATAAATAAAAACCCTTTATTATCAAGGGTTTGTGAGTTTATTTATAGAATCATGATTGTGTCGTCAGACATCATTAAAATGTATTATTCATAGTTCAAAGCTCTTGACCTAAGTCCCTAGTTTCGAATACCGTCAGCTACTTGCAAATTCTTCGTGTTTGTGCGGGGCCGCCTCCACCTGGATTGCCTAAGTTACATGAATTAGTACAACAATGCTCATTTATTTTTTCAATCTGGATACCATTTGATTCTGTAGTGTAGGCAACTACAGGTTCCATGGTTTAACTTCCGTTCTAATAGGGATAGGACTCAGGATAAACAACCGGAAAGGAACTAAAAATACCGATAGTAGGCAAATAAAGCAATGCTCCGTCTATCACTTTTGCGTTTCCCCGCGAATCCCTTCGGAGCGGACAGTCCCAGCCCTCAGCAGGACGGAGCCTGGAGCCTAGACTGGAAATATTCTTCTCTCCACTACAGATTCTGATAGAAAAGTCAGCCTGCTCACATTTACAGGCTGACTTTTTCGTGAGACCTAGTTAGCCCCGGCTGTTACAGCCTTGGCCTGATGATCACGCACCGCCTGATTGCTCGCCGCCATAAACGCCTGCGCGACCGCCATCAGTACATCTCGATGCTCGGCAACTCCTTTAAAATGACTTCCGTTAGCGCTGACCGTCACGATCGCTTCGCCTGTCGCATGTTCTCCCGATGACAATGAATACAGCTCCATGTCCGTAAACTCCACGTCGAACGGCAGTGCCTGCTTGATGCCTGCCACCAATGCCTCGACAGGTCCTTCTCCGGTGCCAGAGTATGCTTGTTCTTCTCCTGTCACATTGTTCGTAATGGTGCAGGAAGCCATACGACTTCCGGAGGTGCCGGTGAGCACTTGCGCATTTACCAGTGTGAACGGCTCCAGTACAGCGTTCACGGTATGTCCTACCAGCTCAAGCAACTGATGATCCTGGACAACTTTTTGCTTGTCAGCCATCTCTTTAAATTGGACGTACAGTGTCTCCATCTGCTCATCGGTCAGCTGTACCCCGAATTCATTTACGCGGTGCTTGATGGCATGACGACCGGAGTGCTTTCCGAGAATGATCATGTTGCGAGGCACGCCCAAGCTCTCCGGGTCCATGATTTCGTATGTGCTGCGCTCTTTTAAAAGACCGTCCTGATGAATTCCCGCTTCGTGCTGAAAAGCATTGCGACCGACGATTGGTTTGTTGAACGCAATTGGGAAGCTCATGGCACGGCTCACCTTTTGTGAAGTGGTGTAAATGTGCTCTGGTCTGATGCCAGTCTCGGCATCTAGTGCTTCTTTGCGCGTCTCAATTGCCATCACCAGCTCTTCCAAGGAGCAGTTCCCTGCTCGCTCGCCGACCCCGTTGACTGTTACCTCGACTTGGGTAACCCCAGCACGAATCGCAGCCAAACTGTTTGCAACCGCGAGTCCCAGGTCATTGTGGCAGTGTGCACTGAACTCTACCTTGTCGCTGCCACGGACGTTTTTCATGACACGAGTAAACATTGCCCCGTACTCTTCAGGAAGTGCGTACCCTACCGTATCGGGGATGTTGATAATGGTCGCTCCTTCTTCGATCGCTGCCTCGATCATCTCAAACAGGAACTCATCTCCCGTACGTGTGGCATCCATCGGCGAAAATTCGATCCGGTCTACAAACTGTTTGCCGTACGCAATCATCTCGCGAGCGATCTTAATCACCTGCTCTCTCGACTTGCGCAGTTGGAAGTCCAGATGAATGCTGGAGGATGACAGGAACATGTGGAGTCTGCGCCGCTCTGCTGCTTGTGTAGCTCGAACGGCAGCATCGATGTCCTCTTTCACCGCACGAGCAAAGCCACAGATCTCTACGCCGTGCACCTCTTGCGAAATACGTTGCACCGCCATGAAGTCACCAGGGCTGGAGATCGGGAAGCCCGGTTCAATGACATCCACACCGAGGTCTGCCAAATGCTTCGCAATGACGATTTTTTGCTCAGGCGAAAGAGACGCTCCTGGCGCTTGCTCTCCGTCACGCAGCGTCGTATCAAAAATATGGATTCTTTTCGTCATGGGTATTGCCTCCTCATTTTTTATCATCTGTTCATGAAAAAAAGCCCGCCGTCTCCATATACAAGAGACGACAGGCTTCTGGCTGCCGCGGTACCACTCTCGTTGATCCTCTCTTTTTCAAAAGAGAATCCACCTCGCTGTCCCGATGACGTGGGACGATCCGTCAAGGTCTACTCTGTACGTTTTCAACCTTGCCGCTCCCGGGTGAGATTCGAGCATTTCCTGACTGCGTCGCACCTACCCGCAGCTCTCTGGACAAGAAATTCGCTTTACTAGCTCCCGTTCTTCGCGTTTATTGTATGTCGTTTTTCAAAAATCAAAAAGGCCTGCCGCCTCTATCGAAGAGACGACAGACCTTGTCTATCGCGGTACCACTCTCGTTGACCCCAGCTGCTCGCCAGAAGTCCACCTCATGTACTGATCCTAGTCGATCAGCACAACCCGATCACGGAGGTTAACCGTCAGAACTTACTGCTCGATGCAGCGCTACATCTTGTTCAGTTCTGCCGCTCCCGGGCGAGCTTCACTGGCTTCTCTGACTGCGTTGCACCATCCCGCAGCTCTCTAAACAGATCAGACCACTTACTGTTCCCGTTCTTCGCGTTATTGTTATTATTGTTTGAAATTTTATTCGGTTTATATCTCGTTGTCAATGGAGGATATCAATAAAAATAATTTTAATAAACGAATCAATTGAGCCCTCTCAACGAGCTGCGGCCGAATTGCATGTAATAAAGGCAGGCGAGACCCAGTATCACGAGCACTAAAGCAGAGTAAATATTGCTATAGACAGACGCTCCTGGATAGCTATTGAGCAGATTCCAGCTCACAGCAGCTCCTCCATCAATCGTTTTGCCGTACAAGGTAGCTGCAAGTGCACCTGCAATAAAATTCAACATTGCCAACAGTCCCATACCAACGCCGATCTGTTCCCTTGGTAACGACTGCGAGATCGCGTTTGACATCGAAATCATCATAAACGATAGCCCGACATTGCCAAAAATCAGAAAAACGGCAATGAGGACCGGAGACACTCCCGCAAAAGAAGAGAAGAGGACATAGCTGCTCAAAAGAAGCACAGACGCTGTGTAGAATAAATAAGAATTCCCTTTCTTATCTGCAAGAATCCCGGCCTTTTTCCCCAAAAACGCGGTCACAATTGCTCCCGGTACCATGACAAAGCCAATGAGCCCCGGTGCCAGATGATTCACATTGGCCAACAACTGCGGACTAAGGAAAGCGAACGAATAGCCACTCCCTATCATCAAAAAGGCAATGAGCAAACCGAGCGAATAACGTTTGCTCCGGAATAAACCCGGGCGAATAAAAGGTTCTGCTGCCGTCTTAATTCTTACCAAGAACAGAAGGAAAAAGAGGATGCATCCCACTGCGAGCAGCAAGCTTTGATTCGTAATAGCCAGCAGAAGCAACGTAATCGTTACTGCAAGAAGCCCACTGCCGATCCAATCCATTTTGACGGATTCGCGCTCCTCCTCCTCCAAATACTTGCGGAAATAAGGCACGGCGATGAGCGTGAACAACGGCATACAGAACAGCCATCTCCAATCGAGTAAACTTACCAGCAAAGAGGAAAGCACGGGACCTAATGCGCTGCCGATCGCCATCCCGGTCATCGAGATCCCTAGCGCTCGCCCCCTTTGCTCTTGGGGAAAATAACGCACCGGAATAATCGAAGACGTCGCCGGAACAACTGCGGCTCCTGCTGCCTGCACAATTCTCCCCAAGAGAACCATGCCAAAATTATGAGCGAAAAAACCGATAAGGGAGCCGGTGGCAAACATAATTAATCCGAATGTAAGCAAATGTTTGAGCTTGTAGGAATCGGCTAGCTTTCCATACATCACGGTTCCAACCGCATAGATTAACAAAAAGGCGGACGTCACCCAGCTAACTTGACTAAAGGATAAATGAAATTCCGTCCTGATTTGTGGTAACACGATATTGAACATCGTAGCATTCATCACCGTAATCATGAGGGTAAACACGAGTACACGAAGAACTTTTTCAGCAGATTGTTGTTGTGGTTCGGTTTGCATATAGGAAAGACACCTCTCGTTATCACCGATTTCTTCCCGGGAAGGTGATTGTTTGACTTGCTAGTTGTAGTTTATAATGATTTTAAAATAAACGAAAATATATCTTGTTATATGTAGTTGATATACCTGAGTATATGGAGTTGAATCGAATGGAATTGTTGCAATTGCACTATTTCCGAACAGTTGCTAAGTGGCAGCATATGACGAAAGCCGCCCAAGAGCTGCGGATTGCCCAGCCTGCTCTCAGTAAAACCATTGCTCGGTTGGAAGAGGATATCGGGGTTCCGTTATTTGACCGCGAGCGAGGACGTATTCGGCTGAATACATTTGGGAAGGCGTATCTGGAGCGTATAGATAAAGCACTGAACCTGTTGGAGGAAGGTCAGAAAGTCGTATCCGATCTGGCCGGGATGGAGCATGGTCGTATTCATTTGGCGACGTCTACCTTGGATTTGTTATCAGAACCGTTGGGCAAGTTTCTCGAACTCCATCCCGATGTACATTTCCAGATCACCCAAGCCAGCATCGAAGAAATGGTAACCCTCTTGGAGTCAGGCGAAGTGGACATTTGCTTCACGCATTTGCCGATCAAGCTGCCGGATATTTTGACCACGCCCATACTGAAAGAAGATATTCATGTAGCTGTCCCCCGCACACATCACTTAGCCAAGCAAACCAGTATTCGACTAAGCGAGTTGGGTGAAGAGTCATTTATCGGCTACAAGGAGGACTTTCCCATCCAAATGCTATACGATCAGTTCTTTCAAAAAGCAGGGATTACCCCCAAATTCGCTTGTCGGGTAGATGATCCTGGCTCTATCCAAAAGCTGGTCCGCGCGGGTCTGGGCATCGCCCTCTACGGCTGTATCAATCGAGAGGAAGATCCTCACCTTGTCATGCTTCCGATCGAGCACCCTATATGCCAGCGACATTTCCAAATGATTCGGCACGAAAAAAGATATCTCTCCCTGGCAGCACGCAAGTTCTGTGATTTTATCGTCGAGTATTTTGCTGAGTCTCTTGAAAAATAAGCCCCTTCCAACAGAAAAGAGCCCGGCATTATCTCGCCAGGCTCTTCCCCTACTCTTGCTTTCTTTGTTTCAAACGTAAAATAATGCCGTCAATGAGCAGTCCAATCCCCGCTCCGTAAAAAGGGGCCGCAAACCGAATTCCTTCAGCAAGCGGCAGGTCTTTCAAATACACGATAAACACCCCGCCAATAAATCCGATCATCGTGTAGCGCAACCGGGTCGCCCCCATCAAACGACACTCCCTTTCACGCTACTTCCCGAATTTATTTGGCATTTTCATGTTTTTCATCGTACGGCTCATCTGTTTGAGCTGCTTTTGGTTAAGATTCATCCCCATTGAACGGGCCATGGCTTGAAGCTGCTTATCGTCCATTTGCATGTTGGACATTTGTTTTTTCAAGAAATAAGTCCCTCCGTAAAATCCACCAGCGAGACCGATTAACAATGTGACAATTGGAATTACCCAGTTGTACCAAGCCATCAATACATTACCATCCTCTATACGTAATTATGAACTCTTTTATTGTACCATAGTTGGGCTATCTTCTGTAAATTGTGATTAGAAAACTTGGAAAATGAGAACACTGCCCTCAACAATCTCTTTGTCTCAAGCATATTCTAATAGCAAGAGGTGAAACAACTATGGCTCCAATTGTGATTCTGGACGCTGGACACGGTGGCAGCGATCCAGGCGGAGGAAACAACACGCAGTTTACCGAGAAAGATATGAATTTGCAAATATCGCTCTATCAATATACTCGCTTTATGGCTCTAAATATTCCTGTCGCTATAACGCGGACAACCGATATGACTCTGACAAGTGAGGCTCGGACTGCTCTGGTTCGAAACAGCGGTGCTCGCTACTGTATATCGAACCATATTAACTCAGGTGGCGGCCGAGGCTCCGAGGTCCTTTACTCGATTTATGGCTCCCCAACCTTTCCCCAATTGATCCAGGGTGCCCTGGCAGCAGAAGGGATGCCGAATCGACGCATTTTTACGCGGACACTGCCTGATAATCCGCTGCTCGATTACTACTTCATGCATCGAGAGACTGGCAACGTGGAGACAGTAATCGTCGAGTATGGCTTTGCCGACAATACTTTGGACGCAAATAAACTACAGCAGGATTGGCGAGATCTTGCGGAAGGCGTAGTCCGGGCATTTTGCACGTACGCTAAACTTCCCTACCAGCCCCCCACGACTCCTACTTCTACTCCAAAACCTACTGCAGCACCAACTCTTGCTCCCACCACTTCTCCTGGAAACGGAGGAGGGAATGTGCCTGACTGGAAGCAGGAAGCCGTCAATTGGCTGTATGATCAAGGCTTATTAACCGACGAACAATGGCGTAAGCAGCCTGACCAACCTCTGCCGCTCTGGGCACAGGCTGTCATCCTGAAGCGTTTATTCGAAAAGCTCAAAACGTAACTTCTCTATTTAATCGTCTGCCTTAAAACGGGTCAGCGGGGTATCCGTTAAGCCCGAATAATTTCTTTTTGCTGGCACACTCACCAATTCGTCCTCTGGGTAGCGGTAGGCGGTTAGCATTCCGCCAAACACACATCCTTGGTCGATGTTGATGGTGCCATTTTTTCGTTTTGGTTCTGGATGTGGATCATGTCCCCACACGATTATGGGCGAAGTCACTTTCCGTTCTTTTGCCCATTCTTTGCGGATCGGGCGCCCATCCGGTCCCGTCCCTGCCACATCGCCATATCGGCAAAACGTGTAGACCGCAGGCGAGTCCATTCCTATGTAATCATCGCGAATCCCCGCATGAACGGCGACCGCTACTATTTGTTCATTCCGTTTGATGATCATGTGCGAAGGCGAGGAAAATAGCAATCTGCGGCTCTGCTCTCGCAGCAAGGAGGCCTTCTTTGGTCCGTATTCTTGCTGATAAAGCCGTATCTCCTCTTCTACCTTTTCATCTCCGTGAGCCAATGTCACTGGTCTGCCATCCAACCAGCGGGCTACTTTCCACCCATGGTTACTATCCACCATCTCAGCCAGGCCTGCCGTGACATGATGGTGAAAAAATTGGAGCATTTTGATTGAGTAAGGTCCACGACTTGTGATATCACCGAGGGAAAGGAGCTTTCGGCCGTGGGGATGGCGATATGTACCGTCTCGAGTTTGTTCATATCCCAAGCGTTGGAGCAATTCCATAAATTCATCGTAACAGCCGTGAACATCGCCAATAATATCCACACCATTGTCAGCCAAAAGCACCTTGGAGCGTGTTTGAGGTTTGTGCCTCATAGCCCGTCCCTCCTTTCGTTAAGAGGTTTTCAAAAAGTCGTCAATGAATAGTTACTTACTATCTTTACCACATCTGCGAAAAAAACTCACGGTTTGTGTGCAAGAAAACTGTTTAAACAAGTAAACGCGCGAAAGAGCCCCTGTTTACCGAGGAGCTTTTTGGCGCGTTTACCTATACATGATGCTATGAGATTATCCTAAGTTATGCGTGTGCACGTAAATGGCCGCTTGCGTGCGATCCTCCACGTTCAGCTTGGCAAGGATGTTGCTGACATGTGTCTTGACTGTTTTGATCCCGATAATCAGCTCATCTGCAATCTCCTGGTTGGACTTGCCCTGACCGATCAGCTTCAAAACCTCCAACTCACGCGGCGTCAGTTGCTCATGAGGATGGGACTCTTGACCGTGACGGAAACGGGCCATAATTTTTCCTGCCACTCTCGACTCCAAAACTGGCTCACCCGCCGCAGCAGAGCGGATTGCCTTTGCAATCTCGGCTGCACGCGAAGTCTTCAGCAGATAGCTGAATGCCCCCGCTTCAATGACCGGATATACCTTTTCGTCATCAATAAAGCTGGTCAAGACAATAACCTTACTGGATGGACAGCTCTCACGAATACGCCGAGTCGCTTCCACACCGCCGATGCCCTCCATGACTAAATCCATCAGAACGACATCTGGGCGCAGCTCTTGCGTCATCCGCACCCCTTCTTCTCCACTGCCTGCCTCTGCTACGACTTCAATATCATCCTCTGTAGACAAATAAGCAGCCAGACCCATCCGCACCATTTCGTGATCATCTACCAGTAGTACCCGAATCACTGAGCCTTCACCCTTCCCGTTCCGTCTGTGACATGAGAGGAATACGCACCTCAATTTGCGTCCCCTTCCCGATTGCCGAGTAAATCTCCATGGAGCCTCCGACCTCTGCTACGCGCTCTTGCATACTGCGCAAACCGTAAGACGTCAATTTTTCCCCATCCGGATCAAAACCAACACCGTCATCCGATACCCGCAGGCGAACCTGCTCTTGCAGTGTAAACAGCTTCACTGTAATCTGACTAGCTCTGGCATGCCGCAATGTATTGGACAAGGACTCCTGCAAAATGCGGAACAAATGATCCTCGATTCCACTCGACAAGCCTTCGACGTCTTCGATCTCCCAAGTCAGCTGCATGGTATTTTTACGCGTCAGCTCATCTAAAAGTTCCAGGATGGCTTCCTTCAATGACTTGTTTTGTAACGTAGCCGGACGAAGATGCAAGAGCAATGCCCTCATCTCTGCTTGTGCAGCCGCTGCCATCTCTTCGACCAATTCAATCTGTTGTGCTGCACGCTGAGGATTTTTTTCTACAAGCCGCTTCATCGCCGCAGTCGTCATCGCGATGGCGAACAGCTGCTGGCTGACGGCGTCATGCAGTTCTCGCGCCAATCTCTGTCGCTCCTCTGTTACCGCAGCATGCTTCAATTGTTCTGCTAGAGCCGCATTGTGGTTCGACAGCCGCTGCAAGGATGCCACTTGCTCTTCCCATTGCGAAGCCAAGCGATTGATCTGCCATCCTAATTCGCCGACTTCATCGACGCCCAATTCGGGAACCCGATACGACAGCATCCCGCGCCCAAGCTTCATGGCAGCTTCCCACAACACATTGAGTCGCTTTTTCAACAAATTGCCGATGATATAGGAAATGATCAATGCCACTAACACACCTGCGGGCAAAGAGACAACAAAAGCAGCAAGCTGAATCAAGCCCTCTGGATCGGCAGGCAGATTGATGCCTATATATTCTTCAAGCCACCACACGAAGTTACGGTCGCCGATCATTTCGTTGTACCACCGATGAATCCCGGGGTGATCTTTCCATAAAAAGTATAGCCAAAAGAAACAAATAAACGCGGCAGTAACTGCACTGACGGCCAGTAACATGCCATAGCGCACGTATTGCCACTGAATACTTGCCAATCGCTGTCGACGCATCCGCCAGTACCTCCTAGATGTACTTGACTTTTATATCGCCGACAAGCAGCGAGATATGCAAGTTTACTTTTTGCAATGCTTCATCATACTGATCAGAACGAATCTTAACACTACGATTGATACCTCCCTGACGGTGGCTTAGCACCTCCAGGTCACCGATACTCAATCCTGCCGTTACCGATATGGGAAGATCGACAGGCACATAAATCGTCACATCTCCTACCCAGCCTTCTACGACAAGAACTGCTTCATCCCGCATCAACACTGCCCGGGAAAGATCAATCACAACATCCCCGATTCCATGCCAGACATGCAAGTGATTCAGTTCAAAACGCCCTGAGGTCAGGTGATAGTCTCCAATCAGAGAACTGCGGGAATCTTTTGGCAACATGTCGTCAGGTGATGAAGACATTCCTTCGTGATGAGGAATTTTGCCACCTACATGCTTCCATTTGTTCCAGCTATCTTGCCAAGGACGTTCCTCTCTTGAAACCTTCACGTCACTTGCGTCACTCGGAACACTCGCATCACTTGTCAAAATCGTCTCAGCAGCAGATGGAGTCCCCCTATCGCCCAATGGTTGATTCACATGTTGATCTCGTCGGCTGTTCTTGCCTCGAATCAACTGAAACCCGAAATAAATAAACACGATTGGCACTGCCACCTGGAACAAATCATCAATCCCGACGCCAAACCACATATCCATCGAGATGATAGCCCCCAGAGAAAATAAAATTCCTCCGCCAATCCGATTTTTCTGCCCCCACAAACGAAGGCCGAAATAAATAAGCACCATCGGCCACAGATCAAACAGACCGAACGAAATGATACCCAAACTGTCTAATAAAAGGCCGATTCCCGTAAAAATAATCAGGATACCAGCCAACATTTTGTGCAAACGGGACAGTTTCACAAAAGTCTCCTCTCTCACGCCCCATGCCGATCGTTTTCACTTTGACCATTACGACATGTATAGATGAATGCAGGCGGAATGTTCAGCAGGGTAAAGTCTGTCTCGACCCGGAGAAAACGTTCCTGCAACTCAGCTTGGAGTTGTAGCGAATATTGGAATGTAATAAATAGGCCCCCTGGCTTCAGTACAGATTGAACTTCGTCCAGAATTGCTGCCCGCAGCTCTTGAGGAAAATTGGCGAATGGCAGGCCTGAGATGATGGCATCTGCCCCTACAAGGTTCTGCTCCTCCAAGTAAGACCTAAGTTTAGTCGCTTCCTCCCTGATAGGAAGATCGGGAAAACGTGATTGAAGCATAGAGCGAAATTGGGAATCTCGTTCCACAAGCACGTACTGTGTGCCGGGACGCAAACGCTGATATATCGCTTGGGTAAATGCCCCTGTACCAGGTCCCAGCTCCAAGATCACATCGGTCGAAGCCCAATCGACGCTTTTCAACATTTGCTCACATAAAAAACGAGAGCTGGGGATGATACTACCGACGCGTCCAGGCTCAGCGATAAACCGTCGCAAAAAGACCAAGAAGTCCTGCAAGAATCGTACCTCCTAGGGGAAAAGCAGCCTGATGTGCACAGGCTGCCGAATTGACACAATCTATTCTACACCTAGTCCCCCAGTTTCTGTCGAATTAGGATTGTACTGGTTTGGCTACTGGTGTTTTTGCTTCTTTAATGGATGCTTTGATGCTGGCAAGTTCTGCATCGAGATCATCCTTTTCCAGATCAGACAAAGCGTTCTCCCAAGCGCGGTTCGTTTGGCGCCATTGTCCACTCATTTGCGCTTCTGCTTCCATACGCATAACTTTTTCTTCCATGCGGGTAAAGCCACGGCCTGCGGACTGATTGCCAATACCGACAACTGCTTGATTGACTTGCTTTTGTGTACGAGCTACTTGTGCACGTGCCATCAGTGTGAACTTTTTCGCACGCATTTTATAGAACTCTTCCTTCAGCTCAGCCAGCTTCTCGCGCATTTGCGTAGCTGCTTCGGATGCCGACAGGTAGAGAGTTTCATATTCTGCTGCACGGCCTTCGTACTGCTTCTTGTCAGCGAGTGCTCGACGAGCCAATTCGTCTTCACCCTCAGTCAATGCGAGCTTGACTTGACGATCGCGTTTTTCGATCAGAGCATTAGCTTCATCCAATTGCTGGCGGAATTTCTTTTCCAGTGCAACCTGACGGGCAACCGCTACTTCAACTTGTCCGATTTCTACTTCCATGTCACGCATATATTGATTCAGCATCACTACCGGATCTTCCATGGAATCCAATGCATCATTCACCGAAGCTACTGTCAGGTCACGCAAGCGTTTAAAGATACTCATTATTTTTTCCTCCTCATCATATCACATCATATTGTTCATCCAAAAGACTCTTGCGACATAGGCGTTATTGTGGGCGTCTTCTTACATCTCTCTCCCAAGCGTCCAGCGTATCTTCCTTTAATACTTTTTGTGCCCATTCACGCTCCCAAGTAGGTGGCGCTTGTTTGGGTTCTTGACTGGGACGCAATAAGCGATATCCCAGATAAATCACCCCAATGGCCAGAAGCGCGTGAAACAGTAGGTCAAGCTTGCCAATCAACATCAGGAACCCGAATAGGAAGACTAGGATTCCCCAAAAGCGTGAACCGGTTTGTCCCATGATCTTTTTGGCACCGTATATCATGATCACGCCGGGAATGATGAACCCGAGCAAATCTCCGATATCGATACCCACCAGATCCAGAAGAACCAACCCACCGACTAGCAGCAGAACCAGCCCGAGTAGAACTTTACCAGACCGTTCGCTCATTACTCGCTTACCTCCATTCGTTTTCCATGTGGTGCTTGTGGAACGTTATGCCCTTATTGTAGCCCTCGGTATAGGCTTCCCATAACGGGCGTGCGGTTGGTTTTTCCCTCCGTCCTTGGACGGAGACAATTTCCTGCCCTAATCGGACGAGCTGTCCCGCAAAGCAGCACAAGCTCGCGTCGAAAGGAAACTTGCACTGTCGAACGAAAACGTTACAGCATTTGACGGCATTTATGTGACGAATATGTGAACGAACAGATGAAAAAGAAGGAAAAAAAGGACTGCCGTAGAATCTTCGTAAGAGTGCGTGTAAAAAAACATCGAAAAATAGCCGAATTCCGCTTGGCGGAAACGGGGGAACCACGTTTTTGGGGTGAATGGTTGCTACTCCTAGCAGCCTAGGGCGTCCTTTCGACCGAACCCTTCAGCTAACCTCGTAGGCTCACGAAGGGAGCAGTTTCTTTTGCGCAAGGTGGTTTTATCTTTATTTATGGCTGGATTGCTTGCTATGGGGGCAGGCGCTGCACAGGCTGCTGAGAGTAAAGATACTCTTGGTGAGGTAGTCAGCGACTTGTACGGTACCCCTTACAAATCCTCCGGCACGTCCAAAAAGGGCTTTGACTGCTCCGGTTTCACGCGCTACGTATTTGATGCGTTAGGTGTAGACCTGCCTCACAATTCTGCTTCCCAGTACGAATTAGGTACAGAGGTAGCCAGAAAAGATTTGCAGCCAGGCGATCTCGTGTTCTTCAATACGAACGGTCGCAGCATTTCTCACGTGGGTATCTACATTGGAGACGGCACATTCGTGCACTCGGAATCTGGTCGTGGAGTCGTCAACACCAAGTTGAGCGATCCATACTACTGGAGCAAGCGTTATGTAGGCGCCAAGCGTCTCAGCGTTCCTGTTCTAGCGAAAGCAGAAATTCCGAAAAAAGAAAAAGCGGTGCAAGCTGCATCGTTGCCGGAAAAACCAGCTAAAAAATAGTCGTTCGGCAAAATAATAAAAGCCAGGGACACAACGTCTCTGGCTTTTTCTGACGAAATTTAGTACCTGGTCTAAAGAGGTACCCTCACATATTAGAACAACTTAATAACTTACGGGGTTTCTTCCCCTGATCTGGTCAAACCATGTTATGATAGACAAGACCCATTCTTTGAATGGTATTCCTTATTAATAGAAGTAACTGGGGGTTGTTCCGGTGAAAGATCACATTTTAATTGTCGATGACAATCTGGAGATTATTGAACTGCTAGAAGACATTTTGGAGAACGAGGGCTTCACCGTTTCCTCCGCGGAGAGCGGAGAAGATGCACTCTCGCTGCTCAGTCAAGGAGAGCGACCCAATCTGATCCTTTTGGATATTATGATGCCCAACATGAGTGGCTACGAGCTCTGTTCGCAGATTCGCCGTGAGTGGGATTTGCCTATATTGTTTCTCAGTGCAAAAGGAAAAGCGGTAGATAAGGTAGTCGGCTTCGAAATCGGCGCAGACGACTACATCACGAAGCCTTTTGATACAGAAGAGCTGCTCGCTCGCATTCGTGCCCACCTGCGTCGCTATGAGCGTATTCGCAAACATACCGAAGAGCAGCCTGAGAAGGAAACAGCCTCTTCTCCGATTACCGTTTTGAAATTCAAGGACCTGGAAATTCATAAAGAAACGTATTCCGTTTATGTATGCAATCAAAAGATCGAGCTCTCTACGAAAGAATTTCAACTGCTCACATTCCTCGCAGAAAATGCGGGTATCGTCTTTACAAGAGAGCAAATCTATGACCGTGTATGGGGATATGGTTATGGCTCGCTCAATACAGTGACCGTCCATATCAAAAACCTCCGTGAAAAGTTGGAAACAGAGCGTCAGTTCATTAAAACACAATGGGGGACAGGCTACGTATTTATCGGGGAGAAGCTTTAAATGAGCTTACGTAATAAAATTTTTCTCTCCTTCATTGCCTTGATCACACTCAACATCTTGTTGTTCAAATTTGTTTTTCAAGACATTATTGTCGGTCAACTCAAAAATGACCGTCATAATCAGTATCAGGCTGAGAAGGAAGCCGCAGAGAAGGTCATGCTCAATCAACTGCTTCTCGTCAGTAATTTCAAGGACCCGGTCGAACGCTTGGAGCTTGATAAGCAGTTGCCAGACGACGTGATGTACCGCATGCTCGTGAAGGATGCCAATGGAAACACGATCTACAGTAAAACATCACGCGCCTATAATTTGAAAATGCCTTCTTCCTCCCCATCAAATCGTGGCGAATCTGCCAAGCAAAATGATCTCAAAGTGGTAGCTGAGTATCATTTTCAGCAGGAGCCACCGCGTACAGGGGAGATCGTTGTTTATTTCTATACAGATGATTACGACATGATGGCTACCACAGGGGTTTCCATGATGCTTTGGTTTATTTACGGAAGCATTAGTCTGGTGGGATTGGTTCTTCTCGCTTTGTTCGTTCGCTGGATATTGCGGCCCGTGAACGAATTATCGCGCGTCACCCAAGAAATCCAGGAAGGGAAACGGCTGGTGACATTTACGTATCGCTCGCATGATGAGTTTGGACAACTTTTTCGATATTTTGGGGATATGGTTGATGAGCTTCGATTAGCGGAAGAAAGACAGGCCGAAATGATTGCTTCGATCGCCCACGACTTCCGCACACCTCTCACCACAATCAAGGGATATGCGTCCTATATCGGCTCCGGTCGTGTGACGGATATGACCAAAATACAGAAGCAGATGAGTAAAATCGAGGTAAAAACGACTGACTTGGAAAAGCTTCTGGATGAGCTACAGGACTTCACCACCCAAAGCTCCGAAGTCCGTCTCAATATTAACCGCATTCATGTCAAAAGCTTCTTGAGAGGAATCATTGAGGACTATTTGCCAAGAATCAAAGAGGCTGGCCTCACTTTTCAATGGAAGCTGCGTATCTCCAATGAGCTACACATCGAAGCGGATGAGACCAAGCTGCGCCGAGTCATGGAAAACTTGTTGAACAACGCCATTCACTACAACAAACCGGATGGCTCCATTTATCTTACATGTGATCAGCGAGAAGGACATGTCCTTTTTACTGTGATCGACAAAGGAGAAGGAATCTCCTCTGAAGACTTGCCGAAGATTTTTACCAAGTTTTATAGGGCGGAAAAATCACGAAATCGCAACAGTGGCGGTACAGGGTTAGGTTTGACGATTTGCAAAAGTATCGTCCGTCTTCACGGCGGAGATCTGATGGTAAATAGTGAATTGGGAATGGGAAGCAGCTTCTCCTTCACCATCCCCTTCTTCCACGGGTAGCTTGAAAAAGCTACCCTTTTTTATATAGATTTATTCTCAGTTAATTATTTCTTTATATTTTACGAGTAAAATAATTTTTGTAAGCATGTTGCTTTCAGTGATAAATAACCCCCAGTTCGGTATCTGACACAATCGGCGAAACCGTATTGATAAGATGCCTCTTTTTTTGTCCCCTTTTTCCATTTTTTTCTATCTCTTTTCCAGTCGCATCGGCAATCCGTTCTTGGGACGCAAGGTGACCAATGGCTCAGGCTCCACTGCCTGATTCGGTTCAGCCATTCGTAGTCGATATCGTTGCGCGATCGTCGCCAATAACAAAGCTGCCTCCATCAAAGCAAAGTTGTTCCCGATACAAACACGCGGCCCACCTCCAAACGGGAAATAAGCATAAGCTGGATTTCTTTTTAAGAGGTCGCTGTCAAAACGCTCTGGAATGAATTGCTCAGGCTGCTCATAATAGCATGGGTTACGGTGCATGACATATTGGCTCATCATCAGTGTTTCACCAGGCTTGTACGTGTGACCGCCGATCTCAACCTCTTCTACCACTTCCCGATTAATCGTCCAGGCTGCCGGATAGAGCCTCAGCGTTTCCTGTACAATGAGATTCGTATACTTCAGCTGGGAAAGGTCCTCGACTGTCGGCAGCTTTTCACACAGCACTGTTGATAGCTCGTCATGCAGCTTTTTCTCTACCTCGGGATAAGTAGCCAGTAAATAAAAAATCCAAGACATGGTATTCGCAGTCGTCTCATGCCCAGCTACAAAAATGGTCATGACCTCGTCGCGCACCTGCTCGTCTGTCATTCCTTGCCCATCATCTTCATCACGCGCAGCCAATAGCATCTCCAGCAAGTCCTTGTGCTCTTCTCCTTCACTATTACGACGAGCCTCGATCAAGGAGTAGATTGTTTTATCCAGCAGCTCACTCGACTCTAGGAACTCCCGATTGCTCTTGGTAGGTACGGATAAAGGAATGTCGATAAAAGAGGAGCTTTTGTTCGCCACGTATTTCAACCCGACATCGATGGCATGTCCAATTTGATCGGCACCTTCCTTGACGGTTTTGCCGAACATGGTCTCCGTAATGATCGCAAGGGTTACTTTCATCATGTCCGAGTGAATATCACGCAGCTCCCCGGTTTTCCAATCCGACATGAGATCAACTGCTTGCCGAACCATCACCTCTCCGTAGCTGGCGATACGTTCTCGATGAAAAGCTGGCTGCATAAGCCTCCGTTGTCGCAGATGCTTTTTTCCCTCACTGGTGAGAATTCCATCCCCTACGACAGGTCGCGCAGACTGTAGTGCTTTCCCTTTACGAAAATGCGCTTGCTTGCTGACCAAAACCTCTTTGATGTGATCCGGATTCGTTAACAGGTAAACATGACGGGAAGGACCAAAGCGAAAATGGACGACTTCCCCATGCTCCTCTACTGCCTCGCGGATGAACTGAAGCGGCGATCGGCGAAATGCCATCAAGTTCCCTGAGATCGGAAGGCCTTTTGGGCCGGTGAGCGTGATATTCATGCGTCTCCTCCTTTTTACATGCAAAATCCTACTGATAGTATCCGGCACGATAAGGAGATTATGCGAAAAAAAGCCACCCGAACTTCGGATGGCTTACGAGAACATTTTGATTATCGTGTAACAGGTTGATCTGCGCGCAACAGACGAGAAGCAATCAGTCGCTCGCGTACCTTGATGCCAATCAGAGACGCCAGAACTGCTTTGATAACCCCTACGACGAGGAAAGGCGTTACACCAAAAGCGACAGCTTTATCCCATGGAATGTCCATGACGTATTTGAGCTGTACCATACCAAAAGCGAGTGTGACAAACATGCCAATGATATTGGCAATGATAGCATTTTTCAAGTTGAATCTTGTTTTCTCCAAGTAAAGTCCGGTCACATAAGCGGTTGCAATAAACCCGAATATGTACCCGCCGGATTTGCCGACCAATATTTGCAATCCGCCTTTTGCCTCGCTGAATACAGGCAATCCGACTGCACCGAGCAAAACGTAAATAACCAAAGCCAGTGTTCCGTATCGCCTTCCTAAAATGGTCGCTGTCAGCCCTACTGCTAACGTCTGCGCGGTAATCGGAATCAACGGCAAGGGAATAGTCACCTGCGACAATACCGCTGTCATTGCAGCAAAGATGGCAGAGAGCAATAGCCATCTCAAGCGTTCGTTTCTCATGCGTATTAGCCTCCGTTTTGTTAACTAAAAATATTATAAGGTTAACAAAATAATAATACGCATCTGCCCTTTTGTAAATCCCCGTTCTATCCGCTTACCTTTTCGCTTGTTGATTCATGTATAGTTGCAGCTTTTGAAGTGACTGAACCGTATGATCGATTAATTCGTTCAAGTCATCGATATTACCTTCATCAATTTTCCGATGAAAGTCCAGCGTCACCTGATTGGTTATTTCCTTCGGTGGCCAATCGATTCGATGCTCCACAAGCGTTGCCGATACCTTCTGTGTAATATACGGACGCTGCCCCCATATGTCATTGAGAATCGCTGTGATTTCTCTCGCTTCTGCGGGCACATCTCTGTAATTTTCCATCTGCAAGTAAAAATGGATGCAAATCGTACATCCGATATGATCTGTCAACGGCTGTTCTAGCTGCTCAGCTGCAATATCAGCTAACTGGGTACGAAGCTGCATCACAGCACGGGTAGCTGCAGTATGATCATGTTGATCAGCTAGCTTGAACTCGATCTGAAATAGTCGATGGAATGTAGCCATATCCATGACATCCGAACGGCTCGTAATCGTGATTGCCCCTTCGAAGTCTCGGTCGTATACCGCACCTTCCAGCACAACCCTGATATTGTCAAAAACAAGCGGATGAAACATCTCGCGCCCTCCTTTTCCCACGTAATCGGGCCCTTTCTATTTACAGTATATAGCATGCCTGCTTTCTCCTTGTTTTGCAAGCAGACTGACTTCCCCATGGCGGCGCCTTCAGGAGAGTGGTACCATGAGAGTGATCCAACCTTTGAGGTGACAGCCATGTTTTTAATCGGAATTCTAATCGTTGTTGCAATCCTTGGTGAAATTATTCATCGTTTGAATCCATGGAAAAAGCCAGAACCGGCCTATGAGGATCTCGTCGCCCAAATCAAACAGGCAGACTGGTACCAGGAGTTGTCTCTGGATCAGGCGTGTCGTTACGTTCTGGACAACGATCCGCATGTCCAAGCCTACTATGCGAGTACGTATGAAGCCAAACGTCTCCTTACACAGGAGGGCTTTCAATTGGGGCTGATTGATTACGTCAAGCAGGAAGCTGCAAAGCACGCCGATAAACTGCGCTGACATGCGAAATAGAAAAGGCTTCCAGTGATTACACTCGAAGCCTTTTCTATTAAGTGATTCATGAAACACTACAAATGCCGAGCGATGATCCGAACTAGCCTTGCAGGAAACTCATGTAAATTAGTAATATCCAAAAATCTTTCCTTCCCATAGATTTCACTAATCACATCCTTGTCTTGACCTATTGCGGCTGCAAGAAATGTAATTCCTTTCCGCTCATACTCCTGTATGGTCTGCTGTATATCTTTCACAGCATAACTTCCCGTATAATCGTCCATTGCCTTAGGCTGTCCGTCACTTATGCTAATCAACAGTTTTGTCTTTTGGGGGGAGACGGCTAACCGTTCTGCCATTATTCTAAGAGCCATTCCATCTCGATTATTACTTCTGGCATGCATCCTCATGAACCTGAACCGATCATTGGTATCCGCTTTATCAAAGTCGGCATATGCAAAGATCGACATTTGCTCCAACTTGGATACATCCGCAGTATCCCCGTAGATCAATATCGGAATCTGACAAAGTTGACAATATTCATACACCGCGATTACTGCTCGTTTTGCTGCTTCTAATCTCCCATAAGCTGACATCGATGCGGATTCATCCAACCTTAGACCAACCACAAGAGACGGAGATTCAGTTGGAGGACGTTTCTTGGCAAAATATCTGTAATCCCTGTAAGCAACGCTGTCAGCTTGAAATTTGCTGCCATAGTAACGATTCTTCGCAAACTCAGAAGACACCTCATGTTCCAAGTACGGAAGTGTCTTTCTGGCAATCTCTTGTACGATGGGCATGAGCCCCTTGCTTAGACGGACATATTCCTGTTGATTTTCCTGATCGTAGTCTGGGCGATGAACAATGAGCTTTACTTTTTTATGAATAGAATGGGAAATAACCTCTCTGGCATCTTGATTCAGCTTTTTACGGAAAACACGTTCCTTTTGTTTTGCTTCCTCTGACAACGATTCCGGATTTGCCTGATGATATTTGGGAGAACCATTTCCCCCTAAACCTGAACTGTCCATATGGGTAGAATCATCAGAGACATGGGAAGAGCTATTGTCACTATCGGCAGATTTTTTCAATGCGATTCCCTTTTCCTCTAGACGATTGTCTTTGTCAAAACCAGTGTCGTCTATATCTCCCCATGTCCTGATCTCTATGGCATCGTCAGATTTTCGTTTTTTTTTCCTTCAATCTGGGCTTCTTCCAAGCTGGCAAACAAACCATGATTGTTAAGTGCTTCTTCCAAAAGTTTTATTTCCTCCGAATCGGTTGTTATCTTGTAGATGACCTTATGATATAGAGATTCTTTTGCGGAAGCTCCTGTGGCAATCGCATCTACCCAGTAGAAAAATGAACGCATTCCAGCCACGCCCTTGATCGCATTGGCCCGGGCTGTTTTGTCTAAAATGATAATCATATCTGCTAGTATTCCTAGCACCTTTTCATTCTGAAAACCTGTTTTGGCCATGACACGTTCGATCATGACTTCTTTCGTCGGCAGGTCCATCTTTTCCGTATGTTGAACCCTGTCGCGCAGCGCTTCGTTTAATGGTCTGGTTCCTGCATAACTGCGGTTTGTCGTGATAACCGCTATGAAGTCTGGATGCCTGCGAATGATTTCTGTGGGGAGATTGATGCTACCATCCAGCTCCAAAGCAGAGTTTAATGCCATTAACACAGCAGCATCACGAATGACATTTGGTTCTTGGATTTCCAGGAGATAACCCTTTTGATAGGCTCTGACGATCTCCGAAGGGTAAAATCGGTACTCCACCGCTTCACCATCGTTGTTTTCCGCTGCAAGCCTCAGTAATTGCTTCATCTTTAAAGCTGCCTGTTCCTGTGTAATCCCCAGCGCGTGCGTCAAAATTTCCGTTATACTTTGAAACCCTTCACTTTCATATAATGCTTTCCATGCGATTTGCTCCGCAGGCTCCATTTTTTCCAAACGTTCAGAAGAAATCACCGGCAAAATAGCACCAATAATATCCGATTTATCCATATCAGCAAAACAAGTCACTTTCGTATACGGAAGTCCGAAATTAGCCGATAATGCTTTTGCTAGTTGTGTTTTACCCGACCCGGCATCACCTTCCAACAAAATATTGGCGATTTTCATTTCCCCGCGATTCCAGTTGCGCTTGATTTCCTCACTAATGCGGCGTTCTTCTTCACTGACCTTATGAGTGAATGGCTTTTTCCAGATGAGCACTTTTTCTGCATCTGTCAGCTGTCTTTCCGGTGACAAAGCATAAGTTTCGTTTTCAAGCATGACCTTTCTCCTCCACATCTTTGCGTTTCTTCTCAACCACAAGAGGGAGCAGTAGTGACGCACCGATCATAATCAAAACACCACTCACTACATATACCGCAGCCAAGGAGAACGTATCTTTCAGATAGCCGGAAATGAACATACCGACCACCATCATTCCCATAAATACAGGTGTGATCGTTCCTGATACTCGACCAATAAATGCCCCTTCTGTATTGCGTACAAGCAGGGTCTGAATACCACCTTGAATAAAAGGGAAAAAGAAACCGCTGATCACCAATAGAACAATCATCAACCAAATCATGGTTGCAGCGCCAATTGCAATCGTGCATACGGCAGAGAAAAGCAAACCAACCATGAGTAACAGCTGCGGCTTCACCTTTTTGGCTATTCCCATGATGACCGCTCCGCCTATCAACATAGCTGCCCCATTGGTCATGACCAACCATTGCAGAAATTGTTTATCCAGTCCCAAATTCTCAATGACAAGAAAGATCTGAAGCGGCTGTGTCAGCCCTGACGCCAGTCCAACAGCTGAGAAAGTCAAACAGAGTGTTCGTAATGCTTGATTAGAACCGATATAGCGCAGTCCGGCCTTCAATTCCTCTATAAACCCATTGGTATCGCCAGACTTCGGCTCCACTGTGTCACGGGGAAGCGTCGATAAAATAAGGGAAGACCCTAAGAACAGAACACCCGTCAGAATGAGAGAGGCAAAAATCCCAAACTGCAAGAAAATAAATGTGCCGACGACCGGACCCAAAACCATAAAGACAGCGACAAGCGTTTGGGACATGGCCATCACGCCCTGCAGTTGTTCAACCGGCACATGCTGCTTATACAGCTTCATAGCCGAGGGCTGAGAAAACTGAGACAGGCTGGCGGAAATAAACGTTCCGATGAGAAGAGCCATCCACCCACCATTCATGAGTACCAGTAGTACAGCTCCTACGGACAAAGCAGACAGTAGATCACTCCAGACCATTGTCCGCTTCGGCAGCCATCGGTCGGCAAAGGTCCCGCCAATCAGACCGAATAGAAAGATCGGAGCGAATTCCGCAACTGAAATCAGTGATACATAGACAGGATTATTATTTGTCCATTCGCTCACAAAGAGAAGAACAGCAAAATTTCGGATCCATATCCCCAAATGCAGCAGCACTCTGGAGAGGATAATTGTGCGTACATAACGATTCGCAAACATTTCAATACCCCATATCCTTTAATATTTTTGACAATGTACGTAGGCGTTCGCCAATCATCTCATCATCGTTACTCAGCGTTTGGCTGAACAGCTTCATATCTTCATGAAGTTTTTCATTGTCCGTACATATCGCAACAGTCATAGCATCGCCTTGCAAGGCAACCCGGTCGATAACGGGTTTTTGCGGATCATAATAATGCTCATATCTGTATGCTTCGCGAAAATGTGTCAAAGACCGGCAAATCAAAATGGACATATCAAGAACACGATGGAGAGGCAGTTCCTCCGATTGACTTGACCAGTCTTCTCCCGTGTATCTCCATACCTTGGCAGAAATATTTACTTTTCCTCTGTCGTTCCCCTGAGTCAACCCCAGAGAAAGCCCTTTGACATCTGTGTTCCTAGCGAATCGACCGTCAACCCGATCATAGTTTTCCGACACAACAACAGGCTTATGTTTTAAGGTAGTAGGTATTTTCATTTTCTTTCCCTCTTTCCATTTCTGAAATTACTGCATAGTTTATCTTGGATTCCATCGTTACGCAATAATTTTTTAGATAAAACAACAAACAAATTAACTTTTTGTTGGTTATAACGCAAACTAAATGTAATGTTGTTTGTTTTTAAGGTTTCGCCCAAGCTCTTGATCAATTGAACAATTAAAACGCAAAAAAAAGGTATACCTGCCATGGCTCATGCCATGTGGTACACCTGTTTTATCCACTATTCATGTTTGGCTTACCGTTTTTGATGATAGTACTTGTAAGCGTCAAAGGATGCTTGCTCTTGGCAAGGTACGCATTCTGTTGCATATGATTCCGCTTGTTCGTGGATCATCTGACCGCAAGCAGCACAGCATTTTGCTTCGAGATTGCGAAAGAAAGTAGTGATCGGCGTCATGATTAAAACCCCCCGTGTGTTGTTATCTGTATTGTATTACAACAGCATCTGTTTTATAAAAGTTTGTTATAATACATTACGCCGATTTATCTTTCTCTCTCGCTCATTCTCTCCTAATTGCTCTTTTTTTCGCTGTATTCATACATTTTTGCAAATTCCACATCTGTTGTAACACAATGGCCTAAATCAGCAGATTGAACAAATACGGATCATGCGTAATCTCTACATAGCGGATACCGTGCTGCTTCATCCGACTGACTAATGGCTGATAGTCATCCTTGCATTTCATTTCAATACCAACCAGCGCTGGTCCATTTTCTTTGTTGTTCTTTTTCGTATACTCAAAGCGTGTGATATCATCGTGTGGCCCCAATACTTTTTCCATGAACTCACGCAAGGCTCCGGCACGCTGTGGGAAATTGATGACAAAATAGTGCTTCAAGCCCTCATGCAGCAGGGAACGTTCCTTGATCTCTTGCATCCGGTCAATGTCGTTGTTTCCACCGCTGATGACACACACTACGTTTTTCCCGGCGATTTGATCCCGGTAGTAATCGAGAGCAGCAATCGACAAGGCACCTGCTGGTTCTACGACGATGGCATTGCTGTTATACAACTCCAAAATGGTTGTACACACCTTGCCTTCTGGCACCAGCACGATGTCATCCAGTAACTCCTGGCAAATACTCATCGTTAGCTGCCCCACTTGCTTGACGGCTGCTCCATCGACGAACTTGTCAATTTCATCTAAGGTAATGACGTCTTTTTGTTCCAAAGCGGCTTGCATCGAAGCTGCTCCTGCCGGCTCCACACCAATGATCTGTGTGTGCGGGCTGATGCCTTTTACGTACGTTCCCACACCCGCTGCCAATCCGCCTCCGCCGATACTCATAAAGACGAAATCAGCTGGTTCTTCCATGTCATTCATAATTTCCAAACCGACTGTTCCTTGTCCGGCTACCACCAATGGATCGTCAAAGGGATGGACAAAGGTCCGATCTTCTTGGATGCAATACTTCATCGCCTCTGCGAATGAATCATCGAAGGTGTCACCGATCAATACAACTTCTACATAGGAGCCGCCAAACAGCTTGACCTGCGATATTTTTTGACGTGGGGTGGTCGCTGGCATAAAGATCGTGCCCTTAATTTGCAAATGGTTACATGAGTAGGCTACACCCTGTGCATGATTGCCCGCACTCGCACAGACAACACCACGCTCCCGCTCCATTGTGGAAAGATTCCGCATAAAATGATAAGCACCGCGGATCTTGAAGGAACGAACGACTTGTAAGTCTTCTCTTTTCAAATACACGTTGCAGCCGTAGCGCTCTGACAGTACTTTGTTTTTTTGCAATGGCGTCTTTTCCACCACGTCTTTTAATGCGTGATTGGCTACTACGATATCTTCCACTCTGACCGTATGCATATATGTTCCTCCTAAGTAACTTCTCTATTGTTGTCGTGCAGGCCAAATAAAAAAGCCCCCGCCCAACCAGCTACGCACAATTGGCGCACGGCTGGCTGAGGCAAGGGCATCGCGGTACCACTCAGCTTCTCTGTCTTCCTCACGAAAAACAGACTTAGGAAGTTCACTATGAAACTCCCGTCCGATAACGAGGACGAATTCGTTGTCCTATACTCACTAGCCAGACAAGCTGATTTTCCAGGACAATGCTCCAAGGTGATTTTCAAAACAGGCTGGCGGCCATTCTTTCAGCACGGGGAATGGCTCTCTGCACGCTGCTTACTGTTTCTACTCTTCCTTTTCAACGCTCATACATACGAACTATTCGAATTAGTTAAACATTCTACGCCGAAACCCACAAGTTGTCAATCTTCTTGTTATTTGGCCAGCTAGCTCACGTCAAAAGACCTTCGGATAACATGCTCCGAAGGCCTTTGGGCTTAACCGATAGTGCGGACCATACTTTGTCCAAATTCCTTGGCACCATCTGGACCATCACTGGTAATGACATCATCGTGTGCAACCACATGTTGCTCCACATACTCGACGTTGTTGGCAGCCAGTTCATTTTTCATCACATCAACAGGGTAGCAGGTCCCTTTTCGTTCTGAGAGCAGACCTGTTTTCGCAACCACAACTGACCCCGCACAAATGCCTGCGACAAGAATTTTTTGATCATGTGCATCTTTCAGATACGCCTGAAGCTCCTCATTCTCCCACAAGTGCGTGATGGTTCCAGACCCGCCGATTACAGCCACGACATCGTAATCGGTAGCGGCAACATCAGTGAAGATGACTTCAGCCTGTGCCTTCCCTGCATTGTCACCTGTAATTTCACCCGTTTTCGTGCTAGCTACTGTCACTTGGACTCCTGCTTGCTCCAATTCTGCTTTCGGATGGTTCAATTCATCCTCATTAAAACGATCTGGCGGAATGATCAGCAATGCTTTTTTACTCATTGGGGAACGCCCTCCTTATTTGTTATCCTAGACGATTTCAAGAACTGTTTTCATTCTAACTCGGACGGAATGGTTCGTTAAGAATGCACTTTTTCGTACGTTAGTTACCAAAAAGGTACTGGCACACGACAAAAAAACGGGTTCCCTTTCGAGCCATTGCACTCAAAACGGTACCCGTTTTTCTATTTGCTACATCCTATACTGCTTCGTAAATCGCTTCGTAACGCTTGCCGATTTCTTCGTCTGTCAAACCAGCTTCACGCAGACGGCCAATCAGTGCATTTGCCCAAATCTCAGTGCGCTGCGCCATTTTTGCGTATTTTTTCGCTTCCTTCACTTTGCGCTTGGAGCGATCTTCACCGTTTGACTTGAGGTTGTCGAGGATGAACAGCATATGCATGGTATCTTCCTCGTTCAACGTCTCCCAGCTATCGTTTAGAAACGCAGTTACCTTTTTGTAGTAGCCATCAAACTCGTCAAAAGAAATCTCAGTATCCATGTTGAGATATTCTTTCATTTTTTCAAATAGATCTTGCATCTAGCGTCACAACTCCCTCATTATTCTCCGCACTATTTAATACGAGTTCAAAAAGTCGTCTTTTCAGCACCGAGAAAGTGGCGAGAACCTGAAGAAGGAGGAGCGGAGTGTAGGGGAACCTACATGAGCACCGGACTTCGAAGGTGAACGCCTCTTTCGATGTCGCATTAGCCCTCAGAACTACTTCGTGATCAAAAGACGACTTTTTGAACAACCTCTATTATAACAAAAACAAAGCTGGACAGGAAGTTGCCATTATCTGTGAGACTATTAGAGGCACCCGAGAAGTTCCCACATGCATGCAACGTCTTTCGTAATGCACTATAATAGGGAGATACTGAATTGTTTTGAGGAGAACGGAACCAGATGACAACGCACAAAAAAGAACAAGACGCCAGCATCCGTGTTGGCCAACAAATGACGCTCACGATCAAGAGCTTGGGCATTAATGGCGAAGGGATCGGCTATTTTAAAAGAAAAATCGTTTTCGTAGAGGGTGCCCTCCCTGGCGAGGTCGTCCATGCAGAGGTGACCGAGGCAAGAGAAAAATACGCGACCGCGCGTCTTTTACGAGTTGTTGAAAAATCAGCATCTCGCACGAAGCCTCCCTGTCCGGTCTATGCGGAGTGTGGCGGATGCAGCTTGCAGCACATGGATTATGCCGCGCAGCTCGCGAGCAAGCAAGAAATCGTCATAGAGTCACTGCGCAAGTATGCTCGACTGAATCAGCCACCAGTTGCCCCTACGATTGGTATGGATAATCCGTGGTCTTATCGAAATAAAGCACAGTTTCAGGTGGGAAAAGAAAAAGGCAAGCTCATCGCTGGACTGTATCAAACAGGCAGCCACAAGCTCGTTAACTTGGAAGGCTGTCAGGTGCAGCATGAAGCGACAACGAAAATCGTCCAAACAGCCAAGCAAATCATCGAGGAGCTCGGAATTCCTGTATACGACGAGAAAAAACGGACGGGCGTCATCCGCACGGTCGTAGCGCGTGTCGCTTTTGCTACAGGTGAAACGCAATTAACACTTGTAACGGCTACCCCAGAAATCCCACGGGTGAAAGAGCTAATTTTGGAGCTCCGTACGAGACTACCTGAGCTGGTAGGAATCGCGCAAAATGTAAACACGCAAAAAACATCTCTTGTTTTTGGTGACAAGACAGTATCGTTGTGGGGCAAGGCTTCCATCGCTGAAAAACTGGGTGAGTTGTCCTTCGACTTGTCGGCTCGCGCCTTCTTCCAATTGAATCCCGAGCAGACGCAAAAGCTGTACAATCAGGTGAAAACGGCTGCTGGACTGACCGGAAAAGAGCTCGTGCTCGATTTGTATTGTGGTACAGGAACGATTGGCTTGTGGCTCGCTCCTTATGCCCGCGAGGTTCGTGGAATCGAGCTGATTCCTGAGGCTGTCGAGGATGCCAATCGCAATGCAGAGCGTAACCAAGCATCGAATGCCAGCTTTCATGTGGGTCGTGCCGAGGTGTTAATGCCGAAATGGGCCAAACAAGGGACTCGACCGGATGTTGTCGTAGTCGATCCGCCGCGGACTGGGCTGGATGATGCGCTAATTCGCTCCTTGTTGGATGTGCAGCCGAAGAAGATTGTGTATGTGTCTTGTAATCCTTCTACGCTGGCAAAGGATGTTGGGAAGCTGATGCAGCGGTATGAGCTTGTGAGTGTGCAGCCCGTGGATATGTTCCCGCATACGGCGCATGTGGAGTGTACAGTGTTACTAAAATTAAGAGAGACAAAGGATTAAATGTCTCTCTTATGCCCAAAAGATAAAGGTGGGCTATTTGCTTTTTGAAGACATGGAGGAGTTGTTCTTCCATGTCTTTTTTGTTTCAAGCAGGGATTCAATTTCTTTCTTTGAGTAAGCCTACCTTGTTCCTCCTGAATATGCTCATTCTCTACGCTGAATTGTGTAATGTCGATTACCTTTTCATTGTACAGTTTACGCAGCTTTCCATCTAAAAAGGCAGCCCAGAAGATGCAGTCCAAGCTGAAGGAAGTAACAGCACCGCATGCATTACTCTACTGGGTCGCCTAAAGACATGGTCGTACGGTTTGATGAGAGAGGACTGGAAAACCAGTGACCCCTCTACACGGGATATTCTACTAATATTTTTATGGCTGTAACGTTCCCCTCTAAAGTGAATAAATCTTAAGTAAACACTCAATAGCAAGGTTAGTATATCTTTTTGGGTTATTGTCCGTATAAGATTTTATCACTTTAAAAAAGGCGAGGGGAATTACATGGATATGAACAGTTCCGTAAATAATTTTCAGGAACGGTTAGTGAAAAGTCTAAACGAGCCAATTCGATTACCATTAAACGACTTGCTAAAAACAAAACATTCAGATGAACTTGAAGAAATTAAAAAAATGGTTGAAAACCATACAAATGAACTCAATGAAATAAAAAATACTTTGAAAAAGCTGAATGGCTTAGTGCAAAAAATAAAAAAACAAAAAAAGTAAACAGATTCATACTGGTTAGAGTAGATACTAACACATTTTTATCATTACTCTACATTTGCCGTCTCCAAACTTTTCCTATTTGCATTTCCTATTATGAATTTAAAAGTGGAGGTGAAGATAAAATGCCTTGTATTCTTAAAGGTTTAACTCTACCGGTTTGTTTAACCCTTACCTACAATTTAAGCTCTCGCTTGCTTGTAGATTCTTCCATTGATTGTGTAGAAACGGGAAAAGAGTGTCAGCTAGAAGCTGAATTAGATTCTTTTAATAAAAATCTAATTATTAAAATACCAATAACTCTTGAAGGTGAAGTTTCATTTGCCGACAATACACAATCAGGTTGCGTTACAACGGGTGTTCATTTAACTGGAACTTAATACTTTACCAATGTATTGCAGTAAAGTTTTTTTGGGTATGAGGGAGAAAGCGAAGCGGGCAAATGCTATTCCCATTATTGTTTCACTGAATACTCCGTATCTGAATCAATAGGAAAGCACCCAAGCGTATATGCTTTGGTGCTTTCCTATCAAACCAACAAGTTATGAGGGAAAGTAGCCCTTTTTAAATATTTCGTACCATTGATTCAATTCCTCGCCTTCTAATACCCCCAATCTCTCCAAGATGTGTCTTGAAAACTCCAACGCACCGCTTCCATTCGCGGTGATGAGATTCTCGTCACGGACAGACTGACCATCTACATAATGCTGATCTCCTCTGTAATTCGGAGCTCCTTCCTTCAAATAAGGTAACGTATTGCCTGTATGTTTATGATTGTCCAAATATCCGTGATTCCCCAAAAAAGTGGTGGCATCGCAGATGGCTGCGACAGGAATTTCCTTGCTAACACAATAGTCGACCATTACTTTTGCTTGCTGATTCTTTTCTTCTCTCCATCCCGTTCCGCCAGGTATGATCAACATGGCGATATCGGAATTCGGATTGAATTCTTTTACGCTATAATCTGGAAGGACTCTCATTCCCCCCATCGAAACTTTCGGTTCCTGATCAATAGCGATTGTCTTTACACGATATCCTGTTCCTGGCTTGTTTAGCTCCGAACTGACGTAACTGGCCTCCCAATCAGCAAAACCATCCGTTATAAAAATGAACACTTCCTTCAAAGTAATTCCCTCCTTGTATTGTTTTGTACAAATGAATTGTAAAACAACTTCACTGACAGTTATGGTCAGGAAAGAAAACAGAATTACATGAACAACTTGAAGCGATCAAGATGAAAACAAAAAACGTAAAACCATCACGACAATAATGCCTACGAGTACAGTTGCCAATAAACTACGTGTCTTTATCGCAATGAAAAAGGTTGGTATGGCTGCTAAAAGTTCAACGTTATTTATAGAAAAAGAAATCTTTGCACCATGTTTAAATATCTCTTGAGCTACTAGAGCAGCCATAACAGATATGGGGACATAGCTTAACCATCGTGCTGCCCACTCTGGTAATTGAAAACGACTAAGTACCATAAGAGGAAGGACTCTAGGGATGAATGTAACAATAGCTGTTCCTACAATCATCAAAAAAACATCCCATCTTACTTCCATTTTTCCATCACCATCCCTATCGTTGAAGCAAAAATTGTAGCAACAATAACTCCCATACTGCCAGACAACATTGAACTGGTTCCCACAGCAATAACAACTGCGATTATAGCAACAACCACATCACGTGCGATTTTCCTTCGACTTAACATCGAAAGTACCAGAAGTCCAATAAACATCGCTGTCAAAGCAAAATCCAAACCTAATTTTTCAGGACTTGAAATCCATTGTCCCAAGAATGCTCCGGCTATATTGGCTACGCACCAGTTTAGATAAGCTGTTATATTTAGACCGTGCATCCATTTTTCACTAATGTATTTCTTTTTTGCAGCTTCATTGATAGCAACACCAAACGACTCATCGGTAAGTAGAGACCCTACTAGCATGTTCCTAAGCGGAGAAAGATGCCGAAAATATGGTGCTAGGGCTGCACTAAGTAAAAGATGCCGAAGATTAACAAAGAAAATCGTAATAATAATGGTGGTAATCGAACTACTTGCTACCATCATTCCGGCAGCGATAAATTGGGCTGAGCCAGCATAAAGAATTAAACACATCAGGGCTATTTCAGCTATACTAAGACCCGCTGTCCTTTCTATAACACCAGCAGCAAATCCAATACTTAAATACCCCAGCAACGTAGGGACACAATCCTTTATACCTTGGCAAAAAGTATCCTTATCTCTTGAATCTGCTACGATTTCGATTTGGTCATTCGCTAGACCCATTTTATCCCTCCTTAATCTCATTTATTTTCAGGGAGTTATTATCATAACTACTATGAAAAAGTGAAAGAAAATACGGTTCAAATTACTTGAACCGTTTTCCTGTAACCACTTGGAACAGGTCAGGATGATTAATCCAGACAGCTTCGGCTTTCTCGGGGCCAATTTCCTTAACTAATTGTGCAAACATAATGTCGTGCCTGATGTACTCCATTGCTACTAATACAAGTGCTGGGTCTTGTGTTTTTATAGCCCATGCAGCGGTATTTGGAGCGAAATTTGCTATTAATACTTCTTCATTGTCCCGGGAGACAATGGTTAAACGACCACTCATACGTTCCTCTGCTACTTTAGGAGACATGTAATCATGGTGAGTGGTTACACCTAACTCGGTATCGGGTGCTCCAAACAAAATGGAAAATACAGGGATACCTTCTTTTACCCGCTTATCTACATCCTGTTTTATATAAGAAACCTGTGGTTGCCAAATCGATAACCATAATTCTTCTCTGGCTTTGTTTATCATGTCAACCATTTCTGTGATAACCAGTTCATCACTACTAATGCGTCGAACCACGTCTACTTGCTGTTCACTTTCTAATGCAGATAGATTTTTTTCGAGATAATCAAATGATTGCGCGAAGGAATTACGCAATCGAGTGATTAATTCTTTAGCTGGCAAAGGAGAGTAGGTCAGAGGTTCAGAAGGTACCGTATAAACTGCTCCTTTATCTAATAATTTCCCTAATACTTCATAAATCATGGAACGAGGTACACCAGATCTTTTACTAATCTCATAGCCAGTTATAGGAGACTGCTTTAAAAGCCCGATATATGCTTTGCATTCATATTGTGAAAATCCTAATTTCTGAAGTTCTTTATAAATTTCATCCAAAGAAAACCACCACCTTTAATACTTATCTTTAGTGATTAGTACAATAACCCCTAAGTTCTATGGTGGTTATTATAATAATCACTAATAATTTAGTCAATCATTTATAGTAGAGAAAACAACGAAAGAAGTGATCTACGATGGATTTAGAAATGGTCATGCAAGAGCTTGAAGCTCTCGGCAAGGAACGAACCAAGAAAAATTATCTATCCAATGGCGCTCACGAACCACTTTTTGGCGTGGCTACAGGCGCTATGAAGCCCATGGCAAGAAAAATCAAGATCAATCAACCTTTGGCAGAACAGCTTTACGCCACTGGGAACTACGACGCCATGTACTTTGCCGGTGTGATTGCAGACCCAAAAGCAATGACCAAGGCGGATTTTGATCGGTGGATGGATACGGCTTATTTTTATATGCTGTCCGATTATGTGGTTGCAGTAACCTTAGCGGAAGCAGATATTGCACAAGAAGTTGCCGATCAATGGATCACAAGCGGCGAAGAGCTCAGAATGTCAGCGGGCTGGAGTTGTTACTGCTGGCTTTTGGGTAATCGCCCGGATCGTGAATTTTCCGAAAGCAAAATTGCCAGCATGCTTGAAACTGTGAAAAATAAGATTCACGATTCTCCCGAACGAACAAAATACGCGATGAATAATTTTATTTACACCGTGGGGACTTCCTATTCGCCCCTCCACGATAAGGCGATCGAAGTCGCAAAGGAAGTAGGTCCGGTAGAAGTCCAGAAAGACAAGGCAAAAAGCAAGTTCCTAAACGCTTTCGATAATATTCAAAAGGCAGTAAGTAAAGGCCAGCTTGGCTTCAAACGGAAACATGTAAGGTGTTAATCCCCTTGGTTGACTCGTTATGCTTAACTACATTCGGATTGATTCAAAACAAGTAGCCCTTTAGAGGCTACTCTTTTTTTGGCGAGAAAGTCGAATGTCCAAAGACGACTGACCGGACTCACTCGTGAAAGATTCGGCTTCGCCCTGCTATTTGTAATATTTGGCGAACTTGCAGGCGATACTGGACGTGTAACGACACCCTTACCAGACAAACGATTATCGCCACTGGCGGCAAACTCCTTCTTGAGACCGAGTTCAAAATACATCGGCTGCGGGATGTAACCACTCTTGGTTGGTATATTATGGTATCTAAATAAGATACGAGGAGATGTAAGAAGTGAAAACGTTAATCGAATTTAAACAAGTAACGAAAGAATACAAAATCGGAGAAGTACCAATCAAGGCACTGAATGGTGTTGATTTTTCCATAGCAGAAGGAGAATTCGTCGTTATTTTGGGCGCAAGTGGTGCTGGTAAAAGTACGATTTTGAATTTGCTTGGCGGGATGGATACGGCTACCTCAGGTCAGGTATTTGTTGGTGATCAAGAAATAACCAGATTCAACGAGAAAAAACTAACACAATACCGCGGTGAGAAAGTTGGCTTTGTCTTTCAATTCTATAACTTGATTCCGAATTTAAACGCGCTAGAAAATGTTGAGTTTGCCACGGAAGTATGTAAGAACCATCTGGATGCGAAAGAGATTTTACATAAAGTAGGATTACAAAATCGAATCAAAAACTTCCCTTCTCAGCTCTCTGGAGGAGAACAACAAAGGGTTGCGATCGCGAGGGCTGTTGCCAAAAATCCTTTGCTTTTACTTTGTGATGAACCAACCGGAGCTTTGGATTATGTAACAGGTAAGTCCGTCTTAAAGCTTCTTCAGGATTTGAACAAAGAAACGAAAAAGTGCGTCGTTTTGGTCACGCATAATTCTGCTATTGCTCCCATGGCTGACAAAATTATTAAGGTGAAAAGCGGAATGATTGAAAGCGTTACCATCAATCATGAAAAACAAAGTGTTGAAGGGATTGAGTGGTAAATATGAAATTGCTTTATAAATTAATAAGGGATATAAAACAGTCGATCGGGCAATTTATAGCCTTTACTTTGGTTGTTGCAGTAGGAGCTTTTTTCTATGCGGGGCTGGTAACTTACAGCAATAATCTTAGTGCTTATACGGAGGCTTACTTTACAGAACATAATTTAAGTGACTTACATGTATATTACAATCAAATCTCCCAAAATGATCTGGCTGATTTAAGCGAAATAGAAGGGATAAATAAAATAGAAGGACGTTATACCTTTGATGCCACGCAAGCCTTTACAGATGCTAAAGCTTCTTTGAAAATCCACTCCCTCCCTGCCAGTAACGAAATAAACACCCCAACTATCCTAGCGGGTAAAATCCCGTCAAAAAAGAATGAGATTTTACTAGATTCCCGGTATGCAAAAGAACATGATTTTCAAGTCGGCGATCAAATCCATATAAGTGTGGATGAAAGAGATTTTACCTTTATCATTAGCGGCTTAGGCGAGAATGTCGAACATGCAAAAAAGAACGAAATACAAGACCACAAAACCTATGGATTTGCTTATATGGCCGAAGAGACCATACCTGAAATCGCAGATGGCTCTTCTTATAATGAAATCATGATTGATGCTAAAGAAGGTTACGATATTGACAAATTAGGTAAATCCATTGAACTCCACTCCAAACAACTTTCTTATGTGAACCAAGTAAGTAAAGAACGGACTTTCAGTTATTCTAAAATAAATGAAACGATACAGAATAATAAATGGATGAGTATGGTTATCCCTTTCGTTCTCTTTTTGATTGAAGCTATCATCCTACTTCTTGCCATGTCGCGGATAATCGATTCTCAAAGAAATCAAGTAGGTATTATGAAGGCGTTGGGGGTACAAAACAGAAACATCATGCTTCATTACATGGGATACCCTGTGCTAGTCGGTATAATTGGCTCTATTTTGGGTTGTGTCATTGCCAACCTTGTCTTTATTCCATTCGTAATTGCGTCGAGTGCAAGGGCCTACTCGCTGCCTGGCATTCAATTCTCCCTTTCTTTTTATTCGATCATTCCTCCCATCATTTTCTCCAGCGCTTTTGGAGTCCTGGCATGTTACTTAAGTGGTCGAACCCTATTCAAAGAATGTGCGGCACAGGCTATGCGTCCAAAACCACCAAAGACGATGAAAAAACTATTCATCGAAAGAATTCCGGGACTATGGAGTCGTCTTTCCTACAGTTACAAGCTCATATTGAGAAATATATTTTTAAATAAGCAAAAAGCTTTTGCGAGCTCAATTGGTGTTTTTGTAAGCACTCTTTTGCTGATCACTGCTTTTGGTACGCAAGCAGCCTTGCTAAAAGTCGCTAATCAGATTGAAGATGTGTATACGTATGATTTACGAGTAGATTATACAGTGGGAACAACGCCTGATCAGATAAAACTCCCCTCCGGTGTTAAAAATAGTTATGATTTATCCACCTTTCCTGTTGAATTCATCAAAGATGATGTAAAAGAAAATGCCACTTTCGTTGTTACTTCAAAAGAGAATACTCTCATTCATTTCTTTGACGAAAATGACAATCGGATATCTTTGGAAGATAATGGTGTACTGGTACCCAAATCTTACGCCGACAAATATCATATTGTAGAAGGCGATACCATCACAATAAGCTTCACAGCACCAGAGCTACAAAATAAATCGGTAGATATGAAGGTTTTACAAATATCTACACAGTATTCAAATCCGTCGTTTTATAGCACACCAGCCTATTTACAGAGCGTTGGCATAGATTACACGCCAACCTCGCTTTTCGTTAAAGCAAATAGCGAGGCAGATCTTTTCAGCGTTCGTACCTTCTTTGACCAAGATCAACATGTAGATAGCATTTCAGATAAAGATGATCGAAAGAAATCAGCTCAATATATTTTGAATCAAAACAGTTTTGTATTTATCATGTTTATCATTTGTGCTGTCATCCTCTCCTTTGGTGCCATCTATACGATCTCTTCCATAAACATTTATGAAAGGAATCGTGAGCTTGCAACACTTAAGGTGTTAGGCTATCAAAAAAATAAAATAAACAGACTGATCTTTTTTGAAAACATCATCCTAACCACGTTTGCGGTCATTGTCGCTTTACCGCTAAGTAGTTACGTATACGCCATTATTGTCAAAGCACTGTCCAGCACCCATCAACAAATCCCGGATCAATTAAATATCTCTTCCATGTTAGCATCTGTTATTTTAGCCTACTTACTTACCGTTCTATCTAACCTGCTACTGTGGCGAAAAGTAACCAAAATCAATATGATTGAATCTCTAAAAAGTATAGAATGATGGATTTCGCGTTTGAAGGAACTTAGTAGAAATCATTTTGATAAAAAAAGCTAAACTTCCTTGATCGAACGGGAGTTTAGCTTTTTTCTGCCTTATAGGGAATGTCTGATCTATGTTAAAAGATGAGCTGTGTGATTTATTCAAAAATATGGATTGATCTGTTTTAATTCCCTTTTATTTCTATTATATTATACATATGACCAATATTTTACATTTACTAACAAAGAACAAAGGAGGATTCATATGATTAACAAAAAAGCCATGAGCGCAATGTTCCTGGCTACAATGGTAGCAACAGGGGTAGTGAGTTATACAGCACCTACAGCAGCAGAAGCAAAGATAAGTGAATCTACAAGTCATTTAAATCTTTATCCAGCAGGAGTATTTCCTTACACACCAACACCGGCGGAAGAAGCGCAATGGGGTTACCGATGGGCCTTTTTGGATAAAGAACAGACTCTTAGAAAGTACGTTTATAAAGAACATGCATTGATGCAATACAATCAATATGGACCCGACTCTGATTGGAAAGGCTCAAACAAAGGAGTGTTTGCGTACAAACCAACGCCAGAGGAAGATGCACAATGGGGCTATCGTTGGGCATTTATCGATAAAGAAGGCAAGGTTCGAAAGTTTGTAAAGAAAGAGAATGCTGATCTGATTTATAAGCAGATTTTTGGTTGAGTAATAGAATCTTACACTTTGGGTGATATGCAAAAGGATGGAGCCGTCTTCTGACGCTCTGTCCTTACTCATTTTGCCCCCGTAGGCCATAATCCGTTTCCATCCTGTACCTGTCTTCATACGATAAACAAAAACAGGGGGGAAACGAGGAATGCCCAAAAAAGTCTCGCTATGTGAGCAGTTCTCCAGAATAATCAGGGGGCAATCCGGTTTTGCCGGCGGAAAATGCGTCTCAACCATCAATCGAAATCAAATAAAAGCGACCATTTTGGGGAAAAGATTTCGCGTGACGTCCTCTTTTTCGTTCGAATCCCTCAATCAAAAAACGGGCAAAGCACTCTGTATAGGAAGAGCTGCGTTCTTGCAGAAAGAAGTCAATCCGTTCATTACAGCCATTCGGAATCAAGGCATAAAAGTCTCGTCTATCCATAATGAATGGTTATTCGACCGTCCCCGCTTGATTTATGTAAATGTGGAAGCAGTTGATAGGCCTCTTGCTTTTGCAAGAAAAATAAGGCGAGCATTAGATGCCATTCATTCATGAAAATAGAAAAAGATGAGTCCTCTCTGTTACCGCAGGGAGGATTTTTTCGTCTATAGAACATAACAACTCGATCAGCTATATTGAAAAACAACCAAAAATAGGAATTTTAGTGAAAATCGCTCTTTATTAGGAAGGATTGATTCGCTTGGATACACAGATCATCGATATAGGCGTTAACCTGATGCACCGCTCCTTTCAGCAAGATCGCGATGAGGTCGTTGCCAGAGCAGAAAAACTAGGAATTTACCCATTAATTTTGACCGGGACAAGCTTGAAAAACAGTATGGATGCCTCACGCTATGCGAGTCGCTCCAAAGGAAGGCTATACACTACGGCAGGTATTCATCCCCATGATGCAAAAAGCTGTGATGAATCGACTATCAAAAAACTAAGAGAACTGGCATCTCTTCCGCATGTGGTAGCGATTGGAGAATGCGGGCTGGATTATAACCGTGACTTCTCCCCTCGTGATATCCAAAGAAAGTGGTTTATTGAACAAATCTCCCTGGCTACAGAACTTCAACTGCCATTGTTTTTGCATGAACGCGATGCTCATCTTGATTTTGTCTCGATTCTCAAAGAACATCGCCCAAAAATCAATCGTGCGGTTGTCCACTGTTTTACCGGAACCTCCAACGAATTGGAGACCTATTTAGAAATGGACTTCCATATCGGGATTACGGGATGGATTTGTGATGAACGACGTGGGAAACATCTTCGGGAACTTGTCAAAAAGATTCCTTTGAATCGTTTGATGATTGAAACAGACGCACCATTTTTAACCCCTCGTGATTTGAAAGAAAAGCCTGTGGACGGTCGGAATGAGCCCATGTATCTGAGACATATATTACATGCGGTCGCTGGGTGCATGGGATTGAGCCCTGAGGAAGTGGCCAGCGCTACTACCAAGACGGCAAAAGAATTTTTTGGCCTATAACCGTTAGTTATTCGCAAGAGGGACTCGTGCCCTCTTTTTTGTTTGTCTTGTTCGTTATGTGACAGAGTATTGAAAATAGATTTTGTAACCAAACTATCACTTTACAATTGTCAAAAACAGATTTAAATTACAAATATTGGATGAAATTAAAAGAAAGGTGGTTTGTTTATGCTTAAAAAAAGTATGGCTTCAAGTCTAGGTCTTTTCTTCGTTGTGATGTCTCTCGTACTCCCTACTCAGGCTGCAGAACCAACGCTTTCGAAGTCGACCGAACAATCCCTATCAGCGAGCTCTTCTTATGGAGCGAAAATGTGGATCAAGAACAATCAACTGGTCCCGCAAGGCTGGGTGATTACCGACAGTAACAGTACCCAATTCGAAATTACATGCGTGATTGGAGCTACGTACAGATCGACCCTCTGGATCAAGTACAACCAACGGATTCCCGATGGATGGGCGGTTATAGATGGTAGTGGTACTTCTCTTCAAATTATTTATACGCAAGGCGCTGGTTACGGAGATAAACTGTGGGTGCGGAACAATCAAATCATGCCCCAAGGATGGGTAATTACAGATAGTACAACTGACAAATTTGAAATTACGAGTATTCAAAGAGCTCCAAAGGGAGCGAAGCTATGGATCAGGTATAATCAACAGATTCCAGCAGGCTGGGTTGTTACCGATCGGTTTAACATGCAAATTCAAATCACTTTTATGGGCTAGAGATAATACGTAAATCCCCTAGCAAAAAAAAACTAAAGTCATTAAGCAGACTTATGCTCAAGTAACCGCCAGAGTCGGAAGCTCAATTGGCGGTTACTTATTTTATTCGGGATGAAAAGAGTTTCCACTCCCCCTGCTGAGCCTATGCTTCGTCCCCAAAAACACTCTTGGCCACTGCAAGAAACGCTTTTACGGCAGGCGAAGCATCAGAAATGGAATGGCAGGCTAACGCTACATTTCTCCAGTTCGATACATTCAGATTCCCAACTCGAATATTTGGCTGTGATTTGAGAAATAATTCAGGGCCGATCGTAACCCCGAGTCCTTCTTTTACCATATTCGCAATGGTGTTACAATCGTGTACTTCAAAACGTACACACGGCTTAAGCTTCGCTTCCTGAAAAATCTCATTCACATGGGATTGATACATTCCAGTTGGCATAATAAAGGGTTCCTCTTTTAAATCCTGAATTGAAATGTTCTCTTGTCCGTTAAATTTATGATGGACAGAAAAGGCTACAACCATTTTATCCTTCTTAATTGGAATCATTTCAAACTCGGCTTGTGAATTGTGTTCCACAACAAATCCAATGTCGACTACTCCTGTTTTTAGCCACTCCGTAATTTCCTCATAGGTACCTTCATAAAACTTAAACTCTATTTTGGGATGCCTCTTCTGAAATTTTGAAAGAATTTTTGGCAATAGACAGGCTGAGGCACTGGCGAACGTACCGATTCGTATCGTTCCTACTTCAATTTTTGATGCTAAAGCTACCTCCTGACTGATCTTCTCCATTCTATTCAAAATCTCTCGCATATGAGGCAAAGCCATGTGTCCTATTTCTGTAAGAAGGACTCCTTTTTTTCTGTCCCGAATGAACAAGGAAACGCCCCATTCTGACTCCAGACTTGCGATCGCATGACTCACGGCTGATTGGGTCATATTCAACTGGTCGGCGGCTCTCGTAAAACTTCCAAGCTCCACAATTTTCGTGAAAACCTCGAAACGAGCAATTGTCATGAGTTTTTACTCATCTCCTAAATGAAAAACATCAATTTTACTCATGTTACCATACGTTTTAGAATGAGGGCAAGATGATGAAAAAGGAGAAGAGAGTATGAATCGCATAGCCATATATTTACTAGCTCTTGGGGCATTTGTAACTGGAACCGCAGAATTTGTTGTATCCGGCATTTTGGAACTCATCTCGACTGATTTGAATGTGTCGATATCTATGGCAGGGCAATTAGTCACCGTCTTTTCCTTATCGTATGCGTTTGGGGCACTTGTACTAGTGATGCTGACTGCAAGATTTGAAAGAAAAAAAGTATTGCTCTATTCTATGATTATTTTTATTGCGGGAAATATCCTTGCCCTTTTCAGTTTTCATTTTCATGTTCTCATGCTTTCACGTATTGTCCTTGCTATGAGTGGTGGGCTGTATATCGTCGTCGCAACCAATTTCGCAGCCAAGCTTGCGCAACCTGCAAAACGAGGAAATGCAATCGCAACCGTAATTACAGGATTTTCTGTTTCTTTAGTGTTGGGTGTCCCCATTGGAACGTTAATAGCAGCATATATGGACTGGCGCTTTGTCTACCTGATTATCGCTGTCGTCACACTCGTCAATCTCATGCTGTTAAACAAATTTATTCCAAAAGCACACGGTGACAATCCAATTCCTTTCAAGCAACAATTGCTTTTTCTCCAAGATAAGCAAGTAATCAGCGGGTTACTCACGACCGTATTTTGGATTCTCGGATACACCGTGGTTTTTACTTATATTGCTCCGTTTTTAAGCACCTCGGCTGGTTTTTCGATAGAAATGATTAGCTCTGCCCTTTTGGTGCTAGGTGTATTTGCTTTCGTCGGCTCTCGCTTTGGCGGGTATGCAGTGGATAAGTGGGGACCTGTCCGAACTATTTCCATTAGCTTAATCGTCCATTCAGTAGCGTTATTCGCATTAACGGCAACGGCAGCTTCCACCCTAGGTGCGCTTCTTACCATTATGATTTGGGGGGCCGCTGCATGGACAACAACTCCCGCAAACCAGTCTTATTTGATTTCTTTAAAACCACAATCCTCAGAAATTGTCCTGAGCTTCCATACTGCATTGATGAATATTGGCATGACATTGGGAGCAGGTTTAGGCGGAGTGGTGATCAAGTACGCAGCCATTCAAAATTTAGGCTGGATAGGTGGATTGATCGTGTTGTTGGCGCTATTCTTTTCCTCTTATTCGTTCAGAATAAAAAAATCAGATATGTAAGCTTGAACAAAGAAGCGTTCGTATGGAACAATTGATATTTCGCTAAGACACCTGAAGGATCAACTAGGGTGTCTACTTTTTTATCAGGAAAGTGAAAGATTGTCAGCAGCTTTTCCGTCTATTCAGTGACAAGGAGGTGGAACACCAGTGGATGATCATACTGGCGCTCGAATTGAGCAATGGTTTCTCACATACAGCCAGGATGTATATCGATTTCTCGTCTATTATACGGGCCGAACCGATATCGACGATTTGGTTCAAGAGACCTTTATTCGTGCCCTCAAAGCTATGCAGGAAACAGCGGTTGAAAATCCCAAAACGTGGCTGTTTGCCATAGCACGAAACGTAGCCATCGATGAAAGACGCAAGACAAAACTAATCAGCTGGTTGCCTGATATCTTCTTGCAGCATCTCGTTTCACACGACAAAACACCAGAAGAGTCACTGGAGTTGAGTGAAAACAAACGTCTGCTCTATGAAATGATCAATCAGTTAAAGCGTTCATATCGGGACGTGTTGATACTCAGAGGGATCAAGGGGTTATCGAGCAAGGAGACGGCGGAGGTTTTGGGTTGGAGCGAAGCCAAGGTTAATCTCACGATGCATAGAGCGATGAAGGCGAGTCAAAACAAAATGCATGTTTCGATTGCGGAGGTGATGAACGATGCCATCACGTGATGAGCAGATCATCCTGGAAGAATTAAATCAATTCCCGGAGCAAATCCTTTCCCGAGAACGAAGCCAAGCAATATTAAAGGGTGTGCGAGAAAAAGGAGGTAGACTTCAAAAAGTGAACAAACGAAGAATGTACTATGGATGGATGGCAAAAGGACTGATCACCTGCGGATTGTTGCTCGGTTTTTTCTGGATGAAACCATTTTCTACACCGGCAGAATCAACGAGCAGTGCAGCCTTGACTCCCGAGGAGCAAAAGTATTTTGCAGCTGCCCAGCAGGCAATCACTACGGCGAGCGGCATTGAGAAGAACTTTTCTTTTGCAGAGATCGAGAAAAACGAGGAGTCCTTTGTTGTACTGACAAAGGATGAAGAAACCTGGGTATATTTTAAGCCTTATACGACAGAGGTTATTGCCGTCAAAGCAACTTTTGCCATCCATGAATTGACGGAACCTTATCAAACATATGTAGAGACTGCACGTGAAGCCTATAGGGTTACGAAACAACCGGCTAACTTCGAAGCAGCCGAATTCTATAAAAGAAAAGACTTAACCCTGCTAAGCTTTGAATTGGAAAAAGATCAGGATGTCAGTGTAGATTTATCTACAAACAAAATTCTTGATTATACTTTGAATTACGACCCTAAGGATGTGGATCAAAAGTCTCTGGACATCGCGCAAAAAGCTTTGAGACACTTCTCCAATAAAAATGATCTCTCCTTCACCCTAGCCACAATATCATCAGATGAGAAAGAAGATAAGTGGACATTTCGCAATGAACACGAGAGATATTCGGTTGAAATCGGAGCACAAACAGGCCAAGTATATGATGTGAAGTACGTAACGGAGCATATTATCATCAAATCAATCGATGAAGCGATTCCCGTCACGAAGCCGCTTATTCAAGATATTTTTGGCATAGACACTACTGGGTATAAGGCGTACGGCGGAAGGGATTGGGGTGGCTATATATTGAGAAGCGACAGTCCTGGGAAACCACGTTTATCCATAAAACTCTCTGATAGGGATGTTGGAACAATTTATGGGATCGGTATTGAAAGGGACTGACTTTGGGCGGGTTGGTCACAGCAAAGGAGCAACGGGTTCTATATCGTATATGGAACCCGTTTTGTTACACGCTCGTCTATTCAGGTCTTTTGCTGTTGCGACTCGAAAATGAATCATCGTTTACCTTCGCATATTTTTACTTGCACGTATTTCTTCTATTCGGATTCAAAATCAGCGCATCATCGTCCAGCTCAAACAATTTATCCAATAGCGCATCCATGCCATGCTCCAATTTATATTCCATCTCTTCTTTATACAAAGGAATCAAGAAATAGGTATGAATGTTGTTCCCGTCCTTGGTGGGAATAACGCTGATCTCCTCGGATAGCTGAAACAAAACGACTCCATTTAAACCCGTGCCATCCGCATATGGTTCATATTCCTGATAATTCGGTATCGTATGTCCGTATCCCAACCACGTATTGTACTGATGAGGAAACCGTGCCAGCTGCTTCATCAGTCTGATTGGCCAGTAGTTATTTTCATCCTCTAGCGACTCTTGTGTTAGCTCCCAGGAAGCCGGCAAAAATATCATCAGTTCCGCTCGATCGATACTCTCTTCCATCTGCTCCTGTATTTCATCCGGGATCGTCATCGGTAAATCACTCATCCCATTCGTATACAGAACCCAAAATGGCTCTTCTTCTGTAGGGCTCATTACATTCACATCAATATGGATCGTATCGGAAATGATTTCGTGAAAAACACTGCTCTCTCTTCCCGCAAATACCGTTTCAAAATGTTTCCCAATTTCCTCCACATATTCCATGGGCGCTGGGGGTTCAGAAGTTGCCTGCTGGTCATATGTGTAAATCGTAGTGCCGTCCTTTGCCTTTTCTCCGTTGTTCGTGCCGCCGAATAGCTTTTTGAAAAAGTTCATCGCAGATCCTCACCTTCTTATCTTTCAGACGCTTGGTCCTCTCTATTTGTATCGGCATGAGATACATCCAAGTTTCACCTCATCTTTGTATATCTTACAAGAGTAATCCGAATCAGCTTGCAGAAAAAAGAGGAGGTTATTAGCCCCCTCTTGATAATTCTTATTACACTAACACTTGCAAATGCTCCCGTCCATTATAAGCGACCAAGTCTTCTCCCTGCGTAACGCGACTGACCAAGTCAGGATTGGCAAGGAATGGACGTCCGAATGCCGCCACATCCATAATTCCATCCTGTACAGCCTGTTCTGCGCGAGCAGGAGATAAGTTGCCCACGCCTATGATGCTGCCATCCCAGTATTCGCGGACGAGCTCATGCAGTGTTTTGCCTTCTGCTATCACTTGATCAAAATTCATTGTGGAAGGATGAAGCATCGTTAATCCCGCCTCTTTAAATGCCTCTACAAAGGTTTGAACAGCCGCGACTGGGTCCTCCCACATATACTCACGCTGATCATCCTTCAACGCAGAGAAGCGCATGATCGTTCTATCAGCGCCCACTTCGGCAATAACCGCTTTCGTCACTTCTTTCATGAAGGTCAAGCGCTGGCGCAAATCTCCGCCGTATTTGTCTTGGCGATGGTTGGATGTATCTGAATGAAACTGATCAATCAAATAGCCGTGTGCGCCATGAATCTCAACGCCGTCAAAGCCTGCCATCCTTGCATGGCGCGCAGCCTGCACATACTGCTGAATCACTTCTTGAATATCGGCAAGCGACATTTCTTCTGGGGTATCGTAAGGTTTGCCCAAGCGATGGACATGACCCTCTGCTCGCAGTGCAGAAGGAGCTTGCGGGGGTAATCCTCCAGCGATCTCATGGTGTGACAACCGCCCGACATGCCAAATTTGCGCAACAATCACTCCCCCTGCCTGATGTACGGCCTCTGTGACCTTTTTCCAGCCTTCTATTTGTTCCATGGTAAACAAGCCTGGAACACCCTTCGTTCCTTTTGCACGAGGACTAATGACGATTCCCTCTGTAATGATCAGACCCACACCGTCTGCTGCTCGCTTCCGATAATACTCGACGACATCAGGACCAACTACTCCCGTCTGGTCATCTGCGAAGGTGCGCGTCATTGGGGCCATTGCTATTCGATTGCGAAGCTTCCAAGCTCCCATGCTAATTGGTTGCAGCAATACTTGGTTTCCCATTTTCCTCTCTCCATTCTTTACTGTCATTTACTTACATACTAAAAGATCACCAACCGCTTATACAGATGACATTAAAGGAATTATGCTGACTTCCCTTAGAAAACAAAGGTAATATAAAGATAATAATCGAAAAGTAAAGGGGACATGCAAATGGATCAAGTCGATAAGGAAATTCTCATGATTTTGCAGGACAATGCCCGCATTTCCATGACGGAATTGGGGAAAATGGTCAGCCTGTCTCAACCGGCTGCCACGGAAAGAGTCCGCAGGATGGAGGACAAAGGCGTCATCAAGCAATATCGAGCCATCCTCGCTCCAGAAAAAGCAAATAAACAAATCAGTGCTTATTTGCTCTTTCATACAAAGCGCTGCGAAAAATTCATCGAGTTTTGCAACGAATATCCAGATGTGTTGGAGCTGCACAGAATCAGCGGACAATATAATTACCTGCTGAAGGTCGTCACTGATTCCATGCAATCCTTAGAGGCGTTTATCAATGCTAGCGGGGAACACGGAGATTCCACGACGTTAATCGTCATGTCCTCACCAATCGAACAAAAAAAGATCGTCCCTTGTATTATCGAAGATTGCTAAACATCCATCACTGTTATAGCAAAAGAGGGACGCCTCTCGAGCGCTCCCCTCTTTTCGTGTTTCTTATTTCAATATTGTATAGTACCTGATCTCTTCTTTATCTATCTGGAATCCAACCGATTCGTACAGAGCCAAAGCAGATTGATTCGTCGTTTCTACCATGAGATACGCGGATTTCAGCTCATGCGATTTTAGATATCCCAATGCTTGCGTCAGTAAAAACTTCGCAAACCCACGCTGCCTCCAGGGTTCCTGAACGAAAACATCCTCGACTACTCCCTCGTCTTCCTCCCGCCATGCCATCAAGCCAGCAGCAATTGTGTCGTTATGACGAATGACCATCGATGTCCAGAGCGCATTCTTCTTGTATGCAGAAAGTCTTTCTAGTCCTAATGGAGCATCCGGCCAGATGGTGGCTTCCACATTCAAGTAATCTTTTTCTTCCTCTGGGCTCTCCATTTTCCAATACGAAAAGTCAAAATCTTCATCCAGCGTTAACACAGGAATGGGCTCTAGTAAATCGCGCTTCATTTGAAACAAGCTATTCAAATGCTTGTAGCCCATTTGCGTGAAAAATCGGTTGTTCTCTGTTTCGGATGAATCGTTGCCGACACATAGCATCGTTTGGTACGTACCGGGCAACTTTTCTTTTAATTGCAGAGCTCTTTGAAAAAGATGCTGATACACGTTTTCTAGCAAATCGTCGTCATTGTCTCGCTCCGGAACTGTTTTCAGATTTACATAGATCGAATGCTTGTTTTCCTCTGAACGTCCGGGAGAGATCGTATTGATGATACCGACTTGACCCTTCGCGATCATTTTCCCATTTTCAAAGGCACAAAAGACATTACGCCAATTTGCTTCTTCACCGACCCACCAAAACGTGGTGTTTACTTTTGCAGTTACAGCTTGATATAGCTCGCCAAGTAATGGGAAGTCTTCCTTTTGAAAATTCCGAACAATCATACCAGTTGATAATTGACTCACAATAAACGCCTCCTTTAACAATTGTTCCCATCAGAATTATCATACCGTGTCCCTTCTCGGCTAACAAACCATTTTTCCCATCAGGTAAGAATTCATTGCGTGAAAATCAAAAACCAAGTAAACTTTACCTCATTTACATAAAAAAGGAGATTCCTTATGGACACGAGTATCCCGGAAAGTGTTAGACCTTTATTACGCGACTATACGCAACGGCTTCTGACTGAACTGCCAGATGCGATCTACGGTGTGTATTTGTATGGTTCTATTGCACTGTCAGGCTTCGAGGAAGATAACAGTGATATTGATTTTGTAACACTCTTGCATAGAAGGTTAACAAATGCAGAAATAGAAATACTCAAGAACATTCATCATGCTCTCCATAACGCCAACCCACTAGCAAAAAGGTTGGACGGCATGTATTTAAGGCTGGATGACATCGGAAAAACCAATCCATCCTTGGAGCCTTATCCTTACTGTGACAATGGCGCATTCAAACCATCCGGCCACTATGATGTCAATCATGTAACATGGTGGGTCCTCAAGCAACGGGGCATTACCGTCATGGGGAAAAGCATTGAACAATTACAAATCCCTACTCAGTGGTTTGATGTCGGGGAAACGATGAAATACAATGTACATGAGTATTGGGCGCCGAAAGGAAACAGCTTGCTGAAATTCTGGCTCGATGGGTGGGTAGAATTCGCCGTTCTCACCTTATGCCGAATCTATTACGCGCTCATCCATGAGGACATTATTCCGAAGAGAAAGGCCGTAGAACAAGCCTTGCAAGAACTTCCAAGTGAATGGCATCTTTTACTGAGGGAATCATTGCGAATTCGCTACCACTCAAATGAACCATCCTTGTTTCCATCCAGAATCAAGCGGGCAAAAGAAACCCAGAGATTTATACGCCATATCTGCAAACTGTCGCCAAGTAAGACGGAATAACAATAAAATCGTCTATGCCAGGAGGTATGTTGATGGATGGTTCAACATTTGCAGCAAGGAACAAACCTGTTCATCCTCCCACTTTCCCATCTCTACAAGAATACATTTTGCACAATAACGACACCAGCTTCTGGATGCCCTACATTACTGACATCCTGAAACGTCATGACCTGTTCGAAGCAAATCAAGAATTGGTGGCTGGGATCGGCGGAACGTATCCATCCTTTCTATACGGAGATGTCGTAGTCAAACTGTTCGGACACTTAAAACCATGGCACAAGAGCTATTCTGTTGAACGTGCTGCACAGGCCTTGCTCGCCAACGACCCGGAAATTGCCGCACCCAGACTGCTGGCTGAAGGATACCTGTCCGAGGACGCCAACCACCCATGGCCATACTTGATTACCACACGCATGTCTGGCGTATCCTGGCAAAATGCCAAGCTAACTTACGAACAACAACTCTCTGTCGCTGCGGACTTGGGAAAACAAATGGCGAGAGTCCATGCACTCCCTTCAACCGGCATCGCTACGCACGCAGACTGGTCGGACATGGATGTAGTGGCTGCTGCAAAAAAGAGCTCGCTGCCGTTACAGTTGATCTCCCAAATCGACGACTATCTTGCCAGACTCGGACCGTTTGATCCTGTCGTCGTCCACGGTGACTTGATGTTCCGTCATGTTTTCGTGGAGAATGGCCGTCTCAGCGGGATTATCGATTGGGGCGATATGATGGTGACAGATCGGCACTATGAGTTCGCCAAGCTGCACCTGGATTTGTTCGATTGTGACAAGACCTTGCTGAAAGTATTTCTCGAGGCAAGCAATTGGCCTTTGACCACCGATTTTGCCCACAAAGCAATGGCGCAAGCCCTCTACCGTCAGGCACACGGGCTTACGCAGCACTATGCCATGGACGTTTTCTACATGCTTCCTGATCGTTTGCCTCTGCAAGATATCTGCACGCTCGAGGAGCTCGCAAACGAGCTATTCGCTATTTAACCAAAGAAAGCATACAGCGAGCCGAAATCTACGGAAAAGCCGATTTGCGTAAGGAAGGAGATTTGCTTGTGAAGATCATAGAGCACTTGCACCTCGAACATTTTAGACAGATGGAACAGCTCGAGCTTCAATACTACGATGCTGAATTTATTACACCATACCAAGAGAGCTACAATTGGTATTTGTTTCGTCCCGATTCGGTCGTTGCGATCGAAGAGAATGGGCGCATTATCGCTTTTATGAACCTGCTTCCCGTCAAGCCGCCTATCTACCTGCAAATTGCACAAGGGACGTTTAAGGACAGCCTGATGACGACTGCGGATATCGAAGATTTAACAACTTCACCAGAGCAAGTCTATTATTTTCTGTCCTGTGTCGTCGTTGATTCATTGTATCGGAAAAGCCCTGCCGTGCGCATGATGCTGCATCATTATCTCGATGTACTGGATCGTGTCGAACAGAGTGGTTACCGCATCCAATCGATCATCATGGATAATATCACAGAAGCAGGCAATCGGTTCGCTCATCGCCTTGGCATGAAGCATGTATGTATAAGCGACCACGACTCTCATATACATGCCTCGGACTACGAGAGCTTCAAACAACATGTGCACGCGAGTTATCCTATGCTTTCCCGCTAAAGGCTTCGCATCGACTTGGTGCGAAGCCTTTTGGCGTATGCTACGTATACAAACTACCTCCATATGTCTGCTTGCGCGCCAGCAAAGAAACTAAACCTCCATGAAGCGTCTTTTCATGGAGGTTCGTTGCGGACTTTTTAGTTGATGACCTTGCCTGTCGTAGCTTCTATTGCCCATGACTGTTCTGAATCCCAGCGGATCTGATAAGCAAGTACAGGCTCGGCCCCTTTTTCCACTGGCAAGTACACGAGTTCCAGTGGAGCATGTTGCACAAATTGATCAAGTGCCTCTTCCTTAGAGAGCGTTTTTGCTGTCTGATCAGTCTGTATCCATGATAAATCTGAAAAGTTGCCCGTAAGCTCGGTAACAAGCCCGCTAGCCAGCTCGACCGACACTTTATAAGGATGATCCATGACGGGAATCCCGTTGACCTTCGGGGCAAAAGTAAATTGAATGGTGCTAGGTGACTCTTGCGACGCTTCCACTGACAACTCACGAATATCTGTGGGGAGGAATTTCTCCAAGTGGGCTATCGCGAGTGTTTGTGCCTGTTCGTAGGTCGTTTCTCGTTCGTTCTGACGTCCATCTGCAGCCATTTGGGAAAACCCGAGGAATGCTCCGTCATCTGTCGTCTCAACGGAAACGCCGTTGCCCCGCCCATCGTTCCAAGAGTATGAAATACCATGCGGATTTACACCGATGAATGCTTTTTGTTCGACCTTTATGTCCAACTTGCGCTCAAGCAACTCTGCCACCTCATCAGAAGTTTTCAGCACGAGTAGTTTTCCTTGTCCCGAAACAGAAACGGACTTTTTCTCCGCTCTCTCTTGGCCGATCAGCTTACCTGTTTTCGCGTTCACATAAACATCTGATGCTACTACGTATTGAAGCCCCCGTTGTTTCTTTCCTGCATAAACGAGCCGAAGCGTACTCCCCAGTTGCTGGGCTGCCTTCACTTTGTCGATCTTCCCGTCACGATTGGTAGGCTGTGACGCTATGCCACCATCTTCGAGATCAGGGTAAAGAAGCAAGCTCATTTCGCCTGTTTTTGGGGAGATACGGACCATCGCGCTATTCTCCTGATGAGGAATGCCATTGATGATTTTGCGAAAAGCTACTTCTCCTTGTGTCAAATTCGAGTGAACATGATCCACTTCAAACTGTTTGCTCTGTACCCCCAGCTTCTTTTGCAAATAGGCCTCTGCCTGTACTTCCATTGGCGACTTCTCACGTGTCGGTGTGGGTCGGCTCATATCTAACGGGTTCGTTGCGGCCTCCGGTGCTACTGTCTGCGGCTGTGGAGCATCACGAGTAACTGCTTGGTTTTGAACGATTTTGTTGTCTACTTTTGCGCCAACTTCCTGCTTCTCCTCTGGCTTAGCCTTACTTTCAACTGATGGGGAAGGGGTAGCATTTGGTGGTGTAGCAGTTATGACGGCAGGGGTTGAAATGGTTGTTTGCGTATCAACAGATGGCTTCAGTGATGAATCATAGCTCAGCCAAACACCCATGAATACGGCTGCAGCAAGGGAACCTGCTCCGGCGACAACTCGCTTGACCATCACTGCCTGCTGCATGCGATACGCCTCACGAATGAGCCTTTCCTTGCCCATCTGCTTCCACACTTGACGAGGTGGGTTGCTCTCCTGCCTGACCTGCTTCAGTAATTCGATTACGTGGTCTTCATCTGGCAAACTCATTGGCAATCCTCCCCTCGCAAGCGCTGCCGAGTATTTTCTGCAACGCCTTTAGTCCCCTATGACAGTCCACTCTCACTTTTGTCTCTGGAATCGCCAAAATCTCGGCTGTTTCCTTCACGCTGTACTCCTTTATGTATCGCAAAATCACAATGATACGCTGATCGGGCTTCAGCTTTTGCAAAGCCCGTTGAATTCTATGCATCTCTTCTTTTGTCGCAAGCTCCTCTTCTGGAAGACCCTCCGTAGACTTCATGAGGGCCAACCAGTTGTCTGAGAACAAACGCTGCCACTTTTGCTTGCGGTAATGATCAATCGCGACATGCTTGGCGATGGAAAAAAGCCATGTCTTCATTCCGACCCGCCCGTCATACCTCGGCAGTATTTTTAATAGTCGTGAAAATACTTCCTGCACCATGTCTTCTGCATCTTCTTGTCTGCCCGTAAAGTAGAGCAAAAAAAAGTAGATATCATCATAGTGGGTCTCGTAAATAACCCCTATCCGTTCTGCCAAATCGGGAGACAACAGGCTCCCCCCTTTCTTATTCGGTTTCTTCCTCTTCTCCAAAGGTGTAGAACTCGCCGGTCAGGGCATCAATTTCATCACTATGAAAGATTGGAGAAACATAAACGAGCTCCGCTACGTTTCTATTTTTCTCATCTACGGAGTAATACAGCTTGAGCGGGTACCCCTGGTAAAGCATGGTGAAATCAAATTTGTACAAATTTTGATCGGGTTCATATTGATTAGCGATTAGGACCATTTCTTTATCGGTGAGAGGAAGGAACTCTGACATGGCTTCCACGGCAGCTTTTAGCGCCTGCTCTTCGCTCAGCTTTTTATCTGCTTCACTTTTCCGCTTTCTATCCAATACTTGATAATTTGTGACCTTTCCTGTCTTAGTTTCGAAGAAGATATTGGCGATGACCTCGTCCTCTGTCATCCACAGGTAATTGCTAATTCCGGTTTTCGGATCGCTCTCTTCCTGAAAAGTCGCGCGCCCTTTTGTGGGATTGTATCCTGTCTTGGCTGCCAAGAAAGCGGCTGGCTCCCAATGCTCGCTTTGATTTCACCGAGATACGGAGCGTACAAGAACTTCGTGCCTTGCCCATCTGCACTCTGTCCGTAGTAAGGCTTCATAGCTGAAGCAAACATCTCTGCCACCTTTTCTTTTGCATGCACCTTATTGGGATCAGCGAATTGAATTTTGCTGATGTCCTGCTCCATTTCCACTGGCAACCAGACTCGCTGTCATGAGTACAAATACTCTTTTCGTCCATTTATTCATGTTTCGTCCCTCACTCGCTCTATTTTTTGGCAGCTGGTATCTCGGATGTTTACTCTGTGACCATTATTCGAATGAGGTCAATTTTTGTTTCAGGATAAATGAAATTTTTTCCACAAAAAAAACCGACTCCTTATTAGGAATCGGTTTTAGCCTAGCTAAACCTTATATTTTGCAGGAGCCATCTGCGCAATTGTCGCCGGATTGCTCGTCTTTTTTCTCGTCGTTCTGCACGAATTTCAGAGCAGGAGCGGCACTTTCTTCTTCCCATACCTGGTTCAATGCGCCTAAAAAGACTTCTCCTGGCTGCGCGCCAGAGACTGCATATTTGTTGTTAATGACAAAGAATGGTACACCCGTGACACCCAAATCGTTGCCTCGTTGTTTGTCCTCTTGTACTTGCTCTCTGTATTCGTCTCCTGCCAGCATGGCGAGCGTCGCTTCCTTGTCCAAGCCTACCTCAGAAGCAAGCTGTGCCAGCACCTCATGGTCACCGAGATGGAGCGATTCTGTAAAGTACGCCTTCAGCAGTCGCTCCTTCATTTCCTTCATTTTTCCATTAGCTTGGGCATAGTGCGTCAAGCGATGCGCATCGAATGTATTGGTCGGGATCATCGTGTCAAAATGATAATCGAGGCCGACGCCTTTTGCCATTTGGGTTACTTGGTCATTCATCCCCTTCGCCTGTGCGAGTGGAATGCTGTACTTGGCTGCCAGTACCTCATGCATGTCCATATCGGTATCGCGTTCCATCTGCGGGTCGAGCTGGAAGCTGCGATATACAACCTCTACTTGATCCTTATGCGGAAATTGCGACAGCGCTCCTTCCAGACGGCGCTTTCCGATATAGCAAAACGGGCAGGCAAAATCAGACCAGATTTCAATTTTCATGTTCCATCCTCCTCTATTTGAACGGTGCTGACTGAAAGACAGCAGACCGCACACTGCAAAATTCGTCGTATGCACATTATACAACAACGTACGGTACAACTATGCACTTTGGAGGCTGAAAGCTGCACTTTGCCCTTAGCGAGTCATGCGAATGATGCGATCACATATGGTTTCCGCATCTGCTTTGTCATGCGTGACCAGGATCGAAGTCATCTTGGCAGCTCGCAGCATTCGCTTCAAGTCGTCGCGTATTTTCGTTTTCAGCTCGGCATCCAGATTACTGAACGGCTCATCCATCAGTAAGATAGCCGGTCTCGGTGCTAGCGCACGCGCAAATGCAACACGCTGCTGCTGTCCCCCGCTCAGCTCATGTGGATATCGCTTGCCATAGCCTTCGAGCTGCACGAGCGCCAACATCTCTTGCAAACGAACCAGACGCTCTGCTTTGGATAAGCGATGCAAACCGAACAAGATGTTTTGCTCGACAGTTAAATGAGGAAACAGCGCATAATCCTGAAAAATCATCCCGATCCCACGTTGCTCTGGCTCCACAAACTGCCCCTGATCGACCAGCACTTTCCCATCGATCTGAATGCGTCCGCTCTTGGGGGACTCCAGTCCGGCTATCAATCGAAGCAATGTACTTTTTCCGCAACCACTATTCCCTAGCAGCCCGACAACTTCCCCCTGCTCCATCTGCAAGGAAAAATCCCGGATGACGCTGCCGTTCCCGCTTGCATAACCAAACGTCAGGTTTTTCACTTCAAAAAAAGTCATTTTGCCTGTCTCTCTCCTAACCAGTGATAGAAAATAACGGAGACGATCCCCACTGCAATGATACAGAGCGAAGGAATCGCGGCCTGATGAATTTGTTCATCGCTTGCATATTGATACGCCTTTGTTGCCAGCGTTTCGAAGTTATAGGGACGAAGGAGCAAGGTAAGCGGCAATTCCTTCACGATTTCCATGAACACCAGGATAAAACCAGTGAGCACAGCCCCTTTGATTAATGGTAGATCCACCTTAAAAAAGGTTCGTGTCATGCTCATTCCGAGCATACGTGCCGCTTCTGAATAGCGGTTTCCCGTCTTCTCAAACCCCGCTTCGACTGCATTGAATCCGACTGCAAGAAAGCGGATGATGTAGGCAAACGTCAGCATGAATAAGGACATGCTGAGTACCAGCTTGTTTGCACCTAAGCCCAGCCAGCTATAAAAGGAACCCAGTTCTTTATCTGCGGACATCACCACCGCCATCACACCGATGGACAAGACTGCACCCGGAATGGAATAGCCCATGGAAATCAAGCGCGTCAGTGCCACGGCAAATATCGAACCTCGGGAGTAGCGGATGACATTCGCTACCGTTACGGCGAGTAGCATCAAGATGGTGATCGAGATACAAGAGATGAACAGCGTATTGCTCAAGAGCTTCCAGAAAGTCTCGTTCAGCACTTCCCAATACGTCCACGTCGCCCAGACAATCAACTGCACAACAGGAATCACAAACGAAAAAGAAACAATCACTAATCCGAAGACTACGGCAGCGTACATCGGGATTCCACGCAATTTTCTACGTGTGAGCGGAGTGCTCCTGTTCGTAGGTGAGCTGTATTTTTTTCGTTTACGCACGAGTCGCTCGGCGACAAAGATCCCGATAATCAACGTCATAAGCCATGCCGACAAACGGATCGCCGATTCTACGTCATACATGCCAAACCACGTCTTGAAAATCGCCGCAGTAAAAGACTGAATCCCAAAATGCTTCGTCACCCCAAAATCATTGAGCACTTCAAATGCCACAAGACTTGCACCACCGACGATGGCTGCTTGCGACATAGGCAGGACGATGCGAAAAAAGATATGTGTCTGGTTTTTTCCGAGCAATCTAGCATTCTCGATGAACACAGCGCTCTGTTTTTCAAGAAATGTTTTCGTGATCAAATAAACGTACGGGAACAAAAACAGGGTAAAAATAAAAATAGCGCCCTTCATCGACATAATGTCAAAGTAGCGTTGATCGAGCATCACCCCGAATGTTTCACGCAAAATCGTCTGAATGCTCCCCGTGTAGCTGAGCATGGAGCCGTACGTGTATGCTGCGATATACGGAGGAATCGCCAGCGGCAATACAAAAGCAAATGAAAAAAAGCGACGCAATGGAAAATCGTAGGCAGCGACCAGCCAGGCCAAGGTCACACCTACGATGATCGTACAGGCTCCGGTACCGAGCACGAGCCATAACGATTGCAGCGCGTAATCCAGCAGCATGTACTCTTGGATATGCTGCCAGTTTTCATTCTGTTTTTGAAAGAGTCCGAAAAAAATATAAAGAGACGGGAGAAGGGCCAAAAAGGCCCCTATCACGCTCAGCGTTACCCACCCGTTCAGTTTTCGTCTCAGGCTTCTACGCAAAAGTGCTCCCGTCATGCTTATTTCCAACCTGCTTGATTCAGCAGTTCTACCGCTTTTTTGTTATACTCGCCAAGCTTAGCAAAGTCGAGCTTTTGCGTTTTGAATTCTCCCCACTCTTTCAAAAGAGCAGGCTTGTCAGCCTCTGCATTGACAGGGAACTCGTAGCTTCCGTTTGTCAGCATCGTTTGAGCCTCTTTACCTGTGACGAACTCAATCAATTTCACGGCATTATCCTTGTTTTTCGCGTGTTTGGTCAAACCAATACCACTAATGTTCAAGTGTGTGCCTGTCGTTTCTTGGTTCGGGAAGAAGACACCGATGTTTTGCGCGACTTTTACTTCCTCTGCATCTTTGGAGTTCAGCATTTGTCCAACATAGTAGGTGTTCATGATCGCAACGTCACCGACTTTGGCAACGACAGCCTTTGCCTGATCACGGTCTCCACCCTCAGGCTTACGCGCGAAATTGTTTACCAGACCCTTTGCCCAATCCAATGCAGCCTGCTCGCCGTTCAACTCAATAAAGGAAGCAACGAGTGACTGGTTGTACAAGTTGGAAGAAGAGCGTACCAATACTTTGCCCTTCCATTTATCCGTAGCCAAATCTTCATACGTAGACAGCTGCTCTGGCTTCACGCGATCCTTCGCATAGACGATCACACGCGCACGGGTAGCCATACCGATCCATTGGTTGTCAGGATCACGCAGTTCTTTCGGTACGTTTTTCTCTACTTCAGCAGATTGAATCGGTTGCAGAACGCCGTTTTGCTTCGCGTAGTTCAGAACACCACCGTCAACCGTGATGAACAAATCAGCTTCGGAGCTCTCTCCTTCACGCTTCAAGCGCTCAACCAACTCCTCTGCTGTGCCCTTCACTTCGTTTACCTTGATGCCTGTTTGCTTGGTAAATTCAGCGAACAGTTTGCTATCAATATCGTAGTGGCGCGCAGTAAATACGTTGACGACTTGCTCTGTGGCAGCCGGCTCTTGTGCCTTTGGCGCTTCTGTTTGCGGTTGAGTAGTATTCGCGCCGTTTCCGCATGCAGCAAGTAAAGGCAGTGTCAGCATTGTGCTCAGCATGACCGCCAGCATCGATTTTTTTCTCATTTTGATTCTCCCTCTCTATCGCACTGATTATTGATAATGAATATCATTGCCAATTGACAAGGCTTATTGTAACGAACAAAAATGAGAAAACGCTGTGAAAATAAAAAAACATCCCCAATTATTTTTAGCGAGATGTGGATCTGATGACATTCACTGACGAAGCGGCACAAAAACAGTCACTGTCGTCCCTTTCTGCTCCACACTCTGAATCGCTATGCTACCGTTATTGCGCGCAAGCAATCGTTTGGCGATCGCCAGTCCGAGTCCATACCCGCTCTCCCCGCTGTTTCTTGCTTTGTCTACCCGATACAATCGGTCCAAGACATACGGCAAATCCTGCTCGGGTATGCCAATTCCTTCATCTATGATTTCCATACAAACTACATTTTCTTGCACCTTGGCCCTCACGTGGATTCTCCTGCTCTCCCCGGAATACTTGACCGCATTATCCAAAAGGATCAGAAGCACTTGCTCCAGGTGTTCTTCCGATATGGCAAGGATTTTTCCAGCCAAAGGCGCAAGTTCTTCCTCGATCGTAAATGTCGGCTGAATCATTGCGAATTTCTTTACCATGCGACAGACAGCCTGATCCGGATCATGGAGCGTGACATCCTCTTCTATCTCCACATGCTCCGCTCTCGTCAAAGCGAGCAGCTCCTGCACCAGTCCTTTTAGTCTGGCTAGCTCTTGAATCGATGTCTGCAAGGATTCCTCCAAAACAGCTGGATCATTTTTGCCCCAGCGCCGTAGCATTCCCAAATGCCCTTCGATAATCGCGATCGGCGTCCGCAGCTCATGTGAGGCATCTTCGACGAATTGTCTCTGCTGCAAAAAGGAACGCTCCACCTGATCCATCATCTTATTGAACATTTTCATCAAGGTCGCAATCTCATCCTGATTATCGTGAAACTGCACACGTTCATGGAATCCTTTTTGCCGGACGTTGCTCATTGTTTCATTCATCGATTGCAGAGGCCTAAGCAGCTGTCGGGCGAGCAATCTGCCACCCAAACCGCTTATGATCACAGCGGTCAAGCACCCAATTGCCATGACCTGAAAAAGCGCACCACTCAACTGCTCAAACTCTTTCATATTCTTCAGAATCATGACTGTCCCGTTAAATTGAAAGATCGTAAGCGGACTGCTCATGATCAAAAGGTCACCACGCACTTCTTGGATCTGAGTGCGAATCGACTGAACAGGCGGAAGCGGTGGCAGTGTGATATCTTGAAAATTTTCCGATACGACAATAAGCGGTTTACCCTCTTCGTCCAGTATGCGGATCATCTGGTTTCGTTGATTGATCTTCTCCAGAAAGCTGCGCAGTTCTGTTAGGTCATCCTCCTCAAAAGATTGCTCTTTTTCCAGCGCGTAGTTGAGGAACTCTCGCATCGTCTGTTGCACAACCTGCTGTTCCTGATTAAACATCCACTTCTCTACAAAAAAATATTGGAAGCTATTATAGCCAATGAATACGAGAAAAAGCAGAAGCGATGACCAGAGGGTCAGCTTCCATTTGATCGGGAGCTTTAAGAATCTCGATGGGCCTCTCATTTTCGCATCACGTAGCCAATCCCGCGTACAGTCGAGATATAGCTGTCCTCATGGGGAGAATCGATTTTATTGCGCAAATACCGAACGTACACATCGACAACATTAGTCTCGACAGCAGCCTCGAATCCCCACACGGTATCAAGCAGCACCTCGCGAGGCAGGACACGATTGATGTTTTTCATGAACGTCACGAGCAAATCATACTCTCTTTTGGTCAACTCAACAGGTTGATTATTTTTGGTGACGACACGGCCCTCTATTCGGACCACGAGTCCTCGATGCGCGAGCAAGGTTTGGAGGACATTCTCCTGTTCTTCCTGTCGGCGAAATACAACGCGCATGCGTGCCAACAGCTCCTCGATCGCGAATGGCTTCGGAATATAATCATCGGCACCACTGTCCAAGCCTGAGACACGGTCCGTAATACTGTCTCTGGCTGTCAGCATAATAATCGGAGTTTTTTTCACGCTTCGTATTTTTTGACAAACCGCAATACCATCAAGCCCCGGAAGCATGACGTCCAATAAAATGACATCCCATTCTTCCTTTAAAGCAAGCTCGAGTCCTGTATGTCCATTATGCGCGACTGTAATCGCAAACGATTCGTAGCGAAGCTCCAATTCAATAAATCGGGCCATATTGATTTCGTCTTCTATCAGCAGCACTCTTTTCACGTTTTGCCCACCCTTTTGCCCATGCCGGGGAATTCCACCTGATTGTAGATGAAAATAATTATCAGCGTCAATGCTCGTGCTGGTTCTCCTACGCAGCCCAGTAACCATGCGCCCATCCCTTACATAAGATATGGCAACCTGGTTCATGAAGTAAGGTGGTGTATAACATGTACGGATATCAGCCATATGAATACGTCTATGAACATGACTTACGGGCCGTTTCTTCCCAATACGGGAGAAGAACAGGACAATCGTTTGCCGAAATCCAGGGTGGTCCACTGGCACCGAACCTGCACGGCTACGTTGTGTTTACCGATGTCCCCTACGGCACTGAAGTGTTTGTCGAAATCAGCGGTCTCCCCGCTTTCCAGCCAGCCTCCGGCAGTCAACCGCAAATCGGGCCATTTGGTTTTCATTTGCATGAGCATGGGGTCTGCACGATAGGAAATTCGGAAGATCCCTTTACCGCAGCAGGCAGTCACTGGAACCCTACGCAACAGCCGCATGGCAACCACGTAGGCGATTTCCCTGTGCTTTTTTCCAATGATGGCTATGCACGAATGACTTTTTTCACAAACAAAATCAGTGCAGCAGATGTGGTCGGCAAATCCCTCATCATCCATCAAAGTCCCGATGACTTCCATTCGCAGCCGGCAGGAAATAGCGGAAAACGACTGGCATGTGGAGTGATCTACGCTGGATAACGCTTCACTCGAACAGGAAAAGGGGGCAACCCTGTAAGCTGCCCCCTCGCATTATTGAATCAGCTATCGCCGTAATGTCGACAAATCAAATGCTGGTACAAGCCCTTCCTCAGCTGCACGACCGAGCAACGCCTCGACAGCTGCATAACCATCGTCACCCAAATTTCTCGTAAACTCATTCACGTACAAGTTAATATGCGCTTGCGCTACCTCCAGCGACAGCTCTTGAGCATGGGACATGACATATTCTTGTGAAGCAGTAGGATTCGCCCATGCATATTCCACAGAGGAACGCGTCCAATTGGTCAAAGCCTCGATGTCCATTGATTTTTTCGCGATGATCGCACCTAATGGAATGGGCAAATTGGTATCAGACTCCCACCAGTTGCCCAAGTCGGTCATGAGAGACAGCCCGTAGTTTTGATATGTGAACCGCGCCTCGTGGATCACGAGTCCCGCATCGATCTTGCCGTCACGTACAGCCGGCATAATCTCATGAAACGGCATGACGACGATCTCCCTTACACCACCTGGAACATTTTGTGCAGCCCAGAGTCGGAAGAGTAAGTAAGCTGTGGAGCGCTCACTCGGAACCGCTACACGCTTGTTGGACAGGCGTGCTGGATCGTTCGCACTCTCACCAGAATTTCCTTGGGTCAAAACGAGTGGCCCGCATCCTCTGCCCAATGCACCACCGCAAGGGAGCAACGAGTAATTGTCCATCACCCATGGCAATGCTGCATAGGAGATTTTCATCACTTCAGGGCCTTCCCCCTGTGCAGCCAGCGTATTGGTAATATCAATATCTGCGTACATAATATCGAGCTTTGGCGCTCCTGGAATCAAATCATGTGCCCACGCATGAAAAACAAAAGTGTCATTCGGACATGGTGAAAACGCAATTTTCATGATAGTACCTCCCGTAGTACAGAGCTTCCCTTTTCCAGAGAATCCAACGCATCTTTTATCCGCCAAGCAGATTTATCCCGCGGTCCAATTGCATTCGATACCGTGCGTATTTCCAGAACAGGTCTTCCGGCAGCCTGGGCAGCAGTAGCAACGCCATACCCCTCCATCGCTTCAGCTAGCGCGTCTGGCATCCGCTGTGCCAAAGCCGCCGCCGTTTCCGCTGTTCCCGTCACCGTTGATAGTGTGAGTACGATGCCTTTTTTAGCGGACAAACCTGCCGCCTTCATTGCTTCCGTGGCCCGTTCGACCATCTCTTGATCAACACTTACCCGGGCTGAACCAAATCCCAGCTCGTCCACACTGCAAAAGCCCTCAGGCGTTTCTGCACCCAAATCGGCACAAACGATCTCGGTCGCGATGACCAGCGACCCAATCTCTGCTTGTCCCACGAATCCACCGCATATTCCTGCACAAATGACCAGATCGTAGTCCGCGCAAGCAAGCGCTCTGGCTGTACTCGCTGCGGCTGCCGCAGGTCCTACTCCTCCTGCGATGACTGTGAAACGCTCATCCCCCTGAATGCCGCGCATCACTGCATCCCGTTCTGCGTCAACCGAGGTGACGACGAGAATGCTTCTATATTGTTGTGACAAAGTCATTTGCCCTGGCTCCTTTCAACCGCTTTCCATCTTCCACGTTATCGCTACTTTCCGTTCGTGTAAAGCCGTTTAAAGAGTTTGTCAAAAGACAAGGGAATTATTACAATGGAACCTGTTGTGCATTTTCGTTAGATAAGAGGTGACCGATCATGTATCATCCACCGAATCCGAACACCCATCCCGACTGGCTCGCTCCCCACTCTTTGCCCTGGTACACTCAGCTAGGCGAAACGACTGGTGGATACGTCTACCCTTGGCGCTCTACCATTACGGAACCGAATGGCGAGTCGCTTTTTATGGAAGAAATTAGTCGCATGGTTCCGAATCAATCCGTTCTCGACATTGGCTGCGGGCACGGCGCATTCACACTGCACTGGAGCCGTTCTGCCAAAGAAATTGTCGGCTTGGATGTAACAGAAAACTTTGTGCAAAAGGCCCGTACGCAAACACCCGAGAATGTCTCCTTCGTCGTCACCAATACGAAATATACCCTCCCCTTCCATGACGATACGTTCGATTGCGCCTATAATCGCAAGGGACCTACCTCCGCCTATCCAGATATAGCACGCGTCGTCAAAAGAGGAGGCTCATTCATCGGATTACACCCGGGTGATCAGTTATCCGCCGAATTATTCGAATGGTTCCCTCATTTATTTGGTTCACGTCCGGCTGACACCCCGATCCTGCAAAATTTGCAGGAGAGACTCAGACAAGCTGCCTTCCAGCGAGTGGATATTCAGACGGTGATCGCCACCGAGTATTTCCAGACCCCACTCGATGTCATTCGCATGCGTTGCTTCGGGCAAAGTCCCACTATTCTCACGTCCGCCATCGAACAACACCTGGAGAGTGTCATGCCGATTTTTGACCACCATGCGACTTCTGACGGTCTGCCAACTACGCATATGTATTACCTCGTTCGCGCTATTGTTTGATTCGCTATGTAAAAAACCTCCAGCCGCATTTGGCCAGAGGTTGTCACTAGAGTTATCCTTTTAGCAAATAGCTGTTGCCGTCTTCGTCTTGAAACGTCGCATAGGTCCCCCACTGCATTTTGTTCAGCTCTCCTTGAAAAATAACACCGTTCGCGCGCATCGTCTCATATGTCTTTTCAATTTCTGTACATTCAAAAACGATCGATGCTTTTTGTTCCTGCCAGTTGCTCATCATACTTTTCGGATAGAGTACCAAAGCAGTCTGGGCACCTGCTGGTCCTACCTCCAGCCAACTGCTGTTTGGTCCCATCGGGTGCTCTTGCTTGACTTCAAATCCAACCTTTTCTGTCCAGAACACTTTTGCGCGTTGCTGATCTTCTACGTAAACTGCTACCGTTGCCATTTTTGTTATCATACTATCCTCCTTACTAATACGAACCTATCAAGCCATTGTAACCGAAAAAAAGTTTACTTATCGCTATCAGCACACCCAAATGTTGACACTAGTTGCACATGAATTTATATTTAATTACGAAATGTAAGAAACAAAACATTGAATAAGCTTTTCCCTTTCAATGCATCATGTTAGTGTAGAAACAAGTTACAGGAGGAATGCAGAGTGGGTAAGGATTTTATTGCAGCCGTAAAAGACAGAAGAACGTACTATGGGATCAGCAAGGAAAATGTTGTATCTGATGAGCGCATTAAAGAAATCGTGCAGGAAGCAGTAAAGTACACACCATCCTCATTCAACTCCCAAAGCGCTCGTGTTGTTGTCCTCTTGGGTGCGGAGCACGATAAGCTATGGAACATTACCAAAGAAACGTTGCGTAAAATCGTGCCCGCTGAAAACTTCGGGGCCACGGAAGAAAAAATGAACGCTTTCGGTAGCGGCTACGGCACTGTTCTTTTCTTTGAAGACCAGAGCGTCGTCGAAAACCTCATGCAGAAATTCGAAGCGTACAAAGATAATTTCCCGATTTGGTCCGAGCAATCTTCTGGAATGCTTCAATATGTTGTGTGGACTGCGTTGGAAATCGAGGGCTTCGGTGCTTCCTTGCAGCATTACAATCCACTCATCGATGAAGAAGTCCAACAAACGTGGAAGCTCCCAAGCGAATGGAAGCTGAGAGCACAAATGCCTTTTGGCAAACCAACCGCTCAACCAGGTGAAAAACAATTCCAACCTTTGGATGAGAGAGTGAAGTTCTTTTCCTAAGTAACATTTTGTTCAATATTCATGATGGACGGCTCTGAACATTTCGTTTTCGGGTCGTCCTTTCACGTATTGAGCGATTGCTTTCCGCTTTCGTCTGTGATAGTATTACCTTAAACAAAAGATTCTTATTTAAAGCGTTCACATATTGTAAAGGGTTTACACTTATGTTCGAACCTTTTACAATGTGTGAATTTTATTTTATCCAAAAATAAAAGTTACATATTCATTTTATTTTGTTGGAGGTAACACCCATGCAAACAGGTACAGTTAAATGGTTCAACGCAGAAAAAGGTTATGGCTTCATCGCAGTTGAAGGCGGAAACGATGTATTCGTTCACTTCAGCGCAATCCAAGGCGACGGTTTCAAAACCCTTGAAGAAGGCCAACGCGTTGAATTCAACGTGGTTGAAGGCAACCGTGGTCCACAAGCTGAGAACGTAACAAAACTGTAAATTACACATAAAGCTGCCCTTGCGAATACCAAGGGTGGCTTTTTTTTCCAGCTCTTTTTTCTCACAAAATTCGTTCTTTGTTCCTAAAGAGCAGTTGACATTGGCCATGCCTCCCCATATAATCACTTTATAATGCAGAGTAAAGCAACGGCGCTTTCTAGCATAAGTTTCTAAAATGACACAATAAAATAAGCGCGATTTGTATTTTTCGTTTATTTTTAGCGAGCTATGAAAGCGGTTCCAGCTGGTTGTTATTGCCATACCCTGTAAACAAGTTCATACAAAATAAGCAAAGGCGCTTAGGGTATATCTCATTCATTCATGAGATCCTAAGTGCTTTTATTGTTTACATCCGCAAAAAGGTGGGATATCCATGGAGCACATTGGAAGCGTTATTATTTACATCATCATGTTATGTGCAGTAATTGGTGCCATTGCCGCGATCCGCAACAGCGATGAAGGTCTTGGTAAAGAGTTCATGGAAGGGATTCACTCAACAGGTTACATCTTCGTTCCTGCTGCCGGTATTATGGCGTCCCTCCCGTACATCTCTTGGTTCGTAGAAAAAGCGGTATCACCCATCTTCAACAAAATTGGAGCAGATCCTGCGATTGCGGCAACTGCGATTCTCGCATCTGACATGGGTGGCTATCAGTTGGCAAACCTCCTGAAAACCACCACGGAAGGATGGGTTATGGCTATGATCGTCGGTCTGATGGCCGGTGCTACGATCGTGTTCTCCATCCCTATGGGTCTTGCTATGTTGGACAAGCGCGACCATAAATACATGGCGCTTGGCGTAATGTCCGGTATTTTGACAGTTCCGATTGGTGCTTTTATCTCCAGTGCCATTCTTGTTTTGACAAATGCAGAGGTTCGCAATGAAATCTCGACGAACGCTGAATCGACTTATGCTTTTGCTATTGGCTTCGGACAGGTACTTCTGAACCTATCACCGATTTTGTTCTTCGTATTAGCGATTGCTGCTGGTCTGCGCTTCCTGCCAGACTTGATGATTAGAGGCTTTATGATTTTCGGAAAAACAATGGATGCAGGTATCAAGCTCGTTCTCGTATTCTCGATCGTGCAACACTTTACTGGCATCTTTACAAAGGTTTTCGGAGCTTGGGGCTTCGATCCGATCATCGCCGATCCAACCGACCAATACCGTGCGTTGGAGACCGCTGGTTACATCGGTATCATGCTCGCAGGTGCGTTCCCAATGGTTTACATGCTGCGTAAATATGCGGCGAAGCCACTCGAAGTATTGGGCAATAAACTGGGCATGAGCCCTTCTGGTAGTGCAGGCTTGCTCGCAACTAGCGCAAACATCCTGGCTATGTTCCGTCTCATTCGTTCCATGCCGCCGAAAGACAAGGTTATCAACATTTCCTTCGGGGTTTGTGCAGCTTTCTTGCTGGGTGACCACTTGTCCTTCTCGGCAAACTTCCAACCAAACATTATCTTGCCGGTCATGATTGGTAAATTGGGTGCAGGGATTATCGGGATTGCTATTGCTTACAAGCTCTCCGTTCCGAAAGCAATTGAACTTGAAAAACAAGATCGTGCTGCGGGAATTATCGGTCCAGATGAGTACTTGGATCATCACAGCGCTCAAGCTGAAGTTGCAGCAACTAAACAATAAAGTAAAAGAGCGGTCCTTCGTGGGCCGCTCTTTCTTCCTTTACACAACTTTCTTGCTCATTTCCCAAATTTCCAATGCAGGTACCGGCTTTTTTGAGCACCTCTCCATTGTTAATTCACGCGCTTCTTTTGACCACAAAAAAGGATAGATCGAGAACATTTCATCTCCGTTTAACTTGGAAACGTCCTTCTCCCAATCCTTCCAGAAAAATGTCGCATAAAACGTATGAATATCCCCCGTCATTGCCCAGTGCAAAAAGTCGGTATAGCCAATTTCAAGATCCTCCCACGCAAGACTGTCCGGAGCAAAATACCAGATACCGCCTAACGAATCCGGGAACATTCCACCATTGATCGCAAAAAATCCCCCTATGACATCGTCTGCTACCAGCAGCATCTGGTTCATGGCACATTGCTGATTCCAAGAAGTAATGGTACGAGGCAAATGAGGATGGCCGGACCCAAGAATCCGCAGCCATCCTTGATGAATCAGAATCCCGCCTGTTTCAAAAGCAACAGCCCCCAGAGTTGACCTCGTTGTTACTTGTAAATCAACAAGCTGTTTTTTCCCTTTCTCCTGATCAGATGGAAGAATCGTAATCTCCCGGTCTGATGCTGACTGCCATTTTTTTATTTCTTCAATCGCTGAATCCTCTTCGCAATACAATTCCTCAAAGCTTTTCATTTCAGTCTCCACTCCCAAGCTATTGGCGCGGCGCCCATAAGATAACACTCACTCCGATCAGGCAGATGATAGCGCCCACCCAGTCATATAAATCAGGTGTCTTTTTATCCACTAGCCATCCCCAAAAAACAGCGAGAATGATAAAAACCCCACCATAGGCGGCATATACCCGCCCGAAGGAAGGGAAGTTTTGAAGCGTAGGTATGATTCCGTACAACACCAGGATCAGCGCCCCGACGATACCGTACCAGTATGGCTTGGACTCTTTTAGCCAAAGCCATACCAAATATCCCCCGCCGATTTCCGCCAATCCGGCCAAAATAAACAATGCTATCGATGCTGTCATGAATGTCTCCTCTTTTCCTATCAAAACGAATAAATGCAAAGATCACTTCTATTATCTGATTGTCCCTCATAGTCTGTATATGTAATCCTCACATCGGCTCGCCCTGACGGACGAACCCTCAAAATCTATCCTTGATGGGCAGCCTGTGGAGAGCAGCACAGTTCTCCTTTGCCCGATTCAAGTGCAGATTTCAGGCTCCCCAAAACATGGGACCAAGCCATCTCGTGCCAGCCCCGAGCCTTTTCCCACTCCTCTCCTTCTTTCCAACCGAAATGCTCGACCAATACTTGCGTTTTCCCCTCTGCTTCAGACAAGGTGACCAGCACGTAAGTCAAGGCATCATCGTGATTCATGGTATGTGCGAATTCATCCGGTCCCTTCCATGTAAAGCCCAAGCGCTCCTTCGGTTCAAAATGGGTAATGATGCATCCTTTCGTCCCCATCTGGTCGCGATTGGCTGGATTGAAGTACAATTCGTATGCTCCACCCAAAAACGGCTCAATCGTTGCATCAGGCGCAAACCACTGAACAAGCCGTTCCTTTCGTGTCCATGCCCACCAAACCAGCTCTATGGATGATGATACTTCTATCTCCGCTTTCAAGAAACCCATTAAGCTTCCCCCCAACTATTTTCCTAACAGTTTGAAAATAGCAATTTCTGTATAACCAGTCAATACAGAACACTCGCTATCTCCAAATTCATGCCTGAACGAGATTTCAAGTGTATGAATGAGTCTGAACAAGTCTGAATGCAATATTTTTTACTAAAAAGTGTAATTGTGCAGTAATCGCATAAGAATGAATGCTATAATAGCTAAGTAAGTAAAAAATTTCACAATGGGGAGAGGAACGATGGAACAACCACTTGCAAAATCGGCTCATCAAAAATTACCCATTGGAAAATTGCTCAAGAGGATCTTCGGTATCCTGATTGGTGCTTCCCTGTTTTCGGTAGCACTCGAGATCTTTCTCGTACCGAACAATATTATCGATGGTGGAATCGTAGGTATCTCGATTATTACCTCGCATCTGTCTGGGTTGCCTCTTGGCGTTTTCCTTTTCGTGCTTAACTTGCCCTTCTTGATCATAGGGTACAAGCAAATCGGAAAAACGTTTGCACTCTCAACCCTCTTTGGGGTTACGATCATGTCAATCGGAACGACACTGCTTCATCCTGTCCAAGGGCTGACTGATGATCCCCTCCTTGCTGCTGTATTCGGGGGAATCCTACTCGGAATTGGTGTAGGACTCGTTCTCCGTTATGGAGGCTCTCTGGACGGTACAGAGATCGTTGCTGTACTGCTTAACAAGAAATCTCCGTTCTCCGTTGGTGAGATCGTAATGTTCATGAACTTATTCATTTTGAGCAGTGCTGGATTTGTATTCGGTTGGGATCGCGCGATGTACTCGCTGATTGCCTATTACATTGCATTCAAAATGATCGATCTGACCATCGAAGGCTTCCAGGAGTCGAAAGCGGTATGGATCATTAGTGACAATCACAAGGATTTGGGAGATGCGATTGTTGCTCGTCTGGGCCGTGGCGTTACCTATTTGAATGGTGAAGGCGGCTATACTGGAGACGACAAGAAAGTAATTTTCTGCATCATTACGCGATTGGAAGAAGCCAAGCTGAAGCTGATCGTGGAAGAAGTTGACGAGAATGCCTTCTTGGCTGTCGGCAATATTCACGATGTGCGTGGCGGGCAGTTTAAGAAGAAAGCGATTCATTAAAGAGGAAATGTACCCTATAGAGTAGGCGTTTGAAGACGTCTGTCTATAGGGTACTTTTGTAATTTCGAATAAAAGATATCCCTTTTACAGCCACCTGCTGGCTTGCTTCATATTCATTTCTTTCGTTTGACTCGAGTATCGCCTGACTGGAACCATCTCGTGCAAAATGAACGTCTTTGTGAGGTACTGTAAAGAAGTATCTCCCATATGTTTCCACACCTCCGAAAATAGAGTACGATACTCGTATATCTATGGAAAAGGAGGTTTTCTCAGTGAACCAAGCATTCTCGATAGAACGAGTTCCTTTTGAACAGAAGCACGCTCTCAAGCAACTGTTGGAGCTGTATACGTACGACTTCACTGAGTTTGAGCCTTTCGAAGTAGATGATGACGGTTTGTTTGGCTACGACTACTTTGACAAGTATTGGATCGAACCAGAACGCCATCCCTTTTTTATCAAGGTAAATGGTAAGCTGGCCGGTTTTGTCCTCGTCCGCATGCTCACCAGCTCTGATCCAGATTTGCAATCTATCCACTCCATCGCTGAATTTTTTATCATGAAACGCTACCGTCGACTGGGGATCGGGAAAGCCGTGTCTCATCAGATCTTTCAAATGTTCCCTGGTGCGTGGGAAGTCTTTCAATTGGAAAACAACGTGCCTGCCATCGGCTTCTGGCGAGCAAGCATCCAAGATTACACAGCCACTAACTATGAAGAGCGAATAGAGGATGGCAAAGTCATACAAACATTCATCTCGAGACCCTAGAAGAAAAAAGCCAAGGGACAACGCGAATCCCTTGGCTTTCATTATAAAAACTACCTAGCTGTTGACGGCAGGAAAGGTCATCACGACAACAGTTCCGCTACCCAGCTTGCTCTCTACCGCAATCTCTCCTCCGTGAGCCAAAACGAGCTGCTTGGCTATTGCCATGCCTAGCCCCGTTCCACTGGTATCCTCCCTGGTATGCCCACCTCGGTAGTATCTCTCGAACAGATTGGCCAGTGTCGTATCATCCATGCCCGGACCATTGTCCGCAATTCTGACCACAAACCGCTCGGCTGCAATCGACTGTACTTCTACGAGCACGTGTGTACCTGCCGGAGTATACTTGATCGCGTTCGTCAAAATGTTGACGATGATGCGTCGAAACCAGATTGGATCGACCTCGGCCGTTATCGATTGGACATTCGACGAAAATTCAATGTCATGCAAAGACGAGCTCGGGTCATTCACCATATCGACCACAATCCTGCGAATGGTTTCTACGATCGCGACAGCTTGTTTGACCATCGGCAAAGCTTGGTTCTTGAGTCGATAGGTCAAATTCAAATCCTCTATCAGCCCGTTCATGTAGTCTGATTTTTCCCGGATCGTTTTCCCAAATTGGTTGACTTCTCTTCTCTCCCATTCATACTGCTCGGACTCCAAAAAGGTAGCATAACCGTAAATCGAGCTAAGCGGTGTCTTGAGATCATGAGAGAGCCCGGTAATCCATTCCTCTCGCGTCTGCTCCATTTCTTGCTGGAGCTTTTCATTGGAGCGCAGCGTCTCACTCAAATGCCGGAGAGCATCGAACACATCCTTGAATACACGAAATGACTTCTTTTCTTTCCCTCGCCAATTCCTTCCGATTGGTTTGCCTTTTTTCCCGGTGGGCTCCTCATAGCGACCTTGGGCCAGTCTTTCCAACCAATTCACCATGTGTAAAAGCGGCTTACCGACCCGCCACGCATACCAGCTGCCCGCGAATAGAACGACCAAGATCAAAAGAATGCCGATCTGAAGGAACGTTTCCTTGACCATAGCATCCTCAGACGTCTCTTGGACACCAGACTGATAGGTCGGATTCGGAGTGCCCACTACGTACGTCAAGTCACTCTTCGCGTCATATCGACTCGTGATATGGACAGGAACATTTTTGGCTGTCTCGCCGTTCTGGAGAGCTTCCGTCATGTCTAGCTGGGTAGAAGCGTTCGGGTGATTCCATTGATGGAGGAGTTTTCCTGCACGATCGTATACCAAATACCATGCTTGATCCTGGGAAAATCGTTTGTTCAGCTCGTCCCATGTCTCCTTGCCCCCGCCAGTCTTTATTTCGATCAAGCGCTTTAGCAGTTCTTTTTCCGGGGCGGGAGTTCCGTAGAGGATGATCATGTTTTCATCGGATTGGTTAATGACCCAGTGCGTGATGTGATAGCGAGAAGCATCACGATCTTCTACATAACTAATCCACTCCCCTGGCCCAAATTGACTGGGAACATCAGCAGGTGTCCGATAGCTGTAGAGGATTTTGCCGTGCTTGTCGATAATCTGCAGCCAGCCTTGATGTTTCGTCACGCTCTTCTCGATTTCCGGATTGACGCGTATACGCTCCCCCTCATAATCTATCTTCAATGTTAAATCAGACGCATTCAGCATGGACAAATCAATGGACAATTGCTCGTTCATGATCCGCCAGCCTAACCCAAGCATCGCGATAATCAGAAACAGCAGCAAGACGAGAAGAAACCCGAACAGCTGCCGGACATATTGAAAGATCAGCTTGTTACGCAAATTCATGACTGTCTTGCTGGACTAACCAGCTTGTAGCCCAGCCCTCTCACCGTGACCAGGAGCTTTGGCTGTCCCGGATTTTCTTCTATGCGCTGGCGCAGCTTGTGAATGTGCACCATGACTGTATTTTCATCAAACATCCCGTACTCGTCTTTCCATACGTGATCGTAAATTTGTTCTTTCGTAAATACCCGGTTCGGATGCTGGCAGAAAAAGACGAGCAATGAAAATACTTGCGCCGGACAGTCCACTCGCTCTCCATTCACGAACAGCTCCGCTGCCTCCACATTGACTTGAAAACGCCCAAAATCAAAGCGCTTTTCTTCCGGGGCTAGCGCATTTCCCCCCAAGGTTCTCCGCAGATGAGCCTTCATCCGGGCAACGACCTCTAATGGATGAAACGGCTTCGTAATGTAATCATCCGCTCCATAAGCAAATCCACTTAATTTATCAAAATCCGTGCCCTTTGCTGTCAGAAAAAAGATCGGTGCCTTCGTTCGCTGGCGCACCGCTCCGCACAGCTCAAATCCATTTTTATCAGGCAGCATGACATCCAAAATCAACAAGTCGTACGTCTTCTCCTCCACGAGACGAATTGCTTCTGCTGCTGTCGTACATGTATCGATCTGGACAAAGCCTTCCTTTTGCAGCACGGTTTGGAGCATCTGCAAAATCGCTTCTTCATCATCTACCAGCAAGATTCTTGCTTCTTTCTCCACGTCCGTTCCCTCCCTTGATGTCATTCATTCTACCATGAGAAACGTCGCCAACGAAAAAGATAAGGAAATGGTAAGGTAGCGTTTCAGTTAGGGAAAGGTATGGCCATTATGATAAAGGAGAAAGGAGCGGATTCACCTATGTGGGCTATTTGCCAACACGAATTTTTTCGATTGTTTAAAAGTATGAAGTCGTTGATTACGGTTGCCTTTATCGTCGGCATCTCGTATTTGGTTTCTGATCTCGTCAATCAGGCAGCAAGTTTTCTCCCGCAAAAGGATCTGGCGCAAGGACATGCGCTTGGTATCTTTGTACTCATCATGCTGTTCGGGCCCTTGTTTGTATTCAGCCTGTCCCATGATGTCATAAATCGTGAGCTAGCGGGCAGGACGATTCGCTTTCTCGTCACCCGAACTTCGCGCAATCAGATCATTTTAGGGAAATTTCTCGGTGTCGCGTTCTTCTGGCTAACCTGCATGATTATTACGTTTGGTGTAGTTTTCGCCACCGTGCAAACCTTTGACGCCAAAACCTTTTATCTCTGCGTCTCCCTGCTTATCTATTGCATCTCGCTGGCACTGCTGCTCTCACTCGTGATACCACGCCCCAGCTACACAATGTTTTTGGGAATTGTGATCGCACTGATCCTGCCAGGACTCGGGCTCTGGAGCACTTTTTCCAGTCACCCAGCAGCACCATGGTTCGCATACCTGACGCCTATTAAATTTATGGAAAAAGGCGGTGCCTGGACAGGCTTCATCTGGCTCTACGCAGCAGCATTTCTGATCGCTTCTATGTTTATATTCCGACGGAGGGATTGTTAATGGCAATGATCGAGACCATTCAATTGAACAAGCGCTTTGGCAATCGCACAGTCGTGAACGACGTCAGTCTTACTGTGCACAGCGGGGAAATTTTCGGTTTCCTCGGTCGCAATGGCGCAGGAAAATCGACCTTTATCAATATGCTGACAGGCATTCTGGTTCCGACAGCTGGCACCATTCGCATGTTTGGCGAGGATGCCCATACAGAAGGATGGAAAAAACGAATTGGTGTACTGCCGGATTACTCCACTTTCTATGACCATTTATCTCCTGCGGAGCACCTGCACTATTTCGCTCGGGTCAAAGGCGTCACATTAACAAAAGAAGAATGTATGCGCATCCTGGCAGACGTTGAGCTTGAGGAGCATGCATCCCGCAAAGCCAAAACCTTTTCCTTCGGGATGAAAAAAAAGCTGGGCATTGCCCAAGCATTAGTCGGTGACCCGGAGCTCATCTTCCTTGATGAACCTACTTCTGGCGTGGACGTCGAATCAGGCCTGCACATTCAAAATTTGCTACGGAAGCTTCATCAACAAGGAAAAACGATCTTCATGACCTCACACAATTTGAATGAAGTCGAGAAAATCTGTACCCGTATCGCCATCATGAAAAGCGGAAAAATCAGTTCACTCGGCACTCTCGATGAGCTGCAAGCTGCCCATCAGGCATGGCGATCCGTGAACGTTCGTCACTCTGCTTTTGCTGCTGAGGAGTCCGTAACCCTGCGCACCTTTATCGAGTCCCTCGGGCGCAATACGAATTGGGAGGAAGGGCGGCTTACTCTTCAAGTCGATGGCGATCAAAAAGTGGCAACCCTCGTTCGTGCTCTCGTCCAGGCACGCGTGGATATATATGGCGTGAACGTTGAAGTACCTTCGCTCGAACGAATATTTATGGGGGAAGAATCTCATGAAGCTTAATCTTGCTTTTGCCGTACTTCTATCCGGGATGCTGCTCTACAACATCTATGTAGGAAAAAGTATGACCAATGGCAGTATGTCGATCACGATTGGCCTGATTGTCCTCAATCTCATCTTTTTCATCACAAAGTACAGGAAGAATCAGCATGAAAAAATGAAAGATCAGGTTAGTAGAAACCATCGATAATCAGGCTCATGTAAATGGGGGAAGATTCGCATGGCCAGTAGATATCTGGAATTCGCCATTATCTTGACAGGGATTTTGCTGTATAAAATCTTTTGGGGAGATAGTCTTACACCAGGAGCTATCGGAATTTTAATTGGGATGATTATCGTTTCTCTCATCCTTTTCATGAGAAAGCAGTACGCAAAACGCGAGACACAAAAGAAGCAAGAAAATAGTTAGAAAAAAGCAGCTTAATTGCCACCGAAAACAGCCTGCAAGTTATGCGGCTATGGGGCAATGGGCTGCTTTTTTCTACAAGATTGCGAGAAGTTGATCCAGTCGTTCAATAACAGCGAGTGGCTGATGCTCGGAAGTAGGTTTCTTCCCTCGTGAATTGATCCAGACAGCTGAGAAGCCTGCGTCCATCGCGCCTGCTACATCTGCCTCCCACGTGTCTCCAACGAACAGCACCTGCTTGCTCTCAACACCGAGTTTTTCACGATCATGTTCAAATATGCGTAGATCAGGCTTATGATGTCCGATGATTTCGGAGATAAACACCCGCTCCCGATGAAAATACGCAGACAAACCCAACCGCTCCACCTTGATAAAAGCCATATCGACAGGACCATTGGTGACAATCCCTAGCGTATGCTCTTCTGCCAACTTGGCAATGGTAGACTGAACAGTGACATCTAGCTGGACTGCATCCATACATGCTGCCTGATAGGCGCGTTGAAAATCGTCGACCTGCTCCGCTTCAATTTGTCGGTTACAATCAGCCATGGCCCGCTGAAAACGCAACCTTCTGTATTGCGTAAAATCGTAGCGTTTGGCAATCACCTCGATCCACAAATCATCTCCGTGGCGCCGTAGTGCCTCAAGAAATTTCTCTTGGTCTAGTTCTGCTGTAAGTGCATGAGCCGCGATCGTCTGCTGCATCCCTTTCTCCCAGCAAGCTGAAAAATCGAAGAGAGTGTCGTCGAGATCAAATAGGATTGTTGTAAATTTGGACATGGCTGAGTTGCGTCCCCTTCCCTTTTTCTTGCTGTTTCATTGTGCATATGACTCTGTCTTTTGTTATGATCATTGTAACGGAAAAAGGAGGTGGAAACATGTCTAACGAAAAACTGGATATTTTGATAGAGGGTATGAATGAGTTACGTTTGGTTGCTCATGCTCTTATGGATCGGCAGGACGAATTGGATGCCAAGATGGAAGCTTTGACTATGGAAGTTCACCAGTTAAAAAACGATGTTGCCGAACTAAAGCAGGATGTTGCTGAGTTAAAGGAAGGTCAAGATCGGCATGAGCGAATCTTGGAGACATTGGCGCTGCGTGCTCTCGAATGGAATAATTTCCGCCGCGATTTCATTCGCAAGTCATCCTGATACCTCTAGCTTTTAGGCAATTCCACAAGCAGTGTCTCTTTCAACTCAACTGGCAAAGAAATAGATTGGCGTGTATTCGCATCGATCATGACCATCGTCACATCGGCGTCCGCCACTAAAACATCTGCGGCGTTGTACAACTCCTGGCGGATGACGAAGCTTTTTTCTCCCACCTTGACCACTGTGGTAATCGCCGTTACCTCTTCGCGCATCTTCAACTCTTTACGGTAGTTAATGTTAATATTGACCACTACCGGCATGATGGCCCGTCGCCTCAATTCATCCAGCGTAAATCCTTGCTCCCATATCCACTCAAAACGCGCCCATTCCATGTACTCTAAATACTTGGCATTGTTCACATGTCCGATTACGTCAATATCAGTTGAACGCACAGTTAGCATATAACGATGAGCCATCGTTCTCACTCCTTGTTTTTCTTCAGTATAACGAATTCAGGTAACTGAGTGAATAATCATTCAAATTATTCCGAATGATCTTGCTGTTCTTTCCTGATCTTTTTCCTATAATAAAGATAAACACCAGAAAGGAAGATTGGATGTTCGAACAAGAATTATTGCCGACCTTGCAAACAGCTCGCTCCCGGTATCAGGATGCACTCGTCCATTTGGATGAAGCCGAGCTAGGCTGGAAGCTGGCCCCGGACTCCAATTCCATTGGATTTTTGATTCATCACATCGCAGAAGTGGAGTATCGATTTTGTATGATGTTTTTCGGGCGACCGCTCCCTCCAGAAGTCACCCTGACCACGATTGGTCCTGTCCGAGATGAAGGAAACTTTACTGACTTATCTACCTTGCTTGCCTTCAAAGAGGCTTCCTTCCTTTACTTGCTGGATTCCCTGGCTGCCCTGCCAAAAGACGTGTGGGACATCCCCTGTGAAGCACCGATCGCCACGCTGACTCCCCGTCAGGCACTTGGTCGTCTCATCTATCATATGGGCTACCACGGCGGACAGATCGGACTTATCCGTAAGTATGGAGGACCTCAATGAGTCTCATTCTGACAGGTGAGCGACTCATCATTCGCGAATTGCTGCCCGATGACTTGCCCGACTTACTCGCCACCTACAACAGTAATCCAACGTACAATCAGCTTCGAAACGGCACGAGCGCAGTAAGTCTTGCTGACCTGGAAGCCGAATATGACGCCACCATAGCTATACCTTCCGGGCATTGGCTCGCCATTACTCGTGAAGGTACGATCATCGGAGTCATCCATATCGTCCTCTCCAGTGAAAGCGATCCAAAAAGCTGGATTAGTCTCTTGCTCCTTCATGCCGATTACCAGCAGCAGGGCTTTGGAAAAGAAGCAGTGTCACTCATGGAAGCCTACTGCATCCAACACGGCAGTCAGCATGTTCATCACGGTGTCATTGCGCATAATGAACCCGCTCTTCTTTTCTGGGGACGGCTTGGCTATGAGCAGTATCGTCAGGTGGAAGCACCAGTCGGTCGTCTAACACAGCCGGTGCTGCTGGTAGCCAAGTGGCTAACCCCTTCAAATTAAGGAGGTGAAATACATGAACCGTCGCCTTTTTGAAAATGATGTGCCCACCCTCCTCTCCTAGTCGGTGAGGAAGCGGTTCTCTTACTGCCTCCCGGCTACGGAATAAAGCTCAAATGATTGATTCATTATTCCGGGAGGGACTTGTTATGTCACAATCACAATGGAAACAAATGTTTTTGGGGGCTGTCTGCCTAGCTCTCGCCGCAGCGATCTGGGGCGGTGTTTATGTCGTAAGCAAGGTCGTTTTGGAAGTGATTCCGCCGTTCACGCTATTGATTTTGCGCTTTTGCATTGCTTTAGTCGTGTTGGGGGCATTTACCGTTGCTCGCAAGGAGCGTGTCGCGAAAAAAGATTATCCTCTGCTGATGGTCATCGCCTTTGTCGGGGTCACGATCTCAATCGCCGCGCAATTTCTCGGTACAAAACTGTCTACTGCTCACATGGGCGCATTGATAACCTCTGCATCGCCTGCCTTTATTGCTATTTTTGCGGTCTGGATATTAAAGGAGCGCATCCATTTTAAGCAGGCAATGGGTATCTTGTTAGCGACGATTGGTGTCATCATCGTCATCGGAGTTCCAGATCAAGCTGACGCACAGTCCTCCCTGGCAGGCAACCTGATTTTGTTCGTAGCAGCGATTAGCTGGGGATTGTATACCGTTCTCAGTAAAAAGGCGACACAGCGCTATTCGTCCCTGCTCGTCACCACCTATGTAGCATTGTTTGGCATCATCTTTACGAGTCCACTCATGTTCTGGGAGCTGTCTGTCACGTCTGTCTCCTGGCAATTTGGTTGGGACATCTGGGCAGGCGTTCTCTATATCGGGATGATTTCTACCGCAGGTGCTTTTTATTTGTGGAACAAAGGCTTCGAGCTGATTCCCGCAGGGAGTGGGGCCGGGTTCTTTTTTGTGCAGCCCATTGTCGGTGCATTTTTAGGCTGGCTGTTGCTGCATGAGCATTTGGGTGTTGGCTTTTTCGCTGGCGGCGCATTTATTTTCCTCGGTGTCGCCTTGTCCACTCTGCGAACACGTGAATCGGCCAAAAAGAAACGTGAAACGACGGTGGAACATCCTCTCCCCCATTACAACGAGAAGCAAGGCTAAAAATCATGTATGCTTACATGCTACGAGGACTTCCCCATTCGTTGGGAAGCCCTCGTTTTCTCATGCTTATGGACGAAAATATTGCCGTACACTTCCTTTTTCGAAAGAAAGCTCCACTTCAGCAAATGCTCCATTAATAAACGTGATTTGCGGCGGCATGTGCCCACAATCTATATCGTAGAGGACAGGGACTTGCAGCTCAGCAGCCAGCTCTCGATATACGTCTTCTACCGTATAGCCTTCGACCGCTTGGTTCGCAGGACTGCGGCCAAACATAATCCCGGCACAATGCTCAAACCATCCCGCCAGATTCATTTGTACCAATGATCTGCGCAGATCAGTCGTAGAAAGCTCACAGTTTTCAAAATACCAGATGATCTCTTCATTACCGATCTGTTCTTTTTGAAACGTTTGCACATCCCCATATGGCGTACCGATGACATGTCTAATGCTATCAATACAGCCGCCAAGTAACCGTCCCTGCATGATTACGTGGGGAGTAGTCTCTGTGGTTTTCCATGCTGTCGGTTCTGTCAGGTGAAAGATGTGCGGCGAAGGATTCGTATGCTGCCATTCCTTTTGATACATCGGGGAAGAGAACTGCAAGACCGACTCGCCCCTTTGCGTTGACAGAACCGTTTCCCACATGGCCGTCGTCTCATCCATATCTGCTCCGCGCAAATCCACCAGATTTGTCCCATGGGCCGTAGCGATCCCCGTTTTTAATGTAATCGCGAGCAACAGCACACTCACATCTGAATAGCCTAACACCCATTTTGGTTGCATGGCATGAAAATCAAGCTTGTCTAAAATCTCAATCAGCAGCTCGCCACCCCAGGGAGGGATGATGATATCGACGTTTTCATCTTGCATCAGTGAGTTGAATTCGGCTGCGCGGTTTGTGGCAGGAGCTGACTTGGCTTTTTCCTGTGACCAGACTGTATCTTTGCAGAAGATGGTATATCCTCTGCTCTCCATACGACTGCATGCCAGATTGATTAGTTCATGCAAATACTCTGGTACACCTGATGATGGTGCAGTTACACCTATCGTAGCGCCCTTTTTCAACGTTGGATATGTGATCATGCTTCTCCCTCCCGCTAGGTATGATTTTGGATAATCATACCACATACCTCCAAAGTATTTTCACTAATGAAATCCTTCATGAAACTTCTACGTTTGAAGCGCTCCCGCCATTTATTTCATAGCGGACAGTCCACACCCTCTATAGGGCGTAGGCCGAAGCGTAGACTGGAAATGCACTTCTCCTCACTACGGCTACTTTTCTTAGACAAAAAAAAAAGACGGCCTATAGCCGTCATCAAGGTATATAAAACGGGAGGGAAGTAGAGGAGTTCAAACGAACGTGTTTCCAGTTCGTGAATGATTACTTCTTGCTGGCGTCAGTCGTAGTAGACTGTCCAGTGGAACCGCTGCTTTCGGTTCCCGTAGCACCAGTCGAACCATTGCTGGTACCTGCATTAGAATTGGCATCTGTCGCAGGTGCTTCCGTAGACGAACCTGTGTCCGTCGATGCATCAGAGCTGTCCGCAGAAGCATCTGTTGTAGACTGATCTTGCGAAGCCGAGCTATCGGTCGATTGTCCGCTATCAGAAGTGGAGGACCCCGGAGCGGTTTCGCTTGTCGTGCCCTCTGATTGTGTCGCCGGTTCTGGTGTTCCTGTTGTGTCAGAGCAGGCAACCAAGCTGCCAGACAGGAGTAATGCGACAGTGGCAATAGAGAACCATTTTTTGTTCATGTTCATTCCCCTTTCATTCCTTGGCTTCGTGACCTTCTCGCTGTCACACCTATATCGTAACGGGTAAAGATAACCATTCTGTAAGGAAAGTGGGAAAAAACGATGATCAAATTATGAAAAAAGTATGACCATGATCATTTTGATCGAATCATGACTTAATTCTCCGGCTTAATCCTTGGAAGCCTTATCGTAAAAGTACTGCCCTTCCCAGGCGTGCTCTCTACTCTACATTTGCCATCATGCAACTCAACTAGCTCTTTAACAATGGCAAGCCCAAGCCCTGTCCCTTTATTGTTCTTGGAGCGTCCCCGATCCACTTTGAAAAAACGTTCCCAGATGCGGTCCAGATCATCTGCTGCAATCCCTATCCCTGTATCGATCACTTGAATCTGTACATATTCCTCTTCCATTGCAGCACGCATGCGAATTTCGCCTTCAGCCGTAAACTTGAGCGCATTCTTCACCAGATTTTTCAGAATTTGCGCGATCCGGTCCTTGTCGGCATAAATTCTCGGTAGCTCGTCCTCCACCTCTACTCCCATGCGAAGCCCTTTTTCCTCTGCTTCTTGGTGGAAGGAAAAAGCAACCCGATTCATTACATCTGCTACATCGACGGGAAACTTGACCAGATTCACTTCGTTGTTCTCTAGCTTCATCAAGTCCATCAGGTCATCCACCAGGCGGTTCACTTGCATCGTTTCGGTGTACATCACAGCGTAATACTTCTGTCGCGCCTCTTCTTCCTCTACCAAGCCGTCCTGCAACGCCTCGAGAAAGCCTTGGATCGCGGTGAGAGGCGTACGCAATTCATGGGAGACATTCGCCAAAAAATCATTGCGCACTTGCTCCAGATGATGACGCTCCTGCTCGACCTTCTCCAGCTTCTGTGCCATCGTATTGATCGTTTGCGCCAAGTCGCTGATCTCGTCAGACGTATCGACCTCGACGCGCTCTGCATAATTCCCGCGACCAATCTCAGCCGCTGTTCTCTCGATGGTTCGCAAGGGACGAGAGATTGACCATGACAAATACGAAACCATGATCGTAGAAAGAAGCACCCCAAACAAAGTCGCCCACAGAATCGACTCGCGCATTTGACCAAAGGTTTTCTCAATTCCTTCAATCGGCGCGTGCAAAATAATTCCGCCATAAACGCTTTCGCCTTCGCCCCACGGGACGGAGACCGACAACATCGGGTCATCCAGACCTTCGATTTGCAGCTCGGTTACCGCGCTTTTTCCGCTCAGCACGTTATCTGCGATGGAAACTGCCACGGACTTGCCCGTGAGCATCTCATCCTTCATCGAGGTCGCGACAATTTTCCCTTCTGTATCAAATAACCAGATCCGGGTATCAAATGACTCGTCTAGCATCGCCAGCTTGTCCAAGAGCCGTTTGTTTACTTCATCGCTGTTATGGATGGCGGCATTCACTTTTTTCGCCATCCGCAAAAGCTCTTCTTCCTTCGCGTTGTAGATGTACTCTTTCGTAAAAAAGGAGAGAACGATACCTGTAATCCCCAGCCCCACCAAAACGGTAGCCAAAAAGCTGACCAGCAGTCTACGGTAGATACTCTTCGACATGCCTAGCATCAGTTATCCACCCCAAACTTGTAGCCGATCCCCCATACCGTTTGAATACATTCATAAGGGAGCTTATCTAAACGCTGTCGGATCTTTTTAATATGAACATCGATCGTTCGAACATCGCCAAAATAATCAAACCCCCACACTTGTTCCAGCAATTGCTCCCGCGACCATACGCTTCCCGGCGATTTGACGAGTTGAACGAGCAGATCAAACTCCTTTGGGCGAAAGCTTACTTTTTCCCCGGCCACGATCACTTCCCGTTTATCCAGATCAATCGTCAATTGATCAAATACAAAGGTACGGAGCACTGCTTCATCTTCCGCTTTTGGCTTTGGCTGCAATCTGCGCATAATCGCACGGATACGAGCAACGATCTCGCGTGGACTAAACGGCTTCGTCACGTAATCATCCGCTCCGAGCTCCAAGCCGAGTACACGGTCAAACTCCTCATCCTTTGCCGTCAGCATAATAATCGGCGTATCCCACTTCTTGCGGATTTCCCGGCATGCTTCAAAGCCGTCCAACTGCGGCATCATAACATCGAGAATGACCACATCCGGCTGTTCCTTTTCCATCATCTCAAGAGCTTCTCGTCCATCCGTTGCTGCGATGAGCTCGATTTGTTGTTTTTCAAAATAAAGGCGAATAATTTCGCGTACGTTTGGATCGTCATCGGCAACCAAGACTTTCATCGTGAACATAGCCAATAACCTCCCTTCTTCCAAAACGACATAGAATGAAACATGCCGTTCTGACAATTTACGTTTTTCCATGGTAACATAGATCACCCATGTTGTGGACGGATAGAAGTCCTATCTAGCTGGTAAAAGAAGGACAAACTCGTGTGCGACAATGAAAAAAGCGAGTGGACCCATAGCCCACTCGCTCTTATTCTTTACTTCGTTTCTCTTACAATCGGGACACTGCGTGTGAGACTCGCCCACAACAACCCTAACAGTGCGCCTGCAAAGGCTGGCACCAGCCATCCAATTCCTACCTTGTACAAAGGCAATTGCTCCAGGATTGGCGTCAGAGAGTCGATAGACAGTCCAAGCTGGGAAGCGCCATCCAACACACTGATGACAGCCGTTGCAGTGATCGCGCCAACGTATACGGCACGATGTCCATTGAACAATCGATGGCAGAACGTCAGCAGCATCAGTACGATCGCCAGCGGATAAATCGCCATCAAGATAGGCACGGAGAAGGTAATCAGCTGTGTTAAGCCTACGTTTGCTACCGCAGCACTGAATACACACAGGATCACAGCCATTTTCTTGTAGGAGATGCTAGGAATACGACTCGAGAAAAATTGACTGCACGCTGTGACGAGACCAACTGAAGTGGTGAGGCAAGCAAGCGTAACAGCGGCTCCCAGCAAGAGCGAGCCTAACGGACCGAACAATTGCAGCACAACTCCAGTCAAAATCTGTCCACCATTTGCCGATTTTGCAAACGATACACTGGTCGCTCCCAAATAACTGAGGGCAAGGTATACGAGTCCAAGTCCAGTTGCAGCAAGGACGGCGGCTTTGATCGTGGACCACATCACTTTTTTGCGATCGATGATGCCTCTATCCTGAACAGCCGTTGTTACTACCAGACCAAATACCATCGCAGCTAATGCATCCAGCGTCAGATAGCCTTCGACAAAGCCTTTGAAGAACGCTGTATCCTGATAGGCGCCTGTCGGTTGTCCCACTTCACCCAAAGGAGAAATGAGTGATTTGGCAAACATCAGACCAATGATGATCAAGAGAGCAGGTGTTAAGATTTTACCGATTCGATCCACCAGCTTGCTCGGGTTCAGACTCAACCAGAAGGTGATGGCAAAATAGACGATAGTTGTCAGAAATAGCGGTATCCAACTGCCTTTCATCGCTTCAGGCAAATATGGCAACACGCCCATCTCAAACGTTACGGTACCTGTTCGCGGAATTGCCATGAATGGCCCAATCGACAGATAAACAATAAAGGTGAACGCTACTGCAAACATCGGATGGACTCTTGACGCCATCGTTTGCAAATTACCACCCGCCAGACCTACCGCAATGATTCCCAGTAAAGGCAGACCTACACCGGTAATCAAAAAGCCGACCATCGCGATCCAAACATTATCTCCTGCAGCTTGTCCCAGCGCTGGCGGAAAAATCATGTTCCCTGCTCCAAAGAATAGGGCAAACAGCATCAAACCAATTGTAATTGTTTCTTTCGTTGAAAGTTCTTTCATATGAATCCTCTCAATATTGTTTAATAAAATAAAATTTTCATTAGTATAACTTAAAATTTACTCACTATTCAACCTTTAATTTTTTAAAATTATTGAACTTTTGTTAAAAATGAAAGTTTTTACAGTTCAAAGACCTCTTTTCTCTTGATCGCCCCCACTGCTTCCCATATATACAGACTGTAGATACTACGCCATGGAGTCCACTTTTCCCCTATCTTGCGAATATCGTTTTCATTTGGCTTCGATTTCATACCATAGAGGTGAACAATTCCATTTTCAATTCCTCGCAGCGAAGTGAGGTAAGTAACGATTTCCTCGTCACCCATTGTCCATAGTCTTTCCAAATCTACCGTTTCATTCACAATGGCACGAGCGAAATCGATGACGTACGGTCAGCTATGATTTTCTTTATTCACTCGTATCTGCGTATCTGGATGTGTCTCAAGACGCCGAAGCAATCGGTCAAAAGAATACGGAGGAGTAAGCGAAATAATCGAACAATTCGCAAGACTATTGCCTTTCCAGATAAAATAAAAACACCTCCGGAGAATCCCCGAAGGTGTCAAGTATACTTCGCAAACCTTATTTCGTAAACATCCCTTTGAGAACAAATTTTACGTTTGCCGGACTTTCTGCCAAACGGCGCATGAAATATCCGTACCAGTCATTTCCATATGGTACATATACGCGCATTTTATAGCCTTCGCGAGCCAAGTCAATTTGGGACTGCGTGCGAATACCATACAGCATTTGGAATTCAAACTGTGTGCGCGGGATATTGTGTTCCTTTTCCAGCTTTTTCACAAAATCAATGATGTTGTCATCATGGGTTGCCACAGCAGCATAACCACCATTCAACAGGTGCTGCTTGATGATTTTTTTGTAGTTCTCATCTACATCTGGCTTGTTCGGGTAAGCGACTTCTGGAGACTCTTTATACGCTCCTTTTACGAGACGGAAGTTCACTTTTTTGTCCTTCAGGCTGTCGATATCGTCCGCTGCTTTGTAGAGATATGCCTGAATAACGGTTCCGACGTTGTCGTACTCTTGCAGTAATTCGTTCAGAATCTCCATGGTCACTTGATTGTGTGCGTAGTCCTCCATGTCGATACGAACGAAAATGTTTCCATTTTTCTTAGCCGAATCCAAAATGCGTCTCATGTTTTCCATGCACAGCTCACGGCTGATGTCCAGACCGAGCGAAGTCATTTTCAACGAAAGATTGCAATCAACACCGGATTGGTGAATCGCTTCCAGCGTTTTAATGCAATAGTCAGCTGACTCGTTTGCTTCCTCTACGCTGAACACGAATTCGCCCAGATGGTCCAGCGTGCACACGAGGCCTTGCTGGTTTAGTTTGCGTACGGCGTTGATTGCCTCCGCAATGGTTTGACCGGATACAAAGCGGCTCGCCCCGAAGCGTAGACCCCACTTTTTCGCAGCAGAATTTAAGGTTTTGTTTTTGGATAAAAATAGAAAGAAATCCTTCATAGCTTGTTCCATCGTTGACTGTCTCCTCCTCAACGTACTCTGTCCACTTCTACTAGCATGAACCGTGCCAACTGATTCTCGTAAGCGCTATCGTGATGTCTACATCACATTTTAAACACATATGTACATTGCGTGTTTATTCTTGTACACTTTTGATTAGATATAGTCGATTTACAACAGGGACGATCCCTTTTCCTGTTAGTTTGGATAAGAGGTGACGATTTGAAACCGTTATTTTCGCTGGACAGTACACTCTCTTCCTTTGCGATTCCGATTCCACCTGATATTTTCAAAATACGCACAAGTGAAATTCTAGGTGAATGGGTTGATAAAGAACGAAAGGGCAGAGTAGTCATCGTCTCTCCTACCACTACGCTAGAACAATCCATCAGCCACATTCTCGCTGGCCCAAGCGTTTCCGATCTGCCGACACTCGTCATTGTGGATGAACAAGGCACTCCGACGGGAATGGTCGAGCCATACCAGCTCATGACTGCCTTTGTCGTGTTGACCCAAAACCAGTCTGCTCTGCTCAGTACCTTGATGGATACGATGAGTGAGGCTGTCACCATCGTTGACTCTCGCAATGTCGTCCAACACTGGAATCGGGCAGCAGAAACGATTTATGAAATCGATCGCGCCCAAGTCGTCGGAACTTCTCTCGATGAGCACTTCGAGAGTGAATCGATCCGCCTGCTCGATGCGCTGCGTCAAGGGACATCTGTTCAACGTGTCTATCACATTCCTCGTCCAGATAGTCATGTACTCATTAATGCAGCACCTATTCGCCGCGAGGGTGAGATTATCGGCGCGATTTCCATTGAACAGGATATTACCGAGCTGGTTCGTCTTAATGAAGAATTGGCACATACGACTGCCCATCTCCACAATTTACAGCAAGAGATGAGTCGGTTTCAGGCAGCGGACGATCCTTTTTATGCGATCAAGGGGCATTCCGCTTCGATTCAATCCGCTATTGGTTCCGCAAAAAAAGTAGCGCAGACGGATGCGACTGTGCTGATTTATGGAGAAAGCGGCGTCGGGAAAGAGCTGTTTGCCAAAGCCATTCATCAGGCAAGTCGCCGACATGAGAAACCGTTTATTGCGATCAACTGCGGTGCCATTCCCGCAGCTCTGTTCGAAAGTGAGCTGTTTGGCTATCAAGGCGGGGCTTTTACCGGAGCCGAGAAAAAAGGCAAGCCTGGCAAGCTAGAGCTGGCGCATGGCGGGACACTTTTCCTCGATGAAATTGGCGAGCTGCCGCTAGAATTGCAGGTCAAGCTGCTTCGCGCCTTACAGGAACGGCAGTTTTACCGTGTAGGCGGAACAGAGCCGATCACCGTCAACACGCGGATCGTAGCGGCGACAAATAGACAGCTGGAGCAAATGGTTGCAGACGGTCGTTTTCGCGAGGACTTGTATTATCGGCTGAACGTCTTTTCTCTGGAAATCCCGCCACTGCGCGAACGACGCGAGGATTTGCCAGAGCTCGTGCAAATTTTCATTCATGAGTATTCGGTCGCCCATGACCACTCCGTACCACGTATATCGCCCGAGGTCATGCAAGCGTTGTTCGAGTATCATTGGCCTGGAAACATCCGACAGCTTCGCAATGTCATCGAACGTCTGTCGATCTTGCAAGAAAACGGCGTTATTTTGCCTGAGCATCTGCCGTCTGTCATTCGCAGTCACGCAGAATCCACACACGTTTCTGTACTCACGCCGATTGGGGGAACGTATGCGCAGCCGACTCCGACGTCAATCATACGTCCGTCGATCGCGCACCCTTCCCAACCTGTGAACGAAAAAGATCGCATTCTGGCAGCGTTGGAGCGCACGTACGGCAACAAAAAAGCAGCAGCCGAGCTGCTCGGCGTATCACGCGGCACTCTATACAATAAAATGAAAAAGTTCAATATAAACGAGGAGTCTTTCAAATGGGATTGATAACATGGTCGGATGATACGTTTCAAATCCATTATGCCGGGGAAACGATTGTCCTTTTGCCAAAGGAATACGCCTTGTTTCAATTTCTGTACACATGGAAAAACCGGGCCTTTTCACGAAGTGATTTGCTGGATCGCGTTTGGCCGCTGGAAGAGCCTACTGACCGTACTGTCGACGATCACATTTACCGCTTGAGGAAAAAATTGCAAAAGTGGTCTCATCTGCTCACGATTGATACGGTCCGAGGAGTCGGCTATCGGCTTACACGAAAAGAGCAGCAGTCGCTTAGTCCAACGGTATTGAACAGCGATTTCTCTGAGAACATCCAGAAGATGCTAACCACTTACCATGGCATGGGGATGGGGGCCGCTTTACAGATGCTTTATGCGAATCAGCAAGTGCTCGGCTTCCAAATGGACTCTTTTTATGCTACCTATTTGCGGTTTGTTGTCGGTGACTTCATCTGGTTTATTGAGGATCAAGCAACTCCTAAATCAGATAAGCTGTTTTATTGGTTCCATTTGTACCATATGACACAATTGGACTCACAAAAAACGATAGAAGTTTTTGAATGGGCAATGAGAAATCTGGAAAGCATGCCTGCTACTTTTCAAGATGAGATGAAGATCAATGCAGTCGGCGTATACGCTCATGCGCAACAATGGGAGCAAGCCCAAAAACAACTGTTACCCGCCAGAGAGGTTGTCGACAAAGTAAATTCAAAAGGCTTTCACCTCTTTCTTCAAGCGGAAGAAGCCTTCCTGTATCTGCTAATGGGTCAGGTAGATGCAGCGGAGGAAGTGATTCGACGCTCAGATGACATCTTGCTAACACTCCCCATGCAGCGCGAACTTGGTAGCTTTACCATTGCTCGCGGGCTTTGTCTGTACCATCGACAGGAGATTGCCAAAGCGCGCCGCATGGTCGACGAGGGACTCGAAGTCGTCCGTGCCACCAAGTTCGTTCCTCACCTGATTTATGCTGTACAAAGTATTTTGTTGTTCTTAAAGAGCTTCAGCTATGACGCAGAATGGGAACGCAAATACAGAAAAATGTGGACAGATTTATCCGATGAGTACAAGTTCGACTACTTGCAGAAAAAGATTCTTGCCATCATCTCTTCCCCTATCTGATATTCTTCTGACAAATCCCTTTTATCATCGAGATAACAGATCAATGGAGGGATTTTTTTGTTAAAAGAAAATAGAACGTTTCGCACGCTATTCGTCTCTTACGGACTGTCTACGCTTGGCGATTGGTTTGATTTTATTGCGGTGTCCATCCTGTTGGGGTTTGTGTGGAAGGTTGATCCGATGACGATGGCCCTCCTGCCCGTTGCCTATGCAGCTCCAAGCATTTTGCTCGGACAGTTTGCCGGGGTGCTCGCAGATCGCGTGAACAAGGTACGTATGATCATGACTATGAATATCATTCAGGCTACTCTCACTCTACTCCTGCTTGCCATGCCTACTCCGTTCTGGTTCCTAGTGGTCATTGCCCTGCGTTCAGGTGCCTCTGTATTCAATGATCCGGCGCAACAGACCTTGACGCGTCAAATCGTACCTGAAAATCAATTGTTACAAGCCTCTGCCTTGAATGGAGCCGTATACCAAATGGGGAAATTGATCGGTCCACTTGCCGGAGGGTTGGTAGCCGCCGTTTTTGCACCCGCCATTTGTCTGATGATTAATGCTTCGACCTTCCTTCTCTCTACTGGATTTCTGTTTACGATTCGTAAAGTTGAGAATACGTTGTTTCGTCCATCCGCAGAGGAGCAGCCTCTCCCTTACCTGCAAGCATGGCAAGAGGGCTGGCGCATCTTTTTGCAAAACCGTGTCCTGTTGTTCAGCACGATCTTCGCAACCGTTACTTCGTTGGCGATTCAGTTGGCGGATACACAGTTTCCCGTGATCTTCCGCGAGAAGCTACCCGACAATCCGGAAATGCTCGGGTTTACGGTCAGTGTCATTGGATTAGGCGCACTTGTCACCGTCACCTTGCTTCAACGCTTAAAAGAAATTCGTTCCTATGGGTGGGTGCTGGGCGGCGGAGTTTTGCTCATCGGGATTTGTTTCTCGTGGATTGGATTTTTCCAGCCAGGTGATGGGATGTATTGGCTGCTGATTCCAGCATTATTGGCTGGAGTAGGAACAGGTCTGACTTCAGTCGGGGCCAATTATCTGGTACAAAAAGAAAGCCCCCCGCAAGCACATGGCCGAGTGAGGGGAATTATCGATTCATTGACGAGCGCCACTTTCATTATTGCTCCGTTACTCGGTGGCGTCATCATGACCATCTGGGGTCCAAACACCGCTTTTTTGTGGGTCGGATTGTTAATCGCTGCGATTGGCGGAGCTGCTGTTCTCTTACAGCGATGGATTTGGGGGAATCGCACAAAAGACGTGGCTGTTGATATCGCTACGGCTAGATCGGAACGAGTCGGATAATTTTATCATCGCCTTCTCTCGGATCACCACGACCATCGCGGTTGCTGGTCAACAAATAGAGTGTGCCGTCTTTTCCTTCGACAACATCGCGCAGTCGTCCGAACTCGTCTGGGAACAAAGCGGCAGCCTTCAATACTGTATCGGGTCTTGTAGAGTCCAAGCTAATTTTCTGTAACTGCTTGCCCCTGAGGTTCGCTACGAGCAGTTGTCCACTCCACGGCCCTTTGGATACATACGTCATGCCAGAAGGAGCCCATGTCGTATCACCGCTTTGCAGGAGGGGGGTTTTCATCCCCTCTTTTTGCTGTTCACCGGAAATGACCGGCCAGCCGTAATTTGCGCCCGGCTCGATCCGATTGATCTCATCTTGTGCAGTTTGGCCGTGCTCTGAGCTGTAGAGTATCCCTGTAGCCGGATGCCATGCGATGCCTTGCGGATTGCGATGTCCATAGCTGTATACAGGGGAGCCGGAGAAAGGATTGTCGGCAGGAATGCTTCCATCCAGATTGATGCGCAAAATTTTTCCGGCGAGGCTTGCCCGATCTTGCGCAAGCATCGGCACATGCGCATCGCCTGTCGTGATATAGAGACGCTGGTCGGGACTGATTTTAATTCGACCGCCGTTGTGTATCGAGCTTCCCGGGATTTTGTTGAGGAGTACCTTGTCAATCTGTGCAGCATTATTTGTTTCACGCAGTCGCAGAACACGATTGTAAGTCGCGCCTCCTTCTTTGTATGTATGGTAAACGTACAAGTAGTGGTTATTCGCAAAATCGGGATCGAGCACAAGACCCAACAACCCGCCTTCTCCCTCACTGACAAACGGGGCCGGGAATAAGATGAGCGGCTCTGGGAGCAGCTTGCCTGACTGGATCACACGTATTCTGCCTGGTCGCTCTGTGAAAAAGATCCGACCATCGGAGGCTATATCCATCGCCCAAGGCACATCCAATTGATCAGCCAATACCTCCATCCGATATGGAAGAGACTGTTGAGCTGGCTGCGATTCTGTTGCAGGATTCACCTCGCAGGCCACAATCGGCATACTCAAGATCAAGGTAAGCACGCACACCATCCACTTTTTCCACATCCCACGTTTTCCTCCCTACGCGATTTGTTCAGTACGAATCAGGCAGCATTTTAGACAAAGTTTCGCTAATTAACGCTTATGTTCCTTTTTTCGTTGCGCAAAAACCTGTCTGGATGCCTTCCAGCAGTTGTGGTGGGGCCGAAGCCCGGTGACATGTTTTCCAGTCGCCTATATCCTCTCTTCGTTCGGGCGGTCTCCTTCCAAACATATCACCGTGCTTCCACAGCTGAGGTGGGCGTCCAGCTTTTTTAGAACGTTTGTGTAGTTAATCAGAGAGGTCTTTTCGTTGTTCTTTGTCCTTTTTTCCTCTTTGATGCCTTTTCAAAGGTTGACTGAAGCCGCGTAGGAAGAAGCGGATTTCCAGTCCAAGCGCCTCTGGAGCCCTACTTAGCGAAGGAATGAATGGCGGGGGTTTTCAGCTTCACCTATGAAATACTCCCTTGAAACTTCAACGTTTGAAGCGCTCCCGACATTCATTCCGCAGCGGACAGTCCCCGCCTCCCGGCAGGGCGTAGGCCAAGCGTAGACTGGAAATCCGCTTCTTCCCTCCCCTACAGCCACTAACCAAAAAAGAGCAAAAAAAAATTGGTCCCCATTGAACCAATTCACGAAAAGACCTACTCGATATTCACTTGTCTTCGTTCCTCGATTTGTCGATGCAAAATGTACTTTCGCAAATTGTGAAAATGACGTGCATTGATTCCTTTGATTGTGCAGCCGTAAAAATAATTCGGGCCCTCTATTCGTTCATGAATGATATCTAGGTCAGTTTTCACTACCCCATCCGGGCGATTGCGACCATACAATTCAAAGGAAAAGACAATTTGCTGATCCGCAGGAATATGTTTGTCTGAGCGGAATGCCAAGCCTCCCAGGCTCAAATTTACCAAGTACACCATTTGACTATAAACAGAAAAAAATGAGTCTGGCTCCTGCGTCGGATACTGGATCCAGCCCTTAACCTCCATGTCAAAACGGGGATAGCGTCTGCGCTGTTCCCGAAACTCAGTAGCTGTTGGAGAGTGGAACAAAAACAAGCGATTTTTGTCCTTAGCCACGACTACGGCTTCAAACGTATTGATCGTTTCATAATCAGCCGTCAATAGACAAGGGATCTGGTCCCCTACAGTGACATCCAATGGGCCGGGAAATACGGCTTCGATCAAGTCCCCTTCTTCATAGGTAACATGACCTTCTATCACTCGATTCCCTTTTCTAATTTGTATTATGCTTTCCATCTGCGTTCTCCACCACTTCGCACAAATATATTACCGGGATTTCCGAAATCTTTACCTGGATGCTTTTCGCGGAAAATAAGGTATAATGGGAACATTGACAGATAGGAGGTTACAGACCGATGAATCGTTATCAATTGGTAACACTGGCTTTGGCATTTTTGGTAACCGCCTGTCTCATCGGAGTTGGCATTGCCATTGGGGAAAAAAGCCCCCTCGGTATCCTTGGCTGTATCGTTGTTGCCTTCTCGTTGATGGGATTTGGCTTTTCGTACAAGCGCAAGCATATGCGCTAACCTCTTCTCCGTTATCGCCGTACAAGTAAACTGTTCACATAAAACAGGACAGAAGGCAAGCCCTTGGCCTGCTTCAGCAGTTGTCTAGCGATAGAATAAATGTGTGGCTGGCTCCGATTTACCTTGCGATCCGCGAGATAAAACGCGACTAGCCCGTCCACGATCATACGGTGAAATGCAGGATTTGGCAAGCGTTTAACGCTTGCCTTTGCTTGTTCTATGAAAAGTTGCAAGCGTTCAGTCGCTATTCGTTCTGAATCGTAATAGCTCACGAAGTTTAAATCTCCACCCATTTTATCTTCTTCCAGGTCAATTAAATAGTCTAATAAAATATGTAATCCGCACAGCCACGGAAAGTAAGCTTCACTTACCGTTTGAATTTGCTCTTCCCTTACATCTGGATCAGTCGCTAAGCAAAAAAGAGCGAATATCCCGATAGTCGAACCTGTGACAGCTGCAAATTCTTGCCAGTGCAAATCGTGATAGCGTTCCTTGTATTGATCCCACCACGTCAACAAGTGATCCTCGCGCAAATGGGGAGCAATGTGCTTGTATACCTGCAAATCGCTATACAAACAAGAAAACTCGAGTACCTTTGCCTGGATTTTTTCATAGGCTGACAATTGTGCGACATGCCGTTGACAGGTTTGAACCAGCCCAGCCAAAAAGCCGCCGTCATCCTTATCCTCGCGGTACAAATAATAGTCTCGCAAGGGCGCGCCTGGTGTCAGTGCATCCTGCATCGACACGTGGAGCTGACGGAAGTCTTGCGGGTCTTGTGATGTGCTGCGATCACACAGATTATCCAAGTAGTCACTAATTGTTTGGTAGGCGACAATCAGCGGGACAATTGTCTCTACATGCGGGATGACCTGTGCTGCATAAACACATCCTCCTTGGCAGTGAAACTTTTTGGAATCCATGCTGTCTTGTGCCTGTTTTCTCAGCTCGGGATTGGGAATCGCCTGTGCTCTTTTGTACCAGGCCGCAAACTCTCGCTCCAGAACAGGTTGCACATGACGATAGACTCGGTAAAGTAGCTGCCATGGATTACGTAGTTCGCTCACTTACTTCCCTCCCAAAACAAATGGTAAACGGAGACATTCCCAAGCTTTTACCAGCTTACATCGTAGCCCTCGCTCATGACCAATAGAAACATCTTATCATATTTGGATGCCCACTCCAAAAGTCAGCCCTGAAATACACCAATTCGCCTTTTGGACTCCATATAGAGCACAAAAATAAACTTTTTGGTATTGATACGAGTAGAAGAGATTGTCATTTCCATCTGATTCTCCAGCTCCAGCATGCGTTTTCGCACCTCGGTAAAATCAAAGAACGTGGTCGCGTAGCTCTCAAATTTGGGATTACTGTAATCAGTCAGCCCGAGGGAAGCCAAATGGGTTAATGCCTGATAAATGGCTCTGCGAACCCGTTGCTCAGCGGCCTTCGTTTCCTTTTGGATCAAGACCGTCACTCCCTTTCCCAGCTTGCGGGCAGCAATCGCCAAAAAAATATCGCGTAAAGGTGGGAGATTCACTTCCCCATCGCTTTCCTTCTCCCAGCGATAGAGCCAATCCATCATGTCGAGTAAATCTTTGCTGCCTTTTTCGCTAATCATCCCCAGTTCGGTTAAGAGAAACCGTGCGGAGGACAAGATGCCTTTTTCAGGATACGATGCGTCTTTTGAAAGAGCTGCCGTCACGTTCATACTGCCAGACAAGACGGAAAGTGACCGCTGAATACCCTCGATGGATTGCTGGAGCAATATGCGTTCCCGTACCTTTTGCAGAACACTGATGACCTCCAGTCGATTTACCGGTTTGGTCACGTAGTATTCGATCCCTGTCGCATACGCCTCAGCGATCATCTCCTTCGTTTCGATTTGCGAGATCATGACAATTTTGCCTGTATAACGCCGCCCCAGTTGGCGCACGGTTTCAATGCCATCCCGATTGGGCATCAAAAGATCAATCAACAAGATGTCTACTTGCTTCCACTTTAAAAAATCGTGGTTAATTTGTGAGCCATCCTCTGCTTCTCCACATACCTCTCCCAAATCAGCATCCTCAATCATTTGACCGAGCATGAATCGAATCGCAGGATCATCGTCCACGATGAAGTAGCGCATCAGGTCACCCTTTCTGAATCAGAGTTGCGATTGGCAGGCGAATGCAAAAGTGTGTCGTTTGTCCGCGCGAGTCCTCGGATATATCAATCATTCCTTGGAGACTTTCTGTCACTTCCTTTACGTATGATAGCCCAATCCCCGTGGAAGGCTTGCCTGATACGTCGTATTTGGTAGTGAACCCAGGCATGAACAAGAGCTCCTTGTCCTTCACCGCAATGCCTGGCCCATCATCGGTTACACCAAAATGAATCCATTCACGACTCTCGTCAATCAAAGCAACGATCGATACCATCCCCCGATCACGGATTGCTTCTACACTGTTGCCGACCAGATTGTTGATGAGTGAGAGTGTCGTGTAAATGTGGCAAGCGAGATACGGCACCTCCACGTTTGTCTCAAACTGAATGTCCTTCTCCAACAGTCTCGCGTACTTTCGTTGCGCCTGAACAATGATGCCGATCAATTCGCCCAGTGGCATATAGTCTCGTTCGTTCTCGTCAGAAATCAGCTTGGAGAGGCCTGCATATATACGTTGATTGTCCTTTTTCACTTCATGCACTTGTCCGGCAAGAGACAACAGACGCTTCGCGTATCGCTTGCTCGTCCCATCCTCGCGTTCCACCTCGTTCATCTCGCGGTATAGCTCATAGCAGTTGCGCGTGATGTCCTCAACCTGATGCAATGTCTTTTTTAGATGAACAGATTCCTCGTACAAATTGGAGATGAGCATCAACATTTGCTCGTTTCGATTGCGCTGCTGTTTTTCCATCCATTTCGCCTGACGCAGCTGAATCATATTGAAAAAACTAAGGACAAAAAAACTGCGTATCAAGGCGATGACTGCAATCGGCCCTACGACCTCCAGCTGAAAGACTCCCTCCCAGGACACAGCACGGAAGGACAGCTCTACCAAATTGGCTGCTATTTCTGCGATTGTCCCCAACAGTCCCACCCAAAGCGGTCGATGATGTAGTGTATTAACGCGAAAGAGCGAGAATAGACAAGCAAAGGCTGCATAATAGCAAAATGCAGGGAAGTGCATCTGAAAAGATGACAGAAACGAAAAAACGTCCCCAGACAAGAAATCTAAGACTATTCGAAATAGAACAACAATTAATCCGGTTAATATCCCCGCCAGGAGAGAGGGACGCAGCCACAATAAAAAAAAGAAAAAAGCCGTTGTACCAAAACTGATGCGAAAATCATCTTGAAACGGGTGAAACTTGAGCTCCCCAGCAATCGGTACAGCAATGAGCATAAGCAGCAGGATCGAAATAGTCTCTCTCATAAAAGGTTGCCCGCACTTCCTCATAAGAAGTTGATCAAAAAGACGTTAACGATTATTTCTTAGTTTACTATATTTTTCTATAGATTTTTGTAGTTTTTTATAGACCTCCCCTTACAATGCCGAAGAAAGCTGTATAAACAGAACATTTTGACTAGGGGGAATTGTCTTGAACAAGCGTCATTTTCTTCTTTCGCTCACTCTGCTTCTATCCATGTCGCTCATGACGGCATGTGGCGGCAACAACTCTGCACAAGGAGGTGCAGGTGGAGGAAGCGCAGATCCCTCCCAATTAATTATCGCAACAGGCGGTACAGGCGGCACTTATTTCCCACTCGGCGGTGGCATGGCAGACCATATTACGAAAAACGCTGGCATCACCGCTACTGCACAAGCCACTGGTGCTTCTGCAGAAAACATTCGTCTCATTCGCGATAAAAAAGCGGACATCGCCTTCACACAAAACGACATCGCCGAATATGCGGCAAAAGGAACAAACATGTTCCAGCAGGACGGTAAAATTGAGGCCTTCCAAGCATTGGGCGCTCTCTACGATGAGACTATCCAAATCGTCGTCTCTGCTGACAGCAATATTAAAAGCGTTGCCGATTTGAAAGATAAACGTGTATCCGTAGGCGCTCCCGGAAGCGGCACAGAAGTGAATGCTCAGCAAATTTTGGAAGCATATGGTTTGACCTTTGAAGATACCAAGCTCCAGCGCCTCTCCTTTGCTGACTCAGCCAAAGCCATTCAGGATGGTCAATTGGATGCTGCCTTCCAAACTGCTGGAACGCCTACCGCTGCAATCACGGAGCTGGCAGCGACAACTGGAGTAAAAATTATTCCCATTGACGCGGACAAAATCGATGCGATCATCGCCAAATACCCTTACTACGTGAAAACAACAGTCCCTGCCAATACGTACCAAACCGTTCCGGAAGAAGTAACCACCGTCTCCGTCAAATCGATGCTCTTGATTCGCTCCGATCTTAGTGAAGATCTCGTGTACAAAGTAACAAAGGCGATCTTTGAAAACAGCGACAAGCTCGGTCACGCCAAAGCCAAGGAAATCAAGCTGGAGAACGTGAAGAACGGCGTCAGCATCCCTGTTCACCCAGGTGCGCAAAAGTACTTCGACGAAAAAGGCGTGAAGTAAAGCCAAATGGTTTTTACAAAGGCAGTAACAAAGGGAAGAGGGCGGACGTTGTTCCGCCTTTTCTCCTTCTTTCTTCTCGTCATTGTCATGTATGCAGGCATCTCTATTCCGCTGATTCCCGCTCTGGTTATCCGAGATACACAGTCGAATCAGGTGGTTTGGAGTGCCAACATCCAGGATGAAGCTACGTTTGGTATCCGCTGGACTCATTCCATTCATCGCTCAACAATCGAGGAGCAATACCGGATCGTGAACGGTCAAATTATTTTGTCGGAGATGAGCTTTCACGACTACGGTATCGGCATGGAAAATGAATTGGCTCCTGGAGAGGAGCTGGTTCTGGCTGATGGACGATTCCACATTCGCAATATGCAGCGCTCTTTTCCTGCTCTACGACTATTTATCGGGCAAGTACGGGCTAATCATACGTTGCTTTTCGCTGGACAGGACATTCCGTTGAGCTTGATCGACAAGCCGGGAGAAGCCATCACGATTCAGGCAGAAAAGCGATCCATTCTTAGCGAGTTAGGAGGTTACTAGATGAGTACAACAACGAATATGAACCAGCAAGAGATGGATAAGCTGATCGCGCAATACGACAAAGAATCAGCCACACGCCAGCTCGCGGGTCCCATGAAGTGGATCTCTTTTGGTCTACTTATTCTCTTCTCTCTGTACCAGTTATCCAGCACGCTTTTCTTCACGCTGCCTCCCCAGATTCATCGTCCGATCCACTTAGCCTTCGGACTGGCACTTGTCTATCTGTTATATGCGGGGACATCCAAAGGTAAAAATAACAAAATCGGAATCTTGAACATGATTCTCGCACTGTTAGGTGTCTTCGTATCACTGTATTGGGTCATTGACTATGAAGGACTCGTGACCCGAACAGGTAACTATACGACGATGGATATGGTGGTCGGTGGCATTGCCATCGTGCTCGTTCTGGAGGCTGCACGACGAGTCGTCGGAATCCCAATCGCTCTAATCGCCACCATTTTTCTTTTATACACTTACTTCGGACCTTACATGCCTGGATTTTTGGAGCATCGCGGCAGTGATGTCGAGCGGATTATCGGACACAGCTACTACACACTAGAGGGTATTCTCGGTACACCACTCGCTGTTTCCTCTACCTTTATCTTTTTGTTTGTGCTGTTTGGGGCGTTTCTCGAAAAAACAGGGGTCGGCGAGTATTTTAACGATTTGTCGCTGGTCATTGCAGGCAGACGAATTGGCGGTCCTGCGAAGGTCGCCGTTTTTTCCAGCGCCCTGCAAGGAACGATTAGCGGCAGCTCTGTTGCCAATGTGGTTACTTCCGGCGCCTTTACCATCCCGATGATGAAACGGCTCGGCTATCGTTCCGAATTTGCCGCGGCGGTGGAAGCCTCGTCCTCTACGGGTGGACAAATCATGCCGCCTGTCATGGGGGCTGCTGCGTTTTTAATGGCGGAGTTCATCGGTGTTCCCTACTTGGAAATTGCCAAATCAGCGATTCTTCCTGCGATTTTATTCTTCGTGGGCATCTGGATTATGACGCACTTCGAAGCAAAGCGACTCGGATTGCGCGGACTCTCCAAGGAAGAGTTGCCGAACAAAAAAGAAGTTTTGAAAAAAATGTACTTGCTCCTCCCCATCGTGATCATTATTACAGCCTTGATGATGAACATATCAGCCGAACGCTCCGCGATTATCGGTATCGTCTCCACAATTATCGTGGGAGCCTTCCGCAAAGAAACCCGCATGTCTATTGCTGATATTTTAGAAGCACTTGCCTCAGGTGCCAGAATGGCTCTCGGAGTCGTGGCCGCAACTGCGTGTGCCGGAATCATCGTTGGTACGATTACGTTGACCGGGATCGGCTTGAAGCTGGCAAACGGTTTGATTGATCTGGCTGGCGGTCAGCTTTTCCTTACGCTGTTTTTCACGATGATCGCATCGCTTATCTTGGGCATGGGAACACCTACGACGGCAAACTACATCATCACTTCTACCATCGCTGCCCCTGCGCTCATTCAATTGGGTGTACCAGATATCGCTGCACACATGTTTACGTTCTACTTCGGAATCGTGGCAGACATCACGCCGCCAGTTGCGCTTGCTGCCTTCGCCGCATCAGGCATTGCCAAATCAAAACCAATCCGGACAGGCGTAGAATCAACGCGGCTATCAATCGCGGCTTTTATGGCTCCCTATATTTTCGTCATCTCACCAGCCTTGCTGCTGATTAATACCACCTTGCTGGAATCGATTTGGGTTATGCTGACTTCAACGCTTGGGATGATTGGCGTGGGAGCAGGGTTAATCGGCTTCTGGATGTCCAAGCTAAACGTCTTGGAACGTATCCTCGCAGTTGCAGGTGGCGTGCTCGCGGTCATCCCTGGAATCGAAACGGATATCGCCGGTTTTATTTTACTGGGGCTCGTTTTTTCCTTGTCGTATTTCAAAGCCCGCAAGCAAAAACAATCTGTGCAAACAACACTGTGAAACATAACAAAAGCCCTCCTTTGCGTTTGATATGCTCCCCTTCAGGT
>NZ_PXZM01000010.1 GCF_003013395.1 Brevibacillus fortis | reverse complement strand
GTTTTCAAAGAGCATTTTGTGTCATTCGCCCGAAGGCGACTTATCGATCTTACCACATCGCAACTGTTTTTGCAAGAGGTTTTTTTAACCATTTCGCTTCGTTCAGCAGCGACAAGATCTAATATAACAAAACCAACAGATAAAAGTCAAGTGTTTCTCTCACTTTTTTATTGATGACTTTTCATTTGAGTTGATTGTTTCGAGCAGAATTTAAATATAAATGAAATAAGTGACGGAGTCAATAGGTAAAACGAATAGTGATTCTCTTTTTATTTCACACTATAACCGTCAGGCGTTTTAGCTACGTATCCGTGAAAGTATCCAATAATAAAACGGCGGTGTTACTATGGACCCGAAACCAACCTACGAAGAATACGAAAACGATAATTACAGTGAATTATCTACTGTAGAGTCCCAGCGCAACGAAATCCTTCAGGAAGAATTCCCGGAGGGGCCTTTTGGAGCAGCCACCAACGAAGCCCGCTTAGGGAAAGCAACAGGCTGGGAACCCGGACAGCACTCCACCACCACTCGATTCACTTACGAAACACGGCTGATGCATCAAGACCTTCCGAGACAAGACCCATCCGCGCACCCCATTCATGATGATCCGAACGAAGAAGAATAAAAAGCCAAGCCCCCACTTATACAAGCAGGGGGCTTGGTCAATTTATCAAAGAATGTATGACTACTCCTCAGCAACTACATGAGTCGTTAAGGTTCCGATCCCTTCGATGGTTACCGAAATTTCGTCACCTGGAACAAGTTCGCCTACACCAGATGGAGTCCCGGTTAAAATAACATCGCCTGGACGAAGCGTCATGACCGCAGACACAGCTTCGATCAGCTGCGGAATCGAAAAAATCAATTGGTCAGTGCGAGCATCCTGACGCACTTCCCCGTTTACTCGTGTCACGATACGCAAGTTATGATAATCCAGTTTGGCTGCAATAGCAGGTCCAAGCGGACAAAACGTGTCAAAGCCTTTCGCTCGTGTCCATTGCCCATCGCTCATCTGCAGATCGCGAGCGGTCACATCAATCGCACAAGTGAATCCCAAGATATAATCGTCTGCATCAACAGCCTTGACCTTCTTGGCCTCTTTCTTAATCACCACGGCGAGTTCACCTTCATAATGAAGGTTCTGGGTCAGTTTTGGATAGACGATGGGCTCACCAGGTCCAATGACAGTTGTTGACGGCTTCAAAAACATCAACGGTTCTTTTGGCATGTCAATCCCCATCTCAGCCGCATGGTCCAGGTAATTCAATCCGATGCACACGACCTTGCTTGGATCACTTGGCGCCTTTAACGTGACCTCGTCCAAAGGCAGCTCAAGGCCTGTCATAATCGGTTTTGCTGTATGGATTTTGTAAATGTCCCCTTCAATCACACGTACTTTGTGATCCTCTTCCACCATCCAGCCATGCTTCACCTTACCATTGCGCTCATAACGGATTATCATGGTTCCTTCTCCCCCGTGTCGCGATTTTCTCTATACCTGCATTTAGAACAGGTCGGTTGTGGTTTCTTTTGGCTTCGTTGTAATCTCTTCTATTTCAGTTCGCGCTACAGCATCCTCCACTAACGCTTCTACATCCAGCGCTTCCTCAAATTTTACGGCGAGGCGAGGCTTCGGTCGCGTCACAGGATTTTTCGGTGTAAACACTGTGCAGCAGTCTTCATATGGCAAAATAGACAGTTCGTACGTATCAATTTGGCGAGAAATGTCCACAATGTCTACCTTGTCCATTGCAACAAGCGGTCGCAGGATTGGAATCGAAATCACCTTGTTGATCGTATCCATACTTTCCAAGGTTTGCGACGCAACTTGACCGAGGCTTTCTCCTGTTGCGAGTGCCTTGGCATTGGTATTTTCCGCAACACGCTCCGAAATGCGCATCATGAAACGACGCATGATGGTGATCAAATAGTCTTCTGGACATTTTTCACGAATGGCAGTTTGAATCTCTGTAAACGGTACGACGTGGAGACGGACAGTTCCTCCCCATTTGGTCAGCTTATGAGCCAAGTCACGTACTTTTTGCAAAGCGCGCTCGCTCGTAAACGGATAGCTGTGGAAGTGAATCGCTTCAAGCGTCACTCCACGCTTCAGCATCATCCAGCCAGCTACAGGACTGTCGATACCCCCAGATAGAAGCAACAGTACTTTTCCGCTTACCCCAACTGGCAAGCCGCCTAGTCCCTGAATGGTTTCACAACTAATGTACGTACCCTCCGTGCGAATTTCTACATTAACAATCATATCCGGCTCATGCAAATCTACACTGATAGCTGGAAGGGCACGCAAGATGTGTGTTGCCACCATGCGGTTCACTTCCATCGATTGAATTGGATAGCGTTTATCTGCGCGACGAGAAACCACGCGGAAGGTACGCGGCTGTGGGTCCATTTGACGAACCAACTCCAGCGCTTTTTCCTTGATCGTTTCAATATCAGGATCTACCTGGATCGTCGGACTAAAGGAAGAAATACCAAAAACGCGCTTCAAACGCTCCATAACCGCATAGGCGTCCTCCCCGTGCAGCTCCACATACATCCGACCGTAATTGCGTCGAACTTTTACTTTAAAAAATGAGCGCAGTACGTTTCTTACACTTTTGACAAGTGCCTCTTCGAATTGATCGCGGTTTTTCCCTTTCAGCGCCAATTCACCATAACGAATCAAAATAACATCGTAGTTCATATTTATCTCCTTTTAGTTGTCCACACTATTTTCTATGAGCGGGGGCAGGTTGTTGTTTGATATACGTACGAAGCACACTTACGCATTCCTCTAACGCCTTCAAAAACTGTTGAATATCCTCCGCTGTATTTTCCCGGCCCAGACTGACCCGCAGAGACGACAACGCGCAATCCCGCTCGATTCCAATCGCAGTCAGTACTCTGCTCGGCTCATTGGCTTTGGATGAACACGCCGACTTCGTGGATATTAAGAAACCTTTTTCCTCCAAAGCATGCAACAGGACTTCCGCTTTTACTCCTGGTACTGACAAGTTCATAATATGAGGAGCCGCATTCGCTTCCGGGGTATTCACAATGCAACCTTCGATTGTTGTAATCCCTTCTCGAAGCTGCTGATTCAGTTTTTGCAGCCTGATTATCTCGACGCTGCCCAGTTCCTCTAAAATCCGGATTGCTTTTGCCATACCAGCGATGGCTGGGAGGTTTTCCGTTCCTGAGCGAACACCGCCTTCTTGACCGCCACCCATCATTAACGGGTGAATGATCAAGCCTTCTCGTTTATATAAAATGCCCACTCCTCTAGGGCCGTAAAACTTGTGAGCAGAGACGCTCAACAAATCAATCCCTGAATCCTTGATGCGCAAAGGAACTTTCCCAATTCCTTGGACAGCATCGACGTGAAACAAGACTTTCGGAAATTGCTTCAGCCATTGTCCGATTTCCAGGATCGGCTGAATGGTCCCCAGCTCGTTGTTCACATGCATGACCGAAACAAGAATCGTATCGGGACGCATTGCTTTCTGAACATCTTCTACCGATACGCGACCTTCACGATCTACCGGCAGATATGTCACGGCAAACCCCAGGCCTTCCAACTGTTTGCAGACATCGTAAACAGCCGGATGCTCTACCTGTGTCGTAATAATATGTTTCCCTCTGTTTTGATATTGAAAGGCTACACCCTTGATCGCCGTATTGTTGCTCTCCGTACCACCTGAAGTAAATATAACTTCACTTTCTTTACAGCCCAAGTACTGTGCAGCAACCTTTCGCGCCTGCTTCAGTACATTTTCCGCCTCTACTCCTTTTTGATGCAAAGAAGACGGGTTTCCATAGTAGCTTTCCATCGCGCGTCTCACGGTTTCAATCACTTGAGGATGAGGCCGGGTAGTCGCACTGTTGTCCAAGTAAATCACCAGTACACACCTTCCTAAGGGCAAGATGCCCGAATACTACGCTTCATCATAACATGACTTTTCGTAAAGAACATACAAAGTATTGCACTTCTCGACCTTATTTTTCCCCGAGTTCGTTGCTCTCAAAAGACCAAATCAGACAATCTGAACAACCGTTCACAGACTATTCACGGATAAAGCGCTTACATCCAGATATAGGCTATTTACATTGTTTTGGCCTTTCGTTAGAATAGTCAATAAATTTAGATAAAAAACGACAACAAGGAGAGAACCACCATGACAGCACAAGCCATGCAAGAAGAAATCAAGAAGATGGAAGCCGAATTGAAAAGACTGCAAGCAGAACTGGCGAAGATGAACAAAAATACCCCTCAGTACGATCGCACGGATGTCGCGTACTTACATGAGGTGTATAACGGGTGACATTCATTCGAATTCGATAGCGTGGTTACGGCAAGGAAAAACGCCCGTGACCACGCTATTTTTTGTGAAAAACCGCTCCAGTCGATTTCGACGGAACGGTTTTTACTTGCTGCTATTTAAATGGGATCTCTCCCAAATACTCACCGGAAAAAACTTCGGTAGCCGGCCCCGTCATATAGACTCGGTTATCCTCTTCCTTCCATTCAATAAAGAGATCTCCTCCTGCCAAGTGAACCGTGACTTTTCTATCTGTCTTTCCACTCAAGTGGGCAGCTACTGCAGCAGCGCAAGCTCCTGTCCCACAGGCAAGCGTTACACCTGATCCCCTCTCCCATACACGGAAAAGAATTTCCTCTTGATTCAATATTTGGATAAATTCGACGTTGGTTCGCTCAGGAAACCATTCGTGGTACTCGATCATTGGCCCGTAATGACGAACATCTTCTTCCTTCACTTCATCGACGAAAAGGATGGCATGTGGATTGCCCATCGAAACAGCCGTCATCGTAAACGCCGTTCCATCGACCTCGATTACCTCTTCTCGCACTCGTTCTTCAGGAATGCCTGTCATCGGAATCGCTGCTCGCTCAAAACGAGGCTCTCCCATATCAATTGTTACTTGATCGACCTTACCGTCTGTTCCAAGCGATACGACAGGGGTAACGGTCCCTCCCAACGTCTCCACGGTAAACGTTGTTTGCTCCGTCAAACCGTGGTCGTATACGTACTTGCTCACACAGCGCAAGCCGTTTCCGCAATTTTTTGCTTCGCTGCCATCATTGTTAAATACCCGCATGCGAAAATCTGCTCGTTCAGATGGCATAATGAGGATCAGTCCATCGCCTCCAATGCCAAAATTCCGATCGCTCACCCTTCTTGCCAATTCAGGTAAATCTACACCCGACAAGTCTTCATCAAAACAGTTGACGTAAACGTAATCATTACCCAAGCCATGCAGCTTTGTAAATTTCATCGTCCACTCCTCTTTCTCTTTCGAATGCTAGGTCTGACTCTCCTCTATGCATTATCTTATCACAACCTAGAGAATCGTGGTCGAATCAAAAGGTGGTATACTACCACTAGCATCGATGATGGAAAGAGGTGGAATAAGCCGTTGGATTATCATATTTTCCGCTATGCACTCGGAACAACAAATGAAGCAAAACGTCTCGCTGTACAAAAAGCAACTGGAACGGAACCTATCTGCTTATCCGTCCCCTCGGGCGTAGCGGCTCAGCCGATGAGTGAAGAAGAAACGATTACAGGAGCGATCAATCGAGCAAAAGCTGCACGTAGTCAAGCACCAGAAGCAGAGATTGGGCTAGGCTTAGAAGGCGGACTTACGTACGATGAGCAATTTACAAAACAGTGGTATTTGATTTCCATCTGCGCTGCCTGGAATGGAAGTGAGCTATTTATTGGAAAAGGTTTGGCTTTTCCTATCCCGAATCAAGCCGTCCAGCGAATCCAGCAGGAGCAAATTGAGCTTGGCACCATCATAGATGAATGGGGCAAAACCGTTGGCAGTAATCATCGCGGCGGCGCCTATTCCCTCTTAACGGATAATCGCGTACGGCGTTCCGATGTTTTTTGTGATGCCGTTATCGCAGCGATTACGCCTTTCGTTTCCTCTTTGTACAAATAGTAGTGGGGCAACACAAAAACCTCTCCGGCTGAACGACCGGAGAGGTTTTGCGGTGTGATGCTTTTAGCGAGCCGTATAGTACGGGTAGATAACTAATGCGCCCAAAATGGCAATAGCACCTACGATCATCGCCCAGGCTCCCAGTGTCTTCGAGTTGCGTCGATACGCCAAGTAGCCAAGCACCATACCAATTGGAGCCACCAAGTATGGCATGAGAAACAAGGACAGGACCGATAAGCCCAAGCCAGTCATCCCGATACCACTGGCCCCATTTTCCCGGTTTTCCTCGTCTGTGTCGATCTCACTGGCAGCACGACTGGTCGGAATCGGCTCGGCGATTTCCGCCGCCACCTCGATGTCATCATCTTTGACTTTGGCGACCGGTGAACGATCCTCTCTGGTCAGGACAACGCCATCCAAACGCTCCGAAAAGTCGTTTCGCTCCTCATCCAGCTCGCCTGTATAGCGCTCTGTATAGGAATGGGGATCGTAGTGAACCCTGCGCCTCGACCGCTCTTCCTCTTCGTCAAAGACGGCCTGTGTCCAAGTATTCGCTGCAAACTCCCTGTCGTGCTGATCAACCGTCTCGGAAAAACCGGTATCTTCCTTCCGCTTCGCATCATTACGTTCGTGTCGATCCAACATATCATGCTCAGCCCCTTTTTTGGCAAAGGATTAATTAAGTGAAGGAAGTAGCCTTATTGTCTGCCTACGTTGTACAATTTAAACGGGAGGCGAGAGAATGAAACCAGACAAAATCCTAACCATTGGCATTGATATTGACGGTACAGTCACATCACCTAGCAGTATTGTTCCGTTGATGAATGAGAGCTTTGGAAGAGATTTACGATATGAAGATTGTGTGGAGTACAATTTAGCCAACGTGTATCAAATCACGGACGCAGAGTTCGAAACGTGGTTGGATCAAAACGGGGAGCGCCTTTATGATGGTGCGCCTGTTCACGGAATTGCCGATCAGGTTTTGCGCGATTGGTCTTCCTCCCACAAGCTGGTATATATAAGTGCTCGTGAGGATCGTCACCGCGATGTGACCTTACAATGGTTTGCTCGCTACAATATCCCTCACCATGAAGTGGATTTGATTGGAAGCCACGACAAGCTGTCAGCTGCCCGTAAATGGGGAGTGGACCTTTTTTTGGAGGATCGTCTGGAGAACGCTTTGCAATTGTCAGAAGCACTGCAAATTCCCGTGTTCTTGTTTGACACTCCTTATAATCAAGCTTCCCTTCCTCCACTCATTCATCGAGTCACTTCTTGGGAAGAGGTTGCCCAAAAAGTCAACGAGCTCTTTCTGGCTAGGACAAGCGTATAGGGCAAACAGCAAAAAAGACGTATCACCATTAAGGGATACGTCCTTTTTGCGCCGAAGCCGCATTATTTCTTCGTGGAATTCTTCGGCTTGAACGTCAGACAACAGGTTTCAGACGAAGTTTTTGCCTGATCCTGATGCTGCGTGTTTTGACCGTACTCACCCGCGAATTCTTCTTTCAGGTTTACGGTAGCGTGTGCGTCAATCTCTACCATGATCTCTTCGGCGCTGCAAAGATTGCCCTGCGCCCAGTACTCACAGTTTGCTACAGAACATTTAACTGCTGGCATGTGCATTCACCCCCTAGAGGCTAGCCTTCACAACAACTTAGGGGCTTATACTTGCCATTCACAATGGAAACAAAACTCTACTCGAGAAAGAGGAGGATGACATGTCAACTCCCCGTATTGTCGTCATCACCGGGGCTTCTGGTGGCCTTGGTCTAGCTTTGACACGACTTCATTTGGAAAAAGGAGATTGTGTCATTGCCACAAGCCGCAAAGCCATCAGCGAGGAACTCGTTTCGTTACAAAAAGCTTATCCGAATCGTCTCCATCATTACCTGTTAGACGTCGGCAGTAATGAAGACATTCGGCAGTTCGCTGCATGGGTGCACATCCGTTTTGAACGTTGCGATTTTCTTTACAACAATGCCGGGATGGCAGTCTTTGAACCACTCATCGAAATGCGCGTAGAGGAGCTGGAAGAAACATTGCGAACGAATATTTCCGGTGTTCTCTACACGACCCGTGCCTTTTTGCCGATGATGCTTCAACAAGAGCAGGGGCATATTATCACGATAGCCTCACTTGCCGGACAGGTCGCAACAGCCAAAGCTGCGGTATATGCAGCCAGCAAAGCAGCTGTAATCCGCTTTAGTGAAGGATTGCGCCACGAACTGCAAGGCAGTGGAATTGCCGTTACCTGTGCCATGCCAGGACCGATTGACACACCCTTTTTGGATAAGGCAGACAAAACGGGTAGCTATCGCAGCAAAGTAAGTCGGTATTTATTGACACCGGAACAAACGGCAAAGGCAATATATCGAGCGGCGGAAGCAAAACGTCCGGAGGTTGCCATGCCATTTCGTCTACATGCGCTCTCCCGCATCTACTTCCTATTGCCTCAGTGGCTAAAACACCTCGTCTCACCTCTCCTCAATCGAAAGTGATGAGGAATCCTCCAAGTTTTTCAATGCACCAAATGCAATGATACCGAAAATGATACATACGGCTGCTCCGGCTCCAATGATCCCTTGAACACCCAGGTAGGGTATGAGGAAGCCAGAGACAGCCGCTCCCGCCGGCATTCCTGTCCCCGTAATCGTGCGAACACTGGTTAATACCCGCCCCAAGAGAGCATCGGGCACCTGCTTTTGCAGATAGCTTCTGTACATGATGTTATAAGGAGCAAAGCAAAAGCCCGCCACAACCATCGAAGCCATCGCGATCTCCAACCTTGAGAATAATGCGATCGGCAATGTGGTCACTCCCCACGCCACGATAATCCCTGCTAATGTCGACCCCAACGGAAGTTTCCACGTAACCGTCGAGAAAAAGAGTGAGCCTAGTAATGCCCCTACTGCCAAAGAAGACCACAGCATCCCTAATGCAATTGATCCTCCTGCCAAATCCTGATTCGCATACAGTGGTAATGCAATTTCAATGGGGCCGTACGACATGTTAAACAAAAAGGTAAAGAAAACAAGAATGATCAATTGCTTACGTCCAAATATGTATCGATACCCTGTCCGCATGTCACTCAGGAGAGAACGCATGAACACTCCCGTTTGGCCTTTGGCAATCGCTGTTGGATTCGCACTTTTCGTAAGCTCTCGGGGCAACCGGGAGAAGCAGAATGCACATACGAAAAAGCTGGCCGCATCGATCAACAGAACATAAGCTTCACCAATCAACCCGATTAATACACCCGCGAGTGCCGGTCCAAACATATAGACAATTTGCCATTGCGTTTCCATCACGCCATTCGCTTTGACCAATTGATTTTTGTCCGAGACGATTCTAGGCAACAAAGTCTGCGCCCCAGCTGTACTCAACGGTGAAAGGATTCCCGCAATCACAATCAACACGTATATCACAAATAGCGGAACTTGATCGATCTGCAATAATGCGACCAACGCTATAAAAATGAGTCCTCGCGCCACATTGTCCATCATGATGAGCTTGCGTCGATCAAACCGATCCAGTAAAACTCCCGCCACTAAACCAGTAAGAACAGCAGGGAGCATATACGCAAGAACAACCCCACCCATCGCAGTAGGTGAGCCTGTTTTATTCATGACAAACCACGTCAAGCCCATCCAGCCAAACTGATCCCCCAGACCAGATAAGAACATCCCCAGCCAATACCAGCGAAATGAACGCTGCCGCCATAATTCCTTCATGCTGCATCTTCCTTTTTCTCTTTTTTCCATTCATTGTATAATCAGGTTCATACTTTTTCAATAATTATATTTATTAAATCTAAAAGTTTCATTTTGTATAAAAAAAGAGCCTCTGCTCCAAATAAGCAGAGGAATCTATCCTGAGTCTCACTGTACGTCTGTGATCTTTTGCAACTTACGATGGCTCCAGAGCCACAGAAGCCCTGCTGCAACCCCAAAGAAACCAAGCCACACGGAGACAGCGGCACTCCCGACCTGCTCCGCACTGAATCCGAGAATCAAGCAGCTCACAGAAAAGCTTCCCATGGTCGCCATTTCCCGAATGGAAAAAACGCGAGCCAAATAAGCAGGGTCAGACATTCGTTGAAGCTTCGTCACAGACAATATCGATGAGCTAAACTGAGCAGTTGATGCGAATAGGATGGCGATGGCCAGCCCAAGCAGCGGTTTCGCATGAAACACGGCGATAATCGAACATCCCATCGCTACGAGTGCCCATCCTTGGACACGCCATGTTCCCTTTTCGCTCAGGCGCTCAGACAGCTTGTTCACAGCAATCCCAGCTATCACACCCCCGAGACCCAACGGAATGTCCAAGAGTCCGAAGACATACAAGCCCTCTCCCCGCTCCGTAAGAACATAGTACATCAGCATAATGTAATAGGCGCCACATACACGTTCCGCCATCTGATAGCCGATCACACTGCCAATCTCCCGATGTTTGCCGATATAACGGAATCCCTCTTTTAACCTTTCCATAAAAGGTACAGCCGTTTTCGATGCAACAGAGTTGGCGATATGCGGAAGCGGAAGCAAGATGAACAGCGACAACAAATAACAGGCGGCATCGAGCAAGAAGTTGTAGCGATAGGAGAACAAGTAAACCAGAACTGCTGCCACACCCTGACAAACGATAATAAGAAACGAAGTCGTCCCCTGCAAAAGGGAATTGGCAGCCAACCTGTCCTTTTCCTCCACGGATTGTACGATCGCTACTTGCATCGCTGGTTGGAAAAAAGCACTGCAAATATTGACCAGAATCAATAACAAAAAAGCCACCCATAAGTAGGTCGCAGATGTGATGAAGAAAAACAAACTGACGAGAATGCCACGAAGCAAATTGACGACAATCATGACCCGCCGTTTATCCCAATTCTCCACAAGCGTCCCTGCGAAAAAGCTGGCAAACACATAAGGGAGCATACGAAACACAGTACCTGCCGCAAAAGAAAGACCCGATCCACTTAAATCATGTAAAAGTCCAACGACCGCAATAAACGTAAATTCATTTCCGATGATGTGAACAATGTGGGCCGTATACAAACGACGAAAGACGGGATGTTGCAAGATCGACACAGGAATGCATCCTCTCACCGTTTTCAATATTGTAACATTTGTCAAAAAATAAGCGCAAATTGATCTTGCGGAACGGACCGTTTTGTTGTTACAATACGTTCAAATAAAACTGAACGTCTAAAAATAATAAAACATTCACGTTCAGCGAAACGAGGTTGATCGACTTGAAGCGATACGTAGTTGTGGAAACTTTGGATCAATTAAAAGCTGTCAGTGATTCCTTGCGCCTACAGATCATCACGATGCTGGTCAAGGAGGAATACACAGGCAAGCAGCTCGCGACCCTTCTCTCCCTTTCGCCCTCTAAAGTGCATTATCACCTGAAGGAATTGGAAAGCCACGGCTTCGTTGAGGTCGTGCGTACGGAAGAAAAAAACGGCATCGTGCAAAAGTTTTATCGGGCTGTTGCTTACGACTTCAAGGTTAGTGATGATTTGCTGCCTTCCCTACGTGAAGACAGCATCCTGTTGCAGGAAACGATGCTAAATCACCTGCGCTCCAGTATGAATCGCCTATATAACGCACCAGACGAGTCATTCATGCTCTTTTCGGATCAAGAGGATCGTCTTCCTGCAATTGCAGTTAACTCCGAAGTGAAAGCACCTCGGAAAGAAATATTTGCTTGGCTCAATAAATATCAGGCTTTACTTGAGGAGCTATCCGAAATGGAAGATCGCTACTTAGAGAGGATTGCTGCTGGAGAAGCGGAGGATACGGTTGAAAACTTTTACATGGTCACGGTCGGGTTCATGACGAATGAACGTTACTACGTCGCAGAAGACGATTCCTTGCCAGATAACTATGAGCACCAACAGTCTGAATTCAAGCATCTCACCGGCAAAATTGTGGTGAAGAAAAAGAAGGAGGAAAATAGAGATGAGCACTCTGGCGACAAATAATTCCCTTTGGAAAAATGGATCGTTTGTCCGGTTATGGTGCGGCACTTTATTTTCGGCAATGGCTGACGGAGCTTTCTTCATCCTGCTCAACTGGTATATCGTGAATGCCATGGGCTCAGGAGCAATCCTCGGCACGACTTTGATCTGTCTGTCCATCCCCCGTCTCCTGTTTATGCTGGCGGGCGGGGTGGCTGCTGATCGTTTGAATCGAAAATGGATTATGTTTTCCTCCCTTTTGGTTAGGGGAATTATTTTAGCCTGCTTCAGTTTGCTTATGCTTCAAGGAAATGGCGCCTGGTTCCCAGTGAGCCTGTATGTCATGGCGGCTTTATTCGGGACAGTCGATGCATTTTTTTGGCCAGCACGTAGCTCGATTCTACCCTCTCTTGTCTCTCGAGAACAACTTGCGCCAGCTAACAGCTTAATGGAACTATGCCATCAGATTAGCTTGGTTGCCGGACCGGTAGTTACTGCCTTATTAATTGGAACTGTTAGTTATCCGATCATGTTTATGATTTTGGCATGCACCTTCTTCGTAGGAACACTCTTTGTACTCTCTCTCCATTCACACTCATACACCAAAGACACGACTTCAGAGTCTTCAACAGAATCAAGGGCAAGCTCATATTTCAAAGATATCGTGGGAGGAATTCGTTTTACGTATTCAATCCCGATCCTTGCTCTTATTTTAACAACATCACTGTTCACCAACATGATGTTCTCCGGCCCAGTTAACATGATCATTCCCATTCATGTAAATGACCTCGGATGGGACGGGAGTGCTTTTAGCTCACTCAGTACCTCACTTGGAGTGGGCATGATTGTCGGCGGTATTTTGACAGGATTGTTTAAAGGATTCCGTGGAAAATTTATGTTACTCCCTGTCATTCTCGGATGTATGGGAGTTGGAATCAGCTCGTATTATTTCATTGAGGAGCTTTCCTTTGGACTTGTCTCTCATTTTCTCATCGGAATGGCACTCAGTATGACGAATATTCCGTTTATCACCTACATTCAAAGTATCGCCCCTGCCAACATGCTCGGTCGTGTCATGTCATTGCTTTCCTTGATGTCCGTCGGCTTCGGGCCAGTCAGCTATGCACTGTGCTCCTTTCTTCTCGCCAAAAACATCGCAACACCGGGGCTTCTATTATTCTTTGGCGGTATCATATTTGCAAGTATCAGCCTTAGCCTGTTCTTTTTCCGCTCGTTCCGGCAAATGGAGCACCACCCGAACTGGAAGCGACCTATGGTAGAGGAGCAGCAGCGTCCTGTCACCCTTTCTTCGTAACGCCTCTACTATAAATAGAAAGAACGCGCACCTCGCAAGCATGAGCTCTTGCAGGTACGCGTTCTTTCTATTTATGCGGTTTGTTCTTTTTCAGCAAAGACCTTTATCAGCTGACGAGCACCAAAGCCCATCCGTGTGACTACTCCTGCCTCATCTCGTACAAAGCGGATAAACGCGTCGGTTTCTCCGCGCTTCATGACGAAGCTGTCTTCTCCCACTGAACGAAGTGGAATATTCGTCCCGTTACTCTTTGCTACCAGCTCATTTTCTTCGATTTCAACCGATACGATCGCCCCTTCGGAAGAGCGGTACTCGCCTGTAAATGCAGGGAGTGCTTCTACAGCCAGCTCATAATCCGGATATTGGAACGGTACCGTATCCGTAGAACGTCCATTGGTCGCATTCAAAATGCCGTGCATCAAATCCGCCATCGGACCGCCATCTGTGTTCATGAGAATGGCTCCTGTCAGATTACGCTCCGGGAAGACAAAGATTTGTGCCGCAACTCCCTTGATCGCTCCACCGTGCTCAATGAGTGTTCCATCATGACAATTGGCTACAAACAATCCATAGCCATATGCCTGAAACGGCGAAATCGAGAAATGAGGCGCCGTCATGTCCTGCACACTCTCGGGTGAGAGCAAGCGATTCTCGCCCACCAATCCACCCGTTCTGAATATTTCGGTATAGCGCAATAGGTCGTGAATCGTCGATTTCAGAAAACCAGCGGAGCGCATCGATGGTGAATCCCACCACGAGGGTGAACGGTATACCTCACCGCCATCCTTTGGACTTTTTCGGGTAAACAAGGTAGCTACCTCTGCTCCCTCTGGCAAATCTTCGACGAGAAAGGCACTGTTCTTCATCCCGGCTGGCTCCAAAATATGGTCATGCACAAACTGCTCGTAAGATATCCCACTCACTCTTTCAATAATCAGACCGAGCATGGCATAACTGTCGTTGGAGTAGCTAAACTCCGTTCCAGGCGCACCTAGAAACTCGTAATCCAGCTTGCCAATGTAGGCCATGAATTCTTCTTTTGTATTGATCTCTTCCACTGTATCGAGATCAAACTCAAGACCGGAGCTAGAGGACTTAACGTCCCCACCCTTCAGAATACTTCTTTTCATCGCACCAGCTAATGTATCCAAGGGAGGGAAGCCGGCGGTATGTGTCATCAGATGATGGATCGTGATCTCCCGAGTATAAGCTTCATTAGGCGTACGGAGCTCTGGGAGATACTTGATGACAGGATCATGCACAGAGAGCTTTCCTGCATCCTGGAGCTGCATGATCGCCACGCAAGTAAATGACTTGGTCGCGGAACCGATGCCAAACACTGTATCAGGGGTTAATGCTTTTGCATCCTCTGTATTGTCAGCCAAGCCAAATCCATGGAAATATCCCATCTCTCCTTGCTCTGCCAATCCAACTGCTGTTCCGGTTACTTTTGCCTCTGCAAGCAGCTTTTGCGCGTATTCCTCAAACGATTGAACCCAATCCGCCATGCTCTTTCTCCCCTTTTCAGTTTTTGTTAAGGCCGGAAGTTTGCCGTACGAATCACATAGTTGCCAATTGCCTTTTGGTTTAGGGTATAACCGATGCCCGGGCTATCTGGAACTGCCAATTGACCGGGAGCCATCAACTCTACACCATTTTCCACAATGTCTTCCTCCCAGTAACGGCTGGATGCGGCTGTATCACCTGGGATCGTAAAATTCGGCAAAGAGGTAATCGCAATGTTGTGTGCGCGGCCAACACCAGACTCAATCATGCCTCCGCACCAAACCGGGATGTCGTGTGCCTGACACAAGTCGTGTATGCGTTTGGACTCTGTTAGCCCACCGACCCTCCCCACCTTGATATTAATAATGCCGCAGCTACCTAGCTCTATCGCTTTTCTGGCATCATCCACATTATGAATGCTTTCATCAAGACAGATTGGAGTGGACAGCTCCCTTTGCAGCTTGGCATGATCGATAATGTCGTCATGTGCGAGTGGCTGTTCGATCATCATCAGCCCATATTGATCCAGCTCCTTCATCACATCCAAATGCTCCATTGTATAAGCGGAGTTCGCATCCGCCATCAGCGGGACACCCTCGCCAAAGCGTTCGCGGATCGCTCGAATCACCTCTACGTCAAAGCCCGGCTTGATCTTTACCTTGATCTTCTTGTAGCCCTCACCGAGATGGCGCTCTACTTTTGCCAACACCTGTTCCACTGTTGGTTCAATGCCGATACTGATCCCGACATCGATGACAGATTTCTCTCCTCCTAATGCTTTGGCGAGAGAGATTCCTTTTTGCTTGCTGTAGAGATCCCAGATTGCGCCTTCTAAAGCCGCCTTCGCCATGTTATTGCGGCGAATAGGGGCAAACAGCCGATCCACATCCTCCGGGGTCTCGATCTCACTCGTGAACAGCTTTGGAATCATAAACTTTCCCATCATGTGCCAAGCTGTCTCTGTCGTTTCTTCACTATAATAAGGGGCGGACATCGCCACACTTTCTGCGTGCCCTACCTCTCCCTCTCCATACACACTGACCAGAATGAGTTCCTTGATGGTCGTATATCCAAAGCTCGTTTCAAAACGGAAACGAAGTGGCATGTGTAGTTGCTGCAGTTCAATTCGTTCGATTTTCAATGTACTTCATCCCTTCTGTTCCATATAAATGACAAGCAACATAATGTTGTGGCGAAGCTAATGTAGCGACAGGACGCACTGTTCGGCAAATATCCGTAGCATAAGAGCACCTGGTATGAAACGCACACCCCACTGGGACATTCGCCGGAGAGGGAACATCCCCCGAAAGAACAATTCGCTCCTTCTTCCGAAACGGATTGGCTTTGGGAACTGCTGACATGAGCGCTTCTGTGTATGGATGTAACGGGCGCGTAAACAAATCTTTTTTGCTCGCGATTTCGACGATTCGTCCGAGATACATCACCGCAATTCGGTCGCTGATGTGACGGACGACACCGAGATCGTGTGAAATAAACAGATAGCTCAAGCCTAGACGTTGCTGCAAATCCTGCAGCAGATTCACGATCTGCGCCTGAATGGAGACGTCAAGTGCTGAAACCGGCTCATCTGCTACGATCAATGAAGGTTCCACTGCCAGTGCGCGAGCGATCCCGATCCGCTGTCGCTGTCCTCCGCTAAACTCATGCGGAAAGCGAGTAGCGTATTGAGCATTCAGTCCGACCATTTGAAGCAGTTCTCTTACTTGATCGCGCCTTTCTTTCGCAGACATCTTCGGGTCTTTGACGCCTAACGCTTCCTCCAAAGCTCCTTGCACGGTCATTCGTGGATTTAACGACGCATACGGGTCCTGAAACACAATTTGCATTCGTTTGCGGAGTGGACGAAAACGTGCAGCCGACATATCCGAAATGTTTTGCCCCTCAAATTCAATCGTTCCACCCGTCGGCTCGATGAGTCGCATGATGCTGCGCCCCGTTGTTGACTTGCCACAACCGCTCTCTCCTACCAACCCAAGTGTTTCGCCTTTTCGCAACTGGAAAGAAACCCCATCGACTGCCTTGATCATTTCGTCACTATTGCGAAACAGTCCTTTGCTAATGGGAAAATACGTTTTTAATTCATTTACCGATAACAAGATATCGCTCATACCGCCATCTCCTTGTTCTGGTACAGCCAGCATCGAACGGCCTGTGTACCTGTGCCTGTTGCCATCAGCGGCGGTTTTTCTTGGTGACATCGCTCCTCGGCCTGCGAGCAGCGGAAGCGGAATGCACACCCTTGTGTCACTTCACCCAATAGCGGGACACTGCCTTCAATCGGATCGAGGCGCAGCTTCTCCTCCTCATCCAGATCCGGGATGCATCGCAAAAGCCCAATCGTATACGGATGCTTCGGATTCGAAAACAGACTGGCAACGTCAGCTTCCTCTACGATCTCCCCGTAGTACATCACAAGTACACGATCAGCCATTTCAGCCACGACACCCAAGTCATGCGTAATGAGCAACAGGGAAGTATGATCGGTCTCCTTCAGATCGTTCATCAGTTCCAAAATTTGCGCTTGTATGGTCACATCCAGTGCGGTCGTCGGCTCGTCCGCGATCAATAAATCTGGGTTACAAGCCATCGCCATAGCAATCATGACGCGCTGTTTCATCCCACCTGATAGCTGATGGGGATATTCCCGCATGATGTCTTCTGCCCTCGGCACGCCCACTTTTTTGAGCATCTCAATCGCTTTTGCTTGGCGTTCTTTTTTCGATAAATCGGTATGCAGCCGATACACTTCCTCTAGCTGTTTACCAATCGTATGGACCGGATTGAGTGACGTCATCGGTTCCTGAAAAATCATCGCGATATCCTTGCCGCGAATGTTGCGAAGTTCACTGATACTCAATTGGTTCAATAAGGTATCACGAAACCGAATGCTTCCCTCCATGTGTGCATTCGACCGAGACAAGAGTCCCATAATCGCCAGGGACGTCACGCTTTTTCCACAGCCAGACTCCCCTACCAACGCTACCGTCTCACCTTTTTTCAGTTGAAAAGAAATGCCTTGCAGCGCTGGTAGCTCGCCCTTATCCGTCTTAAACTGCAAGCGTAAATCATTTACTTCCAAGAGTACTTCTTTCATCAGCTCGTGCCCCCTTCATCCATTACCTCGTTTTCGGGTCGAATGCATCCCGTAATCCGTCACCTAACAGATTGAAGCCAAGGACAACCAGCATAATGGCCAATCCAGGAAAAATGGACATCCACCAGGCCTGACTCAAGAATGCCTTGCCGACAAAAACCATGGCTCCCCACTCTGGCATCGGCGGTTGCGCACCCAGTCCGAGAAAGCTCAAGGCCGCTGCCGCCAAAATACTAACACCGAATTGAATGGTGGAAAGCACGATGATCGGGGAGAGAATATTGGGTAGAATATGCTTCAGCAAAATCTGCCAGTCTCTGATCCCCAGAGCGCGAACAGCCTCAATGTACTCTTTTTCCCTGATGGATAAGACCGCAGAGCGAACGACCCGCACATAAGACGGAATAACGGCAATCACTACCGCAATCATGGCGTTCGTTAACCCAGGACCCAAGACCGCAATGACAGCGATCGCCAGAAGCAGTGCGGGAAGTGACATGAGAATATCCATGCCCTGCATGATAAACAGATCCACGCGACGATAATAGCCCGCGATAATACCGAGCGTTACCCCTACCAAGGTAGAAAGCACAACCGTTATCAGACCCATCAGCAAGGAAATTCGCCCCCCGTGCAACAAACGGGAAAAAATATCTCTGCCAAAATCATCTGTTCCGAGAAGATGAGTCAGACTCGGAGCGCTTAATCGGCTGTTAAAGTTCATTTGTTCGACAGGATGAGGGGCAACGACTGGAGCAAGAAGCGATCCCAGTGTAAAGACGAGTAGGATGACCACACCCGCCATTGCTGTCTTATTGCGTCTCAGCCGTTTGCCCATCCCTACCCAATACGACTCCGGACGATTAATGTTCACCATCTATCCGCTCCTTCCTTAGTCGAAATGGATTCTCGGATCAATCCGGCTGTAAATGAGATCCACGATCAAATTGGTTAAGGCAAAAATCAACGCCATGAAAAACACCATGCCTTGTATGGTCGGCATATCCCGTTTACCGATCGCCTCAATCGCTAGGCTGCCGATCCCTTGCAGAGTAAACACAGTTTCCACCACCACAGCCCCAGCCATAAGCGAACCGAACTGTAACCCTATCATCGTGACAACTGGAATAATGGCATTCGGAAGACCGTGGCTCACTATGATTCGGAAAAGCGCCGCCCCCTTGGCCTCGGCTGTCCGCATGTAATCCTGCTTGATGACTTCCAACATACTGGATCGGGTCATTCGGGCGATCATCCCCGCTTCCGCCATACCCAAGGTGATCGCTGGCAGCAGCAGGGAGTGAATCCCCTCATAGCCGGAAATCGGAAACAAGGCCAACTTGTAAGCAAAAACCCAGATGAGAAACAAGGCAATCCAGAAGCCGGGTGCCGAAATACCGAGTAACGAGGTAAGCACCACAAGCCGATCGATGATGGTGTTTTGTTTGACGGCAGCAATGGTGCCTAGCAAGATACCGAATATTGCGGCAATGATTACACTAAGGGTGGCAAGCTGCATGGTGATCGGGAAACGGTTCATAATCTGATCCCAGACCTTTTCGCCAGTGAATAACGATGTTCCCAAATCGCCAGTGAACAGGTTGCCGACAAATCGCATGTATTGCTGCCACAATGGTTGGTCAAGACCAAGTTTCGCTCTCAATTGACTGATGGCCTCTGGTGTTGCAAACTGGCCGAGTATTTGTGTTGCGGGATCGCCCGGAATGAGGTGCACCATCAAGAAGATCAGGACGGATACGCCAAGCAATGTACCCACCAGTGAAAGTATTCTTTTTACGACATATCGGCGCATGCCTTCACCTCCGTTGTCTATTTTTCGAGCGTGACATCATGCAACGTGATACCTTGCGTGTACGGATTGACCGTAAAGCCTTTGACCCCGCGAGTTGCCACAACCGTCTCACTTACCCATAAAGGGACCCACGGCAAATCATTTAGCAAAATCTCTTGTGCATCTTCGTAAATCTTGAGACGCGCCTGCTCATTCATTTCCAAACGTCCTTTGTTCAGTAAAACATCCAACTCAGGGCTGTTGTAATGAGTGCGGCTTGTTGAATTGCTCTTTTCAAAGATGAGGTACAAGATATCAGCGTCAAACCAGCCGTAGTACATCAAAGCCATGTCATACGACGTTTTCGAAATGCGCTCTTTGATGGTCGTCATTTCTTGCACGCTTATTTTCATATCAATACCGGCTTCTTTCAGCTGGCTCTGCAAAATCTGCACCGCTCGCTGAAATGCCGGCTCTTGAGAGACGAGCATTTCTACAGACAACGGCTTTCCGTCCTTATCTACGATGCCATCTCCATTACTGTCCGTCCAGCCTGCTTCCGCTAGCAACTCCTTAGCTTTGCCTAAATCTCTCGTATACAACTGCTTCGCCTTGCTTTCAATCGCTTCACTGTAGCCATAAATCGTGGGTGCCAATGGACCATAGACCGGCTTGCCGAAGCCGTTCAACGCTACCTGAACAAGCGGATCGCGATCTACGGAGAGGGCTACTGCTTTGCGCAGACGGACATCTGAAAACAACGGGTGCTTATTGTTAAAAGCGATGTATTTGTTTCCAACGTCCATCACTTTCTCAATATTGACTCCGGGCAGTGTCTCAAGCTCCGCAACCGAGTTCGGCGGCGCATCATACAACACATGGACCGTACCCTTTTTGAATTCCATCAGTCGCGTATCGTCGTCTTTCATAAGCCGGAACATAATGCTGTCCACCTGCAGAGGACCTTTGTTGGCAGCGTACTCCGGCCCCCATTTATAGTCAGGATTTTTCTTGTAGGTGAGCGAAGCACCCCGCTCGCGTTTGTCAAAGATGATCGGCCCCGTTGCGGATGGGCTATTTGAGAACCCATCCCCTAATTCTTTTGCCTTTTTGGCATCAAGAGGCGAGACTAAACCTCCGACAATGACGTTAACAAAAGGGGCAAACGGTTGGCTAAAATGCACCTTGAGCGTATTCTCGTCGGTTGCTTCCACTTTTTCAATCGGACCTGCAAGTCCCTTCACAGGCGAAATGGCAAGCAAACGGTCAAACGAATCTTTTACGGACACTGCCGTCATTGGATCGCCAGAGTGATAGCGGACATCTTTGCGGAGGATAAATGTCCAAACCTTGCCGTCCTGCGAGATTTCGTACTTCTCGGCCAAACCCGGATGGAGTTTGCCTGTTGCATCGCGGGTCAATAGAGGCTCGTATATTAAACTGTTTTCCATACTCAGCCAGCTCGTTTTGTGCATATCAAGCGAGTCTGGGTCTGTCAAGGAAGCGATGACTAATGTGTTACCTTTGGCCGCTGTGTCATTCCCTACTTGATTGGTTGGCTGTGAGGAGCAGCCTGCAATCAACGCCATTGCCACAAATACACTCATGGCCCCTTGCTTCCACCTGTGAATTTTCATGTCGCATCCCCCTTATCAATTGCCGTTACACTTCGGTCCCTTCCACAAACGGGTATATTTGTCTACTTGTCTCTTCGTATTCTTTCAATCTTTGTTGTACCTGTTCGCCATCAGCCTGAACCACACCACTGATCAAAATATTCAGCATGGAAAAAATCGCCGTCATTCCTTTTAAGGCAGTAGGAGCAGGTGCGCTGACTTTCAAAATCTGATCGGCTACCGGCCCAATCGGAGATAACTCATCGTCTGTAATCCCGATGATTTTGGCGCCTCTCTCTTTGGCTGCTTTTGCAAATAGGATCGTTTCACTCGTATAGCGGGGGAAGGAGAGTGCGATCACGAGCCACTCCTGATTGATCTGGGTCAACAGATAGTTGACGTCATCAACCGGCCCATTGTATAGGTGCGCGTTTCCTCTGACGACATTCAGTGTAAAGGCGAGCCAATGGGCCGGAGCATAGGAGCTACGAAACCCGACGACGAGAATGTGTTTGGCTGCCATAATACTTGAAACCGCTTGCAAAAGATGGTCCTTTTGTAGCTCCCCCAACGTTTGCCGAATATACGCAACATCCTGCTCCATGTTATAAGAAATCAGGTCTTGTTTCCCCTTCATCTCCACAGCCGCTGTACGAAAACTGTGGATGGCATCAGCTTTTGGGACTTTTTCCAATAAGGAGCTGCGAATCTCATTTTGCAATTCACTGTACCCGGAGTAGGCGAGAGCGTAAGATAGCCGGATGATCGTAGTTTCGCTTGTGCCGCTCAAGGCCCCGACAACTTTGGCTGGTTGCAGTGCAACGGTCTTCGGCTCGGCGAGAATGTATTTGGCTGCGAGTTTTTGTTGGTTGGTCAATTCCGGATAATGCTTGCGAATGCGCTCCTGTACGGATTCCATGATCATCTACTTCCTTGTCAATTGATGTAGGTTCCACTCTGTGGCTGGGTCTAACGGATAAATCGGACGAATGGCGCGCTCGTATTTGAAAAAGCGGAAGTTGAGCGTAGTTAATCCTGGTGAATCGACGGTAATAACGCGTGCGCTGATCGGTTCGAATGATGCCCGGAAATGTGTGCTTGATTTCAAGGCCACGATCTTGTATTTGGTCACGTCAATACCGTGCAATAGAAAAATTTGCTCGTCCAGCACTTGCGATTTCACAGAGCAAACCAGTACGTCTACCCCGTCAATTTGCAAGCGAACGGACTTGCCAAAATTTTCATGACCACCTTGCCCCATCGGCGTCGTCGCAATGAATTTTCCATCTGTCAAAGCTTTGACGTAGGCTGTAACTTCAAGTGGTTCTCCATGCAAGTAATCTGTCTTTCCACCAAGTGATAGTTGAATGGTAGCGCCTACCCCAGCCTGATGAGCAATCTGGACCACTTCGGGATCGTAAATAAAACCAAAGCATGCATTTGTCAGCTTGGCTGCAAGCATCGCCCGCAGCAAATGCGTTCCGTCTCCGGGTGTGCCTCCGCCTGGATTATCTGAGGTCTCATTGATTACGATGGGCATCCCTTCCGTTTCCAGTGCCATCGCAATTCCCTCAGCAGGAGCAGGCATGTTCAGCTCGAATTCATCCCGCTTTTCCCAAATAAGACTGGCGACATCCTCGCTCACTTTTTTGGCAAGCTCCTGATCGTTATTCGTAACACTCAAAACGGAGACGCCCAGCTCAGGAATGTCCGTATAGGGAAATCCGTGGAAGAATGCACAGTCGATGACGCCTTCTTCCTTTTCCCACGCCCAGCAGGCTTCGTTTATTTCGCGTGCCGGGGAATGGTGAGTAGCTGATGTCGGAATCAATAGAGGCAATCTGGTCAAATGCATGGTCGGCTTAACCCCTTCCGTAACCATCTTGTGCGCCAGATCGATCGCTTCAATTCCGCGTTCGTAGCAGTCCACATGCGGGTAGAGATGGACACCCAGGAGAGCATCGGCCTCATCCACCATTTTTTGTGTCATGTTGGCATGGAGGTCGAGCGTAACTATTAAAGGAATGTCATAACCGACCAACTGTCGCACTGAAGCCAGAAGTTCGCCCTCCAGATCATCCATTCCCTCTACGACCCCCGCTCCGTGAAGCCCCAGACAAATGGCGTCTGCACCTTCTGTTGCGGCAATGGCGTCAAGAAGCTCTTTTTTTATACGATCATACGCTTCTCGCAAAATCGTGCCCGCTGGATACGTAAAGGTGAGAAAGGTCGGCAACAGCTCGATGCCCAACTCTTCGGCGCGATCCACCATCCCTCCCGGAAAGTTGCGAACGCCTCGATTGCGGTTCACAATCGTTTCATGATGATCCCACTCATAGCTTTGAAACATCTCAAGCGTCGTAGGCACATTGGAAAACGTATTCGTTTCATGCGCAATTCCACCAATGATCACCTTCATTCATAGCCCCTCCATTCGATTTTGAAGTATGAACTTTAATTTTTGATTTTTTTGAAGTTTCAACCTTTGTGGACATTATAAAGGGAATAAAATCATTTATTCAACTGCTAAATCATGAACGTTTTATCGATTCTGCTATACTCGTTGATTCATAAATAAAAGCTCTCCCTAGTACAGGGAGAGCTTCTTTGGTAGCTCGTGCAATTTATGAAGTTTTCCATTTGGCCAATTCAGATGGGAACTTGTCATTCAGCACTTTGATATATGTACCCTTCATCCCTAACGAACGGGATTCCAGCACACCCGCACTTGCCAGCTTGCGAAGAGCGTTCACGATGACAGAACGTGTCAGACCTGCTTGATCTGCCAACTGACTGGCCACCAGCAAACCTTCGCGTGCATCCAATTGCTCCATAATTTTTTCAATCGCGATCTGTTCACTGTAGGACAACGAAGAGAGTGCGATTTTGGCAAATGTTTTGTCGCGCACTTCATTTTCAATCTGTTCTGTGCGCTGACGAACGATTTTCATTCCGATCACGGTAGCACCGATTTCGCCCAAAATCAGATCCTCTGTTTCAAACTGACCGTAAGCACGCAGCAGGACAAGTGTGCCAAGGCGGCTTCCCCCTGCATTGATGGGAACAATCGTCGTCATCATTTGTGGGAAGATCGAATTCAACTCTTTTGGAACCAGGCTATATGGACTGGTAATCGGCTCGTTCGCCAAGGTTTGTGTAACTTCCAGCAGCTTCTGATGTACACCTTCCTGCAACTGCGTGGATGAACGACCGTCTTCTTGAAGGGAAATTTCCTGATTCATTCCACTTCCCAGGATCGAGCCATCTGCGGTAATGATGTAAACATTTGCAGAAATCACTTCAGATAAAAGCCTTGCCAGATCTTGGAAACCCACTCCACTGCCACCCATTGTTTTTTGAAGCATCACATTAATTTTTCTCGTTTTTTCTAACAAATTCATAATAATATCCTCCTCTGGATTCTTCATGCTCACAGTATTGTCAGAAAAATCCAGCCCTAAACATGCAAATCGAAAAATTAAAAAGAAAGTTGTGTACGGGAATTTAGGTAAAAGCCTCGACACCGATTCATAGATCAGTGACTATCCTATAGGGAATTGACTACATCTTGTAGGTGGGGGGAAAATCGATGAGCTTGTTTAACGGTGGCTTTAATGGGATTGCGCTGGTTCTCGTCTTGTTCGTTCTGCTGTCCATTGTAGGGGTTGGGGACGATTAAGACTCCATACAAAAAAAGGCTGACAGAGTGTTCATTTTCACTCCGTCAGGCCTTTTTTATATCATTCTCTAGCGAAGCTGCTGCTTAATGAGCGCTTCAATCGCTTCTGCAATGACATGCGTATGTTTGTTCACGTCTGCATTCGTTAAGCGGAAACGGATATAGCGTTCATCGAGATTAAACGCTTCATCGAATGCTCCCATAAAGCCTCGCGCACGTTTATCCAGTTCCAATAAAACTTCTAATTCGCCATCGCGAAGGTAGAAGACTACTTCGAGCTCCTCCAATTGGCTACGGTATGGCCCTGTCGGACGGAATTCAAATTCCTGTACAAACGGATGATTGCGACCAAGGTGGCGATTGTATTCACAGTCTACTTTGTACAGTTGGAATCCGATCTGTTGAACAGCATCCAACACTTTTGACATTAACGGATGTGGGCGAACCTCGATGAAGTCAGAATCACCCGGATCAATCGCATTTTTAATATCGAGACCTGTCCGCAAGTAAACAGGTTGACGCCCCATCGTCAATGGCGTCTCGTAAGGCAATTGAAAAGCGAATGGCAGAACTGTTTCTTCTTTCGGTTTCAATTGTACCCGCTCAGACAGACGATATTTAACAAGTGTGCATTCTTCCTTCGTCTTGTTATCGTTGACTTCTCTTTCATAGTGTGTGACGACATACATGTAGATTTCGTCGATTTCCTGGGCCACATCTCCTCCCTTGATATGGACCTCACCTCTGACCATATCGCCGGGAATGAGTGAATCCTGCTCAAGACGTGCATCTACTTGCGCAGAACCAATACCTACACTAGCCAACAATTTTTTGAACATGGACATGTGTTCGCCTCTCCTTTATACCGACCCAGACCTACATGATCTGGCTATCAGATATTCTATATTGAAATATACGGCGGAAGAAATAGAAAGTTTCGCGCAATCTTTTGCCAAACATCGTCTGGTATCACATCCGCTGTCACGAACACATGCAGCGTCCTGCTGATCACAACCGTTTTAATTCGCACCTCCACTGTCGTTCGATCAGACAAAATATATTCGCGGCGTCGCAGCATCTCATGCAAGACCTGATGAACCTCCGCAACCTGCTCAACCTTCTTCCCTTTTAACGAGGCGAGATCCTTTTCCACGCGATCGACTACTTGTACGACGATAGTGGCATGAAGCGGCTGCTTCTGATCCGCAGTGAGCACAGAGGCGCGCACGTCTTCAATGACGGTCTCTTGCTTTTTACGATAGACGCGCTGATTTTGCTTCAGTTCCAGATTTTCCTCGTACAGTTTTTTGTTTTGCAGCTCTAAGCTTTTTTTGATCAGCATCATCTGTTCCATTTCGCGTCCGTATGTAAATAAAATCACGGTTCCGCCCAACACGCACCCCATGAGCAAAAGAGCGAGGTAACGTTTCCAAAGAGTCACCTTCATGAGCGCACCTGTACCAGCCAATGCACGCAAATTGTACCGATATGGGCACCCAAGAATGCGACTACGATCATAACGAGCTGTTTAAAGACAGGTGTCAAATTTCCCATCAGTATTTTTTCGATCTGCAAAAACGAATCAAACGTTCCTCCCAATGCCCCAACCAATCCCCATATTTTGAGCTGGTCAGCTAATTGGGCCATGGATAACAGCGGAGGCTTTTCTGTGAGAAATGCGCCCACCCCACCTGAAAGAGCGCCGCCAACCACAATGCCATAAGCCACGAAAAACGTCAAAATGACTTGTGCCATGTTGTACTTCATCCTTTCTTCGAACAAGCAGGGTATGCTTATCCCTACGCTCGTCATCCCGGTTTTATAACAGGACTCGTCAGCGTTCCAAATAAAAAGCGGCATGCTCTATTTGGCAGCATGCCGGATCGATCAGCGTTGGTTCCTTCTCCATTTCTTCAGTTTCTTGTCAATGCGCGGCGAATTCATGATCATGAGATCTGTAAACAAATTAACCATTTTCGGATTGCGCAGCATCTGATTAAAAACGTCCGGATTTTGCTTGAACCATTGCTCATTGGCACGAATCCATTTCTTGAAAGCGTCGTTTGATTTGTAATAATGATTCAGTTGACGAACCGGCCGATATGCACTCATCTTAATCTATCCCTTCGTCAAAAAATATGGAGAGGAGAAAGATGATCACGATGATCCAGATGATCACTTCGAAACCTTCCTCGTTGAAGAAACCAAATCCTCTCACGCCAGATCCCCCCTTCATCCTGCCGCGCTCCTCGCACCATTCCCTACCGCCCATGGTACCTTTCCCTATAGGTATATGTGGTTCCGCGCTTGTTGGATTGGACGCTCGCCTGCCTTCATATCGAATTTGTGTGCTAGCCTACTTTGTTTGTGAAAAACGACTAGATGTTGCATAGGGACAATCCTTTTCCACTCATACTAGAGAGGAATGAATCAAAGAGGAGACGAACATGACAGCCTCTACTGGATCTCTGTTACGCAACAAACCATACTTGCTGTTACTGACGATCGTCTTTTTTATGCACATGGCCTCTTATCTGGTCGTTCCTGTCTTCCCTGTGTTTTTACAAAAGGTACGGGTTCTTTCTCTCTCCCAAGTCGGCATCATTTTGGCAGCGGGAAGCATCACATACCAAATCGGAAGCTTGGCAGGCGGCTTGATATCAGATCGCTGGGGCAGACGCTCCATCCTGGCCTTGGGGGCATTCCTTCAAGGATGTGCCATGGCAGGCTATCACTTCAGCCATTCCTACGGTTTCTTCCTGTTATTTTCCTCTGTCAACGGCTTGGGGTTTGGGCTGATCGCTCCTACCATTAAAGCCATGATCGCGGATGAAGTGGATGAGAGCCAAAGAACGGCTGCCTTCTCGTGGAGAGGGATACTCGCTCATAGCGGGATCATTGTCGCAGGCTTGGTCATTACATGGATGACTTCGGGTGGGAAACAGCCGTTTCTCGTAGCTGCCTTCGTATACGGAGCACTTGCTGTCTTTTCTCGCTTCATCCTTCCCGATGATCGCTGTGTGGGAACAGATTGCAAGCAAACGCCGATCAAGGAGTATCGTCACATCTTGACACATCGCAGCTTTCTGTTCTTTTCCGCGATTTCGCTCCTAATCTGGGCGCTTTACGCTCAATTCGCCATGATCCTGCCACTGCGGGGAGAGCATGTCTTGCATTCCGCTACAATGATTGGCCTCATTTGGACGATCAACTCGCTCAGTGTCGTCGTCTTGCAAGGGTTAATCTCACGCTTTGTTCTACAGCGCATCAATCCGTACTTGTCTGTAACGATGGGAACGATCTTGGTAGGAGCAGGGCTTACGCTCATGGGATGGGCGAACCACTTCCTCACACTGTGCGGGGCTGGGATTCTTTTCATTTTGGGTGAGATGCTGTTCATGCCGATGCTGGACAGCCTCGTCACTCATTTTGCAAAGGAAGAATGGCTGGGTGCGTACTTTGGCTTTTCCAATTTCGTATCTGGTCTTGGGACAGCTCTTGGGACGGGATTGGGTGGAGCGATGGTTGAAAAACTGGGGGGAGTCGGCAGCAGTTATCCGTGGATTGGCTATGGAGTGATTACGCTGTTTTTGACGGCCGTTCTTGGTCTGTTTGCCCTGTACGCAATTCCCCGCTACAAAAACGCTGTACTTGACTCTCCCTTAAAAAATCGCAGAAAGGAAGGTGCCACATGAACGCAAAGGAACACGCACAGCATCAACCCGAAAAGCAATTGGAAGTGCTTAGGCGAGTGCCGCTCACCTCCCTATTCATCCAGTTGGAAGACCATGTATCCTCCCGAATTCGCCAGAAGACAAATTCGACTTGGCAGCCATAAGAAAGGGGTAATTACATGACCAAGCAAAACAAAGATTCATCTGTCCAGCAAAATCGACCAGACGAGCGCAATCGCCAGCCCAAAAACGTTCAAAACGATGCACCGGGCTATGGAGACAAAAAGCTGGAGGGGCCGAATCGGCCTTCCACCTAACCTTCAGGCAAGCCATAAAAAAAGTCATTTTGCTCCTTCATGCAAGGGCAAAATGACTTTTTTATGTTTTATTTACGCAATCGGAACGAGCTTGTACGGTAAGGAATATGCTTCAAGTCTGTCTAAAAACGCTTGGCGAGACTTTTCATCAGGCGCAATCAGTTGGAGATAGCGTGTGAAATAAAACACGATGCGATCGTCTTCGCCCTCTTTCAAGCGATAGTGTGACAGCTGTGCGATGTCCGTCAAGTTATAAAAATATTCGTAGCGCTCCTCTGTAAAAGGCGCTTGAAAGGTCCGGCTGACGACTACACCATTGCTCAGATTTTCCCGCATGTTCTCTTTTGTTGCCCCGAGAAAGCGAAGCAGCTCCCCGGCATGCTTCGCCCCGACCTTTTCCACCAGTATGCTGTCGTTGTACTCCACTTCCAGATCGGTCAAGTTGTTGGAAACAGCTGCTAGCATGGCCATCAATACCTTGCGCACTGCCAGATTCTCCGTAGCGAATTGATTGTCAAACACATTAAATTCAAATGACGTAGCTTCGCCCTGACGCCGTGTATACAATATGATCGCGTTCAAAAGCACTCCTCCGCTTTCTACTCACTCAACGATTTTCTCCAGACTATTTATCTAGGCAAAATAGATTCCCACGTCGCACGGTCCAGCTTGCGAATAACACTGAACAGCAGACGCTTTGCAGCCTCGTAATCCTCGCGATCAATGATCGAAGCATGGCTGTGAATGTAACGGGATGGAATTCCAATAACGGCAGACGGCACTCCCTTGCCATGGTACTGAACGACACCTGCATCCGTTCCGCCTTTTGCCACATAAATCTGATACGGAATGTTCTCCTCTTCGCACGTGGAGATGAGAAGCTCACGCAATCCTACCGGCATGACGTACATCGGATCGTAGATGCGCATCAAAAGTCCACCACCGAGCTTGCCACCATCGTCTCTTACACCTGGTATGTCTGTGGCTGGACTCGCATCCAAAGCCAAGAACAAATCCGGATCAATGGACGCAGCGGCCGTTTTCGCACCGCGCTGCCCGGACAATTCTTCCTGTACAGTGGCCCCGACGTAGACGACATTCGGATGATCGGGGTTTTCGTGCAGCTCTTTTGCGAGCTCCACTGCCAAACTACAACCATAGCGATTATCCCATGCTTTGGCCATCACACGGCGCGGATTGGCCATGACCTGCAACGGGCAAACCGGTACAATTTGCTGGCCAGCACGTATTCCTACCTGTTCGGCTTCCACACTCGAATCAACGCCGATATCAATATACATGTTGCGTACATCCATCGGGCGATTGCGCTGATCGTCGCTCAAGACATGCGGCGGGATCGAGCTGATTACACCTTCGACCGGTCCATTGTCCGTAATAATTTGTACACGTTGCGCAAGCAGGACCTGCCCCCACCAGCCTCCCAACGTCTGAAATGAAATAAATCCTTTATCAGAAATTCGGGTGACCATGAAGCCCACTTCGTCCATGTGACCCGCTACCATAATTTTTGGGCCGTTCTCGTCACCACGCATAACGCCAAAAATACTGCCCAAATTGTCGTACATGAGTTCACTAGTATAGCTGCTTATGTATTCCCGCATAATCTCGCGTACCGGACCTTCGAAACCAGGCGCTCCTGGTGCCTGCGTCAAACGGTTCCACAGTTCAACTTGAAATTTATTTTCCATCGCCAAAAATCCTCCTCGACCCTAGTTTCATGCCTGTTTTCCTTCTCTATTATCCGCGAGGGTGTATTCAGACGCAACTACTCACAAGCAGGAATGCAAGAGCTTGTCCCGAATGAAGAAAAAAACACGAATCGTTTGAGGAGGAAAAAGCAGATGGCAATCACGTTACGAAAGTTGACCGAATTCAGTGAAATTGAGCAATTAGAAGAAATGGAGGGGAAAATATGGGACCCTTCTAGTGCTATTCCCCACCATATGACACTCACCATGCAAAAGTTTGGCGGTTTGTTTTTAGGGGCCTTCGATGACGAGGAAATGATCGGCTTTTTGTACAGCTTCCCAGGCTTCACTAACGGAGAATCCCATCTTTGCTCACACATGCTCGGCTTTTTGCCAGAGTATCGCAAGCAAGGGCTAGGTGTACAAATGAAATGGCTGCAAAAAGAAGAAGCGGCAGCTGCAGGCTATTCCAAAATTACATGGACGTATGATCCGCTTGAAACCGTAAACGGTGTTCTGAACATCGCCAAGCTTGGCGGTATCGTTCGTACTTATTTACCAAACTGCTACGGACAACTCGATGACGACTTCAATCGAGGACTGCCGACAGACCGTTTCCTCGTTGAATGGTTAATCGGTAGTAATCGTGTGGAGTTGCGTCAGTCTGGGAAGAGCTCTACTCCATCTTTCAACCAGGCGCCAGACCTATTGCGTTTAGAACTCAAGGATGGCATTCCACATCCTATCGAAATAGATATGTCATGCGAAGAGCCTATGGTGCTACTGCCTGTCCCTGCCTTCTTCCAGGATGTAAAACGAGCAGATATGAGTGTCGCTTCCTTGTGGCGAGAAATGACGAGCGAATTGTTCACGGCCTATTTTGCTAAAGGATACGTCGTCACGAATGTCCTCCGTGGTCAATCCACCGTTCGTTACGTCTTAGAAAAGCAACCGTTGACTGATATTTTAGGTGCCTCGTCCTCTCTATCCTAGCTAGAATTGCGCGACGGGTGGGCGGTATGTGGTAAAATGGATGTTGCCCAACCCTATACAACAAAGGACGAGAATGAAATGAATCGATCACAATACAATTATGACGTTATCATCATAGGCGGCGGTCCCTCTGGGCTGATGTCCGCTATTGCCGCTTCTGGCCAAGGAGCAAGAGTCTGTCTCGTGGAAAAAGGCTCGAAACTCGGACGCAAGCTCATCATATCTGGCGGCGGTCGCTGCAATGTAACCAATGCCAAGGAACAAGATGAATTAATCAAACAAATGCCGGGAAATGGCCGTTTCATGTACAGTGCTCTCACCCAATTCGGCAACCGAGAGATTATCCAGTTTTTCGAGGAGATGGGTGTCGCGTTAAAAGAAGAAGATCGGGGCCGCATGTTTCCCGTCACAGATAAAGCAGTGACAGTCGCCCAAGCGTTGATTGACTTGTTGAAGAGCAGAGGTGCCACCATACATGTAAATGCCGCTGTAAAAGAAGTTCTCTATTCAGAAGGCAGAGTCGGTGGCATCATGCTCCAATCCGGTGAGAAAATCACCGCGCCTTGTGTGATTATTGCCGTTGGGGGCTGTTCAGTACCACAGACAGGGTCTACAGGCGATGGCTATGCATGGGCGAAAGCAGCCGGGCATACAATCACTGAGCTGTATCCTACGGAAGTACCGCTTACAGCCAATGACTCTTTTATTCGCGATAAATCGATCCAGGGTCTGTCGCTGCGTGATATTACGATGACCTTGTATGCGCCCAATGGGAAAAAGATCAATACGCAGGAAGGCGATATGATCTTCACTCACTTCGGAATATCAGGCCCCGCCTCCCTTCGCATGGGACATTATGTCTCTGTGTCACAACGAAAATACGGAGCGGTTCCTCTTTCTCTGACGATCGATCTCATGCCTGACAAAACGGCAGAGGAAATCACAGGGGAAAGCTGGCAGTTGATTGAGGATCAGCCGAAAAAGGCAGTAAAAAATGCCATCAAAGGCTTCCTTCCCGAACGGATTATTCCGCTCTTGCTTGAGTTGGCAGGGATTTCGGAAGAAACAACCTACAGCCATATGAAGAAACAGGAGTGGAGCAAGTTCACGAGCTTGATCAAATCGTTTCCACTCACCATTACGGGGACGCTCTCTCTTGAAGAAGCATTTATTACAGGTGGCGGTGTAAGCGTAAAAGAGATTGATCCACGCTCCATGAGATCCAAGCTCATGGATGGCTTGTATTTTGCTGGAGAGGTCATGGACGTCCACGCCCATACCGGTGGATACAACATCACCATCGCCTTCTCATCCGGCCATTCTGCGGGTACACATAGTGCGCAGGAAGCATTCGAATTTTTTTACGAGAATGACGTTTAGATCAAGTGGGATTGGGGAAACTATAAATCAGGTTCTCTTTTCATGAAAGAGAAACCAGCACATTACTCCCCCCTAGTTGTAATGTGCTGGTTTAACAACCTTACTCCCTTTATCTTCCTAGATGGAGCATCGCCTGCGTGAGCGATGCTTCTTTTTTTTGCCCAGCAAAAAGCACCTGCTACAAAAGAAGACAAGTCCATCTTTTCATAGCAGGTGCTTTATCATTGATTATTGGTTTATCCGACAAGGCGGAACAAATACGCAAATCCTGCGAACACAAAGGCTAGACCCAACAGAAAAAACGTGTTGGCACGTTGCTTCACTCGCCTTTCGTCTCCTTGAAAATAGGCGTTCATCCGCGATTGCCAACGTTTTGTACGCGGTTGTACCATGACGAGAAGCCCAACTGCCAGTAAGAAGAGAGGAAAGACTATCATCTGGCTCATCCCTTTTTCTTACGACGGAGAAGCCATCGGTTTTCCTCTTCGACTGGTGCGCCTTCGATTACCAGACGGGCCTCCTCGGCAAGCTGATAGGCTTCTGCGAAAGCCAGTTGTCGAAACGATATCTCTGCCTTCGTCAACAACTCATTGACCTGGCGATTTTGGCGGCGATAACGGTTTGTATACTGAATGGCACCCTCTGCCATCTGACAAGTAGTGATGATGCGTTCTGCCATCCGTTCTGTTTCGCTGACCAGATCACTCGCGTCCTGAATCAGCATGGCCACCTCTTCCAGATCATAGCGGTACTGAACCATGATCGTTTGCACGCGGCCCAACGTTTGCACGACTTCTTCAAACATGTATTTCAAGTGATCAGGAATCCCAGGCAAGTAGCTGCGCTTAATTTGCTGACGAACGCGGACTAATGTGTTAGAAATTCGCTCCAGCTCGTCCAGCGCATCGTCTTCCGTTTCGATGACCAAATACGCTTGCTCTTCTTCTTCCTGAATCATTTCTTCCGGTTCAGGCTGACTCTTCGGCATGACCAGTTCATACTCTTCTTCTTCGTACGCAGGCTCCTCAGCTTTGACTACTGGAGCAGGCTTTTGTGCTTTTTTATTGAAAAGCTGGGGAATCGCTTGCAACAGAACGGAACGCTCGGCTTCACTCAGTTCTGAGGATTTTCCTCGCCCCGTTCTCTCTTCAGCCACCTTCGTCTGCTGGAGAGGAAGCGGATTTTCAAGATCTGCTTTGCTGGTGGAATGCTCCGTCTCGCTAGTTGGAGTCGGCTCAGGAGTATGAATTTCCTGCTCCACAGGCGCGGATGTCGCAGCTACTTGCTGTCGTGAATCATCCGGATCAGCCTCTACTACTTCTGCTTTCTTTTCCACCTGCATAAATTCTGCTTCTTCATTACCTTGATTCACTTCTGTTGGCGGCTCAACGTCTACATGTATCGTCGCTGCTGCTTCATCACTAGCAAGAACGCCATCTTCTATAGCTTGATAAGTCGTATCAATGAGCACTTCGAACGCCTTGACATGGGTCAGAACCATTTCCAGGCTGCCCTCTTCCAAAGCACTTTTCGCGGACGTGACCAATTGCTTCGCCTGCAAGAGAGCATTGTCCATGGAATCCTGTTTTAAATCAAAGCCGTCACGAACGGCCTGCTCAATTCCTTCTTCCAGATGCTTAAATTCTTCCGGCATTTCTTTTTTCACGCGTTGCACAAGCTTTGGAATGAGTTCCATCGCTTGTCCTACCTGCTCCAGCACTTGCTGCGCTTTTTGTGTGGTTTCGTACGCCGCAATGTCGTCCCCTGCCGCCCGCGCAGTTTTTACGAGTTTTCGCATCGTGTCTACTTCATCGAGCGATGCTTTCAGCTCATGGAAAGACAAACCGTACTCCAGACGCAAATCGGACAAGCGTCGTTCCATCTGCTCCACTTGCTTTCCGATCTCAGGAACAACAACCTTGTTTTCTTGTTTGGTTACTGCCACTTTGGAAGTGTCCGTTTTTAGCTCATTCAGCTCTTCCTCAATTTTCGAAATGGCCTCTCTCGCCTCATTCAGCATGCCAAGCGCCAGCGTAAAGCGGAAGCGATCGCAAGCCTCTTCAGCATCGAGAATCATCATTTCCACATCAGGGATGCGAATACGCAACAGATTTTCTTTTTTGTCAGCCAAGTGGTGGTAACGTACTTCTGTCATGCCGCTGGAACGGCGAAGCGGTTTTTCCACCTCGATGACACTGATCTTCTCAACGAGTTCTTCCTTCCAATCCTCTACATCATCTACTTGGGCAAAAATAGCCCGGCGTCTGATCATCGCATAAATCAAGCTGATCGATAGCCCTGCAAATACCGCTCCCACCAAATAGATCCACCATGGAATGCCACCGAGAGCGCCACTGCTTTCGCTCTCTCCCGCTTTACTAGCGTCGGTCGCACCCGGTTTTGCTGCTGCTTGCTTGCTTTCTATACGACTAAGCTCTTGGTTTACGTCCGTAATTAGCGTCTGAATCCCGGTCAAATACTGCTTTTGTGTTTTGAATGGTTCATAGAAAGACACGATCTTGTCATGCAGCAATGCCATCGTGGCACCTTTTGCCTGCAAAGCAGGGCCGGCATAAATCCCCAACTGCTCGGTGTTTATGTCGAGTACGATCATCAAGGCATCGTCGGCCAAATTGTAATTGTCAAACAGCTTTTGCGCGTAGATATCAGGAGATTCAGCTTCCGGTGCAGTGCTTTCCACTACAACGACTTTGTAGCTGCCTGGTATGCCGTTCAATGAATTTGCAAAGGCTGTCCTGTCTTCTTTTTTCAAATAGTTGTCAGCGTCCTGAACAACTTCCTCTTTTTTATCTGGAAACGGCGTCGCATAGGCCGGATTCGTATATAACAACATGCCTGCCAGACAGAGCATGAATAATTTTCGTTTCACTTGTCATACATCCCCTTACTAGAATCATTCATTGGGAGAAGGCCACGCCTAAGCGGGCAGCAAAGAACCTCGCAGATAACACATGATCGAGGTTTGCAGCCATTGGACGAACTCCTCGGAAGATGGCTCCAGATCATAGACCTGGCGAACCATTTGTGGTTGCAAAAATGGATATATCATCTGGCTCGTCATAGCCAGCACTGTACGATCAATAGAAATGGGCAAAAACTCGCCCGAGATGACACCGCCCTCGATCACACGCGAAAGCCCGTGCTTCCATCGGCTCATATATAGCGTCATCACTTCACGTGCAAGCATGGATTCTACGCTCAGCTCACGGTGAATCAAACGCGTGATAGGCGCATGCTCACATTGAAATCGCAAATACAGCTGCACAATTTGTTCCAGTCGTTGATAGGCAGGGATGTTTTCCTGCTCGTTTTCCAGTTCTTCCAAAAGGCGAAACAACGTCTCAAAGTAAGAAGCAATCAGCGTCTCCAGGACTCCTTGCTTCCCTTCAAAGTGATAGGAAATCAGCGCGGAATTTACTTGAGCAACAGAGGCAATTTGTCTTACGGAGGTCCCTTTGTAGCCATGAACATCAAAAAGCTTCGCAGCTGCGGACAAAATACGCATTTTCGTCTGATCCATCAGGCATCTTTCCCATTGTACAGATTATTCGACGAAAAAAGATAGTCTTGTTGTATGTTCGACAATGTTTTCCGGTATTCCTTCTCACAATGCTGATTCCATCGAAAAAAACCGCTCTCGCATAGATTTTCATCCACATAAGAAGTACGTAAAAAGCATCGAACAAGTTACCTCAACTTTGCAATTTTCCCTGACAGAAAAAAAAGACGCTCCTTGTCTGTTTTGCAAGAGGAACGTCTCACCTGATTACTCTTACTCCTTATTTGCTTTTTTCCGTTGGAGCTGTGATGGGGACCACAGCTCCATATTGCTGCAAATACGTTTCTACTTGCGTATGCTCTTTTACGCGCTGATCGTTCAAATCGTACGAAGATCGAATCGACATCGTCATGTTCGTGGGGAGCATCGTTTTTTTGTTGTAGTGAATCGTGTACTCTGCCTCCACTTCCATCTGGTTCACGAGCTCGCTTATATCCACCTTATTCTTGGATTGAATCGTGGGTCCAGAACGGTGTGCAGGCGTTCCTCTCCAATTGCCTTCAGAGAGTGACATTGCTATCTTTAGCTTCGGTATGTAGGGTTTCTCTCGCCCTGCTATCGATTGGACTCTTGCTCCCGACTTTGTTTGTTCTTGCATTTGGGCAACAAGCCAGCTCTTTAGTTTGGCAGAATCCAATACGACTCCGAGCGCTTCAAAATCGTCTTTTGGATTCTCATCAGGCAGCATCCGGACGTTTCTTTTCATTTCGTCGATTTGCTGAAAGGAGGCGATGGGATTCCAGTTGTTCATTTCTTGATGCAAGGCCGGACTATCCCCCGCGACATGTTTCCAGCTTTCGTTTTGTCCATGCTTGGTATACAGCTTGTCCCCTTGTCGCAGCAAGGATAAGTTGTCCACTCTGTTTTCTTCTGGGACTGAGAGCTTCACGTTCATGTAAACAGCCTCTCCATCTTTTCTGCCCGAAAAGTTAACCAGGTTCGCATTGGCACTATTCGCCGTCAACAGCTTGGTTTGCCCGTAGAAGGCATACGATTTCTGCCCATCAAACTTGTCACGTACCTGCTCAAACGTTGTATTCGCATCCTGCTTCACACTCATTTGATTACAGCCACCTACAACAACTGTACACACAAGAGCCATCACGCAAATGGTCCAATACTTCTGCATAGATGCTTCCCTCCCTCGGCTACCCTGGTTCAGCCTCATGTAGCGTCCCAGGGTAATAGTCCCTTTTAGCGTTTCCGGGGAGGAATAGGCTTATTCTACTTGCAAGCCTCTCTTGTACGATCAGGTTTTACAGGTGGTAATACAAGATGCGATCCTGCTCTCTCACTTCAATCTGATGGAGAATCATTAACAAATCGATGTGCCCCAAAGTCTCGGATAGCGTCAATGGCAATTCTTTTTGGTACAAGGTCGGAAAAAGGAAAGCATTCAGTTCAAAAGCAGTCTTTTCTCCATCTGCAAGAAGCCTGCGGAGCGTATCTGTTCTCTCCCAGTTCTTTTGCAGACGAGTGAGTATGAGCTCTCGATGGTTGTAAACCGGTTCACCGTGTCCGCTGAGGACTTGCTCGATCTCCATGTCCGCACACATTTGCAACGCTGTACGGTATTGGATCAAGGTCAGTGGTCTTGTACTCGAGCGATTCCGGGGTGGTTCAATGAAGGCATTGGATGAAATTCGCTTGATGATATGGTCTCCACCAATCATGACTTGATCCTTTTCCCGATACAACGACAGATGGCTTTGGCTATGTCCCGGCGTATACAGTACCTGCCAGTCCTCCAAGTACGGTACCTTTTGCTCATGCTTCAGGTGGAAGTCAATCTGACTTGGCGCAGAAAACTTCTTCATCAGCTTGTGAAATTTCGAGATAATGACCATCATCTTTTCTGGTACACCGCTCTGGATGTACAACTCTTCAAAAAACTGATCATGAAAAATCATAAACTGCTCATCCTGCTGTACATAAGGTGTTGCCTGCGGATGGGCAAACGTTTTCGCTCCTGATCGTTCCCGTACTTTTTCTAACTGACCGCAATGATCCACATGATGATGCGTCAGTATGACTTGATCGATATCTTCCACGCTTACGCCAATCGATTCTAAGCCATCTGTCAAGGCTGCCCACGCATCGTCGGTCAATGGGCCCACATCAATCAAGGTCAAGCGCTCCCCTTTTAGCAAGTAGACGTTTACTGCCCCCACATCAAAAGGTGTGGGTATTTCCAGACAAAAAATATCAGGTGCTACTTGGGTCGCGATCGTTTGCTTGCCATCGTTCGTTGCCATTTTTTATCTACCCCTCAAGTTTTTTGCCTTTTTTTCCGAAAAGAGAAAAGAGCCATTGTTTTGGCTCTAGGCGAGAACAACTTGATTTCTACCTGAATTTTTGGCTTCATACAAAGCAACATCTGCTTGATGGAACAGCGCTTCTACACTCAGGTCTACATCCATATCCCTGTTCCATTTCGCTAGTCCGCACGAGATCGTGACCTGTGGGGACGTCTCTTGCTCGACGCATTCCCGTATGCGCTCTGCCACGGAATGCGCGGTGTTTTTGTCCACACGCGGCAAATAAACAGCGAGTTCCTCTCCGCCCCATCTTGCCGCAATATCACTGTCTCGGATGCTATGTCGAATCAGATTGGCGACTTGAATCAGTACCTCGTCCCCTACCTGATGGCCAAATGTATCATTCACCGTTTTAAAATAATCAATATCGATCAAGATCAACGAGCCGTAGTTGTCTTTTTGTAATGATCCTCTCACTCGTTCATTCAAATACCTTCTCGTGTATAGGCCTGTCAAATTATCCGTAATGACCATCCGTTCCATTTCATTATGCAGGACCGCGTTGGTCATTGCCAAGCTCGCGTGCTGGCCAAATATTTCGAGGAGTTTGTAGTCGTCAAAACTAAAAAAATGATACCGGGAATCTGCGACTAAAAGTACCCCGCTAATTTCACCCTCGACAACGAGCGGAACACCCATGAAGGAACAACATGAAAAGAGCGAGAAAGGAAGCGGTCCCGCCCCTGGTTGAGCTAGTAACAATGCCTGCTTGTTTTGTAAGATTTGCTGAAATGGCTTTTCTGTAGCATCGATCGCCATGCCATTGAACGCTGGAATGGAGGAAGAGAGCACATCGAAGCAATCCTCTCCTGGCGTTTTTCGCAAAATAGCACAAAACTCTGCATCAAAGGTAGCCCGCATCATCGTCGTAACAAAATCAAGAATTTCCTTTAAATCAAGACTTCTGTTCAACTGACGTGCCATCTCGTTAATCAAACGTAATTCTCGAATCAAATTGCGCGATTGCTGATAGAGCTGGGCGTTTTCAAACGCAGTGCCAGCAGTATCCGCCAAGATCGAGATGTAATCCTTTTCATGCTGATTCAAGGTGATTCGCTGATCGGACGACACTTGCAAAACTCCGTAAATGCCTTGCTTGCCCAAGAGTGGCGCTGCGATCACCGTCACCTGCTGCTCCCCTTCTCCCACTTCTTCGGCAATGAGACGCCCTTCCAAATAGGCCTTGGTACTGGTAGACGGCTCTACTTCTTGAAAAGAAAGCTGTTTGACCGGGGTGGTTGCATTGGGTTCAACCGTCAGGAAAAGCTCTGCCGACAAGTACGGATAAAGGCTGGGAATGCTCGTCACGATTTCATGTAACACATCATTCACATCAATCGAGGCCTGAATCTTTGACATCAACTGATACAACAAATCTTTTTTGCCCGCTTCACGACGCAGGTCGTCCGACATGATCGAACGCCAAAGCGCACAGCTTGCCTTTGCGCCTACTTCCTGCAAAAAAGCAACATCCCGTTCATCGTACACGCAATCTGTCTCTTCAGGTGGCAGATGCAAAAACAGGGCGTAGAGCGGCGTTTGGTTCAAGGAGACAGGAACGACGACAAGCCTGTGGTCATCCAAAATGGAAGGCATGATTTGCGTCGTACCGAATCTCGAGACCAGTTGGGCTATGTGGGATTGTCCAGCTTCGGCCTCCTGCGTTGTTACACTCTCCTGCGGAATCAACGTGGCGTTGTCCGCGAGCTTAACAGCCGAACAATAGCCTTTTTGGATAATGTCACTGATCTGACCCGTCAAGCTTTGCAGCAGTTCTTTGGTCGTATCATGCAGCGTCAAATCCATGACAATCTGGCTTGTGACGTGTTGAATATAAGCATCATATCCCATGCGAATCAACGGCTCTAGCCCGCGCATATAGGATGACAAATCGAATGGAATTTGGTCATTGGGCGCTATGATCCCAATGACAGCACGAACCCTTCCATCGTCTTCACACAAAGGAAAGGCTCCACACACGTTGTTTGTTTCACTTCTCGTATTGACCACAATCTCTTTGGAAGAAAGTGCCTCCAAAATAAAATCAAAGACTTTGCCAATCGATACATCGTGTTGCAGGGTAAGCCCTTGAGAATTCCGAGATGGACCAACCTGCATTTCCATGAAGTTGATTACGCGGCCCCCGGAATCTGTCAAGAAAAGGATGCCTGGGCGCTTTTCCGGCCAAGATTGTAAGATAAAATGGGCCGTGTAGGAAAAGACCGTCTTTAACTTCCCCAACATTTTACTTGACACGAGAAACTCCCTCTCTCAGCATTTTCTCAAGCTTTCAAATGGTCTGTATCATTAACGGATAGAACTTCCCACCTGCGATCGACATACCGAAATATCGTAATACCAGTATTATCGATTCGTGTGATACCCGTTCCTTGTTCTCCCACCGTCACATAATGCAAAAAGCTATTAATGAGACCCCCATGCGAGACCACGACAATCGCCTCACCTAGATGGCTCCCTGCTATTTCTGTCATGGCAGCTACAGCTCGACGCTGCATGTCTTCAAATGTCTCAATTCCACAAGAGGCTTCATCCTGATTTTCAAATCGCTCACGTATTTCTTCATAGGTGAGCCCCTCCCACTCCCCATAGCAGCGCTCCCGCAAGGTTGTCCGCGTAGAAACAGAGGATTGGAAGTTTCCAGCAATCTTGGCAGCCGTATCGTGTGCGCGGCTAAGATCACTCGAATAAAAAGCGTGAATCGTCTCGCCTTGAAACCTGTCTGCTACTTGCTTGGCCTGACGTACCCCGAGCTCGTTCAATGCGATGTCACTGTGGCCTTGTATACGACGAACCTGATTCCACTCCGTCTCTCCATGACGAATGAGATACATGATGGTTTCCAAAACGCTTTATCTCCTTACCGTTTACGTATTCTATGGATAGTATTTCTTATTATATAAGATGCATGTTCACAATTCTAGATTGATAAAAAAACATTTGGTACAAAATTCCTATATTTCATTCCTTTCTGCAAATACTGGACACTTTTTTTTACGAAATTTCTCTGAAACGATCTTTTACTTCCTCTCGTCAGAGGTGATAAGAAGAATATGACATCGTTGGAGGGGTTCCTATGAAACCATGGATCATTCGGTCTAGCTCTTTTGTTCTATCTGCCAGTCTGTTGCTGCCTGTCGCTCAAGCGCATGCACAATCACCTCTTGTGAGTACCAATAAAATGGCGACTACTGTGGCGCAAGCTGACTCTGTGGCACAAGCCAAAGCAAAGCTGTCCAAGGAAGCAGCCTTGGCTCTTGCTACAAAAATAGTTCCTACCGCCGGGATGACGGTGCAGAATGTGTCATTTCGTTCAGCGGATAGCTGGCGCCCATTTCCGGAATGGTCGTTTAGTTGGGTGAAGAAAGATCCAGAAAATGGTAGAACCCTTCTATCCTATAGCGTCAGTATCCACGCCAATACAGGCGAGCTGACTTCCTATTCGCATCAAGAGCAGGAAGCATCCCAGCTTCCCTATGCAAAACACATTTCCTATACAGAGGCGCAAGAACAGGCGAAGCGCTTTTTCGAGAAAAACAATGCAGGAAAAGCATCGGAAACAAGACTGTATACGCGCGATATGCCAGAGCCAAAAACGCCGCTGAACTCGGAAGTTTACTATAATTTCCGCTTTGTTCGTGACGTGGACGGCATTCTCTTTCCTGACAACGGCGCAGATATCACGGTAGATGCTTCTGGCAAAGTGACCAACTATTCTCTGTCTTGGAACGACGTGACTTTCGAGGACACGGATACGAAAATCTCAGAAGAAGAAGCCGAGAAACTGTTTAAAGAACAAGCGAATCCAAAACCAATTTACCTGCTGCCGTGGGATCGGGTGGAAACTCAAAATACCAAGCCATCTTTAGGGTATATGAATCCCTTCACATTCTACATGGATGCGGAGACTGGCAAACCATTGACACAATCGTTGACCCCGTATCAACCAACGAAAGATCCTGAGCCTGTTAGCAGCAAAGCCCTCCCTGCACGCCGCAGCGGACAACCGCTCTCTCAGGAGGAAGCTGTACAATGGGCATCGAAAGCATTGAATTTGTCCAACTATGAGCTTCGTTCTGCCAATTACAACGAAAGAGACTACCGCGGCAATCGTCCTGTCTGGGATCTCGAATTCGGCGAAAAAGGTAAAAGCGAAGACGGCTTTGCATATGTCTCCGTGGATGCTGTAACCGGGGACATCTACCGATTAAACAAGGACTTCCGTAGCCATAAAGAAAAAACAACCGCTTCTAAAAAACCAGACATAGAAAAATTCAAGGCAAAAGCGATGGAAACGATTCGTGATTTGGCGCCAACCATGGCCCACCAGCTTTACTGGACAGAGCCTATTGAAGAGGAAATCGAAAACCAACCTGTTGATTCCGAGCGGCAGCAGATCCGATTTGAGCGTTTTATCAATGGAATAGCTGCAGCTAGCGGCTCTGCCTACTTCACGTTTGACATAGAAACAGGCGATCTGTTGAATTACAGTGCTGAATTGGGCAGCGAAACATACCCGACACAAGTTCCCAAGCATCTGCCTGCTGCCGAAGCGAGCGAGAAGTGGTGGACTGAGACAAAAGCAGAGGAAGTATACGCCCTCGTTCCTCTTACTCCTGAGGATGCCAAACGTGCAAAAGAGCAGCCTTCCTACACACCGAAGCGAACGGCCAAGATCGTCTATCGCGCGACAATGACGCCGTTTGAGCAGCCTTATTACCTTGACGCTATAACAGGCGAGTGGAGCTCTACCTCTACTGGCAAAACGATTGCGCTGCATCGTCCGGCTCCTGCCGATTTGAAGGGTCATCCAGCGGAGAAGGAACTCTCGTTGATGTACGAATACGACGCACTATCGCTTGAAAACGGCAATATTATGCCGCAAAAACCAATCACACGTGGCGAAATGATTGAAATGCTCATGATCAGTCTCAACCAAGGCAGACACTATCCACAGTACTCTCTGGAACGCAAGGCCACTTATAGCGATGTGGCAAATGGTTCGCGCTACTTTTCAGCCGTAGAAGGTGCTGTTGATCGCGGACTTCTCGATAAAAATGCTTCCAAGCTGAACCCAAATGAGACGATTACACGTGAAGAGCTCGCGGATATGATTGTTCGTGCACTCGGTTACAAAAAACTGACGGACTTCCCTGGCATGTTCCAATCTGAGCTCTCAGACATTGCCAATTCGAAGTACCGCGGTTCGATCGTCATCGCGACTACACTCGGTATCGTGCCGACTGACAAACAAAAGTTCCAGCCGCAAAGCCTTGTCCCTCGTGCAGATGCAGCCATTACCTTTACCCGTTTCCTCGAAAAACGGGATAATCCAGACAGTACGGCTACTTTGTTGCGAAAATAATACCCAAAAAGCGCCATCCATCCCACTTCTTGCGGCGGATGGCGCTCTTCTTTTCCCTTGACTTTGCTATATCTCGCCTAGTATTATTGAATGTATGTGTACAGGGTAGCATTGATTGTAGGTAAAAACGGAAGGATGTACCCTCTTAGTTCCCTCCCTTGACAGACTGCGGCTGAACATCTGTGAGGAGCACGATGCGGAAACGCTACCGTCCGAAGTTCGTGTAGATAAAGTAGGAACTAACCTGCCGGAAGTAAACACCTGCGAATCCATATTAAAGGAGAATGAATACATGTCACGTTACACAGGACCTCGTCACAAACTTGCTCGTCGTCTGGGTATCTCCCTCGATGGTACAGGAAAAGACATCAAACGCAACTTCCCTCCAGGTCAACACGGTCACAACAACCGTCGTAAACTGAGCGAGTACGGAATCCAGTTGCAAGAAAAGCAAAAACTGCGCCACATGTTTGGCCTTAACGAAAAACAATTCCGCCGCACTTTCGACAATGCTAGCAAAATGGCTGGCGTAGTGGGCGAAAACTTCATGAAATTGCTGGAATCCCGTCTGGATAACGTGGTATACCGTATGGGCTTTGCTCCAACTCGCCCAGCTGCTCGTCAGTTGGTAAACCATGGTCACTTCCTGGTAAACGGCAAAAAAGTAAACATCCCATCCTACCGCGTACAACCGGGTGATGTAATCTCCATTCGTGAAAAGTCCCGTGGTCTGCAACTGATCAAGGACGCTCTGGAAAGCCGCACTTTCCTGCCGAACTACGTTACATTCAACGATGCTGCTGCTGAAGGTACCTTCACTCGTCTGCCAGACCGTGAAGAAATGCCAGCTGAAATCAACGAAGTTCTGATCGTTGAGTTCTACAGCCGTTAATCGTCTGAGGATAAAAAGAAAAAGAGTAGTGCCGCTTGTCGGCCTGCTCTTTTTTTTATGTATTTGTTGTGTTCCACGCTTTCGCCCGCTCCAACACCTCACGGAATCCTTTGACAACTTTCAACGGTTTTTGACACATTTTGCTATCTCCTTCGCATCTTCTATCCTCTAGGTTCCTCGTATGGTATAATCAGGTGGTATGCTAGGGGGTCGTAGACTATGTCGAATAACCACACATCTTCCTCTGAACCGACGAAGAAAAAGCGACGCAGAAGCCGTGGTAGAACGTTCTGGATCATCTTCCAAATCGTCTTCGTACTAGGGCTAATGGGAGCTGCATTAGCGGGAGGAATCGTGACAGGTTATGTTGCCGCACTCGTGAAGGACGAGCCTGTGCGCAGCAAGGAGGAACTGGAGAATAAAATCTTCACCAACTATCTGACTGGATTCGCCTACTACAACGACGGCTCTCTGATCGGCCAATTACGGGCCGAAGAAGGCGATCGACGTTTAGTGAAGAAAGCAGACGTTTCTCCCTATTTAATTAATGCCATCATCGCAACTGAGGACCATAACTACTACCACCACACCGGGGTTTCGCTTCAAGCTACCATGCGTGGAGCGATTCAGGAATTTACCAACCAGCCTGTCGTAACAGGTGGTAGTACGATTACACAGCAGCTTGTAAAAAATACGATCCTCTCTGCTGAAGTTAGCCACACCCGTAAGGCCCGTGAAATATTTACGGCAGTTCGGATCGAGCGCATGTTTTCCAAAGATCAGATTCTGGAAGCCTACATGAACGAAATTTACTTCGGAAAAAACGCCAACGGTTCAAACGTATACGGCGTTCAGGCTGCCGCAAAAGGAATCTTTGGCAAAGATGTAAAAGAGCTCGGGCTCGCTGAGGGCTCCTATCTTGCGGGCATGATTCAAAACCCAGGTGCCTACTCTCCATTCCGTGCAGAAAGTTATCAGCGCGGTAAGGAACGCCAAAAAATGGTGTTGGATCGCATGCTGGAAAATGGCTACATCACAAAAACCCAATACGATGGAGCTGTCATCAGTGATTTGAAGGAACAGCTAGCAAAACCGACGCAGCAAGCTTATCGAGAAGTGCCATTCTTGATGATGGAAATTGAAGATCGTGCCGCGCGTCAACTTGTAGATGCAGACCTCTTGGAAAAAGGTCGAGACAAATCAACTATCGGTCGCAACGAATACCGACAACTGGTTGAAGAGAAACGTCGCGACATCCTGCGAAAAGGGTACAAGATACATACCACAATCGACAAGAGCGTATATGACATCATGCAGGCTGTTGCAGCCGATCCGAAAAACTTCGGTAAGAATCGTACCTATACGATTCGTCGCTCAAACGGCAAAACAGAGAAAATCGAAAATGCTCTGGAAGAAGTCGGCGCAATGCTGATTCACAACAAAACAGGAGCCATCCTCGGCATGATCGGAGGACGTGACTTCAAGGTGGAACAGACGAACCACGCCACCGTACCACGCCAGCCTGGTTCGGCCATGAAGCCACTTGCAGCTTATGCTCCTGCTTTTGAACTGGGATTGCTCCAGCCAGCATCCCCAATCGATGACGCTCCGGTGCTACTCGCTGACGGCCAGAACGGTTCCCATTTACCTAAGAACTGGAACAACAAATGGCAAGGGATGATGAGTACCCGCGAAGCACTGCGGATGTCCTGGAACATTCCGGCGATCAAGACGTATTTGAAAGTTGGCATTCCAACGGCTCTCGAATACGTGAAGAAAATGGGAATCACAACATTGGTGGATGCTGACAACTATGCAGCCACTGGCGTAATTGGCGGTCTTACCTATGGAACAACTGTCGAGGAAATTACAAACGCCTATGGGACATTCGCAAATCACGGTTCTTTCGTGGATGCCTATCTGATTGACCGAATTGAGGATAACACCGGAAAAGTGATTTATCGCCATGAGAACAAACCTGTACAAGTGTACAGCGAACAAACGGCATACTTGATCACTGATATGATGCGTTCCGTCGTAAATAACGGTACAGGTACACACATCCGCAAATACGTGCCGCGCAAAGTCGATGTGGCAGGTAAAACCGGAACAACGAACAACAGCAACGACCTCTATTTCGTCGGTTACACGCCAGAGCTGTCCATGGGGGTATGGGTTGGTTTTGACGAGCCATATCCAATGCCAGACGCGGACAAATATGTTCCGATGGTTGTATGGGGTAAGGTCATGAAGGATGTCATTGCAAAGCATCCGAACCTTTCACCTCCTGATTCCACCTTCAAAAAGCCGGCAGGAGTTGTCAGTGCGACTGTTGACTCGAAATCAGGTCTATTGCCAAGTGAGCTTTCAAAAGAAGCTGGCCATTTGATTACCGATTTGTTCAACAGCAAGTTCGTTCCGACAAAGGTAGACGATACCCACCAAAAAGCACGCCTCATTACGTATAACGGCGAACGGTATTTGGCGAAGGAAGGAACACCGGAAGATTTTGTTACCGAAGGCGTCTTCTACCGCTCACCAGATCCGCTTCCTACCAAGGAGCAGATTCAAGCGAAAAACAGTAGGGTCGCCACCCAACCACCAGATTGGGAGCAACGCCTGCCTGACAAGGAAGATCCTCGTACAGAGCAAGGTGGAACGCCAGCTTCGCCAAGCGGTGTAACAGCTACGGGCTCAGGCAAGCAAATTACGCTTACCTGGCAATCAGCCAAAGAAGCTGACTTGGTCGGTTATCGTATCTACCGCGCGGATGTGCAGAATGGCTTTGTCAAAGTAGCGACTGTGAAAGATCCATCCGAATTGACTTTTGCAGATACGACTGCAGCCCACAGAGATTTAGGCTATTATGTCACTTCTGTGGATATCGCTGGCCATGAATCGCAGCCTTCCGCAATCGCTTCTGTCGGTTCCACGCAGACATGGCAGTTGCCTGATCCGAATCAAGGTACGGAAACAGGTAACTCGAATCCGACGGACAATAACGGGAATGGGCAAACAGAACCAGGTGGAACTGGCACTACCCCACCAGACGGATCGGAAGGCACGAATACAAACCCTGATTCGGCCACACCACCTTCTGCTCCGAAATCCTTGTCCATCAAGAATACGCCAAACGGCTGGCAGCTGCAGTGGAAAGGAAACAGCTCATCTGAGCAGATGTACAACGTATATTTTAGCCCCGACTCAGCAAGCGGCTATTTGCTACTCGGTACCGTTTCTAGCACAAGCTTTACACACGCAGCAGAAGTACCGAATGGCAGCAACTATTACATTACCGCAGTCAACAGTTACGGAGAATCGCCACATTCTAACATCGTAACTGCCAACACCACAGAATAAACTGAAATAACAACTGACAGAGATGGTTAGACGCCATCTCTGTTTTTCTACAAACGTAAGGGGGGGGGAACTGATGGAGCACGTCAAACGCTATCATTCATTGAGCCTAATGGTGAACAACAAAGAGCTGCTCATCGAAGGACCGATTACAGGAAGTCATCTGGCCTCATTACGCTTTGATGAGGGTCTGAAAGCTTTTCGTATACCTGAACAGCAGCATGAGGCTCTCATCGAAATCGCTGATTTACCGGAAGGGCGAATTATTATCGCACGCGAAGGTGACCTCGTACTTGGTTACACAACTTTTCTGCACCCCGATCCACTGGAACGATGGTCACAAGCGCAACTGCCCGATTTGCTGGAGCTGGGCGCAATTGAAATCAGTCATAAAGTTCGAGCAGGTGGCGTAGCCAAGAAGCTGCTGGAAGTCTCCTTCCTAGACGACGCCATGGAAGACTACGTCATTATTACAACCGAGTATTACTGGCATTGGGATCTGAAAGGAACAGGACTCGATGTATGGCAATACAGAAAGGTTATGGAAAAGGTCATGGGCAGCGCTGGCCTAAGCTGGATGGCAACAGACGATCCGGAAATCTGCTCACATCCCGCCAACTGTCTAATGGCAAAAATCGGCAAGCGTGTACCGCCAGAAACAATCGTCGCCTTTGACGCTATTCGGTTTCAAAATCGTTTTCTTTACTAGTTTGGATGCCTTTTGATTCCAGGAGGTCACTCTTATGCGTATCGAAGAGATTATGCGAAAAAAAATTGTCACGATCCAGACATCCACTACCATCGGAGAAGCGCTTCTCCTCCTCCGAGCAAACAGAATCAGGCATTTGCCTGTCATTGAAAATGACTCACTCGTAGGCATTATCTCGGACCGTGACCTGCGAGACGCGCTCCCCTCTCGCCTGCTGACGCATGACGATGACGACACCGTCCTGCACAAGCCTGTAGCCGATATCATGAATCAACAAGTCATTACTGCCCACCCTCTGGACTTCATCGAAGACGCAGCCCTCCAGCTATACGAGCACAAAATCGGCTCACTACCCATCGTCGAAGGGAAACGGCTCGTAGGATTGATCACGGAATCGGATCTTTTCTCTAGCTTGATCGAACTATTCGGCGTTAACAAACCTAGCTCCCATATCGAAGTCGAAGTAGACGACCGCGTAGGCATGCTGGCAGAAGTCAGTCAAGTCTTTCGCGAAGCCCAAGTAAATGTCACGAGCGTCGTAGTCTTTCCTGGGAAAAAGCCCGCGAAAAAGAACCTTGTTTTTCGGGTACAGACGATTGATCCGCGTATCGTGACCCAATTGCTCCTTGACAAAGGCTTTTCCGTGATCGGCCCTACGGAAGGAGGGATACTCCAGTGAGCCGAAATGCTCGTCTGATCTACTCTCCAGACTACACGCAATACTATTTTCATGATGATCATCCGTTCAACCAGCGTCGTCTGCTCCTCACACACGATCTGATGAGCAGTTACGGATTACTCAATGATTCAGACATCCTAACTCCACGCCAGGCGACAGATGAAGAGCTCGCACTGGTGCATGACCCACGTTATATCCAATTTGTTCGCGATCAGGGCCATAGTGAACACGAGCTACCACAGGCAGCCAGTTATGGTTTAGGAACGGAGGATGTTCCCTGTTTTTCGAACATGCATGAAGCGTCCTCGCTGATCGTCGGAGGTACGTTAAGCGCAGTGGACGCGGTTATGAGTGGACAAGCAGAACACGCCTTCAATCCCGCTGGTGGACTGCATCATGCTTTTCGTGGACGCGCCTCAGGATTTTGTATCTACAATGATTGCTCCGTCGCGATCGCGTATATGCGAAAAAACTGGAATGCGCGCGTGCTGTATATCGACACAGATGCTCATCATGGAGATGGTGTTCAATGGGCGTTTTACGATGATCCCCATGTACTGACTGTATCCATCCACGAAACGGGAAAGTATCTCTTCCCGGGAACAGGCAATTTGTCTGAGCGTGGAGATGGAAGCGGTTACGGTTACTCTGTCAACGTTCCGCTCGATGCTTTTACGGAAGACGATTCTTTTTTGGAAGTGTATGAAGAGCTGGTGTCAAAGCTAGCGGCTGGCTTCAAGCCTGATGTCATCTTGACCCAAAATGGTTGTGACGCTCATGCGTACGATCCCCTCACCCATTTGTCTTGCTCGATGAAGATTTATCAAGCCATCCCCAGGCTTGCTCACCGACTCGCTCATGAATATTGTGGGGGACGTTGGATCGCTGTAGGCGGCGGGGGCTACGATATTTGGCGTGTGGTGCCGCGGGCGTGGACGCTGGTATGGAGTGAGATGAGCGATCAGCCTCTCACGGACGGTGATCTTCCCAAAGGCTGGCTCAAGCGCTGGCAACCTGAGACGGATTTGCCTTTGCCACCTCGGCTATTTGACGAACCATTCCCAACAATCCCACGACGAGCAGAAATCACGGGAAAAAATCGGCTTACGTTAGAACGTGCGATGCTGTACGCACCAATTGGATCAGAGAAGTAATAAAAAAGCGTGCTGCCCTCGTACCTTTGGGTACTGGTCAGCACGCTTTTTTTCGTTCCAAACACTATTTCACAAGCTCTTCTAGTTCAGACGGTGCAAAGCCTTTTACCGCTTTATCGCCTACGACTGTTACAGGCACACCCATGAAGCCAAAGCGCTCCACTTCCTCTTGATAGGCACGACTCGTCATGACATCGCGCACTTCAAAAGAAACACCTTTTGCTGTCAGCCAATTCTTTACCATGTCGCAATCCACGCAGTTTTTCGTCGAGTAGACGATCACTCCGGCAGCTGTCGATGCTTGAGAAGCTGTCAGCATGTTACGGACAATCGCGTAGGAGCGCTGGGAAGCCAACTTGGTAAATTCTACGAAGTTCACATGCGCAGAACCGTCTGCTTTATCCGACATCGAACGAACCACGACAAATGGCACACCATTCATCGCACATACTTGTCCAACAGATGCCCCTTCCATTTCGGTACAGTGCGCTGCGAATTGCTCATACAGCCATTGAACCTTTTCCCGACTGGCTACGAACTGGTCGCCGGACAAGATACGCCCGCTCACTACCTGAACTCCTGCTTCCAGCTCCTTACCCGCATCGATCGCTTGCTGCGTCAGCCCAGCATCCGCTTGCCAAGTCCATTGCTCAGTAAACGGAATCTGTCCTGGTTCAAAGCCAAGCGGTGTCACATCGATGTCATGCTGGATGCAATCCGTCGAAACCACAATGTCACCGATATTTAATTCAGGATGAACAGCTCCTGCCACTCCTGTGAAAATGACACGTTCCACTTGGAAGGAATCGATGAGGATTTGTGTCGTCACCGCAGCATTCACCTTGCCGACACCTGATTTGCACAGCACGACATCCTTGCCTTCCATTTTACCCGTGTAATAGGTAATGCCTGCTTTGGTGGCAGTAGTCGTCTCTTGCATCGCTTCCAAGTAAAGCGCGATTTCTTCATCCATCGCGCCGATAATTCCGTACCGCATCTTCCATCCCCCTCTTGCTGTCCATTACGTTTGTTCGATCAGTTTTGTTCAGGCTTTGTGCTCTCCCGATACTCGATCCGATGCGGTAGCAGCACGACATGCTCTTCGACGTTCTCGTTATTCATGTACTTAGTCAACAGGCGCATCGCCACCGCACCAATGTCGTACATTGGCTGTACAACCGAAGTCAGTCGCGGACGTACCATTTCGACCAGACGAATATTATCGTGACCAATGACTTCGATGTCACCTGGCACATTCAGGCCAGAATCTTGAATGGCGTGGATCGCGCCAATGGCCATCTCATCATTTGCTGCAAAAATCGCCGTAGGCGGATTTTTAAGGGCAAGAAAAGCTTTTGTAGTGGACAAGCCAGATTCATAAAAATAGTTGCCTGTCGCAATCAGCTCTTCATCCAGCTCGATACCCGCATCTTTCAACGCCTTTTTATAGCCTTCATAGCGCATCAGCCCTGCCAATGGATCGTTTGCAGGACCCGCGATCATCGCAATGCGCTTGTGCCCCCGCGCAACTAATGCTTCCGTTGCGTCGTATGCGGCTTGGAAGTGGTCAATGCTAACCGACGGCAGTACGTTGTCTGCATCGCGCGTCGCGGCGAGTACAGTCGGTACAGACGTGCTTGTTAATGCCTGCAAATGATCTTCTTTGATTTCTGCTCCCAGGAACAGAAGCCCGTCCACCTGCTTTTCGAGCAAGGTATTAATGAGCTGCAATTCCTTTTCCATCCGCTGGTCAGAGTTACACAGGATGATGTTGTATTTGTACATGGTAGCGATATCTTCAATTCCTCGCGCCAATTCGGAGAAAAACAAACTGGAGATATCCGGGATGATGACACCAACTGTTGTCGTTTTTTTGCTGGCGAGTCCACGAGCAACCGCATTTGGTCGATATCCCAAGCGCTCAATCGCAGCCAATACCTTTTTTCGGGTCAAAGGCTTTACGTTGGGATTCCCGTTGACTACACGGGAAACTGTCGCCATCGACACCCCCGCTTCTCTTGCTACATCATATATAGTAACTGGCATCATACACCCTCACTTTCCCTATTTTTTGGTTTTCATAAGCGTTTTCATAAATATATGCACCTATGATACGACAAGCCGTATGCCGTTGCAATCGTTTTTGACGGCTTGTGCACCTGTTACTTCATGAGTTTGTTCATCGTTTTCAAAAGCTCATCAATCACTTCATGATCGCCTTGCTGAATGCGATCCATCACACAGCTTTTCATATGTCCTTCGAGGAGCATTTTCCCAACCGCATTCAGTGCAGATTGCACAGCCGCAATTTGATTGAGAATGTCGTCGCAGTAGACATCCTTCTCTACCATTCCGCGAATTCCGCGAACTTGTCCCTCTACCCGATTCAGACGGGAGATGAGATTAGCCTTGATTTTATCTGGCCGTTCGGTGGACCGATCAGTCGAGCAGCATTGATGGTTGTCTTCCATATGGCCTATCCTCCTTCACCAATATCAGCACGTAATTCTAGCTTACTTGGTCGCCAATGGTTCGTCAAATGAGAAAGGTCCTTCCGCACGCAGGAAGGACCTTTCTTTCGTACCCTAAGTGATATCTTACGCTCTTGTTGCCACGATCTCGCCTTTGTACAGGCCAGAAGCAAGCAGTTCATCAACGAACTCGTTGAACTGTGGAATGTTCAACTGTTGCTTCGCATCAGACAGTGCCACATCTGGATCCGGGTGAACCTCTACCATGACTCCATCAGAACCGACTGCGAAACCTGCTTTCGCGCAAGGCAAGAGCAGATCACGACGGCCTGTTGAGTGCGTCACGTCTACGAACACTGGCAAGTGCGTCTCTTGCTTGAGAAGTGGTACTGCAGAAATATCGAGTGTATTGCGTGTCGCTTTTTCATACGTGCGGATTCCACGCTCGCACAGCATGACTTGTGCGTTACCTTCGGACAGGATGTACTCTGCCGCGTAGATGAACTCTTCGATCGTAGCAGAGAGGCCACGCTTCAAGAGGATCGGCTTGTTCACACGACCTGCCGCCTTCAGCAGCTCGAAGTTTTGCATATTGCGCGCACCGATTTGGATAACATCGATGTATTTTGTCGCCATCTCAAGATCCGCTGGCGTCACGATTTCACTAATCGTCACGAGGTTGAATTCATCCCCGATACGCTTGAGAATTTGCAAGCCCTCTTCACCCAGACCTTGGAAGTCGTATGGCGAAGTACGAGGCTTGTACGCACCGCCGCGCAGTGTGCGCAGTCCGCGTTTTGCGTGGTTTTCTGCTACTGCTCTCACTTGCTCGTAGCTTTCCACAGAGCATGGACCTGAGATGAGAATCGGATTTTTTCCTCCGAACTCAACGCCTTTTACAGTAATAACAGTATCCTCTGCTTTTTTCTTACGGCTAACGAGGAGTACTTTTTTCTTATCGTCGTCTTGCAGAACTAATGAAGCTTGGAAAATTTGCTTGAACAAATGACGAATCGCATTGTCATTGAAAGGACCTTTATTATTTTCAACGAGCAGATTGAGCATTTGGCGCTCACGCTCTGGGTCAAAACGGTTGCTGCCCTGTTTTTCTTTTTCTTTGCCGAGCTCTTGAACCAAGGTAGCTCGTTTGTTGATCAATTCAAGAATTTGCAGGTTGATCTCGTCTATCTGCTTGCGCATAGTTTCGATTTGATCGTGTGCCATCTCTCTCCACTCTCCTCTTTTTATATAGGGATTTATCGATAAATTAGGGTAATTATAATCGATTCAAACACCCTTGTCAGCAGTTTAGCGCCAAAAAGCGCGAAAGTAAATTTTTTCTGTTTTTTTATCTTTTCCAATTATTCGTCAAACCGAAGAAGATTCCTTGCTTCGACAGGATTCTTTCCCTTTCGAATCGAATAGTTTTGGATATATGTTCTAGCTAAAAGTGATTGTTCCCCTCCGATACAGTCCAAAATCACCGATAAGTATTGTAAAGACTTTTTGAACAACCTCTTACAAGGAGTGACCTACTTTTGTCTGACATCACAGCCCCTGAGCTTATTTTTTCATTAGATATTGGAACGCGCAGCGTCGTCGGCCTGATCGTTGAAACCACCGGCGAGCAGTACCGTGTATTGGACTGCGCAATTCGAGAGCACGATGAACGCTCCATGCTCGATGGGCAAATTCACGATATTGTCGCCGTAGCTAAGGTGATTCAACAAATAAAAGAAGAACTGGAAGGAAAATATGGCAAACTGCATCAGGTAGCGGTCGCAGCTGCCGGTCGGTCATTGCGCACTCGCCGCGTTCGTGTGGACATGCCGTTAGCTAGACATGCTTTCATCTCCCGAGAAGATGTTGTCGCTTTGGAGTTTTCCGCTGTACAGGAGGCCCAAGCCGCACTAGCCCAAGAGCTAAAGGATCAAGACGTCACCCGCTATTATTGCGTTGGTTACAGCGTCGTCAATTACCATCTGGATGGAGAATTGATCGGGAGTCTGATTGACCAACGGGGTGACACAGCCAGCGCAGATGTGATCGCAACTTTCCTTCCACGCGTGGTTGTCGACTCGCTGATTGCTGCCCTGAAACGATGTGATCTGGAAATGCAGGCATTGACGCTTGAGCCTATTGCGGCTATTAATGTCCTGATTCCTGTGACCATGCGCCGACTGAATATCGCACTGGTGGATATCGGGGCAGGTACTTCTGATGTAGCGCTGACTGAGGAAGGGGCGATTACCGCCTACGGCATGGTGCCTGTTGCAGGCGATGAAATCACAGATGCGCTCATGAATGCCTTTTTAATGGATTTTCCGATGGCAGAAGAAGTGAAGCGCCTCTTGTCTACCGAGGAGTCCGTCACCTTCACTGACATTCTCGGCATGGAGCATACGATGAGCACTTCCGAGGTAACGAGTGCGATTGAAGCAGACATCCAGCAACTCGCCGATAAAATTGGTTTCAAAATATTGGAGCTCAACGGAAAAGCTCCGCAAGCGGTCATGCTGATTGGCGGCGGTAGTCTCACCCCTGGGCTTACTGGAAAAGTCGCACAGGTCTTGAATATTCCTGCCGCCCGCGTTGCTGTGAGAGGCGGCGATGCGATCAAGCAATACGTCGGAGACAATCCTGCGCTCAGTGGACCTGAGTTCGTAACGCCAGTCGGTATTGCTGTTGCTGCGCGCCGCCATCCGTTGCGCTATGTAACCGTTACGGTCAATGACACTCCTGTGCGTATTTTCGATTTACGAAAAATGACGTTGGGTGATGCCCTCATTGCATCTGGATTGGATATCCGCCGTCTGTATGGTCGCCCCGGATTGGCGATGTCAGTCACCGTAAACGGACGGATGAAAATGATTCCAGGTGGTCATGGGACAGCTCCGATGATTGAACGCAACGGGGAGGGCGTCAGTCTCGACACGCCAATCAATGACGGGGACCAAATCACAGTAGTGGCAGGTACACATGGCGATGATGCACGTGTGTTCGCCAAAGATTTATTCGATGAGTTGGATACGCTTGAGATAATCTGCAATGACCGTCCCTACTCGCTCGGTCCAGTCGTACATGTAAACGGAGCGGTAGCTACTCTCGATACGTTGATCTCTGATCGTGCCGAGGTGGACATCCGTCTTCCCCGCACTGTCTATGAAGTACTCGATCTCGCAGAACTGAAAACGTCAGTGGAATCAGGCTTGCATTTTTCTGTGAACGGACAAGATTATACGATTCCGTCCCGTATGGAGGTGATCGAGCTGAACGGAAGACCAGCAGCCTTGACAGATGTCGTCCGGCAAGGTGATGTCCTCGGATATCGGCAGGATGAAGTCCCCGCCCCTTCCATTCAAGATGTCATCCCCTTGGAAGAATGGGTCCAGGAGACAATGACCGTCCACTTCAATGGCGAACGGGTCGTATTGCCTGTCGCACAGGTAACGATTACTGTAGACGGAAAAGCGGCGAATGCCACGGATCCCGTGAGCGAAGGTGTCGACATCACGGTAAAATCCTCACCTGCGTCTACACCTGTGTTCAGCGACGTCTTCCGTTTTGTCGACGTTTCCTTGGAAAAGCCAGACCGTGAGAGTATCTCCGGATTCGTCATGCTCGTCAACGGCGAACAAGCCAACTTCCAGACAGAATTGAAAAGCGGTGACAAGTTGGAGCTATTCTGGGAATAGATTCTCCAGTACTCTTGTTCTCCATGCAAAAAGCCGGTTTTCACCTCGCTTATCGGATGTGCCGGCTTTTTGCATAAAACAAGAGCTGTCGACGTTAATCGTCAACAGCTCTTTTCTGTATGAAATGGTTACACGTTGAGCGCCTGGCCAATCGCGTCCTTTGTAATTTTCCAGTGAGACGTGTGCCATTTTACTTCGCCGTCTTCCAGCAAAAAGATTTGCGGGGATTCGTGCTTGATGGAAAAACGCTCCGCTACCGCATTGGAGACAGGACGATCCTCCCGTACCAGAATGACCGCAGATTCCACTTGATTGTCCAGCAAATACGCCTGAAACTCTTCATAGGCAGTGGTACTGATTGGGCAGATCGTGCTATGCTTAAACAATAGCTTTTTCCCATTTTTCGCTACGAACTCATCCAGTTCTTCTATGGAGTGAAGCTGTTTTTGTGACATGATTCATCTCTCCTTATCTTATGTGCCTATCAGTATACATAAGTCCAAGCAGCAAAGTCTACATTTGCGGTGCAGCGGAGAAATGAAAAAAGAGATACCTATCTGCCAGGCATCTCTTTATCCTTACACCATAATTTTCGTTAGACGCTCGCGCAGCTCCAGCATCCATTTTTCATCGCCAAGGGACTGCGCCAACAAAAACAGATCCAATAGCTCGTTGACTTTTTCACCAAGTAATTCTCTTACGGTCGAATTCACCTTCTCATTAGCAATCAATACCAATAAGTTGGATAACTCTGACATTTCTTCGAATTCGACTGCCTGTCGCTGCGGATGTTGGCCCAGTTCCTCCATGAGTGACTTCAAATCATCCTTAATCACTTCTACCACTTGGGAATGGTCACAGTCTTCGTCCACGCAGACGTGTACAGGTACATTCATAATTTTAACCCGTTTCCGGTACACGACGTTGCGCAGCTCGATCTCCATTTCGTTCCCGCAGCGGCTGCATTTCTTTTGCACGGTGTTCACCCCTACCTATCTACTTATGTATGACTCTCATACTATTCGAGAATCCTCCTTTCAATCCTGCTTGAGGACAGGTGGTACTTGGTGGGTATAGTGTCAGAAATAGACTAAGAAAGGCCTTCAGAGAAGTGGTTGGAGTCAACATTGTGGAGGAGAAGAAAAAGCACAGTTCTCTTCGACTCTGACACGCCAGCCCGGGGATTCACTGGCCGTCTCCACTTCCAAAAGGGGACCGTCGAGCCAAAGCCACCCTACGGGCGGAAGGTTCTCAGGGAAGAAGTGTTCGACAAGCGTGGTCCCCTTTTGGAAGTTCCGACTGGGTAGGCGTTGTCAAGGTCTGCGAGCCCTGTGCTTTTTCTTCACCAGCTTTGTGTGTTCATCGGTACCTTCTAAAACTTGCAACAACTGAAAAATTTATTTACTAAAAAAGACGATGCTTTTTGCAAGCATCGTCTTTCCTTTGCGATCCAACTTCAATCTCACGCGTAGATCGCGTTTACCTTTTCACAATGCGGACAAACAGCGACTTTCCCCGCTTTTCCGTCTTCATCTTCTACACGGTAGCCAGTAATTTGCTCGGAAAAACAAAACAGACATTCTGTATTGAAGTCCATGTCGTACTGCGCTTTCCATACAATGGATTTAAAGTCTTCTCCAACATTAATCGTAATTTGGACCACATCATGCTGCAGACTCGATAATGATCTTTGCATCTCGTAAACATCCTTTCATACTTGCAAAGTCTTTTGGTATCCTCTAGCTTTTCCTGCTTTTCAGAATAATAAACATCGATAACTGCAAGAGTATGAAAAACGATAGATTACCAAAACAATTTTCTCAAAAATGGGCGGATGCCCGGTTCGGTCCTATGCGATCACCCATATGTTGTAGGTGTAAGCACAAGAGGCTTAACACACATATGAGGAGGATGTTTATTCCATGAGCGGCATCTTTAATGGAGAATTCGACGGCTTCACTCTGGTTTTGATTCTTTTCATCCTGCTGGTTATTATCGGGTGCAGCTGCGACGATTAATCTTCCCCGAAGATATAGCCATATTCAGCAGGTCGTTGCATATACATGAAGTACCGAATCCTTCAAGTGCGTTTCCTCCGCAAGCTACCCTCGTCAGTGGGTAGCTTTTTTCTGTTTGAGTTGTGTACAATGAATAAGAATGATATGGAAAGCGAGGGATCCCCTTCCTATGAAAGATCCACGAATTGAAAAACTGGCTGACGTCCTCGTCAATTATTCGACGACTGTCAAGCCAGGTGAAAACGTTTTAATTTACTCCATTGGCGACGTTACCGATCTGACAAAAGCCGTAATTGCCAAGGTATACGAAGCTGGGGGAAATCCGTTTGTCCAACTGATCGACCAATCCGTTCAGCGCGAACTCTTGATGGGTGCCAACGAAACACAATTAGGGATCATGCGTGAAGCAGATGTTGCTTTTATGAAGCAAATGGATTGTTACATTGGCATCCGTGGCGGCGACAACATCAGTGAGCTCTCTGATGTACCTGGGGACAAAATGCAGTTGCACTCCAAGCTGCTAGCGCGCCCCGTGTTGGATATTCGCGTACCGCATACCAAATGGGTCGTGCTTCGCTATCCAAATGCATCCATGGCTCAGTTGGCTAACATGAGCACCGCCGCTTTCGAAGATTTCTATTTCAAAGTGTGCACGCTTGATTACGGCAAAATGGATAAAGCCATGGACAGCCTGGTCGAGCTGATGGAGAAAACCGACAAGGTACGTATCGTAGGGCCAGGCACCGATCTGACCTTCTCCATCAAAGATATTCCGGCAATCAAATGTGCAGGTGAAGCCAACATCCCTGATGGAGAAGTATTCACTGCTCCAGTTCGCGATTCCGTCAACGGTACGATCGCGTACAACACGCCATCTCCTTACCAAGGCTTTACTTACGACAATATCAAGCTGACCTTCAAGGATGGCAAAATCATCGAAGCAACCGCAAACGATACAGAGAAGATCAACGAAATCTTTGATACCGATGAAGGTGCCAGATTCGTTGGGGAATTCGCGATTGGCGTGAATCCGTACATCCAAAATCCAATGAAAGACATCCTCTTCGACGAAAAAATCGATGGCAGCTTCCACTTTACACCTGGACAAGCATACGATGAAGCGTTTAACGGAAACAAATCCTCCGTGCACTGGGACTTGGTTATGATTCAACGTCCTGAGTGGGGCGGCGGTGAAATTTGGTTTGACGATCGCCTGATCCGCAAAGACGGACGTTTCGTTGTACCTGAGCTCGAATGCCTCAATCCTGAAAACCTTAAATAAATGAAAATAAGCGAAGGGCTCATTGTTCATAAGACATGAGCCCTTCGCTTTATCTCGTTTAAACGGAATATGCTGGTTGCTTCAACAAGGAAGTCATTTTTTGTTCCATAAAGGAAATCGTTGACTCCAGATGATGAATGGTATACTCCCAGCAAAAACGTTGATATTCGTCAAAATTCACTTCCAGCTTTTTATAAGAGTCCTTACTTTGTTGGAGCAATTGACGTTGCGTATCCAAACAGCCTTCTAGCAAATCCTTTTGTTCGTCGATCGTGCGGCTCTTGCCGAAGAAAATCTTAACCAGCATGTCTGAACGCAATACTGGTGGCAAGATAGGCGTCTGGATTTCTTGACGGAAAGATTGTTTTCCGGCTTCTGTAATGCGGTACAAAATCTTGTTCGGCTTGCCAGACTGAATGATTTCTTGCTTCGTCACGAAGCCTTCTTCTTCCAGTTTGCGCAATGCTGGATAAATAGCACCAAAGCTAGCGTCATAAAAAAACCCAATGCTGTTTGTAAACGCTTGCTTAATATCGTAGCCACTCATTTCCCCATAGCTCAAGAAACCCAGTATGATCGTTTTAACATCCATCTCTTCGCATCCTCCGTTACCGTTCTTTTTCTCTCTCTAGCGGCTAGGACTTAGCCTTTATGTTCAAAATATTCTTTAACTACATGTTATTATAAAGGCATTTAAATAATTATACCAATGCTATTTCTTTATTATATCAATCAAAATTAATGATATATCCGTACACGCGACTAGAAATTGGGCGTCCCTTCCCTCTCCGCTCCCCATAAGATGATACATACCTATCTGCTGTAGGGGGAGAAATCGGTGAAAAGTAAAAAATGGTCCCAATATACGCGGGTAAAGTACCCTGTGAGCAGCAGCAGTCTGCACCCATTCAATTTCTTCGTTCCCATTGTCGAGCGAGTTCAAGAAGGAGTAGTCTCCATCGTTACCGAGGATGCTCCCCATTCCAAAGACGTGGATTCGTTAATTCGCAGCCTCATTGATCACGAAGATAATTCTCCACCCACGGAACGAAGCTTTGGCTCCGGATTTCTTTTTCATCCGAAAGGGTATATCTTGACGAGCGAGCATGTCATCGGCAAATCCAAAAACATTTTCGTGAAGCTATATAACGGTAGAGTGTTTGAAGCCAAACGCATTATAGCCGATCGAGTCCGGGATTACGCCGTCATCAAAATTGATGCAGACTGCAAGCTATATCCGCTGCCACTAGGCAACTCCTCTCATACAAAAGTAGGAGAATGGGTCATCAGCGTCGGTTCTCCATCTGTGTTCAAAGAGACAAAAAACGAGCCTGGTTCCGGGCCAAATACAGCGCAAATTGAACGGGACGAGCTATCGCCTTATTGTACAGCTCCATGTTACCCATCTGGCGAAAAACCTCTCTCCCCGGCTTGGGGTTCACTTCAATTAGCCATGCACGTCCGTCCACATCCACACCAATGTCCAGACCGAATTCCATCATGCGACCGAAATAATCCTCGAGCGTGTTTGCTACATCGAAAGCAAGCTGATAGCATTCCTGTTTGATTAGCTCTCCCCGCTCCCCTCCAAACCGCTTGGACATAAACCATTCAAAGGGAATCGCTCTTCCTCCCCCATGTAAATTGGAAGTAGCACTGCCGTTCTCCCCCATTCGTACTGCGCAGCCTGTCACCGCCCACTCCCCACGCTCGTCCTTTTGGATCAATAGCCGTACATCGACGACATGCTTGCGCAGCAGCCCCAGGTCTAAACCTTGCTGCACCAGGAAATTTCCATCACGAATCCGCTGTTCCTCCACCCACGTTTTGACCCATTTTTCAACGCCTTCCACCGTATCAATCCGAGTCACGTGATGGTTATGCTTTTTGTCACGTCCAGAGAGGCTATAATCCTTGCCGCTGCTCTTTACCCTAAGAATGCTTCTTCCCCCTGTGCCATTCCCCGGCTTGACATAGACGAGCCCATGGCGTGCGAGCATGTTTCGGACCAAGCCTTTGTCATAGATATGCGTCTCCGGAATCCAGCGTTTGACGCGTTCATCGGAAGCGAGCAGATTCGTCACTCTCCATTTCTTACTGAACGGGCTGTTTGCAAAGAAAAACAGATCGCTATTTCGCAGCCGGATATACTCCTTTACCCTGCGTCGGTACCGATCGATGACCACTTCTGGCCAAGGGACCGATTTACTCACCCAGCCCCCGTTCGGGTTGGGGATGAAGCCCTTAATCTTTTTCGCGGGAACATTGACGTCCTGATGCGAAAACAGGTAGATTTCTGCGCCTAGCTTTTGCCCTTTTTGAACCAGCTTTCGCAAATAATCTGGTTCCTCAAAGCGCACGCCTTCCCGCCAGGTTAAAATACCGATTACCCGTTTTTGGAGCATCCTAACACCCTCTTCGCTTCTTTTCTTTCGCGATTAGTGTATGTGTGGACACCTTATAGGGAAACATTTGTCCATGAAAACGGGCTCGACTTCTCAGCCATTAGTGAAGTGTCATTCCAGCTTTTCGTTACTTACTTTTTTCAAGCTAATCTGTTAGAATAAAGGGCAACAATAATGCTGCTAAATAGAGGTGACGCCGATATGAGTCAAGATTATTCTGGCGAACACATGTGTCCAAAATATGAATGTGCAATGAATGTCCTTGGAAAACGCTGGACCGGCCTGATTATTCATGTGTTGCTACGTGGGACTGTACGATTCAAAGATATCCGTGAAATGGTTCCGCATATGAGTGATAAAATGCTCTCGGAAAGGCTGAAGGAGCTGGAGGAACTGGAGATTTTGGAGCGCAAAGTGTACCCAGAGATCCCGGTTCGCATTGAATACGAATTGACCGAAAAAGGAAAAGATCTGCGTCCTGTCATTGATTCCATTCACGAATGGGGCCAAAAATGGATGTAGCATGACCCCACTTGTCCAGGGCGGATAAGCGGGGTTTTTTATTTGCGGACAGGCATAAGCACCTCCCTTTTGCTGTACACTCTAGCAACCCAAGGAGAAGGGAGGTGGGGCGATGCGAACGGCCGTCTACATTCGTGTCAGTACGGAGGATCAAGCACGCGAAGGATTTTCGATCCCCGCTCAAAGGGTAAAGCTGCTCTCGTACGTTCACTCCCAAGGCTGGGAAGTCCATGCAGTCTACGCAGATGAAGGCGTGAGTGCCAAAGATACAAATCGCCCTGCACTCGGTCAGCTCCTGCAGGATATCCGAACGGGTGAAATCGATGTCGTCCTCGTCTATCGACTCGATCGGCTCACTCGCTCTGTTCTTGATCTGTATCAGCTCCTGCAGGAGTTCGATCGATATGCGGTACACTTTAAAAGCTGCACCGAGGTATACGATACGACTACGGCAATCGGCCGACTGTTTATTACATTAGTGGCTGCTCTCGCACAATGGGAACGGGAAAACTTGGCGGAACGGGTCAAGCTGGGGATGAGCCAGATGGCAAGAGAACGAAAACGACCAGGAGGACCTGCACCGTATGGATACAATCTGGTGCGAGGAACTCTGGTCGTGAATCAAACGGAAGCAGCTAGCGTACGCAGCATGTTCGAGCGCTATGACCGAGGCGAATCTCCCCGCCAGATCGCTGAATGGGCCAATCATTCCGGTTTACGCGGCAAAAATGGCGCTTCATGGAGTGCAAGTGCCGTGCTTCGCCTGTTAAAAAATCCGGTCTATCATGGTGCATTGCGTTGGAATTACACCGATACCGATCAACAACGCAATGACCCCGAAGAATGGATTATCGAAGAGGCCACTCACCCAGCCATTATCGATCAACCATGCTTCTCGCGGGTGCAGGAGCGGATGAGTGCTCGCGGAACAACCCATCCCCGCATACTCAGCTCCCGCTACCTCTTTTCCGGCTTGCTGTACTGCTCTCGTTGCGGCTCCTCTATGCGCGGGAAAACAACCACGATCACGGGAAAAGGGGAAAAACGCTACACGCACCGCTATTACTTATGTAAAAACAAGCTGGCTGGTACGTGTGATGCTCCTGCCATACGTGAGGATCGCTTGGAGAAAGCAATTTTGCACGAGCTGATGCAGCATTCCCCAGCGTCAATCGCTGCTATGAAGGAAGTATATCAGACTATGTTACAGACGAATTCCCGCGCTCCCGCGAAAGAAACCGAGCAACAGCTGCAAATTCGAAGGCAGCGCTGGGAACAGGCTTATGAAGAAGGATTCCTTACTCTCCCTGCCTTACGCGATAAAATCAGTGCGCTGGAGCTGGCTGCAAAAGAACTGGAACGGACTTACTCCCCTTTTTCAAAACTACAACCGCTTGATCTAGAAGCGCTTTCCAATTGGAATCTCATTTGGACGTATGCAAATGAAAAAGAACGGCGATTGCTGGTATGCACGCTCATCCAGCGTGTTGACGCGGAAGCAACAGACGCTAGCACTGGTCAGAAAAATCGTGATGTCTGCCTGCATCTGTTGTCTTTTCACTAAAGTGCCCCTTGATTTTGCCTTTATGGCGACAGGAGGTTCCCCACTTGGTTTGGAAAATTCTGTGACCGCGGGAATTATCAGTGCCAAAAATCGCCGCTTACAGGTTGCGAAGCGTATGTACGAAGAAATTTTTCAGACGGATGCTGCCATTAACCCAGGAAATAGCGGAGGTCCACTCATTAATTTGAATGGGGAAGTCGTTGGTCTCAATGCCTTCATTATTCAATCCAGCCAATGCTTGGGCTTCGCCATCGGAATTGACGCTCTCAAAATGCAACTGGAGCAATACGTATTCAAGTGAGAAGCACACGCTACAACAAAAAACCCCGTCTAGGAGGACGGGGATTGCTTCTCTAATGCAATGAGATATACATTTGGACCTTCTGTGTTGATTTGTTCTTCTGCCTGTTTTAATTGTTGCAGCTGAGCGGCCGTAAGCTGTGCAATAGGCAAATCACCCAAACGATTCTGTTCCATGCGTCATTCCTCCGTTGGTGTCAGACTCACGATCGTAGTCTGCCCTATCGGGAGAGTATGTATTTACGCAGTGAGATCAAAAGCTTTGGCAATCGCAGAACACGAACGCTTGCAGAAAACGATGGGCAGCTCGCGATCTTTGGCTTGGTTTTTCACTGTTTTGGCCAAGTTGTGATTGACGAAATCAGTCAACACCAGAATCATGTGGATACCAGCTGGAATTTTCACCCCGGTTTGCGAGCTCTTCCGTCCTGTTACGTGGTGGATATCCTTGAAGCCTTGACCTTGCAGTAATTCGATAATATTGCCTAGGCGATCTCCGCCAATTACTAAAATGGATGACATAACGTGTTACCTCCTTAAATTTAGGTGAATGTAGAATTTATGTTTTCTTCTCAGAATGCTAATTGATAATGAATATCACTCTTATTGATAAATATTATCATTCCCAATTGGCTTTGACAATACTCTCCATGATAACTTTTTTGTCAAAAAACAAAACTAGAAACTGAGGCTATATGCAAAGCCATGGCGCTCTAGCGTTCCCGCCCTCTTTGCCAAATTAATCCTCACAATATTCTTCGCAGTTATAGGAAAATGTACATAGTAGTTGCCCGGGTGTTTTTTCCAACGTTATAATGAAAAAATAGATTGTGAATGAGGAGGTGGCGTAGGGTGCAAGAAATTACACAGCTGCACGCCATTTTTGATCGCACCAGAGGTTATATCAACAGCTTCATGGGCGTTATCCAGCCGATTATCGACGCGGCAACGGACGAGCATACTCGTCTTTACTACCATCATATTTTGGAAGAAGAAGAACAGCGCATGGGTCGCCTGGAGGAATTGATTCCCTACCTGGAAAAGGTGTCCACAGGAAAAAGCATGGACCAGTTAAGTGACCGCGACCTCTCGCAAATGCTGTCCGATGTCAATCTAGAACGTTTTGGACTGCACAATTTCCGCGAGCATCTGGAGCTTTCTCTGTATGAGTTCAAGGATGACGAAACACGTCAGCTCCTGGATGGCATGCGTGAAAAGACGCATACCGACTATTTGAAAGTCAAAGAGATCATGGCGAACATGAGCCAACGATTCTCTGATGCGGCTCATCCTGATCTCACTGATCACGATGAGGGGCACGACATTCACCAGGTAGATCATTTGAAAGCTTCGGCTTCCGCTCCTCACGGTGTTGCTTCCGTGATCAAGCATTCCGCCCCTGTAGTTTCTGGCAAAAAAGGACTGACAGTTGGAAGTTTGAAAGGAATGTAAGGAATCGGAAATCCTGAAATGACATGGAGGTTACACAATGGACAAGCTACGTAAATACCCAGACTCTCCCTTAACGACTGAAGAATGGAACCAGCTGGATGCAACTGTCGTTGACATGGCTCGCCGCCAATTGGTAGGCCGTCGTTTTATCGATATTTATGGACCATTGGGTGAAGGCATCCAAACCATCACCAACGATGTGTACGAGGAATCCCGTTTTGGCGGTCTCTCCCTGCGTGGAGAATCACTGGAAATGACACAGCCTAGCCGCCGTGTCAGCATGACGATTCCGATCCTGTACAAGGATTTCATGCTATACTGGCGCGATGTTGCTCAAGCACGCACACTGGGCATGCCTTTGGACATGAGCGCGGCTGCCAACGCAGCTGCTGGTGGTGCACTGATGGAAGACGATCTGATCTTCAACGGTGCGGCAGAATTTGACCTCCCAGGTCTGATGAACGTAAAAGGCCGCCTCACCCATCTGAAGAGCGATTGGATGGAATCTGGCAATGCTTTTGCCGATATCGTGGAAGCACGCAACAAGCTTTTGAAAATGGGCCACAGCGGTCCGTATGCACTGGTTGTTTCTCCTGAGCTCTACTCTCTCTTGCATCGCGTGCATAAAGGCACCAACGTGCTTGAGATCGAGCATGTTCGCAATCTCGTTACAGATGGTGTCTTCCAATCCCCTACCATTAAAGGCCGTTCCGGCGTTTTGGTAGCGACTGGCCGCCATAATCTCGACCTGGCGATTGCAGAAGACTTCGACTCCGCATTCCTCGGAGACGAGCAAATGAACAGTCTGTTCCGTGTGTATGAGTGCGTTGTATTGCGCATCAAGCGCCCAAGCGCAATTTGCACCTTGGAAGAAACAGAAGAATAGGAAGCTCTTTGGCACACCCATTGACGATTCTCGTTGTGGGTGTGTTTTATAATAAGAACGTCCGTTCCGAACTATCAAAACAATCTGACACAAATGTCATTGGAGGGCTTTTTATGAGATGCGAGGTCAATGGCGTCAACCTTTATTATGAGGAGATTGGAAGCGGTTTTCCTGTCGTGATGATTCACGGATTTTCGCTGGATCACCGCTGCATGACTGGTTGTATGGAACCTATTTTTGAGAAACGCCCAGGATACCGACGACTTTACATAGACCTGCCGGGAATGGGGCAAACGGAAAACTACGAGCATATCCACACCACGGACGATATTGTGGAGGTTGTCCTCGCATTCATTAATCAGCTCATTCCAGAAGAGCCCTTTTTCATTGCGGGTGAATCATACGGCGGATATCTTGCGCGAGCGGTTATCGAGAAGCGCCGGGATCAAGTAAAGGGCGCCCTTTTCATCTGCCCGAACATCATTCCTGATAAAGAAATGCGTACACTGCCGGAGAAACCCGTCCTAGTAGAGGAGCCTTCCCTCTGGGAGCAGTTGAGTGAGACTGAACGAGCAGAGTTTGAGTCGATGGCGGTGGTAGCTACCGAATATACGTGGAACCGCTATAAAAAAGAGATTGTCGACGGCTACATGCTGTCTGACCCTTCTTTCCTCAGCAAAATCAGACAGTCGTATGGTGTTTCCTTCCCATTAGATACGGCTCCCTTTGTCCACCCGAGTCTTTTTGTTGTAGGCAAACAAGATCATTCTGTCGGCTATCGCGATATTTGGGATATCATCGAAGGCTATCCTCGCTCTTCTTTTGCCGCTCTCGATTGTGCCGGACACAACTTGCAGATTGAGCAGCCGCTTCTGTTTACCGAGCTTGTGAATGAATGGTTGGATCGGACGCACCGAGACAGTAAATGACGAAGCACTGGTGTAATATGTATGAAAAAGACAACCCTCCTAATGGAATGGTTGTCTTTTCGCTTTTTTCCTATGAGTGTGCGACAAGCGTTTCGCTGTAGGCGTGGAATGCTTTGCCCAGTCGTGAAATCGCAAGCTCCGTGTCTTCGCGGTTCAAGAGCGTATAGTTCAAGCGCATCGTATTAACTTGCGGCTCAGCTGCATAAAACGGCTTCCCTGGCACGAATGCCACGCCTTCCTGTACGCAACGGGCCAGCAGCTTCTCTGCATCCACGTGCTCCGGCAGATTCACCCAGAGGAACATCCCGCCTCTTGGTTTTTCCCACTGTACACCCTCCCAGTTTTGCGCGACCAGGAGCTCATGCATCCATTCCATGCGCGCCTTGTAGGACTCACGGATTTTCTCAATGTGTCGCTCCAGATCAAAACGGGACAACAGCTCATACAGGGCGTACTGGTCAATTGTGCTGGACTGCAAATCTATTGCTTGCTTCGCCTTCACCATCATTTGAATCACGCGTGTATCTCCAATGGCCCATCCGGTACGCAAGCCTGGCGCGACAATTTTGGAAAATGTACTGGTGTACACCACACAAGAATCGGTCGGATGTTCATCCAGTGAGAAAATCGAACGGTACGGTGCTTCCCCATCGAATTGGATCTCTCCATACGGATCATCTTCTAAAATGAGAATGTTTTGCGCCTTACATTGACGAAGCAAACCGAGACGGCGTTCGAGACTCCATACCTTTCCTGTCGGATTGGCAAAGGTAGGAATGACGTACACCATTTTCGGACGGTACTGGGCAATTTTTTTCGCCAGATCGTCCAAATCCATCCCATCAGCATCACCGTCTACGGGAATTGCTTTGATTCCCCGGAATTGGAACAATTGAACCGCTGCCAAATAGGTAGGGTTTTCAACGAGAACGACATCGCCTTCGTCTAAATATACGCGACACAACAAGTCTACTGCTTGCTGAGAGCCCGTTGTGATGATCATATTATCTACATCGACGTTCATATGCTTCTGCTTCATGCGGGATGCAATCCACTCCCGAAGCGGTAAGTATCCATCAGTCAATCCGTACTGGAGAGCTTTTGCTCCTTGATCGAATGCACGGTTAAACGCCTCGCGCATCTCCGCGATTGGAAAAGAATCCTCTGCTGGCAGTCCACCCGCGAGCGAGAGCACTTGATTACTTTGGGTAAGCTTCAAGATTTCCCGGACAGCCGAGGAGGATAGTGCTTCGACAGATTTTGAAAATTTGTACTCCATGTTCCGTTCCCCCTTGATTTTGCTTATCCTTGTTTTATCACTCTCCCTCGCGTAAGTCCAATCCTTGCTGGCTATGGGTAGATAGGTTTTGACTATGTCGAGCGGTTGTTCAATCGATAGTTTTGGCACAACGCATGCAAAAAACCCCTCTTCGCATCAAACGAAAAGGGGTCCATATGTATATGGCTAGGTCATTCTAGGCGATGCGGAACACACGCGGTTTTTCTGTGTGTGGCAGGAAAGACAGGTCTACTTGCGTGGACGCTTCTTCCATTCCAATATCATTTGCCAACAGCAGTGCCTCTTCCTGGAAGGTCGGCGTACAGCTGCCTTCATTCAGTTCACAGAGACGCTTCAATCGCTTCATTCTCTCAGCACATTTCTCTGCTCTCATGCATTCATTGGTCAGTTCACAAACATTGACGTGACGTGCATCAGCGATCATGCTGATATCATTGACATGAACAATCAGTCTTTTGCCTTCTTCTGTCACGAAGCCGATCGAGCAAAAATGCGCACCTGACATTTCCAAACGAGTGAGAACAGCATTGGCGTAAACTTCTCCCGTCCGCAAGCGAATCTGGCCTGCTTCAATGGCTCCACCGATCTTACGCTCGTTGGCGATCACCGTATACATATCCGTGTAACCGTTAATCTGATAGCGCATGGTACCCTCCCGCTCTCGTTGAGACTAATTATCATTAACAATGACATCGTATAATGAAAATCATTATCTGTCAATAATGAGAATGATTTTTATTCTACACAAAAAAACCACACCCCATTTACAGGGGAGTGTGGCCGAAATTCCTTACACTTACTTTGTTTTTGTAAACAACCCCAACCGCTCAATCCGCTGAACCGCCTCCGCGAGACGCTCTTCATTTGATAACAGGGCCGCTCGTACATAGCCCTCACCTGTCGGACCGAAGCCATTACCTGGTGCTACGACAACATGCGCTTTTTCCAAAAGTAGATCAGAGAATTCAACGGACGTGAAGCCACTTGGTACGGGAAGCCAGGCAAAAAACGAGCCTTGTGATGGCGGCGCCTGCCAGCCAATTCTGTGAAGATTGGAGTACAAGGCATTGCGGCGGCTTTCGTAGACTGCGACGAGATCGCGAACGCACTGCTGCGAATCCGTCATCGCCTTGGCTGCCGCCATCTGTACCGCTCCGAACAGACTGACGAAGTAATGGTCTTGAATGAGATTGATCAAACGAACCAGCTCGCGATTTCCTACCATAGCACCAACACGCCAGCCTGCCATGTTGTACGTCTTGGACAAGGTATAAAATTCTACGCCCACTTCTTTTGCTCCCGGAACCTGCATGAAGCTGACCGGCTTTTTCCCGTCATAGCTGATCGCCCCATAGGCGAAGTCATGGCAGACGACGATTTCATGCTTTCTTGCAAAACGAATCGTTTCCTCATAAAACTCCAGTGGCGCGTTGACTGCTGTCGGATTGTTCGGATAGTTGAGAAACATCAGTTTCGCTCGATCCAGATCAGCTTGGGAGAGCTGGCTGTAGTCTGGCAGGAAGTCATTTTCCGCCTTCAGCGGCATCATGACCATCCGTCCGTTGACAACAGCAACACCCGACCAATAATCCGGATAGCCTGGGTCTGGAACCAGCGCAACATCGCCTGCGTTCATAAGGACTTGGCAAATCTCTACGAGTCCAGTTTTGCTGCCGAACAAAATCGCTACTTCTTCCTCCGGATCGAGGTCCACATCAAATTCTTGCTTATACCAATGAGACACTGCCTGTTTCAGTTCCACACGTCCCTGAAAAGGCGGATATTTGTGATGGAGTGGTTGTGCCGCTTGCGCCTGTAATTCTTCAATAATATGCGGCGGCGTCGGCAAATCGGGATTACCCTGGCCCAGGTTGATGACGTCATGGCCTTGCGCAATGACCTTGTTTACTTTTGCCACCAGCGTCGCAAAAAACTGGGTAGGGAGTCTATCAATCATGTCGGAGGGTTGGATACGCATCTTTCTTCCATTCCTTTCTTCGGGCCAATACAGTAAAACCCCCTTTTTCCATACAGAAAAAGGGGGAGATCAGCTTGGTCACGTCCTTATCTGTCAGGAAAAATCCTGCTGGAATTGGCACAGCATCTGTCCATCACATGGAACAGATCCGCTGCCGGGCTTCATAGGGCCAGTCCCTCCACCTCTCTGAATAAGTCAAACACACGGAATATACTGTTTTTTCGTCTATATCATACTACTTGAGCACGTAAACCGTGTCAAGATGCTTGATTCTGTACGGGTACCTGATGCCTTCTTTTTTGAAAAGATGTGTGGAAGGCAAAGAATGCGACAGACAACAGACACAAGCCTGCCATCACGAACAATAGTCCCTGCGCATGAATCGATTGGAAGATAAATGCGCCAAGTAATGGGCCGACCATCCGCCCTGCCGAACCAGTCCCTGCAATCAATCCCTGAATGAAGCCTTCTCGTCCCTCTGGCGTAAACTGTGCCGCCACTGCGGGTACTGCTGGCCAGACGAGCATTTCTCCCAGCGTCATAATGAACATGCCTGCGACAAAGCCTGCATAAACCGTCGACTGAGACAAAATTAACATCGACAAGGCAAAAATATAAGCACCCAAGAGCATTTGTGCTTTTAGCGTGCGGGCAAAGCGTCGAATCACCCACGCAATCAGCGGCTGACCAAACAGGATCAAACCACCATTCAATGTCCACAACAGACTGTATTGACGAAGAGAAATGCCCAAGGATTGCATGTAGGTAGACAGGACCGTCGTCCATTGTACATAGACAATCCAGCTAATGAGCAACCCTCCGCATAAGAGCAGCAGCGCTCCCCATACGACCTTGGTCTGTTGCTGTGGTTGTCGTAGAAGTTCGCCCTCTGCTTGTTCGGGAGCAATCGCCTGCAATTGACGTTTTTGCTCTGCCAGTTTTAACTGACGCGGCAAAATGAGCATGAACATCGTCAGCACAATTACTTGGGAGATCGCATTTCCGAAAAACGTCCAAGCAAACGAAACACTTGCCAAGAAGCCGCCTAAAGCAGAGCCGGCGGCTACACCCACATTGAGGGAGACGTAAATCAGATTGATTCCTTTCCGACCTCCCTCCGGCCATAAAACCACTGCCAGTGCATTCATAACGGGAGAAAGGGATCCATAAAACAGTCCATTCAATAATAACAGGAGAACATATACGGTAAAATCTTGTGTAACACCTAAACTGACGGAAATAAGCATTCCCCCGATGGAGCCAACAACAATGGTGCGCATTTTGCCCCAGCGGTCAAAGAGCATACCACCGATAATACTTCCGATTAGGAATGCGCCTTGATTTAAAAGCAACAAGAAGCCGGCTACGGTCAGCGGCTTTCCAAGATGATTATGAATATAGATCGTGACCAACGGCCAGATGCAAGCCATTCCGGTAGAAAAAATGACGGCAGCAATCGCCAATAAACGAATGCTGCTCGGATAGGATTCCCATTTTTGCCTCATGGCTTACTTCTCTCCCCGATGGAAATCGCCGCTTTTTCCGCCTGTTTTGGATTGCAGACTGGTCGGACCGATTATCATTTCTTTATCCATGGCTTTGCACATGTCATACACCGTCAAAGCAGCTACGCTGACAGCGGTCAACGCCTCCATCTCGACGCCTGTTTTCCCTGTCGTCTTCACGGTTCCTGTAATCGCAAGCGTCGTTTCATCTACAAAAGCAAATTGTATGTCGATGCCAGTCAATGGCAGCGGATGACACATCGGGATGATTTCCCACGTCTTTTTGGCAGCCATGACACCTGCTACCTGTGCAACAGCAAGCACATCGCCCTTTTCGATTCGACCTTCGCGGATTCGGGCGAGTGTTTCGGGTTTCATGCTAATTTGGCTCTCGGCTACAGCCACCCGTTTTGTAATGTCTTTCTCAGATACGTCCACCATCCGAGCCCGATTTTGTTCATTAAAATGTGTTAATTGATCAGTCATACTAGTATCGTTCCTCCTCTATCTCCTCCTACCTTACCCCCGCTGCAGGATAAAAGCAATGGGAATGTAGAGGACATTGTTTCATTATCTTGCTCATCTACTCCTAAAAACGTACGAAGAACAGGTGCTGGAGGTATACTGTGCCTACACAGCTCAAAGGAGGCGTATGGAAGTGGAAACGATGAAAGATCAGACGATACGTTGGACCATGCTGACGAATGAGGATTGGACGATTTATTTGGCTGCAACGACTGCCGGACTTTGTTATGTCGGCTCGGTCAACCAGCCTTTTGCTGAATTGGAAACGTGGGTTAAAAAGCATCGCCCACAAAGTGCTCTGGTGCAAGACGATCAATGGCTAAAGCCTTTTGCAGCAGAAGTGATGGAGTATTTGCAAGGAACACGCGAGCACTTTTCCATGGATTGCGACCTGTCTGGAACGCCTTTTCAGCTCGCTGTCTGGAAGGCACTGCGCCAAATCCCATACGGTCAAACGGCATCGTACACCGACATTGCAAACATCATTGAAAAGCCTGCTGCTGTTCGTGCAGTCGGTGCAGCAATCGGTGCCAATCCGGTTCTCATTACAGTCCCCTGCCACCGTGTTGTTGGTAAAAACGGTTCACTGACCGGCTATCGTGGAGGACTGCCTATGAAGACAACTCTACTTGATCTGGAGAAAAAGACGAATCGGGGTGTAAAGCATGGCTAGTTCTCTGCCAGAAAGGATCGCTGCACTTGACTGGCATTCCCTGCAACAGGAGTTGGACGAACATGGGTATGCTTCTTTTCCTTCCTTAATAAGCACAGATGCGTGCGAAGAATTAATCGCTACGTATGGACAGGATGACTTTTTTCGCAATACGATCCAGATGGCACGCTACCGTTTCGGTGAAGGAGAATATCGGTATTATCAGGCTCCCCTTCCCTCGCTTTTGCAGGAGCTTCGCGAAGGCTTTTATCCGATGCTAGCACAGACTGCGAATCGGTGGCTGGAAATGCTTGGACGCGAAGCTAATTATCCTGCTACCCTCCCTGAATTTTTGGCGCAATGTCACGACCAGGGTCAACTGCGCTCCACTCCATTGATTTTGAAATACGAAACGGGCGGCTACAATTGTCTACATCAGGATATGTACGGGGAGGTGTTCTTCCCGTTTCAAGTCGTGTTTGCCTTGAATCAGAAGGATCAGGACTACACTGGTGGTGAATTTTTGCTGATGGAGCAACGACCGCGCGCACAGAGCCGGGGACATGTGATAACCTTGGACCAAGGCGCTGGACTGATTTTCCCAACATCCTATCGTCCTGTTCAGGGAACGCGAGGCTACTATAAAAATACGCTGCGCCACGGCGTCAGCACGATTACTTCAGGAAAGCGCTACAGCCTCGGGATTATTTTTCATGATGCAAAGTGAGGAACGCCCCATATGAAAAGCATCCTTTCCTATAAAACGCCGAAAACCCTCCTTAATAAAGGAAGCGGATTTCTTGCGGACTATACCCACTCGCTCAATCCGTATACGGGCTGTTCTTTCGCCTGCTCCTATTGCTATGTTCGACAAATGCCTGTCTCATTGTTTCGCAACGAGCAATGGGGCAACTGGGTCGACATTAAGCAGCAAGCCGCCGATTTATTGCGCAAGGAGCTTTTGCGGGCAAAGAAAAAAGGAAAGGTGACCATCTTCATGTCTTCTAGTACAGACCCCTACCAGCCCATCGAACACACGGAAAAGGTAACGAGGTCTTTACTCGAAGTCATGGTAGAGAATCCACCCGATTTTTTGCTGGTCCAGACGAGAAGTCCCTTGGTTTGGCGAGATACCGACTTGTTGCTCCTGCTGGGTGATCGCGTACGCGTCAGCATGACCGTCGAAACCGATTTGGAGGAGATTCGCAGGCACTTTAGTCCACAAGCTCCCCCCATCCAAGCGAGGATCAAAACACTTCAACGTTTGGCGGAAGCAGGTATCCCCACACAAGCAACCATTGCGCCAGTTTTGCCAAGCAGTGAGTCGTTCCCACAGATGTTGCGTCCCTTGGTAACACGGGTCTGTATCGACGATTTTTATATGGGAGATGGCAGCGGCGGTAAACGAACGAAGCGAAACGGCATTCCCGCTCTCTATGAACAGCTTGGACTGGAACAATGGTATGATCCTTCCGCCTATCGGATCGTCTATGATCGGCTAGTGCGTGTTTTTCCCCCGGACCAGATCTATTTAAGTCAAGAAGGCTTCGCCCCTTAGAATCAACCGCTGTTGAAACACCCCATTCATTGGCAACTTTGATCGGTTTATGATATCGTCTAGCCTAGAGTGTAGTATCATCCAGGGAAATGAGGAATTGTCTTGACCATTACAATCTTGTTATTTGCCGGACTCGCCGAGCGTGCGAATGCCCGGGAAGTACAGTTGACCCTATCTGAAGGCGCGACCGCTAGCGATCTTCTGCAAGCAGTGGAAAAAGAATATCCTGCGCTCTCTGCGCTTTTGGGCAGTTGCTTTGTCTCTATCAATCATGAATATGCGGCGAAAAATCAGGTCATTTCAGCTGACGACGAAATTGCCCTCTTGCCTCCTGTAAGCGGCGGAGAAGAAGACCCGCGCTTCGCCATTACCGAGGAGCCTATTTCCGCGGACAAGCTGGTTCGTCTGGTGAGCAACCCGCATGCAGGCGCGGTCCTTACTTTTGTCGGAACTGTTCGGGAATTTACCCATGGTCAACGCACGGTGTATTTGTCCTATGAAGCTTATGCCCCCATGGCTGTTGAAAAAATGAAGCAGGTCGCAGCAGAGATCGAGGAACGATGGCCGAAAGCTCAAGTCGCAATGCACCATCGTATCGGTAATTTGGCTGTAGAAGAGATTGCGGTTGTTTGTGCCGTTGCAACAGCGCATCGCAATGAATCGTTTGAAGCAGGCCGTTATGCCATCGAGCGACTCAAGCAGATCGTTCCCATTTGGAAAAAAGAAATGTGGGAAGATGGCAGTGAATGGAAGGGACATCAGCAAGGACCGTGGAATCCGCTTGCGATGCCAGAAGGAAAGGTGGAGTAACGTTTTGGATACTCGCTATTCCCGTCAGATATTGTTTCATCCGATCGGGCGCAGTGGGCAGGAAAAGCTCGGGCAAAGCCGTGTAGCGATCGTCGGCATGGGAGCGCTCGGAACCGTACTCTCCAATCATATGGTTCGTGCTGGAGTAGGTTTTGTCCGCATTATTGACCGCGACTTCGTCGAACCGAGCAACCTGCAGCGTCAAATGCTCTACGACGAATCCGATGCAGCCGAACATTTGCCAAAAGCAATCGCCGCTCACGCCAAGCTGTCGAAGATCAACTCAGCCGTCACCATCGAACCGATTGTTGCAGACCTCACCGCTTACAATGCGGAGGAATTGCTGGCAGATGTCGATCTCATTCTGGATGCGACTGATAATTTTCAGGTGAGATATCTCGTAAACGATGTTTGCGTCAAGCATGGTATTCCGTGGGTGTACGGTGGTGCTGTGAGTGCGACCGGAACCTTTACCGCGATTCGTCCGGGGACCACGCCTTGCTTGCGCTGTCTTTTCCCTGAAGCACCAAACCCGGGTGAGATGCCTACGTGTGACACAGCTGGCGTCATCGGACCGATCATTCACATCGTCGCCTCCTATCAGGCAACAGAAGCATTCAAGCTGTTAGTTGGTGCGACTGATGCGCTTAATCCAAATTTGGAGCACTTCGAGATTTGGCATAACTGCCATCAGCAAATCAAGGTGGTCAATGCCCGCCGAGACGACTGCCCGACATGTGGGCAGAAGCAATTTTCGTTTTTGCAGCCGGATACTCAGGATGGGCAAGCTGTTTCGCTTTGTGGTCGAGACACCGTACAAATCTCGCCCGCCGCTGCCATCACACTTGATCTGAATGCACTGGCTGATAGACTATCCCCCTTGGGACAAATCGAGCAAAACAAGTTTTTGCTGCGTTTCCGTGTCGATACGTACACGCTCGTCATTTTCCCGGATGGTCGTGTCCTCGTGCAAGGCACTGATGATATCAGCGTAGCACGCTCGCTCCATGCCAAGTACATCGGCGCGTAACTGGTTTATCCCTAATGAAAATAAGCTGTCCCAGACCGTCACCAAGACGAAGGGGCAGCTTTTTTATGCGGTTTGATCAAATACAATCGTAAACGTCGTCCCTTTCCCTACCTCACTATGAACGGTTATCGTGGCTTGATGTAAATCGATTATTTTTTTCACGATCGCTAGCCCCAGGCCACTGCCCGAATTGGCTCGGTTCCGCGATGGGTCCGCCTTGAAAAATCTTTCGAAAATGCGCTCCTGATTTTCCTTGGATATCCCGATTCCCGTGTCGATCATTTTCACGAGCACTTGTCCATTTACTGTCTCCAGCTTCACGCTGATTTTCCCGCCTGCTCCCGTGAATTTGATGCTGTTGCCAAGCAAGTTGGTCCAGACTTGGTTCAGCATATCTTCGTCGGCAACGATTTCGACTTTTTCCAAGTCAATGTCCATTTCGATATCTTTGTCCATCCATTGCGGTTCGCATGCCAGGATGATTGCACGTAGTTGCGTGTCCAAACGATACCGTTTCCGCTCTAAATCATGGTGGATGCCCTCTAGTGCCGTGAGCTTTAGCAGGTTGTCACTGATTTTGGACAGTCGCTTGCTTTCCGACTCAATAATCTCCAAGTAACGCTTACGCTCTTCTGGGCTAAGTCTTTCATTGTGCAGGGCGCGAGCAAACCCACTGATGGACGTCAAAGGCGATTGAATTTCGTGGGAAACATTGGAGATGAACTCCTGCCGCAGTTTCTCCATCTCGTTTAATTGCTCCGCCACGTGGTTAATGCCCTCCACCAGCTCCCCCCATTCGTGCGCCAGCTTGATATCGAGGTTGACCCGAAAATCCCCCATGGCAATCCGTCTGAGCGCATCAATTAATGGTTGAAACCTGCCCCGATGCCTCGGCATGGTGAAGAAAGAAATGATCATGCCTACCCCGATAAACAAAATGCAGCTCAAAACTGAATTGACCAACGCTTTTACAAGATCATGGGGATGATAGCCCATATAGCCATAAAAGAGAGAGGTAATCCCGTATGCACCTAGCCCGCACACGGCAAAAACAGCACATAAGCCCACTACGCCTGCGATTTTCAGCAAAATATGGGAACGTTCTGGCCTTCTCTTTTTCATACGACGATCTCCAAACGATAACCAAGTCCCCGGACCGTCCGGATTAAAAAGCCGTACTCGGCTTCCGGAAAACGCTCCCGCAATCGGTTGATATGCACGTCTACTGTTCGCTCATTTCCTTCAAAATCATACCCCCAGATTTGTTCGATCAGTTGCTCGCGGGAAATGGTCTGCCCCGGATAGCTGGCCAGTTTGAACAACAGCTCGAACTCCTTTAGCGGGATGGTCCATGTCCTCGTACCACTGCCGACTGCAAACGTTTTACGATCGAGTAACAGTCGTCCTGCCTGAACCTGATGCAAAGCGGCAATCCGGTAACGCTTGAGCAGCGCTTTTACCCGAACTACCAGCTCCTGCGGATCAAACGGCTTCACCAAATAATCGTCTGTCCCTAGCTCGAAGCCTTTGATTTTTTGTGATGTCTCTCCCTTTGCAGTTAGCATGAGCAAGGGAAAATCATAATGCTTGCGAAGATGCCGACACAGCTCCCAGCCGTCCATGTTCGGCATCATGATATCAAGAATCACCAGCTGTGCGGCAACCGACTCCAGTTTATCCAATGCCTCCTGTCCGTCAGCGGACTCCACGATATCAAAACCTTCATTGCGTAAAAAGACACTGACGAGCTCGCGAATATGCGGATCGTCGTCGACTACCATAATCGTGGTCACATTCTACACCCTCTCTTTTACGAGCAATTGCTGACTAGCCAATTCCTGGTACATCTCATGGGTTTGAAAAAGCTCTTCATGTGTGCCCATACCTGTGATTTTTCCCTTTTCCAAAAAGATGATTTGATCGGCATCCACTACCGTCGACAAGCGATGGGCTATCACGAGTGTGGTACGTCCCTTCATTAAATTTTGCAAAGCCTTCTGGACGATCATCTCGGAGTTACTGTCCAAGCTAGAGGTCGCTTCATCCAGCATCAAGATTTGCGGGTCCCGAAGCAGTGCACGGGCAATGCCGATTCGTTGGCGCTGTCCGCCCGATAGCTTCATACCTCGCTCCCCTACTTCTGTCTCATAGCCATTCGGCAATTCCTCAATAAATTGATCGGCATAGGCCATCTTTGCCGCCTGCTTCAGTTCCTCTTCGCTAATCGCCCGTGAAATCCCGTAGCCAATATTTTCTCGGATGGTTCCGGCGATCAATGGACTTTCCTGGGACACGTAGCCGATTTGACTTCTCCACGACTTCAAGGAAACATCCGTGATAGGATCATTGCCCAGCCTGATTTCTCCACTCAGTGGCTGGTAGTACCTTTCAACCAGGGAAAACAACGTCGTCTTGCCGCTGCCGCTCGGTCCGACAATCGCATTTACTTTTCCGGCCCCAATCGTAAAGCTGACATCATCGAGAATCTTTTCCCCGTTCTCATACGCGAAGCTCACATGGTTCACATGAATCGGCAGCCCTGCGTTTTCAAGCGTCCTTCCTGTCAGGAGATCTTCTTCCTCGGCTTCCAGAGTCGCAATGATTCTTTCTGTGGCCCCCATGGCTTTTTGCAAGGAGGTGAAAAACTGTGTGAATTGCCCCATCGGTATGACAATTTGCACCAGATACAAAATAAACGCCACCAGCTCACCAGCTGTCAATGCTCCCGAGGACACCCGCATGCCTCCATAGCCGATGACAACCACGAGCAGCACCATCAGGATAAAGGACATTAACGGTCCAATGACAGCTTGGACTCTTCCTTCTTTCAGTCCGAATCGGAATAAATTCCCGATTGCCTTTGTTCCCATCCCCAGTTCGGGTGTTTCGGCATTGGAAGATTTGACGAGCCGCATCTCTTGAAGCACTTGATTCATAATCGTGGTAAAGCTGGCTGTCTCATCTTGCAGTCCTTTTGAAATTTTGTACATCTGACTGCCAAGCGGCATGAGAATCCCGATGCACAACGGCACAGCAACCAGCATCGTTAAGGTCATTTGCCAATCGAGGTATAGCAAAGTCACAACGGAACCAACAATCGTGATCAATCCTGTGAAAAAGCCGGACAGTTGATCACTAATCAAGTTTTTCACGACGCCTGTATCATTGGTCATTCTACTGATCGTTTCACCTGTCCGGTTGTTATCATAGTAAGAGATGGGCAGAACGAGCAGTTTTTTCCAGAGACGTTCACGGAGTGAGGCCACCACACTCTCACCTACATGATTTAATAAGTAGATAGACAGCCCTCCCGCAATGGCTTGTGCGATAAAGGCAACGATTAAAAGAATAATCTGTCCTGTCGTAATCGTAGATAAGGAAAAGCTGTCCACCAAATCCTTCGTAAACAACGGAATAACTAGGCTAACCAGTGTGGTGGCAATGCTCATGAACAACGCGACACCGATTTTTAGCTTGGAAGGCTTTGTTTCCGTGATTAATCGAAAGAAAGGGCGCCAGTTTCCCCATTTCGCTACGCTGTTTGTCTGTTCCATTCGTTCATTTCTCCCCTTTTCCTCCACTCTTTTCACTTACAAGAGATAAGATACGGCATGAATGTAAACGAAATATAAACGGGATAATAATTGAAGTGCGCGCAATTTTCTTCTTTATAATAAGAAGACGTTCCTGATCCAATTTTCTTTACCTATGATTTTTGTATATAAATGATGAATTTGGGGTAGAAGCCGGGAAACAAATCGTATATAATAGGTTCGTAATGAAGAAACGAAACAACGTTTCACCAGATGAAACTCCAAGTTATTATAGGGAGGTTGTATACATTGGCTAACAAAGATGCTTACAAAGTAAAGTCATCCCTGCAAGTAGGCGACAAGTCTTTTGCTTACTATCGCCTGCAAGGGTTGGAAGAACAAGGTTTGGGCGATGTTTCCAAACTGCCATTCTCCATTAAAGTTCTGCTCGAGGCTGCTATTCGTCAGTTCGACGGCCGTGCAATCACGAAAGAACACGTACAATCACTGGCGACCTGGACAAAAGGCCGCGACGAAAACCAAGAAGTACCTCTCATGCCAGCTCGTATCGTTCTGCAAGACTTCACCGGTGTACCGGCTGTAGTTGACTTGGCAGCGATGCGCATCGCGATGAAGCGCGCTGGTGGAGATCCAAAACGAATCAACCCATTGGTTCCAGTTGACCTCGTTATCGACCACTCCGTCATGGTTGACGATTTCGGTAACGCGTCCGCTCTGGACAACAACATGAAATTGGAATTCGAACGCAACCAAGAGCGCTACCGCTTCCTGCGTTGGGCACAAACTGCGTTTGACAACTTCCGTGCGGTTCCTCCAGCTACTGGTATCGTTCACCAAGTAAACTTGGAGTACCTCGCAACTGTAATCGCTACTCGCGAAGTAGATGGCGAACTGGTTGCTTTCCCTGACTCTCTCGTAGGTACTGACTCCCACACCACTATGATCAACGGTCTTGGTGTTCTTGGATGGGGTGTTGGTGGTATCGAGGCAGAAGCAGGAATGCTCGGCCAACCTCTGTATTTCGTAACACCAGAAGTAGTTGGTTTCAAACTGACTGGCACACTGAATGCTGGTGCAACTGCAACCGACCTCGCTCTGACTGTTACGCAAATGCTGCGTAAAAAAGGCGTTGTAGGTAAATTCGTGGAGTTCTACGGACCAGGCCTGTCCAACATCTCGCTGGCTGACCGCGCAACCGTAGCGAACATGGCTCCTGAGTACGGCGCTACAATGGGCTTCTTCCCAGTAGATGCTGAGACACTCAACTACATGCGTCAAACCGGTCGTGAAGAAGACCTCATCTCCTTGGTTGAAACTTACACCAAAGCACAAGGCCTCTTCCGTACTGACGAGACTGTAGACCCAGTATTCTCCGAAACATTGGAACTGGATCTGTCCACTGTCGTACCTAGCTTGGCTGGTCCAAAACGTCCTCAAGACCGCGTAGAACTGACTGCTATGAAGGAATCCTTCAATAACAGCTTGCGTACGCCGATCGACAAAGGCGGATTTGGTCTCTCCGAAGAAAAAATCGCAGCTAGCGCACCAGTTGCTTATGCAAACGGTGAAACAGCTACGCTGAAAACAGGTGCGGTTGTAATCGCAGCGATCACTTCCTGTACCAATACATCAAATCCTAGCGTAATGCTGGGTGCAGGTATCCTGGCGAAAAAAGCTGTAGAAAAAGGCCTGAAAAAGCCTGCTTTCGTAAAAAGCTCCCTGGCTCCAGGTTCCCGCGTAGTTACGCAATACCTGACTGACGCTGGTCTGATCGACTCCTTGGATGCTATCGGATTCAACGTAGTTGGTTATGGTTGCACCACTTGCATCGGTAACTCTGGTCCATTGCCAGAGGAAACCAGCAAAGCAATCGCTGACGAAGATCTGACAGTTGCAGCGGTACTCTCCGGTAACCGTAACTTCGAAGGCCGTATCCATGCACAGGTAAAAGCGAACTACCTCGCTTCTCCTCCATTGGTTATCGCCTATGCACTGGCAGGTACTGTAGATATCGACCTGACTACAGAGCCAATCGGCACTGGCAAAGACGGTCAACCTGTATTCTTGAAAGACATCTGGCCATCTCCACAAGAGATCGCAGCAGCAATGGATAAAGCGATGAATCCAGCTCTGTTCCGTGCTGAATACGGCCAAGTGTTCACACAAAACGAAGCTTGGAACAAAATCGACGTTCCAACTGGCGATCTGTACGAGTGGGATGAAAAATCCACGTACATCCAAGAGCCGCCATTCTTCCAAAACCTGGCTGGAGAAATCGCTAAAATCGCAGACATCAAAGCAGCGAACACCATCGCACTCTTCGGTGATTCTGTGACAACTGACCATATCTCCCCAGCGGGTAACATCTCGCCAACTAGCCCAGCAGGTCTGTATCTGCAAGCAAACGGCGTAGAGCGCAAAGACTTCAACTCCTACGGTGCTCGCCGTGGTAGCCACGATGTAATGATGCGCGGTACATTCGCGAACATCCGTATCCGCAACCAAGTAGCTCCTGGCACTGAGGGCGGCGTAACGAAATACCTGCCAACTGACGAAGTAATGTCCATCTACGATGCTTCCATGAAGTATCAAGCAGACGGTACTCCACTCGTTGTACTGGCTGGTAAAGAGTACGGTACTGGTTCTTCCCGTGACTGGGCAGCTAAAGGTACATTCCTCTTGGGTATCAAAGCAGTTGTCGCTGAGAGCTTTGAGCGTATTCACCGTGCTAACCTGGTTGGTATGGGCGTTCTGCCTCTGCAATTCGCTGGTGACCAAAGCTGGAAGTCCCTTGGCATCGACGGTACTGAGTCCTTCAGCATTGTTGGTCTCTCCGATGATGTTCAACCTGGTCAACGTGTAAAAGTAGAAGCGACCAAGAAAGACGGCAGCACTTTCGAATTCGAAGTAATCGTGCGCCTCGATTCCATGGTAGACGTAGACTACTACCGCAATGGTGGTATCCTGCAAACGGTTCTGCGTCAATTGCTGGATGAAGGTAAACCAGTAACTGCGTAAGCAAACGAATAAAAAATAAGTTCGTATCAGCACCCACCCAACGAAAAGGGCAGACTCCGAGTATCTCGGCAGTCTGCTCTTTTTTACGTTTCTAGTCCAACTCATTGTTGTAGTTTGCAGGCCACCGTGCAGATGGCCTGCTTTTTGTTTTCTCTTCCTGATAGGCCACGCTTAAGTGGCAAGGGCGGCGAATACGCATGGAAGAGGGAACAGGTTTCCTAGAAAAAGGGAGGGATTCGTGATGAAGAAGCTGTTTCGCGAAACCTGGATTGAAGTAAATCTCGATGCCATCAAGAAAAATATTCATGCGATACGTCGGCATATTCCTAAACAGACCAAAATCATGGCGGTTGTAAAAGCGAATGCCTATGGCCATGGTTCTGTCGGAGTAGCACGCCATGCCCTCACCTACGGGGCTACTTCCCTCGCTGTTGCCATCCTGGAAGAAGGCATCGTCTTACGAAAGGCGGGAATTGTAGCACCTATACTCGTGCTGGGATTCACTCCTCTTTCACGTGTCAAAGAAGCGGTCGCCTGGAATATAGAACTGTCCGCGTTTCAGGCCGATTGGATCAAAAAAGCCGATAAAATTGTCAAATCAACGGGTTTTCCCAATCGTTTGAATATCCATATCAACGTAGACACCGGCATGGGACGTTTGGGCGTACGAACAAAATCCGGGTTGCTTTCAGTCGTGAAGGCGTTAACGGCAAGCTCTGCACTTGCATGGACGGGAATCTTCACTCATTTTTCCACTGCGGATGAACCTGATCACACATTGACCAGAGTGCAACATGAATTATTTGTAAATGATCTTCGTTATCTAAAGGAACGAGGCTTCGAGCTTCCGACCGTGCACATGTGCAATACCGCTGCTACTATTGCCTTTCCCGAATTCAGCGCCGATATGATCCGCCTCGGAATCGGCATGTACGGGCTGTATCCATCCGCTTATATCCGACAATTGAATCGTGTCAAACTAGTTCCGGCACTCAGCTTAAAATCTCGCTTCTCTTATGTAAAGACCATGCTGACCGCACCGTTTACCATCAGTTACGGCGCTACATACATAGCAAAGCGTGGAGAGGTCATCGGGACGATTCCAATCGGTTATGCCGACGGTTATTCGCGTGCACTCTCTAACCGAGGTTTTGTTCTGTATCGCGGCAAACGTTTGCCGATCGCAGGGCGAATAACGATGGATCAGCTGATGGTCAGCTTGGGAGAGGGCAGTGGAAAGCAAGGCGATGAGGTCGTGATTTACGGCAAGCAAGGAAAGGGAGAGATTACTGTCGACGAGATTGCCGAAATGCTCGGGACGATCAACTATGAAGTCGTTGCCACCCTCAGCAATCGCATCCCTCGTTTGTTTTTGGAAAAGGGGGTGGCTGTAGAGATCTCTCATCTGTTGCCGGAAGGTTAAATGAGGCAGCCATGTGAATAATTTTTCCGTGAAAACAAAAAAATAGGGAAAACCAATTCGCGGAAAGGAACCGAAACATGAAGTCGCGATTCGCATACGCCACCCTTCTCCTGCTGGCGCTGAGTCTGTCTGTGATCGGCTGTAAGCCAGACTCAGCTTCCCACATCCGTCAGCATAGCCTTAAGACCCAGCCCTCAGCCGAGAGATCTGAATCGCAAAAGCCTATCTTGCTCATTCTCATTGATTCATTAATGGACAAATCACTCCAAGAAGCGATCCGGCAAGGCCGCGCTCCTGCTTTGGCTTATTTGATTGCAAACGGGCGCTATTACCCGCAGGTGGTGAGCTCATTTCCTACCATGTCGGTAACCATCGACAGCACCCTCCTTACTGGGACGTATGCCAATCAGCATCATGTACCGGGATTATCCTGGTTCAGCAACAAGGAAAAACGGATGATTTATTACGGGTACGGTCCCAAAGAGGGTCTGAAAATCGATCAGCCACAAGTGCTACTAGATATCCTTCAGCAATTGAACCTGGTCCAGCTCAATCCGAAAACGAAAACCATTCATGAAGAACTGGCGGAAAAAGGCAAGGATACCGCTTCGATCAATGGAATTATATGGCGAGGCAAAACAGCACACACCTTACAGATTCCCCGTCTCATTGAATTCAGTACGCGTTTGCCGGGCGAGGTGAATGTGAATGGGCCAAAACTGCTGTCGTATGCAGCATTTGCCCAGCTTGATCCAAATCAAAAGAGTGAAAAGCGCATTTGGCGAAAATACGGAATGAACGATGAGTTTTCCGCCCAGGAGATCAATTATCTCATCACCAACAAGAAGCTCCCTCCTCTTACCATTACGTACTTTCCGGAAAACGACATGGAGGTACATATGAAGGGAACCGCTACCATTGAAGGGGTTGAAAAAGCAGATAAAGCGCTGCAAACCGTGCTTGATACTTTTGGTTCGTGGGACAAGGCCATCAAAGAAGCGCGGTGGATCGTCATGGGAGACAGTGCCCAGAGCGCTGTCCTTGATGATCGCCAGGCGGCTACCATTGACTTGCGCAGCTTATTGACCGACTATCAAATAGCCAAAATTAGTCAGCCTGTCACACCCACTGACCAAATCGTCATTTCGACCAACGAACGGATGGCCTATATTTATGCCCTTGACCCGAGTATTCCATTACCCGATATCGTAAAACGTTTGCAGCGTGAACCGAAGCTGGACATCATTGCGAGGAAGGAAGACAAAAAAATTGTCGTTACGGCAGGCAAGATCAACCGGCAGTTTACCTACCGACCAAACGGACCCTATACTGATCCATATGGTCAAGCATGGACCTTCAGCGGTGATCCGACTCTGCTCGATATCACCATCAACAAGAACCGGATCACGTATGGGAAATATCCGGACGTCTTGGCGAGGCTCTACGGCGCGATGAATTCTCATGAAGGTAGGTATGTGATCGTAACTGTTCAGCCTGGGCATGAGCTCATTACGGAAAGTTCCCCCACCCATATCGGCGGAGCGGCACACGGTTCCTTGCACGAGGTGGATTCACTCGTTCCCCTGCTGGTAACCGGGACAACCACACGACCCCAAACACTGCGACTCGTCGACATGAAAGACTGGCTGCTGCGCCTGACAACCGAATAAGTGAATCAGCTTTTAGGGAAAGGGCGGGCTCCAGCTATCTGCCCTCTTCTCTTTTTATTCCTTCATCACCCTCATTGTTGTAAAATTAGGGAAATAAAGGAGCTGAGAAGATGTCATTAAAAGAATCCTTGCTCGCGATTCGGGCGAATAGCTTTCTCGCGCCGCCACATGCTTTTGAATTAACCCTCGAAATGATTGCACACATCGGTTCACCCGATCCCCAGCTGCGTGATGAACTCATCTATTCTACGTTTTCTCATTGGATCGAGGAAGGAGTGCTCTCCCCTGAACAACTGCAAGAGCTGCTAGCAATTGCACTTGACGACCAGCATTTATTTTATCGGATAGGTGAAAATGGAACAGACTCGGTATTCACGCGCTCTTTTTCCGTTTTATTGCTTCCCCTTATCCTGATCCTGCATCGGAACCATCCCTTTCTCGCCAAAGAAGCGATCTATTACGTAAAAGACAAACTTTTCTCTTACATACGACAAGAAACAGACCTGCGAGGCTATGTGGAAGAAAAAGGCTGGGCACATGCTACCGCTCATGCTGCAGACGCTCTCGATGACCTGGCCCAATGCAGTGAACTGGATAAGACTGACCTGAAGCAAATTCTCGGAGTCATCCGTGAAACAATCGCAGGGGCGAAGTCAGTTTATGCGCACGAAGAAGATGAGCGCTTGGTGACTGCCGTCCTTTCTGTCTGGAATCGTGATGAACTCTCTTTGGATGATATCGATGGTTGGGTTCGGAGTTTTGCGAATCGTTTGGATAATAGCTATTCCATTGAAGCGTATACGGTGCGAATCAATGTGAAAAACTTTTTGCGGAGCTTGTACTATCGCATTCACGATCAGGAAAAGTATAAGCGGATAGCAGCGACCTTACTTCCTCTAAGTGCACAGCGAGCATAGTCCCTGAAAACCAAAACGAATACATGTTCTCCTCTATTTTAGACACCCTACTAAAGAGGAGGGATGATGCATGGATCAACAGAGCTTTGAACAAATTTATGAAACGTACAAAAATGCTGGAGAACAACAGGCGATCCAGGAAAATAAAGGTAACCGTCCGCTGGCGAATACAGGAAAAGAGCAAATCGTGGCCGTAAGGAAAAACGACGATGGAGACTTGATCGCCTTTAAAACAGACGCAGGCCGTGAGCTCGACTATATCACCGCACTCAACGATGCAAAGGCTGGCAAGCTGGCTCATGTAGATGTGTTTCACAAGTACGGGAGAGACATTCTACGGAGTGAGCCTGACGGAATCAAGGAAAACAATTTGGATCGTCTGCCCGACTTTTGACAGCAAAAAGGTCGCCCACAGCAGAATCGGGGCGACCTTTTTGTTAGTGGATAAACTTTCCGGTAATCGATTCTTTCGTGGCTGCTACTTCTTTTGGCGTTCCGCTCGCAACGACGCTCCCTCCAGAAGTACCTCCTCCAGGTCCCATATCAATCACCCAATCAGAAGCTGCGATCAATTCTGTGTTGTGCTCGACCATAATCACTGTATTTCCGGCATCGACCAATTTGCTCAAGAGTACATGAAGCTTCTCGATGTCAATCGGATGCAGGCCCGTCGAAGGCTCATCCAGTAGATATAGCGTATGACCTGTAGAAGAAGCACTCAGCTCCCTGGCTAGCTTCAACCGTTGTCCTTCACCACCGGACAAGGTCGTCACGGACTGCCCCCATTGCAAGTAGCCGAGTCCTACCTCACACAGCAGGGTCAGCAATTGCGCCATCTTCTTTTGCTCGCTGAACAAAGAGAGGCTCTCCTCAATACTAAGCATCAATATATCGGAAATGGCATAGTCTTGGTACATTACCTCCAAGACCTCAGAACGAAATCTTTTTCCTCGACAATCCGGGCAGACGACCTGCAAATTGGATAGAAAATGCATGTCCACTTCCACTTGACCCAGTCCCTCGCAGCGCTCACATCTTCCACCCGGCGTATTGAATGAAAAGTGCTTGGCATCCAAACCACGCTCTTTGGCTGCTGGCAAGGCGGCGAATATTTTGCGCAAGAGCGTATACAAGTCGACGTACGTAGCGACATTGGAGCGCTGCATGCGTGATAGAGGCGACTGATCCACTGTAATCACGCTTTGAATGGCTTCAAGTCCCGTAATCGCACGGCACCCTGCTGCTTTTCCGATTCGCTTCTCGGCAGCCACTGCCAGCAAATCGTAGACAAGTGTCGATTTACCCGAGCCTGAGACACCCGAGACTGCTACCAGCCTTCCCAGTGGGAACGATACCGTCACATCGCGCAAATTGTGCAATGTGGCCCCTTGAATGGTGATCCACTCGCCTGTTCCTTTGCGCTCTTTGGACGACAGTACTCGCTGTTCTTTCAAGTAGCGCCCTGTGACAGAATGCGGTTGGTTCAGCAATTCTTTCAACGAACCTTGCCCGACGATTTCGCCGCCAAAACGTCCTGCTCCTGGCCCCACATCAATCACGTGATCCGCTTCTTGAATCACTCGTTGATCATGCTCGATGAGTAACACGGTGTTACCCAAATCACGCAGCTCCTTCATGACCTTCACGAGTCCATCCGTGTCTTTTGGATGCAGACCCGATGTCGGTTCATCCAGCAAATAGAGAACACCCGTCAAGCCAGAGCCGAGTATGGAAGCGAGCCGCAATCGCTGTGCTTCACCACCAGAAAGAGAGATGGCTTGCCGATCTAGGGTCAAGTAGCCCAGCCCCACATGGAGGACTCGCCTGATTTTGATGAGCAAATCATGAAGGACAGCCTCCAAAATCGTGTCTTCTTCGTCAACAGATCGCGTGTGGACACTCTCCACCCAATCCCCCAGCTCCTCCAACGAGCTTTTCGATAGGCTCGGCAGCGTCCTGCCTTCGACTGTGACGAGGCGACTCTCCTCCTTTAACCTCTCACCATGGCAGTCGTGACAAGGTTGGGTAAGAAAGTAAGCAGCTTCGCCGGATTGCCCACCTTTTTCCTTATATCGTTGCCACATGCCTGTGATGACCCCTTTAAACCTTCCTTTTCCTACCGTTTTCGGGGGCTGAACAGAAGGGAAGTGTCGAGTAAACTCCTCGCTCTCCACGCCATACTTGAGCAAATCCCACTGTGCTTCGTTGTACTCGTTCAATGGCAGATTCATCGGCAGGTCGTAATGTTTTCCTGCCCCCTCCAGTACGCTAGCCTGATATTCATTAATCGCCTCGTACCAAAAGGTAACCGCTCCTTCTCGAATGCTCTTCGTTTCATCAAACACAGCTTCCACATCAATATCGACGACCGTTCCCAATCCACTGCAAGTCGGGCAAGCACCTTGGGGCGTATTGAACGAAAAATCTGCTTTGGTCAGAGGGAGATGGATATGGGCACATACGGGGCACGTAACGGCTTCTGTTTCTCCGCCATTGGCCGCAGGTGCTATGGGTACGTGACACTTATAGCAGCGTCTCTCCCCCTTCTTTTCATAGATTGTCCGCAGATAGGTATACATGTCTGTGACGGTTCCCACTGTCGATCTGGGATTACGGTTGGTCACATGTTGACTGATCGCAATGGAGGGAGACAGTCCTTCGATCGAATCCACACGAGGTTTCGCGAGTGATTCCGATGACATTCCACTGGACTCCATATATTGTCGTTGGCATTCTCGTTGCAGAATATCAAGTGCCAGCGTCGATTTACCAGATCCAGATGGTCCCGTTACCACCACGAGACGATGCTTGGGAATATCAAGAGATATGTTCTTCAAATTGTTTTCTCTTGCTCCCCGAATGCGAATCAAGTCTTTCATGCAAAAAACCTCCTTCATGATTGAAATGTCAGTCCCTTTTCCTGACGAAGACTGACCTGCTTGATCTACTATATAACATTCATGCAAGTGCCAAGGTTATTGCAAAAATGGCTCTATGACTACTGTTAAAATGAAAAAGAATCCCGTCACGGAACTTAAAAGTTTTTCTCGAACAACTTTCTAGTCATGCTTCGTCTTAGCAATAACGAAGCACGAAAAAAACGGCCCTCTTCTCCTTAGACCTTGCAGCAGATGGACAACCGATCCAATGCTGCAAGGTCTAAAAAGAAGAAGGGCCACTAGTTTGCGGCAGGATGTATCATAGCTTCCGAGGTGCCTTTTTATTGTGTAGGAGTTGGAATCGCTGGCTCGTTCTCACCGCCCAAGCGACGGCGTGCCGTCTCCCTTTTTCCCACGGCCGGTAGATGCTCTCCTGCCTTGGCCAATCCCCAGACAGGCATATTTCCGTAAAGGCATTCATATTTTCCCGCTTCAACCAAATACGTCTCGTGAAAAATCCCAACCGTTCCATCCGTCCCTACCGCTTGGTTGAACTTCCTCCACGCGCTCAGATGATTGTGGCTTTTTCTCGCGTAATTTTCCAGATGCTCATAGGATCGCCAGTACTGGATTTGGGTGATTTCACGCAGATTAAAATGCGAAGTATGACCCAAAAGTCCGAGCTCCGGGTGCTGATACAATTCTCGCATCATGCCTCCCATCGCGTTGGCCACTGGCATCCACTTGTGAACCGCAAGCATACGGTTGATTCGCATCCCGATGATAAATACGACGAAAGGTCCTTCCATTTGTGCTGTAAAACGCCCTGGAACTACTTTTGCCATCCGACTCCCCTACCTTAACAAAGATTTGAGGTGCAGCTCGTAACAACCCATATAATCAGTGACATGGAACAAATGTGCAGTCAGATAGGCTCCGTAAAACATCGAGAATAGCAAAATAACGGCTTCCTCCTCTGACAGGTGAAGGGCAAGCTGACCATCTTCGGCTGCTTCTTGCACGCACTTTTGCAAAATTTGATGCAGATCAGTGGCTCTAATGGCTTCTCTCTCTTCATGCTCGGAAAAGCGCAAATACAATTCAGCATCAGATAAAATCTGTACACACGGGTGCATTTTTTGCTCGGCTAAAAAGCTGATAAGGCTAAGCATGATCCCTGGTTGCTTCTCGCTATCACGCGTAACCTTGGCAAAAATATGCCGAACGGCTTCCCAACCTCTCTTGCCAGTACTCCGCAACTCAACGAAGCACTCTGCTTGCCATATGCTCATGTAATAAATCAAGAGCTCTTCCTTCTGCGGGAAAAATTTAAAGAACGTGACCTTCGACACCTCTGCTCGTTCGCAAATGTCATCAACCAGTACATTTCGGAAGCTCCCGTCGCCCATCAGCTCCAAGGCAGCATCCAGAAGGGCGAATTTGGTTTTTGCTTTCTTTTTCTCACGTAACGATAATGCTTCTGCCATCTTGTACTCCTTTTTCCACATTTCCGCTTTTATTTATCATAGTACATAAATTAACTTAAGTAAAGTTTTTATACAACCCTCTTTCATTACACATGACACATAATAGGAAGCACTCGAAAGCATGCCAACCTATTGATGTGAGTGTCAAAAATGTAATGGATATTATCTCTACCATTGACAAAATTCCGGTGAGGACAATCCGAGGAAAAGTTGAGAACACATCTTGTGCGAGTATGAGGAGAAAGGCACTTTGCCAAGTAAGAAAGTCCACCTTCCTTTTCAAATCGTCATACCTGTTTTCTTATGTATCATCGGCTGGCTAAAACAAAAAAGGAACACCAACCCGTGGTAATCCGGCTTTGATGCTCCTATTTGTTCTGGTTGTTTTTCAAGTACTTATTTGATGTAGATAAGATGAGCGGGAGGAAAAACACAAAGATCAACATCATTTCGTCCGCCCCGGCTCTCTTCATTATTTTTTAAAAAAACCCTTACCGTTTCGGAAAGTCGGATTCCCTGAACCATCTCCCTGAAAAGAATCACGCTTATACGTATTCCACATACTTCTGGTTTTTGTCACCCCTGCTCGCGTTCGCTGGTACCAACGGCATGCTTATATTCTACTTTTAGCCAGTCTTCTAATCTCTCGCCTGTGGGCCCCTTGATCCTGTAGCAGGCGGGGAAAGGTGCGTTGCGGACGGCATGAGCCTCTGGAGAGTGCCACACATCATAGAAGGAACGATGGCGAACGTTCCCCATTCTTATATAATCTTTGGCAATGTCACATCCCAACACATCAAAGTCAGTCGTGATATTTAGGTGTGTCCAGCCAGCCGAACATGAGCTGCACTCAAAGCCTGCCTCGTCACTCAGAGAAAATTCCGGCTCTACATGGGCGGAACCACGGGACCGCATCTGTATGCGCAGAGAAGGAAGGAACAGGTCAGGCGGAAACTGCCGCGAATACTCATTCAGATTCATCCAAAACTGAAAAGCATCCTCTTCATCGAGAAGCAGCTCAGGGTGTTTGAGTGCCTGCACCGTACGCTGAATATTCAAAAAATGAAAGCGTTTAATATCGGGGTAGAACTCTTCAATTAGGAGATGGGCAGTGGCCGCGTTGAGTTTGTGGACGACACAAGAGAGTTGAACTTGCATCTTTGTCCCTTTTAAAGCCCGGATATTGCGAACCACTTCCTCAGTTCGGCCTCTTGAAACATCATTGATCGTCGGATCAATGGAGTCGAGCGAAACCTGGAGAATAAAATTTTTTTCACTGACGAGCTCTTCCAGCTCTTCGCAAAATTTCTGATTGACCATCGTTCCGTTCGTCAGTACACCAACCCGGAGCCCGCCCTTTACGCTATGATGTATGATGTCCATTACATCAGGATGCAGCAACGGTTCCCCTCCGGCCAATGTCAAGTCGAAGACACCTAATTCGATTAACTCATCAATTAGTTCCAATACCCTTCCCGTATCAATCCTCTTGCCTTGAAATGGCATGGCGTAGCAGTATTTGCACGCCAAGTTGCAGTAGTCTGTCAACCACAGACATACGGCGAAGGGAGCCCTCAACGGGGCACGAGTGTTTATTGCGGGATCCACAGGCCTGCCCCCTTTAGAAACGCTACAAAACAAGCCACATCGTGTTCTGAGAATAATTCAGACGTGAAGTTCTCGAAGTCTCGGTTTCCTCTTTGATAGGCAATTCGAAGCTCATAATAGAGTGCCAAGCCAGATTTGTTCAGCTTAAAAACACGGTCGGATCTGGGTTCAAATAGGATTGCTCCAAAATCCTCCTTGCGAACGATAGCTGTGTACATCGGGTCAACATCTTCTCTTAATCCCATCCCAGCCAGTTTCGTGTAATTCGTGATCCACTGGTTTGAAATCCATTGCACACTCCAATCCATGACAGGCAGCCGGAAAACCTCGGATTCCACCGTTTCAATGCCCATTAAGTCCCCCGTCACGTCAGCCTTGACCTCGGAATGTCGCTTTAGGAAGCTTGCATGCCCTTTGCCAACGGGGAATTCCTGATTCAAAGAATACATATACAGCTCAATTCTTGGAGGTTCGACCTTCTTGCTTCCCTTCTTCCCACTATGATCCATTGTGCACGGCTTGCACCCTTTACCTGTTTTTTCTTTCATCCAATCAAAACATGCAACATCGTATGGGATAAACTCACTTAAAATTACAAAATACCCCATACTATTCTTATGTTTGGGAACTATCATCTACTTACACCGTATAAAATAGGAATACAGCTGAGGTTGATTGGAGGGAAAGAGATGAAAGCAATCGTATACGAGCAATACGGGCCACCAAATGTCTTGCAGCTTCAGGATGTTGCCACGCCAGTACCAAAGGACGACGAGATATTAATCAAAGTCTATGCTGCAACCGCAGCAGCGGGGGATTGGCGCTTACGCAAGGCAGATCCTTTCCTGGCACGCATGTTCAATGGTCTGTGGAAACCGAAGAAAGTCAAGATTCTCGGCTTCGAATTAGCCGGGGTGGTCGAATCAACGGGCAGTGGTGTGACCCAGTTTAAGCCGGGGGATGCCGTCTATGCTGCCTGCGGAAACGGCTTCGGCGCGTATGCCGAATACAAATGCCTACCTGAGACCGGTTGTATTGCACTGAAGCCTGCGAACATGACGTTTGAGGAAGCAGCAGCGGTTCCGGTCGGTGCCTATACAGCTATGCAATTTCTCCGGAAAGGCAATATCCAGCCCGGCAGGCGCGTGCTCGTATACGGTGCTTCTGGCAGCGTCGGGACGTATGCGGTGCAGCTCGCCAAGCATTTCGGTGCGGAAGTGACCGGAGTATGCAGCACATCCAATGTGGAGTTGGTAAGATCGTTGGGGGCCAATCGGATCATTGATTATACAAAAGAGAACTTCGCGGACGACGATACGGTCTACGATATCATTTTCGATACGGTTGGAAAGAGTCCGTTTCAGGCATGCGTCGAGCGACTGACACCGAACGGCTTCTACCTGCGAGCTGTCCATTTTAGCCCTCTTCCAATCATCCGCGGGATTTGGACGAACATGACGAGCGGTAAGAAGGTGATTGGCGGAACCGCGAAGGAAAACGCGGAAGACTTGAGGTATGTAAAGGAGCTGATCGAGGCTGGCAAGCTGCGTTCCATTATCGATCGCATTTATCCGCTAGAGCAAGCAGCAGATGCCCACTCCTATGTGGAGCTGGGGCACAAGAAAGGCAACGTGGTGTTAACCGTCCGATAATGAGTACGTATCGATCGGACAAAAAATAAAGCCAATCAAAACACATTCTCTTCGTGTTTTGACTGGCTTCTTCGTTATTTCATCATTTTTCCCATCCGATAGGCTGCCTCCATGATGTAAGGCGCATATTGGCTCATTTTTTCAGGAGTTAGGCGGTTGGAAGGACCCGACGCCGCAATAGACGCTACCAATTGTCCGTTGCGGTTGAATATCGGAACGGCAACAGCTGCTGTCCCCAGCTCCCGTTCCTCCACGCTGGTCGCGAAGCCTTGCTTCCTGATTTGATCCAATTGTTCAATAAAAGACTCCTTGTTCACATAGTCAGGCCAATTCGGGTCACTGATGACTTCCTGTAAAATGTAAGGCTCTGCATAGGCAACAAGTACTTTACTGGATGCCCCCACCGCAAGTGGCATACGCGCTCCGATTGGCGCCACCCTGCGAATCGGTTGCTTACTTTGGACTGCCTGTACGCGTATCCGCTCGTTTCCATCCCGCACGTACAGACTGATCGTTTCCTCCACCAAATCCCGCAAGCGCTCCATCTCCGGCAACAGCAATATCGCTGGATCATCGTTTTGCGACAGATTGGCGGATAACTCCCAAACCCGAAACCCAAGTCGGTACTTCTCCGTTTGAACATCTCGTATCAGAAACCCTTTGTTCTCCAGCGTTGCCAGCAAACGATGCACGGTACTTTTATGCAAGGAGAGTCGACTCGCTATCTCGCTCAGGCCCAGATCCGTAGCGTCCGTAAAACAGAGCAGGATATCCAAAGCCCGATCGACTGCCCGAACGTTTGCTTTTTGTTCTTCTTCCATAAGTGTTTGACACCTGCTTCCTACTTTGTTCCGATCGTTTCGTCTGATGAAACGAATATGCTACTTTTCAGTATACGAAAAAATAAAGCATAGTAAAGAGCGAATCCGGAAGCTCCCCTACCTATTTTCTGTTCACGAGGACATTCCCACAAGCGCTGAAACCAGACAGGACATACACTGACAGCAAGATTTCACCGTTTCCATTCTCGATTGGGGGAATGAACTCATTGAGCAAAAAGAGCGAATCCAAACTGACCAAGCATAGCGTGCTCCGGGCAAGCCCTTCGCTTGTCTCGGCCTTACCCCAGACACGTCGTTTTTCCAAACAGTCTTTGCATGCTTTTCTGGATCAATACAAAAAGGTGATCGTCAAGCCAGCAGGCGGAAGTGGTGGTGCTGGCGTCATGCTCGTCACACGGAAAGCCAAGAGCCGTTACCGCGTCCAGCGTGGACCTTCACACCGCACATTGCGTGGCAAGTCGGAGACATACAGATATCTGCGCAGCAAAATAACGACCCCTTACCTGATTCAGCGCGGTATTTCGCTGGCACGCGTCAATGGTTCCTTGTTCGATGTAAGAGTGATGGTCCAAAGAAGACCAGGCTCTCCTTGGGTCGTCACGGGAATGCTTGCAAAAGTAGCAGGCCTGGGCTATATCATCACCAATGTCAAAAGAAGCAAGGGAAGGGTGCTGCCGATCCGCACAGCTATTCAGCGCTCTTCCATTCGCGGTGCTTCTTCCTCCACGATCATTGCCCGCCTGCGAAGAATCGCCCTACTCGCTGCGAATCGATTGGCACGCTATTACACGAACCAGAAAGTCTTTGGGCTGGATATGGGCATTGACGCAAGTGGACGAGTGTGGATTATTGAAGCCAATCTGCGACCGGACATCACTCTGTTCCTGAAGCTTGCCGACAAATCCATGTACAACACCATATGTGCATACCGACGACACGTATAAGAAAAGGGAGCCGTTCTATTGCGGCTCCCCTTTTATGCGCTATCGTTGTCCGTTTAAAAATCAAAATTGTCCGGGTCTGGCCCAAATCGCTTGCTGTCATTCAAGGCATAGATTTTTTCTACATCCTCTGCATGGAGAGAGAAATCAAAAATATCTGCGTTCTGGCGAATCCGCTCTGGTGTGATCGACTTCGGAATCGTGACCACTTGGTTTTCCAAATCCCAGCGAAGCACAATTTGTGCAGGAGACTTGCCATATTTTTGTCCCAGTTCTATCAAAAGAGGATGATCGAGGTTTCCTTGCATCAACGGGCTCCATGCTTCTAGTTGAATATGCTGCTCTTTGCAATACGCATGTAATTCTTTTTGGGTAAGCAATGGATGATACTCGACTTGGTTGACAACAGGAATGATCTCGCTATGTTGGCGTAAATCCTCAAGGTGGTGGCTATGAAAATTACTGACGCCAATCGCTCGTACATATCCATCGCGGTACAGCTTTTCCAAGGCCCTCCATGTATCTACATACTTGCCTTTTACGGGCCAGTGAATCAGGTACAAATCCAGCGTATCGATGCTCAATTTTTTCATACTTTCATCAAAAGCCTTCAGCGTTGACTCGTAGCCTTGATCCGCATTCCACACCTTGGTCGTGATGAACAATTGATCGCGATCAATCCCGGCTTGACGGATTCCTTCGCCTACGCCGGCTTCGTTGCCGTAGATGGCAGCCGTGTCTATACTGCGATAACCTGCCTCAATCGCGGAACGGACGGCTAACGTTTCATTTCCGTCTTTTGCCTTCCAGACACCCAGACCCAGCCAGGGCATCTTCACCCCGTTGTTCAGAACGGAATGATTTGTGATAGATGTTGCCATTGGATCTCCTCCCGTCTTACGCTGATATGTACTTACATTAAGAAAGTGTAGCATAAATACACAATGAAGCAAACCTTGCTACTCTTGCGAATGCTTTAATAGATGCATGCAAGTACGCCTACAGGCGGAACAGATGGCTGCCGTTACTTTTTCAACATTAGTATAATCTTTTCGTATAACTGTCTTGCAGGCCCTCCGCCACTTCTTTTGCCGTCACACCTGGAAGCTTCACATGATCCGCCAGCATTTGCGCGACATTAGGAGTCGTCCCTTCTGCCGGCCACGACTCCGGCTTCCATAATCCTGAGCGCATAAATGCCTTTGCACAGTGGACGAAGCACTCCTCTACCTTTACGCCGATCCCAAGCGTAGGTACCTTCCCGTTGACCGCCATCCTCGCCAGTATTTCTTCATCCTGAATAATGCAAGCCTTGCCGTTCACACGGAACGTCTCTTCCAGCGTAGGAATCAAAAAGATAAGCCCAATTTGCGGGTTGACCAAAATGTTCGTGATGGAGTCCATCCGCTTGTTTCCCGGCCGCTCGGGAATGACCAGGTGATGATCGTCGATGACATGCACAAAGCCAGGCGCATCTCCACGTGGCGAAGCATCGCAATGACCATCTTTGTCTGCTGTGGCAATGATGACAAATGGCGCTTGGGCAATAAACTTGCGGCTATGATCATCCAGCTGGGATATCGCCTTGTTCTGTACGAGACGACTTGGCTCTCCGACCATTTCGCGCAGTTGTTGTTCTGACGTCACAACATCACGGAAAATTCCGAATCCTGACATGACTAGCCCCTCTTTCCTCTGCTTGTTCGAACCTGCCACCATCATACCATATTTGTCCATTCTCTTTTTCATGCTTAGGGCAGAAGCAGGAAAGCCAAAGGGGTCACAAACAGCAGGGTTAAGATCGTACGCTCCACCCAAATCAACAGAAGCTTTGGAATACTAATCGGAATCTCGGTGGACAAAATGCAGGGAATCGTCGCTGAAAAGAACAGGATGGAAGAAACCGAAACAACTGCAATTACAAACTTGGTGACCAGCGGAGCTTTTACCACAAGCAGCGCAGGTAAAAACATCTCGGCAATTTCGATCGCTGACGCTTTTGCAGCCAGCATCGGCTCTGGAATTTGCAAAAGCCATGTAATCGGATAAAACAAGTAGCCCAGCCAGTCAAATAAAGGGGTAAATTCGGCCAGCACCAACCCGAGCAAGCCGACCGACATGATAGACGGAAGAATACTCATGGTCATGATGAAGCCATCCCGCAAATTCTCCCAAATATTCCGCGTCAAGGGCAGCGCTTTTCCGGCCGCTTCCATTGCTTCCGTCCACGCTTGGCGCAACCGCTTTTCCTTGATCACTTTCTCAGGATCACCGTTGTCTTGGTAATAGGCATCACTCATGTTGGACAGTGGCCAAATACGCACTGTCACTGCCGTTACGAGAAACGTCACCACGAGCGAGACCCAAAAATAAAGATTCCAGTAATTCATCAAGTCCAATGTTTTCGCAATTACGATCATAAATGTCGCAGAAACGGTGGAAAAGCCTGTCGCGATAATAGCTGCTTCTTTTATCGTATATTTGCCTTCTTTGAATACCCGGTTCGTGATCAAAAGACCGATCGAATAACTTCCCACAAAAGAAGCCACCGCATCTACCGCAGAGCGTCCAGGTGTTTTCCAAATCGGGCGCATGATCGGCTGCACCAGTACACCGATAAATTCCAAAAGGCCGTAGCCGACCAGCAACGCCAAGAACACGGAGCCGATCGGGACCACCATGCCTACTGGAATCACCAGCTTTTCGAAGAGAAATGGCCCCATATTCTTGTCCAGCAGCCATGCAGGACCCGCCTGAAAATAAATCAACAGAGCGATTGGCACACCCAGTACTTTTAGCGCAGAAAAGACGAGGTTCACTTTGCTCAGCTTCCAACTGCCAGTCACAAACGGATAAATGGCTCCAAGCACTATCACAAGCAAAGCATATACCGGTACCGCACCCGGCATGATTTGTCGAACCCATGTCACGATGTGATCGAGCATAATCGAGCTTGTGTTGTTAATGGTAACCGGAATAAAAAAGACGAAAATGCCAATGAGGCTAAAAACAAAAAACTTCCAAACATGTGCGGTGGAAACGGCTTGCTGACCAGGATGAGGTGCTAGATTGCTGTTCGTAAGATTGCCCATACATGTCCCCCCATTTCAACGACAAGCCGGTCTCCCCCACTTCTATCCATTTTTCTTTTGCTCTCTCTAGTATTACGCCAGTCTTCCCTCAGCAACGACAATCGTTCCGTTTTTGATTACGGTGTTTACATGGTTGATCCCGTAACGATATTGCAAGGTCATGAAATCAGGAACGTCAAAAATCGTGACATCTGCTTTTTTCCCGACCTCAAGGCTGCCGACTTCATGCGCGCAGCGGATTGCGTGAGCAGCATTGATCGTAGCTGCCGTCAGCACCTCGGCTGGTGTCATCCCCATTTTCAGGCACCCCAGATTCATGATGAGAGGGAGCGAAACCGTTGGAGACGAGCCCGGATTGCAATCCGTCGAAATCGCGACAGCCACGCCACGATCAATCATTTTCCTGCCATTAGCTGACTCTGCCATCAGGAAAAACGCCGTACCGGGCAGTAGCACAGCAATGACACCTGCTTCTGCCATTTGTTCAATTCCCTTGTCAGAGGCACGCAGCAAATGATCCGCAGATACCGCTCCAACCGAAGCTGCCAGCTCTGCCCCTTCATACGGTTCGATTTCGTCCGCATGAATTTTCGGCAGCAACCCATGACGGACCCCTGCTTCGAGAATACGTCGCGACTGCTCAGGGGTGAACACACCTCTTTCACAAAACACATCGTTAAAGACAGCCAGCTTGCGACGAGCGACCTCCGGGATCATTTCCTCGATGACCACGTCTACAAACGCATCTGGATTTTCCTTGTATTCACGCGGCACCGCATGTGCACCCATGAAGGTACTGACGATGTCGATGGGATGTGCCTCATGAAGCTGTCTGGCGACCTCCAGCTGCTTCAGCTCATCTTCCAATGTCAGGCCGTAACCGCTTTTCGCCTCGACGGTTGTGACCCCGTGCAACAGAAACTGGTCCAGACGCTGCTTGCTCTGGGCAAACAGCTCTTCGTGAGTAGCCGCGCGCGTCGCTGCGGTAGTCGAGTGAATTCCGCCGCCATTGTTCATAATCTCCATATAGGTCGCACCGTTTAGCCGCATGTTAAACTCGTTTTGCCGACTGCCCGCGTGCACCAGATGGGTATGCGGATCGATCAGCCCAGGCGTGACCAGCTTGCCCGAAGCATCGATGATTTGCGCTTCTTTTGCACGCTCGCGATAGTGAAGCTCCAGCTCTTCATCTGTTCCCACACGCTGGATAACGCCGTCTTCCAGCCAGATGCTTCCGTCTTCGATGATCGACAACTCATTCATTTTCGCTCCTACAACCGGGGAAGAGGAGCCGCCAGCCAGCGTGGCAAGCTGACTGGCGTGGCGAATCCATACAGGTTTTGTCATGGCTCTTACTCCTTCATCATCGGAATGTTGACGCCTTTTTCCTTTGCTGTTTGAATCGCGAGGTCGTACCCTGCATCGACATGTCGGATGATGCCCATGCCTGGATCTGTCGTGAGAACGCGCTCCAGACGACGTGCTGCTTCTGGCGTACCATCTGCCACGATGACCATGCCTGCGTGGAGAGAGTACCCCATTCCAACGCCGCCACCATGGTGTACAGATACCCAGCTCGCTCCGCCTACCGCATTGATCATGGCATTGAGAATCGGCCAGTCTGCAACCGCATCGCTGCCATCCTTCATCGCTTCCGTCTCACGGTTTGGCGAAGCGACAGAACCGGAGTCCAGATGGTCACGTCCAATGACGATTGGAGCCGAAAGCTCACCGCGCGCCACCATCTCATTGATAATTTGACCAAAGCGTGCACGTTCGCCATAACCTAACCAGCAAATACGGGAAGGCAGTCCCTGGAACTGAATGCGCTCCTGCGCCATGCGAATCCAGTTGCACAGATGCGTATTGTAGGAAAACTCGCGAAGGATGACTTCATCAGTCTTGTAAATATCCTCAGGATCGCCGGATAGCGCTACCCAACGGAACGGCCCCTTGCCCTCACAAAACTGCGGACGGATGTAGGCTGGAACAAAGCCAGGGAAACGGAATGCATCCTCTACACCCTCGTTTTTTGCCACCTGCCTGATGTTATTGCCATAGTCGAAAGTGACGGCTCCTTTTTCCTGCAATGCGAGCATGGCGCGAACGTGTTCGGCGATGCTTGCTTTTGCACGAGACTCGTATTCTTTCGGATCGCGTGCCCGTAGTTCCGCTGCTTCCTCCATCGACATGCCGATGGGAATGTAGCCGTTGAGTGGATCATGCGAGGAGGTCTGGTCCGTCAGTACATCCGGGATAAAGTCACGAGCGAGCATGGCATTCAGCACTTCGGGTGCATTGCCCAACAGACCGATGGAAATGCCTTTCTTGTCGCGTTTCGCTTCCTCCGCCAAACGGATCGCTTCGTCCAGACTCTCTGTCATCACATCCAAATATTTCGTGTCCAGTCTGCGTTGGATACGGGTCGGGTCCACCTCGATATTAATGCTGACGCCACCATTGAGCGATACAGCCAACGGTTGCGCACCACCCATGCCACCCAAGCCTGCGGTAACAGTAATCGTTCCGGTCAGTGTTCCTTCGAAATGCTGGCGTGCCAGTTCTGCAAACGTCTCGTATGTCCCTTGCACGATGCCTTGGCTGCCAATGTAAATCCAGCTTCCTGCTGTCATTTGTCCGTACATCATCAAACCCTTTTTGTCCAGCTCGTGGAAATGCTCCCAATTTGCCCAGGCAGGTACCAGATTCGAGTTAGCCAACAGCACACGAGGCGCATCTGTATGCGATTTGAATACAGCTACCGGCTTCCCTGACTGGATGAGGAGTGTTTCATCGCTCTCTAACGTTTGCAATGTTTTGACAATGGTATCGAAGCATTCCCAGTTCCGTGCCGCCTTACCAATTCCGCCGTATACAACAAGATCCTCTGTACGCTCCGCTACATCAGGATTAAGGTTGTTCAACAGCATGCGCAACGCCGCTTCCTGCACCCATCCCTTTGTATGTAATTTAGTACCTGAAAAGGCTTGGATCATTTGCTCAACGGATTGTGTCGTCGTCATCATTTCCACCTGCTTTTCTAAAAGGATGTATTTCTTAGCTCTATTGTAAAAAAGCGTAGAAATACAAAAAAGGCACCGCGCATTCGATTTGGTGCCTCTATTTTCGATTCACTTGCAACCGCATTCATGGTTTGACAAAAAAATCTGTCTTTTCTTTCGATTTCTATCTTTTCTTCTGATTTCGTAACAAACGTGGAGTTGTCCCTGTCTTTTCCTTAAAAATTTTACTGAAATAATTGGCGTTGATGAATCCACATCTCTCAGCTACCTCTTGGACAGACAAGGAAGTTTCGAGAAGCAATCGGCGTGCTTCCTTTACCCGCAACGATGTGAGTATCTGGCGAAAAGAGTTTCCTTGCTTTTGCGCGAGCAGCGTACTGAAATAGGAGGGGCTGCGGTCGATATAGCGTGCGACCTCCTCCAGTCGCAGTGCAGGATCGGTGTAACGTCCTTCTATATAACGAATCGCCTGTTCCACGACATCTGCACGGGACTCGTCGCTGGGATGATGAGCGGCATCAAGAAGCTGATTGATGAACAGCAGCAGTTCCACGACGATCCGATACAAGATCGGCGAGTAAAGAATCGTTTCGAAAACCCGGTGATACTCCTCTTCCAATGGCCCAGAGTCAAGACCATGCGAGATCATGTAGCGCCTGACTTGTGCCAAAATACTCGTCAGCCGAATACGCAACAGTCCCGGCTCCGGATACGGCTCTTCCTTGTAAAAGAAGTGTGTATACAGCCACTGCTTTAGCTCTTCTCGATTGCCTTCATCCAGCATTTCCACCCACGCGCGCTGTTCGGCGGGCGTCAAAAATGGATCAATCATGGTCCAATTCACACGATTATCCACGACCGTCACTTGCCGATATCCTTTGAAAAAGCGGACTTGCAGGGCTTGGCTCGCTTCCGCATACGTTTCGTTCAAGCTCTGCTCATGATTACTTGCGTCGTACATGACCAAAAAGAGTGGCGCATCATTGTTTGCTTCCCAGTCCATCAGCAAACGCTTGCCAATTTGGTTGAGCCAAGAAGGCGAGACGGCAGCATCCATAGGAAAAACCCCCACAATGGTCTCCCCTAGGGGCAATAGATCGGGTTTGTCGCGAAACGGATATTCCTCAAAAAAGCGCAGGAGTTCCGGATGACGCTTTGGATCTTCCAGTTGAGCCAGCATGAGCGAATAAGACTTGGCCTGTGCATGCCCGGGGAAAAACAGGTCAAGATACGAGACATCCCTGCTATTGCCCGATCCCGTTCCCTTCTCTTCGGTCATTCGCTTCCCATCCAAGTGCTCCTGGCAGCATCTCGTCAGGATTCTCCTGATGTATTCCGGGGTCTGTGGCTTCAACCATAGATCGCGTGCAAAAAGTCCAATCCCCTGCATCGCCCGCTCAAACGTCGCCTCTGAAGTGGTCACCACAACGGTCGGACGATACTGTTCCACCAGAAGCTTTAGCCGGTCCCACTGCCCGCGACCGATCATGTCCAGCTCAAGACAGATCACTTCCGGTGTATGCGCTTCCATCATTTTGAAAACGTCTTCCATAGTCCCGGCACTATGCACCTTGTCATACGGAATGGCATAGCTGTTGATGAGCCAACCGATCCCGATTCGTTCGTTCTGGTCCCGATCTGCTATCAAAATGCTGGGCATAAGCTGTCCTCCTTTTTAGAGCTATCAGAAGAGTGGGACATCTTCCTCTATGAAACAAAGGTTGCCCATAAATGGACAACCTTTTCTCCTTCACGTTCTTACTTCTTGAGAGGATTTTCGATCATGGTTCCCATCACATGATCCAGCGGAATAAAGCCAATTTCGCGGGAATCCGTGCTGTGATTCCGGTTATCTCCCATGACATAAACATGGTCGGCTGGAACCGTAATCTTCCCGTCCGCTACATAATCCATCGTTTCTTTGATGTATGGTTCGTTTAATGCCTCACCGTTTCGAAATACCTTGTTGTCTTTGAACTCTAGTACGTCGCCTGGTCTTCCGATGACCCGCTTGACATACATTGTGTGATCATCGCCTTGACCTGTGACCAGTGACACCAAGGGATGCCCCACGATATCGTCCAGCAATGTACGGTCTCGCTCTACCCGACTGTCGATGACGACAATTTCGCCGTAATCTGGCAAATAAGAAAACGTGTGTGATAGTTTAGACACATATATGCGCTGTTCATCTTGTAAGGTAGGGTCCATGGAATGCCCATCAACCTTGAACGGTTGAAATACAAAGATTCCGAGGACAAGAGCAAAAACGACAGCAAAGGTTATCGATCGAATCCATCCCAAAACTTCTCTCATTTTCTTTTGGCACTCCTTCCTTTTACCATTCTCTCTTCCTGTATCGAAACCATCATACCACATTATCCGCGCAATCCCAAAAAATCGGCCAGAAGCAAAGATCAGGTGAGACCGTACTCGCGCAGTTTGCGAAACAGCGTTGCCCGACTTATGCCTAATAGCGCAGCTGCTTCTTCTTTTCGTCCGTTTCTAACCCGGATTTGCCGCATCGCAGTATCGATTGCTGCTCGTTCCAGTTCTTTCAGCGTAAGTCCTGGCTTTTGCCAGTCGAAGGACCCCTGGCTTTCTTTAACGGCATGCGAGGGAGATTCACGCAGCATTCCCGTTCGAATGGGCAAGCTCGAAGGCTGGACCCAAGAGGTTGCTTCCATATTGACGGCGTACTCGATGACATTCTCCAGCTCTCGGACATTTCCTCTCCAGTCGTGATGAAACAGGACATTTTGCGTCTCTTGAGAAAAGCCATGCAACTTCTTCCCCACCCGATTCGAATGCGCCGAAAGGATATCATTCGCCAAAGGCAGTATATCCTCCCTACGTTCTCGCAGCGAGGGCAAGTGGATGGGAATCACATGCAATCGATAGTACAGGTCCAACCGAAACAACCCCTCGTCTACCCGCTCCTGCAAATCCAGATGGGTCGCTGCAACGATCCTTGCCGCCAAGGGTATGGGCTTGCCGTTACCTCCGATTCGGTACAGTTCCTTTTCTTGCAACACGCGTAGCAGCTTGCTCTGCAAATGCATGGGCATATCCCCGATTTCATCGAGGAACAGCGTGCCTTTTCCTGCGACCTCAAACAAGCCCGGCTTTCCACCTTTTCGCGCTCCTGTAAATGAACCTTCCTCGTAACCGAACAACTCGCTTTCCATCAAATGCTCAGGGATTGCGGCGCAATTAATCGAGAGGAATGGCTCGTCATGTCGCGGGCTTGCCTGATGAATGGCTCTGGCAAAGAGCTCCTTTCCGGTTCCACTTTCCCCTTGGAGCAGGACAGTCGAATCACTGGCTGCCACACGTCTTGCCACTTCCTTTGCCTGTACAATCGCAGGACTGTTTCCACCGATCATCCGAAAAGGGTCGGGCTCGGAGTATCCACTCACTTGCCGTGCAATTTGCACGACTTCCTGTACATCATCTAGCGTAATCACCCATTCTCTGATCGTTCCTGCCAGTAGAATGGGCTTGATAGCAAACAAAAATGTCTTGTCTTCCTGCCCGATTGACAAAACGACCTGCTTTGGCGCCGACTGCGCGACATCTGCACGGCGAATCGCAACGATCCATTCTGCCGTTTGACTATCATCGTGATCGAGCTGCAAATATTGACGGGCGCGCTGGTTCGCCTGAATAATCCGATTGTCTTGATCGACGAGAAACATGGCTTTGTCCATTTCATCCATGACGACACGCAGCTTTTCTACCGTATGCAACTGCTCGACGTACAAGTAGTGCTCTTTTAGCTTAATGGCGATCAGCTCGGCCATTTTTTGCAAATAAGTCAAAATCGCATCCACATCTACAAACAACCGCTCGCGCTGCTCCTCATCGAAAGCAAGCAGGCCGATCACACCTATATTTTCATTGTCTAATTGAATCGGGCAACAAATCTCTCCCGTCTCCGCGCAATTTCCATAATGCATACAGGGACGACACCGCTCATCCTGCCCCGGATGCCTAATCACAACAGGATGCCCAGCGAGCAAAGACTCCCGGTATATATGATCCTCTCCTGCCATCGTCAGCAAAACGCCAGCCTCAGTCTTCCCCGTCCCTGCGATCCGCAAAAACTGACTGTCCGCAATCTCTACCTCTACGCGTAGAACGGACGCAACTGCCGACGCAATCTGTTGGACACTTTCTTGAATTTCACGTAAGGGCATCTGGCTCCCCCTCCCCGTCAATCTCTTGCCTACATTATAGCGCATCACAGGAGAGGCCAGCCCCTATGCAGTTTTTCACCTGCAAAAATCACAAATTATCTCCACCAAGATGTCACTCATCTTGTCATATCCTCCTCTTCTCGGCATGCCCCTTCCCAGATGATGCGTCTGTAAATATCCCGATCCGTATCACCTTCCGTACTAAAGCACAGAACAATGGAATTTTCATTCAAGCCGAGCTGCTCACGCTGTTGATGATATATCTGCTTGCTCATCAAGGCAGCGAGAAGACCTACCCCGACGGCTCCACTTTCCCCGCTCACAATGGAAGGGTCGTCTCCAGTCGGTGCCGCAAGTACACGCATGCCGTTTGCCGCCACATAATCGGCACAGCTGACGAAAAAGTCTGCATGCTCCTGCAAGATCTCCCATGCCAGCGGATTCGGCTCACCACATGCTAGACCTGCCATGATGGTTCCAAGCTCTCCCGTAGCTGCATGTGGACGTCCGTCGTTCTCTTCTGCTGAGAGGACCATGCAATTGGCGCTATGCGGCTCGACGATCACAGTCGTTACGTTTTTGTTTGCTGACGTTGCAACGAAATGTCCCAACACTGCGGCGGCCATGGAACCTACTCCTGCCTGCAAGAACAGATGCGTAGGCTGTTTGGAGTCGATGAGGGCTGATAGTTGTTCCATAGCCTCTGCTGCCATCGTCGTATAGCCTTGCATGATCCAGGTAGGAATGGTCGTGTAGCCTTCCCATGCCGTATCTTGAACCACCTGCCAACCACGTTCTTTGGCCATTTGTTCAGAGAGACGCACGGCTTCATCGTAGTTTCCATCGATGACGTGGGCTTGTGCGCCGGCCTCGCGTATCGCAGCTACGCGTTGCTGGGCGGAGCCTTTGGGCAAATAAACAACGGCATGCTGCCGGAGTGCCTTAGCCGCCCATGCAACTGCTCGTCCGTGATTGCCATCTGTCGCGGTGACGAAGGTGACTTCTCCGATTCGGTCTCTCATTTCTTGGGAACATAATGCTTCAAAGGTCATCTCTTCTGTTGATTTCCCCAGCTTCTCGCACAAGAAACGGGCCATGGCGTAAGAGGCTCCCAGAACCTTGAAGGCATTGAGGCCAAATCGCTTGGACTCATCTTTTACAAGTACCTGTCCTACGCCCAGCTCACGTGCTAATGTAGGCAACGTAACGAGGGGTGTTGGCTCGTAGTTTGTGAGAGATTGGTGAAAGGCTTTGGCAAAACGGGTTTCTTTTGCGGTCAAATAGGTAGGAATATATGAACTCTCGTTATTCTTTCTCTTGTTTTTCACAACGTAGATTGGTGGTCTCTTACTTTTATCCATCGATGGGTTCCTCCTCGGGTGGTTTCACCTATTTGATAAAGCAAGGATCGTGCCAACGGTGTGAGGCGTGGATGGCTTATTATTTCGGTGGCAATCGTATCAAAATGAGATTCTATTGTATCAAATTGATACTAAAAGTCTTCTTTTGAGACTTATTATTCCAGCTGCTGTGGTGGGAGGAAACAGGAGAAAACGCTCCAGCTTCTTGGGTCACCAGCTAGGGGGATTGACTGCACGGCTCCATGGAAAAAGCGAAACCGCGTCCAAAGTAGAGGCTCAAGGATGCTTCTCAGAGGTGGACGCTTAAGGGCGTGTTTCGCTTTTTCCATTGCGCCTCGGTAGGTGCCCCAAAGATCTTCGCTTTTTTCTCCTGTTTCCTTGCGAGCGGATGGTTTTCAGATAGGCTTTGAAAGATTGAGTAAACAATTAGCTACGTCAGAGAAGAATATTTCCAGTCCTAGCGACTTTCGAAGTCCAACCCAGCTTTGCGGTGATTTGCGGGCAAAAGAAATGCAACGTGCCCACGCGACGAAGCGGCTACCACTTTTGCATTTCCCCGCAAATCGCTGCGGAGCGGACAGTGTCCACTTCCTAGTAGGACGTAGCCCGGAGCGTAGACTGGAAATATTCTTCTCTCCACCGCGGCCAAAAGCAGCTATCCTAAACAACTACAAGTTCGTCTTGGTTTTATATGCTATATTTTTATTAAGCTCCAAGGTATTGAGATGGCTGATACATAGCGCAGAAGTCAGGAGTAAAGAAGGAAGGATGAAGGAAGTGCCAATTCATAAGCAATCTCGTTCTCCTATTGGTTCTATTAGAGAAGATGGTCGTTATCCCATCGACCTGACTGGCCCACAGAGCCACACGCTTATTCTTAAGCCCGGCGTAGGGAGCCTCTCCATTGGACCGTCACAATTGGGCAATAAAGCAGACCTGCACATCGATCCCTATACACCTATCAATTGGAACGTATTCGATTCCTTTGCCACACCAGCTGGATCGCCCTGGCCGCGAGTTCTGTACTACACAGGTAGCGACACGGGCTTCTTCGACTGGGCCAAAGAACGCCCCATTGAAGCAATGTCATGGGTTCCGATCCTGCCTAATGACATAGTCGTGGACGCCAGCCATTCCAAATTGCACGATTTGTCTATCGAACTGGACCAGTTTGAAAGCCGTTTGCATCTGAAACTCCCGAAGCACCAGGTCTTTGAATATTTCCGTCTAAGTGTAGCTGGCGATCTATCGCGCTTCTCTGTCGATGGCGACATGCCATACTCTCTTTCACTGAAGCCACGAACCAGCCGCCGCAAGAATAATGATCCCTTCTTGCTACCCGATCTGGGCGAGCTGCACCAGGTCACGTGCCTGACACTTCGAAACGAACCGCTGGCGCAGCCTATCTCGCTGGAGTGTCTAGATCGATTTCAGAATCTTACATCACTGAGTTTGTGGGGGAATTTCTGCGATTTGGAGCTGCTAGCTGGTCAGACCCAGTTAACGAATTTGGAGCTGCGCTTCATGCCTGATCTGGGTGACTTGCCGCCATTACATGTGTGGCCGTTGCTTGACAGATTTATCGCCTATAACGTGGAGGAGATTACGGGCAAGCGACTGAGGCAGCAAATGAAAACGCGAGCTAAGACCCGCCCGTGGACTGACTACGCTTCCGTGAGCCAATTACGGAAGCCTGAGTGGTGGACGACCGAGTTTGGCCGCCCATTTTCGTCCTGGCCTAAACGTCTGGCCAAGCTGGCTAATGAAGCCTATGACGTTGCACAAGCGGCCTTGGCCCAAGCCCGCAGCCTTGCTGATGCGGAGGCAGCCATTACCGCCTTCACCGTGCGTTTCAACTCCCTCAAAGGTATCGAAACCATTGAACGAGAAGACCTTGGTGAAGCTGTGTGGCAACTAAGCCAGTCTGACCACCTAATCGGCCAGCCTATAACGGAGGAGACGGCTCAACGCTGGTTCGACGCAGCACGCGATTACTGAATGAAGTGAAGTAATGTTGATAGCAGGTTTTAAGGCCATCCTTTGCGGGATGGCCCTTTTTGAGTTCGCTGGTCATAACCACCTGCTTAACTCTCACATGTGGCTTTTTCGAACAGAATGACTTAAGCGTTTCTCTCTTCATCCTCAGCAGAAGGCCATCCACCCCATAGGTGATTCAAATGCCCATCTGGATCACGAAATCTAAAGCTGTAGCCTCCGCCTCGCTTATACGTCATTTCACTTACTTCGATTCCTTTGCTTTTCAGCTCCTCATAAACCTCATGGATTTGGTCTACCTGCAAAGAGATGATCGGCTGGTCTTGTCCTGCCATATCGGTAAAGTCCAAACACGGAACTTCTGGACAACGAATGAGTCCGAGACCTACTCCACCTACGTTCAACCAAGCCTCATTGTCTCCAGTTGAAAATTCGAAAGTAAACGGAATGCCGAGCACATCGCGGTACCACTTTATGGATACCTCCAAGTTTTTGACTGGCAGCTGTACAACCGCAAAATTACGCACATGAATACTCATTTGTGTTCGCTCCTTTATTTCAAATATGTACGTTCTCACTCTTGAACGAAAGAAAAGAACAAAAAGAAACGGGTACCTCTACCATTTCTGAAAAAAATGCAGCAAATGTCCATCCGGGTCGCGAACAGCAAAGAAAAGACGATCGCCTGCTACCGAAACCTTTTCCACGCTCACGCCCTGTTCGGCGAGGCGCAGGTACGTTTGACAAATCGCATAGGGATCCCCAGCACGAAAGGCAGCCAAAAATTGCTCGAACCCTTCTTTTGATACAAATCCGGACGAATCACGACGGCCAGCTTTGTCGATTTTCTTTTTGCTGGATGGGATTTCAGCCTGTCTGGATTGCTCTGCCAACATGAACAAGCGCTGGCGTGCCCTCTTCACCCCTTCCTTCACAGCGCCTACTGTCGTATGCAGCAATGTGGCTGTTTCCTGCGCCGTAAACGAAAAAATGTCCATCATGAGAATCAGTACCATCTGTCTGGCATTTAGTCGATCAGCCAGTTGCTCGAACACCTCTCTCTGCACAAACGCATCGGATACAGTGGACTGATGCAGATAGATCACTTCATCAAACAGGGCGGGATGCTCATTCGTCTTTACTTTCCGACAATGATCGATCCAAGCATTCGTGGCAATTTGCCTCAAAAATGCCTTGGTCAGTTCTCTGTCTGGAGTCTTCTGCAAGGAACGATGCACCTTCGTCAATGTTTCTTGCAGGAGATCCTGCGCATCCCACTCGTTTTTCGTGAGGGACAAGCAATGCTTTTGGATATCTGCAAGAAAAGGTTTTACGCGCAAAAAGGAAGCCTCATCTTGATCCGCCCCCATACGATCCCTCCGAAACCTTTCTGACTATTCATACTTATTTTTAATAAAATAAGGAACGCTGTCAAACAAAAGAAAACGACCGTCCAGAACGGATTTTTCCCGCTCTGGACAGTCGCTACGTTATTTCCTACCAATCAACACAACCAAGTCTATCGTCACGTCCACTCCTGCCAAGTCAGACACCCTCTCCAACTGCTCAGGTGCCGCCCCCCATGCCAATGGAGTCATTTGGAGCAGGGAAGAAAGACTCCTTTCATCCAGTCGGAACTGATACTGAACTCTTTCCTTGCCGATTAGCTGGAAGCTGGCTTGGAAGTGGTCGATCGTACGATGATTCGTATATTGTGTTTTCGGTGTCTCTTGATATAAGGCTTCTCGTAACTCTCGCAAATAGTTGGCCGCTGGAATGACTTTGATCATGCGTCCATCATCAGCCAATAGTCTATGAAACTCATCCGTATTGGATGGAGATAACAGATTTAAAATGTAATGGAACTGTCTGTCGGCAAACGGCGCCTTCGTCAAATCGCCGACGCACCAAACTACTTCTGGATCGCTCTTCGCCGCAAGCATAACTCCCTCTTTGGCGAGATCGACACCCACTCCGATAAAGGGGATTTGGCTTGTTTGCATCACTCTCTGCCGAACCTGCGTCAGATGATAGCCTTCGCCACATCCTGCATCCAGTACATACATCTGGTTTTCCTCGGGCTCTGTCGTATGCAGGATGACTTCGCTCAACACTGCATACAATGGATCGAAAAAACCTTGCTCCCCTATCGCCCTTCTCGCTGCGAACATTTGCTTGTCATACTTTGTTTTGTAGGTTCGCGCAGCCAAGTGAACGTAGCCGTGCTTCGATAAATCAAAGCTGTGATGATTGTTGCATACCAAGCTGGTCGCAGGTACGTTGTGCATAGACGCCTGGCAGATTGGACAACGAAAAATCTCCGCATGTAAGGAGATAGCAGTAGAAATCAAAAAAAGCACCCCATTCATTCGTATTTCGGTGAATGAAAAAAGGCACAGTCAAATAAACCCCAAGCATTTTCGGAAAAATGCGGGATTATGTTGATCTGCACCTCACATTACCGATTACGAACGAACTGGATCATAACCATAACAAGTAACACTCCTGACCTTCAATCAAGTGAGCGACTATAATGGACGCCCAACTATGATTGTAGCACAGTAGAGAAATATACTGGTACAATTATATGTTGGTGCCGGAATGCAGGGAGAGGGCAGGAACTCCGTTTTGCTTCCTGCCCATGCCCCGCTCATGAATGCCGATGGTTGCGTTCACTCCAACAGCATGACCTCATCATATTTCATCATGATGCTTCCTTCTTTGTACTCCCCTAATTTTGGGACATTCACCAGACCTTTTACGTTTTGGAGAAGCGCACGTACGATGTTCACTCCACTTTCGTGAGCATGCGGATACCCGCCGCCAAAACGGGGATTGATCTCCGACACAACGTACTGATCTCCCACCAAAAAACAATCGATGTCAATTGGCCCACGCGGCTCTAGGGCACGAATGAGTTCCTTCGCTAGTGATAGCAAACGCGGATCTTTTACCGCAAGGGAGCGATCCGTCTCCCCTGCCCTCATACGCAGCTTTTTTCGGGTGAAAAGTGTCACCAGCTCCCCCGAGATCAAATCCACATAGCCATCTACTCCGTACTCCTCCGACTGTAAGAAAGGTTGAATGACGACCTCCTCCGTGTTTTCCATGAGTACAGTCCAATCTTGATCTTTCTCCACACGTGTGATGCCCAAACTGGCACTTCCATACCGCGGCTTGACGATCAATGGATACGTAATCTTCCCTGCTAAAAGCGCGGCTTGTACCTCATCCATTTTGGTAAAGGTAGGAATCGCGGGAATCTGGTGCGCGGACAAAAAGTCATACGTTGCCATCTTATCCAAGCACATCTCGACAACATCCCGGCTGGACACGATCACCTCGATGCCCTGCATGTAGAAACGCTCTGCATGCGCAGCCAACAGGGTCAGCTCAGGGTCTATAAGGGAAAGGATTGCCTTGATCTCGTACCGTTGGCAAATTTGCAGCAGAGCATCGAGATAGCCAGGATCATCGATACGCGGCACCTGCTCGTGATGATGGGCAGCGTACAGGGCCGGGGCCGTCGGATCGCAGTCGATTGCTATGATTTTGCCAGTGTTACCCCATTCGCGTACAAAATAGTGGAGCAGCTTGACTCGTCTGCCTACACTGGTCACAAGTACGTTCATTCAGTTCACTACCCCCTGCTTGTCAACGTGAAAACGATATACCGATTCGGGAATGAATTGGTGGAGAGTCTCTTTGCCCCTGACAATGATTGCTTCATTTCCGTCGATGGCAAGAACTGGCGGCCTCTCCCGAATAAACGGTGGATTAAAGACGAGCGTATAAGCCCCAACATGTCCGAAGACAAAATAATCCCCGATATCAGGCAAAGGCCCCGTGTAGCCTTGAAGCAGATAATCTTTTTCCATGCACGTATACCCGACGACATGATAGCTCGCTTCAGGGACTGGCTTGCGGTTGCACACAAGTCGTGCTGGCAAAAGGTGCGTGTGCATCGTCGGCTTGACATTGTGAATGCTCCCATCCACGAGAACAAACCGCTCTCCTCTGTTTTCTTTTACATCGATGACTTGGCAAACGAAATCAAGGGCATCTGCCACGAGTGAAATACCCGGCTCCAGAATCAACATTGGAGCATGATCCAGCTCTGCCAGCTCCTCCTTCACGACAGACGTAATCGCTTCGGCGTACTCCTCAAAGGTGGGAGCAGCGGTCATCCCAAACGAGGTCGGGAGCTCACCATAAAATCCGCCTCCAATATCGATAAAAGCAAGCCGCTCTCCCAAATGTTCTTTCCCCAAGCGGCATAGATGGCGCGTAATTTGGCGATACACACCGACACTGCGATTGGTGGAAAAGTGCCCATGCAGCCCGACTACGTGTACATTCGGGGCGACAGCCAACTGGCTCAAGGCTTTTTCCAAATTGCCGTTTTCGACGCAAAAACCAAATCGGCTGACCTCGTACCCATTTTGCAGAGGACTCACTCCACCCCTAGCCAAATCCACATTAATCCGTAGCCCAATTCGAACCGTCTGCTCGGGATACTGCTTGGCATAGGCCACAACCCACGGTATTTCCGAAAAGGAATCCAGATTGATCAGGCTCCCCTGCTGCAGGGCAAGGTGGATGTCCGCTTCTGTTTTGAGCGGGCCGTTAAAAATGATGGACGCAGGATCGACGCCGAGCTTCTGGGCCAATTCGTATTCCAGTCGAGAAACGACCTCTGCATGCGCCCCTAACTGATGCAGCTTTTGGCATAAAAACGGCAAGTAATTGGTCTTATAGGAATACGCGATGACTACATGCTCATAGCGTCGAGAAAAAGCCCGTTGGAAACGACGATAGTTCTCCGCGAGCTTCACTGTGTCCAGCACGTAAAAAGAAGACGAGCAGAGACTACGCCATTTTTCTAACTGCTCATAACTATACACGGCGCACCCCCTGTTCCTTGTTCAGGAGGCAGTTCGTGATAACACCGATGACTCGCTCTTGTTGTTCAATGGTCAAGCTGGAACCGGACGGCAAGCAAACACCTTGCGCAAATAACCGATCTGACACACTCTCATCTGGCTGGTGCGGATAGTATTGGCACTGCGCGAACAACGGTTGAAGATGCATCGGCTTCCATACGGGACGGGCTTCGATATTTTCTTTGCCCAGTGCATCGATCAATTGTGCAGCAGAGAGTGCTGTGTCCGCTGGATTCAGTGTCATCACCGTCAGCCATCGTGTGGATCGCCCTGTTGCTGGCTCTGGCATGAACGAAATACCAGGCAATTGTCCGAGAGCTTGTTCATAACGCTTGTAAATCGCTCGCCTTGTATGGATTCTCTCCTCCAAGACGCGCAGCTGCCCACGGCCTATCGCCGCCAGTACGTTGCTCAACCGATAGTTGTAGCCCATCTCTTCATGCTGGTAATACCTGGCTGGCTCCTTCGCCTGCGTCGCCCAAAAGCGCGCCTTTTCGATCGCCTCAACGTCATCGGAGACGAGCATTCCGCCACCTGAGGTCGTCATGATTTTATTGCCATTAAATGAAAAGGTCCCAACATGACCAAAGGCACCGCTCATTCTCCCCTTGTATACAGCCCCTAACGATTCTGCTGCATCTTCCACCACGCGCACTCCATACTGCTCACAAAGCGCAATTAACGGCCCCATATCTGCACTCTGCCCATATAAATTGACGATGACAACCGCCTTGGGCAACTCGTCCGCCCCCGCTGCTTCCCGCAGGGCTCGCTCTAATGCCTGCGGCGACATATTCCAAGAACCTTCTTCGGAATCAATGAATACCGGAGTTGCTCCTTGGTACAAAATCGGATTGGCACTGGCGACAAAGGTGAGGGTAGAGCAGAACACGGTATCACCCGGAGCGACTCCCGCTAGCCTAAGTCCGAGATGGATAGCAGCCGTACCAGAGGAAACCGCCAGTGCAGCTTTTACACCCACATATTGGGCGATCTCTCGCTCAAAAGCATCGACGTGTTCCCCCAACGGAGCGATCCAATTGGAGGCAAAGGCATCTGCCACCAAGTCCCGCTCATCCTCCCCCATATGTGGCGGTGATAAAAAGATCCGCTTGTTCGCACTCATTGCGATGTCCCCCCATTGCGATAGGCAGGAAAAAAATCTTGCTCGCCAGCCTGATCGACCTGTAGTTTTTGGCACAAGGCCAAATACGCTTCCTCATCGTGCACTTTTTTGCCCATCCAGTACGGAAAATGATTGCCATTTGCAAACGAGGACTTGAAACGGAACAAGCCATCTCCGTCCAGATTTCCTCCTCCAAGGAGAAGCAGCTCCGCTCCATCCAGCTTTGCCTGTTGGATCATAGCGTCGAAGAGGAGGTGGTTGACGCCAAGCGCCATATCTTCCGTATGAGATGCCCCTAGCTGATAATGGGCGAATTGATTTCCACTGAGCAAAAGCACTCCCGCCACTGGCCGATTCTCATGCATGGCGAGCAGAAGCCGCGGCTTGCACAGCACTGTTTTTTTCATGAGTCCCACAAAAAATTCCGGTGCATAGTAGTAGTGCGCTTCGGCTTGATTGCGGTCCATCGTCTCTTTATGCAGCTGGATAAAAGAATGAAGCCAATCAGTTCCGCCCAATGTTACCGAGACATCGTTTGCCGCGGCCTTCTTCATATTTCGTCCGACGTTTTGCGTATAGTGGGCGCGAATGTATGCGAGTGTAGGGCGCAAATCAACCGCCGTTACCATCCTCACCAGATCCAGTCGCATTTGACCCGCGAACAGCTCTGCATTTCCGAGCAACGGATGAAAGCGAACCGTTTCCGTCAGATAGTTTTTGTACCGACAGTAGACGTGGAACTGCTCTTGGAACAATCGAGCAGCCGTCTGACCCCCCATGACGAAAGGCCCTCCGTATCCAATCGAAACCAAATCGGCATAGCCGGGAATCAATCCATCCAGACGTCTGACCAAATACGGGTAGAAAACCTCGTTCTCCCCACTCTTGAAAAAAACAGCTTCTGGTGTGCCCTGCTCCATTTTGGCGTACAGCTGTACGTATTCTTTCGTGTAGGTCACGTCCAAATGAACAAAGCGTCGCAAATATTCGGTCCAATCATCCTGTTCCGAAAGTACGATCAGGCTCACATGCTTCCCTCCCAGCGCGCTCTGTGTTTTCACTCCCTCTGAAGTCTTCTACCGTGACGCTGCCCTGCTGATTTATGCCTGTCGATTGAAAAACACGCTTGATCGTCAGACCGATAATCCGCATATCCAGAAAAAAGCTGCCATTTTCTACGTACCAGACGTCCAGCTCGAACTTTTGCTCCCAGTCAATCGCATTTCGCCCGTTGACCTGCGCCCAGCCTGTAATCCCAGGCTTCACGTCGTGTCGCTTCAACTGCCGCGGCGTGTACAGAGGCAGATACTCCATCAGTAGCGGTCTCGGCCCTACAAGGCTCATTTCACCCCGAAGCACATTCCATAATTGCGGTAGTTCATCCAAGCTATACTTGCGCAAAAGCGTTCCGAATGTTCCCAGTCTCTGCTCGTCAGAGAGAAGCTCTCCAGTCTCATCACGCTCATTGGTCATCGTGCGAAATTTATAGATGAAAAAAGGTTTTCCGCGCAAACCTGGCCGCTCTTGTACAAACAATACCGGAGATCCCAGCTTCCAGCGGATGAGCAAACTCACTAGCAAAATCAGCGGGGACAGCATGACGAGCATCAGGAAAGAGACGCAACGATCAAACAAGGACTTCATGCCGCACCTCCTGTTGATTCCACTTCGCTGACGCTTCCTCCATGCTGAGGCTTTGCATGCCGTACCTTTCGCGTAACAAGGAGTAATGCTGGAGTATTTCCTCCAAAAAGGACAGATTCTCTTCGATGTGATTCCCAAAATTCTCCGGATGCCACCACAAATGATACAAACGATTGTGCTTCGCCGTATGAGTCAGATCCCTTTTGATTCTTTTCAAGCGCCATTTTTCCAACCAGTGCAGCCGTGGATGATAAGGGCGCAAAAACCGACTGGATGGAACATCAACCATTCCCTCCGGACTTCGCCGCAAGGTTTCATAGTTGTTATGACCGGATAGATTTACATACGTATCCATCAGTCGCATGGCTCGTTTGAACAATGTCTCTTCGGCAGCCCCTCTTGTGTGGTACATCCAAGACTGCTCATTGCCGCGATAGGAGCGAAACCCCTTTTTCTTGCACAACGATAAATAGGCAGGCTGCACCTGATTTCGCGGAAAAACGATGCTCGAAGGGGAGTATCCTTTTTTGCGAGTCACTCTTTGAAAGGAATCAAGGTCAGCAGCAAAAGCTTCGGGCGTCTGGCCCGGCTCTAGACAATAATAGTGGGAAAGAGTGTGACTTCCGATGAATTGATGCGGGTAAGAGGAGATCAGCTTGATCAAGGAAGGAGCAAAGTGATACGGATCGACCTGCTCATGCTCTCCTATCGCCTCTGCCTCTATATAAGGATAGGGTGACAGCTTTCCATCGGAATACGCCGGAAGATGCCGTGGGATGACGCCTGAAAGCTCCATGCGCGACTCGCAAAACAAAAAACCGACAGTAGCCCAGGTGACGTGCATTTCATACTTGGCAAACAACTCCAAAAGTGCGGGGATCACTTGACGAACGCCTACCAAATTTTGCTCATAGGACTGAATGGTTCTCTTGTCTCGGACGCCCCAGTAAAGTTCAAAGTCTAGGGAAATGACGAATGCTCCCGTCTTGTCCAATCTTCTCCGCTACCTCCTTTCTCCTGCCCGCTTTCTTCTCGCTGACCAGTCAGTTGGGCAAAAAGCGCCGCCTGCTTCGCAAGGACAGTTCTTTCATCGAAGTGCTCAAGCGCGATACTACGGCTGTTCTGTCCGAATGCTTCTCTGAGTCTGGAATCGACTACGAGCCTTTTTAATGCTGTATACAATGGACCTACCTGTTTCGGTTCTACTAAAAATCCGTTTACACCGTCCCTGACTTCTTCCCGACATCCACGGATATTCGTGGCGACGATCGGTTTCGCCATAGCCATCGCCTCGATGATGGAACGAGGCAGCCCTTCGCGGTGAGAGGGAAGAACAAATATATCGCTTGTGGCCATCAGCTCTGGGATGTCCGTGCGAAATCCAGTCAGAATGATTTGCGGATGCTGGCGGCAAAGCTCTACGAAGTCTTGCCCTCGTTGATCGCGTTCACTGGAAGACACGTCTCCCACCAACAATAGGCGCAGGCGCGGAAATTCAGCAGCCAGCTTGCGAAAGGCTTCCAACAGCTCAAAAATGCCTTTTTCCGAAACCATACGTCCTACATAGGTGATCACCACATGATCATCACGCAGCCCCAGTGAGGCCTTGATAGACTGGATCTCTTCTCTCGTTACGTGTCGCGGGTGAAAGCGTTCTGTGAGATCAACGCCGTTGCCAATGTGCATAATCCGCTCCTTCTGAGAGGAGAAACCATCCTTCACACTTAACTCGTAATCTTCTTGACTCTGAAGCAAAAGATAATCGGTCATATGCCGGGCAAACCATTTTTCCAGCGTGTAGTACATCTGATACGTTCTTTTGCTCATACCCTCATGAAAGAAGTAGCCATGCGCTGTGTAAATGACATGCGGCACTCCTGCCAGCCGTGCTGCCACGCGCCCGAGAACTGCGGCAATCGGCGTATGAACATGCACGACATCATACTTCTCCCTTTTCATCAGTCGATACAATGCCCAAATCGTTACCAAATTGGAAATTGGATCGATCTTTCGCTTAATCGGTATCCTTCTGAGCGTCAATCCCTTTGCTGTTAGCGCATCAAAGCGCCCCGTATCCGAGCATGCGGTATGCACCTCGTAGCCTTCGCCCATCAGCTTTTCAATCAGAGGAAACAGCAAGCTTTCTACAGAGCGGTCAATTGCGCATACTTGCAAGATTTTTTTCATGCAGATCACCGCCATTTTTGATCTGACGCGTATTTATTTCGGCTGTCACGAAATACAGCGCGAGCATGATCCAGAAAAATGTTTCGCGAATCCCGTTATGAGTGAGTCCGTACAAAATTTGGAAGACAAGCGGATACAAAGCAACCAATCGATGCCCGCGCACCGCCCCATAGATCACGAGAATGAACAGCACCGTGCCCATTACACCGTAGGAGAAGAACAGATTCGCTAAGGTAGAATGGAGCTCCAATGAAATACTGCTGTTAAATCGCTCGTACATCCCTTCCCCTGCTCCGAACAAAATGTACTCCGGATGGTTGGCAATCCGGTCATAGCCCCGCGCTGCCAAATTATCATCCGAATCTTCCCCGAGTGATACCATCCGCTCTTCGATTTGTGTGTAAATAGATGCATCGCTCAGCACGTTTTCGTTGGTGTACAAATAGATGAAAAAGACGGTGAAGGACGAGACGAGCACACACAGCAGATTCATCCAAAACAAGCCCGTTCGTTCTTTGATGGAAAGGAGCAAAAAAACGAGGTACATCCCTACGGCACTAATGATCGCTGCTTTCGACAAGGACGCTGCAATAATGCTGAACGCCGTGCCGATCGCAATAAAGAGAGGAAGGGTCTTCACGGATACGAAGCGTGCACACAGCAGACAAATTCCCATGCACAAAAGCCCAAAATAGCCGAGCTGGTTCGGATTGTTAAAGAACAACGATTGCCTGAACTCGTCGCTATCCGGTGACAGTCCTGACACGAGGATGAATGCCTGAACGAGCAAGGAAGTGGACGTTGCCAGAAAGACCCATTTCACGTACTCTTGAGGATTGCGCCTGAACAAAATTACCAGTGCAAGCATCACGGCTCCGTTGTACAAGTACCACTTGGTCGAACTGAATACATCCATTTCCCCGCCGAGTGCAATCGCCCATAAGCCATTGACCATCATAATGTCGTACAAAAACAGAAAGGTAACGAGAAGAAAAAGTCCGAGTCTGCGGTTGACCCGCCCCAGGCGAAACAGGAAGCTGTAGGCGATCAAGATGAGCATAATAAAATCGGCGATTTGCGGACTGCCGCTGGAGAAGAAGTAGAAGGGCTTGAGCACCACATAGAGCAAAAGAAGGATCTTGTCCGGTGAGAGCTTCTCCTTGATCATCATTTACCTGTGCGCCAGATGGTTGGTGAATTGCAGGATTCGCCGATAATCCTCCCACGTATCAACCTCTGCCCAAAACAATTCCGGTGGTATTTGTGCGACATACACATTCCTTTCGCCCAAAAAAGAATAGAGAACATTTTCCCACCACAAATCATACTGCTTCTCCTGAATCAACCTCTGTAATCGACTTAAAAATATCGGCAGAAAGCTCTCTTGAAGTTTGGCGATGCCTACGTATTCGCCAGTTGTCTCCTCCAGAGGAAGATCCTTTCCATGACAGAGCAGCAGTCCGTTTTCATAGCCAAATTTGTAATCTCCCTCATGGCATCGTGCTGGATCAGCAAACATGACAGGACTCGCGGTCTCTTGCAAAACGACTTCCAGCACCTTCGATTCAAAGTAAACGTCAGCGTTCAACAGCAAGCAGTCGCTGCCTTGCAAAAACTCGCGGGCGAACCAGAGAGACACCATACTATTCGTCCGATCATAAAAAGGATTGTGATAAAAACGAATAGGTTCATCTCTGAGCAGCTCGGTAATCACGTTGGCTTGATAGCCAACCACAATCGCGATCTCATCAATTCCGTGGCACTTTAGCTCAGCTATTGTATTTTCAATGAGCGCTTGGTTTCCAATATTCACTGTACACTTGGGAATTCCATCAATTTGCCCGTTGATTCGTGACCCGAGACCTGCTGCCATGAGCAGTGCCTTCATCCGACTCCCCTCCTTCTTTCAGAGATGGCGTGACGTATTTGATGTTCAGCTTCAGCTTGTACATCGATCTGGCCAGTCCGACGAACAGGTGGTAGAAGGTCCATAGGAGCAAAAATAGCATCTGACCGCTGATTGCCCACAGAAACGCAGTAATCAGCACCCCCAACTGATAGCCCGTTTGGGTAAGAAAAAGGAAGACAAAAGCATCGATCCATTTGCTGCGCTTTCTCATAGAGACCGTTTCGTGAGAGATTTTCCCCTGACTGAATACGAGATCAGAGCCATTGGTCGCTAGAATCTCTGCAAAAATAGTGAGCAGGATCAAATAGAGCAGCCACGGACCCAGCATCGCGTGGTGATTCGTGATGCCGTATATCACCCCGAATGACACCAGGTAGAGTGCATAGTTGAGCCCGATGTCCAGCCATTCTCCTCCCTTGCTCTTCTGGTTGCGCATTCGAGCTACTTCCCCGTCGACGCAATCTGCCAAGTAGCACACCTGACAGAGTAAGCAGCCGAGCAGAAAGGATGCCGCCGTTCCGTACATAAATGCAGCGGCGCTAAAGAGTCCGGCGACAATCCCCCCAATCGTAATCGCGTTGGGGGATATTTGTGTTTTTCGGGTCAGCAATAAGCTCACGTAGATGGAGATGCGACGTGTAAAGTAGTACGACCAAAACTCCTCCCTGCTCCACGGCTTCTGCACCTGCCCACGGCAATGGCGTGTCTCTTCACTATCCCAAAACATAGACGGATACAGCTCATCCTTCACGGTAAGCCACCTTCTTTATGACCTCGTCTCTTGGAGCGAGACGGAATATTTTTCAGACAAAAACGGGATATACCACGTGCGAAAACCAAAATATTTGGATGCCCAATACGAAGCACAAAGATCTCGACAGATCAGGCTGATCGAAGTAGCAATGGCGGCCCCGATAATTCCATACAGCGGGATGAGACAAGCGTTTCCGATTATGTTTAGTGCAGCTGAACAGACAAGAATGTTACGGGCCGTTTTTTGATGCCCAGTCATCGTCAATAAGGGGATAACACTGCCTGTGCAAAAATTGACAAACTGCCCCATGCACAGAATCACAAGGACGAGGCTCTCACTCGCAAATTCTTCGCCAAAAAAAGTGAGCAACGGAACAGCAAATATAGCCACAAGTAGATTGAGAGGAGCAGAGGTGAAGAAAATTAAGCGGTTGGCGAACACAATCATCTTTTTCAAACCGTCCATATCATTACGAGCGTACAGTTCAGAGAACTTGGGAGAGAGGATTGTATTGATGGAAATCAGTGCGAAGCCCGTCACCATTGCCAGGCGAATGACCACACTGTATACTCCGACTGTTTTTGCATCCGTAAAAATGCCCAACATGATCATATCTGTCCACGTCATAATCAATTCCATCGACGCACTGAGATACATGGGCAGCGCGACTGCAATAATTTCCTTCATCCCAACGCCCGGCTCTCCCGTCTTCGCCTGTACACCTTTACGGAATCCTCGGCTGGCAGCATACCACTGCCCCATCCCATATACGGCATTCAAGATAACAGCAGCCGCGAGCAGTTGAATCAAAAGCATCGTACTGGGTTCGAATAGAGGAATGGCGATGAAAAGAAACACCAAGTGCAGAAAACGCATACCGACGATATCGACAGTGATAGAGATGACAACCCGATGCAGTGCACGAAACGCAGAAGCATACAGTCTTGCGAGTGACACAAACGGAAGCATCCACGCAACGACTCGCAGTGCCTCTGCTGGCAGTTCCCCTGCAAACACGTAGGTAGACACCTGCTCCGAGAACACATGCAAAAGTACTCCGAGTACAAGCGAAATCAGCGTCGTCCATAGCAGTACTTTATTGAAGACTTCGGAAATCTGGTAAAGCGAACCTTTCGCGCGAAACTCCGAGAGAAAGCGGATCATGGCTGTATCCGTCCCCAATACGGCCAGCACCATTCCAATGTTCATCAAGGTGATCGTCAGCGAATAGATGCCAAGGCTCTCGGCTCCATACTCTCTGGCAATATAAAACTGCAAGAGATAGAGCAGCACGAAGCCAAGGAGCCGAAACAAAAACGTGAAGGCCGAACCACGAATCACTTCGAGAACATCGCGATCTTTATGCAGACGGCTCCATTGTCGTTGCCAAGCCAATTTGAGGGCATGCATGCCTACAAACGCCCCGCTTTCTGCTAAACGTTGTACCCATAACCGTAGTAGCCTTCTCTCTTCCCTACCTTTTTGTTGTTGAGAACAACACCGAGCAGGTTGGCTCCAGCCGCTTTCAACTGCTCTACCGCTTTGACAGCAGAATCCCGCTTCGTCTTGCTTGCGTCTACGACCATGACACAACCGTCCATTTCCCTCGCCAGCACCATTGCGTCGCTTACGATTAATGGCGGGCTGTCGACAATCACAAAATCAAAGTTTTGGCGCAGGTATGTCATCAATTCCAAAAGCCTTTGCGTACCGAGCATTTCCGCCGGATTATGCTGGATCGGCCCGGCTGTAATGATCGACAGCTCTGATACCCCAGACGGTTGAACAATATCGGAAATTTGGCACATATCCGAAAAATAAGAACTGATCCCATAAAGATTCGGCATATCAAAGGTGAAATGTACTCGCGGATTGCGCAAGTCAAAATCAAGCAGCACCGTTTTTTTGTGATCCTTTGCCATCATCAACGACAGGTTGGCAGCGGTGATCGTTTTTCCCTCAGAAGCCCCTGGACTGGTGACTAAAATCGTTTGCATCATCTTGTCGCCCATGGAAAACTGAATGTTTAAGCGAAGGGTACGGTAGCCCTCGACCAGCGGAGACAGCGGTTCCCAATGGGCAATCAGCTTTTGGTAACGATCATCAGGCTTCTGCCTTCTCATACTCATTCCTCACTTCCTCCACCTTGGGCTGGCGAAATGCCTTCCGTGTTTTTTTGTCGATCACCGCAATGGTTGCCAATACAGGTAAACCTAAATACTCCTCCACTTCTTTTTCCGATTGAAGTCGGGTATCCATTTGTACTATCAAGAAGACGACGACTACAGACGTTGCCAAGCCGAGGACAAAGGCGATCACCGAATTGAGGATAGGTTTTGGGCTCACTGGAACGGCCGCCGGATTGTTTCGGGCTTCTGCCAAAATATGCACGTTATTCATGCTAAGCATTTTCACTACTTCTTCCTGAAAGGTCGTCGCGATTGTATTGGCGATGAGCACAGCTCTTCCCTGATCCGGGTCTTCCACCGTAATAGAAATAACCTGCGAGTCTTTGACTGGCTCCACCTTTGTTTGAAGCAGCAGATCCTCCATCGTGGCGCCGGCCCCTATCACTTCGAGCACGCGTTCCATCACCCGCGGACTTTCAATAATGACGCGATAGGTCTCAATCAATTTCAGGTTTGAATCAATTTCCCCGACGGATAGCACGCTCTCTACGGTTGAATCAAGCGAGCGATTCACTAATATTTCCGTCTTTGCCTGATAAATCGGTGTCAGTAAATAGAAGCTCACGAGCGCTGTTCCGATGGTGCACAAAAAGGTGATCAAAAGGATCAGCTTCCAGCGCTTCAACAACACCAAGAGTATTTCTCGAAGATTAAGCTCCTCATTCATTCTGCTTCCCCCTTTGCCCCGCCATGCTGTCACTTCCTTCTTTCGGCAGTTGTACGGGAGGTTCGATTTGTTTGTAAAAAGTCGAAAGACTCTCGGTCAACTTCTCACGCTCTTGCGGGCTGACGATATAGTAGTAGATTCCATTGATCATTTGTCCCTTTCCTTCCAAACGAATCGTTTCGACGGAGGTAACTGCCGTGCTGTAGCTCAAGGCAAGCTGTTTCATCACATCAAAGGTCATGTTTGTTTTCACGTATTGCTCCATCGTCGTAAGGACGTCATTCAATCTGGTAGGCGACGCAAGGGTCATGCCTTTATCCAGCAATGCCTTGATGATTTCCTGCTGTCTTTCATTGCGCCCGAGGTCGCCTCTCGGATCTTCGTAGCGCATGCGAGCGTAGACCAACGCTTGCTTCCCGTCTAACTGGATGGGACCGATTGGAAAGGTGTAATCCGCATAAGTGAAGGCAAGCTTGTTGTTGACTTCCACTCCTCCCAGCGCATCGATCACACCTGCGAATCCTTCCATATTCGCGGTCACCACGTAATCAATGGGAAATTGGAGAAACTGCTCGACGGTGTCTACTGCCTGCTGCACTCCGCCGAATGCATATGCGTGATTGATCTTATCCTGGGTATCTTTGTGAGCCATAGCTGTTCGCGTATCACGCGGTATGCTGATGAGCAAAGCAGATTTTGTTTTCGGGTTGACGGAGAGTACGAGGATGACATCAGAGCGCCCCTTGTCATTCTCGCGCTCATCAACGCCAAGAAGCAGCAGGGTGATCGGTTCTTTGGGCAAGATAGCGGAGTTCTCCACTTCAACCGCAGGCGGTGTAGCTGCTTCTTGTGAATTCATGGTTGGCGATTGTCTCACAGATGCTGGTTCGGTCGCTACAGGTATGTCGATCGATTTCTGCGTGCGGACAGGGAGGTACATTTTACTGGCCGTTTCTTTTAACGACAGATAGACATACACACCATAACCACTCAAGCTAATGAGACAAATCAACCCTCCCCATGCGATCAGCCGCTTCCACTTGATCGTGGTGATCCTTTCCTTCCATTTGCTGACGCTCATCCGATCGCCACTTGATAAGGGACTGTCGTAGATTCTTCCTTCACGTAAGAAGTGGATTGATAGCCAGGAACGATCCCTTGCAAAATCTCGATGATGGATTGTTTGTCCTCCATCGTCGCTCCTTTGTCTGCAATTTGCTCCAACCGAGCGATTCCTGCCAATAGCTCATTCCATGAAAAATCGAGCGGCTTCCCAATGAAAATGCGATTATGGCAGGTAGACGACAAGCCTTCTTCAGCCGTCAAAATTTCTTCGTACAACTTCTCGCCCGAACGAATTCCCGTGAAGACGACTGGAATATCCGTCACCGGCTCCAAGCCTGCCAAGCGGATCAGGTCGAGGGCCATATCGACAATTTTGACCGGTTTCCCCATATCGAGAATGAATATCTCCCCTCCCTGAGCGAGTGCTCCCGCCTGGATGACGAGCTGGGCAGCCTCAGGAATGGTCATGAAAAATCTCTCCATATCAGGATGTGTAATGGTAACCGGTCCACCTGCGCGTATTTGATTGAGAAAAACGGGAACGACACTTCCCCTGCTCCCCAGGACATTTCCAAAACGAACAGCCGCAAACCGAGTAAGTCCGAAATGGTTATAACCCTGAATCAGAAGCTCAGCGATCCTTTTTGTGGCACCCATCACACTGGTTGGATTCACTGCCTTGTCCGTCGAGATCAGGATGAAATGAGAGACGCTGGTTTCCAGCGCGCATTCCGCAACGTTTTTCGTACCCAGAATGTTATTTTTTAATGCCTCACACGGGTTGTTCTCCATTAACGGCACATGCTTATGAGCTGCCGCATGAAAAACAACGGCGGGACGATACTCATGCATAATGGAAGCGATTCTTTGTCTGTCACGAATATCTGCAATCAGGCTGACTGTCTCCTGCTCAGGAAACAAACGCGTGAGCTCCAGACTCATTTCAAAAATGCCGTTCTCTTCGTTCCCCAAGAGAAGTAGTTTCCTGGGGCCAAATCTAGCTATTTGTCTGCAAAGCTCGGACCCAATCGAGCCACCCGCTCCTGTCACAAGTACAACTTGCTGCCGCAAGTACCCCGTAATCTCTTCCAGATTGACCTGAACAGGCTCTCTTCCCAGTAAATCCTCCAACGCTACATCTCGGATCATGTTCATCGTTATTTTTCCGTTAATGATGTCTGCTACGTGCGGCAAAATTTTGACGCTCGCTCTCGTCGTTTTGCAAATATCGAAAATCTCCTTAATCGTCTGCTGAGAAGCGGATGGCATTGCAATGACGATGTCTGATATGGACAGTCGTTGCACGACGCGGGCGATGTCATCCCGATTCCCTACGACGGGCAAACCGTACACGCGCAGATTTTGTTTACTGGTCTCATCATCGATAAAGGCTACTGGGCACAGCTCCGACAAAGGAGAGGTTTTCATCTCTCGGGCTACGAGCACACCTGCACTGCCTGCCCCGATAATTAATGTGCGCCTGCGATCCTGGGTTCTTTTCTCCCGCTCTTCATACCACCATTTCCATACAAACCTGGAGCCTGTGATCCCGAGCAAGACAAAGGCTAGCGTCATGAGAAAGAGTGAGGTGGGAAATCGGATGGACCAACCAAACACGTACGTCATTTTTAGTACCAAACAGAGAGCCAAAACGGAAAAGCTCGTGGCTAAAATGATCGAGACCAGTTCGCGTACACTGACATAGCGGAAAACAGGTCGATAGAGTTGAGCAAAATGCATACCTGTCACAACGAACAGTACGTGGCCAATCATCAAATACACAGGTTGATATTCGCTTATCTCAGTGAAAGAAAAATCAAATCGAACTAGGCAGGCCAACCAGACAGCCAAGCTGATAATTCCTGCGTCCGATAAGCTTAACCAGAATCTTCTCTTCCGGTAGCTCATATTCATCCGCTCCAGGTGATCGTTATTCAAAGATTGGTCATCATAAACGCCACAGACTAATTTCTGCCGGGCATGTTTCGCGATTTAGCACGCTTTTCACGTCTGCGATGACACCTTGCCCCTGATGCAAGAGCCCGGCAAACTCCTCCCATCCCAGGTGTAAATATCGCTCATGAGGTACGGCCAATACAATTCCGTGGGCAGGCTGCAGTTCATCCCACTCTCGCAATTGAATACCGTATTCCTCTCTCGTCCGCTCTGGACAAGCCAATTCATCGGTCACTTGGACCTCTACTCCGAACTCCTTCAGTTCCTGAACAATGTCGATGACTCGACTATTGCGAATGTCCGACACGTTTTCTTTAAAGGTGATGCCCATAATCGTAATCCGCGAGCCTTGAATCGCAATATTTTGCCAGATCATTTGCTTCACGAGTGAAGTTGCGACGAACTTGCCCATTCCGTCATTGATGCGTCGTCCAGCCAGTATGACCTGCGGATGATAACCAACACTCTCCGCCTTGTATGTCAAATAGTACGGATCGACGCCAATGCAATGACCACCGACGAGTCCTGGAGAGAACGGTAGGAAATTCCATTTCGTTCGAGCGGCTTGGAGCACATCTGCCGTAGAAATGCCCAAGCGGTCAAAAATAATCGAGAGCTCATTAATCAAGGCAATATTGATGTCGCGTTGCGTGTTCTCAATCACCTTGGCTGCCTCAGCCACCTGAATCGAGGGCGCTTTGTGGATACCTGCCTCTACAATCAACCCGTACATCTCGGCAATCGTTTCACACGTCTGGCGATCTTGCCCTGAAACAACCTTGACGATCTGGGACAATTTCCGCTCCCGATCCCCTGGATTAATTCGTTCAGGTGAGTAGCCGACGAAAAAATCAATCCCCGCCAGCTTCCCGGACGCTTGTTCCAATACAGGAATACAAATTTCTTCTGTTGCCCCCGGATAGACTGTGGATTCATAGACGACGATGGTCCCTGAAGTCAGATGTTGCCCAACGCTTTCAGATGCGAGAATGAGTGCCCGCATATCGGGCCGTTTCGCAGAATCGACAGGAGTGGGTACCGTTATGATGATAAAATCGCACGCTGCGAGACTTGCGGGGTCATCTGTATACGTGATGTTGGCCCGTTTCAGCTCATCTGTCGACATCTCACCCGTTTCGTCCATTCCGCTCTCTAGATTGCGTATGCGTCTTTCATCGATGTCAAAACCCACCACCGGAAGCATCTGGCCAAAAGCAATCGCTACAGGCAGTCCTACATATCCAAGACCTACTACCCCCACTTTTTTACGCATGAGCGACACCATAATAGCTGACGTACCAGTCTACAAAGCGGGCTATCCCCACATCGACTGGTGTTTTCGGCCGAAAGCCTGTCGCCTCATACAGAGCTTCCACTGACGCATAAGTAGCAGGAACATCCCCCGGCTGGATGGGTAAATAGTCGCGAACAGCCTTTTTCCCCAGCTTCTCTTCTAGTATCGAGAGAAAGACAAGTAAATCGATTGGCTGGTGATTTCCGATGTTAAACACCTCATGCGGTGCCTTACTCCCCTCCCTTCGGGGAATTCGATTCATCAGTCGCATCATCCCTTCGACGATATCGTCCACATACGTAAAGTCCCTGGTCATCTTGCCGTAGTTGAAAATGGGGACAGGCTCTCCCGACAAAATCGCCTTGGTAAACGTATAGAGCGCCATATCGGGTCGTCCCCAAGGCCCATATACTGTAAAGAAGCGAAGTCCCGTCGCAGGCAATCCGTATAAATGACTATAGGTATAGGCCATCAGTTCATTGGCTTTTTTCGTTGCTGCGTACAAGCTGACCGGCTCATCTACGGGATCGTACTCTGCAAATGGTAGCTTTGTATTCCCTCCATAGACGGAGCTCGAGGATGCGTAGAGCAAATGCTTGACTTTCGTCCGTCGGCATCCTTCCAAAATGTGCAGAAACCCGGTGATATTGGAAGTCGTATAAGCATGAGGATTTTCCAGACTGTACCTGACACCCGCTTGAGCGGCCAAGTGAATGACAATCTCCGGCTCCATTTCTCGGAACAACTCGTCCATTTTGCTCTGATCCGCAATATCCGCTTTGACAAAACGAAATGATGGATACGCTTGGAGGATTTCCAGTCGTTTGCCCTTCAAAACCGGGTCGTAATACTCATTGCAATTATCTACCCCCCACACCGTCTGTCCTTGTTCCAAAAGCTGTCGTGCTACATGAAAACCAATAAATCCAGCAGCGCCTGTCACCAAAATCGACATACTATCCACCTCTTTGCTTATTCATACGGAGGTTCTAGGACAAATATGCCAGTGGCTGCCCAATGTTTAGGGAACACATTTTTTATGGAGTCCATGCCCTTTTTACGAAATGGTTGTCAACATTTGAGAAATGGTTGAATGAAATGAAAAGAAGACAATCTTGTCTACCAAATTTTGGAGGAGAATACTTTTATGTGGATTGATGTAAAGACCTACGGAGCAAAGGGGGATGGAGTGACCGACGATACCCAAGCAATCCAGGCTGCCTTGACTGCTGCTCTGAACTTGCAAATTCCTCTGTTTTTCCCTTCCGGCACCTATATCATCGAACCAAACAGGCTGGAGGTCATCCTAGGATCAGGAAAAAGCCTAGTGATGCAGGGAATCGGTCCTTTTTCCGTGCTAAAAAGGAAAGCCAATTCAACTGCCGCAGATTGGCGCTGGCTCTTCTCGATTACGTCCACGGGTGGTGATGCTGATTCGTTTGTGGTCAACAACCTGAAGATTGATTCCAATGCCAGAGCAAACCCGCTGCCTCCCGATCCTTACGATTACGAGCATAGCGCCGATTTCTATATTCGTGGTGCTGGTCCTAGCAGCTATATTAATTACGTAGCGCTTCGACAAGTATGGTGTACGGACGGAATCGCCGACCATTTTTACTTTGCCGGGGTAACGAACTCCTATGTCCGCTCTGTGCAAATTACCGATTTTTACAGTGACAACCGCAAGCGTACACGTTCTGATGTTACGGTGACAGGTGGCCTGGAACGGCTGAATGCAGCGAATGTCGCGTGTGATCGTTTTGAGGTCGAGCTCAATGGAGGGTATGACGGAGCCACACCCATGTTCGTAAACCTGAGCAATGTCTCTTGCCGTCAGCAGCTCGACCTGGAAGGCGACCTGTCCTCCCCGATGGTCGTGCAGGGCAGTCAGCTTGTTTCTCTCAGCAGCTTCAGTCTCACTGGTATGACAGGCTGTATCAGCTCATCCGTTTTTTATACGGCACCCGATCAGAAAAATCGAGTGAACTATATGAAAAACATGACATTCAGCAATTGTCGCTGGGTATTGCACACAACCGAACAAGGAACTACGAAGACAGTCGGTACCGGTCTTACGGTGGACTATTCGGATGTAGGACTTGTATTTGATGGCTGTAGCTTCGAGGCCAATGATACGGCGTCTTCCATCGGCGGCTACGCCTTGAGCTTGGAGCCATGGGATGTGCTCGCCGAGAGACAAGTGACCGTGAGAAACTGTGCGTTTGACCCCAGGCTGATCCAAAATATTTCGTTGAACCGCTGTGGAAATGTCTCCCTCGTAAACAATCGTTATTCCGGTTCTGATCACGCGATCATGTTCTACGGCACCGGAACGTATCCAGTGGTAGTCACCGTGGATGGAGGAGACTTCAGCCAGGTTACTGGAAAAATGTTTTATCACCAGTCTTCGGATAAAATAACCCTCTCGATGAAAAACCTCCCTGTTCCTGTTTCCCTCACTAGCGGCTACAAGTCCGAAAACTCTTCCTATATCCCAACTGTTTCAATCAACGAGCGTGTCGTGTATGTGGCAGCAGCCCCCAGCGCTTCCGTCAAATACGGCGGGATCAAAGGCGATACACTGCGCTTGATCACTCCTGTGAACAATCAGCCATGCGAATGGATTGCGACTACGACAAATAAGACTGCCTGCACCTGGATGGCGACCAAAACGGCCAAAAGCTAAGGGTAATGAAAAACATCCATCTGGCCCCCTCGTTGTGGGATAGATGGATGTTTGTTATTACGCAATACGCTCTAAATCCGGATTGTAGCGTTTCACATAGGTATAAATTTCTTCCCCAAGCAATTGTGCTCTCACAAGCTCATCTGCCTGTTGAGTCAAATGCTGGGTGAGTTGATTGGTTCCATTTTCGATTCGTCTTTTGGCAGCCTCAGGCAAGGTCAGCACATGCGGTACGAGCAGCTGCAGGTACCAAACGCCCTTTTCTTCCTCCGACACATCGATCTCCAGCTCCATATCTGGGCTGTCAAAATCGTATAACTGGTTAAAGAGCGACTCTCTTTTTTCCAGTGTCATTGCGGCAATGTCGATTTTTTCCACGCTCAAATAATACTCTTCATTGAACAAGACAATTTTGTCGTCAATTTCCTGATACTTTTTCGCCAGCGGATTCATCGTCATCGATCCTTTCCATCTCACATCTATCCTATAGCATACTACCTCACTGAATATTTAGGCAACTCGTCTGATTAGAAAGGGCCTTGCTCCATGCAAGACCCTCGTTTTTTACAGAAGTGTCGATCCTTCCACAACAGCTTGTGCGTCCTCCTTGGAAATAAGGACAGCGCGAGCCTTACCGCCGCTTTGTCCTGCGACGTACCCATCTCCCTCCATCATTTCGATGAGACGGGCAGCGCGGTTATATCCAACGCGGAAACGGCGTTGCAATCCTGATGCAGAAGCTTGTCCCTGCTCGGCAACGAACACGAGTGCTTCCAGATACAGCGGATCATCTCCGCTGTCAAATGATGCAACCTGCTGCTCCAAATCTTCCTTGCTGAAAATGTACGCAGGCTTTCTTTGCTTTTTGATCATCTGCGTGATTCGCTCGATCTCGTCATCCGAAACGAAGTTCCCTTGCAGACGAACCGGAGTCGTGCCGCTCTCAAGGAACAACATGTCCCCTCTCCCCAACAGTCGTTCTGCCCCAGACTGATCGAGAATCGTACGAGAGTCAACTTGGGAGAACACGGCAAAAGCAAGACGAGTCGGTACGTTTGCTTTGATATTTCCGGTAATGACATCTACGGATGGGCGCTGTGTCGCCAGGAGCAAATGAATACCGCAAGCACGTGCCTTTTGAGCAATCCGGATAATGCAATCCTCTACATCCTGCGGCGAGACCATCATCAGGTCAGCCAACTCATCAATGACGATCACGATATAAGGGAGCTGATCATCTGTCGTCTGATTGTAGCGGTCAATATCACGAACTCCCGCATCTACGAACAGCGCATAGCGCTTCTCCATTTCCTCCACGGCCCACTTGAGAGAAGCCGTTGCCTGCTTGGCCTCTGTCACGACAGGCGTAACCAGATGCGGCAAATGATTGTAAGGAGCGAGCTCTACCATTTTCGGATCGATTAAGAGCAATCTCACTTGTTCAGGAGTCGCCTTGTATAGCAGACTGACGATGATAGAGTTGATGCAGACACTTTTACCTGAGCCTGTCGAGCCGGCAATCAAACCGTGCGGCATCTTTTTAATATCCGCAATAATCGGGTCTCCGCCGATGTCCATACCCAGTGCGACTGCCAGCGGAGATGAATGCTCCTGAAACTTGTCTGAGCCGATGATCTTCTCAATTAACACAGGCTGACTGGACATATTCGGGACTTCGATTCCGATGGCATTGCGTCCTGGAATCGGGGCCTCGATGCGAATGTCTTTTGCAGCCAAATTCAGCTTGATATCGTCAATCAATCCCGTAATCTTGTTCACTTTTACGCCGGGAGCCGGTTGCAACTCAAAGCGTGTTACGGATGGACCTTTGACAATCCCTACTACTTGAGCACTGACATTGAAATTCGCGAGGGTCTCTTCCAATAACAGCTTTTGAAGTTGGGTATGCTCATCGTCGTCACCGCTGACTGGCGGGCTCGGATTCAGCAGTCCCAAATCCGGCAAAATGTAAGGTGGATCTGCTGATTCTGCTCCTCGGTCTGCTCCTTCATTGGACGAGTCTTTTAACGGAACCGACACTGGCTGCCTAGTAATGGATGCCTGAGACATGCTAACCGGCTGTGCAGCAGATGAAGTAGGGACAGGAACTGGGACGGTTTCAACAACTGGTTCTGCAACTGGTTCTACAACCGCTTCTGCAACCGCTTCTGCAACCACTTCTGCAACCGCTTCGGCAACTGGTTCTACAATTGGTTCCACAATTGGTTGAACAGTGGATTCAGGCTCTGATTGTTCTGGAGTATCTTCGGTGACCGAATCCGCTCCTGCTGAAACGAGTTCCTGTGACGAATCTATTTCTGCTCTATCTAGCAAACAGCTGATAGCAGATGCATAGGCAGGCTCTTCCACGTCATCACTCACTAGCTCCATATCGGCTTCTTGAATCTCGTACTCAACAGAATGAGACTGCACATGATCGCCATCATTCTCGCTCTCCACCTGCACAACCGCACTGAGAGTAGTAATCAGTCTATGCTCGGCTTCCTCATGGGCTAGCCGCTCTTCAATAGACTCCGATTCCTCCTCTTCGGAATTCACACTCGCCATTGATTCTACGAGTTCGCTCTCTTCTGTTTGTGCCTCTTCTTCATCTATCACTTCAGCTACCGTCTCTTCCATTTGTACGGAAGTAGCAACCTCTTGTTCTGAATCAAGAGCTTCTGTTACAGCAGGCTCTGAAGGAATATCTTCTCCTTCGTTATGTACAGACTCATTTTCAACAAAAACATGCTGCGGTTCATTTTGCTCAAAAGAAGCAGACTCTAGCTCCTCTGGAAAATATCGATCGCTCATCTCTTGTTCCCACTGCTTCATCTGCTGCAAATGCTCTTCTTGCTCCAAACGCGGATAAATGATTCCCGCTGTCGTATGAATCCGATGCTCTGCCTCGCGCGTCGCCGGGGTAATCTTCCCATAAACAGGGGAAACGATTTCAGACGGCTGGTAGGCACGCTTTTCTTCGGCAGAAAAAATGGGTCTCGTAACTTTCTCCGCTTCTTTTTGCGGCGTACGGTTTGGACGCTGCGGTATTTCGTTGTTGTTCTTGACAAGCTCAGGTTTCTTTTTCTCGAAAACGGGCTCTGTCTTTGTTTCCAACACACGATCATTAGCTGTACGCACCGTTTCACGCTTGGGCTCGAATCGCTCACGAGGTGCCTGCTGGCGAATGCGTTCATTCGATTCGGCAGGATTCACGCTTTGATTGCGCTTCTTATCCAAATAGTCATCCGGAACAACTGGAAAACGAAATTGACGCTCTCTTCTTTGACGCACATTGTCTTCTATATCTCGATTGTTTACCCGTTCTTTTGGGTAGATGCTTTTTGTTTTCGCCTGAGGCTGACGGGGAGCGGGAATACCTGTTGTGTTACCGGTTCCTACTGGACGGCCTTCTTCCTCTATTTCTTCTTCTCTTTCTCCCTGAAAAAAGTTCATCAGCTTTTGAAGCCACGACCACATGTTGCAACGCCCTTTCTTCACTAACCATCTTTTCCCCTTCATCTTACCACGAAAATGGGGCAGAATTAGCTGGATTGTGATTTTTTTCCGTTTTTGCGAAACCTTTTCTCTATTTGTGCGTAGAAGAAGAGGGGAATAAAAAAATAATATACATAGGGGAGGAACACATCATGTGGAAAAAAGGAAGCGCCCTTCTGGTAGCAGGTACAGTATTGCTGACCGGTTGTGCGGGCGAGGCATCCCTGGTGCGTGATTCTATCGTAGCGACAATCGACAAGCCAAACTATGATTTTGAAGGCACTTTGAAGCTGACAGGTGACGTTGAGAAATTGCCTGAAGCATTCGGAGAAACGGCTGACAAAGAAGGAACGGCGTTGTTGTCCGCTTTGAAAGCAGGCGTAACAGTAAAAGGTTCCCAGCTGGATCTGGACACTGTGAAGTTTGAAGTAGAAGTAAAAGACGACAAGCTCCTGCGCGACAACAAGCTCTGGACAGGTGACAAAAAAGCATCTGTTGAAACGATCGTTGACGAAGATAAAGTTTACGTGAAGTCTCCACTGGACAGCAAGTATTTGGTAATCGATTCGAGCGCATCCAATCCTTTCATGGCTGAGTTGGGCGGCTCCGATGCTGCTAACGCTGCGAAACTGAAAGACTACCAAGACAAAATGAACGACCTTACTTTCAACTTTGTTAAAAAGTATGTAAGTAAATATGGTTATACATTGACAGACGCGAAAAACCATGGCAAACAATCCGTTACATTGCCGAACGGTGAAAAAGTAGAAGCGACTCACGTAACTGTAAAAATCGATGCAAAAGAACTCGTGAAAATGTTCTTCTTCACAGCTAACGATGCAGTAGCTAGCAAAGAAGTAAAAGATTTTGCGATCGATATGATGGTACTGACCACTTCCATGACAGAAGATCTGTACCCAGAAGCTGGCAAGAAAACCACAGAAGCTGAGAAGCGCGCAAATGCAGAAGCGATGATCAACGAAAGCATGGTTGAAGCGAAAAAATGGCTGGATGAAACAGGTAAAATATACACACCTGAAAAAATCGTAGAAGAAATGAAAAAAGAAGGCTTCCACAATCTCGCTTGGAACCTCGACTTCTACATCGACAGCAACAAAATGCCTGTGAAACAAACAAGCGATCTGAGCGTAACTTTCCAAGCTCCTGAAATGAAGCAAGCTGTAACAATCGGTCTGGCTGCTGATCAATATGCATACAACTTCGGAAAAGCATCCAAGTTCGATGCACCAGCAAAAGATGCTGGTCTGACTGTACAACAGCTGGTGAAAGATGAAAAAGCAATCAACAGCTTTAGCGACAAAGGCTTTGTTCGTCCAATCGCTGAAAGCATGGTTGAACAACAAAAATGGATGGAAGAAATGACTAAGGATCTGGAAGCTGAAGAAGCAGCGACCACTACGAAGTAATATTTTTCCTCACGAAAAAAGCACGGCGCCTCTCGCGTCGTGCTTTTTTACGTCCCCATGAAGCTAGAGAATATTGTGCTTTTCCAGGTGTGTAAGGACAATCTGGACAGCCTCTTCAATCGTCTGCTTGTCGCTCTCGATGACCAACTCCGCTTGAACAGGCTCTTCATACGGTGCTGAAATCCCCGTAAACTGACCAATCTCCCCGCTTCTCGCTTTTTGGTATAGTCCCTTCACATCCCGGCGCTCACACTCATCCAATGAACATTTTACGTATACCTCGATGAATTCTCCCGCCTCTACTAATCTGCGGGCAAGCTCCCGGTCTTCCCGATACGGAGAGATAAATGCCGTCAGGGTAATCACACCTGCATCTACGAACAGCTTCGCGACCTCGCCAATCCGGCGAATATTTTCCCGTCTGTCCTCTGCCCCAAACCCCAAACCGCGGTTTAAACCGTGACGAATATTATCCCCATCCAGTACGTAACTGGCTAATCCTCTTTGATGCAGTTCATGTTCGACTGCATTGGCCAACGTCGATTTGCCAGCACCAGACAGCCCCGTAAACCATAAGACACAGCTTTTATGGCCCGCACGCTTCTGACGGTCTTGTTTGGTTACCGTCGTCGGATGCCATACGATATTCGCGGTACCCTCTCTACTCATCGTCTCTCTCCTCTCTTACAACCGATTTTTCCTGTGGATTATACGGACACCGGTCGCAGCCCTTCGATCAAGACCCGTGCGACCTCTGGACGGCTGAATTCAGGTGGCGGAGCCTCTCCCCGCGACAGCATTTCTCTCACCTTCGTCCCGGACAGCGCGACATGATGCTCACTATCATGCGGGCACGTTTTGGTAGAGGCCATGTTTTCACAGGTCTTGCAATAAAAGCTGTTCTCGAAAAATAAAGGCGTAATCCCTAGCTCCTCTGGTTGGAACTGGCGGAAAATATGCTGGGCATCGTATGTCCCGTAATAGTTGCCAACGCCTGCATGGTCCCGGCCTACAATAAAATGGGTGCAGCCGTAATTTTTCCTCACCAATGCGTGAAAAATCGCTTCCCGCGGTCCTGCGTAACGCATGGCAGCCGGGAACACGGCCAACTCTACCCGGGTAGCCGGATAGTATTTTTCCAGCAATACCTGATAGCTGTTCATCCGCACATCAGCAGGGATGTCATCTGCCTTCGTTTCGCCCACGAGAGGATTCAAAAAGAGACCGTCGACGATTTCGAGAGCTGACTTCTGAATGTATTCATGCGCGCGGTGGACTGGGTTGCGCGTCTGAAAGCCGACGATCGTTTTCCAGCCCTTCTGGGCAAATCTTTCTCTCGTTTGTGCCGGATCGAGGTGATGGCTGGCAAAAGGCCCTTTTTCTGTACGTTTTACCAACGTAATGGGCCCACCCAGATACACAGCAGGACGCTCCAAAAGCTTCTTGACGCCGGGATGATTCGTATCGTCGGTTCCATAGACGAGCCGAGCCTCTCGCTCTTTATCCGGCGAATAAATATCGGTAATCTGCAGAATACCGTAAACCGACCCTTGATAGCTCAACCGCACCTTGTCTCCGATCTGCAATGCACCTGCTACAACAGTCGAGACCGGAAGCGTAATCGGAATGCTCCAAACGGCACCATCTGCGAGCCTCATCTGCTCCACGACGGAAATGTAATCGGCACGATTTAAAAAGCCTTCAATGGGACTGTAGCCCCCAATCCCGATTAACTCCAGGTCTGAGAGTGCAAATGCATCGATCTCCACCTCATGCGTAGTCACCGACAGGTCTGCCTGTGGATCAAAACGATTCACCAGCTCTCTCCCGTGAGGTTTTCCACTCATACCAAAATCCCTCCTATCCTCGATTCGTTTTCTTTTGCTCTCTATCTACTTTGCAAGATGCAGTCCGCATTCCGTTTTGCCCACTTGCGCCCAGCGCCCTGCTCGGGAGTCCTCGCCCGCTTTTACCGGACGAGTGCATGGCGCGCAACCGATGCTCGGATAGCTCTGGTTGTGAAGGGAGTTGTACGGCAATTCGAATGTACGAATGTACTGCCACACTTCTTCTGACTTCCAATGAATGAGCGGGCAGATTTTCAGTGACTGGAACTTTTCATCGCGATTAATAAACGCGACATTCGCTCTCGTAGCCGACTGCTCTCTGCGAAGCCCTGACATCCATGCAACTGTTCCTGTCAGCACGCTCTCCATCGGCTGAACCTTACGAATATGGCAACATAAATCCGGTTGCCTGAGCCATAGCTCTTCGCCATACAAGTCCGCCTGCTGTGACAGTGTGATGTCCGGCTGCTTGATCGTCAGACGCAGCTCGGGATACCGTGCTCTCACCTGCTCAATCAAGCTGTACGTCTCGGCAAAATGCAGATTGGTATCCAAAAAAGTGACTTTGGCATCCTTTTTCACATCACTGATCATATCGAGCAGCACCATAGCCTCGGCACCAAAGCTACACGAATAAATCAAATCATCTGAAAACGTCTCGTAGGCCCATTTGATTACGTCTATGGTGTCGCCCTTTGCGAGACTATTATTGATGGAAGCGAGTTGTTCTTCTGTAGCTGACGCATAATTTAGCTGGCTCATGTGCCCCCTCCTTGCCCATTCATCATACTACCTTCCCTGTGGACCTAGCTGACAACACGGGATGCACCCCGCGCTTGGCATTGTCGATCCACGCCAAGAGCCCTTCTATATCTCCTGCATGCTCTACAGGACTGCTCACGATTTGCCAGCCCATTTCTCTCGCTGCAGCTACTGTTTCCACATCGGCGCATACTAACGGTGTCTTCGCCCAAGCATCGCCTGCGAATTGCTGCAATGCTGACAGCGCATAAAGATCAGACGTGGCAAGCCAGTCAAATGGCACTCCTCCCCCATTGGTACCGGAGTTCGCCTCTTCCCATTCCACCGTGCCCGCTTGGTTCACTTGAATCACCCTGCCGTGGGTTAACGGAATGGTTTGCGGCTGCCTTGCCCCTAGGTAAAGCACCTGCTCTTCTTTTTCCAAAGCTAGTAAGTCGGGCAAAGCCAGCAGAGATGTGTTTTTTTCCAGCACCAGCTCTGGGTATATCCCGCTTTTTTCGAAAGCCTCAAATGCCCCTTGCCCACAAACAGCCAACTTACTCGTCAATCGCCGGATATCATATCGCTGTTGTCGTAAGCCAGCAATAAATAGTGACACCTGCCGCTCATCCGCGAAGACGAGCCAACGATATGCAACGAGCTCTGTTAACGGTGCGTCAAAAGTGAAGCGTTCGATCAGAGGAATCGGCATGACTTCAGCGCCCAGTTGCTCCAGCATACCCACGAGCTTGTTTCGCCCTTCGTCGCTCGCTCTGCCAGCAACGGCTACCCGTTGACCGAACAACGGAAGCGATTCGTACCAGTTCAGCGATTCGCGCAAACGAACGACCTCACCGACGATGATGATGGCCGGTGCAGCAAAACGAGCTTGCTCTACTTCTTTATCTATCGTCCCAAGCTGGCCGATCAACGTCTCCTGCTCACGCACCGTCCCCCAGCGCACGAGAGCAACGGGTGTTTGGGCGTCTTTTCCATACGCAAGAAGGCGCTCCCTGATGCGAGGCAAATTTTTCACACCCATGTAGATGACCAACGTTTCCATCGAGGCGAGGGCTGCCCAGTCCGGTTCCTTCCCCGCATTTTTTTCACACAAGTGACCAGTGACAAAAGCGACGGAAGAATTGTAGTCACGATGAGTAAGCGGAATACCCGCATAAAGCGGAGCCGCCATCCCGGAAGTAATCCCCGGCACGATCTCAAATGGGACGGAATGCTCCCGGCACATCTGCGCTTCCTCTCCTACCCGCCCAAACATGCTCGGATCTCCGCCTTTCAGTCGAACGACGTACTTCCCTTTTTGTGCTTCCCGGATGAGCAAGAGGTTGATCTCCTCTTGCGGCAATGTATGATGATCGGCCTCTTTACCGCAATAGATGAGGGTGGCTCCCTGTTTTGCGTATGAGAGAAGCTGCGGACTTGCAAGGCGATCGTACACAATCACATCCGCATGGCGAAGCGACTCCATGCCGCGAATCGTCAGCAGCTTGGGGTCACCTGGTCCAGCCCCGACAAAAACGACTCTGCCTGTGTTCATTATGGATCCGTCCTCCTTGCTGCTTTGTACCTTCACAGGAAGAGCCCTCGCCGTATCGGCGACATTATCCAAACTTGGAGGTCTCCACTACGTACCCGACTCCTTGGCGTCCGAGCGGTTTCTTTTCTACCAGACTCAGCTCTTTTATACGAAGTGGCGCTATCGTATGTCGCAAGAGATTGTTCTCAGCTGAAGAGAAGGCTCGCTCATCCGTTTTGGCGATCACCACAACCGTCAGTAGCTGCCCTTCTTCCAGCACGGCTTCCAGCTTGTACAGGTAGCTCTCTGTTTGTTCCTCTGCCATGAGATGTCACTCCTCGCTTGAAAGATAGCCATTACGCCGTTTGAAAAATCGAGTCTACCTGCTCTTGAATGTGAGAAAGTCCTATTCGTTCCACGTAACGCCAGTATGGTTCTCCGTCTTGACGATCCGCCTTGTAAAGTGTGATTAATTGGGCAAGGAACGGACCGAGTCTGTCCACGGTGATCCGTGCGTTGAGCTTACGGTTGAATTGCGGCTCTTCCAGCGTCCCGCCTACGTGGATGTCAAATGCCTCTACCATGCCGCTCGGTGTCTTGACCAATGCGCCTTGCAGGCCGATATCCGCAATCTGGCGCTGACCGCAAGAATTCGGACAACCGATCATATGAATGCGCAGCGGCGTTTCGAGAACGACTGTATCATCCAAGTATTGAGCCAGCGAACGCATCCGCTCCTTAGTCTCCACGATAGCCAGATTGCAATATTCCGTGCCTGTGCACGATACAGCGTACCCAACAAACGTATTGGGCTTCCATTTGAAACGGTTCACAATAATCGGCTCATTACGGAAAGCTGCGACCTTCTCTTCGGGAATGTTGCGAATCAAGACGTTTTGCGTGTTACAGGTGCCAATCGTCCCATCGCCGTATTCGTCCGCCAGACGGGCAAGTTCATTTAGTTCCCCTGCATTCATCCGCCCAACGGGAACAGACAAGCCTGCGTAGTACAGTCCTGCTTGACTCTGCTCGTGAATGCCGTAAAAATATCCGCCATTCCAGCCTGAGGTTAAATCGATACCACTCGGCTCAAGCTCGCCAACAAGCTCCATTAATTGCTCCTTGAACTTTTCCGGTCCCCAGTCAGCGACCAAGAACTTAAGACGTGCATGCGTACGTTTTTGACGGTAACCGAAATCGCGGAACAAAGTCGTAACTCCTGCCGCTACTTTGACGACCTCTTCTGTTCGCACGAAAACATCCAGTTGCTTCGCCAAGTATGGCTTCGCTGACAAGCCGCCACCAACCCAGACGTGGAAGCCGATAACATCCTCGCCAGCAATGACCTTTTTGGCCGGAGTGAAAGCCAGGTCGTTGATTTGTGCATGCGCGGCGTTATGGATATTAGCGGAAACCGATATTTTGTACTTGCGTGGCAGATTCGAGTAGTCGCGATTGAGCAAGAAGAATTTTTCCAACTCGGCAACAATGGGGCGCGTATCCAGCACTTCATGCGGATCAATTCCTGCCAGTGGGTTCCCTATGATTTGCCGCGGGCAGTCTCCACACGCTTCAAAAGAGGAAAGTCCTACTGATGCGAGTCGCTCAAAAATATCAGCGAGCGATTCTACTGTGAGCCAGTGAAATTGCACGGCCTGACGTGTGGTCACATCCACCAGATCACGTCCATAATCTTCCGCGATTTTGGCGAGCACCCGAGCTTGCTCACTACTCAAAATGCCTCCAGGTATGCGCACGCGCATCATGAAGTGGCCGTCCTTAGGTCGCTGCTGATAGACACCTGCCCATTTAAAACGATCCATGTCAGAAGATTCAATCGATGCGAAACCTTCTTTGGAATAGGTGTTTACGATCGTTTCGATGACGTCCAGTCCGTCTTTTTCCAGCTTCGTAAACTCCATTTTGTTGAGGGAGGGATCATCAGCCCATTTCCACTGCCTTCTCTCTGCCATGCTCATACATGCTCCTTTGTGAGAAGATGTCCGTTACCAATGCCATTCGGATCGACTGGGTCATCCAGTCTGCAATCAGTGGGTGAGGCAAGTACGCACTACCTTCATAGCGATAAGCCAAGCCAGCAAGCCGTTTCGGGATCGCTTGTCGCGTGAAGTAGCCCTGGCTGACGAACAGTGGAAGCACAAGGACTTCCCCTTTTTGTGCCAGTGAACAGGCTTGTTCGTACAGCGTATCGGGTCTCAGTGTCGCATATCCGGCGGCAGTGAATGCGTAGCGGTTTTGCAAGCGGAATGTCAGGCGCAGGAGCAGCTTTTCCCAGCGCTCATGACATCCTGGCAAGTCACTGCCGTGCCCGACGAGCAACAAAGCTTCCTGACTAGGTAAGCGTGATAGACTTGCGATTCGCTCTGCTACAATCTGCTCGACGATTGGGTGATCCTCCAATGGCGGACACCAGAGAATTCTTGCCTGAACCGGAACGCGAATCAGGTCTGTCTCTCCTGTCGGCCACGGGTCCAGTCCCAGCATTGCGCGGATTTCCCCTACATGATTGCTTCCTGCCGTAGCGAATAGCGGAACGACGACAATCGTTGTCGCTCCTGCTGCTTCCAGACGTTTCACTTCATCGCTGATGCTTCGGCCTTCCACTCCTCCCAAGTAAGCTACCCGAATTGGCAAATCAGTGCGGCACTGCCGAACGGCTGATTCCACCAGCGCCAACCAGTCAGGATCGGGCGAACCGTGAGCAATTACCAAAACCGCTGTTTTCGCCATCGGATAATCCCTCTTATCCAAACTTATTTTGTAATTCTTATATGTTTACTCGGAATTATAATTGGGATGAATTGTCTCGTCAATAACAAAATCATCTTTCACTTGAACATACTGTTTGGGACGTTGCTATAGGTGAGGGAAGAAGTTCATTTCCAGTCTGCGCTTCGGCCTACGCCCTGCACTGGGGATTGACTGTCCGCTTCGAAATGAATGGCGGGAGCGCTTCAAACGTAGAAGTTTCGAGGAAGTATACCATAGGTGAAGCTGAAATTCCCCGCCATTCATTTCGAAGCTAGGTTGGGCTCCAGAGGCGCTTGACTGGAAATGAACTTCTTCCTACGCAGCTTTTGTAAACACTATGAAAGTGATTCAAAGTGGGCAAAAAAACTGCCAGGCCTGATGCCTGACAGTTAGTTGTCTCCCTTATTCCTCACTCTTTTTCCTCGTTCGACGATACAGCAAATCCATACTTTCTTTGAGCGTCTCATACTCGCGCTCGGTCAGGTTTTCGATCTGTTGTATATTTGCGATCGTCTGCTTTTTGATCTCGTCGGTCAAGCGATCTGTCTCATCCTGGCTTTTGCTTTCATGTGTCTCTGTCCAATGCGTAGCAAAATTCGCCGTCAAAGCTCCAAGCATTCCGATCCCCGTTATCATCAAGATCGTCGCCATGATCCTTCCACCTGCCGTCACGGGCGAAATATCACCGTAACCGACTGTCGTGGTTGTCACAATCGACCACCACAACGCATCCGGGAAGCTTTTGATGTTCTCGTTTACACCGTATTCGAGCAAATAAATAGCAGTCGAGCTCCACAGCATGATGATCGTGACGACACCAACTACTTGACGCATCGGGCCTGAACGAATGATTCCCAGCAAAAACGGCGAAGCACGCACAATGCGTACCAGCCGAAGTATGCGCATGAATCTAGCTAAATACAAATACGAGTCCAATGGAATCATCGCGATCAGATCGAACCAGTTGGCAAAAACGAATTTTCGCTTGTCTTTCGCCCTCCATAGCCGGAACAAATACTCGACAACCAGCATGATGATCAGCCCATTGTCGACCTTGTTCATCAGTTCATCAGTCAATAAAGGATGGTTAGAGAAGTCCGCGAACAACAGAATCGCATACGTAATCACAAGCATAATGATAAAAATCTCATACATGACGCGCCAGAACAAAAAGACTCCTCCCTGTGCTCATAAGTGCATGTCCAAAACATGTTCTGTTCAGCATCGAAAAAGAGGCGAAGAACCTGAAGCGGGAGGAGCCAAATGTAGCGAATCTACATGAGCACCGGACTTCGAAGGTGAACGCCTCTTTCCATGCTTAGTAGCTGATCAGCGCAGCCATTAACAAGCCCGCTGCAATACTCAACCGCGAAGCGAAAATACCGACGGATACGTTCCCGTTCGGAATTTCAGACACGACTTTGAATGGTGTAACCCATTCGAACAAATAAAAAATGATGACTTGGAATACCATTCCTACAATACCCCAGATGACCAAATCCCACAAGTTAACAGAGTGGTAAACGGCCGAAGCGAGGACGATTGCCAAACCGATGATTTTTCCTCCCAAATCATGTGAGGCTGCTTTTGCCGCTGCCACTTTCTTCGGATCGTCAGTCTGCGCTCCCTGCTTGATCAGATCAAACTCCTTGTAAGGAGTCGTAATCGTAAAAACAAAAATCCCCACAGCCAATATCGGAATAGTTACTGCCAAATACACCAAAAAATTTAATACGTAATCCAATTGTCCCAACATGTAAGTTGTTCTCTCCTTTCGCTACCTGTCTATGCCGACCGGCAAATAATAGGATAAGTTGTTTGTAATCGGTCCTCCGACACGGGCTACAATGGCCGATGCCTCCGTGCCGATCCAAAAGGATCCCCAGAGCAGCCGTCCAGCATAAGCTCCCTTCATCGTCTGAACCGTTATCTCTGGAAGCTCTACCCGTTTCTGAAAAATCATCGGCTGCTCCCAGTAAAACTCTTCCTGATCTTTCTCTTGCAACGTACCATCTGATGCAAACAGCATGACACCGCCACCTTCCCGACCAAAAATCGGCTTCGTGACGTAGTCCTCCCTACCTGCAAACCGATTTTCAAAATAAGTAGGCAGCATATAAGCTTCGATGATCGCGTGTTCCTCTTCTGTAAAAAACTCATTCGCCTCATGCAGGTTCCAGATGAGCGCCTGCAAGGCCTTTGTCTGAATGAGAAACGCAGAAGGAGGATTAATAATGGCCAGCTTTTTTTGGGCAATCAGCGAAAGCACATGCTCACCAGTCGGGTAGCCATCTTCATCCTGTTCTTCCGCCAATTTTTCCAAAGCATGCAGGCGGTACAGCACATCGACTGGCAGTAACTCTTCCTGCTCTTTTACATAGAGGCGGTCTTGCCAAACACGCAAATGCTCCAAAGCAGCAAACCGGGCAGACAGACCTGATTGGTTTAGTAAGTACAATGTTGTTCCCTTGTCTTCCTCATGCCAGTCGAGCGAGCTAAACCAGACAGAATCCGTATCATAGCCCTGCGCTCGATACGCGCCGATCACCTTGCTGAACGCCGAACGCAACTGCCGCTCCATCCCTTCATTTGGGTCCTCGCGCAGGAAATGGCGACAGGCACGACCGTTTACGTAAAATGCCTCGACGATTCCGGTAGGAGTATCACTATTGCACTCAAGCATCTTCAATCCTTCTGTCGTCTGGGCAAAATCAAAGCGTCCAACCACAGTGGGCACTGTTTTGGTAACGACAATCCTCACCGCCTGCAACGCCTGCTTTGGCACTCCTAATTCCAATAACAGGGAGTCCTCTGCACGCTGCAATACCGGAACGACCTTGGTAAAGATTTGCCCAAGTCGCTCGGTCGCCATCGCAATTTCCTTTCGAAATGAGGGAGGGATCAGGTGGATATCATAAAGCGCATATTCCTCGCCATACATCCAATCCCAGGTAAACACGCCCTCTTCCCGTATCGGGCCGTACAGTGCCTCTCGATCTCGTCGGTTATGATCCTCCACTTCCATCACCTCATCCAGAGCTGGAATAGCCTGAGCTGCCGATACCGCCCTTGGAGCTGCTCGTGCTTATCCCACTCGATACTCCGGATTTGCTCTTGTAAGACCTGTAAGTGGAGCCAGAACTCCCACTGCTGCTGCTATCGTCACAATAGCCGTCATTGTCGTTATCGTAGCAATCCTCATCATAGTCGTCCCCGGATGAACACCCGCTGATCACAAGTGCTGCCGCGACGAACAGACCGACTACTTTCTTCGATTTCGTTTGTGCCATTTTTCTTCCTCCTACACTGGCTTCGCGTAGTAAACATAAACCTGCCGATCTTCATCCACTTCGGCCGATGTCTTCTCCCATTCGCGTCCATTTACATACAAATAGTCGCTTTGCAAATGCAAGAGAGCATCGTCATCGTCTTTGAAAGAAAACGTGTGAACAAGCGGATAAACGCGTGCATTTTCTTGATATTCACGCATTTCGATCTGGATGCTGCCCCAGCGTGCAGACACAGCCTCCGCGTAATCGACAGCCTGCTCTTCTGTAGAGCGCTTGACGTAAATCACATATGTGCCGTTTTCGATTGCACAAGACGTTTTTTCATAAACGACATGCCCCTTCACCAAATAATCGCAGGCGAAACGCAAGGAGACCTCATCTTTGTTTACGTTGTCGTAGTAAAACAGAACAGGGTATCCCAAGGCCTCATCCAGCAACCGGTATTCCATCCTTGTCATTTTTCTCACCTCTTTTACCTATCACAGAATAACAAATCATGCGCAACAATTTTATACGTACGCCGAAACATTTGGTTGCCAATAAATGAAAAGAAATCCAGCAGAGCCATAAACCGCTACACAAGTCCTACTTCTCTGTTCCGTTACTGTCGAATCATACCGCGAATCGTTTCATGCAAATGTCCGTTGCTCGCTACTAAGGAAGGAGTATGATCTTGTTGGAATGGCTCATGCTGATACGGCTTTCCAGACCAGTCAGTAATCGCTGCACCCGCCTCCTTGGCGATGACAATTCCGGCTGCCACATCCATAATATTGGAGCGTTGCATCACGATATAATCGAGCCATCCGTTCGCCAGCAAGCACCAGTCCAGTGCAGGTGCAATATTTCGCATGAGACGCTTGGTCTGGAAGACAAACGGTTCTGTAAAAGCCATCTCTTCTTCCTTCGTTACCGTGTCGCGTCCACGAATGTATGTACCTACTGCACGTGTGAGGTCTTGGCGGTTATTGACATTCAAGCGTTTTCCGTTCAGATAAGCTCCTTTTCCTTTTTCCGCCCAAAACATTTGACCCGCTACAGGATTGTAGACGACACCAAGCACCAGCTCACCCTTGTGCTGCAACGCAATCGAGATCGAGAAATACGGATAGCCGATAAAATAGTTATTCGTTCCATCTAAAGGATCGATAATCCACAAATACTCTTCCTCGCGAGAAACCATTCCGACCTCTTCAGAAAAAATCGTATGTGTCGGGAAGTGGCGATGCAGTACTTCAATGATGCGTTTTTCACTGCCTTTATCCTCTGGCAGCTTCACGTCGTTATGCAATTCCTCATCGGGCACGAGCTGTTCGAGAAAACGTTCCTTCAAAAACGCACCCGCGACACTTGCTGCTTCTTTTGCAATTTCTATCATGATATTTCACTCCTTTTTACGTTTGGAACAACCTTTCAATAAATGTTCAAAAAGTCGGCTTTTCAGCACCGAGAAGATAACGTGAATCGAACGAAGGAGGAGCGGAATGTAGGCAGTCTACATGAGCACCGGACTTCGGAGATGAACGCCATATTCGATGTCGAATTCGCTTTCTGGACTACTTCGTGATCAAAAGACGACTTTTGGAACAACCTTTCACTTGCACTTGTATAGGTAACATTACTATCATAGAAAGACACCCGAAGGAGGGGGATAAATATGAACACCGACTTCATTCGGCTGAAAAATATGGAGGGTGAGCTCAAATTCACCCAGATGAACAATAGCTACGGCTTCTCTGTCACCACAAAGGAGCTCGTTTTTTTCAAGCCACACATGACCTATCATTTGTTTTTGCAGGACATCATCAGCATGGTCCCATTGAAGCTGGACGCTGCCCCCGTTACGTTCCGTCATCAAAACGAGACCGTTCACGCCTCATTTGGTTCCGATTACTACAAGCTGACAGCCAAGTGGGCGCGAGTTGTTTCGCGGTCCGGTATCGTCGAAAAAGAAGACATGGAGTTCATCGTGCCGCTTTCCACCAAAATGCTCAATTATGTTTCGGAATACAGCGGCCTTGTTGTCATCAAATAACACTCGTTAAACCTACGTTCTCACCTGCTGGTGTGGAGCGTTTTTTTATTTTTGCACATTCCTCGACAAGACGATGAACGTTCCTGTACCGTGGGCGATCCGCCTATTCCGATCATCGTAGACACTGCTCTCCATGACCACTAACGTGCGTCCGCGATGCAAAAAGCTCGCTTCTACGCGTAGCCGCTCCCCTGTTCCCGGAAGCAAATAATTGAGCTTCAGCTCTGTTGTCACTGCATACTGATTTGGTGGCAAGGACCGGTTGATCAAGGAGCCCATCGCTGAATCGATCAAGGTAGCGAGAATTCCTCCATGAACAACTCGACCTGAATTGTGCATAAAAGGGGTCATAGGCAATTCAAAGCGATACGACTGCCTTTCTTCATCTATGAACTCTCCCTTTAATCCAAGAAACCCAGAGATAAACGCGCTATTCCGCTCTCGCTTCTGATGAATGGCAGCAACAGCCAGCTCGAGTATGCGGCGTTCCTCTTCATTCCCGTCCGACCAAATATTTTTTAACTCATCTAACATTTTGTTCACTCCAATCAAAACAAAATCGATTCTTCTATTTTATCCCAAACCCGTTGATTTCGCTATGATTCCTAAGCTTATGGCAATCCAGAGCTGCTGTCCGAATCAGTAGAGACTGAGCAAATGTTCAGACTTTTAAGGTTGTTTCTGTTATTAAAAATTGATAAGATAGTCAAAACATAAGACAGGCATTATCCGTATTGGAAGGGAGTTTTTCAAATTGGCCAGACAACGAAGTGATATGATCAAAAAAGGATTCGACCGCGCACCACACCGCAGCTTGCTTCGTGCAGCAGGTGTAAAGGATGAGGATTTCGATAAACCGTTTATCGCCATTTGCAACTCGTACATCGACATTATTCCAGGTCACGTGCACTTGCAGGAGTTTGGAAAACTGGTCAAAGAAGCCGTTCGTGCTGCTGGCATGGTTCCATTCGAATTCAATACAATCGGTGTTGACGACGGGATCGCCATGGGACATATCGGGATGCGCTACTCCCTCCCGAGCCGCGAGATCATCGCAGACAGCTTGGAAACCGTTGTCGCTGCTCACTGGTTTGACGGCATGATCTGTATTCCGAACTGTGACAAGATCACACCAGGGATGATCATGGGTGCGCTTCGTGTCAACATTCCAACCGTATTTGTAACCGGTGGTCCTATGAAAGCAGGAAAAACCAGTGATGGTCGTTCCATCTCCCTTTCCTCTGTATTCGAGGGTGTTGGCGCTCACCAAGCAGGCCTGATCAACGACCAGCAACTCGAAGAGCTGGAGCAATATGGATGTCCGACTTGCGGTTCCTGTTCTGGTATGTTTACAGCGAACTCGATGAACTGTCTGCTCGAAGCCATCGGTTTGGCTCTACCTGGCAATGGTACCGTACTCGCTGTCTCGCCTGAACGTCGCGAGCTGGTACAATCATCTGCTGAAAAACTGAAAAATCTGATTGAGCGTGACATTAAGCCACGCGACATCGTGACACTAGAAGCAATTGACGATGCATTCGCGCTCGACATGGCAATGGGTGGGTCAACCAATACGGTTCTCCATACACTGGCCATCGCACAAGAAGCAGGCATCGAATACCCGATCGAGCGCATCAACGAAGTAGCGAAGCGCATTCCGCATATTTGCAAGCTCGCGCCTTCCTCCGACTATCATATCGAGGATTGCCACGAGGCAGGCGGTGTATCTGCCGTACTGAAAGAAATCTCGAAAAAAGCGGGCGCGATTCACCCTGACCGCATCACTGTAACAGGTCAAACTCTCGGTGAAAACTTCGCCAACGCTGAAATCAAAAATGATCAAGTCATTCGTCGCCTGGACAACCCGTACAGCGCTTCCGGCGGTCTCGCTGTCCTGTTCGGAAACTTGGCGGAGCAAGGCTCGATCATCAAAACAGGCGGTGTCGATCCTTCTATTAAAAAGCATGAAGGTCCAGCGATTTGCTTCGACTCTCAGGAGGAGGCACTCGCAGGAATCGCCGCTGGCAAGATCAAATCCGGTCATGTTGTCGTTATTCGCTACGAAGGTCCAAAAGGTGGTCCAGGCATGCCAGAAATGCTGGCTCCGACCTCGCAAATCGTTGGAATGGGACTCGGTAAAGAAGTCGCCCTCGTCACAGACGGACGCTTCTCCGGTGCTTCCCGCGGGATCAGTATCGGTCACGTGTCTCCTGAAGCCGCAGAAGGCGGTCCAATCGCCTTCGTTCAAGACGGAGATATCATCTCGATTGACCTCGAAGAACGCACGATCGAGCTACATGTGGATGAGGCAGAGCTGGCTAGCCGTCGCGAAGGCTGGAAAGAATTCGAGCCAAAAGTAAAAACAGGCTATCTGGCCCGCTACTCGAAAATGGTAACGAATGCGAGCATGGGTGGTATTTTGAAAATCTAGCGTTTCAAGTAAAGGCAAACCCCTTCCTTTGTGAATCACCGTCACTTAGGAAGGGTTTTTTTGTATTGACTTTTCCAGCTCTTCCCTTCTACAATCAAGTTAATAAATCTTAACTGGTTAAAAGGATTGTGATAGATAGTGGAGCAAAAGTCGATTTTTATAATCGAAAACTACGATCAGCTAAAAGTGATCAGTGATCCTTTACGCACGAAAATGCTGATGCGTCTGGTGGAAAAGCCGCACACGGGGCAACAGCTCTCACAACTTTTCGGACTGTCCCGCGCGAAGATTCTCTACCACCTCCGTGAGCTGGAGAAGCATGGCATCATCCAGTTAGTGAAAAAGGAAGAAAAGGGCGGGAACATTCTCAAATACTATCAGGCAGTGGCCAGGGGCTTCATACCTGCTGATCATCTGCTCACGTATACGGAGTCTAAGGAGGCTACCAGACAATCCTACGTCGAAGTCTTGCAACGGGCGAAAACAAGAGCGCTCAGTGCTCCTGAAGAAGCCTTTGCCCTGACGTCATCCGAAGTCGAGAAATGGCCGCGCATCTCCTTGCAGTCTGAACTCAGAGTCAGCGAGCAAGCGTTTGTATCCTTTTTGCAAAAATACCGGGACCTGCTCCACGAATTGCAGCAAAGCTCCCTAGATGACCCAACTACGAAGCAGGATTACTACTTGATGATTTCGGGATTTCAAATCGATGAGCCGTTATTCAAAAAGGATGGGCAGGAGTAACGAAGCAAAATGCAATACGCTGCGTCCAATTCATGTCTAGAAAAAACCTATTAGGCTAGGTTTTTTCTTTCGAACGATCAGTTAATATTTTTTAACCGGTTAATATTAAGGAGCGTGAATTTCCATGGAAGCAGTCCCCAAGCAATCTAGTCTTCCTTCGGCGGATACATCCCGCTTGTTTACAAAACCTTTTACTCTACTTTGGATGTCCGCACTTTGTTCCGGACTCAGTATCTCACTCTTTCTATTCTCGCAAACCTGGTATATCATTCAGGTTTTATCTCTGGAGGCCTCAATAGGTATCGTTTTTATGGCTGCAACGATTCCCAGGATCGTCTTCATGTTGATAGGCGGAACGATCGCTGATCGGATGAGCAAAAAGAGAATCCTGTCGATCACCAGCATGCTGAAAGCATTTTTGATGCTTCTGCTTGGAGGAATCATCTGGTGGGGGTATTCCTCGTTTGCGCTGTTTGTTTGTTTTGCTTTCTTATTCGGTACCATCGATGCCTTTTATTGGCCCGCTCAAAATTCGTTCATACCGTCAATCGTACCCTCTTCTTCCCTTTTGCGTGCGAATTCTGTGCTGCAAACGACAAACCAAACCTCACAGCTGCTCGGTCCTGTTCTTGCCGGTTTTGTGATTGAGTGGGGAAGTTACCCCCTTTTATACGGATTCGTTGGATTGCTACTCCTGATTGCAAGTGCATCTGCATGGTGTATGCCGAAAGAGGAACCAGTCCTTCTATCAAAACCACAGCAAAAGCTCAAGGAATCTATAAAGGAAAGCTTCTGTTATGTCAAACAATCTGATTTCCTGCCCTTGCTATTGACCGCCATCATCTGCTTGAACGTATTTTTAATGGGCCCCTTATACATCGGCTTACCGATTTTTGTAGATCAAGTGTTATCTGGTTCTACCCTGCAGTACAGCTTTTTGGAAGGGGCACTCGCTTTTGGCATGCTTGCTGGGGCAATCGTGCTCGCATTCACGACACGGGGCCAAAACAGGTTACAGATCGCCTTTCTTTTCATGATGATGCAAGCGCTTGTCTTTTTTGCTTTTAGTCTCACCCAACAGTTCTGGCTGAGCTTGATCATTCTTTTTACGCTTGGAGTAACGTTTTCTCTCATTAATATATCGATTCTCTCTTTTGTTCAGGAAAAGGTGCCAAAAGACTCGTTGGGGAAAATCATGAGTTTGGTCTCGCTCTCCTCTTTGGGCTTGCAGCCGATTTCACAGGCGCTGACGAGCCTATTGATCGCATGTGGACTTACGGCCAAGGAAGTTATGCTGCTTGCCTCCATCCCCCTCTTTATTGCTTCTTGTTTCTTTTATTGGCGGCAAAAGTACGCTCGACCTGCAAAGAAATCCGATTGAGTTTTGCGCGAAAAGCAAAAAGGGATGATCTGTCATGGATCATCCCTCTCCCCTATTATGTATTTACAAAACTTGCATATTCGCTCATCGCAACTTCACAGAGTATGAGACGTATTAGTAAGTAGAGAGCCAGACGAGTAGATTACAAGACTCGTCGTGCCGAAACGAAGCGCTTCTCCCAGGACGTGCCTTTAAAGGTCGAATACGTCACTCCTGGTTTCCCATATGTATGTAAGAGTTTGTTGTTGCCTGCATAGATCGCCACATGCGTAATCCGTTTGGATGTCGTTGTCGTACTCGCCTTGAAGAACACCAGGTCGCCCTTTTTCAAGTTCGACTTGGACACACTCGATCCCACCTTGGCTTGATCTCGCGATGAGCGCGGCAAGCTCTTGCCCACAGCTACCTTGAATACACGCTGTGTAAAAGAAGAGCAATCGAATACAGCTGTGGTACTGCTGCTCGCACCGAATTTATACGGAGTACCCTGATACTTTCGGCCAGTGGCAATGACCTTGTCCGCCCTAGATTGCGACCATGCAGCCTCGGCTACATTTTGCTCTCCTGGTAGTGGAGCGACAATCGCTGTAACTCCCAATGCTACTCCCATTACGATTCCTATGAGGGCTTTATGTAATTTCATGCTGTTCATCCTCCCTTTTCTTTTGAAAAAGATCCCTGCTCAACAAAGGACCATTTTATGCAAAGTTTGGCTGACCTCTCACTTGTTCTCTACTTTACCAAAGCTCACCCTCTATGAAATTACCAAAAAGTTACCAATAACTATTTTCTCAACTGGATACCATTACCACTTGACGCCTCCGCGCCTGATTTAATAGGCACTCCTCAAATTTTCAGTTTATTTTCTTACCAGAATGTCCCTCCCAATTTGGCAAAATCTATCCAGCTCCGAATTGCGAAAACCCCCATACCATGCGACTTTTGTCCTACTTCAATTTACAAAAAACCCCTTTCCCTTCATTTATCACGTGATGAACGTATAAATCTCGCTTCTCTTTCTTCTCTCTCTACTTGCAACTAGCAGGGAGTCATCGTAAAGTAGATAGGAGTTCGTTTTGAAGGAGGCACATATGCGACTGCGTAACATTCCAGGTGCCGAAGCGGCCCTGAGAGAATATCCGACGTTCGTAGACAATCCCCTTTCCTATAAAGGTAATTGGAAGGAACGCTTCGGGAATAACAACCCGATTCATGTGGAGATCGGCTGTGGGAAAGGACGCTTCATTAATACATTGGCCGAGCGTCACCCTGACATCAATTTCATTGCGGTAGAACTGAAGGCGGAGGTCGTTCTGCGCGCTGTTCAGCGCACGGAGTACAAGGCTGTTCCAAATCTGGCTTTTGTCCAGTTCGACGCTTCCAAATTGACCGATTTGTTTGCTGATCATGAAATTTCTCGCATCTATCTGAACTTCAGTGATCCGTGGCCAAAAACCCGTCACGCAAAACGCCGTCTTACTTATGCAAGCTTCCTGAACACCTATCGTCAGGTACTTGTCGCAGACGGTGAGATTCATATGAAGACAGACAACGAGAAGCTGTTCGAGTTTTCCCTCAACCAATTCGCTGCCGAGCGCTTCCAGATGCGCAATATCACTTTTGACCTGCACCAGTCCAAACTGGCGGCAGATAATGTGATGACGGAGTACGAGGAGCGCTTTTCTTCTCGTGGGCAGCGTATTTATCGGGTGGAAGCGAGTTGTGTGATTAAGTAAACGTTTGAGTCAACA
>NZ_PXZM01000001.1 GCF_003013395.1 Brevibacillus fortis | reverse complement strand
CTGAAGGGGAGCATATCACAATCCGAGGAGGGCTATTTCTTTACAATTACTCGTAATTTTGTTGGAAATTAGCGCTGATGGTCTAATCTATATACATGTAAGGAACAGGATAGTATGTGCTAAAGAATGAATTGTTTTGACTGGTGTTTGCAAATTGAAAATGGAAAAATGAGTAAAAAGTAGAGACAATGTACCCATAATTTGCTAGAATGTGGGCAAGGTCGACAATGTAGTAGAAATTGAGTTAAATGGTAAGCAGGGGGATAAAGATGTCTAACCAGGCAAAGGTTGAATTAGACCATGTACACGCATATCCGAGTGATGAGCCTACAGTTTTCAATCATTTGTGGGCAAGATTTGCATATACAATAATAGCTTGGACGATACTAGGACTAGGGATCAATTTAGGGTTCTTTACCTCATTGATACTATTCTTTACACCTCTTGCAATGGACTATTTAAGGTTTAAGCCAGACACAAAGCTAAGGATCATTGCCAGACGAGTCGGCCTTGTTACCTGTGGTTTTTGGGCGGCGTTTGGATTTATTGCAAGTAGTGGAGTTTTTACGATTGTCCCAGAAGGCGAAAACATAATGGTCATGGTTGCAAAAAACTTTGTTGTTTTTTCTGGGGAAACTTTTCCTGTAATGATCATATGGTGTATTGTAGGTTTTAATGTTTTTCTGACTGGGATCGATCCTTTTATTTATCAAAGCAAATTGGAACAAATTGTTATCGCTGGCAAGGAAACTGGATTGGAGGGATAATCATGAACACAATAGTTGCATTAAGTGAGATACTGCCTATTGTCTTACTCGTCGCTTATTCTTCCGTATCAGTTGGAGCCATGATTAAATTGTATCATTATCGCGTCCGAGGCACTCTGCTTTTATTTGCCTTCTTACTTCCCATTGCCTATTTGCTTATCTGCTTTACTGCAATTAAGGTGGTTGGTAAAGAATTGGAAGGTAAACGGAAAGTCAGATTTTATATACTCTGCCTGAAAGAAACTCCTTGGCTAATGCCCACATTTGTTGCAATGACTGGGAAGTATCTTACTGGTGCAAATTTCGTTCGCAATATGAATATAGCATTCAGGGATTTGTTTGATGACAATCACTTCAAAATGAAGATGTCATAAAAATGAGAAGCTCCACTAAAAAGTGGGGCTTTTCTTTTTTTATCACCCGTCATAAAATAAGAACATGTGTTTGGTTCAATGATAAACAACGCGAACGCATGAACCTATTTTAGGGGTGTAGTGTATGATTAGATTAAAAAATAGACTTGTTTTTTTAATCGACATGCAAAGTTTTTATGCGAGTGTAGAGAAAGCTGCTAATCCACAAATTCGGAACAAACCTGTTGTTGTTGCAGGAGACCCGGAGAGAAGAAGTGGTATCATTTTAGCAGCCTGCCCGATCGCAAAATCATATGGGGTTGTTACAGCTGAAGCGTTATGGCAAGCTCAGCAAAAATGCCGACAGCTTGTGGTAGTACGTCCTCGAATGGAAATGTATATTCACAGATCGATGCAGATAACAAAGATATTTGAGGCTTTTACCGACTTGGTGGAACCTTTCAGTATCGACGAACAATTTCTAGATGTAACTGGAAGCGTTCATTTGTTTGGAGATCCACTGGAGATGGCACAGCAAATTCGACGACGCGTCTGGCTCGAAACCGGCATTAATTGCCGTGTCGGTATAGGGGAGAATAAAGTCCTGGCGAAGATGGCATGTGACAATTTCGCCAAGAAAAATGAAGAGGGTGTATTTTGGTTAAAGAAAGAGGAGTTGTCCAATACACTCTGGAAGCTTCCGATTGAAAAGCTGTTCGGGGTAGGCTCACGTTTGAAGCGCCATTTTCATCGAATGGGCGTCTATCAGATCGGGCAGCTTGCTGATATGAGGCCAGCGATACTTACTCGCCACTGGGGAGTGAACGGGGAAGTGCTATGGCGCACGGCTCATGGAATAGACGATTCGCCTGTGGCTCTTGGTTCCTATGAAACACAAAAAGGGATCGGTCATCACATGACGTTGCCACGGGATTATCATACAGCAGCAGAAATCAAGGTTATATTGCTTGAGCTGTGCGAAGAAGTTTGCCGTCGCGCGCGGAAAAAGGAACTGATTGGCTCCGTTCTGTCTGTGGGCTGTCGTGGAGCTGATTTGGCTGCCGGAACGGGCTTTGGGAGGCAGATGAAGCTCACGGAACAGACGAACGATGCCATAACATTATACGATGCAGCTTGTTTTCTGTTTGATCGTCACTGGCAGGAAACGCCCGTCCGCAGTATCGGTGTCAATCTGGGGCAGCTTGTCCCTGATAACGCCCTGCAATTGAATTTGTTTACAGACAATGTGAAAAGACAGTCACTAGCCCATGCCATGGATGACATCCGGGACAAATATGGGAATGATGCTATCTTGAGGGCCTCCTCGTTGTTAGAATCAGGTCAGGCGAAAGAGCGCGCACGTAAGATCGGAGGACACTACAAGTGACGGAGTCGATGGTGTCAGACGAGCAGGAATTGATACGCCAGTATATTTTATTTGGCATTTTGTTTCGGGCGGTCATGGTCGATCTGGGGCAGATGCGGATTGTGCCGTTGAAATTTTCTTATCAGATGATGTTCGATGAGCTCTCGCGGTGGGCGGAGCGGCAGCATCACCAGCTGCGTCGCATCTTGGGGCAGAGAGGGTGCATAGTAGTCAGCTCACGGCGTCAGGGACATATGTATGTCGTCCACTATCGACAACGCGGGTACGTGCGAGAAGCAATCTATACGATTGAGGTTTTGCGGGCAGAGTGTCAGGAACTCGTCCATTTGTGGACCCAAAATGAACAGCGAGGAGAGAACAAGTGATGAGCGTGTCCAAAAAGGAAAATGTATTCGTGGCCAGTCGTTTTGTGCTTCCGGAGCATCGGGAAATGTATCTATCAATGAGAGAAGATGACAAACTCGTACCTATGCCTATACTTGAGCAGGATGAGCTTGAATCGTTTCATTACCAACTCAGAGACGCCGGACGAGAAAACTATGCTGTCGCGATTACTTGGTGGAAACGCGAGAAAAATGGCCTTGGAACTACGTGCAGGATGTGGGGAAAAGTTGAGTGGGTCGATACGAATAGCAGAAAAGTAAAGTTGCTTACGGATGAAGATGTCCAATGGATTCCGATGGATACCATTATTGATGTTAGAAGCTAAGGGGGATTTGAATGGCAAAGGCAACACCCAAGCGACCGACCCGCGATGAATTTGAATTAGAGGAATTGGGGAATCAGCTCGTTGAAGCTAAAGATGATGGTGACGAAAGGTCGTTGATTGTTTGGGGAATGCCTGAGAAAGTCCGAGGACGGATCACAGTTCTTGACTCGCGTACAAGGCTAGTTCACGTTGATGACAACGGAGTAACTAGGAAGATTCCTTTCCTGGACATTATGAAAGTGAATTTCGAGTAATTACCAACGCATGGCCTTATTCGTATTGATACAATTAAATCGGTGATGCTATATGGAATTTATATACCCGATGTTGCTTGAACAGGTAGAAAAGCCATTTTCGGACGGACGATATATTTATGAGCCGAAGATCGATGGTCATAGATTGATTCTGACACGAAGTAACGGTGTCACACGCCTATTTACGCGTCACAATAACGACGTGACAGCGAAGTATCCCGAACTCATTACAGACGGTTCCGACATGATACTGGACGGCGAACTCGCGGTAATGGACCCGAACACAGGAATCCCTGACTTTGAGCTGACCATGCAGCGATTCCAGTCGAAACGATCACGGCTACCGATATCCTACGTTGTATTCGATATCCTGCGTTATGAGGACGCCGACTTGCGCGGGCTTACCCTAATGGAACGCAAATCCGTTCTTGACCGAGCGATATCGGATACTCCAACCATGAGCAAAATTGCGTACATTGACGGACGTGGTGAGGACTTATGGGATGCAATTGTCAATCGGAACATGGAGGGGATAGTCGCAAAGCGTAAGGATGGGCGATACCACTCGGATAAGCGTACAGACGATTTCATAAAGGTAATTAACTACACGTATGCTGACGTCCATATTGCCGGCTGGCGTAAAGGTGACTTCGGATGGTTGGCACATTACGACGGTCGTCCAGCTGGCGTGATCGAACTTGGTGTTCCACCTACGCATAAGAAGGCGTTTTACGGCGTTGCGAAATCATTGGTTACTGGCGAGGATCGTGAGAATGTATACATTCAGCCTCAAATTAAAGCTCGCGTCAAAATGCGGAACTGGACAAAGGGCGGCATGCTGAGATCGCCAGTTTTTGTTGATTTTATTCTTGAAAAGTAAAGAACCCGTCCCTGTTTTGAGGAGACGGGTTCTTTACTGTGAAATGTTTATTCGTATCAGGAATCTGCGGGTACACGAAACAAATACTTTACTTGACCGAGATTCCAGAAGGTGGAAACTTCATTACCCTTTTAAGCAGTATAACGAACATAGATTTACTTTGTATCGACCGATTTCATGTCGATCATCTCTAAAATTTCATCATAAGTCATTTTTTTAATCACATTGTAGTCAAGTGCCCTAAGTATAAATTCACGACGTAATCTCTCTTGTTCATTTTTAGGCTCAGGAAGATTTTCTCCTGTAGCAATAGTGTTAAAACGAGGATTAAAAGTTTCCATGTAGTCGTCTGCGTTAAGTTCAACCCGTACTTCTTTGGTCGTACCGTCTTTTAGTGTTAGAAGGTAACTTGCTTTCACGAGATAACCGTCATTATTGGGGTTTCTCTCAGCCATAATATTTTTAATACTAACTTCTTTTGCGGGAAGTATGCCTTGTTTCTGCATATCCAAGTATGTTGCAAGCTCTTTATGGGTTGTAGATAATTCGCTCTTTACTCGTTCTTTTTCGTCTGGACGTAAATTCCAAGTGAGATAAAAATATGTATTCCATAGATCCTCTTCATTCTTTTGTGTAAATAAATGATGCCATTCGATTGCTAGTATTTCCGTCATTCGACTTAAGGTAGAGTCGTGATTCTCTAACCGATCAAGAATTTCTAGCTTTTTACTATATTCTACGGGCGTAGGGTGAGGACTTTCCGGTTTTGCTACTGCATTGTTACTAGTCGAACAGCCAACTATCGAAACGGCAGAAAGCAAAATGAATAACTTTAACTTTTTGTACACTTAAATTACCACCTTTTCTCATATTTATCCAAATTAATTGAAAATTTGACAAACAAATACTATAATCATACTGGTAATAATATAACATAAAATGGAAGGGTTGGAAGTATGAGAAAAATAAGGGCAGGTATTCTTGGTTTAGCTCTCGCGGTATCAGCTGTAGTTAGTGCTGGCAATGGAACAGCTTACGCAGAAGGGATAAATCCATACGACGATTTTAACTGGCGTTGGGTTACTACTGATACTGAATTAAGTAGGGGATATTCTAAAAGTCATAAAGGAATGGATATTGCAGTAAATAAAGAGCCCGTATACAGTCCACAAAAAGGAACCGTATTAAGTGCAGGTTATTGGACAAGTGCAGGCAATTATGTGGCAATTGAAACAAGAGACAAGGACCCTGACACGAATACTAAACTAGTGATTAGGTTTCTCCATTTAAAATCCAAATCTGTATCTACAGGTGATTCTGTGAGCAAAGGAGAAGAGATTGCGGTATCAGGAAATACTGGTACAGATACTACTGGTCCTCATTTGCATATCGATATAAATAATGAAGGGGAGTATGATGGGACGTATATTAATTATTCAAATACAATTGATCCTAAATACTTCTGGCCTCACTACTTTGATGGCCCGACCTTTGCGCTACATGAAGAGCATCAAACCGAAGAGCATCAAACGGAAGATGAATTATTACGTAAATTTGACAGTGCAGAATACTTTTTTGAAGACACCCTTATTAATTATGTAGGGGAAGAAGAATTTATGAAGTGGATTAATTCACAACCGTTGGAAGATCAAACAGTACCAAATTTTAAAAAGGCCTTTAATATCTCTGATGAAAAAGAAAAGAAACTAATGCAACAAGCTAGGGAATAGCCGCAGAAATTAGATAACCCAATGTCAAATGACAACCCGTCCCTGTTTTAAGGAGACGGGTTGTTTTATTAATATCTGTCCATGTAATCAGACAAATAAACGAAGTGCTTTCCGCCACCAATCATGTATCCTTTGAGTTTTTCACGAAACGTTTTGTCTGCAAGGGCCAGTTCAACAACAAATGCTTGGGCACTCCCGAGCGATCGATTGCGCTTCGCCCGGCCAAAAAATATGGGATTCCGGAAGTCGAGATTATCCGCAATCTGAATCAAGTTTCCATACATTACTCGCGAATGAGTCGATGACACTCGCGGCAGATCCACATGTGTTTCCCCAATATCCACGCATATCCCTCCTGATCTCAATTCAAAATCGCCAGAAAATTAAACATCATTCCGCACACTGCACACTGATAGTTCCCCACACAACCGGCAGAGGATATGTAGCGCTGCATAACGCCATTACCGATGGATGACGTCTCCGCGCTTGATCGTCCCGTCCAGAGCTGCCCTGACAAGGGTTTGGTCGTCTAAGTTAATTATCCTCCCTGTGCCTATCTCCTCGGCCTGTAGTCGTCCACGGCTGACCGAAACTACTCGATAGGTGTCACCTGTTGACAATGGTCCAGAGGGCACGTAAAGGGCTTGAGCAATGGAGAGGAGCACGCCGAATGATAATACGGCTAGCAGCCCCCAGGACGTTTTCCTGACTGATCGATCTATGTCACCCGGATCGTCTTCCTCGTCATCTTCCCAATCATCATCCTCCAGGTATTCAGGCCGTCTCCGATCCTCACGGTAATATCTACGCTTTCGTCCCATCGACCACATTCGCCACCTTTCGTACCGGAACGGGAGTGCCTACGCCTTTTTTAACCCTTATCGCGATCCGATCAAGGGCAAGGGGTTTTAGGTTCTCTTTCACCCATCCGCTAAAGTTCATGCTCTTTGCCAGTTCAAACATTTCTCGTTCGACAGGATCGTTGACGTTAAAGCATACAGGCTTTCTTTCGGTTGCCATGCCTATCCCTCCCGGTGTGTTGTGCAGCGTTGTGTGCTGCTGTGCTACTAAGGGATGCACAACGGTTTGTCCAATATTCCGCAAAAATTGCGGATGTGTGGACTAATATTCAGAAAGTTTGTCCAAACTGCCTACTGAGGTGATCAGTATGTTTGGTTTAGGGAAACCGCGCTCACCATTGGGAAAATGGGTAGACGCTCGAGAAAAATCACAGAGGTGGTTAGCTGAACAAGCAAAAATAAGTGAGGACACTGCTACCCGAGTTTGTTCTGATCCGCACTACAGCCCTGGCAACACAACAAAAAAGAAAATACTTGGTGTTGTGCGTGAATATGATAGAGAGAAGAAGCATGATGATTTTTGGCCGATGTAAAAAGCCCCGACACATAAATGCCGGAGATGAGAGAAGGTACTGACTGTGTACCTATCGAATTCACTGAGGAACGCAGCGCAAGCTAGTCCTTTTTACGGCCGTGTATGTTGCCCGTGTATGTGCCCATAGCTTGCCCATTATTTGCCCACATTCCTACTACAAGATATTAACGGTAATTGACGCTTAAGAAGAGAAAAGCCCGATTTATCAAGGTTTTTTAATGTGCGTTTACAGGTATTTAACGTAAAAACAATTAAGTTTGAGATGGAAGGTTCTATCGGATAATAGTTTTTGTAACGTGTAAATACGTGTCTGATTCGTTCAGACACGTATTTTTATTTGCCCCGCTTTATTAGAGGAATATCATGGGAAATCTAAGTGATTGAGGGAAAGATAAGGCATACTTACTATCAAGACGAACACAATAACATTCCTGTACAATACCATTGACAGCAGAAGACCAAGAATGGCGGTATGAGGATACTTAGCAGAAAAAGTAATCGAGTTCTTGGCGCACTTTGGACAGCAAGCCCGGACCCAAAAGTTAGGGATGCCGCACATTACGCCGCAGATGCATTGCGTGATGCTGTAGGTATCCCCAAATAATAGTGATGCCCTCCTTCAGAACAACCTGGGGAGGGCAATTATTATAGAATTACATATTCAATAACAGTAAAGAAAGCTGTCATAACAAGTGTACCTAGAACAATTATTCCTATTAGTCTGGGATCAAGTAATGTAAAAAAGCCACGTTTCTTAATTAACCAAAAATATAAGAAAAATACAATGTAAGTGATAAATGCTACTTGAGCGCCGTGATATAGTTTATCTATGTAAGCATCCATTAATACCTCCTAATTTCCTGTAACTATTAATTATCTCACCATTTAAAAATGTCTTTAATCTTTTCTTTAGCATCCTGTACTTCTCTTCCAATTCGATCTGAGATACTTTCTTTCCTGTCGTTTTTATCTTTTGAGTCTCTTATTTCTTTGGGAGTTGGCATAGAAGCATAAGGTTTCGAAGGGAGCAATGAACTTATCTTCAACTGCTTGTGCAATAGCTTCTTTGGTTCCCTTTGTTTTGGAAATGTTGTCGTAATGATTATAAATGTCTTTCGTGGTTTCGTTGCGACCCCTACGCCTGCGCCTTTAATAGCTAATCCCTTGGGAGCAAAGGGGCAATGCAAGGAGCAGCTGTTGAACTGCTACTCTGTTCTGGTACATAGAAAAAATGTGAAGGTGGAGTAAAAATGAAAAGTCCTAGAACATCATTTCTAGGACTCTCTAATGTGCCGATTTTGTGCCGAATTAAGATGAAATAACGCTATGAAATATATGTAAGGCTTGCACCTGATTCACAAATGGACAAAAAGATAAAATAATAGAAGAGAGAAGCTTAAAAAACTTTAAGCTTCTCCTTGCCTCTTATTATTTACCTACGTTAGTCATCATTTTCATCTGCAGTTCCAAAATTCAGCTCGAATAGGACAAACAATATGAAGAGAAGAAGAAACGCTGCAGACCATCTAGTATATGAGCCAGTAGGTCCAGTTCCTAGATCTCTTACTTCTTGAGGCGGATTATTTGCAGCGTTTAGCAGAGCCGTTGGGTTCGTCACATCAACAGTTGGAATATTAGGTGGCACTACATTTTGAAAAGCACCTGAGTTTAAAAATCCACCTTCATTTAAGGTCTCATTAGCAGCATTTACTAAAGCAAAAAAAGTAGCCTCTTGATTTTTTTCATTTGCTATAAATTTTTGGAATCTTTTTTGTGTTTGTTTAAAATTTGGCTTTTGTTTTTTCTTTGACATTATTTCACACCCCCTTTAATTTGTTTCGATATATCGTATGTTTAAGAAAATGGCTTGGTCCATTATATAAACCTATTTATGATTGAGAGAAAAGCACAAATATTAACTAGTAACCTTGCCGAAACAAAAGCTGATAAAGACAAATGGCGCCTTTTTGTTTTGCCCACTCGCGCCCACATTTTGCCCACGGAAACACAAAACGTGTCTGTTGCAACTTTGACGCATTCGTGATTCCGTGAAGCAAGTTTTTGATAACCTCTTTTCATTGAAATATTTCCTGATTTATCCGGAACATCTGCCTCTATTAATCAATAATCTAACGAAGGATGAAAATCATTCGTACACTGGAGGTGCACTCTCATTGTGGTTTTACCATGAACCATGGACATATTTCATTCCCTACCAAGAAATACCACAGCTAGCAATACGACCAATCCGTGATCTCATTCCCTACCCGAGGCCAGTACCACTACCAACACGACGACCACTACTACCAACACGACCACCGCGATATGTTGATCCATGGAGGCCAATCGTTCCTTACCGACCAGATGCAGTACCCGCACCGGATTTAGTCCCGGTGAATCGTTTCGGCGGTGTTGGCACAGGGTTCGCTCCGCCCTGGCTTGCACTCGACGAGAACTACTGTAACCGAGACCCAAACACTGGCGACCTTTTGGTAAGGGTCCGAAACCAAGGGAATGTATCCACTCAGCGTACAACTATTACCCGTGTTCAAGTGATGGGGGAATGGGGTTCCTCCTTTCAGAGACAGGATCAGGTGACACCAGTTCTAGGGCCAGGAGAGGAAGTAACCCTCCGGTTCCAGGTCCGCGTGGGGAGAAGCCCCTTCCGTGTTATTGTCGATGCAACGAACCTACTTACTGAGGAGCGAAACAAGGTAAATAACGAGGTGCGAGGCTTCTGTCGATAGGTATTTGCTGCCTCCATCGATCTTGTGTGTGTTCATACGTGTCTTAAGCGACTTCACACGATGTGATTAAGCCGCGTGGGCACGTATTTTTTGTTTGTCATATAGGTTCGCTTTCATATTAAGTCGCGAAGGCGAGGAGATTGCCAAAGTAGAAAATGGCGTCATTACGGGACATGTAAACGGAAGAACGAAGCTCAAGGTGAAGTATCAAGGAATAGCATGACGATTTCGGTGAAAGTCACAAAATAATAGAAGAACAAGGCTCTCAGGAAAACTGGGGGCTTTTTTGTGCGTGTTCAAACATGTACATTCCCTTCACACAATGATAAAATGTTCGTATATACAAGATAACGCTGTCCGACATCAACGAAGTATGCCTACATATCCAGGCATGCTTTTTTCGGGCGAGCACAAACCTTTTCACAAAAAACGCAGTTGCTCTTCTATGAGCAGGCAGCCGAAGAGGTTTTCATACTTTTTGGAGCGGGGTTGCACATATGATAGTGGTAAAGCAGTTAATGGATCATTGCCACCGCTTTTTTGGGAGCCTGGGAGAGCTGTATCAATCCGAGGATGCGGATATCCTGATTGCCGTCTATCCCGCTACGCGCAAGCGAGGATGGTGGACGTATGCCACGCTTGAGCTGCACAAGATGGGGGCAACGGAGTACCTCGTCTATTCCTATCAGTTTGAGCAGAGAATGATCACGCATTTGGCAAGAGTAGCGGCTCAGGTGATTCGTCAGTGGGAGAGTCAAACTACCCGCATGGAGTCTGGAAGCATCTTTTCGCTCGGGGATACAATCGTGGAAAAATCGGTTTTGAATCATATGGTACTGACCCCTGCCTATTATGAAGAGGCTGGACTTGAATATTATACAAATGGCAAGGACGTAATCAGGTTCATGATGCTTCATGCAATCGCGGATTCTGAAGCAAAGTTTTTGGAACAATATGGACTTATGGCATTACAGGAAAGGTTAGCGCACTTCGGTGTCGATTCCCTGAATGTTACGCGTACGCCTGCCATCTGAGAAGGGAGCGAGCGAAATGTCAGCGATTCGCTTGAGAGTCACCGTAGTAGTGGAACACGAAGGGAAAGTCCTCCTCATCCGTGAGCAGACACAACGAGGCATCTTTTACAACCTGCCAGGGGGAATCGTAGAATATTTGGAAGCGATTCCAGACGCGGCGAAAAGAGAAGTGATGGAAGAAACCGGCCTCCTCGTGGAAATGGAGCGATTGATCTGGATAGACGATCGGATCGATCAGGAAGGGAACGGCAAGCATACAGTCGGAGTGGGAGTGCTGGCGAAACTCATCGGTGAAGAGACGAATCCTACGCCAGGTGGTATCGTCGATGAAGAAATCGAATGGGCTGGCTGGGTCACGCTAGACGAGTGGAAGCAACTGCCGAACGACCACAAAACACGCCCGGATCAAGTCAAGCAAGTCTTGTCTGATCCCACTTATCAGCCGATGTACTTGGGAAATATGTTGAGTCAAGCAGAATAAAAACAAGAGACACCGCCCTTTCCCTAGTGAAGAGGAGCGGTGTTTTTTACTTACACTTTTTGCTGAATGGAAGCTTTTCTTCCTTTTGCGACAGCCAACACGACAATGATAGCCGAAAGAACAGCACCGAGGGTCAATGGCTCGGACAGGAGGAGCCAGGCTGCGATGATCGATAAAAAGGGTTGAAGGTATTGAATTTGACTGACTTTAGAGACGCCGCCGAGTGCCAGACCGTGATACCAGGCGAAAAATCCGAGAAACATACTGATTACGCTAATATAGCCAAAACCGATCCAGACGGGCCAAGTAGCTTGTTTTAATTCAGCGAGGAGAGGACCTGCGAGCGGAACAATGAGAAAAGGAAAGGCGAAAATCAACGACCAACTGATGACCTGCCAACCGCCCATCGTCTTGGAGAGTTCACCGCCGACTGCGTATCCGATCGCAGCACTGATGACTGCCCCGAGTAAGGCGAGATCCGCCCATTGGAGGGCACCAAAGCCAGAACTGATCGCGTAGGCGAGAATCGTTACACAGGCAATCGCACTAGAAATCCAATACTTCCGGGTGGGGCGTTCTCCTGAAAAAAATATCGCTGCGCCTGCCGTAGCCAATGGCAATAGTGCGATGATGACTGCGCCGTGGGTAGCAGGCACTCTCTCCATCGCCCAAGACGAGAAAAACGGGAAGCCCGCTACTACGCCGGCAGATACGAGCAACAGTTTTTTTGTCTCTTGCCAGGTAGGAAACGGAACTCGTTTGATTAGGAGCAACAAAGCAGCCAGTACTGCTGCGATCAACGCTCGTCCCAACCCTGCCGAGAGGGGAGAGAGCACGGTAACAACCACCTTTGTTACGGGCAAGGTCAAGCTGAAGCTAAGCACCCCGATGAAGCCATACAGCAAGCCCATTTTCTCTGCATGCAGCTGGTCAGGAGTGGTTGGCTGCTCTTTTTGTACGTGCTGATTCTCGATAGGAAGCTGTGCACTCATCCGAACCCCATCCTTTGTCGAATAAAAGTTTCTGTTGTTCCATCTTAGAGGCGAACGATCAGAAACGGTAGAGCCAATTGGCAGCAGGAGCAGTAAGCCAATTTGTCGAAAGGGAGGGGAAACAGCAAGTGTGGAGGACGGATAGGGATGGAATGGAAGCCGGACAAAGACACGGGAGTTCCGATCTATATGCAAATCGCCAAAGAGCTGGAACGACAGATTGTGCTGGGAGTACTGTCCCCTGGCACCTCTCTGCCGCCGGAAAGAGTGTTGGCACGGCGCTTTGGCGTCAATCGCGGGACTGTATCGGCAGCGTATGAAGAGCTGCGGGCAAAAGGTATTTTACAATCGTGGCAAGGGAGCGGTACTTGGGTCAGTCGTGATTTGTGGGGCGTCAAACAAATGCCAAACTGGTATACCTACACGAATGGTGGCGCCTTCTTGCCAGCCTATCCACTCGCGAAACGTATTCAGGATGCGTGTTTCGATTCATCGATCATCAATCTGGCAAAGGCTGAATTGGCAACGACGATAATCCCATCATTGATACCAGCAACGCCGGGGGAAGAAAAAGAAATCAAGCTTGAGCTGGGCTATGCGCATCCAAAGGGAGAGCCGCGTCTGCGTGAGGCACTGGCTGTGCATTTGCACGAAAACTACGGCATTCACGCTTCTCCCGACGAAATTTTGGTGACGTCAGGAGCGCAGCAGGCACTGCATCTCATTACACTATGTCTCTTGAATCCTGGGGATGCAATCGCAATGGAGGGCCCCTCTTATTCGTATTCCTTGCCCTTATTCAGTTCAGCAGGCCTGCGTTTATTTCGCTTGCCGATGGATGAGGACGGTATTGTACCCGAGGCTGTCTACGACTTGCAGCGGGAGCATCGCATTCGCATGGTTTTCGCGAACCCGACCTATCATAATCCAACGGGGACGATATTGAGCGAGGCACGGCGAGCCCAGTTGCTCGATATTTGTCAGGAGCTGCGCTTGCCACTTGTGGAGGACGACGCTTACGGTGCGTTGACACTGGCTGGAAGCTCTAGACCGCCCAAGCCGATCAAAGCCATCGACAAGACAGGTGCTGTTCTGTATGTCGGGAGTCTCTCCAAAACGATTGCGCCAGGCTTGCGGATTGGTTGGCTGGTGGGACCAAGATCTGTCGTAGAAAGACTGGCCGATGCCAAGCAGCAAATGGACTTTGGCACGAGCAGTGTCTCCCAACAATTCGCCCGCCAATTTATAGAGCGTGAGTGCTGGCACGAGCAGCAGGATCGAATGTCTCGGTACTTGTTGGAGCAGCAACAAACGATGGTGCGCGCCATGCACAACCATCTCTCCGATTATGCCGTATGGAATGAACCGGGTGGCAGCTATCATATTTGGTGTCGGTTGCTAAATCCCAGGGACGAAAAGGAATTGCTGGATGATGCGATCAGAGAGGGTGTCGTATTTACACCTGGCAGCGTCTATGGAGCGGAAGCGGGCTGGCTGCGTCTGACCTATTCGTGGGAGGGCAAGGCGAACATCGAGGAAGGAATACGCCGTATCCAAAGAGTCCTTCAGCATAAAAAGCGATAAGAAAAGGGAGTATTTCCTTATTTATGAAACTAATTTCCATCTCACTCGTATGCACTATAGAGGCAATTTTAGAAAGGGGGAACAGTCGTGGGCGTACTTGAAACCGTCTACATGGTCTGCCTTGTCCTTGGTCTAATCTACACGCTGATCTCGCTGTTGTTTGGCGATGCGCTCTCGGATTGGCTGGGACATTTGCATCTGCCTTTTGCACAGCCCATTTTGTTGGTCAGCGGCATGACCGCCTTTGGCGGAGCGGGGTATTTGCTATCTCGGTACACTTCTCTTGGTGCGCTTGTCGTGTTGATGCTGGCTGCTGTCATTGGCATCGCTTTGGCTCTTGTCTCGTACTTCCTGTGGGTAAAGCCAATGAGCCAAGCGGAAAATTCCACGAGCTATTCCATGAGTCAGCTTGGAGGGAAGCTGGGTGAAGTCGGGACGACGATTCCTGCAAAAGGACTGGGAGAAGTGCTGCTGCCGATGATTAGTGGTACCACTTACCATATGGCGGCGAGTCTTGAGGGTCAGATTATCCCGCAAGGAACCCGTGTCGTGGTGGTAGAGGTGCGTGACCATGTCTTGTATGTGATCCCCTTTTACACTGAATCTGGCGAAGGAGATGAGAAGTGATGTTAGATCCTGGTATTTTGACGGTAGTAGGTGTTGTCGTCGCAGTCTTTCTCGTTTTGGGTATTGCCTTTTGGGCCCGTTACAAAACAGTAGGTGCAGATGAAGCCATGATCGTGACGGGGAGCTATCTCGGCTCGAAAAACGTACTCAGTGACGAATCCGGACGCAAAATGAAGATCGTCCGCGGAGGCGGCGCATTTATTCTCCCTATTTTTCAACAAGCAAACTTTCTGAGTCTTTTGTCTCATAAGCTGGACGTATCGACTCCTGAGGTATATACCGAGCAGGGCGTTCCAGTCATGGCAGATGGCGTTGCGATTATCAAGGTAGGCGGTTCGATTGAAGATATCGCGACCGCAGCCGAGCAATTTATGGGCAAGAGTGACGAGGCACTGCGCGGAGAAGCACAGGAAGTACTCGAAGGCTATTTGCGGGCAATCCTCGGCAGTATGACGGTAGAGGAAATTTACAAGAACCGTGAGCGATTCGCGCAAGAGGTGCAAGCAGTAGCGACGAAGGATTTGAAGAAAATGGGGCTGTCCGTTGTCAGCTTCACGATCAAGGATGTCCGCGACAAAAACGGCTATTTAGCTGCTCTTGGAATACCGCAAATCGCTGCAGTGAAGCGTGATGCGACCATCTCGCAGGCTGATGCAGACAAAGAAGCGCGGATCAAGCAGGCTCAGGCAGAGGAAGAGGCACGCAAGGCAGAGCTGCTGAAAGAAACGAACATTGCCGAAGCAGAGAAGGAAAAAGAGCTGAAGGTAGCGGCGTTTAAACAAGAGCAGGACAAAGCGAAGGCGAGCGCGGACCAAGCCTACAAGCTGCAAGAAGCTGTCGCCAAGCAGCAGGTTACGGAAGAAGAGATGAAGGTCGATCTCGTCCGCAAGCAGAAGGAAATCGAGCTGGAGGAAAAAGAAATTCTTCGCCGTGAAAAGCAATATGATGCGGAAGTGAAGAAAAAGGCCGACGCCGATCGTTACTCTGTGGAACAGGCCGCAGAAGCGGAAAAAGCGAAGAAGCTGAGAGAAGCAGACGCGATCAAGTACCGCATTGAGGCAGAAGCAAAAGCAAATGCCGAGCAGAAGCGTCTGGAAGGCTTGGCGATTGCCGAAGCTGAAAAAGCCCGCGGTAGTGCCGAGGCAGAAGTCACACGACTCAAGCTCGAAGCCGAAGCAGAAGGGAAAGAGAAGCTGGCTGAAGCCTTTGAAAAATTCGGTCATGCAGCTGTACTCGATATTATTGCGAAAATGCTCCCTGAACTGGCTGAGAAAATTGCCGAGCCAATGAAGGCGATCGACAAGGTAACGATCGTGGATGCAGGAGGCGGTCAGGGAGATGGCGTCAATCGTCTGAGCGGGAATGTCACGAAGTTGATGGCCCAACTGCCAGAGATGCTAAAAGACGTATCCGGTTTGGATATGAACAAAATGATCTCAGACTTTATGCAAAAGGGTGGTACCGCGCCCACACAGCAACAGCCTGTACCCGTAAAAGTTCAGGTAGAGACGGATTCTATTTTGGAGAACGAAAAGGAATAACCGAATCGATCAGAGGAGAAGTGCCCCTTTTAAGCGAGGGGCACTTTTTCATGGGAAGAAAATCAAGGATAGTCTACCTGCTTCGCACGTCCATATCCTCTCAACAATTCGCTGACCGTTACGAACTTATACCCTCTTTTTTTCAACTCAGGCAATATTTGCTCGAGAGCTTGTACGGTCTGTTTTCGGTTGCCTCCGTAATCATGAAATAGCACGATGTCACCATTCCGAGCGTTGTTCAAAACCTTGTTGACGATTTTTATTACACCGGGATCGGTCCAATCACGTGTGTCTTGATGCCACGACCACATGATCACGAGAAAACCGGCTTGCTTGGCTGTTTCGACGACGGTTTCGCTATAATATCCCCCCGGAGGACGAAAGAGGGTGGGACGAACCCCTGTTGTCGAATATATCGTCTCCTGTGTTTTTTGCACCTCTTCCAACAGTCGATTCGCTGACAGCTTTCGAATATCTGGATGACTGTAAGTGTGATTCGCAATCTCATGTTGATCATTCGCGAGAGATTTGACGATTTCTGGGTACTGGCTCACACGATTGCCTACGACAAAAAAGGTAGATTTGGCTTGATACTGCTTCAGCAGCGCGGCGATCTGAAGAGTGTATATCTGATCAGGACCATCGTCAAAGGTAAGGGCAATCACTTTGCTCTCTGTCGGCACTTCCCAAACGATATCTCCTCTTGTTTCGTAATACTCGCGATTTTTTCCCCGAATCGCACTGGCTGTCTCACTGAAGGAAGGAGCAAGAATGACAGCCAGTAAAAGGGGGAAAAAGAGGATATGCTTTTTCATTCGTTCACCTCGTTGCCAGAGACTTTCGTGCTAGGTAGCTGTACTGATGATGTGCTCACCGTTACTATGCGCCAACTCTAGATGAATATTCTTTTATGTCCCTGTGGAAAAGACACTTGTTCTTTTTGTGTGGATAAATTAAGCTAGTAACAGCATAAGACGTGAGAGTTAGATGGAGGAATCGATCATGAAGGTAGCAAAATTTGGGGGAACATCACTGGCGAATGCCGAACAAATAAAAAAAGTATGCCAAATTGTTAGGGCGGATCGTGACAGACGATTCATTGTTGTATCGGCACCTGGGAAACGGCACAAGGAAGACACGAAGGTTACTGATTTGTTAATCGCTTATGCTGAGCGATTTTTGACTGGGGAGCCTACAGAGGAAGCGAAACAAGCAATTTTCTTACGCTATCAGGAGATTGTGGCAGGTCTAGGGCTTTCTGCCGAGATTGGTCAAGCGATCGAAGCGGAGCTCGGGGAGGTACTGGCAAACAAGGCGGGCTTGTCCGCGGAAAGATTTATGGATTCGGTAAAAGCTGCGGGAGAGGATACATGCGCCAAAGTTGTTGCTCATTATTTGCAGAGCTTGGGCGAGGTGGCGTCCTACATTAATCCAAAGGATGCAGGAATGCTCGTTACAGATGAGGCAAGCAATGCTCATATTCTGCCCGAAGCGTATGCCAAATTGGCGACATTGAAAGAGCAGGAGGGGATTGTCATTTTCCCTGGCTTCTTCGGCTATTCGCGTGCCGGTGATCTAGTTACTTTTTCACGCGGTGGCTCGGATATTACGGGATCGATTCTGGCTGCGGCGGTTCATGCAGAAGTCTACGAGAATTTTACCGATGTCGATTCTGTATATGTGGTCAATCCGAATCTGATTGCCGATCCGAAAAAGGTGACAGAGATTACGTATCGAGAGATGAGGGAGCTGTCCTATTCCGGTTTTAGTGTGTTCCACGAGGAAGCGTTGATTCCCGCGTTTCAAGCGGATATACCCGTATGCATCAAGAATACGAACAACCCGTCTGCGCCTGGTACAATGATTGTGGCCGAGCGAGGATTTGCTACAAACAGAGTGTCGGGTATTGCAAGTGACAGCGGCTTTTGCAGTATTTACGTCAGCAAGTATTTGATGAACCGCGAAATTGGCTTTGGTCGCAAGCTGCTGCAAATTCTGGAGGAGGAAGAGCTTTCGTATGAGCATACTCCATCTGGAATCGATAACATTTCCGTCATTCTGCGCGAGCGCGATCTCACGGCAGACAAGGAACAACGGATTGTGGAACGCATCCGCCGAGAGCTGTTCGCTGATGATGTCGCGGTTCAGCATAGTCTTGCACTCGTCATGATTGTCGGAGAGGGTATGCGTCAATCTGTGGGGACAACTGCGAGAGCCACTGCTGCGTTGGCTACTGCGAAAATCAATCTGGAAATGATCAATCAGGGGTCATCGGAAGTAAGCATGATGTTCGGGGTAAAAGCCGAAGAGGCAGATCGTGCTGTGATTGCTTTGTATCAAGAGTTTTTTGGAGCCGAAGAACCTCTGGCTTCCTCATCGTCACAAGCCGCATCTGTCAGTGTGTAGTTGCGTGCTTCAAATGAGCCGCTATTTCCATCCTGTACCCATTGATAGACACACCATTCTGGCTGTGCGGTTGCGAGTCCCACAATCCAATAGCTGAGCGTAGGATAATGCCAGCCTGCTATGTCGTGTATAGAAGGGATCGGAGGCGTGTGGGGGTGAGTATGCAAGACACCCAACCATTGAAGATTGAGCTTGCGGATGTGCTGCAAGGCTTGAAGAAAAGTTGGCCCATCCCAAGCGAACACGTGCTTGTCGGGTGAGACGGGCATCGGTACACAGGCCGTAATCGTTGCTCCACGACCTGCGAGCAATGCTGAATATTCATAAGGAAACGCCTCTTGTGCTTCGGCCAGGAGGCGTTTCGCTACTTTTTTCGTCAGGAATATTTTGTTATCCTTAATCGCAAAGGGTTCACCCAACCAAGCGGGATTTTTCATTCGGCTTCCGTCCTTCTTCTCTATTCGGCCATGATTTGGAGGTTAGCATTCGATGATTACGATACAAGTGGGAGTCTGCGGCTGGGGCGATCAGCACGAATTGTACGTACAAGGTGTACGCAATCGAGACAAGCTGTCCGTATATGCCAGCCACTTTCCAATTGTAGAGGTGGATAGTTCTTTTTACGCTATTTTACCACAGCGAAATTACGAATCGTGGGTGAAGGATACACCTGAACGATTTGGCTTTATCGTCAAGCCTCATCAGGGGATGACGGGACATCAACGGGGAGATGCCTCGGGAAGCAGACGGGAATTGTTTCGTCAGTTCGAGGAGAGTATCCAGCCGGTCGTGGAGGCTGGCAAGCTCAAAGCATTGCTGTTTCAGTTTCCGCCGTGGTTCGATTGTACCCGAGAGCATGTTCAGTATGTGACCGCTTGTCGTCAAGCCATGCAGGCGTATCCGTTTGCGGTGGAGTTTCGCCATCAAAGCTGGTTTGAATCACAGTATTCGGAGCGAACGCTGGATTTCTTGCACAAGATCGAAGCGACACATGTCGTATGTGATGAACCACAAGTTGGAAAAGGCTCAGTCCCAATTGTTCCTGCCGTGACGAAGCCATCCTTGGCGTTGGTCCGCTTTCATGGGCGCAATAAAGCGGGCTGGAGAGATCCAGGAGAGGGACAAAATTGGCGAGATGTCCGTTATTTATATCGATACAGTGAAACAGAGCTTGCGGAGTGGGTGGAACATATCAGACTGCTCGAACGCGAAGCGGATGAAGTCTGTATTTTGTTCAACAATAACTCTGGAGGGGATGCAGCAGCGAATGCGAAGCAGTTTTCGGAAATGCTTGGCCTTGCACCTACTGGTCTGAATCCTCGTCAGATGGACCTGTTCTCCACGTAAGCAAGAAAGAAGGGGAGTTCATGCTTGTAGCAATTGCCATCTTATTTGTCATCATCGGAGTCGTGGCTGGCGTCATTGGCAGTATTGCGGGTCTGGGTGGTGGGATTTTTTTCGTGCCTGCACTGTTGTTCTTTGCGAACTGGTACATGCCCGGATCGATGAACCCGCAAGTAGCAGCGGCGACTTCGCTGATCGTGATTGCGGTAACCGCCCTTTCTTCCTCCCTTTCTTATCTCAAGCAAAAAAAAGTAGATAAAGAGAGTGCCCTGCTCTTTTTTATCGGGAGTGCACCAGGTGCTATTGTGGGCGTGTACCTTAATACATTACTAGCAGTGGAGGGCTTTTCGCTGCTGTTTGGCTTGTTTCAGCTCTGCATGTTCGTCGTATTGATGGTCAAAGACAAAATCAAACCACGCAGCATCGAGTGGGAAGTCCAACGCCACTTCATCGACAACGAAGGAAATGAATATGTGTACGGATACAGCAAATGGTCCGTGATTACTCTTGCCTTCTTTGTAGGGATTACCTCGTCGCTATTTGGCGTGGGGGGCGGTATTCTTATGGTTCCAGCCATGATGATTTTGTTTCGCTTCCCGCCACACATTGCCACAGCTACGTCCATGCTGGTTATATTTTTATCCGCGGTGGTTGGATCAATCACGAATATTTTCCATGACAACGTACACTGGCTGTATGCAGCGATGCTCGCACCAGGAGCATGGGTGGGCGGAAAGCTCGGAGCAATTGCCGCCAGTAAAATGAAGGGTCGCACCATCGTGCTGTTTTTGCGTGTTCTGATTTTGGGAATTGCCATACAAATGATCGGAGAAGCGATTTTTGGATAAAGAGAAGAGGGAGGGGAAAGTCGTGGCTGACACCTGTACCTTACACATTTTGCACACGAATGATTTGCACAGCCATTTTGATACGATGCCGCGAATTGCAACCTGCCTCGGCATGCACCGAGAAGAGTGGGAGAGCAGGGGAGAGCATGTGCTGACGGTCGATATTGGGGACCATATGGATCGAATGGATATCCGATCGGAAGCGAGCTTTGGGAAAACAAACGTCGAGATCATGAACAGAAGCGGGATTCAATACGCGACGATCGGAAACAACGAAGGCATCACACTCCCAAAAGACAAGCTGAATGAACTGTACATAGATGCGCGCTTCACGCTCATTACGGGCAATCTGTTTGAACCGACAACAAATGCTGTACCGTCTTGGGCTGTACCATACGCCATTCAAACCGTAGGCGAGCTGCGGTTGGCGATCCTGGGAATGACGATTCCCTTTGGTCCCTCCTATCAAAGTATGGGATGGAAGATCAAGGAACCTGCCCCGATTTTGCGTGAGCAGATTGCGGCACTGCGCTCGTCTGTGGATATTGTCATTTTGCTTTCGCATCTCGGCTATCAGACAGATTGTGTGCTGGCAAATGAAGTCGATGGACTTGATGTGATTTTGGGCGGACACTCTCACCGGACGCTTCCTCATGGAGAACGCATGGGTGGCACCTTGATCACACAAGCTGGGAGATTTGGCGAGTATGTCGGCCATGTAAAGCTCGTCTGGGACCGGAAGCGTAAAAGGATTTCAGATGTGCAAGCAGAGCTTTTTCAGACAGAGCAGTATCAAGCAGACGAATCAATGAGCCAGTTTATTGAGAGTGAAAAAGTATGGGCGGAGAATCGTTTGTTTCAGCCAATTGTTCAATTGGAGCAAGACATGCATATAGGCTGGACAGAGGAGACTCCCTATGGCTCCTTTATCGCAGCGAGTATTCGCAAATGGACAGGGGCTGAGATCGGCATGGCAAATGGAGGACTGTTGCTTACCGATTTGCCGCGGGGCAGCTTGTCTTTTGCCGATTTGTTGCACAGTATGCCCCACCCGATTAATGCCTGCGCGGTCACGATTACAGGAGCGCAGCTCACCACAGTTCTGGAGCAAGCCATTCAACCGGAAATGGTTCATCGGGAGCTGAGGGGGTACGGTTTTCGCGGCAAAATAGAAGGCTGGATGTGTGTGGATGGATTGCATGTCCGCTACAGCGAGGATGACCAACCGCAAATTATCCAGATTGAAGTCAACGGGCAACCGCTTGATCCCGAGCGTCTGTATCGAGTCGGGACGATCGACATGTTTATGTACAATCGCATGTTTCCCGATTTGCTGCTCGGCAGTGAGGTTACGTTTTTCTTACCCGAGATGCTGCGTGAAGTGCTCGCCACCACGATAAAGGACCAACAGATGCTGCAAAATGCGTTTCTTCCACGTTGGGAAAAGATATCGTCCATGCCAAAAAACCAATCGTAGACACCGGGTTTTCGGGAATGCTATCGAAAAACGGGAGGAGACGAGCGATGCGCTTCATTGATGAAGTATACGAGCTGTACAAAGGACATTTTAATGGCGATGAAGAGGACATTACAGCGGTTGTCGTAGGCATACTCGATGAGCAGTCTCGGGATGATTTGCTGGACTTGGTCGAGGAAATGGACGAGGAAGAGCTGTTTCACATGCTCGCGACGTATATGATTGAAGTCATGAAACGAAAAGTCGCGATGGAGGATGAGCACTTTCCGACAAGCGTCATGCATTGATCAAAACATAACTTTTTGAACCACCTCATGGAGACCTCACATTTCTCTTCTGAATGTCATAGGATGGTAACGCTAACAGACAGGAGAGAAAAAGGAGGAATCTTGATGGTCGAGGTAGTGCCAATCCACTTTCCAGAGGGGACGGCAATTGCTGTCACCGTTCGTTTGCCCAAGACGACGCTATTGGCTGTAACGACCGATCATGGCTACATCATGTGTGGAGCGCTGGATGTGGGGCTCTTGAACGAGAAGTTAGCAGCGAGGGAAATTCTTGCCGGTCGTGCGGTAGGGGTCAAGACCATACAGGAATTGCTGGATGCGCCGCTGGAGTCCGTGACGACGACGGCGGAGATGAAGGGGATTACGGCTGGTATGATTGGTCGGGATGCTGTCGTAAAAATGCTGTAAACAACAAATGGCTTACCTATAGAAAAAACCTTTGTCCCGTGACAAAGGTTTTTTGTTTTCTGGGGACCTGTTTACCAACGGGCATTTTGTTCTTCACAGATGCCGATCTTGCTTTGCACCGTAATCGTTTTTCCTTCAGGTGTTGAGATTGTCCCGTCATAACGGCCGATGACTTGATGCAGAGTGGTCCGCACCAACGCCAAATTTTTGTGCTCGGTTCGAGCGAAGAGTGGGGTAAAGGTAAGGCGTACGGCAGACGATTCTTCACTTGCAAGCGTCCAAGGGAGCATCCGGTTGTCAGGATCGTAGGAGAAACGAATTTGTTCACTCAGCTTGTAGAGGACACCATCGATCGTCATGCCATTTTCCGTCATGCCCGTTCCATCCGTCCAGCCTCTGCCAAAGTTAAAGCCTGCGACCCCCTCTGCGTGACGGAAAGAGCAGGTCGTCCAGTTCCAACGAGTGTGATACGGCCAAACGCCACGTCCAAAATCCAGACTGGCAAAGGCATTCTGCCGATCGAGCAGATAGGTTTTCCCGTTATAGCGAATGGTTCCGTGCACAGGCCGGGCCGTTTGCTTCGATGTGAACTGAAAGCGTTTTGCACTCCACGGAATCACGACATTTAATGACTCGGATGGCGGATCAATCACAATGTCGAGGGAGAGAGGCTTATCGCCGGGACAAATGGCAGCTGCTTCAACGCTCGTTCCGCTGGCTCCTGGCTGAAAGGAGACCGAGAGCTTGCGACTCGCAAAATGACTAGGCTCATCTACGGTAGCACCAAGTCGAATCCCTGCGCCAAAAGGAACCGTTACGGCACTGTCCGCGGTCTCCCCTGTCGTCAGATCAATAAAATGGACAAAGACAATGCCGGCGTAATCCAGATTGACCATCGCGATCGACATCGCACATTCAGGCGCGGTAATAAACCAAAAATTCCATTTTTTCCGACGAAGCCAATGCCCGCTAAATTGGCAGTCATGCAACGGATAGCGGGACCAGCCAATCGCTTCTGGAAGCAAGCGGCCATTCTGATCACATAATGAAAGAGGCTGCGTTAATTCTTTTTCGAAAAGTGGCATACGATCATCTCCCTTACAAACAAGGATTCTTCCAGAAAAACTCGGCCAAGTGTCTTTCCCAGGTAGACATGAAATGAAAATCCAGAAAAAATTTCATGTAGAATCAAGTCGAATCACGCTATAATAGGGATACCCTGAGGAAAGGCGAAGGAAAGGAAATGCGACTGAAATCCATTCAAAAATGTCAGCCGGGCGATAAACTGGCTCGTTCCATCTTTACAGAGAATGGAACGGTTCTCGTTGGGGCCGGAGTAGAACTAACCCAACGAATGATAACTCGACTCAAAAACAAAAACGTGAACAGTCTCTACATCCAAGACAAGCGCACGGATGATATCATCGTGGAGACAGTCATTTCCGAAAATACTCGCAGGCAAGCAATGTCCATGATTCACGATACATTCCGAACCGTTCATCAAGTTCCGGATAAATGGCAGCAGCTTTTTTCGGACAAGGGTTTGGGACGCAAGCTGCGGGATGTCATGCAAACCGTAGCGGATGAATTGAACAACAGTGATTCAGCCATGAATTTATTGGCAGATGCTTGCGCCTTCGACAATTACATATTCACGCACTCATTTAATGTTGCCTTGTATAGTACAGCACTCGCTATAAATACCGGCTGTTCCGAGAAAGATGTGTTGGAAATTAGTATTGGCGGTATGCTCCATGACATAGGAAAAGTGCATATCCCAGACAACATTTTGCAAAAGCCGGGCCGCCTTACGCAAGAAGAATTTGAAATCATGAAAAGACATACGGAGATCGGTTTTGAAATGCTGCGTCGGCAAGATGACATTCCGTTGCTTGCGGCCCACTGCGCGTTTCAGCATCACGAGCGCTGGGATGGCTCCGGTTATCCGCGGCACCTGAAAAAAGAAGAGATTCATCCGTTTGGTCGCTTGATGGCAGTGGCAGATGTATTCGATGCCCTGACGTCACATCGGGTATATCGTCGCGGAATGCTTCCTCATGAAGCGATGGAAGTGCTCTATTCCGGCTCAGGCAAACTGTTTGACCATGTGTATGTAGAGGCTTTGCGAAATACGATTGCACTCTATCCTGTTGGTCTGACCGTCACCCTGAACAATGGTCTGTCTGGTGTCGTCGTCGACTCGAACAAAGGTATGCCGAGCCGTCCGATCATCAGAGTCCTGGTGGATGAGGAAGGTCGGGATATCGAGCATCCCTATGAGTGTGACTTGTCCAAAATGCTGACACTCATGATCATCGCCTGTGGCGACTTGGTATAATCAGAGCCAGTCCTTCTTTTTGAAAATAAGAAACATCGTCGTGCCGATGACAGCCATACATCCCAGCACGATGTAGTAGCCGTAGGGTGAATGCAGCTCAGGCATTAAATCAAAGTTCATCCCGTAAATGCCCGTCACAATCGTCAACGGCATAAAAATCGTCGTCAAGGCGGTAAAGACACGCATAATATCGTTGGCTCTGCCTGCAAGCGCCGCTTGATACGCTTCGCGCAAGTTTCCGATAAGGTCGCGAAACGCTTCAAAGCTTTCTACAATTTTACTGGCATCCTCTACAATATCGCCAAAGTACTTCCGCAGATAAGGTTGAATCAGCGGGAGTTCTTTTTTATGTAGGGCGTCAATCAAATCCCGCTGGGGAACGAGCATTTTACGGGCGTACAAGATTTCACTGCGTAGCCCGATAATCTGATCCAGATGGGATTTTTTCGTATGCATCAAAATTTGTTCTTCCAGATTTTCAAGCAGGTCTTCAATTTTTTCGGTCACATCAAAATAACGATCGACAATTTGATCTACCAGGTAGTACAGAAATGCATCGGGGCGATTGACTTCTTTTTCCCGGATGATCGACAGCATGGTAGTGAATTCGGGTGCCTCCTGCTTCGTTACGGTGATGATGGTGCTGCTGCCCAAAAAAATATTAATCTCGCGCAGGAAGATATCGTGATTGTGGAAGGTAATGCCGTTGATGACCATAAAGTAATGATCATCGTAATGTTGGAGCTTGGGCCGCTGTTCTTCCTCGTCGATACAGTCCTCGACAGCCAGATAATGCAGTCCGAACAGCGGCTGTAAAATATCCAAATTGAATGGCGCGGCATGAATCCAGTAAAACCCGTTCACAGGTGGAGTAGCAGCCTCTTCGATGTCTTCTATTTCAGTGATGATTCCGTTTTGTACGAGTCTGATCTTCATGATCGATTCTCCTGCAAGTAGATTCGGTTGCGGCGGGTAGACGGGGCCAGATTTGGGTGAGGATCAGTTCATAAGCAGAGCGAAGTGCTCGGCGGCTGGGCGGAGCCTGTGATGCACGCTGTTGCTTGGGAGTCGTCATGCAAGTTCGCCTCCTCGATGAAAGTCTTCATCCTATACGTATGAGCGTCAACTCGTCCTTTTTCCCGCTGCGGCTAGCTGTGGTAATTCCCTTGATTCGTACTCATGTGCACCTGCAAGTCCACGAGAGGCGATGTAACGCATGGCTCCCGCGACATCTGTTGCGGTGACAGGCTGATAGGCACGTAACGGTCCGACCCAGAGAAATGAGAGTGATTGGGAGAGCTTTGCACCGATTGCTGTAATGATGAGAAACTGGCTGGCTCCTTCTTCTTTTGCCAAACGAGCAATTTCGAGCGGGTACTGATAATCCACTTTGCGAAACGCTTCGTGTGTGAAGGAGAGCTCGTTGCGAACGACAGCGACGACTTTTTCATAGGCTTCGTCTTCCAAGAGATGCTGCAGCAATGCGCGGCCGACGAGTCCGGTCGCTCCAAATAATACCGCACGTTTCATTGCCATAGTGTTCCTCACTTTCTACGATCCCTCCCTCTTATTTTACCGTTTAGAACGGTTTGACCAAAGCCATTTTTTGCATACTACAGATAAGCTGAACAGAGGAAAAGGTGGATGTATCGACATGTGGATAAGCAAGAGGGTAGGTATGATTGGCTGTATCGTATGGATGTTGACGGGGATCGGATCGGATGCGGGACAAGCAGCGCTGGCATTGGAGGCGAGAGAGGTACAGCCTCCTCCGACTGTGTTCGAACAAATCCAGATCAAACGGGAGGATGTGACGGGCGATGGTCGGCCGGATTTCGTTACGTTGCTAGGAAAGCGATTTGCGGCAGACAGTCCTTACTTCGAACATGTAAAAATCATGGTTCAAGACCCAGTTGCGAAAAAAACAACCTTTTTTACAACACCGTATGGCGCTTATCAGCCGGAGATGTTCTTTTGTGATTTTACCGGAGGGGGTGTGCAGCAAATTTTGCTTCAGGCGCCGTCTGGGGGCAGTGGAGGGACCTCTGAGTTTTATTTGTTCGCAGACAAGGACAACAAGCCTGCGATCCTACCTGTTCCGCAGCCCTTGACGATTTCGGGCTCCTATCAGGACCATTACAAAGTACCCTTGACGATCAAGGAGACGGGGGAAACTGTCGTTCTCGATTTGTCTGATCGCAAAAAAATCTATGAAGAAAATGGGGTATACAAGAACGGGAAGCTGGTTTCCCCAGTAGAAGTCATGCCTAATACGTTCAGCGTACTTATGCCCATTGATGAGAACCGTGATGGTATCTGTGAGTTAAAAGGGGAACAGAGAGTCAGTGGTGTTGCTAATGCCGATACGATTGCATATGTGGAGTCGTACTGGAAGTGGGACAAGACGAGCTGGAAGCTGCAACGGGCAGTCGTGAGGAAAGCGGAAATGTAGGCGTTAGCTAGGCTCATACAACCGCCCATGGACAAGGTGGGCGGTTTACACCCGTTTGCAAAGGGGTATATAATTGAAAGGATATTCCAGAGTTATATGTACTCGGATAAAAGGAGTTCAGGCTATGAGCACATGTCCGTTTTCCACCTTTTTTGGATTGAAAAGGAAAGGAAAAAGTGAATCTTTTTTTCAGGGGGTGAAGGAAAAGGGGGAAGTGCAAATTGTAGGGAAGAGCACCCTCGCGAAGCAACTAGCATTGATCAATCTGACTGAAGAAGAATTGACCATTGTGAAAGCACTTCAGCCACTTATCATTCAAAATATTGACGCTATTGTTGACTATTTTTATGCCAGTATTGAAAACGAACCGCTTTTAATGAAGATTGTAAACCAAAACAGCACAATTGAGCGGTTGAAATTAACGTTGAACCGTCATATCTCCGAAATGTTTAGCGGTCGCATCGACAGCGCTTACATTGAACAGCGCAGTAGAATTGCGGTTATTCATATGCGAATAGGCTTGGAACCAAAATGGTACTTGAGTGCATTCCAAAACATGCTGGTTTCCTTGATTGATCTCTTGCAAAAAAACATCGCGGACAAGGACGAGTTCGTCCAAGCCCTCACGGCCGTCACGAAGATTCTCAGCATCGAACAGCAAATTGTGCTGGAGGAATATGAAAACGAGCATGAAAAGGCGCGGCAAGCGGAACAAGACAAAAAGGACGAGCTGCGAATCCTCCTAACCAATTCTGCGCATGAGCTGGCAGCGGTCTCTGAAGAAAACAGCGCGTCGGTTGTGCAATTGACAGAACAATCGAGAGAAGTGCTTCGTTTTGCTGAAAATGGCACGGGCTTTTCCACGAAAGCACAAGACCTGTCCTGTGAAGGTAAAAATAAGCTGGAAAAACAACAGGAACAGATGAGCTTGATTCAGAGCAGCGTCAAGCAAATCGCGGAAGAAATGAACGCGATGGAGGAAAACGCAGAAAAAATCCAAGGAATTGTAGAGGTCGTAACGGCAATTGCTGAGCAGACGAATCTCTTGGCGTTAAATGCCGCGATTGAAGCAGCGCGTGCTGGCGAACAAGGACGCGGATTTGCCGTGGTAGCCGATGAGGTCCGCAAGCTGGCAGAACAGACCAAAAAGTCGGTTTTCGGTGTGCGTGAGCTGATCGAGAAGACGAACCAACAGACAGTGGTCCTCTCATCTGTCGTTGTAGAAATTCAGGCGCTGGTCCAATCAAGCACTGTGGTAGTAAACGAGACGAATGCCTTTTTTGAAGGTATCATGAGCGCTGTCTCAGACAGTAAAGAACAGAGCTCACGGATTCAGCGGGAGCTGGAAAACTTCTTCAAAGTCATGGAGGATATGAACCAAGCGGTGGCACAAGTAGCCAGCTCTGCGGATGAGCTATCGGAAATAACAGAAAACCTGTAAAAAACAAAATCAGTATGAAGGATTCGGTTGAAAGAGACCATATTGGCGGCAATTACGCAACGGAGGACTGTAAACGTTTACGGATATAACGGGACTTTGTCCATTGTTGCGAATGGCGTGAATTTCCCCAGACTCTACAAAATAGCATTCATCCGTGCTGACATGAGTTGTTTGTGCTCGTTGTACTTCATTTTCATTATTCGTTTGGACATAAATCATATTCGTTAACGTGCCTGAGACGACCCATTCCCATCCAAAAGAGTCACCGTGATTATGCGGAATGGATTCCTGATCTGTCGGCAGATGGATCAAGACAACCTCTACATGTGGGGTGGAGAATAAAACCTTGCGTCCATAGGGTAGATCTAGCGGCTCCGGGATGTATGGACCGAGTTGTTCCATGCAGGGAGACAGGGAGACGAGAGCGTGTCTAAGCTGGGCAGGAGTAGGCGAAACAAGGGAGCCAAATACTTGTTCCAGACGTTCCAGATTCATAAATAACCTCCCAAACGATAGTCATACTCTTACACCATATGATCAAATTTCAAGACTAGTGATAGACTGAGCTTGTCTAAAAGGAAATTATTTACCATTATTATTACATTGTAAATCAACAGGATTACTCGTATTTTGGGGCGCTTTTGCAAAAAGAGCGTCCTTTTTTGTACGATCGGAAAGTATGAAATGTCGACAATTCGCTGACTCACGACCTATTATGGAAGTACGGCAACCAATGCCGAACAGGACGATTTGGGGAAGCGTCCCCCTTCAGAATGTTTTGCGAAACATAGGCTTTTTCTGATTTCCATTCAAGAGGAGGCATGCGCATGTCAACTGCCATAATCAGTGTACGCACCCACTAGAGGGGGGCGTTGATTCAAACCACCTGTCATGATCGGGGAGGTTTGGATGTAGGTGAATAAGAAATGGTATTTGTATGTCAATGCGTTGTCATCCTTGGGATCGCGGATGAATTTGATCGCGTGTAGCGCGTTGATTTTTACATTTGAACATAGTGCTTTTTGGATGACCGCTTTTTTCGTTGCACGACAACTAGGTGGAATGCTATTTAGTCCTCTCGCAGGCATGTTGGCTGATCGAATGGACAGAAGGCGTACCATGATCGCAAGCGACTTGGGGGCCGGCTTTGCTATTCTGGCCATCGTTTTTTATCCGACTCCGCATGTATTAATCGCAGCGGCTTTTCTCAATGGAATGCTGTATACGCTGTTTCATATTAGCTTTCAGGCATCCATGCCACACATATTTGGGAGTGAGCAACTAGTTCAGGTCAACGGTCGAAAGGTCAGGCTGGAGTCATTGGTAGGCATCATTGGCTTCATGCTGGGAGGATGGCTGACAGATTGCTATGGGTATACGATTGTAATTGCCCTGGATGCCGCCAGTTTTCTTTTCTCAGCGTGGATTCTGACGAGACTTCGGTGGGAGGAGAAGGGGAACACTGCGCTTGCTACGTCATCTGACGCGGATATCAGGGAAAAAGCAGCGAGCGGCTTTCGTGCCACCCTTCGTTACTTGCGGGATACACCCGTGCTTCTGACGATTAGCCTGTTAGCTTTTCTCGTATCGCTCAGCACGTCTGCGTATAATTACGGGTTGCCTTTTTTGGCGGATCAGTTGCGTGGTAGTGACGCTACCTTGCACGGATTGATGTGGACGGCGATGAGTGTCGGAGGTTTGATTGGGTCCTATGTGGCCGCTCGTTTGCGAGTGAAGCTGGTGAATGGAATGCTCGTCGCTTATGCTGTTTTTTCCGTGGGGATTGTAGGGGCATTCGCGGCAAACCATGCTGTGCTTGTGCTTTTGCTCTTGATTTTCGCGGGTCTTTTTACTGGGGCAGCACAGGTTTATGAAAGCACACTCTTGCAACAAGCCCAAAATGAGCTGCGCGGCAAGGTGATGGGGGTACAGGGGCTTTTGAGTAGAAGCGGGTACTTCGTTGGTTTTCTCATGGCTCCATTCATGGCGGGTGCGATCACTTTATTTGGGATGCTGGTTTTTGCCCAACTGATGTTTGTCGCAGGGCTGATTGGATTTGGCTTGTACCTTGTTTTTTCTCCCAAAAAATAGAATCTGCCTCCCGATACACGTAGTCTTTTTTCCACCTTCTAACCATAGGATGTACCAGTTGGGAGGTGTCGGGATTGGCCGTATTTCGACCCCGTCGGCGTTGGAGAAACCCGCTTTCACGTACGAAAGCGTTTTTGATCGCGTTGGTTATCTTTTTTGTTTTGACGATACAGACACTTGTATTTTTGCAAAATCGATTGGAGCCTACTCTCTTGATCCTGGCGACGCAAAAAACCGAACAGTTAGCGAAAGAAGCGATAACCGATGCCGTAACCAAGCGGATTTCGCAGCAAGGCGTCGACTTTAACCAGATTGTCAAAATCGAGAAGAACAACGAGGGGCAGATTCAGGCGTATCAGTTCAACTTCAAGGAATATGCAAGAATCGTGGGCGAAACAACAGCGAGAGTCCAGAACAAGCTCCAAGAATTCGAGCAAGAAAAAGTAGACCGCACGATCCCGCTTGGTCTGGCTACCGGGAATTCCTTTTTGGCATCGATGGGGCCGAATTTGCCTGTGACCTTCGTGCCCATTGGCTCGGTCAAGACCAAGCTGGAGACAGAGCTGAAGGAAGCAGGCATCAATATGGTGCTGGCGACAGTTTATATTTTCGTAGAGGTCGATTTGCGCATCGTCATCCCTTTTGCGACTGAGGAGCAGACGGTCACGACGAAAATTCCGATCACTCATTCCTTGATCATTGGCGATGTGCCGCAGTATTTGTACAACAACCCGGAAGGCAAGCCGGATGTGCCGCGTGCCCCTGGGGATACACCGACCAGCACTCCTTAATCGCTGAATAGGAAAAAGCGGCAGCGCGATGCTGTCGCTTTTTTTTGTGTGCACCCAGCATGGATTGTCAACACTAATCTGACCGGTTGGAGTATTCAAAAAGATAGGGGTAATAAGTCTCATAAGCTTGAGGAGGAAATTTGATGAATATCACTAAGATAGTTGAGGGTATATGGGGAAAGAAATGGTCTCCTTCAGAGGATATGGAACAAGATATAGAGTGTGATACGGCTCTCTTAGAACATAGTCATTTTGTGGCGGAACGTTTCCCGCAAAAAAGTTTTAATCTGGATAGATTCCCTTTGCAAATAAAAAATCAAACTGTTTTTGAACAGGTAAATATCTTTTTTGATATGACAGATGATAATCCTACCCTAATTCAATCCTATCTAAGAGAAGAAGAGAAATTTAAACAGGTATTCCGTAAACTTTGGGCGTACAATTCAGTTTGGATTGAAACATCATTACCTAATGTAAACGTGGAAATGGCAGCAGATGCTCTAGATAGTGAGAGTAAAAAAATAAGGGTTAAAGAAATTTATTCACAATTGAAAGCATCTGGTAGTAAGAGCATGAGAATAATTAATCTACATGATTTTGAATTATTCCTTGAATTAGGGCTTCGTGAGAAAGTCTCTACCGTGTTTATATTTGAAGATATGAAGATTTGTGTATGGTCAAATTTTGATTTTACGTTACCTTTGTATTCTGATGATGATAAATACACGGAGCTACTCCAAAGGATTTGTACTACTGAGGGAATATATTTGCGCTCATTAACTGATTGATCATTTTAGAGCAAATAATATTACTGAATAGAAAGCGACAGCGCACTGCTGTCGCTTTTTATCGTGAAGGAACATGATAAATATGAATAATATATAAAATTATCATAGTTAATATGAAAAACATATTATTTGGGCTTATCAGCATTCATTGACTAAGGTTTGTAAAATATTCACATTCTCTGTTATCATTTGCCGCTATGATGAAAGTTGGATGTGATAGCTATGAAGAAAAAAGGGAAAATCCTCTTTCTCATCTTGGTAGTGGCAGGAACTCTGCTCGATTGGTCCAGTAGTCAGCAAAAACAGGACGTCGATCTTTACACGATCGGAATGGTGATTGCCAATGAGGATAGAAAAGATAAAGTAGCGGGATTAAAGGCGGGATTACAATCGTTAGGTCTCGGTGAAGGAGCACGAGTTCAGTATGTGCCAGTTTATCTGAATGCGGTTCAGACTCTTGAAGAGGAGCACTCCCTTGTCCAAGAATTGATTTCAAAAAAGCCAGATGTAATCGTAACGACAGGGGCGCACGAGACCTTTTTGACTCAAAAGGCGACAACGACGGTTCCCATTGTTTTTATTGGTGTCGCCTCACTGGTAGAACTACCACTTGTTGAGACCGAGGGAACGGTTACGTGTGGAATCAGCAATGGCCAAATGAATGTAATTGGGAAAAGATTGGAGCTGACAACTCGGTTATTGCCTGATGCCAAGCGCATTCTGATCATTGCCGATTCTCATGCTCCTACGACGGAGCAAGCCATCGTAGAAGCGGGCTCAGCTGCTGCCTTGCTGGGAATTCGCTTGCAGGTGAAGCAGGTTTCTTCCCCTAGAGACTTAGAGCAGTTGCTCAGTGAGCTCTCTCCAGGAGAATACGACGCCATGCTTCCTTTACCCAGCTATGTTCTGGAAGACGCGATTACCGATTGCATGCCTCTTTTGATCGAGAAGCAATTGTTTGTCATGGGTTCTTACCCCGAGCAGGTGAAAGCAGGTTTGTATGCCGCTTACGGCGTTTCCTTTCATGCTCAAGGCATGCAGGCTGCTCATATGGTGGCTCGGGTGTTGGATGGAGTTCCTCCTACAACTCTGTCAATCGAATGGCCGGATGACGTGCGGTTAGCTGTCAATGCTTCTTCCCTGTCCAAGCTTCCGATTACCGTAACAGACCAACAATGGTCACTGGCACAAGAATGGTATGGAGTGAAGAACAAATGAGGAGGAGCATCATACCGCGCATCAATCGACTCAAGACAAAAATGCTCCTATTTGGGCTATGCATGTCCATCATCCCTTTTCTGATTCTGGGTTATATCAATTTGCATACCAGTAAAGAAAAGGTTCGAGAAGAGGTAGACAGAGCCAATCAGATCTACGTGGAAAATACGTTGGCGCAGTTAGAGATGCTTTTTTTACATACTTCCCAATCCATGCAAGTCGTTCAGCAGCGTTTTCTCAATGAGCGCCCTAGTGATGAGGATGCTTATTTCTTGATGAATACGTTATTGAAAACCTCGCCTTACATGGAGGAAGTCGCGCTTTTTAATCAGGATGGAGAGCCGCAGTATTTGCTGAATCGCTGGAAACACCAAAGGCAGGACACACCGAGGGAGCGGGAGAACCAACTTCTTCCCACTATCCAGTCGGGAAAACCATACATCGGAAGCATTGTCCGATCATTGGAAGGTAAGCTGCTGGTAACGGTCGCGATCCCTCATGTATCTGCCAAAGGTGTAAAAGGTGGCATGTACGCCAAGCTCAATGTAAAACAGTTACTCGAACAAGTGACACTGCGAGCTCGATACGAAAACGAGGCCTATTTGTTTGTCACGGATGGTATAAGCGATAGGTTTGCCGATCCGTTTATGCTGGGCAAGCCTTCTGATGGCTCTTTGACCTATTATGAACAAGAGGTTCCACCCCCCTGGACACTACCAGAGCGAACAGACAAGCCTGTTATCCGCACGTATCAAGCTTCAAATGGAGATGTCATGGTCAACTATGCCATGCGCTCTCCTGTTACACATTGGGTCATAATGCTGGAACAGTCGAGCCAAACGGCGTTTGCTGCCTTTTCAAAATTGGAGCAATCTCTGCTGCTTACGACTTTATTCATCGCACTTATCGTTTTGGGAATTAGCATTGTGTTTTCTGTCTCGTTTAGTCGGTTAATGGAAAAGATTGAATCCGCTGTGCAAAAAATCGCAGGTGGCGACTTGTCCGTACGAATACCAGTGACGACCACAGATGAAATTGGCAGGTTAGCAGCGTCCTGTAATGACATGGCACAAAGTCTGGAGATGAAGACCAATCAGCTTCTCGAAGAAAAAAAACGGCTTGATCTCGTCGTCAGTGGCATGGGGATGGGGTTGATTCTCGTAGATGAATCCTTTCGCATTCGCTGGATTAACCAGACGGCGTCAGCGTGGTTCCAGGATGCGTCTAATCTCCTGGGGAGAGACTGCCATCAGACGATGGGGCAGCAATTCAGCTCATGCAGCAGTTGCATGCTCCGAACGCGACAAATGGTGAACAAAAAGCAGACCGACCTTATTTCCTCCAGAGTCGATCAGAATGGACGTGTCCGATTTTATCGACATCAGGTTTTCCCTCTGCATCCGGAGAAAGAGTCGTCTGCTTTTCTGGAGGTCATCGAGGACATCACGGAGAAACGAGAGCTGGAAGCCGCAATCGCACAGGCAGACAAGCTCGCTGCCATTGGACTCTTGGCGTCGGGCATCGCCCATGAAATCAACAATCCATTAGGCATTCTGTCGTTGTATGGACAAGACTTGCGAGACCGTCTAGTGGACGAGGATATTCGGGATTTACAGGACGCAGGGGAGCTTACTCAGTACTTGGACACGATGGACAAACAAATTCACCGCTGCAAGGAAATCACGACCGGATTGCTGCACTTTTCGCGGAAATCACCACTTACCGTAGAAAAAGTAAATATTCATCAAGTACTTTCAGACACTCTCATTCTTCTGTCTCATGAAATACGTGTAAAACAGGTAACGGTGAAGCAGTCCCTGTTGGCCTCTGTTCCGTTTCTTCTGGCTACGCCTGGACAACTTCAGCAGATCTTGCTCAATTTGTTAACCAATGCGCTGTACGCGACCCAGGAGCGAGGAAATATTGAGATCGCGACTGATTCTCCATCGAATGATAGAATCTGTCTTTGGATTAGAGATGATGGATGCGGAATACCTGCAGCAGATTTGCCACATGTGTTGGAGCCCTTTTATACAACCAAGCCTCCTGGAAAAGGGACGGGTCTTGGGTTGTCAGTCTGCTACGGGATTGTTACGAATTTAGGCGGAGAAATCCATATCGAAAGTACGCCAAACAAAGGCACAACGGTTACAGTCATTCTGCCGTTGGCAAAGGGGGAAATGAACGGTGAAGCACGATGACATTCATATACTCATCGTTGATGACGAAGCAGATTTCCGCCATCTATTAACGAGTCGCTTACAGAGAAAGGGATATACCACGTTGGAAGCACCTGACGGAATCACCGCACAGATGCTAGTCACGAGCGAAACCATTCACGTCATTCTGCTTGATTTGAGAATGCCCGGGATGGACGGTCTCTCCTTTCTGCAATGGTGCAAGGAAACCTCTCCTGCCATTCAAATCATTGTTGTGACGGGACACGGAACAATCGAAACAGCAATTGAAGCGATGAAACGCGGCGCTTATGATTATTTGACAAAACCTTACAATCTTAATGAATTGGAGGCTTTGATTTCCAAGGCCGTGGAAAAACAGCAGTTGACCGAGGAAAACCAACAGTTGAGAGAAGCTCTATCGACAAACGGGAAAACGACGTTTCAAATCGTTGCGGAAAGTCCGAAGGTAAAAGAGGTCCTGGCAACTGCCAAGCGGGTAGCCAGTACGGATTTTCTCGTTCTCTTGAAAGGGGAAAGTGGGACAGGGAAGGATGTCATCGCGCGACTCATTTATGAATGTAGTGAGCGAGCCACAGAAGCATTCGTACCGATCAATCTGGGTGCAATACCTGAAACGATGCTGGAAAGCGAACTGTTCGGGCACGAAAAGGGAGCTTTTACAGGCGCAACTGCTCAGAAAAAGGGACTGGTAGAGCTTGCCCATCTAGGGACGCTATTTTTGGATGAAGTAGGGGACTTGCCGTTTCCTTTGCAGGTCAAGCTGCTCCGTTTTCTGGAGACCGGCGAATTTCGCCGAATAGGGAGCCCGATTCTGCACAAGGTGGATGTCCGTATCATTGCTGCTACCAATGCCGATCTGGAGAAGAAAGTGGAGGAAGGAACGTTTCGATCCGATCTTTATTTCCGGCTGCATGTCATGGATATAACGATTCCACCTCTCACCCGGAGAAAAGAGGACATTTTACCGCTGTCGGCGTTCTTTTTGAATCGACTCAAGCGCAAGTATCCAGTCAAACCGCTTTCTGTGAAAGCGCAAGCAGCCCTTTGCGCCTACTCATTCCCCGGCAATGTTCGGGAGTTGGCTCATATGATCGAACGTGCTGTCGTTTTGGCAAAAGGAGAGGAAATTGACGACAAGGATCTCTTTCCTCACGAACAGCCAGTACCTCACATCCCGTCGGACAGGAAGCTCATTTCATCAGCAGACACTGGGGAGGAAGAGGAATTTTTACTGAAAAATGTAGAGCGAGAACATATCAAGCATGTGCTGCACGTGCTGCAATGGAACAAGACCAAGACAGCTGAGAAGCTGGGGATCAGCGTACGTAATCTATATCGAAAAATCGAAGAGTACAAGCTGCGACCGTGACATTTTGGCGCGTATGGACCATGACATTTTGGCATGGTCTTTTCTTTTTCTTGCTGCCAGGAAGCGCCAAGTCGTTCATTTTCCTGCTTCTATGGTATGGCACGCCTCTTGCTACTCTCATGTAGTGAATGCACGACCAACATGGAGGAGTGAGACATATGATCAAAAAAGAGAAGACAGCCTGGAAGAAGCTGTCCATGGTAGTAATGGCGATACTGGTCTTTGCAGGCTGCGCAACCCAGCCGACCGCGCAACCCACCTCAACTGGGAGAGAGGCTAATGATAAAACAGCGAGTGCGGCAACTGGAGCTATCAATCTAGATACCTACACCCCGCCTAGTCTGGACAAAGTGCCAGAGGGGCCATTGGGAGAATCGATTAAGTATGGACACAAGTTAATGAATGAAACAAGCACTGCGATCCCTGAATACACAGGGAATAAGCTCTCCTGCTCCAGCTGTCACGGTAATGCCGGAATGGATGCTACCTCCCCTTTAACGGGTGTCACAGCAGTCTATCCCCAGTACATTGCAAGGTCTGGCAAAGTGCTTACCATTGAGGATCGCATTAATGGTTGCTTTCAACGAAGTATGAACGGAAAGCCATTGCCTTACAACAGCGATGAAATGAGAGCGATGGTTGCCTATCTTACGTATATCTCGACAGATGTACCAGTAGGAATTAAAGAGCGCCCGTGGATAGAGAAAAATGATTTGAAGAGCGTACCTCAACCGAATGTGGCAAATGGAGAAGCACTCTTTCAAAAATCGTGTTTGCAGTGTCATGCAGCTGATGGCTCAGGAACAGGTCCAAACTCTGGACCAGCACTATGGGGGGATAACTCCTTCAACATTGGTGCAGGTATGGCCCGAATTTCCAAAGCTGCTGGCTACATTCAGCGCAATATGCCTTTGGGAGAAATGGGCGGTATCAAGCAAGGGTCGTTAACGGATCAAGAAGCAGCGGATCTTGCTGCCTATATTTTGTCCAAGCCGCGTCCGGACTTTACCAAAAAGGCACAAGACTGGCCAGCTGGAGGAGCTCCAAAGGACGTGCCGTATGAAGTAGAAAGCTCCAAGAAGAAACAATAGGACTCGGTAGCTGACCCCCAAAAGGGGCTGTCCCTTTCGTTTGCACATAATTTGCTGACGAAAGCAACAGTAGATGAAAAGAACAGAGGCAGTTCTCAAGTAGAAATATCTACTTTTGGGATAGCCTCTGTTTTTTTGTGCTTAACAATACATTGTGAGAATTGTCGCTATTTTTGTGGATTGTTTGTAAAATAGCACTACGATTTCAGGTAAAGTTACTGGATCAGGCAAATGGAATTGGGGTGTAATCGAAGCGACAGCAGGCTTCGAAATAGGAGGTAGCCATAACATGGACGACAGAAGAGTCAACTACCATTACAGTAGGCCCTGGTGAGTGGGGATGGATTGATTATGGTGCTTATACGGAGACTTGGGAAGGAGATCATTACTATGTAACCCCCACTTGCAAAATTCAAGATAAACAGAGAATCATGGTAATAGGTCCAAAACACAAAGCCAAACTAGCAAGAACAGAAAAATTCTAATAACTGCTAAGAAGGAGAAGAGTTGAGAATGAGAAATAAACTCCTAATACCTATATTGCTCCTAGCTGTATGTAGCCTCTTATTAGGGTGCCAGGAAACGGAACTTACCAATCAGAACGACAAAGTGCTGCCTAATAATACTGCAGCTCCTAAACCGGAGGATCATGCATTAAAAGAAGTGGAGTGGGTAAAGGTTGTTGATCCACCTCAAAATGTCTCTTCTCCTTCTGAAGCTGTTGTCCATCAATACGAGGTAGGATTTAAAGATGGAACAACAGAATTTCCTAAGAAGGATTCTGTCATTTTCGAAACGTCCCTCGGACAAAAGAGTATAGTGGCTATACGTTCTCCAGAGGGAAAAAACAATTTTGCCGTTTTTTTGTATGAACATAATCCCTCAGCTAGTTGGGGAGTTTATGGACTGGTTAGGTTGCTGGGGAATACGGAGTTTGGCGATAAAGAGGGTTTACAATTACCTTTCGAAAAGTTCAACGCAACTAAAATGGGTTTACCAGATAAAGAAACGAGTATATGGGTATTCGCAAACGAAACAGAGATCGTTACGATAACCGTGTATAACCGTTTCCCTTTTACGCCCAGTTCTGATCGGGAAAAGATTTTATTAAAAAATGGAAACGAAGCCTATATAGGTAAGGATTATTTTAAAAATGGCTATCTGTATTACTTTGATACCGAAAATACTATTGTTGTTTCTGGTAATGTAAGCAAGCAAAAATTTATTGATTTAGCAAATTCTTTACCTAGTGTTACTTTTACATCTTTCCCCAGTCCGAAGTAAAAGGAACAATCTAGTAGAACATTTATAGCAGCAGGTTAGGTGCCAAGTTCGATGAGCAGGATAATCCGTAGTGGTTGGAGAAGAGCGACAGTGTATAGCTGTCGTTTTTCTTTTTTGCAAATGATCGTAGGAGGGAGGCTTGGATATGTTGATCAAATGGATTACGTGTAAAGTAACGGAGAGTCAAAAACAAACGTTTTCCCTCGCGCAGGAAAAATGGAGACCGTTAGAAGGAATAGAAGGCTTTCTTGGACAAATAGGCGGATGGAATCAGGATCAGCCTTTGGAGGCCTGCATCCTTGCTTTTTGGGAGGACATCCATCACTATCAAGCCTTCATGGAGAAGTACCACGATCCGATTTTTCATCAGTCAGGGCAGTGCCAAACGTATGAAGCCATATCGGTAAAGCTTTTCTCAAAGATCGTGGATATGGATGAACGAAATATCCTAGATGTTTTAGAGAACGGGGAAATTCTTCGCGTAGTTTGTGCCAAAGACGGGATGTCAGCGACCGAGGCCATGCTGGGAGGAGTCGTTGCTCAAAGCCAAAAGAACAGCATTGAGTATTTGTCCGCGTCGCTGTGGAAAAAGGATAGTAGCCAAGTCAACGAGAATGAGCAACCACCAGATTATTCCGTCATTCTTGAACCAGCATGGCGTGTTGTCAAAAAAGGAGGCGCAAAATGAGCAGAACCTTTCAAAAAGGCATTATTTTCGATATGGATAATACCTTGCTACAATCCAGAATCAACTTTGCCGAGATGAAACGGGCCATTTTTCAATTGTGGGTGGACAATGGGATCGTTCCTCCGACACTCGAGTGGCAGAATCATACAGCATCCCAACTCATTGAGATCGGTCGTCAATCAGCGAAAATGACGAGTGAGCTAGAGCAAACGATGTGGGATGCTGTAACCGCCATCGAGAAGGAAGGGATGCACGGGGCTGTTTTGGAGAATCATGCAGTAGAAGTGCTAGAGCAGTTGAAGAGCAGCTACCAGCTCTATATTCTGACGAACAATGCCTACGCCGCCGCAGAGGAGGCGCTAAACGAGACGGGAATCGCATCCTACTTTGATGAGATCGTCGCCCGCGAGCAGATGACAACCTTGAAGCCATCTGCATCGGGCATTCACTATATCCGCAATCGCAAGCCGGATTGGCCTGCTTCCGCATGGACGATGATCGGGGATTCCTGGATCGATGGGAAGGCGGCCTGCGACGGACAAGTTGCATTTATAGCGTATCAAGGAAATGAGCTGGATATGAAGCGAAATGGCGTAGTGCCTAGGGCTTACATAAGGGATTTAAAAGAAATCCTTGTCGTCCTCGAAGAGTGCGAGCAAGGGTAAAGTGCACTTCTCCAGTAAATGATTACAGACAATAGCGAAAAATGTGCTATACTTTGCATAACTGAATACCAGCCTTCAGGGTAGGGTGCAATTCCCGACCGGCGGTAATGACGAACGCACGTCTGAGCCCGCGACTCGCTATCGAAGTAGTTGATAGCGACTGACTTGGTGCAAATCCAAGGCCGACGGTACAGTCCGGATGGGAGAAGGTATTTGGAATGGCCTGTTTCGCTGTTTTTTTCGAAAAGACGGTTGAAGTAAGGCTTCTTTCTCGACGCCCTGAGTATATGATTCACGGGCGTTTTTGTTTTTCGTAAAACTTCATAGCGACAATCTTCAGGGCAAGGTGAAATTCCTGACCGGCGGTAATGACGTACGGACGTCTGAGCCCGCGACTCGCTGACCACGTAGGAAGCGACTGATCTGGTGAGAGCCCAGAGCCGACGGTACAGTCCGGATGGAAGAAGATTTTTATGCTTTCTTCATTTGTTTTTTTTAGAAAACGGATGAGGCAAGGCTTCTTTCCCTATGCCCTGAAACGCTATGAGGTTTCAAGGGCTTTTTGTGTTGTGCTTGGCTGGAATGTTGGAACAGAAAGGAGTGCGGTATGGAACAGGACAGCAAGTACATGGATCTGGCGCTGGAACTGGCACGATCGGCACGAGGTAAAACCAGCCCGAATCCCATGGTCGGAGCTGTGATTGTGAAGGATGGAGCCATCGTTGGACTGGGAGCGCATCTGTGTGCAGGAGAGCCCCATGCTGAGGTGCACGCCCTGCGGATGGCTGGGGAAAAAGCGCAGGGTGCGACCGTGTACGTGACCCTTGCGCCTTGCAGTCACTACGGGAAAACACCGCCGTGTGCAGAGGCGTTGATTGCAGTTGGTGTACGACGCGTCGTTGTAGCGACGCTCGATCCGAATCCACTGGTGGCAGGACGAGGGATGGAGATGCTGCGGGCAGCGGGAATCGAAGTGTCAGTGGGTGTGAGAGAAGAGGAAGCGAAGGCGCTCAATGAAGTCTTTTTCCATTACATCCAGACAAGGCGTCCATTTGTAACGGTAAAGACGGCCAGTACAGTAGACGGGAAAATCGCTTCGTTCACTGGACATAGTCGGTGGATTACCGGAGCTGAGGCACGGACAGAGGTGCATGAACTGCGCAGGCAGCACGATGCGATCCTGGTTGGGGTTGGGACGATTCGCGCTGATGACCCACTGCTAACGGCGCGCCAAGAAGAGCAGCGTTTTGGACGCCAGCCAGTTCGAGTGATTTTGGACAGCCAACTGCGGACGCCGCTGGATGCCCGTGTCGTCCAGAATGCAGATGCGCAGACATGGATTTTTACGACAGATGCAGCCCCGAGGGAAAAGCAGGAGCTGCTTGTGGCAAGAGGAGTAAAGGTTATCACAACGGAAGCGCCAATTCGCGTGGAAAAGGTACTGGATACGTTGGGAGAGCTGGGGATTACCTCATTGCTTGTGGAAGGCGGGCAGGAAGTAAACGGCTCATTTTTGCAGGCGAGAGCGATTCAAAAGGTCGTGAGCCATATCGCGCTAAAGCTGATCGGGGGAAGCGGCGCGCCCTCGCCATTCGGTGGTCAAGGCTTTGCGACGATGGGAGAAGCGGTACAGCTGACAAATGTTACGATCACCCCAATCGGGAAAGGCGATGTACAAATCATCGGGTACCCCCAATGGGAGGATCAGACGTAGCAAGTGAGGAGGAGAGAGCATGTTCACGGGGCTGGTCGAAGAAGTGGGCGTGTTGGAATCGATTCAAGGGAACGAGCAGGCGAGTCGACTGGTCATCCGCGCACAGCAGGTACTCGAAGGAGTGAAGCTCGGCGATAGTATCGCAGTCAATGGTATTTGCCTTACGGTTACGTCTTATACAAATCGTCAGTTTAGCGTCGATGTGATGCCAGAGACGATGAACAAGACGAGCTTGCGGCAATTACGCAGCGGACAGCGAGTTAATTTGGAGAGAGCGATGAGGCTGGGAGACCGTTTTGGTGGGCATATTGTCTCCGGCCATGTAGATGGGACCGGAATGGTTACTTCACGAGAGGTAAATGCGAATGCCGTCGTGTTTAGGATTGAGGCCAAACCGCAACTGTTGAAGTACGTCATTGCCCGTGGATCGATTTGCATAGATGGTATCAGCCTCACTGTGGTGGACGTAACCGATAGCGGTTTTACCGTTTCGATCATTCCGCATACGCTGGCGAATACGAGTCTTGCAGACAAGCGACCTGGAGACTTGGTGAATCTCGAAGCAGATGTCATCGGCAAATATGTGGAGCGTTTGCTAGGTTATCAAAACCATGGCGGTACAGAGAAATCTGGCAGGCTCAGTCTCAGCTTTTTGCAGGAAAACGGCTTCGCGTGAGGAGGAGGGAGAAAGCATGTTTCATCGTATAGAAGAAGCATTGGAAGATTTGCGTCAGGGTAAGGCGGTTATCGTGGTAGATGATGAGGATCGGGAAAACGAAGGAGATTTTGTCTGCGTGGCCGAAGCGGCTACGCCTGAAATGATCAACTTCATGGCCACACATGGGAGAGGACTCGTTTGCGTACCAGTGACAGAAGAGCACGCAGCTCGCTTGCAGCTGAACCCGATGGTTAATGCGAATACAGACAAGCAAGGAACGGCTTTTACCGTTTCCATCGATGAAGGGAGTACGCATACAGGGATATCCGCCCATGAGCGCTCCCAGACTGTCTTGGCGATGCTCGATGATCAGAGGACAGCAGAAGATTTTCGTAGACCGGGACACATTTTTCCGTTAATCGCGAAGTCTGGCGGTGTATTGCGCAGAGCGGGGCATACGGAGGCGGCAGTTGATTTGGCTCGCTTGGCGGGAGGCATTCCAGCGGGCGTCATTTGCGAAATTATGAACGAAGACGGTTCCATGGCACGTCTGCCGCAATTGGTAGAAATCGCACGTCGCTTTGATCTCAAGCTGATTACGATTGCCGACTTGATCGCGTATCGGATGCGGACGGAATCCATGGTAAAACGGGAAATTGAAGTGCAGCTACCGACCGCCTACGGTGATTTTCGGATCGCGGCCTATACGAACGAGCTGGATGGCAAAGAGCATGTGGCCCTCATCAAGGGAGAGATTAGTCCGGATGAGCCCATGCTCGTTCGCGTGCACTCGGAATGCTTGACAGGAGATATTTTCGGCTCTCATCGCTGCGACTGCGGGCCACAGCTGCACGCTGCATTGGAACAGATCGAAGTGAACGGACGCGGCATTTTGTTGTACATGCGCCAAGAAGGCAGAGGCATTGGCTTGATTAATAAGCTGCGTGCCTACAAGCTGCAAGAGGAAGGCTTGGATACGGTTGAGGCCAATGAAAGGCTAGGGTTCGCCGCTGATCTGCGAGATTACGGTATCGGTGCGCAAATTTTGCGAGATTTAGGGGTGCAGCGCATGCGGCTTTTGACCAACAACCCACGAAAAATCCGCGGGCTTACCGGGTACGGATTAACAGTAGAAGAGCGGGTGCCGCTTCAAATGCCGGAGCATCTGCACAACAAACGTTACCTATCAACAAAACAAGAGAAGCTGGGTCACCTGCTTCATCTGCACGGATAAGGAGAGGGAATAAGCGATGAGAACATTCGAAGGACATTTGGTTGGAACAGGTTTGCGTGTAGGGATTGTGGCAGGACGCTTTAACGAATTGATCGTAAGCAAGCTGGTCGGAGGGGCTCTCGATGCCCTGAAGCGTCATGGCGTAGAAGATGAGCATGTAGACGTGGCTTGGGTACCGGGGGCTTTTGAAATTCCGTTGATCGCCAAAAAAATGGCGGAATCCGGTCGCTATGACGCGGTTGTTACGCTGGGAGCTGTCATTCGTGGGTCGACTCCGCACTTCGACTACGTTTGCAATGAGACCGCAAAAGGAGTCGCGTCCCTATCGCTAACGACTGGGATACCCGTTATTTTTGGTGTATTGACGACAGACAATATCGAGCAGGCCATCGAGCGCGCGGGAACCAAAGCAGGCAACAAAGGTTGGGAAGCAGCAGCGGCAGCGATCGAAATGGCCAATCTATCCAGGCAGTTCGTCTAATCATTTCATAGGGATAACGAGATATTTCAACGGGGGCTTCGGCTCCCGTTCTCTTTTTTTGGATAAAATCACCACAGACAGGTCAAAGTAAGAAAGATTTTCCTGAAAAAAGGGGGGATCTAGCCTGAAGCCGACTGATTGGTGGAGAGCGCAAGTAGAGTCCATACAAGCAAAGCGGCGCATCGGTTCGGCTCATGCGCGGAGAGGCGAACAAATTACACCGGATATGGTAAAGCAATGCATGCAAAACGTGGATGACCTCAGCAGCTTGTCATTGAAGATGAATGACGAAGAGGTACACGTTTTTTTTCTCGATACGCTGGTGGATGTCTCGCAAATCTATCAGACGGTATTTCTTCCGCTGCAACGCTCCGATGGCAGAGAGCCGTTGCAGGTTCTCCCTTTCGCCCAGGAGTGTCAGCTCGACGACATGGAGACTTTGATGAGCAATTTGCTGCGCGGTCATACGATTTTGTTCTTCCTGGAGAGGAATTTGATCCTGCATGTAAATACATTCCAGGTCCCGCATCGCTCGATCACGAAGTCAGAGACGGAGGCGACCGTCCTTGGACCGCAAGACTCCTTTGTTGAAATGCTGGAGATCAATTTGTCCTTGCTTCGGAGAAGGCTGGCTACACCCCATTTGAAAGTATCGAGCTACACGATCGGCACCCAGGCGCAGAACAAGGTAGCTGTGATTTATTTGGACAATATCGCGAACGCGGAAAATGTGGAACGTGTGAAAAAAAGGATCGACAACGTCATTTACCATGGATTTGTCGGGATGCCTGTCTTAAAGCAAATGCTGGAGGATAAGCCGTACTCTCCGTTTCCGCAGTTTGGCTTGACCGGTCGTCCTGACAATGCTACAGCCGCTTTGTTGGACGGCAGGATCGTGATCATGCTAAATGGCAGTCCGGATGCCGCAATCTGCCCGACTTCCTTTCTGGAGATGTTTAGCAGCCCCGAAGACTTTTACAATCGATGGTCGACGGCAAGCTTGCTGCGGATGATTCGCTTTTTTGGTTTGTTTATCACCATTATGCTCACATCCAGTTATGTCTCTGTCTTGACGTATCATCCGGAAATGCTTCCTCCCGCTTTGCTGACGATTTTGACTGAATCTCGCAGCCGGGTGCCTTTTCCGCCCGTAATCGAGGTGCTCATTATTGAGCTCGTCATCGAGATCCTGCGGGAAGCGGGGATACGAATGCCGACTAAAATCGGTCAGACAATCGGTATTGTGGGCGGTATCGTGATCGGGACAGCCTCTGTACAAGCGGGGTTAGCCAGTAATATCTTGATCGTCCTTGTTTCCGTATCGGCACTGCTTTCTTTTGTGCCACCCAATTTTTTGATGAGTAATGCGATTCGGCTCGTTCGCTATGGTTTCATCTTGATGGCAGGCGTATTGGGTATGTATGGCCAGATGCTGGCACTGGCGTTTTTATTCGGACATCTGCTCAATCTGACTTCGCTCGGGACGCCGTACATGGCCCCGGGGGTTCCGCGTCAATGGACCGATTTGATGAATAGTCTCATACGTGCACCATTGAGGTTTATCGTCAATCGCAACCGCATGTCCCGGGCCAAGCAAAAGCATGTCCGGCCATTTGGGGAGGACTAGGAGAGATGGATAGAGGGAGAATTCACAGCCTGAATCCGATCCTGGTAATCGGATTGATTATGAATACGATGGTGGGGGTTAATTTACTTGGACTGGCTCATCATGCAAGTAAAATGGGCTACAATCTGTGGTGGTCTCCGATTTTGCTGGGATGCATCGTTAGCCTAACGCTAATTCCGATGATGGCCTTGTGCCGACGTTATCCAGAGGATAATCTTTTTCGGATTCACGAAAAGCTGTTGGGAAAATGGCTGGGACGCTGTTTCAATATCCTGATTATCGTCTACGCCATTCTGAACGTATCTACTGCCCATGAAGGATACGTCAGGCTGGTGCAAACCTCCATGCTGAGCAATCAGACAGTCACATTGCCATTGCTTGGATTGACATTGGTCATGGTCTACATAACAAACGGCGGCATCAAATTGATCGCGCGTTTTTGCCTGCTAACGTTCTTTTTTACGGGTTGGATGATTTTTCTTTTGCAGTACGGATTTCAAAAGGGCGGAATGACGCATATTTTTCCTCTTTTTCATACAGATTGGCGCAGTATTGCCGAAACGGTGCACAATTCTTACGCGAGCATGCTTGGGTATGAATTGGTCCTGTTTTTCTATCCATATATCCAAGACAAGAACAAGGCACACAAGCATGTCCTGATTGGGGTATGGATCGTTGTTTTGCTGTACGTCATGATCCTGCTCACGAGCGTATCTTATTTTTCCGAATGGCAAATGGACAATCTCATTTATCCCATTTTGAATTTGTTTAAGGCTGTAGAGCTGTCTTTTTTGGAGCGGATCGAAAATCTCGGGATTGGTCTTTGGGTCTTCCTTATTCTCAGCACGAGTACGGGGTACTTGTGGGTTGCACGTACGGGTCTGGAAGAAATGGCAGAAAAGACACGGCTGTGGCATCTGCTTGTACCGACCATCATTTCCTTTCTATTCATTGTGGGGCCATTATCTGTAGAAAGACAACGCTACATTTATGACAAGGTGACCGTTTATATGGCCTATGGATTGATCTTGTGGCCGATTTTTTTGTTAGTGCTTCATTCCTTGAGGTTCGGTAGAGGAGAGCGAGTATCATGAAGAGGGCGAGCTGGTTCATCGCTGCGGTTGTCCTCTTGCTCTGCCTTTGCGGTTGTGGGCGCGAAATCGAACGGCCGTCACTAGAAGATATGGCCATGATTGGGGTTATGGGCTTCGATTATGTGGACCGTGAAAAGATAGATGTCACCGTATCGGTACCGGTACCCGCTAGGAATAAGGAAACGACACAGGTGTACTCGACGCATGCCTCGATGACGAGCGAGGCGATGCTGAATCTCGCGACAAAAGCAGAGAGGACCATGTCGCTCTCGCAATTGCGGGTGATTTTGTTCAGTGAAGAATACGCCCGCAAAGCAGGGATCGGAAAAGTCATCCTGGATCTCTACCGCAATCCAATTGTCGGAGAAAATGTATACATTGCCGTCGTCAAAGGAACAGCGAAAGATGTCATCAAAGGAACCTATAACCACAGGCCGGAAATCAACACGTATTTAAACAACCTGCTCCGTCCGCGAGTGGAAACGGCCTTTTCGTCTTTTGCGACCATTCACGATTTTGTTTTTATGATGACCAGCAACACGATGGACCCCACTCTTCCTTATCTCATCCACAGTAACGGAGAGATTCAGATCTTTAAGGTGGCCCTTTTTCGCGTGGACAGGATGATCGGATTGTATTCACAGCGAGAGGGGAAGCTGGTTCAGGGGTTTCTCGGTAGAGAACGCTTGCCACGTATGAGCTTCGAGTTTCAACACGAGACGAAGACAGGTAAAAAACAAACGGAAAAAATCGTTTTCGATTTTGTGCGGGCACAAACGAAGGTGAGAAGCAAAGGCAGCCTGAAAAAGCCTGTCATCAGCATCGATCTTCGGGTAAGAGGGATGTTGGTAGGCTATTCAGGCAACAAGGATTTGGAGAAGCGGTCTCAACTTCGGACCTTGGTTCAAGAGCTTGAGACACGGATCAAAAAGGAAAGCATGAAGATGCTGGTCCGTTTTCAAAAGCAAGGGGTTGACCCGGCGCAGCTAGAGGAGAGCATTCGCCAAAAGTATGATGGCAAATGGACGCGGGAAACGGGTCTCGCCCTTTATAAAAAAGCTAGAATCAACGTTAAGGTTCATCTGGAAATTGTCGGTTTTGGCACATTGAAATAAGGAGCAGTAGTATTCCGGCGTAGTTAGAACAGGCGCTTGAATTCGCGCCAGATCGCACTCAAAGTCCGGCGATTTACATTTTGGAGCTTGCCGTACAGCAGGTTGGTCAAACCGACGAAGGTGAGCTCCTGGTCTTTCGTATACGGATACCAATTGAACTCCCGCTTGCGTTTGCCCGGATCATGGATGACAGAGATGCTGTGCGTAAAGGCTTGCAGTCCTGAAGGCCCGCGATAACGGCCGATGCCGCTCTGTTTAACCCCGCCAAAAGGAAGATGGGGATTGGCGTAGCTGATAATGACGTCGTTGATACACACGTTGCCGCTGTCCAGCTGACGAGCTACGCGATCCGCTTTTGTTTGATTGGCTGACCATACCGAGGCATTCAGCCCGTACGGTGAGCTGTTAGCCAGGCGGACAGCCTCTTCTTCGCTGGCAAAAGTCATGATGGGCAACACCGGACCAAAGGTCTCGTCCCGCATGATTTTCATGTCAGGTGTCACGTTTGTGAGAATGGTCGGTGCGATATACATGCTGTCAGAGGAAGGAAGTCCTCCGGTGACTGCTGTCGCGCCCGCAGCCAGTGCTTCATTCACATGCTCACGGATAATTCCGATTTGTTGGGAAGACGTCATCGACCCGACCTCGGCCTGATCCGGATAGCTTTGACGCAGGGCTTTTGTTTTTTCAGTGACCAGCTTGAGAAATTCAGGATATACCTTTTCATGGACAAAAAGCCGTTCAACAGACATACATACCTGCCCAGAGTTCGTAAAAGCCCCCCACACCGCGCCATTCGCTGCCCGTTCCAGATGAGCGTCCTCAAACACGATCATCGGGTCTTTGCCGCCTAGCTCCAGTTCAACAGGGATCAAATGCTCCGACGCTGCCGCCATAATTTTTTTGCCTGTTGCGACAGAGCCTGTGAAAAATATTTTATCCGGGCGCGCAGCCACCAGCGCCTGTCCAGCTTCGCGTCCCCCATGCAGGACTGTCACGACTCCATCTGGCATAGAAACAGCGGAAAACACCTCTTCAATGAGCAGTCCAGTAGAAGCAGTCACCTCGGATGGTTTTAAAATAACGGTATTGCCTGCTACGAGGGCAGATAATACGGGAATGACGGCAAGCTGAAACGGATAATTCCACGGAGAGATGACCGCGACGACACCCATCGGCTTGTAGTGGATATACGATTTCTTCGGCCACAGCACGAGGGAGGTTGGTACAGGCTGATCGGCCAGCATCTGATAGGCATGTTTTTCGTAAAAACGGATGGTGTCGACAGTGACGAAAATTTCGGTCATGTACGCTTCCAATGTAACTTTTCCGGTCGCCTCACTAATTTTTCGGGCGATTTCTTCGCCGTGATCGACTAAATAGTGCCGCAATCGTGTCAAATAGTCCAGACGCTCAGCCAAGGATGTAGCGGACCAAGCTGAAAAGGCAAGCCGCGCACGTGCCATCGCGTCTTCTACTTGTTCTGGAGTCGCTTCCTGTAAAGAGCCTAGCAGCTCTCCGGTGGCGGGGTTTTGCATGGACATGACTGCCATCATGATTCACCTCGATTAAGGAGATTAAGATTCAGAAGAGAAGAGTGTACGCATCAAATGGGCAAAGGCCTGTTCAAAACGGGCAATCGCTTCTTCCGGCCTCTGTAGCTCATCGAGCAAAAACTGAAAAAGAAATCCGTCGATTGCAGAGTAAATGAGTGAGATTGCGGAGTCTTCGTCGATGGTCAATGAATATTGTTCTTCGCGCTGTAATCGTACGAGCATACGAGAGATGAGCTGATGCAGCCGGGATCGAATGTCTTTTACTTGTTCACCAAACGCAGGAACGTACATGGATTGTACCTGCAAGTCATACCAGAGCCGATGCAGCTTCCGATCCTCTTGTAGACTCCGGCACAAAACACGGGCAAGAGCTGCTGACCATTCGCCAGATGGAGCCGTGATTACTTCGCGTTCCAACTCCTCCATAAAACGTCCTTTGTAGCTAGAGATTACCGCGAGCAAAAGCTCTTCTTTGCTTGCAAAGTAATAATGCAGGATGCCGAGTGAGACGCCAGATTCTTTGGCAATGTCGCGCAAGGAAACATGTGCATACCCTTTTTCAGCCAAACAAGCAGTCGCTTGCTCAATCAAATATGCCCGTTTTGCTTCGGCTTTTTTCTGGGTAGTCACTTTCTCACCTCTTTTTTTGGACAACTGTCCAGTTTTTCTGCTTTTATTGTATTTTTACGGATGCTGGATGTCAATGAAAAGAGCTGCCCATAAAAAAGAAGCGGCTTCATTGCCGCTTCTTTTGCCGCTCCCAACGTCGTAAATACGGGTAGGGATCAAATGACCAATCTGCTCCACCTGTTTCCCGATACATACCGTAGTGCAGATGGGGAGGAAATTTGCCTGAGGTGCCGGGCTTCCCGTATCCAGAGCTGCCGATATATCCGATCACTTCTCCTGGCTCCACGATGTCACCAGGCTTCAAGCCCTTTTTAAACGAGGACAGATGTGCAAAGTAATGGTACACATTGCCCATGTCACGCATGCCGATTCGCCATCCGCCAAACCTGTTCCAGCCGATTACCTCAATGACTCCGTACGCTGTGCTGAGTACAGGGGTGCCGTGACTCGCAAAAATATCGGTCCCCTCGTGGATGCGACGACCACCCCAGCCGCGTGGAGCCCCCCATGTGCTGCGGTAGCTGTATTCGTACCTTGCCAGAATGGGAAAATGGCGCTCATCTAGGTGCAGATGTTGATACTTTGCGTACACCTGCGCGAACTGCCTGATCGTCTTCACGGACCGATCCCGCTGGTAGTATGACCAGAGACCGATTTGCCAATCTTCGTGAGAGAAGCCGTATTGGGATAGGTAGCGAATGAAAGTAGTGAGTGCATCGAGATCGTTATGACGATCTGCAAGCCCATCGCCATCCCCGTCCATTCCGATCCCGTCAAAAAACTGAATAGATACCGGATTGGTATCCTCCGCTTCAGGATTGAACGCACCTGCCCAACGGTCGCTTGGAATGTCCACGGCTGTTAGCCGCGAGACATTTTCTTGTTCCTGCTTCTTCCGGCGTATTTTCATGGTTCGCTCGTATTGATCAATGGCTGCCAGATAATTCCACGGAATGCCGTGCATCGATTCCAAGCGCAAAAAAAGCTGCAAGCGCTCTTGAAGAACCGGGTCTTGCTCTTTAGCGGACGGAGCGATTCCGGCGACGGATTCTAGTGGCGAAATAGCTGCAACCACGCACAAGCTGATCTGAATGATTAGGCGGAAAACTCGCATGCCGTCTCCCTCCAGCCTAGTAGTCTTTTGTTGTAGTTTCTGCCAGTTGGAGTGGATTATCCAAGATACTTTTGGAAGAGCTTTTGGTTGTTGGTGAGGAAAGTTTTGTAAATTTGCAGAAAAGGAGGCAGGAGCACACCGTACAGCCAAAGAATTCAAATCAGGAGGAGTGTATTCCTTAATAAATGGTCATGAGGAGGCTGTGTGATGAGCAAAAAAGTGTTAATTGTAACAGGGGATGCCGTGGAGGCACTGGAGGTTTTCTATCCGTATTACCGCTGCTTGGAAGAAGGGTATGAAACGGTCATTGCAGCACCCAGCGTGAAAACCCTGCACACCGTTTGCCATGATTTCGAAGCACACAGTGAGACGTACACAGAAAAGCCAGCCTATCAGCTTCCCGCCCATGTTGCATTCTCAGACATTAACCCAGAGGCGTTTGACGCCTTGATTATTCCGGGTGGACGAGCACCTGAGCATATCAGGCTCAATGAGCACCTGAAGCCGATTGTGGCGCACTTTTTCGAGACGAAGAAGCCAGTCGCAGCCATCTGCCACGGCTCACAAGTATTGACCATCGTTCGTGAACACTTAGCTGGTCGTGAAATCACAGCTTATCAGGCATGCAGACCGGATGTAGAAGCGTGTGGTGCGATCTACCAAACCGAAACGCTCCATGTCGATGGCAATCTGGTTTCGGGACATGCATGGCCAGACTTGCCAGGCTTCATGCGTGAATTTCTCCATTTGCTCAAGTAAAAAACAAGTCATCCAAACTTCCGTCCCAGTTGGCGGAAGTTTTTTCGTTCTGACAGATGCTTTTCATCCAGCCTTTTCCTCTGTATCATAAAGGGAAAGTATGTTCGTCTGTTTTATGTGAGGAGTGGAAGTGATCGTGCTGTCATTTATTCATACAGCGGACGTCCATCTGGATGCACCGCTTCAAATGTTGGGGGAGCGTTACGAGCTGCGTCAGGATGATTTTCGTCAAACGATGAAAAGAATCCGTGACCTTGTCCGCGAAAAGGGAGCGGACTTCTGGCTCATTGCTGGAGATTTGTTGGAATACCACGGGGGAAGACGATCAACTGCGATGTTTTTACGTGATCTTTTTGCTAGTATCGCACCAATCCCTGTCGTGATCGCACCTGGCAATCATGATCCGTGGCGAGCGGATTCGTTTTATCAAACATTGGAATGGCCGGCGAACGTCTACTGGTTTACACCCGAGTGGGGCGTGTACGAATTTCCCGAAAAGTCCTGCGTAATCTACGGCTGGGGCTTCGGGCAGCCACATGTGTATGAGTCGCCACTCGATACGTTTCCAGGCAAATTGGAAGGATATGCCCATCATCTGATGGTTCTGCACGCCAGTGTGCTTTCTCATTCAGGGGAAGAGGAGCATCATCCGTATGCGCCTGTCACCTTGCAGCAGCTCGTACAGACGGACATGGACTATATTGCGATGGGACACATTCACAAGCCAGAGCAGTTCATGCATCCCGTCAAAAAACAACCGTTCGCTGCTTACCCAGGCTCGCCAGAAGGATTGACGAGCAAGGAAGCTGGAGAACGAAACGTATTGTATGGCGAGCTGGATCAGGATGGCAGATTGCAGCTCACGGCAATTCCTGTCCAGTCACGCAAAATTCGAAAGCTGGAAATTGAGGCAAAAGGAGTCGAAACGACTGAGCAGCTCATTGATTGGATGGAGCAGCAGCTCGCAGAGGAAAAGGATTCCGATATGCTGTACATCACGCTGACAGGTGAGCGAGATGCGCATTTTCAGCCTCCATTGTCCGTAATTCAACAGCGATTCTCCCGTTTTTTTGTGCTGCAGCTTACAGATCGGACGTGGCCTGATGTGGATGAGGACAAGCTGATCGCAGATGGTGGCGTATGGGGGAGATGGCTTTCCAAGCTGGCAGAGGCGGAGTCCCGTGCACAAAATGAGGATGAGCGAGAAATCGTCAGGTTGGCCAAGCAAGAGGCTTTGGCGCGGATTGGAGGGACCATTCGATGAAAATTGAGGAGCTAGTGCTAGGGGGCTTCGGAAAATGGCAGGATGCTTCCTTCCGTTTTGCTCCAGGCATCAATCTGTTTTATGCCCCCAATGAGTCTGGAAAATCAACCATCCTTCAGGGCATTTTCGCTGCCTTGTATGGTGTGAAGCGCGATTACGTCAAATCGGCGCGATACTTGCCTGAATATGAAAAATACCGCCCGTGGCAGAGTGGCGCGTATGAAACGATCATTACGTACAAATTAGCGGGCAAAACCTATCGCCTGCACCGTCAATTGACGAAGGAACGGGAGGAGGCACGCCTCTTTTTGGACCCCGAATGGACGGAGCTGACTGATGTTTATTTGGAAGACAGGCGCAAGGAACGCAATTTTATCGAAAAGCATACGGGCCTTACGCGCAGTCTATTCACGGATTTGACGTGGATCAGGAGGGAACCCCTTCAAGCAGCTGAGCATTTGATTCCAACTTTTACGACTGCGGAAGAAGCCAATCCGGCTGTCCAACAAATTTTGGCGGAGCTGGATCGGGAGGTTGCGGTCATCGGCAAAAAAGAACGGGCCGAAAATACACTTTTGGGAAAAGCCGCAACGAAGGTAGCTCAAAAAGAGCAGGAGAAGGAGAATGCAAAAGCTGCGTGGCAAACGATCAGTCACCTGACGCTGCAAATAGCGGAAGCGAAAGAAGAATGTCAGCAATTAGAACTGCGACGTAGCCGATTGCAGCAGCGTCTGGATCGCTCAACCGGACAAGCGAAAGCGTTGCAGGAACGCTGGCAACGAAGCCATGCTCCTGTCAGTCAACAAGACTGGGAGTGGTGGGAGCAAACAGCTCTCTCTGAGGCCGAGTTGGCTATTCACGAAGAGGCAAGACGTGGTTTCACTCAGGTAAATATGCCGACAGTAGCCGTACAACAGGGTGATGACCATCTTGTACCCTTACAACACGATTATGAAAAAGGCGCACAATTGCTCAAACAGCGAGAAGCATTGCATGTTCGTTTGGCGACATTGGCTGTATCCGCCCTTTCCACAAGTCCGCGAAGTACAGCATCACGCAGCACTCGACAAGGGAATCACGCGAAAAGGAAGCGGGGGGCTGTACTCATGTGGGGCAGCGCAGGGATACTGTCTGTTTTTGGGTTAATCGGCTTCGTGAGTGGACATCCCGTTCTGGGTGGAATTTCTGCGACTGCCGCTTTGGTGCTGTTCGGCTTTGGGGTTTTCTTGTTGCGAGTAAAAGAGAGTACAGGAGGACCCAAACAAACAGCAGACAATGACGCGGTACAGGAAAGTCAAAGAGTACAAGAAGAGATCGCTTCACTCGATGCTGAACTAGGCAGACTCGTTCAGAGATGGGGGGCGAGTGATTGGGATACATTTTTGCAAAGACGGGAAGAGCTACTGAAAAGCACACGCAAGCAACAATCTGAGCAGCTACTATCGGAAATGGCGAAAACGAAGCAGGAGGCCGATCTGTCTGCAAGTTGGGGGGAGGCACTTCGGAGCTTGCTTGATCAGGAAAAAAACGCGCATGAGACCGAGCAAAGCAAACTGCGCATCGAGATCGTACAGATTGAGGAGAGATTGCAGGAACTGCGGGAACAAATGGCCAGAGGAAATGGTGAGATGGCGGTTCATGAGAGTCTGTCATTATCTCGCGCAACTGATGAGCTTGAGGAAGCGCAGGCTGCACTTCGTCAGCTACAAAATAAGCGAGACGCCCTTCAGTTGGCTCGGGAAATGTTGCAGGAGGCCGTAGGGGAATGGCGACGGGATAGCACGCCTGCTGTGAATCAACAGGCATCGGAGATCATCGAGCATATTACAGGGGGAGCGTATCGGGATGTCAGACTCGATCCGCGTGAGGGTTTTGCCGTCCGTTTGCTTGAGCCGACCAAACAAATGGTGCTCGAACAGGACCAATGCTCCACAGGGACGATTGATCAGCTATACCTTGCCCAGCGTCTGGCTTTGGTGCATCATGCCAAGCAGTCGGAGCCATTGCCGCTGTTTTTTGATGATCATTTTGTCCATTATGATGAAGAGCGATTGCGCCGAACGCTTGACTATGTAGCGATGCTGGCACAAGAGCAGCAAGTGTTCCTTTTCACCTGTCATGAGCGAGAGCTGCGCATGCTTGCGCCATTACTTCGTCAAGGGAACCGCCATGCAGTGCATCGGATCGGGTAATTGTTTCCGGGGCAGGAAAGAGGTTGCCCCTCCGAAATCCAACCTCTATAATGGAGATTGTTATTGTCTTGTACCATGATGTCACATGAGGAGTGAGCCCTATGACGCAACGCAAGCCGGAGTGGCTCAAGATCAACCTTGTTTCAGGATCAGAACTAGCCAGCTTTAAAGAGCTTAAGCAAACCATGCGCACGAAGACGCTACATACCGTTTGTGAAGAAGCGAAATGCCCCAACATTCATGAATGCTGGGCAAGCGGTACAGCAACTTTCATGATTTTGGGCGATATATGTACCCGAGCCTGTCGGTTTTGTGCAGTAAAAACCGGACTGCCGACGGAGCTGGATACGGCTGAACCAGAACGCGTAGCAGAAGCAGCCGAACAAATGCGATTGAAGCACGTGGTTGTTACTTCCGTTGCTCGTGATGATTTGGCAGATGGAGGCGCACAGATTTTTGCCGATACGATTCGTGCGATCCGTCGTCGACTGCCGTTTGCCTCGGTCGAAGTATTGATTCCTGATTTTATGGGGAACTGGGATGCCTTAAAAGTGGTCATGGACGCAAAGCCTGACGTACTGAACCACAACATTGAGGCAGTTCGCCGGATGTCAGATCGCGTACGGGCAAGAGCTAAGTACGATCGGACGCTGGAACTGTTGAAAAAGGCAAAAGAATTCCAGCCGAACATTCCGACGAAGTCCAGTCTGATGATTGGTGTAGGCGAGACGATGGAGGAAATCATCGAAACGATGGATGACCTGCGTTCTGTCGACGTCAATATCATGACGATTGGTCAGTATTTGCAACCGACCAAGAAGCATTTGAAGGTAGAAAAGTTTTACCATCCAGATGAATTCGCTCGCTTGAAGGAAGAAGGCATGAAGCGTGGCTTTAGTCACGTGGAGTCAGGTCCGTTGGTACGCAGCTCGTATCACGCTCACGAGCAGGCGAGTGCCGCAAAGGAAACGATTGCGAAAGAATCCATGCCGAAAGCGCAATAATAAATCCCCCCCTCACCCGCCCTGCATGAGCGGAAAAGAGGGGGTTTTTCATTATATGGGGGAGAGGACTTTAGCGACTGGTTGTACCTTTGTGAGTAGCCTTCACGTTATGGGATGTTCCCCCCATACGCTTGACGAGCGTATCAATGCTTTTCGCATCTTCTGTACGCGCTGTACTCACGTTGCTGGAGCGACTTGCTACACGAGCGATTTCCTGGATATCATTTGGGTTATCGGTTACATACACTCTATAGTAGCGTGGTGAAACCGATTCGGCGTTCATTCTTGCCTGTTTTTTCGCTGTGTGCCCATCTGCTCCTTGTGTGTGCAGACCCACAAAAACTTCTTTATCCGTTACCAAGACGGTTGAGCGCTGGACGCCAGGGCAACTGGCAGTGACATTCCCTACAGCTTTTGCCAACGCATCGCGATCTACATAGACGTTTGTTGCATTGGCAGTTTTCATATGCTGACGGTCAGTCTGCGCATAGCCCATTCGAGGCATTCCGGTTTGCATGATTCCAGCTCCACCGCGGTTCCAAGCTTGCTGCTGATAAATGGAATGGTGTCTTCCAGTTGGTGTATTGTAAACACCTGCTGTCCCCATACCAGCTTTTTGATCCGTAAAGGCATTGTACGGTCTCATGCCGCTCGTGTAGGCGTTGTAGTTGTTCACATTTGCCCGTGGAGTACCATTCGGGAACATGCCATTGTTTATTCCGTCGTTGTTGAGTCCCATTCCATTGCGGACGTGACGACCGTCAAAATTGTTGGAACGTACGCCATTATTGTTGTCGGCATTGAACCAGTCAAAGTTATTCAAGCCCATGCCATCGTAGTTACGGACGTGCATTCCATCAAAGTTTCTGGTGTACGGCGCGGCTTGATTCGACATTGTCCTGTTCGGATGTGTGTAATTAGGCGCAGCATTGTTGTTACAACCAGAAGCCAAGAGCACAATACCTGCAATTGCAGGATACAACCATGTCTTTTTCAATGGTAACACCCCCTACACGATAGAATGTCCAAAGGCACATGGCAGTTATCGTGGGAATTTTAGCTCATGTTGCGTGAAATATGATAAGATGGACATAGTATACATGCGTAAGGAGGAAGCGAGTTTGATTCGCACGCAAGCCGGTACTTATGAAGTCATGGAAGTAAATCGAGACGGCTGGAACCTTGAAGCGTTCAAGGAGCGCTATAGCGACATCCTCGACAAGTACGATTATATTGTAGGGGACTGGGGCTATGGTCAGCTTCGTCTTCGTGGGTTTTATACTGACGCTAATCGCAAAGTACCGTTCGAGCAGCGGATCGCCGCTTTGGATGAGTACCTGCATGAGTTCTGCAATTTTGGTTGTCCGTACTTCGTTTTGCGCAAGGTAAAAGCAAATGTCGGCAACAGTGACGACCAAAGCGGGCAAGACGAAGCTGCCTTTGATGTCATCATTGATATCCGTCAGGACATTCCCCGTGAAGAGGGTGGCTCTTCACCCTATGTCGAACGAAAAGAACGCAGACGCTACCACCCTCGTCAAAATAAACAGGATCGCCAAAACAATGCTGCCGCTGATCGCAATGGGGCAGGGAGAAACGATCGCGGTGAGAAACCAAAGTTTCAAAAGGATCGACCCGATAAAAATGGCAAAGATTCCGGCTCACGTGAGCGCCGTCCCAATCAATTGAGACCCAATCGTGAACGCGATAAAGTCCCAACAGGGCCAAATCAGCCGAAGCGTGATTCCTAAAAACGAAACAGAATAAAAGAAGCATAGAAAAAGAGCCCTATATGTCAGGGCTCTTTTCGTTTTTCAATCTATTAACCGCCCCAACCACCGGGTGAACCACCCCAACCACCGGGTGAACCACCCCAACCACCGGGCGTTCCACCCCAGCCACCGGGGGCTCCACCCCAGCCACCGGGGGCGGAACCCCAGCCACCGGGGGCGGAACCCCATCCACCAGGCCAGCCTCCCCATGTGGGCCAGTAACCAGGCCAGCATGTATTGCATCCCCACCAAGGATATGGCTGTGGGACGACAACCACTTCAGGACCTTGTCTTCTTCGGAAAAAGACTGGATGAGCCTGATCTTCAGGAATGTATTGATAATCCTGGTCTCCTGGGTAATAAGGTGGCTGGTCATATTGTGCAGGGACAAATTGGTTTTGATCGTATTCGTTTGAATCATATTGAGTTTCATCGTATTGGTTTTGGTCATATGGATTAGGTTGCATTGTGCGAATGGCACTCCTCTCGTTATCTGTCTGTGCATCTGTGCAGTAGCAGTATACGAGGCATTCGCCTGTAAGGAGCATTGTCCGGCAGGAAATGGGCGGGGTTACAAATATTCGCTCTCCCATGAGAGGGGACCTTTTTCACAGAAAAAGGAAGAGCTGCAATCGCTCTTCCTTTGGTGAATTAAATGGCTGTTTCCAAAAATGCTTTCAATTCTTCTGCTTCACGCTCGTTCAAGTTGAACGCAAATTCCAGATAGCCTTCTTCTTCCAGATCATCATGTCCAATAATAGCGGAACGTCCATTTTGAATGTTGATGACAATCGCTTTCCCATAAAATCGGTTGGACGTTGTAATCGCGAGGTCAAAACGCGTAGCTTCTCCCGTAAAGCTGACAAAGCGTGTACGAGTATCCTCAGCATCGTCGTACAAGTAGAACAATTCATTTGCCATATAGGTCTCCCTCTACTTCCATAAAAGATTTGGTTTGTGTTCGGTATTGTGTACAGCGCGGACAAAGCGAATGGTTTTGGTTTTGGCACGCATGACGATCGAATGAGTTTCCACCATATCATCACCGAGGTAGCGCACACCTTGCAACAGCTCTCCGTCCGAGACGCCTGTTGCCGCAAAAATGGCGTCGTCCCCTTTGACCAGATCGTTCAGCGTCAAGAGCTGCTCTGGATTGTCGAGACCCATCTTGATGCAGCGCTCGCGCTCGATGTCGTTTTGCGGCTTCAGCTGGGCTTGCATGTCGCCACCCAGACACTTGATCGCCGCGGCACTGATCACGCCCTCTGGAGCACCACCGATACCCAAGAATAGGTCAATCCCTGTTTGCGGAAGACAAGCAGCAATCGCAGCACCCACATCGCCATCTCCAAAAAGCTTCACTCTTGCACCCTTTTCACGAACGGCGTCAATAATCGCCTGGTGACGGTCGCGTTCCTGAATAATGACAGTCACATCTTGTACGCGCTTGTTGTTTGCTTTTGCTACAACCTCTATCATTTTATCCACGGGATCGTAAAGGTTGATTTGTCCGGCAGCACGTTTGCCGACGGCCATTTTCATCATGTACATGTCTGGTGCATGCAACAGTGTTCCACGGTCGCCAACGGCGATAACAGACATGGCATTGTTGTGACCCTTGGCGACAATCGTCGTTCCTTCTAGCGGATCAACCGCTACATCTACCTCAGGTCCGCCTGCTTCCGGGTTACCGAGCTTTTCACCGATATAGAGCATGGGGGCCTCATCCAGCTCACCTTCGCCAATGACGACCGTACCCCTCATGTTGATCGTGTCAAACATGGCGCGCATGGCGCTGGTCGCTGCTCCATCTGCTTCATTCTTTTTCCCACGTCCCATCCAGTGAGAAGAGGCGAGTGCAGCCATTTCCGTTACCCGCACAATTTCCAGAGCCAATTCGCGTTCCACAGTATGTTCCTCCCCTTATGCTTGCCGGCAAAAATTCACCCCATCATTGTATCACAAAGTCATACTCGATTCGTGACAGGTCGTACAAATTTGGTATACTGAGGGATGAAAAGAGGTGAAACCGGTGAGCAATTCCTATTTGCAGGAAGGGGAATTGGTGCTTCTCGTCCTGGTGCTAACATTTGTGTTTACCGTTTATTACTCAAAACGCAAAGCAAAAAAGCGAAAGTAAGGAGAAATATATGTACGACGTGAATACAAAACGAATCGACCAAGTATTGGAACATATGTCTCGTATGCTTGATCTGTTGGACAAGCTCAGCGAACGAGGAGCCAAAGCGGTTTTGGCGGATGAAGTAGCTGTTGCAGCGATGGAGCGAGCCCTGCACTTGTCTATCGAAGGAATAGTGGATGTCGGAAACGCGCTGATCGATGGATTCATTATGCGAGATCCAGGAAGCTACAGCGACATCGTGGAAATTTTGCGAGATGAGCAAGTCATCACGGATGAACAGGCTTTGATCCTGACACGTGTGACCGATTTCCGCAAGCATCTGGTCAACGATTATACAAGTGTACCGGTCAATGAAATGTACAGCCTGGTAGAGGAAGCTGCCGGTACCATTCGTCAGTTTGAACCACAGGTGAGAGCCTTCTTGAAAAAAGAACTGTTTTAAAAAGTGGTTTCATTCCATTACCATGTAGCGGATATTTTATACAAAAGACTTTCGTTTGTTTACTAAAACGTCTACATCCACTACAATAGGGAGAAAGGACGGTGATACGTATGACAAACGAAGGAACGTCCACTCGTGATCAAATCCTGCACATGCTCAAGGTCAAAGGTTCACTCCCTGTCAGCGACATGGCCGTCGAGCTAGGGATTACTGAAATGGCGGTACGACGTCATTTGAACACCCTGGAGAGAGATAATTTGATCAAGTCTACGCTTGTTCGCCAAGCGATGGGACGCCCAACGAATGTTTATTCATTGTCGCAGGAAGCAGATGAACTGTTCCCGCGCAATTATTCTCATTTGACATTAGATTTTTTACAAGACATAAAGGAAATCGACGGTTTGTCTAAAATTGAGATGCTCTTTAGGCGCCGCGAGAATCGCTTAGAAGAGACTTATCGCTCCCACATGCAAGGCGACTTGGAGGATCGTGTAGCCAAGCTAGCCGAGCTGCAAAACGATAAAGGCTACATGGTGGAATGGGAAAAGGACGAAAATGGAGACGGCTATCGGATTCAGGAGTTCAATTGCCCAATCTCGCAAGTAGCCCGTGAATTCAACCAAGCGTGTAGCTGTGAGCTCTCCTTGTTCCGTCGGGTCTTGAAAGCCAATGTCGAGCAAACCACGTGCATGGCAAAAGGCGGAGACAAATGCGTGTTTCAAATCAAGGAAGCGAAATAAAATAGCTAGTACGAAAGTCCACTCGAACCGGGTGGATTTTTTTCTTTTGTTTACGGATTTCCCTGAGACGATCAACAAAGTCTAGGTGTGCCTTTTTTTCTATAATCAGGCAGGTATTAAGTACCTTTTTGCTCCATTCTAGCAATCTTAATGTTGTTTTAACGTTTTCTTTATGTTGGACATCTACTATTTATGGTGTAAAAAACAACAAAACAAACAGGAAACAACAGAAAGGCGGAATGATATTCGGATAATATTGGTAAATCGGATGGGCGTCGTGACCGAAAAACAGATGAGGAGAGATCCGTTATGAAAAAAATGGTATCAAGTTTAGCTGCTTCTGCCATCTTGTTGAGTGGAATCCTGCCAGTCGTTGATTCCGCTCATGCAAATGACAAATTTTCTAAGAAAAAGATGACGATGACATTTGACGTGATCAGTGACATCCAAGGAGACCTCCGAGATTTTGATCACGTTTTGCAAGACATCAATGAGGAAAATCCAAAGTCCGAAGCGCTGATTATTAACGGTGATATTACTCCTCGCGGCTATGATTTTGAATATCAAGCCGTGCAAGATGTGCTCGATAAAAATCCTTACCCTGACAACGTCTGGTACAGCATCGGTAATCATGAGTTTTATGTGCCGAAGTGGAAGAATCCCCAAACGCTTGCACAAAGTACATGGCCAAACGGCACAACGGAAGAAGAGTTGTTCGATAGCTTCTACCAATTCAGCGGAGAAGACAAAGTCTATCACCAAAAGGAAATCAAGGGATATCCCTTTCTCTTCCTCGGCACAGAAAAATACATGAAATACCACGATCCTAAATTGTGGGATGAAGTATACATGAGCAACGAGCAACTGGATTGGCTGAAAGAAAATCTGAAGCATTACAGCAAGAAGGACAAGAATAAACCCATTTTTGTATTCTCCCACCATGTGCTTCCGGACAGTGTCTCAGGCTCCAGACAAAAACCATACATGAACGATTACCTGAATGTGGACAAGCTCCTTAACATCTTGAAAGACTATCCGCAAGTCGTTTTCTTCACGAGTCATACCCATTGGGATCTGAACCTACCGGACTGGGCAGGCAAAAAGAAAGTCAAAGGCGGAGACAAACGCGGTTTTACCGTCGTAAACACGGGCGGCATTGAAACGGGATGGATGTCAGCCGGTCCAGACGGCGGCGAAAAAGTCGCGCCGGATGGAGGGGATTTTAAGCAAGGGCTGCGCTTGCAAGTGTACGGTGATGATGTCGTCATCCAAGCGTATGACTACCAACACGACAAAGTAATTAAGAAGCTCGGCATCCGTAATGGAAAAATCGAGCAGTTGCCGCCGGATGTACAGGCAGATGATGATAATAATGTGCTTGTCAACGCGACGCGATACATGGAGTACGCAGTTGGCAAGCAAAAAAAATGGCGGGATTTTGATCCCGAAAATCCACCGACATTTCCAGGAAACCAGGTCGTGTATGTCCGTCATAAAGGGGAAATGAACCTGGAAGACGGCAAGCCAATCATGGTCAAATTCAAAAAATAAGTGAAACTGACGTGACTAGATAAAAAGCAGGAAGCGGTGGAAGGCCGTTTCCTGTTTTTTTGCGATAGAAAGGACGAAGGTTTACACTAAGAGGGAAGAGCTTGTACAACCGGCTTACTACAGCAGACGGGAGATGGAACAAAGTGAAACAATATAAAGGTTACTTACTTGATCTGGATGGGACGATTTATCGGGGAAAAGAAGCGATTCCGGGAGCGGCAGCATTCATTACCCACTTGAAAACTCATCAGATTCCGTATTTGTTCCTGACCAATAATTCATCAGCCTCTGCACAAATCGTCGCAGAACGGCTGGTAGCAATGGGCATAGAAGCACAGGCTCGGGACGTGTATACCACGAGCATGGCGACCGCTACCTATTTACGAGAGCAGGCACCAGCGGGTACACGCGTCTACGTAATTGGAGAAGAGGGCTTGCATGATCAGCTAACGGATGCAGGCTATGTGATTACAGAAGAAGATCCGGCTTATGTCATTGTCGGGATTGATCGTGCATTTACGTATGAAAAGTTGGCGATCGCCGCACGGGCTATCCGTGCAGGAGCAACTTTTATCGCTACAAATGCAGATGCAGCCCTACCGACGGATGCTGGTCTGTTCCCCGGCAATGGCTCACTGGTGGCAGCGGTCTCCGTCGCCTCAGCGACCAAACCAATCGTGATTGGCAAACCGGAGTCCATCATCGTCCGATACGCTCTGGATCAGCTTGGTACTGCTGCGGCCGACACGCTGATCGTCGGGGACAATTTATATACGGATATTGAGGCAGGTGCCAACAGTGGCTTGGACAGCTTGCTCGTTTTGACAGGCTATTCCACGCGCGAAGAAGCAGACAAGCATCATGCTGTGCCTACCCATATTGCGGAAGACTTGCCTGAATGGCTGCAACGAATCTCACTATGATTCGGAGCATTCTTCCTGCTGCTTCTGGCGGTGGGCAATACGGCTGGAGGCGGCGGCTGCGACCGCACCGACGAGATCGTCCAAAAAAGTATGGACACCAAAACGCTTGTCGTTGAGATCGGCGAGTTTGCCGTGCTTTAGCTTGTCTACATAACCGAAGTTGGTAAATCCAATGCTCCCGTACAGATTGACGATGGCGAGGGCAAGAACCTCGTCTATGCCGTATAGAGGCTCGTCTGATTCAATAATTGCTTGGAGCGGGGGAAGCAGCTGCTTTTGTTCTGCGAGGATGTCGAGTTGAATCCCGGTCAGCAACGCGTTTTGGACCTCGCGTTTTTTCAAGACGGATGCCACACTCTCCAGACACATGTCGATGGTGATGTCCGGGATGTATTTTGATTGCAGGAACATGACGATTTCAGCAATGTCATTCAAACTGACTCCTCGTTTTTCCAAAAGCTCAATAACGAAGTCCAGACAACTCTCGCTATTTAGTGGATGCTCACTCATGCTTGTGGTTCCTCCTTTTTCACGTGCGTGTTCAAAAAGTCGACTTTTCAGCACCCAGAAAGTCGGCATGAATGCATCTAGTATCTGCATCCAGATAGGCACCTATCCCGATCTGCCGACATACAATACCAGAAGAGCAGTATGCAAGGAGGGTGAACGACTGTATGGAAGAAAAAGAGCTTCTTCAGGAGAAGTACGGTTTTGAACTCCAGGGATATCGCACGACGGGGGCAAGCAAGGTACTGGAAACGGATCGAGGCCTTTACTACATGTTCGAGGCGCCAGCCGGATATAAATACAAAAGCAAGTTAATTGAGAAAGTAAAAAAGCATTTGAGTCAACAGCAAAACATTCGCTTGTTAAAGCTGGTGAACACAACAAGCGGGCAGGCTCACATCGTCGATGATGAGCAGCTTTACTATTTATATAGGGGCGTGAGGGAGGCGGTTCCCGACAATCCCTATTATGCCAGCGGCCAGTCACTTGCACAGTTCCATCAGGCCACAAGTGATTTTTCATCTGACAAGATGTTTATCCCCTACAGCTCTCTTGGCAACTGGCCGAGCATGTGGCGCAAAAAGCTGCGGAATTTTAATGAATACCGGGATGAGATGGATGAGGAAAATGTAGAGCTCGCGTCAATGGATGAATATTTGTTGACCTGCTTCACGTACATTACTCAGCTCGGTGAATTGTCGGTTCAATATTTGTTGGATGCTGGATACGATAAAGTCGTGAAGGAAACAGCTAGTCTCGGGAAAGTAGCCTACCAAAATTTTGATCAAGGGTATATGCTATGGAAAGAGAAGGATGTACGTCTAATGGCAGGTGAATGGAACTGGGTTCTTGATATGCGCACTCGCGATGTGGGGCAGTGGATCAAAGCCGAGACAAAGCGAAACGGCTGGAATGAAGAGGCTGTGTCCAGCTTTCTTGACGGCTACAACAGCGTTTCTGCTCTGCTGCCAGCTGAATACGCCGTGATTTATGCGCTCATGCTCTACCCAGGCAGGTTTTTGAAGCTCGTGGAGACTTACATGGAGTTGCCGGTAGAAGAGCGCCAGGAAGTCAACATCCAGGCATGGCAAGCGCAGTTGGAAGACGAGCTGACAAAAATGGAAGACGGACTGCGAAAGTACCCCCAATTCATTGCACAGCGTTATGACGTATCCATTCCACAAATTGAGTGGTTGTGGAGGAAAAAAGATGATCAAGCAACAAGTTTTCGTTACGAGGAAACTCAATCCTGAAGTGATCGCGATGCTTGAAAAAGTAGCCCAGGTCGAGCAATGGACAAAAAATGCGCCGATTCCGCGTGAGCTGTTGCTGGAAAAGATTGAACATGTAGATGCCGTCTTGACCATGCTGACAGAACGAGTGGACGAGGAATTTTTGGCGAGTACAAAACGACTTCGAATCGTGGCGAACATGGCAGTTGGTTACGACAATATTGATTTGGAAGCGTGCAGACGACACGAAGTTATCGTAACCAACACGCCCGATGTGCTGACAGAGTCTACTGCCGATTTGGCTTTCGCTTTATTGATGGCAACGGGCCGCCGATTGACGGAAGCCAACCGATATTTATTGCAGGGGGAATGGACATCGTGGAGTCCGAACCTCATGGCTGGACAAAATGTATATGGTTCAACCCTAGGGATTATTGGGATGGGGCGAATCGGGGAAGCTGTAGCGAGACGCGCCAAAGGATTTGGCATGCGAATCTTGTATCACAACCGGAATCGCAAACCGCAGGCTGAGCAAGAGACGGGAGCACGGTATGCTGATTTGGCGGAGCTTCTGCAAGAGTCCGATTACGTCGTTCTGCTTACACCGCTGACTGAGGACACGCGCATGCTGATGGGGGAAAAACAATTTTCGCTCATGAAAGAAACCGCTGTGTTTATCAATGTTTCTCGTGGTGGGACAGTAGATGAGGCAGCACTGTATCAAGCGTTGGTAGACAAAAAAATATGGGCGGCAGGCCTGGACGTTTTTGCGGTCGAGCCTGTCCCGATGGATAACCCGCTCTTACAACTGCCGAATGTAGTAGCGTTACCACATATCGGGAGTGCGACTGTGCAAACGAGGGCGGAGATGGCGAGGCTAGCTGCTGCTAACATCGTAGAGGTGCTAAGTGGAAGGGGACCACTGACTGCCGTATGAACACGTTCTTTGTTTTAATTACAGGACTCTTCGTGCTTCTCTTGATTGCAGCAGTAGCCGTTTCGTTTCACGTAACCTGGCGTTTGACGCATCCTGTACGAAAGCCGATTCACATGGAACCCCGAGATTTTGGAATCGAACAGTCGGAGCCCGTCGTTTTTTCGAGCAGGGAAGCGACGATTTCGTTGGCCGGATGGTACTTGTCGGCAGAAAAAAATGGGAGAGTCTCGAATGGACAGACGCTGGTCTTTGCCCACGGGTATAGTCAAAACAGATTGGAGCCACATCTGCCCGCGTTGTCTCTGGCTGCAAAACTTGTCCAGGCCGGCTTTGATGTATTGATGTTCGACTTTCGCAATGCAGGGGAGTCCAGCGATGCACTGACTACGATTGGTCTTCGTGAACAACAAGACCTGTTTGGGGCCATCGATTTTGCAGCAACGAAGAAGCCGGAACACAGACTTGGCCTTGTTGGATTTTCCATGGGGGCGGCAACCTCCTTGATGGTTGGCGGTATAGATGAACGCATCACTGCGATTGTGGCAGATTCACCGTTTTATTCCTTGCGTGAATACTTGGCTGAGAACTTGCCGCAGTGGACGGGCCTGCCTCGCTTTCCGTTCAATTGGCTCATCCTTACCTTGTGTCCTATTTTGCTAGGAGCCAACCCGCGAGACGTCAATCCGTATCAGGCAGTGAAGCAAGCGAACAAACCGATTCTTTTTATACACGGGACAGGCGATACGACGATCCCGATGGTAAACAGCGAACGACTATTTGAGCTGACCCAGGACAAAGATTCCGAGTTTTGGATCGTACCACGCGCGGGTCACGTTCGCAGCTATGCGCTAGTTCCTGAAGAATATGGGAAGCGTGTCATTGCCTTTTTGGAAAAAGGAAGGGAGAAGGGGAAATGAAAAAAGCAGCTACGCGGTTGCTGTAGCTGCTTTCATGTCGACGTGACTGGATTAGAATACTTGTTGAACTTCTTTGATGCCTGGGATTTCTTCCACCAGTGCACGCTCGATTCCTGCTTTCAGGGTGATGGTAGAGGAAGGGCAGCTACCGCAAGCACCCATCAGGCGCAGCTTCACGATGCCATCTTCTACATCAACGAGTTGTACGTCTCCGCCGTCACGTTGCAGGTAAGGGCGCAGTTTATCGAGAACTTCTTGTACTTGATCCATGATATCCATGTTACATTCACTCCTTTCCAACCTCTCCTTTATTATAATCATACCATGGTGAGAAATCCATGGCTTACATGCCCTGTTGACACTTTGAAGTTTCTCTGACGCGCCGAAGTTTAGTAGCGTAGACTTTTTGTAATCTTTGCATGGTATAATGAAAAAGAAAGAAGCAAGTACTTCAATATAAGGAGTCAGATCTTCGTGAACGTATTTCGCAATGTTAAGGAACTGATTGGTAATACGCCGATCGTCGAAATTACTCAATTTGAGCTCCCTGAGGGTGTCCGCTTGTTCGCCAAGCTGGAATATTTTAACCCAGGCGGCAGCGTAAAAGACAGACTGGGCATGGAGCTGATTCGTGCCGCAGAAGAGAACGGCCAATTGGCCCCAGGTGGTACCATTATTGAACCGACAGCAGGAAATACAGGCATTGGTGTAGCGCTGGCCGCTGTAGGAACCGGTTATAAAGTCATTTTCTGCGTACCAGCGAAGTTTTCCGAGGAAAAACAAGAGCTGATGCGTGCCCTCGGAGCAGAAGTCGTCAATACACCGACAGAACTGGGGATTAAGGGTGCAATTGCGAAGGCAAAAGAACTCGCAGAATCGATTCCAGGTGCTTTTGTACCACAGCAATTTGCTAACCCGGCGAACCCAGACGCACACTACAAGACAACAGGTCCGGAAATTTGGAGTCAAATGGACGGCCAAGTAGACGTATTTGTGGCAGGCGCGGGTTCTGGCGGTACTTTCATGGGTGCTGCTCGCTACTTGAAAGAGCAAAAACCAAACGTGAAAACGGTAATTGTCGAGCCAGAAGGTTCCATTTTGAATGGGGGAGAATCCGGCCCACACAAGACAGAAGGGATCGGCATGGAGTTTTTGCCTCCGTTCATGGATACGAGCTACTTCAACGCTATTCACACGATTCTCGATGTGGAAGCATTCGATCTGGTCAAGCAGCTGGCTGCCAAGGAAGGCTTGCTCGTAGGTAGCTCCTCAGGTGCAGCGATGGCAGCGGCACTGCGCGAAGCAAGAGAAGCAGCTCCAGGCACAAACATCGTGACACTGTTTGCTGACGGCAGTGAACGTTATCTAAGCAAGAAAATTTACCAGGGGGGAATTTAAGATGCGTATCAAAACTCGTCTGATCCACGGCGGAATCGATGGAGATCCACATACAGGAGCCGTATCCGTTCCGATTTACCAGGTAAGCACATATAAACAGGAAGCCATTGGCGTTCACAAGGGTTTCGAATACTCCCGTACCGGGAACCCGACCCGTCACGCATTGGAAACATACATCGCTGAAATCGAAGGCGGAGCGCGCGGTTTTGCATTTGGTTCCGGTATGGCGGCACTCTCCACCATTCTCTCGCTGTTCAACAAAGGCGATCATCTCGTGGTAGGTGACGATGTATACGGCGGTACATACCGCGTTATTACTCGTGTATTCTCCCGTATGGGTCTGGAAGCAACCTATGTAGATACGAGCGACCTGGCAGCTGTTGAGGCGGCAATTCGCCCGGAAACCAAAGCAATCATTATGGAAACACCGACAAACCCGCTGCTGAAAGTAAGCGACATCAGCGCGTTGGCAGGCATCGCAAAAGCAAAAGGCGTGCTGCTCGTAGTTGACAACACGTTCATGACACCTTACTGGCAAAATCCGCTGGACCTTGGCGCTGACATCGTGTTCCACAGTGCAACGAAATATTTGGGTGGACACAGCGACGTGGTAGCAGGTCTGGTTGTAGCAAAAGATGCGCAAGTGGGCGAAGACCTCCATTTTGTGCAAAATGCAATTGGCGGTGTGCTTGGGCCACAAGATTCTTGGCTCTTGCTGCGCGGTATGAAGACGCTGGGAATTCGGATGGAAGAGCATGAGCACAACGCACGTACGATAGCAAAATGGCTGTCTGAGCGCAGCGACATCAAACGTGTGATCTATCCTGGTCTGTCCAGCCATTCCGGTCATGAGCTGATTCAAAAGCAAGCGCGTGGCTTTGGCGGCATGATTTCCTTTGACGTAGGCAGCGCAGAGCGTGCTGACGAAGTATTGGCAAAGGTAAAATACTACACGCTAGCGGAATCACTGGGTGCAGTGGAGAGTTTGATCAGCGTACCTGCACGCATGACGCATGCTTCTATCCCGGCAGAGCGCCGTGCTGAGCTGGGTATTACGGATGGCTTGGTGCGCATCTCTGTTGGTATTGAAGATGTTCAGGACTTGATCGAGGACCTGGAACAAGCATTGTCCTAAGCTAGCTGACCCGGGGGAGGGCGGATATAGTGACTGTCGATATCAAGGTTTTTGGAACAGAGCAATTGTGCGCAAGCTGCGTCAATTTGCCATCTGCTAAGGAAACGGCCGAGTGGCTGGAGGCGGCACTCTCACGCAAGTATGGGAGTGACAGCTTCCGCATCGTTTATAGCGACTTTCAACAGCCGCAGACAGACGATGACAAAAGCTGGGCGAATCGCATTATCGAGGAAGATTTATGGTATCCGCTTGTCGTAATTTCCGGGGAAATTGTCGGTGAGGGAAATCCGAAATTAAAAGATATCTACGAAAAGCTGGAGAGCATGGGCGTACAGCCGATTGCTTCTTTGGCAGAATAAGATCGCTCAAGAAACGACCAGATGATATATATCTGGTCGTTTTTCTTTTTAGAATAACAGTCTGAGCGCAACTTCGAAGGTCAAGATGCGTTTAACTAGCATCTGAAGGAAAAGGGTGATTTTTCTATGTTTGGAAAAAAGATGGTGTTTAGCGTTCTAGCATGCTCCCTTTGTTTATCCACCATACTTGTTACCCCATCTGCTACAAATATTGCAGAAGCAAACACAACGAGCTACCGAATTACATATAAACTTCCGCCCAATCCGGAAAAATACTTGTTTTTGAATGTACAGATGGTCTCTATTACTAATCCGCATCCATTGCTTTTGCAACTGCGCCCTTATTCATCCGATGACTATATAATCGACATGGAAACGGAAGATTCGTATCACAAAATGAATTTCACTTATCGCTTGAATTTCTTATCCTCGAAAAAAGGATTTCTCTGGAATCTGTATCACTTTATCGGTAATCTCCCTCCAGCATATCCGGCTGACATGAATCTGGATGAGCTAGACCAAGGTATTAAGAATACGAACGCCTATTCAGAAGAGGGGAGAGCTCTACGAGAAACCAGAGCTCAAATCAATATGAATGCCCGCCTGCAGCCTCTTGTTCAAGCCGGTTACGTCATGCCAAATGAGATCGACGATGGGATCGCAACGAAGGAGTTCGTCGCGACCGTTCTGTATCGGATGTTCGGAACTGTTCGACCTTACCACGGAGGAATTGATCTGAAGGATTCGGAGAATGTTGCTGTGCGCTGGGCAGTTGAAGTAGGCTTGCCTGGTTATGTAGTAGATAGCGAAGGCTATCTTTATCCTGATTCACCGCTTAGCATGGAATCCGGTCCGATAAAATACGCGGAGGAGAATGCGTATGATCGTCTGCAGCATTTTATGAAACTCATCCTTCCCGGGAAAAAGACCGAATCAGGTTGGGAGTACTATCAGGTGAAATTAGCACCGGGCATGGTGCCGACACAACCGCGCGATCTCATTTCAGTCAATGGAAAGTCCTATAATGATGATCCTGTTTCCTCTATTACAGAGAGCCACCAAGAATACCAAAATGCTAGTAGAAAAATCGGGCAGTACTTTATTCCGAAGTTTCCCCAAATGCTCGATCAAGCACGTAAGGATGCCCTAAAGCCTCGGGCATGGGACTGGAGCCGCGATCTAATTCACCATCCTAAATTTTCCAAGGGGATTGCCGCTTATCGTAAAAACAAAAGCAGCAAAAATCTGAATGCCGTTTACCAAGCTGTAAGAAAGCACTACAACTTGAGTATCCGTCAAGACTCGCCAGCCATTATCAAAAGTGTGCTGGATAACGTCAAGTAACTGGCTGTTAACCTGTTTGTTTATCATTCGTAAACCTTTTGTAACGAAATAGAATGGGCTGCGTCCTATAGTAGGAAATGTAACCCATAACAACCAATGGAGGCTATTACGATGAATAAAAAATGGATGAAGCCTGTTACATATTTGCTGCTTGCAGGAGTTGTAGGCGTAGCTGGATTTTCTGCACTGAATACACAGGTAGCGCACGCAGACTCTGAAAAAGGAAAGCTGTTCTCTGCCGCTGCTGAATTGAAGCTCGCGAAAAACACCTATGTGATCGATCAAAAAACGGCTGACGTCAATGGCGATAAAAAGGATGACGCCGTATACCTGATTGGAGAAAAAGAAAAAGCGGATGACATCTATTCCTCCAATATGAACATCGTAGTGAAAGACGGGAAATCCGGCGCTTATAGCCAAACAGACATCAAAGAGCTGGGAGGCTATGAAGGTGAGCTGACTCTCGTAGACTTCACAGGTGATCATGTTGCCGATGCGTTTGTGAAAACAGCGACTGGTGGAAGCGGCGGCGTTTACAGCCACGTAATCGCTACTTTTGAAAACAACAAGCCAGCTGTGATTTTTGGTGAAAAGGAAAACGAAGGAATCCGTTACGAGGGGAAATTCGTGGATGGTTTTAAAGTAGAGGGCAAAGGCTCCCACCTGGATAAGCCACTGACGCTTGACGTAAGTGCCAACCAGGATGTATACGTAGCTGCCAAGCTGTATGACAAAGCAGGCAAAGTACAGCCGACAGAAGATGCTGTTTCTGTATTTTCCTACCCATTCGGTTCTTTGACTCCAGTCGATATGGATGCAAACGGTACATTTGAATTGGTAGGGGAGCAAAGGCTCGTAGGAATGAACAACACAGATACCGTTTCCCGCATCAACTCCGTATGGGGCTACCAAGGTGAAGGCAAATGGAACCCATGGGAAGTAGAGTATTCGACGTTCTTGAAAAAACACCCGGGTGAAGCGATCAACACAATGATTGGTAAGTAATCGTTTTTGAGATTGATACGCAGCCTCCTTTTCATGACGAAAATGAAAAAGGAGGCTGTTTTTCGTTGCCAGCGAATGGTTCTACCAACCGACTTTTCCTCATATGGATTTTGGGTACAGGGGTAACCAAAGGAGGAAGAGCGGATGGACCAACCGATTGCTCGCTACTACGAGTTGAAAGAAATTCAGAAGCAGGTAGAAGAAGAGTTGAACGAGCTGCGGAGTAAACTGATTGAAGAATACAGCGAAGCAGGCAGTGCAGAGGAAGGCGAATACAAGCTGCTGATCTCCTATCAGGAGCGGCGAGAATACAACGATGAGCGCCTTTACAACGCCTTGCCAGATCCTTCGCTTTGGCGCCTCATGTCGAAGGCGGATACCGGGAAAATTTCGAGTTTGCTCAAGCTGAATGTCATCCAAGAGAAGATACTGGCAGACACCTTTGAACCGAAAAAAGTCCCTGTTTTACGCATTCAAAAGCGATAAACCAGTAAAATGAGGAAACCGTTAGGAGTAATCTTGACGGTTTTTTTGCATTGGGAGAATTATTTTGTATAATGGAATGATATTGAAAATTCCTGTTTTTTCCTTATTTTTCTCTAGCATCTGAGAGGAGGATCGTGCAGATGAAAGTCTTATTTTGCAGCCAGCCATTTCAAGAAAACAAAGTCGATGAAACCTACGAATATGAGTATACGTGTGCAAAACACCTCGGCTTGGACATTTCGAAACGATTCCAGCCAGAGCTGGTTGAATAGGTATAAAAAAGCTTATTCCAGCACGTAATGTGGAATAAGCTTTGGTGATGATGTGTGATAAACGCTGCCTGACCGGGATTAAGAGGTTACGCGAAAAATGATTTGCAGGCATGGATTATACAAAAAGAAAACCTGTTAGACCATCCGGCCAACAGGTTCGTGCACTATCCCATATGCTTTTTGTACATCCATAGCTGACCGCTCTTGATGACACGAGCCATCTGACCGACCAGAGACATTTTCCCCATGCTGGCAAAGCCTTCTTTTTTGCCAAGGGAGCCAAGGAAGCCTTTGTGTTTGAGAGCAGGCAATGAAGCTGGATACTCCTCGCCTTTGATGTCTTTTTTCAACATCAAGGCAATTTGTTCGCCTTGGATCTCAGCTGTTTGTGCACTCGGCGCGATGATGGTACTTGCACAGTCACCTACCACATAAACGTTCGTATGGGATGGAATTTGATGATACTGGTTTAATTTGGCGCGTCCGATATTGTCTGTTTCGATCGGCAGAGAGCGCACGATTCGGCTCGCTTGAATACCTGCTGTCCATACGATAACATCACTTTCAACAGGCTGGTTGTGGTTGTACACAATCCCTTGCTCGATGCTAGTGACATTCGCCATGGAAACAAGCTGTACTTCGTGCTCAATGAACCATTGAGATGCATATTCCTGAAGCTTTTTCGGGAATGGGCTCAAAATGCTTTGGCCGCGGTCGACGATGCGTACATTCAGGTCGGGACGGCTTTCGCGCAGCTCAGCAGCCATTTCCACTCCGGAAAGACCACCGCCCACGACGGTAACCGTACCGTATGGGTTCACATTATTGATTGCCATGTATGTGTTGCGGGTAGCTCCCATGGATTGAATCGAACACGTAAATTGTTCAGCACCAGGGATATCATGGTAACGATCCTCACAGCCCAATCCGATTACAAGCCAATCGTAGGAGAGGGTGTCCCCGTTAGCAAAATTGACGACCTGCTCGTCCAATTCCAAGCCAGTAATTTCACCGTATTTGACGGTCAGGCGTGGATCGTTTGGAAAATTAACACGCAGGTGAGATTCCGGTGTAGTACCTGCCGCCAGAGCGTAATACTCTGTTTTTAAGCCATGAAACGGCATACGGTCTACGAGGGTTATAAACACGTCATCTGGTAAATCAGGGGACAGGACTCGCTCAATAATACGAAGACCCCCGTATCCTCCTCCAAGGATCACAAGTCGTTTCATAGAAGGTCTAGTCCTTTCTTCTGTCCGTTTTTTACAGCACCCACTCTATTTTTAGTCTCTTTCACTAAAAATGCAAGCAGAATCTTTTTCCCGTTTTCTCCGCTGGATTTTTATCAAAGTCGCGGTACAATAAAGTACGTGATGATGTCGAAATAATCGGTAGGTGACAATAGATGAAACCACTAGTAGAATTTTGCGCGAGCAATGTTTCCTCCTATACGCAATCCGTCGTGGATGCATTGGAAAATGATCCTGATCTAGATGTGGACGTACTCGAGTACGGCTGTCTGGGGTATTGCGGTGAATGCTACATGGAGCCATTCGCGCTCGTAAACGGAACTTTGGTACAAGCGCCAACAGCCGATGAATTACTGGTGAAAATCAAGAATAAATTACGCGAGGAAGAAGAACTGCTGGATGCAGATTTTCCTCTGTAGGTTGTTCTCTTAGGATGTTCATTGGTGAGCATGATCAATCGTACACGTACCAAAATAGTAAAGCTGATGCCCAAGCGAATCGGAGCATCAGCTTTTATTATAGATTAATGTTCTTTGATTACGTTGTAGAAGGTATCGCGTTCCAGCGCACGTTTTCCTGCGCCTTTGATCAACCAGACCAACTCATCTACAGTCAGAGCTTGCTGGGTAAGTGCACCTGCTGAGTGGCTGATGCGCTCCTCGATCAAGGTTCCGTGAGCATCCGAAATTCCCATTTGCAGAGAAAGCTGTGTGAGCTGGGTACCGATGTTGATAAAGTATGCTTTGACATGCTGGAAGTTATCGAGCATCAGACGGCTGATCGCCATTGTTTTCAAATCATCAATTGCAGAGTTGCGGCGCTTGATGCCAGCTGTTGCTTTGATTGGTTGAACAGCCAATGGAATGAACACCATGAAGCCGTTTGTGTCATCTTGCAGCTCGCGCAGGCGGAGCATGTGAATCACGCGCTCTTCCAATGTCTCGATGGAACCGTACAGCATGGTGGTGTGTGTTTTCAAGCCCAACTCATGAGCCGTGCGGTGTACTTGCAGGTACATGTCTGTACTTGCTTTTTCCGGGCTCATTTTCATACGATAGCGCTCGGTCAAAATCTCAGCGCCACCGCCAGTAAGGCTTTGGAGACCAGCTTTCATCAGCTCTTGCAAAACTTCGCGGATGGAAAGACCGGAAATGCGAGAGAAGAACTCGATTTCCGCACCGGTATACGATTTAATGGTCACATCCGGGTACGCTTTTCTCAAGGTACGAATGGTGTCGAGGTAGTACTCGAACGGTTTGTGCTGGTTATGTCCGCCAACGATATGGAATTCGCGGATACCCGGATGGAAGCGAGTTTCTACATAATGAAGCAACTCTTCCGTGCTCATCGTGTAGGCACCCTCATCACCCTCATCGCGGCGGAAGCCACAGAACCTGCAATGAGCTTCACATACGTTAGTTGGGTTGATGTACAGATTTTGCAAAAAGTAAACCTTATCCTGATTCTTGCGATAGTTAACAACGTTAGCCAATTGTCCAATCGTCAAAAGATCGTTGGAATTAAAAAGGGTGACACCGTCTTCCAAGGTAAGTCTTTCGCCATGCATGACTTTTTCTGCGATTTCGGCGAGAGATTTGTCTTGTATGGAAATCGTTTCAAGCGCCATTCCAAACACTTCCTTTCAAAGTCAATGGTTCTTAGATGAAAGAGCTTTAATCCAGTCGTACCCAATCGATATTCGTTCCATGGGAGTGGATTGGCTCTTAGGAATAGAGTAAATCTCGGGCAACAAGAGCACCTATATTATAAACCTCTTGGTAAGTACGAACAATATCATAAGTTCTCCAACTCTCTTGAAGGAAGCTGAGAATGTAAAAATATAACAATTACCGTCGTATTTTTGGTATATTTTCGGAAATAAAGGAATTTTTGTTTGCGAAATTCTAGCTGTTCTTGTAAAATATAGTAAGAAAGCCTGATCTATTACTAGGAGGAGCTTCAAATGCGGGACGTTTTGCTCGAGAAAATCGAACTCCTTCGACAGCGTATGGTAAATATGGGGTTAGAGTTTGGGTTAGATCATCCAGATGTCCTCGAATACAGTATACAAATTGATCAACTACACAACGAACTGAACCAGATCGATCATAGTCTGTCTAAGGCAGGGAACCGGAAGAAAGCTTATAGATTTTATCTAATGGAAAACAATGCACATTTTGCATAGGAAGGGGAAACCCTTCTTTTTTATTTGGAAAGAAAGAATGAGCGCGTAAAGTGCAGGGGAACCTTGTGGGAAGAAGCGTTTCTTAGTAAACTGAATATAATGGTGTTAACAAGTGCAGGAATGATGAGCCTGTAAAGGAGGGAAAGTAGCATGATTACAATGACAGAGCGCGCCAGCTTGAAAGTAAAAGAAATGCTGGCAGCAGAAGGCAAGCCCGATGTGTTTTTGCGGGTAGGTGTCCGAACAGGTGGTTGCAGCGGCTTTACCTACGGGATGGGCTGGGACGAAGAGATGAAGGAAGGCGACGAGACCTTCGAGCAAAACGGTGTGAAAATTGTTGTCGATAAGGACAGCTACCCATACATTAAAGGTACAGAGATCGATTTCAAGGAATCGATGATGGGTGGAGGCTTCTCCATCGAGAATCCGAATGCAGTCGCTTCTTGTGGCTGTGGCTCGTCGTTTAAGACGGCACTAGCTGAAGGTAAAGCGGAGAAGTGTGACGACTAAGGATTTGACGAAAGTCTCTTGAATAATGAAAGAAGGAACCTCTTCGATTTGTGTGAATGATCACGCACGAGTTGAAGAGGTTTTTTGTTATATCTAAGTCATATGTGGTAGAAGGCGGACAACGATATGAAACGATTGCAGAGAAATTAAAATAGATAATATCTAGCCAAAAATGTAACATTTATCCAGAAGTGCACGTACTTACAAGAGCAGCTCCTTTGTGGAGTCTGCTCTTACCTTTTTTAGGGCAAAAGCATACGTAAGGAGTGAAGATGTTGGCTGATGGTACGCAAGAACAAAAAGGCTTGCAGTGGCTATTGCTGGGGGCATTTGGGATCGGCTTACTGTTTGACTGGATGTTTTACGGTAAAGGATTGGGGATCTCTTATCTGTTGTTCGTAATCGGCTTGTACGGTCTTTTTATTTGGCAGGCCAGGCAACGCATTCATTTACGCTTTTCGCGAAAGCAAATAGTCAACTGGATATGGACGCTTCCGATATTTCTATTGGCGCTTACCTTTTTTCTATTTTCCAATATACATTTTCATCTGTTCAACCTATTCCTGATCCCGTTTTTATTCGTCATCCAAACCATCCTGATTACCAAGCGCAATCAAGCGAAATGGTACGAGCCAGGCTTTTTCATGGAGATGGTGGAGACACTGCTCCTTTATACACCGAAGCATACGCGCCTGCCATTTCGGCTGACAAAGGAATGGATCAAGGGCAGACTGAACCAAGAGAAGTATGGGGTGATGAAGAAGGTTTTCATAGGGATCGGCATCTCGGTGCCGCTACTGGTAATTGTACTCTCCTTGCTCTCGAATGCGGATAGTGTGTTTGGACATTTTCTAGGTCAAATACCGCAAAGGATGATTGATGTAGATTCACTTGAAGCAATCTTTCGCTTGATGCTAATCGGGATTATTACGATCCTCGTGTTTGCTTACATGCATTCTCTTTTCGGGGAACGAGAAGAAGCGGAATTGCCTGTGCCCGAAGATGACCAGAAGATCGTCTGGGACGGGGTTATCCTTGTAACGATTTTGGCGATCATCAATATCGTGTACACAGCGTTTACATACATTCAAATATCGTATTTGTTCAGCGGAGCGAAGCGGATTTTACCAGATGAATTGACGTACGCCGAGTATGCTAGAAATGGCTTCAATGAGCTGGTGACGGTCACCGTTATTAATTTTCTGATTCTCCTGTGCACGATGCATTTCGCTTCACGGGCAAAACCAATACTTTACCGGATTATTCAAGTTCTGCTGAGTATGCTGACGATTTGTACCGGCTTCATGCTCGTGTCTGCCTATTTTCGCCTTTCGCTGTATGAGGATGCTTATGGGTATACGCATACGCGGCTGTTAGCTCACGTTTTCATGATTTTTCTGTTTGTGCTGTTTATTATTGCTCTCTTGAAAATTTGGCGCGATGGTTTCTCCCTGATCAAGTATTATGCGATTGTGACACTAGTGAGTTACGTCGTTCTGAATTACATCAATATGGACGTCATCATTGCCAAAAACAATGTACAGCGCTATCATGCGACTGGACACATCGACATCGAGTATTTGAGCGGGCTGTCTTATGACGCAATACCAGTGGTTATGGAGAGTGTGCGGGACAAAAAGGTAGAAGATCGGTTTATGGAGATGCTGCAGGAGCGAAAAGAGATTTTATATGAGGACAATAGCTGGCAGTCCTTTAATCTGTCGGAGTATCGGGCAAAAGCTTATCTTCCATAAAAAAATGATGACGGAGACGAGGTGTGCTATCGTCTCCGTTTTGTTTGAGACAAGAAAAGATAGAACAAGGCTCCTCCTGAGATGATGAGGATAATTCCTGTGGATAAATAATCATTCCAATTGATAGCTGCCAAAGGGCCTGGCACTGTGCCAGATCCTAATGCCTGCAAGTCCACTCCTGCGTCTGCTTTGAGAGCGGTACGCGTACAGATGTTGGTTTCGAGGTCATTTCGCTCCCAGTAAGACGCGTAGACAAGATATTCTTGCCCCACTTGAAAAGGAATGCCACATGCACCTCCAAGCCCATCGGTGACAATCAAGACTTGTTGCTGATCCACTCCTTTCCAAGTGGACTGTACCTCAAAAACAACGTCAAATCCTCCGCGATCTAGATTATCTCCAAATGGTAGAAGACCAATCCAGTCTGTACGTTCATTTACCTGGAGCACCTTGCCTGTAAATACAGCAGCAGACATATCCTTTGCTGTTAAAGGGTCAGGAGGGCTGGCACAACTACAGGCAGATGCAGGGAAAGGCTGGATGAAAAAGGTGAAAATAATTACTATCGAGAAAACTGTAATAATACCTTGAACCTTCTTTAATATCATCACTGATCGACTCCTCTAAAACATAAGACGAGGAAAAGAGAGGATTGTTCCGAAAATGATGACAACGATTATTTTGTGTATCCTGATGGGAATAATCTTTCTTGCCTATCATACGACTTATGTCAAAACAACGACAGTGAAGCTGACACTCCCTGGTGTATCTCCCCTTACATTGATTCACCTGACTGACCTTCATGGACGAGCACGATTTTGGAATGGAGAGTTGTACAAACTGGTGAATGCTCACGACCCGGATATTGTGATGGTGACAGGGGATTTGACACAGCGCAGCGGACAGTTGACGCGTGTGTTGAATGAGCTAGCGAAAATAAAGAGCGAGGATGGGATATTCTTCGTTCCTGGCAATTACGAGAGAGAAGCAGGAAGATTTCGCAAGAAGGTCTATTCTACTGCTGTCTACCGTTCCCAAAAAGAGGCCATCCAGCAGGTAATGACGGTGTTGGAAAACGAGAGCACTGTGATAGAAAAGGACACCAGCCTAATCTGGATATACGGCTTCGACAATTCGATTTACGGCAATGAACGGCCTCCGGAGCAAGAGATCCGGCATGCGAACTTGACGATATTTTTGGCTCACTCTCCCAATATTATCTCGATGATTCACAGCGAGCGACTGAAAGCTGACCTGCTTCTGACCGGACATACCCACGGTGGACAAATTCGCTTGCTCAATCGGACTGTTGGTGCCTACAAGCATTTTCACATCGGGCAAAAAGAGGATCAATCCGTTAGCGTATTTGGTATCAGTCGCGGACTGGGCACTTCGAGGCTGCCAATCCGGCTTAATTGCTTTCCAGAGATAACGGTATACGCGATCAATCAATCATGAATGATCATGTTCAACAATCGTTCTCCATTTCGTCACTGTTCGTTCACACCATCCCAGATTTTGGATTGATTTCATCGAGTAAGATGGAAGTGTAGAAAAAGAAGAAAGAAGGGGTCATTGTGAATAAGAAGTGGGGTCTGTTGGTTTCTTCAGTTGCATTGTCTGCGATGTTGATTACAGCATGCGGCGGAGGCAAGGATCAAGCTGCTAGCACGGATGCAGCGGCTCCTGCAGCGACTACTGGCACACAAGTGAACATAGAAGCTAGTAACTGGAAATTCAATCAAGAAACCTTTGAAGTAAAAGCTGGCGAAGAGTTCACGCTCAACTTCAAGTCGACAGAAGGCTTTCACGGTATTGGTATCCAAGGGCTGGATGTAGACATTCAAAAAGATGGCAGCAAAACGATGAAAATCGATACAGCTGGTGAGTACACCATCTTTTGCAACGTGATCTGTGGTCCGGATCATGGAAAAATGGTAGCAAAATTAGTCGTGAAATAATTCGATTCTCTTATTGGAATATAACCACAAACAAGCACTTTGGCCTGCATAGCGGGTCAAGGTGTTTTTTCATTTCACAGGTGGGGACATACTACATGGGTAGTCACCCATCGAGTAAGGGAGGGAACCACATGTCCAAGCACAACAACAAAGACAAACGCCCAACGGAAGCATCCGCCGGCTCACGCAGCACTCCCCCGAAAACGGGAGAGAACACTGGGCATAATTTGCGGAAAGAAGATCGATCGTAACATACAGGCTTAGAAGCAAAGCAAGTCGGCGAAAGTCCTCCTATGACCGGAGGGCTTTTTTGCTTGTCATATACATGTTTTTCGAGATTTTTGCACATGGTAAGGAGGAAAAGTTTTCAAGTCGGTGATACGATCCAAAAAGGAGATGAGTGACACTGGATAAGAAACACTACTACGTGACCTTGCAAGCAGGAACGACAGTGGCAGAAATCCGCGATGAAAAAGGCTCCGCGACATACGATTTTGAGATCGAAGCGACCGATGTTCAAGTGGGCATGATGCGAGATTTGTTCAATAACTGTGTCCATGGGGATTTCATGATGTGGATGCATGGGCATACGCTATGGTCTGACATGCCGGATCGGGACAACGACGAATATGATGACAACCTACGAGCCATCTACCAACTCATTTATCAGTATGGCACCGAAAAAACGAAAAGCGATCTGGAGCAAATGGGCCTTGTAAAGCTATTGGGGCTGGATAAAGAAGAGTTGCGTCCTTTTTAAGGGATGAATCATAGACGTTTTCTACCAGAAGGAGTGAGTTGCATGAAGATGTGGAAGCAAGGAATGATGACAACAGCGCTGGTAATGGCTCTCGCCATGCCAGGTGTCGCGTTGGCTCAAGATGTATCTGCAACAGTTGCCCAAGTGATTAAGCCGACTCACAGCCATGATGAGCATGGAGAGAAGCTTATGAAGGTGCAACACAGCTCAAACAGAGGCGTTCATCAAAAAATGTACATGCTCTTGCTAGCGGAAAAATATGCACCAGATAGTGTAGACAAATGGCAGGCAGTATTCAAAGAACGCGATCGTCTAATGAGCGAGTTCGAAGCGCTGAGTGACGACCCAAAGTGGCAAGCGAAGCGTGAGGAACGAAAGCAACTGATCAACAAGCTGAATGAACAAGTCAAAAAGGGCGAAATAACGAACGAACAGATGGAAAAGCAGTTCAAGGAATGGAAAGACAAAAACATGGGGCCAAAAGAAGAGCGTGACGCCCGAAAAGCTCGGATCGAGCAAATGAAAAAAACACATGAAACCTTTGACTCTGCAATTGAATCTGGCGATACAATCAAGATTAAGGAGTCACTCCAACAAATGCTGGAACAAATGCAAGCAAACAATTCGCGCATGGCGGAAAAGCTCGCTATGAAGAAAAAATAACGTTTCGAACAAAAAAGGACGTGACCGACTACTGGTACGCGTCCTTTTCCATATCTGTTACTAGAATAGCGGGGGTCCATTCAGCCAGGACGACGGCCTGTTCGGTTTGGCAGGAGGGACACCAGCCTGTATGGATGCATTGGTGTCGCAGACCGTCCATGTAGCCATTGTCCATCTTGGCATTGTCAATCTCCTGGTACGGGCTGTAGTCTCCATAAAAGTCCGATAGACGACCGGCATCTTGCAGAGGTTGACCGCAGGCTGTACAAGCTTGTTGGAGGGCCGCGAAGCCATTGCAAACTGGACAGAGATGAATCAAAGCGTATCGCCTCCTCGTTCCTCCTACTTTGCACGCGAACAAAAGCGGTTATGCAAGGGAACGAAAAATCCCTGTCGCCGCCATCGCTCATGAGCAGGATAGCTCAATAATTTTGCGAATACTCTACGTATGGAATTATTTTCGAAGTTCGTGAATAAGACGTTATCAGAAATTTCCTGAATGCATGTTCTTGAAGTAATACTCAGAGATAGTCGGACAACCACTACGCTAGTTTGAAAAGTGAAAAAAGGCACGAAACCCCACATAACACTAAGTTCACAATGCAGGCTTGCAGACCTTGGGACTGGCAGAGTTTTTGGCAAAGGTGCGGATCAAGTTGGATATATCTTTTGTACGTCGGACGTCCTGAATAACAGAACGTTCTACGAAATTGCAAGGAAGCATATTTGCAGGGTGAGTTGTTAAGAAACGCTTTAAAGAAAACTTTAACTGAAAAATATAAATAGCATAGAAGGCGGTAATTTATGAACTTGCTAACTAAAGAAACGGTGGATGAATTATTGGCAGCAATGGACGCTTATAAAGTAATTACGCAAGAACTCATTGACAAATTAATATTGGAAACGAACCAGCCTGAAAAATCAGAGATAATAAAAGGAAGTTACTACTTAATTTCAAATGCGGAATTACTAAACGATGAAGAACATTTAACCGGTAATTGGTACTTTGATGTTCATGGAGAGCATTGCATGTTTGAAAACTTAGATACTGGACAAAAACTGGAGGTTTCCCTCGGGAATACAGACGATATTGGAAATGTGGATCCCTACTTTTTTTATGACTTCTTGAAAACAACTGAGAATTTTAAACACTTAATTCAATATTTTGAAAATCCATTTGGTGATATGTTGAATTTTTTTGAAGTATTAGAAAAGCGAAAAATACTTATACATATTCACGGTGTTGAATACAGAAAGATTCTTCAGAATGAATAATAATTTTAGTTCGTGAATAAGAGGCCTGAAATGATGTATCAGTCATCAATAAAAGATTTATTGTAAGTGGATATGTTAGTGTATGTATAGGTATTTTCTTAATGACTGTTGCACTTTTTGGTGGTATTAAAGGTTTGTGATAACGCTTTAAGCTAATGGATACGCTAGCTCAATAAACCAGGCCAGTCTAACACTTTATTTTTGTGTTATGACTGGCCTTTTTGTATGGAAGGATTGAATAGTCTAATACTTTATTTTCTCTGAACAGCAACAACAGGGATGAAACATTTTTACGATTTGAAGTTGTCCATGCTGGAAGAATGACCAGGCTGCAATTTGGCATCCGGGTTAAAGTAGGAAACCGCGTTGTTTACAGCGGTAGGGGCCTCACCAAAACCGACAGCGATCAGCTTGACCTTACCAGGGTAGGTTGCGATATCGCCTGCTGCGAAAATGCCTGGAATGTTTGATTCCATGCGGGTATCGACCACGATGGAACCTTTTTCGAGGTCCAGCCCCCAGTTCTTGATCGGACCGAGAGAGGAGATGAAGCCGAAGTTGACAATGACTGCATCGACTTCAAGATTAATTTCTTCTTTTGTTGTGCAATGAGCCAACGTGAGTTTTTCGATGCGCTCCTCGCCGTGCAAAGCTGTAATTTCGTAAGGTGTCGTGACGTTTACTTTGGAGGACATGAGCATTTCTACGCTGTGTTCATGTGCGCGGAACTTGTCTCTGCGATGGATGAGGTGTACTTCTTTTGCGATAGGTTCTAGCATGAGGGACCAGTCCAGAGCGGAATCACCGCCGCCAATGACAGCTACACGCTGTCCCTTGAAGGAGTTCAGATCGGTAACAAAATAGTGCAGATTGGATTTTTCATATTTGACGGCATCTGGATGTTCCAGCCTGCGAGGTTCGAACGCTCCTACCCCAGCAGTGATGATAACGGATTTGGAGTAGTGAGTGCCTTTGTCCGTTGTGATTTCAAACACCTCGTCTACTTTTTTTACGACATTTTCCACTTTCTCTTCCAGGCAAACGGTTTGCTGAAAGCGGGAAATCTGATCTTTCAGATTATTGATCAAATCTTGTGCTAAAACCTTTGGAAATCCGGCTACATCATATATGTACTTCTCCGGATAAAGAGCGGATAATTGCCCACCTAGCTGGGGCATGCTCTCAATGATTTTTACACTGGCCTGCCTCATCCCGCCGTAAAAAGCGGTAAATAACCCGGCAGGGCCGCCACCGATGATCGTAATGTCGTAGATTTGCTCGTCCTTTTGCAAAAAATTCAATCAAAAGCACCTCCGAATTAATCGTAAGCGAACTCCTCAACCATTATAACCCATACAAGTGGAAAAACAGGAGAGAAAATTCGAAAGATGATAGGCAAAAAAACCTTGCAAATCCTATCCGTAGCCGATAAGATGAGGATGACTGTAAAGAAATTGTCACATTTTTCTTTGTCTGACTTTGTGCATTTTTTCACAGAGTGGTTCCGATGGTAGAACAGGGCAATCATCCCGATACTATACGGTCACTTGATTGGGGCATCTTAATACGTACCAGACCACGTGAAAAATCGCACAATCTTCCTTAAGTTACCATGAACAATGACATTATATATGAATGGAAGGGATACTGATGGGTACACCCAAAATCCTGATTCTTGGCGCTGGATACGGTGGTTTGCTCACAACGTTGCAGCTACAGAAAAAGCTCAACTACAATGAGGCAGAAATCACCTTGGTCAACAAGCACAACTATCACTACATCACGACTTGGCTGCATGAGCCGGCTGCAGGCACAGCACCAGCGGATCACGCCCGCGTTAGTCTGGATGGCATTTTGAACAAGGACAAAGTCAACTTTGTCAAAGGAACGGTGCAAGCCATTCAGCCAGAAGAGCAGACCGTCACGCTTGAAAATGGCGAAGTGCTGTCGTATGACTATCTCGTCATCGGATTGGGCAGCGAGCCAGAAACGTTTGGAATTGAAGGACTCAAGGAGCATGCGTTTAGCATTCGCAGCATCAATGCAGTCCGCAATATTCGCGAGCATATTGAATACATGTTCTCCAAATATAAAAATGAGCCGGATCGTACGGACTACCTCACGTTTATCGTAGGGGGAGCTGGCTTTACAGGCATTGAGTTTTGCGGAGAGCTCGGCGATCGACTGCCAGAGCTGTGCCGAGAATTTGATGTCGATCCAAAACTGGTGAAAGTCTACTGCATCGAGGCAGCACCAACTGCATTGCCTGGCTTTGATCCAGAGCTGATCCAATACGCCATGGATGTATTGGAGAGAAAAGGCATCGAGTTCAAAATTGGAACCCCGATCAAGCAGTGCACCCCGGATGGCGTGCTGTTGGCTACCGGAGAAGAAATCAAATCGAAGACGGTTATCTGGGCAGCAGGTGTCCGCGGCAACAGCATCGTGGAAAAAGCGGGCTTCGAGGTTATGCGCGGTCGTGTCAAAGTAGATGAATACTTGCGTGCGCCTGGTCATGAGAATGTTTTTGTCGTAGGGGATTGTGCCTTGATCTTCAACGAAGAAGGACGTCCTTATCCGCCAACTGCGCAAATCGCAGTACAGGAAGGCGAGACGCTGGGTGAGAATCTGGCTGCCTTGGTCCGTGGCGATCTGCCTCAAAAATTCATCCCGCATCTGCAAGGGACACTGGCTTCTCTTGGAAAAGGTGAGGGAATCGGGCAAGTTGGTTCGAAAAAGCTGTTCGGCAGCACAGCAGCCATGATGAAAAAAGCGAGCGACCTGCGCTACTTGTACAAAATTGGCGGCGTCGGTCTCGCCATGAAGAAAGTAAAGCTGTAAAACGATGCGTCACGCGAGCATTCAAGTCCGGGGGCTCATGGTCCGCGAAGAGATGGATCGGTACAACGCCTTGATGGAAGTGGGCCTTTACCTGGAAGAACAGGGGCGACACGATTTGGCATGGCATGTACAGCGTGAAGTAGATATTCTCATCCTACCTGCCATCGACCGGCTAAAGGAAAAGGGCCGCGAGAGGGATCGGGAAAATCTGCGATACATGATCGATAATGGGCTCCTAGATGACGAGGATGATTGATAAGTACCCCCGGCGAAGAAGAGCCGGGGGTTTCGTTTAGCCAAGACATGGAAGGAGCGAGCAGGATGCGCGAGGGGAAGGTTTGGCTTGGCGCCTGCGGGATCGTCATTCGCGGGCAAGAAGCATTGGTTGTCAAAAAAACGTACAGTGGTCTAAAAGGACAATGGTCGTTTCCTGCGGGATTCGTGCAGGAAGGTGAGACTGTAGATGAAGCTGCCGTGCGTGAGGTACTGGAAGAAACGGGTGTCGAGGCAGTTGTGCGACAGGTAGCGGGAATCCGTTCAGGTGTCATTCGGGAGTCCATTAGCGACAATATGGTCGTTTTTTGGATGGATTACATAGGGGGAGAACCGCGCCCGCAGGAAGGTGAGATCGCGGAGGCGAGATTTATGCCGATACAGGAGCTACTACATGACCCGCTTTCTTCGACTTATTTGAAAATCATCTTGCCGGACTATATCAAACGGGAGCAAGGAATGACAGGTCAATCGTTTGCTATCGATCCCGTTTTTCAATACACTTCCTATAAAATCTTTAAGTAATACTGCGAATAAGCTAGATAAACCGCAATGTTTTCGCTTACATTGCGGTTTTTTATGGATTTTTCGCAATGAAGTGCATTGTGAACCAAGGGAAGATTCTGATATAGTTAGATACATCAAAATAATCTGAAAATACATGCAATTAATTCTCGCGCATGTATGCCGAAAGGGGAGCTCAACATGAGACAAAAACAAGAACAGTGCCCGTACTGCCATGGCCAAGGGTATTTCCAACTGCTCCTGGGGGGCTCGGAGAATTGCCCTAACTGTGATGGAGCTGGTACACAGGAAGCTCAGAAGGAAGCTGTTTCTTTTCATCAATAATGACAGGGAAATCTCGTATAGAAATCCGTCGAAGCGAATGCATCGGCGGTTTTTTCTGTCTCGCATGCAACACATAAGATAGGCTTCTCTTATTGACCGACCCCTCGCCTTTTTGCTACACTTAATACCGAAAATAGCCCGTCTTTCCTGTATTTGCCGAATAAGTGGCAATAGGTGGAGAAGGTGGCAGGAGGTCTTTTTCGTCGATGAATTTGATGCAATTTATGGTATCCATTGTTCTGTTCTCCGTGCTAGGGTTTGGCATTGGGTTTATTTTAAACATGATTTTGAAAACGACATGGTTTCCAGTTGTGATCGGCGTTGGCGTAGTGGTAGGGGCGCTTGTCTATCAACAAATCGTTCCAGGAATTTGGGATTCGCTCATTCTGGGCTGCGGCATGGCAGGTACAGTGGCGAGCGGCTGGACCATTCAAACGCTTCGGAAAAAAGGATATCGGATGTTTTAACAAAAAGTGCAAGCAGGCCTTTGTTTTGGGCCTGTTTTTCTTTTTCAATTTGATTGGAAATGCGTGCAACTTACTGAATATTTCAGTAATCAACCAAAATTTGTGTATACTTTCCTCCTCGTCGGGACATGACTAGAAGCGAGAGGAGGTTTACCAAGAAATGAATAGGAAACAGTTTGTAAGTATCGTCGCGCTGTTCATCCTGGTCTTGACGGCCTTCGCAAGCGATGGATACAGCTATAATGTTGTGGGAGATCACGGTGTCTCATCCACCTTTGGAATCAAGGAAACGAAAGAGGGGCAGCGTGTCGTCAAAAAACGGACGGTATCTGCCAGTTCTCTTACTCAAGTGATTGATAAAGCGGATGCATTTCACGATCAATATCCAAAAGTACGTGTAGTAGCAACAGGCTACTATGCTGGATACGAGTCGACGGGCAAAAATCCATCTCACCCGTCCTATGGCATTACATATTCAGGTGTAAAAGTACGTAGAGACGACTATTCCACGATTGCAGCTGATTTGCGTGTTTTCCCGCTGGGGACCATTTTGTACATCCCCGGTTATGGATATGGCGTCGTAGCTGACAAGGGTGGGGCGATTCGCGGCCATAAGATCGACCTGTATTTCGAGACCAAGCAAGACGTATTCTCGCAATGGGGGAAAAAATCGGTGGACGTGTATATCGTAAAAAAAGGCGAAGGTAAAGTAACGGAAGCTTTTCTCAATAACTTGAATGAAAAAGGAATCGCAGCGATGGCGGAACCCGTCAGCGGGCAACAACAAACTGAATAGCAACTAACCAAACAAATACAAATGATGCCACAGCGGTGGCATGAAAGAAACAAAGAAAAAACGTTCAAGGCACAGGCTTTGAACGTTTTTTGTGTCATTATGTATGAATCAAATCAACCAGCTTCTCCAGACCTTCCAAAATGCGAGGAGAAGGGCGGCAATAGAGGCCTTCTTCCAACAAGTGGACCTGATTGTTTCGAATCGCGTTCATGTTCATCCACTCTGGACGAGTTGTGATCATGTCAGGCTTGATTCGCTTCAGTTCAACTCCGCACCAGACGACGCAAATATGATCCGGATTGCGTTCCATGACCATTTCCCGGGTAGCCTTGACGTTTGCGACAGGATAATCTGCAAAAATATTGGTGGCACCCGCAATTTCACTTACATCGGTCAACCAGTTTTCCTGACCAGGTGTGTAGATGGGATTCGGCCACCATTCCCAGTATAGCTTCGGGCGTTGAGCGTACTTCGCGGCTTTTTGTCGGATGCTTTCAATGGTTTGGTCAAATTGGACCGCAAGCTGCTCGGCTTGCCTCTGTGTTCCTGTCGCCTCACCGACAAGTCGGATATCGTGAGCGATTTCTCCGATCCGGGAAGGGTTCAGGACGATATGAGGAATGTCTCTATCGCGCAGAGCTTCTATATTTTTCTCCATGCCAGGAACAGAGAGCGATGCTACGACCAGATCCGGTTGGAGGGCAACGACCAGGTCCATATCGATGGTCAAATCGGGTCCAACCCGGGGGAGATGCTGCCACTCCGGTGGCCAGTCAGAGTGATCATCCAAACCGACGACATGCTCATGCAGGCCTAAATAATACAGGATTTCGGTATTGCTGGGACAGATGGAAACAATGCGCATGTGAGCCCTCCTTTAAAAAAACGGATGGAGCAATAACGCAATCATGACGCCTAACCAGCCGCCGATCAATACCTCGATGGGTTGATGACCGAGCAGTTCTTTCAGTTTTTTTGCTTTTTCCTGGCTAGGGCGTACTTTTAACGACTTCATTCCTTCTAACAGGTGGTTGAATTCATCGACCAGCTTATTTAAGACAACGGCTTGCATACCGGCATGGCGGCGGACACCTGCGGCATCAAACATCACGATCACACCGAGAATAGCGGAAATAGCGAACATGTTACTGCCGAAGCCCTCACGCAGTCCCACGGCTGTGGATAGTGCCGTCACGGCAGAGGAGTGGGAGCTGGGCATACCGCCTGTACTCATGAGCAGTGACCATTGCCACGTTTTTGTTGCAAAAAAATGGAGGGGAATTTTAATAAATTGGGCGATCCCTATGGCTAGCAGTGCAGCCCATAAGGGGAAGTTTTCAAAAAAATCCGCCACGGAAAATCCATTCCTTTCTACTGTGCGCTTATCTCTAGGATTATTGTAACAGAAGGGCGTTGTCTTAATCCGTGAAGTTTTTGTTTGGATGTAAAGTCACTGCCAATCTGTGTTACCATGAAGACGGAAGGTTCGAAACGGAGGCATGCATCCATGGGGTATCCCGAGCAGTATTTACAGTTCATTGAAAAATTCAATGATGGCGAATACTACGAATGCCACGATCTGTTGGAAGACATCTGGATGGAAGATAAGTCAGACAAGTTTTTGCAAGGACTCTTGCAATTGTCAGTCGGACTGTATCACCAAGAATACGGCAATATAAAAGGTGCTCGCTGGATGTTAGGCAATGCACGAAAGTATTTGACCCGTTACCAACCCGTTCATTGGGGGCTGGACGTAACAAGAGTTCTTCGTTACATAGATGAATGCGAGAAATTATTGCCGGAAAAGGATGTCATTTCTTACACAGAGGCAAAAGCCATGACGTTTCCATCCTTGCGCTTATATGTCGACACATCTTTTTAAACAAATGTGCCCATATTGTATCCTACCACAGAGAAAGAGGGAAGAGTATATGAAAGTAGCAGTAGAAAACCGCTTACAGCTCGTGAATATTGCGTGTGATGAACTGATTGTCCCGCTATGGAAGGGTGAGGAGATTTCGCAAGTATACCCGGAATTGGACGAAGCTTTTGGAGGCAGTCTGAGTGGCTTGCAGCAGGACCAGGAAGTTACGGGTGAAGCAAAGGAAGTTACGGTTGTCCACGGAATGAACAGCGTAGCAGCGAAAAAACTGATGATCGTCGGTATGGGCGATCCAGGCAAATTTGATTTCGTCGCAGCCCGAAATGCATGGGGACGTGCAGCCAAAACGGTTGTGGGAAAAGGCAACGGCAAAACAGTGGTCATTGATTTGCCAACAACAGAGCATCTGAGTGCTGACCGTCTGGCGCAGGCAGTGACGGAAGCCTTTGGACTTGCTGAATACAACTATGAAGGCTACCGCCAAAAGGCAAAGCGTGAGTCAGACCCAGTTGCGACAGTGCAGATTTTATCAGCAGATGGCGATGCCTCATTGGTACAGGCAGGTGTTGCGCGTGGTACGGCGCTCGTATCCGGGACGAATCTGGCGCGCACGCTCGTCAATGAACCAGCTAACTACTTGACTCCATGCGCTTTGAAGGATTCGATGGTAGCGGTAGCCGAGCGCTATGGCATGACTGTGGAAGTAATAGAAAAAGCGAAGCTGGAAGAGCTGGGGATGGGCGGAGTGCTCTCTGTAGCGAAAGGCAGCGAGCTTGAGCCTTACGTCGTGGCTGTCAAATATCAAGGAAGAGACACGTGGGACGATGTCATCGGTTTGATCGGGAAAGGCGTGACGTTTGATACAGGTGGTATCTCCATCAAGCCGGTAGCAGGCATGGAAGACATGAAGTCGGACATGGGTGGAGCGGCTACGATGATCGGCGCATTGGAGGCATTGGGGCAGATTAAACCAAAAGTAAACGTACTGGCTGTCGTCGGTACTGTGGAAAACATGCCATCCGGAACGGCTTTCCGTCCAGGCGATGTTATCACGACCATGAGCGGCAAAACGGTGGAGATTATTACAACAGACGCAGAAGGTCGCCTCGTACTGGCTGATTGCATCACCTATGCAAAAGAGCAAGGCGTGTCTTGCCTGGTGGATGCCGCTACTTTGACGGGTGGTATCGTGGTCGCGCTCGGTCATTTCTGCTCTGGTGCCATGACTAATGACAATGCACTGTTGGATGAGCTGATGAATGCAGCAGACGTGGCGGGTGAGCGCTTGTGGCAGCTCCCTACCTTCGATGAATACCGCAGCCTGAACAAGAGCCGTTTTGCCGATTTGAAAAACTCTGGCGGACGTTATGGACACGGCATCATCGGCGGTGTTTTCCTGCAAGAATTCGTTGGCGACACACCGTGGGTACATCTGGACATTGCGGGTACGGCATACACAGCAAGTGCTGGCGACATGCAACCAGCTGGCGGTACTGGAGCGATGACGCGCACGATTGTTGAGTTTGTCTCCAGTCGCAGTGAATAAGAGGTAGTTCAACATACCATTTCCAAAATAAAAAGGAGTGTTTTCACATGGCTCAAAATCCGAGCAACGAAGCACGTCGCCAACTGCTGGAGGATGCAAAAACAATTGCGGTAGTGGGTCTGTCCAACAAGCAGGACCGCACCAGCTATATGGTATCGCAGGCTATGCAACATGCAGGCTACACGATCATCCCTGTCAATCCTGTTATTGCCGGAGAAACGGTTTTGGGTGAAAAAGTGCTTGCCAGCCTGTCTGAGATCGATCAGCAAGTCGACATCGTCAATGTATTCCGCCGCAGCGAAGACATGATGCCTGTTGCAGAGGAAGCATTGAAAATGCAGAATAAGCCAAAAGTGTTCTGGATGCAACAAGGCATTGCCAACGAAGAAGCTGCTAAATTGGTTGCAGATCAAGGCATCGAGGTTGTGCAGGACATGTGCATCAAGGTAGATCACGCTCTTTTGCGGGTTGGAAAATAATCGAGGACACTGATCAGCGAGGGGAGTGGAAACAAATGTTTATCAATCCATCATCAGACACCAAACGCGACCGTATTCCCCCTAATCAGAAGCAGACGACAGGCTTTCCTGTCCTGCACTACGGGGAGGTTCCTGAATATACAGACCTGTCCACAGAGTGGAACTTTCGCCTTTTCGGTCTTGTCGAAGAAGCAGTGACGCTGACTTACGAACAAATGATGGCTCTGCCAAAAGGCGGCACGACCAACGATATTCACTGCGTGACAGGCTGGAGCAAGCTGGACAATGAATGGGAAGGCATTCCGGTGGAGGAAGTTCTGAAGCTGGTAAAGGTGAAGCCGGAAGCGAAGTACGTCATGCTGCACGCTGAGCACGGATGGACTGTGAACATTCCGCTAGTCGACTTTATGAAAAACGGTAATTTGTTCGCTACGAAACACAACGGCGAAGACTTGACCCCTGAGCACGGCTGGCCGCTCCGCTTTGTCCTTCCGCACCTCTACTTCTGGAAAAGCGCCAAGTGGGTGCGTGGGATTGAGTTTATGGAGAAAGACAAGCAAGGGTTTTGGGAGAAGAACGGATATAATATGTATGGCGATCCTTGGAAAGAGCAAAGGTTTGCTTGGGATTGATTAGTAAGGAAGGGGCGGATAATTTCCGCCTCTTCCTTCGTTTTAAGTGACTTAGTTTTGCAAGGTACTCGTTGTTTTGGTTCACCAACGGCTTCACCATACGAGTCTGGGTATGCAAGTACAATGATACAACCTGACTAATGTCGGGATAACCTGTACGAAACGATTCTGTATGGAAAAATTATTAAAGCAATCGCCCTTGATTCTGATATCCTTAATTAGGATTAGCATAAAATGTCATATGGCCCAATGATGGGCACCATTTCTATGTGGGCGGAGCGGCTACCCAAAAATCGAGGGATCGTTTTTTGTACTATGTTCTCGTAACCACCCGTGATTGACAACAAGAACGTATCTATAATGTGGAACATTTAAAAGCTGAATGTTAAGTGCGGCTTAACAATTTGCACGACGCCAAGCAAAAGGCGAACGGGCATGTATAGTTGTTACTGAGGATCACAGTAGTAAAGAACCCGCTAGGCTTAGTGTCTTGGAGGGTTGTTCTTGTGTTTACAGTGAGAACACAGGCACGTCGTTAAAAATGAAATTGTATTTTTTTGTTTGACAAGAAAAAAATGTAAATTATTATATAATTATGGAAGTTCGGAGGAGGTAAGAGAATAGACGATTTTACACTTTGTTAATTCCATTAACTGTATGCAACAATTATAAAAAGGAGCATAAAAATGAATAAAAAAAGAGTATTTAGTTTAGTCTTACTAGGAGCTTTTTCTTTAACCAATGTAGCATATGCGGAATTGACGAGGGGTGATGCATTTTTTGATGCTACTCCAACAGCAAGTTATGTCAAGGACATTGATACCTATATCACTGCTTCAGTTTCAGATGAGAATCTACTAGGTGGTGTTACCGAAGCTATAGAAGACTATGAAGGTATTTCTGGAGCTAATATTAGCTACGATACATCCAATGCGTCTTCTTCTAATTACGATTTAAGGGTTACTGCAGGTCAATATGGATTGGATTATGCGGGAGAGACTCGCGTATATTATTTAGACGACAATGATAACTACGAAAGACATTACGGGACTGAATCTTGGGATAGAGTGAAAATAATTCTAAATCGTGAATATATGGATTACTATAACTACAGTTCTGCAAACCGCAGAAAAACTACAATTCATGAATTTGGTCATGGACTTGGTTTAGTCCATCAAGCGTCTAATTCTATAATGCAGCAAGGAAAGTTGAGCCTTACTGATCCTACGACATTAGACGAAAATAATTTATCCTGGAAGTATTAGGAGAAAGCAGGTGGAGTTATGAAAAAATTGATCGCTGTTTCTGTTGCTACAATTGCTTTGTTGATAGGAGGAGCATTTTCTTATAAAGAATTAAACACTACTGAAAAAGATTATCGAGTTGCTATGAATCAGGCCGATTTTATTTTGTTTGAAAATATTGAAGAGGTTGAAAAGTACTCGGGCTATATAGTGCAAGCTGAATTTACTGGAAAGAGATCATTAAAAGAATGGAATCTTGGCGAAGGTGATGTAAAAACTGCTTCAGAGTCAGAAGTAAAAATACAGAAGGTTCACAAGGGAAGTCTTGAAGAAGGAGATAGAATCTCTGTATATGAGCCTGCATATTTCGAAGGTAATGTTTTTGATACAGTTGAAGGCTATAATCTCATGAATGAAGAAGGTACCTACGTATTATTCTTGAGAGATACAGGTGATAAAGAAGGATATGCAATTATTGGAATGTATCAAGGTAAGTATGATATCAGTGCAGGTATGCAGAATACAAAGGCTAAAAAAGCACAACCAACTGATACGTACCGTAGTTTAGAGGAAAGTGAATATTTTGGTGAAAATGTTGAGCAGTTTAATAAATTGAAGAAAGAAGTTCTAGAGAAGTATAATTAGCCATTAGTTAAATTGTTGCCTCCGAACTATTCGGGGGCTTTCTTGTAACAGAAGGTTAATTCTCACAAAAAAAATAAGCGTAAGGACGGTTGTTACTATGTGGATAAGCGTACAGCCGATTTCATAAAGATCATCAACTACAGCTATGCTGACGTTTATATCGTAGGTAGGCGTAGGCATAAGGGAGCCTTCGGATGGCTGGCGCATGTGAACGTACGACCTTTCAGGTGTTATCGTTATCGAGCGGGGAGTGTCGCCAATCCATAAGCAGACATATGGAGTGGCAAAGTAGTTTAATTACCGGAGAGGAACAGGGGTATGTGTAAATTCAGCCTCAGATAAAAGCCCAAGTCAAATTTCGAAACGGGACAATGAGCGGTATGCTGCAATCATGAGTGTTTGCCGACTTTATTCTTTCAGCATAAACCAGCGTCTTAAAAAGTGCGAGGCACCTCCTGTTATATAGGAGATGCCTCGGCGTGTTATTTGGTATATTCCATCACTTCAAAGGATTGAATCTTACTAAATGCTACATAATCTTTTCGAGCGGTGAATGGACCCATATTGAAGTCTTTTTCAAACATGTAGGTTTCCTTGCCGTTACCATCAGCGCGATTGTTATACCAGTTAATAAAGTCTTCAATCTCTGCAGCAGATAGCTCAAACTCTTTCTCAAGGCCACTAATCATTTTAATAACAAGCAATGCGTCATTACCGGTTGGAGTTGGTTCTGGCTCGGGAGTTGGATGAGTTGGATAAAAAGTGTCGTGTTTCGGTTATTCTCGTTACCTAATAAACAACAAACCCGACCTATTTTGAGGAGATGGGTTTGCTTGGGATTGATTGGATAAAAAGAGACGGATATTTTCCGCCTCTTCTTTCATTTTAAATGACTTACATTTGCTTTAAACACAATCCGTTCACAGAATACGTTGAAACACTCGAAAATCAGATGGATTACGCCCCGCCATTCGGCAAAGTCTCAAATAACTATACGCGTATTTATAATAATGGCCATGCCTGCTTTCAACTAATGCCTGTTCCCAGTAGGAAGGTTCTAATGGATTCAACTCGGTTTCTGTAACCGCCATATCGGATTCAACTCGTTTTTCCTCGAGTGTATTTGCATAAGCCAAGAGGTTGATTCTTGCGTAAAAGGCCGGATCGAGATTGTCGTATACATACTGGCGATACGCTTGTTTCATTTCTACAATAGCGTGGCCATGCGTAAGGATATGCCCCAACTGCATGTCGCCTTTCTCCATTTGCAGCGGTCTCTGAAAGTCCTGGAGCAAGTCCAGCACTGCCTCCGGAGTCAGCTGTAATCTTCCACCTGTATTTGGTATGCCATCAGGATCAATGACGATATTCTCCCCATTCACAGTAACATAACCAGGACCTGATGCTGCGAAACCATTCACAATCTTCCCCATGGCATCAAACAATTCGGCAGTTGCCGGAATATCGGAACGAGAGAGCATACTCAGCAAATAGAAAGAGTAAATCACGTCATGACCAAGAGCATGGCATGTATGGTTCTTTTGGATAAGCAGTCTCATCATTTGAGCAGGAAAGTCCTCGTATACTTTGTTTGCTCGATACAGCTGTTCGTTTGCATGTTCTTCTACTATTTTGACAAGATTTTCATGAATCAAATTGTCCACCTTGGCAGGCACCAGTTTTTCTTCCAAAAGTGTAGTCAAAGCTATAACCGCACACGCCCAATGGCCTTCCCATATATTGCTTTGTGACGATTCGATCATTTTTTGGCAAGCCCATTTTTTATAGAAATCGATATCCATATCAATCACCTCTCACTCTGATAGAGCTCCTTCTTTAAAAGAAGGAACCTGTATATATGATGATAGAATAATACAAATACCATGATGTCAAAACTAAAAATTGACATGACACCAACTAGATGAGGGGTGTTCCTTGATGACAACGAGTAGAACGAATCCTAAGGTTGATGAATTTTTAAGTAAAGCGAAAAAGTGGAAGGCAGAATTTGAGAAGCTGAGAAATATTGTTCTTGAGTGTGAGCTGACCGAAGAATTTAAGTGGATGCATCCTTGTTATACGTCTGAGAAAAAAAACATCGTTTTAATACATGGATTTAAAGAATATTGTGCGCTTCTGTTTCAAAAAGGTGCCTTGTTAAAGGATCCACACGGGATTCTCATTCAACAAACGGAGAATGTACAGGCTGCGCGCCAGATCCGGTTCACCAATGTGGAAGAAATCATGGAAATGGAATCTATTTTGAAGGCCTATATTCAAGAAGCCATTGAAGTTGAAAAAGCTGGCTTGGAAGTGAGCCTGAAAAAGCATGAAGAATACATCATTCCTGAAGAATTGCAAAAGAAAATGGATGAAATCCCTACCTTGAAAACTGCTTTTGACGCATTGACTCCGGGACGGCAAAGAGCCTACATTCTTCATTTTTCAGCACCCAAACAAGCCAAAACGCGAGAGGCAAGAGTTGAAAAATGTATGCATCAAATTCTCGATGGAAAGGGATTAAATGATTAGTATATTTGATGAGAAAATGGTGAAGAAGAGGCGAGAGAACCGCCTCTTTTTTGTTTTTGTATTTCGTTTCATTCGCGATATCACGAATAGTATACTTTTTCTACTTTATATAATGTCTGCTCAATGGTTGGGCAGAGATCGGCATCTACTTTGTAAAATTTCACCCGGAAGTACAGGCTTTTCAAAAAGTTCTTTATATTATTTTTTTGTTTAAAGGCAGGAAGAAATTCGGAACTCTTCTCCATATCACCAAAACTTTGAATCCATTGCTCTACATAAACCTGGCTAAGTATTTTTCTATTCAAAATACGAATGATGGATTTTACCATGCGCTCATCTTCCCCATCGGAGTAAATGCGATCGGTGATGGTCATCTTTTCGTAAACCAAATCGAGGATGGTGATGAGGTCATTTTTATCCAGTTCGGGACATTGAGCTAATTCGTCTAATGCATCTGCTGCATGGGCTATGGCATGAGCCCAGCCTTTTTCTTCATCATATCCTCGATAATCACGCTCTTCTCGTACGTTATAAAAAACTTTCTCTTTGATCGCATGGATGTTCTCGCGGGAGAGAAAGGGAGATTCTCTGTGTCTCATAAGAAGGAGCGGTATGACTAGCATGGAGAAAGAGCGGGTAAAGACAGAATCTGTATTTGTTTCACCAAGTCTAAAGAGCAAATGGTTTTGATCTAAAATGATTGGTATCAGTTGTTCCAGTTCGTTTGCAGTTAGAGAATTGTCAGGAATCCAATGTGATAAGGTTGTATAAATGAGGTCATCTCGTAGTTCGGCATCCAAAGAACCAATGTGACTCATCATTTCTTGTATGAATTGGAATGTATCGGGTGGGGCTTGGTAGCCGTTTTCTTTAATAAATATCAGCTTTTCTTTTACATTCATTTTACACGCTCCTACTCGAAGTTTTCCGAACTGACTTTGCGGTAAGTGACAGTTTAAGTTTCGACATAAATAGGTTATGAACCTCCCTGTACAATTGCCAGACAAGAGACCCTAAGACATTTGAAAAAAATTTAGAAGACAACCGAACCTTTTTCCGATAGAGAGGCAATATAGTGTGTAAGCTGCTTACTCAGGAGGGCCTTCTGAATGCAAAATGAAGAGATGTACCAATTACTTATAAAAATGAAAGAAGGTGATCAACAGGCGTTTCATACGATGTATGATGTCACCTTCAAGGACGTCTACCGGACAGTATCCTTTCTGGTGGATCATAAGCAGGATCGGGAAGATGTCATGAATGAAATCTATATGCAAATGTGGACATCACTTGCTAATTACGATACGAACCGTCCTTTCCAGTTCTGGCTGCATGGCCTGGTAATCCGTCAAGTACAGAGATTTCGGGTCAAGAGTTGGAGGAGATTCCGCATTTTTGAACGCATTCGTTCCTTCTCCCGGGAAGAATCTTATTGGGATGAACATACTGCGTTGATGGATGGGAGGAACCAACTGATATCCCAGTCCATACGAAAACTGACCGACAAACAGCGGACAGTGATTATCTTCCGCTTTTATCACGACTATACTCTTGAGGAAATTGCGACGTTGCTCGATATTCCGCTGGGTACAGTCAAGTCCAGATATCATGCTGGCCTCCAGGCGCTTAGAAAAGACTTCGGGAATCTCTCCCTGGAAAGGATGGAAAAGATTAATGACTATTGAACGCAAAATCCGTGAACATCTGCACGAAGAGGCAGAATCGATGGAGTGCCCGCCGGCCGTCTCCAAACGAATTGAACAATCCTATTCTAACTATTTGCAAAGAAAAAGGAGCGAAATAACGATGAAAAAACGTTTAATTGGTGGATTAGTTGCTGCTGCGATTTTGATTCCAACCGCAGCATTTGCGGCCCCTGTTGTGATTGACATGCTTACTCGAGCACCAATGACTTCTGAACAAGTCAAGCTGGATGAGGTTGGCCAAGCAGCACTTGAGAAACTGTACAGCGCATTTCCCGAAACCAAATCGTTTGAGATTATCAATGCAAGCTACCTTGGAGACCCCAATGATTCAACCAAAAAGGCCCAACTAAGCATCGTCCTGCAGGAAAAAGGAGGAACCGGCAAAAAGTTTACCCTTCATACAAACGGTATTACGGGTGAGATTCAAGACCTGACGCAAGAGAATTGGGAGCCTAAGGAGAAACCACTCATTACTTTGCCCGATCAGGAAATCAAGGGAAAGGTAGATCAGCTCATTGATAAATTGTATGGCAACATCAAAGATTACGAGGTTGCCATGGAGCAGATGGAGAACCCAAACCAAAAAACATTCATCCTGAATTACACCAAGAAGGCTTCAGAGGGAGAGGGTTACCAAGTATTTGTTCACGGTAATACCATTAGTCTTTCTCCGGTAGCTCCTGCACCTTCAAATAAGGAAGTAGAAGGTTATTTTTCCAGAGATGGTAAACCTGATTATACTGCTGATAACTTCTTAAACAATGAAAAACTGTTTTCTTTACTAAAAATGAGCCCGACAGAGTTAAAAGAAGAAATAGCAAAAGGGAAATCTGTTGTAGAGGTTGCAGCATCTAAAAATATCTCGAAACAACAAGTAATTGATGTGATCGCAAAAACACAGGCTGAAAGACAACTTCAAGATGGAAAAAATAAAGTAACAATCAGCGATGATTTACTGAAACAAATGATGAAAGCAGTTGAGCGAAAAGTCCTACGCGTCATTGAACACAAAACGGAAACAGAATGGTAGTAATAGAGAAGAGGCGGGCGAACCGTCTCTTTTTTCATGGAGATTTTATGAGGAGGAAATAGAAATATTTGGTAAAGTAAAAATAGAACAAATAGAGCAATGAAAAGAGGATGAACGGTGAATAAACAAGCGAATAAAGAGACAAAAGAGGCATTAAAAGTATTACAAAACCACGCAGTCATCCAATCAGCTGAATACTGGGTACAAAACGCTCATGAAGGCGGAGTAGTCCGTGGAGACTTGGTAGCATTGCTCATTCAAAACATAGCGAAAAAATTGACTGGAACAGTTCCTCAACCCGATCCGCCGGAAAAGCCGAAGCCTGAACCAACTCCAGAGCCTGAACCAACTCCAGAGCCTACCCAAGCTACCAAGCAACCGAAGCCGTGGAGTGAAATCGAAAAGCTGGCAAAGGCTGCTTCGGTTCACATAGACATTGGATTCGGCGGAACGGGTGTATTATTGAAAGGCGGCCTGTTGCTGACGGCAAAACACGTATCCAATGGGAGAGTCTCTTTCAGAGTGAAAACGTACTCTCGGGATTGGTTAAACGCGACTCTGGTTGCGGAGCACTCAGGAATAGGAAAAGATGCTGTTGACCTGGCTCTATATAAGATTGAGCGACCGTCTGCAAAATTACCATTCCTGTCTTTGAGCACCGATCCACTTGTGAGTGGTCAAAAGCTACTGACTGTCGAAGCGGAGTATCAGGACTGGATCGTAAGGACTGGTGAGTTGTGTCAGTTAAGCACAAAGCTGCAACCGTGGGAATTTGATTGCTCTGTTCCTGTGGAGAATGGCAACAGCGGCGGAGCTGCCGTCAATGAGTATGGAGAAGTGGTCGGTATTTTCGTCAACATAACGTCTGTAGGCATCCAACGAGGAAGCGTCCGGGAAAGCGTCCCTGGTGGAGAAGCAGTCAATTTGCAGCACCTATCTGTTTTGGAATGGCTTAAAAAATGGTTATAAGCTTCAAGGTCGTAACACCTCTTCTTTTGTTGACAGACACTAGGGGGTAAAATGAGGCACCTTCCTGTTAGAAGAAGGTGCCTCATTTTGTTATTTGCGGTTACGGGTGACAGCTTATTGAGTGATACCCAGCATTTGTTTCATATCTTCTTGGGCGTCACCAATCAACTGGATATGGAACAAGTCTTGCAATACTTGCAGAACACCGGGCTGAATGAACTCAGGCAATTTTGGGCCAATCCGTATATCTTGTATTCCCAGGCTAAACAGACCGAGCAGGATGGCAACCGCTTTTTGTTCAAACCAGGAAAGAACGATACTTACGGGTAACTCGTTCACTTCACACTCGAAGGCTTCGGCTAATGCAGCCGCAATCGTAATGGTAGAAACCGAGTTATTGCACTGTCCCAAATCGATATATCTTGGGATGTCGGTACCTGGCACGATGCCGAAATCTACATCGTTAAAACGGAATTTTCCGCAGGAGGTAGTAAGAATGACTGCTTCTGGTGGTAAGGACGTAGCCAATTCACGGTAATACTCGCCTCCCTTGCCAGGAGCGTCACAACCAGCGATGACGAAGAAGCGTTTGATCTTTCCTTCCTTGACTGCCTGAATAATTTCAGGGGCGATGCCGAGGACCGTTTTGTGATGATACCCGGTCGTCAATGTCAGTTCAGATTCGATGGAAACCTCAGGAAGAGACAATGCTTTCTCAATGAGCGGCGCAAAATCGTTACCATCAATTTTCGTCACATTCTCCAAGCCAGCTATTTCATACGAAAAGAAACGATCGGCGTAGCTGCCTCGTATGGGCATCACACAGTTTGTTGTAGCCAGTATGGCACCTGGGAATTTCTCGAACAATTGGCGTTGATCGTACCATGCTTTCCCGATGTTTCCTTTCAAATGAGGATATTTTTTCAGTGCGGGATAGCCATGTGCAGGCAGCATTTCGGAATGCGTGTACACATTAATTCCTTTGCCTTCTGTCTGTTTTAACAGTTCTTCGAGAGCAAATAGATTGTGTCCCGTAACAATGATGCATTTTCCTTCTATTTTATTTTGTGAGACTGTGATTGGTTGCGGGATTCCGAAGTGATCCGTATGTGCCTTATCCAAAAGCTCCATGACTTTTATGGCGGCTTTGCCTACTTTCATGGCCATTTGCAAATGTTCATCCAAGTTAAAATTCACATTCGTCAATGTAAAATAGAGAGCTTCCTGTGTAATCCCATCTACTTCAGGATCGATATAGCCTAGTTGACGTGCATGTGTTGCATAAGCTGCAATTCCTTTTAAAGCAAAAATAATTGTATCCTGAATACTCGCAAGATCTTCATTCTTTCCGCAAACGCCGATGACCTTACAACCACCTGATGGAGTCTGTTCACATTGATAACAAAACATGTATAATCCACTCCTTCGTTTCAAGATTTCGCTTTGATTATAAGCGGATTGCCTGGAAGGAGGCTGTGATTAAAATCACAACGGGAAAAAACATTGCCTCTTATCATAGGGGATGAAGAAGATTCCCAAGTGAGGGGTGTTGTTATGGTACGAAAATGGCAGTTGCCGTTACAGACGTTGAGTCTTACGGTCGGTTTCATGGTATGGGTCATTTTGTCATCGCTCATGCCTTTTATTAAAGAAACCGTACCCATGAGTGCAAGCGAAGTGGCGTTGGTGACAGCGATTCCTGTCTTGCTTGGATCGGTGCTGAGAATCCCTGTTGGATATTGGAGTAACCGATTTGGCGCGAGAATTTTATTTAGCATAAGCTTTCTCTTGCTGCTGGCGCCTGTTTTTTATATTAGCAAGGCGACGACTTATACCGATTTGCTAATAGGCGGGCTATTTTTGGGGATAGGCGGAGCGGTATTTTCCGTTGGTGTGACTTCTCTACCGAAATACTATCCGAAAGAGAAGCATGGTTCCATAAACGGAATCTACGGTATGGGGAATATTGGTACAGCGATAACAACTTTTGCCGCGCCAGTTCTGGCTAAATCGTTTGGATGGGCCAATACCGTACAGATGTTTATGTTATTGCTTGCAGGTTTCGCTGTGCTTACCTTCTTGATGGGGGACAAAAATGAACCGAAGGTAGTGACTCCTCTTGGTCAGCAGATCAAGAGTGTCTACAAAAACGAAAAACTATGGCTTATTAGTTTGTTCTACTTTATTACGTTTGGTTGCTTCGTCGCTTTCACCGTTTATCTCCCGAATTTTTTAGTGAGTCATTTCCAATTGGATAAAGTAGATGCAGGTATGAGAACAGCCGGATTCATTCTGTTGGCGACACTTGCAAGACCTTTGGGAGGCTGGCTAGGAGATAGATGGAACGCTTTCAAGGCATTGATGATTGTGTTTGCTGGGCTCGCCTTGTCTGGTATTGTCTTATCGTTTTCGCCATCGATTTTGATGTATACGGTAGGGTGCTTACTGGTGGCGATATGTGCCGGAATCGGTAACGGAGCCGTATTCAAATTAGTGCCGATGTATTTCTCGCGACAAGCGGGGATTGTGAATGGGATCGTATCTGCCATGGGGGGATTAGGAGGATTTTTCCCGCCGTTGATCTTAACGATGCTGTTTAATCTGACGGGGCATTACGCGATCGGTTTCATGGCGTTATCTCAGTTTGCACTGGCAAGCTTAGTCTTGGTGATGTGGATGTTTTATCAAGAGAAGCTGCAGCTCGCCGCTACCATTATGGAAAAGACGGGAGAAGCGATACTGATTACCGATACACGAGGAGTTATTAAAAGTGCGAACCATGCTTTTTCGAAAGTGACTGGTTATGAGATGAATGAGGTGATTGGCAAGTCTCCCAATATTTTAAAATCAGGCAGACAGGATGCCGACTTCTATCAAAAGATGTGGGACTCGATCAAGAAAAATGGCTATTGGCAAGGAGAGATCTGGAATCGCCGGAAGAATGGGGATCAATATCTCCAATGGTTAACCATCAGCGCGATCCTGGACGATGCAGGAGACGTCGAGTACTATGCTGGCATGTTCAGCGAACTCGTGGAGCAAAGACATGGATAAAGAAGGCTGAATCGCTTATGAAAAAAAGTCTTGGACGGACAAGTCCAGGACTTTTTTTATTGTAGGTAAGTATGGCGAGTTTGCTCACATTTGGCAAATATCAGGAGGGCAGTCATCACAATAAATCGCTTCTTTTAAATAGGCAAGGTCTTTAATCAAGATATGCCCTTGGGGAAGCAGATCGATGGTGTCCTGTTTTTTCAGATCGGAAAGCATCCGGTTGACACTTTCTCGTGTCAGGCCAATGAATTGCGCCAAATCACGATTGGTAAGGGAAAGGTCGATGAGGATTCCTTCGGGGTGTGGCTTGCCGTACGTGTTACTCATGCGAATTAGTGTTGAATACAGGGCGCCGATTTTGCCATTGAGTAGCAAATCACGAAATTTAGACTGCATCCGCCTGTTCATCAAGCCCATCCAACGCAGGAAGTCTACGCAAAATTGGCCGTTTTTGATGAGCATTTTTTCCAACCCTTGTCGCGGGATGATCCATACCTCACCCTCCATCAACATGGTGCCTGTGGAGGTGTACGTCAATTCCTGTTCGAAGAGCCCGGAGACGCCGACAAGCTCTCCTGCACCAAATACTTGCAGGGTCAGTTCTTTTCCATCGTTCGTGTTTTTTGTGAGTTTGATTTGGCCTGACGAAATTAAGAATAGCTGATCGGCACTTTCACCATCCAAAAACAGGACGGCTCCGGGAACAAAGTTTTTCCTAACAGAAAACGTTTCAAGGCTATTCACAAAATCGGAAGAAATCTGCTCAACAAAGGTAGTGCCATTTCCGGTCATGTGGGTCCCCCTTACAACAAGGATAAAAAGGTACCTCATTATATCATCTCAAATTGATGGTTTGGGAAGAGAAAATAGTCATGATTATGGCAGAGGTGTGAGGTATATCACAACCTCGGTTACGAGCCATTGCTACAATGGTCTCGAACGAAAGGAAAAAAAGAGCAGCAGCAGGGAGGGTGTTGTATGAACTATATTTTTGCTTCCAAGGTGGCGAAGCGTGCTTTTATCATCATTGCTTGCTTGTTCGTACTAAGTTACGTGGGAACACGTTTTTTCACTCATATTGACTTGGCGCTTTACGGCTATATGGTGGGAACGCTTGTCTTTATTGGAGGTTTCCTCTACCGATTTTCTGCGTGGGCAGATCGCCCGCCAACGAATGTCATTTTGAAAAAGGGACTACGACTTCTCTTTCGTAAAAGTACGGCGAATACAACGGTGGATCATCTAGCTATCTATCGCTTTATTTGGAATCGGGGATGGTACCGCTGGGCACAGCACATTCTGTTGGGATGGGGATGTATCTTGTCCGCATTTGTCACCTTTCCGTTGGTTTTTGGCTGGATGTATTTCACGATGACGGACAACGGTTACTATCAGGTCGTGTTTATGGGTGTGGATGTTCTGACCGTACAAGCGGATGGTTGGATTGCCTTTCTCTTTTACAATGCGCTGAACATTACCGCTTTTATGGTCATCAGCGGAGGAATCATGGCTTTATATCGCAGATTCAAGAACATGCAGGCACGGGCTGAACAAACCTTTGTCTACGACTTTTTGCCTATATACCTGCTGTTATTTATCAGCATAACAGGATTGATGTTGACAGCTAGCAACCTGTTCCTGGGGGGCTTTGGGCACCCAATCATATCGGTCACCCATCAATTCGCAGTGATTGTGACATTGATTTATCTGCCATTCGGAAAACTGGCGCACATACCGTTCCGTCCCATGAGTGTGTTTGCACGTAATTATCGCGAGCACTATGGCGAGCAGGAAATGAAAAAGTGCAAAGTGTGTAGCAATGAGTTTGTCTCTGCGGAACAATCGGCAGATGTAATCAACGTGCTGGGTAAAAACGAAATGGCTTTTCAAATGGAAGAAGAATTCCACTTGGCTGAACTCTGCTTGCCGTGCCGCAGAAAATACCGGATGTTCCGCTTCACAGGAGTTCCTACGCACGAGATCAATGCCGGGGAGGCAAATCAACATGCCAAAGGATAAATTTTTTAAAGACGTTGAAAACAAGATTCATCCTAATGAGAAATTGGTCAGCACGCACTGCTGCTACTGCGGTATGCAATGCGGGATGAACCTGCGTGTAGATACTACGACAAACAAGATTATCGGAGTGGAGCCACGGTACGATTTCCCTGTCAATCTGGGTAAGATGTGTCCAAAAGGGGTGACGGCTTATCAGCAGGTTAACCATCCGGATCGGATACAGCGGCCGTTGATTCGAACAGATGCCTCTTTAAAAGGCACGGCGGAAGGATTTCGGGAAGCGTCATGGGAGGAAGCACTTGACTTGATCGTTTCGAAGTTCAAGGAATTGCAACACAACTATGGCAAAGATACCTTATCTGTTTACTCTGGCGTTTCCATGACGAACGAAAAATGTTATCTCACAGGTAAGTTCGCACGGGTCGCCTTGCAAACGCGTTATATCGACTACAATGGCCGCTTTTGTATGTCCTCCGCTGCGGCAGGATTGAATCGAAGCTTGGGAATTGATCGTGGTTCTACCATTCCTTGGACGGATATTCATCAAACAGATTGCTTGTTTTTAGCCGGTTCAAACGCGGCTGAATGTCATCCAACCAGTATGTTTCGTATCTGGGAAGTACAAAATCGAGGCGGTTATCTGATCGTAGCCGATCCAAGGGAAACACCATTGGCACGTCGAGCTGATATTCACCTGGATCTGCGACCCGGAACAGATTTGGCACTGGCAAACGGAATCGTCCACCTGCTGATCAAGAATGGGCATATTGATGAAGACTTTATTCGAAATCACACGAATGGTTTTGAAGAAACCAAAGAAGTGGTCGCTGCCTTCACACCGGAGTATGTTAGCGAAATAACAGGGGTTTCAGAGGAGAAGATTGTGCGGGCTGCCGACATTTTCGGGAGGGCGCCCGATGCGATTGTAATGTTTTGCCGTGGGGTGGAACAGCAGTCGAAAGGGACGGACAACGTATCTGGCTATACCAACATGTCACTCGTCACAGGCAAGATTGGTCGTCCCAAATCAGGTGTGGCAACCCTTACCGGTCAAGGAAACGGTCAGGGTGGGCGGGAACACGGGCAAAAAGCCGATCAATTGCCTGGCTACCGCAAGCTCGACAATCCTGAACATGTGCGTGAAATAGCATGTGCCTGGGGCATTTCCGCGGAAGAGATGCCGCAGAAAGGTGTCTCTGCCTATGAGATGTTCCAGCTGATGAAGGATAAAACGATTCGCAGTCTATACTTACTCTGCTCCAACCCGGTTGTAAGTGCGCCAAATCTAAACCATGTTCGAGAGTCCCTGAAAAGTCTGGATTTTATGGTTTGCTGCGATTTTTACTTGTCCGAATCAGCTGAATACGCCGATGTCGTTCTTCCCGTTACGACTTGGGCAGAGGACGATGGAACAACTACCAATCTTGAAGGTCGCATCATTCGTCATCGTCAGGCACAGGAATGGTTCGAAGAATCCAAGCCTGACTGGTGGATTCAAATAGAAATCGCCAAAAGAATGGGGCGCGGACAATACTTTACGCACTTGAAGTCTCCTCAGGATATTTTCAATGAAATACGTCAGGTCTCCAAAGGCGGAATAGCAGACTACTACGGGGTCACCTACGAGAAAATTGATCAAAACAATGGTGTTTTCTGGCCGTGCCGCGAGGAGGGTGACGAGGGACAGCCCCATTTATTCCTGGATAAAAAATTTTATCACCCGGATGGCAAAGCCAAAATATGTGCGCTGCCTTACCGTCCGCCAGCGGAGGAGCCGGATGAAGAATATCCTTTGCGGCTGACTACAGGACGAGTTGTGTTCCACTATTTGTCCGGGAATCAGACAAGACGAATCCCTTTTTTGAAGGACATGTATCCTGATCCTCTGCTAGAAGTTCACCCAAAAACAGCGACTCGTTATGGCATTGAACACGATGAGCTGGTCACGCTGAAAACGAGAAGAGGCGAGGCGCAGTACCGCGTGAAAGTTATCGAGGCGATTCGAGAGGATACGGTGTTTGTTCCGTACCACTGGGGAAAAGCGCAGTCTATCAATCTGCTGACCAACCCGGCATTGGACCCTTACAGCAAAATGCCTGAGTTTAAAGCATGCGCCGCGAAAATCATCAAGCACAAGCATGGAGGAGTTCGCCATGGGTAAACAAGTCTTATACATCGAAATGGACAATTGCATCGGTTGTCGAAGCTGCTTGGCGGCGTGCACACAGTGTGGAGGCCACGACAACCGAAACCGAAACTACGTACTGGATGTGGACCCGTTTATCAACAGACAAACGATTCCGCTCATGTGCTTCCATTGTGTCAATCCTGCTTGTGCCCGCAGCTGCCCTGCACAGGCGATTCAAATCGCAGATAATGGAGCCGTATTGTCAGCCTTGGTGGAAAAATGCATCGGCTGTCAAAATTGCACGATTGCGTGCCCTTATGGCATTCCAAAATTTGATGAAGAGCAGAATCTTATGTACAAGTGCGATCTATGCTACGACCGTACAAAAGAGGGAATCCCGCCGATGTGCGCTTCGGTTTGCCCGACAAACACCTTGCAGTGGATTGAGGAAGCAGAGCTGGAAGAAAAACGGGCACAGATTCCTTTGGCCAATGGCAAATGGACGGCCAGCCACGACCCGGATGTGCTGGAAGGCGAAACCAATGTAAAAATTAGCCTGCCTGGTATTCTGCAGGGCAAACAGAAGCTATTCTAGAGGGGAGATATACCTTATGGAGAACGAGAAAACCCGCCCCATTCCGTTGAAGGATGACAATTATACGCATAACATCAATCGTTCCAATGAGCGCAATCTGGATCGACGGAGTTTTATGAAAACAATGGTAGGGGCAGCCGGTCTTTTCGCGGCATCTACTCTGCCATGGGGGGCATTAGCTGCTAAGGAGCTGATGAGTTCATCCAGCAAGTCGTATCCCACACAAAAAATCGCGAATCTCAGCGATATAAAACCCGGAGATGCGATTGAGTTTGCTTATCCAGAAGAGCATGACAGCGCGTTGTTCGTGTATGTAGCGGAAAAGGAATACAAGGCGTATCAAAATGCGTGTACCCACCTGCGTTGTCCGGTATTTTGGGACCGAGATGAGAAGGAGCTGCTATGTCCTTGCCATCATGGGAAATTTGATATCGCCACAGGTAAGCCGCTCGCTGGTCCGCCAAGAAGACCGCTTCCGGAAATTGTGCTTCAAGAAAAAGATGGAGCTGTATTTGCTGTAGGGGTGAAAAGATATGAAGAGCAGCTATAAAGGTGTCATCCTATTAGCCTTGATCTTGTTCGCCAGCATTGTTTGCACCCAGTACACAGTCAATATGTATTTTGCACAGCGATATATGGAGGTGCTACTGCTCAGTGGTGCTGCGGTGGTGTTGTTCCCGCTGGCATGGATGGTATATAGCAAAAACAAGTGAGATCGACGAGAGCAAGGGAAATAATGCAGGGAAGGAAGGGTGATCAGTTGCCATGAATCCTAGTAAGCGAACGATTGCCGAGCTTCACCAAGAGATGCCTTCCTTGGTGGATAAAAAAATGGGCATACTCATTCAAGATTTGGCGGATGATGCCGAGCCACACTCTCCAGCTCTCATGGAAAGGCAGCTGGCAAAATGGGAGATTACGGAGGATGAGGAGCATCTGCGACTCTATTTTAATCCTTGTCAGTTTGTTGCGATTCCGATCCAGAATGGACCCGTTGTTTTTTCGCAAGAGGATGACTGTATTCGAATGGTTGCCAGGGACAATCGGGGACAGCTAGCATATCGCATTTCCTTTGGTAACTAACGTCCACTAGTAGATGGAGGGATTGTAATGGGACCACCGCCACTGGGATGTATGGGGATGATGCAGGAGTTTGGAGAGAGGAGGAAGCTGTGTCCAGCTTTGGAAAAATTGAAAGACGAGCACCTATCATTGGCTGAGCAGATGAATGAGCTCGTAAATCTAGCAAATAACCTGAAATCTACTGCCGAACCTACGAAAAGAAAAAAAGGCTTAACGGAGCTTCATGAGCTGGCGTCTTCGTTTCGGGCGGAACTGGAGAAACACTCCAGACGCGAGGAGGAAGACCTGTATCCCCTGATGGCTAACTATATAGAACGGGATATGGGACCGATTGCTGCCATGGAGGAAGAGCATGATCTGATTCATGAAAGCCTGATGTCGTTCATGCGAATCGTAGAAAAGGAAAAGTCTGCACCAGTAGAAATAGCAGCTGTCCACACACAGTTGCTGATGGCAGTAGAAATACTCATGGAACATTTCTTTAAAGAAGAGAATGTGTTGTTCCCGATGGCAGAATACGTATTGAGTGACGCAGAGAAAGAGCAGTTGCAAGCGCTGTTTCAAGACTAGCAATCATGTAGCCCTCCTACTGGTAAAAGTGGGAGGGCTAAAAAATGTGCGGGTTTCTACTGGCATTTGTCGGTTTCAATTAGATGAAACAAGTCATTAACTAATAGGGAATAAATAGAGGAGGGGGTGTTCTAAAGTGCCGATTATTAAACCGTATCTAACCTCATTGAGATTCACGTCCACCATGGGTGCTGGAACTGGTACTGGTGCTACGTTTGCCATTGCGGCAACTGCATTTACCAATGACGCGGGCGCTGCTGCGACAGCATTTCCTGGTACGTTTGCTTTTTACAGTCTCTACATTAATGGGGTGCTTCAGGCAGGTAATACTTCCACAATCACAACGACGGCGATTACGATTCCGAATGGAGATGCCGAAAACGATGGTACTCCCGTAATTGTAGAATTTGTCGTGAACTAAGGTGAATAGGAGGGTGGCCCCAGGTGGATGGAATGTGCCTGGGGTTCACTCATGCACGTAAATCGGAGTGAACGGTCGAAGCACTTCGAGAAAGGACGAGTGATTTCATGAGGCGCTATGTCACACAGCAATACAATGTCAGGAGACACAGCCTGCAAATCGTCCAGCCATTAGGTTGTCCCGGAATTTTTCCAGTAAAACCATCCCCAACGTGTCCGCCATGCCCCCCATGTCCATGTACTCCTGGTTTAATACGAACAGAAACATATCAGTATACGGCAATTTCAGATGGAGTCAAAAACATGTATACCAACGCTGATGCTGTCATGCCGTTCAGTACTTCCGGCATTCTGGATCCGAATGAAGTTTCTGTTGTGAATCTTTTCATCAATGGAATGCTTCAGCCTCCCAATTTATATGTTGTCCAGCCAGGCGTTTTGATTTTGAGTGACATACCTGTACAAGGTGTTCCTCTTATTCTTCAGTTCATCAAGATGGTTGTCTCATAAATGGTAGCTTTCATTACGTCGCGCAGGGCAGCCGTTGGAGCTGGCTCCGACCTATGTCTACCTGGCCTCGGATGATTCGGGATAGGTCACGGGCCAGGTATTGCATGTCAAATGGTGGAACGATGACAGAGACGTAGCAGTGAATCAAAAGTCTCTCGTCTTCGATTTGGCGGGCAAGATCGCTTGCTCTCCTTTTTCATAGACAGCAAGTAGGGTATGGACAAAACTCAATCTCGGCACGATCATATAGACGGCCAAAGCGGACCCAATGCTGATCAGGGCACCCACGATGACATCTGCCGGATAATGAACACCTACTAAAATGCGAGAAAGCCCGACACAAGCAGCAAGTAGCATCCAGAGTGGCCCCGTCGTCTTATTAAAAAGCCAGTAGCTCATGCAAAAGGAAAAAAACAGGATCGTATGGTCGCTAGGAAACGAATTGTCGACCGCTTTTTGTACCAATTGATTGACGTCCGCAAGGTCTGCGAATGGCTGATTGTTCGCATGGAAATATCCTGCTACTTTCCCGAATAGCTCGGCTATGACAAACGTAAATGTCGCACAAACGACCATGATGCGATTCTCATATTTTCTCGTAAACCAATACACCAATGCACTCAATGCCAGAATAAACACCGTATACTCTGCTACATAAAAAGATACGGGATTGAGAGCCGGATACTCTTTCCCCAAGTCATTAATTAAGCGAAAATAGTGAATGTTGATTTCCATGCCATTCATTTTTGGTGATCCTCCTTTACGTGTAACAGGAGAATCGTAATCGATAGGAGAGAAATGGGAAATTGATTTACCTTACAGAATATTACAGGGTTGTAAGGTTGGTATCGTAATCGCGTTCAAACCCATCAAAAAAAGAGGCGGCAGAACCGTCTCTTTTTAAGTGGACAAAGGTCTATCTTATTTGTGGTTACCTTCTAATTCGGCTTCGGGGTAGATGGCTTTTTTGACAGTCTTTAATTCTCCGACGCTATCCATTGTCACGTAGATGGAATGATCCGGCGATTTGTAAATAACAAGAATCTGTGTCTGGTTATCCTGAGAGGAAGAGGAATGGATCTCTGAGAACTTGTAGGTTTCCGCTTGCTTTCCAAACAAACGTTTGAGATGCTCCTTGCCTTTTTTGAACGCTTCCTTTTCATCTATAAGCTTTTTGGATGAGGGGAGTCCGTTTTGAATGTCGACGCCGAACAGCTCTCCCGTACTTGCGTTTAGATGGACAACTCCGAAATGTGTGGTAGTACCCTCTGGTGTGCTCGACAAGATTATTTCCAGACGTTCGATAGGACCAGAAGTGGTTACGACATTCTCTTTTAGGATGGAGGCGATGTGATAGTTTTTCAGGTAAGGGATGACTTCTTTGACGTGATTCAGAGTCGCTTTTGCTTTAGGATTTAGATCTTTGATGGACAGATCTTCTAACTTGCTCGCATTTACAGTTGCTTTCACTTTGGGGGAAGAGGCTGCTGCGGCTTCGTTTGACAGAACAGGTGTGTTTGACAAAAGGAGTGCTGCTATCAGGGTGAAGGGTAGTGCTTGGTGTTTGAACATTTGAAGCAACCCCTTTTATTCTTCGATATACATATCTTTTTTGGCAGCCTTGAGCTCCCCTTCGCTATCCATTGTCACGTAAATATCATGGTCTGGTGCCGTGTAAATCACGAGAATTTGTTTTGATCCATCTCCGAAAACATTGTGACGAACATCGGATACCTCGTAGATGTCCGCTTTCTCCCCAAAGAAATGTTTCAGGTACTCGAAGCCCTTCTTGGTTGCTTCTTCTTCGTTCAACTTGACTTCCGATTTGAGCAGACCGTTGGCTATTTCGGCGCCAATGAGTTCTCCCGTTTTGGCGTTCATCCTGACAAGTGCGTGATGAGGCTTCTCACCTTCAGGGGTTCCCATCAGTTCCACTTCCAACTGGTCGATTCTATCACCGTTTCTGGTTAATAAATTTTCATAGACTCTCACGTGGATAATGTCATACTTTTTCATATCCGGCATAACTTCTTTGACCAGTTCTAGTGTCGCTTTTGCATTGTCATCGAGGTCTTCTGCTGTCAATTTTTTGCTAATGAGCTCTTCTTCGGTAGAGGATGCTTTTGCAGCAGCTTCGGTTGTCAAAACGGCAGAGTTCGACAAAAGTAAAGCAGCCATCAGTGTGAATGCTAGTGCCTTACGCTTGGACATTCTCAATCAGCTCCATTATTTGTAAATTGGGCGTACATGGATTAATACGGAAAGAGATCTATATAAGTAACTGTTAAAATTGTAAAAAATTATAACGGGCGAACAAAGGAGAAAGTGTCGAAAAATAGTTTTGAAATTTTGTTTCAAATCTGACAATTCATCTTGATATTTTATTTCAAGCATCTATAATACAAAATATGTAACGAATTACCAATGTCACACTCGAATGTAAGCGCTTAACAATTTTGCGAGACTAAAGGGGTGGTATCGTGTTGAATGGCGGATTGTTGCGCATCCGCGAATCATTGCACAATATCAAGCGTTCTGAACAAAACGCAGCACATTACATTTTAGCCAATCCAGATTGATTTTTACGGAGTGGCCGCCACTTCTGCCAAAAATTACGATGTCTCTGCTGCGTACTTGCGCCAGAATACACAAACTCCTGCCTTTATCCTTTTATCCCTATTAGTCAGTTAAGAGTCCTTTATCTTTACAGTACCCATCATGTCGCTAGAAGTACGTCAGGCTCTTGGAAATATCGTTAGCTATGCAAGTTTTCTACTTATTGCAATTGGGGAGGTTTTCCATGAAAAAGAAAAGGTTTCTCTCAGTACTTGGTATGATTGGCTTAGCTGCGGCATTGCTTGTTTCTGGATGTAGCAGCCAGTCCTCCACACAGCAGGGGGACAAAGTCGAATTGTATATGGGGTACAGCTCTGATCCACCCACGAAGAAAAAGATGGAAGAAATTATTGCAAAATTCGAACAATCACACCCTCACATCAAGATCAAAACGATGACAGCTCCTTATGATGATTTCTATCAAAAATTGACGACTCAGATCGCGGCTGGGAATGCACCTGATCTTTGGCAGAGCGATGGGACAAAAGTATTTGGTTACGCCCAACGTGGCGCGATTCTCGACATCACCGATTACGTCACGAAAGAGATCAACAAAGATGAGCTTAATGGACTTGAGTTCAATAAGGACGCAGACGGGAAGTATTGGGGCGTGCCACAGGGCATCCAAGTCGGAGCGCTTTTCTACAACAAGGATTTGTTCGACAAAGCGGGCGTCCCTTATCCTACCGCAGATTGGACCTGGGATGATTTGAAAGCCGCTTCCGTCAAGTTGACCCTCGATGCCAACGGGAAAAATGCAGATGATCCTGCTTTTGACAAAAAATCAGTGAAGCAGTACGGCTTCGCGTTTTTCGGTAGCTCACGCGGTGCATTTAACATCTTGAAAGCGTATGGTGGCGGGGTATTGGACCCTACGTTGACAAAATCGATTATTAACAGCCCGGAGAACAAAAAGGCGGTCGAGTGGATGGTCGACGGCATGCAGCGCAAGCTATTCCCGAATCCGGCTGATCTGAAGGCGTTCCAGAGCAACTTCAAAGCGTTTTTGAGCGGGGCTGTGGCGATGCAAGTCGATATTTACGCAGCAACGACCTCGATGAATGGCGCAGGGTTGAACTACGATGTCGCTCCTATGCCAAAAGGACCGGACGGCAAACGCTTCGCACCCGTGATCGCAAACTCATGGGTTATCAACAAAAAAGCAGAGGAGCAGAAGGTCAAGGCTGCTAAAGAATGGATCACATACTGGACGACATCAGATGAAGCACAAAAAGAGTGGACAGAAGTAGGCGAAGCGATTCCAGTGAAAAAATCAGTGGCGAATTCCGAGATGTTCCTAAACCCAGCCACGAAGCCGGAAAACAAAAAAGTCTTCCTCGAAACCTTGGAGTTCGCGGGCACGATTGATACCAACGCTGTCTTTACCGAGTGGGTGAAGGTGTTCACGGATAATCTGGCAGAGCTGTTTATGGATAAATACGGAACAGATGAATTCATCACGAAAACAGACCAAGGTATTCAAAAAGTTCTGGATGACTTCTTCAAGAAGAAATAGTCATCTATCAGTGAGGATGTGTGCCAACCATGCTAGAGCTGCAACCCAAGCAACAGGCGAAGCCTGCTGTGAAAAAGAGAAAATGGTTGGATAGCGAGGGGAGATGGGGACTGCTCCTGGTCTCCCCTTATCTCATCCACTTTCTCGTGTTCGTCGTGGGTACATCGGTCGCGTCATTGTACTTCAGCTTTTCTGATTACGATATTTTAAATCCGCCCAAATGGATTGGCTTGGACAACTATGAAAAGCTGTTTGAAGATCCACTGTTTTATCGGGCGTTATGGAATACAGTTTACTTTACGCTTCTGTACGTTCCGGCCAAAACGTTTTTGGCGTTGCTGTTAGCAGTTGCCCTGAATCAAAAGCTGAAAGGCTTGAAATTTTTCCGGATGGTTCACTTTTTGCCGGTCATCTCCTCGTGGACAGTGATCGCATATGTAGCGGATGCGGTGTTTAACCAGCGGATCGGTTTTGCCAATGCTTTTCTGTCTAACCTTGGGCTGGCCCCGCAAAACTGGCTGATTGATGAATTCTGGGTCATCCCGGTCTTGGTTCTCATCGCCATCTGGAAGTCAGTAGGCTACATGATGATTATTTTTCTCGCTGGGCTACAAGGAATTTCTTCTGACATGTACGAGGCAGCCTCGATTGATGGAGCAAATGCCTGGCAAAAGTTTTGGCGGGTGACAGTCCCGATGATTTCCGGCACGACGTTTCTGGTCGTCATCTTGAATACGATTTACTCCTTCCAAAACTTTGAGCAGATTTTTGTCATGACTGGAGGCTCCACGGAGGCAGGCTCGACAGGTGGTGCAAACAACGCCAGTCTCGTCCTGATGCTGTTCATGTTCCGCCAAGCATTCAGCTTTTTCAAAATGGGCTACGCCTCTGCCATCGCGTGGGTGCTGTTCCTCATCCTGCTTGCCATTACGCTCATCCAATTCAAGCTGCAAAAGAAATGGGTTCACTATGATTAAGGGGAAAGGAGGTAGCCATGCAAAAGCGTCTTCCTCTCAATAAGATCGCTGGATACTTGTTTGTCATAGCCAGTGCATTGATTATGCTGGTTCCGTTTTTGACAACCGTGTTTAACTCGTTGAAAACTTACAAGCAGTACATGCAATTTCCGCCAGAATGGCTGCCCAATCCTACACAGTGGAGTAACTATACAACCGTGTGGGAACAGGCGAATTTCAGCAGCTATACGATCAACAGTCTGATTGTCGCGATCCTTTCCGTTATCGGAGCCTTATTGTCCAGCTCGATGATTGCCTTTGCCTTTGCCAGGCTGCGCTTTCCTTTCCGCGACACGCTGTTCATGATCGTGCTGGGAACGATGATGATTCCGGGGATTGTCACGATAGTCCCGCAGTTTATTATCTTTAAAAATTTGGGACTGCTCGACACATTGGCTCCGCTTTGGATTTTGGAGTGGCTCGGACAGCCGTTTGCCATCTTTTTAATGAGGCAAGCTTTCTTGAACATCCCGAAGGATTACGAGGAGGCGGCCAAGCTGGATGGCTGCAATCCATTCCAGATTTATTGGCGGGTGTTTTTGCCGATGTGCAAGCCTTCCTTGGCAACACTGGCAGTCTTTACGTTTATGGGGAAGTGGAATGAGATATTGGCGCCGGTCATTTATTTGATTTCGGATGAGAATTTTACGCTGCCGATCGGGATTTTGTCCTTGAGCGGTCAGTACAAGACAGAGGATCAACTGCTGGTAGCAGGGGCCTTGATCAGCTTGATTCCGATTTTGATCGTGTTTTTGTTTGCGGAGAAGTATTTTGTGGAAGGCTCCAAAACCTCTGGATTGAAATAGGGAGTAAAGGAGGCTAGCATCCGATGCAATACGTACCTTGGGACGATCCATATACGGACGCTCTGTGCGAGCTGTGGAATCAAGAGTTGGGTGATCGCTTTCCCATGCGGACTGGACTCATGCGGCAAAACAGCTTCGAGGATCAGAATGTAGTCAAAGCCGGGTCGTGGATTGCGATAGATGCTGTGACGCAGCGTCCTGTCGGTTTTGTCGTGGCTAAATGCTGGCAGGAAAACCTCGACATTCAGTTGGGAAAAGGCATTGGCTGGATACAGGTCTTGCTCGTGTCTACAGCCCATCGCGGGCAAGGGGTCGGACGTGAATTGCTGGCAAGGGCAGAAAATGCGTTGCGAGAGCAAGGGGTGGAAAAGATCTTACTGGGACGCGATCCGTATCATTATTTTCCGGGCATACCCGAGGAATCTGCGGACGTGAAAGCGTGGTTTGAACGACAAGGGTATCACTCAGAGGATCGATTGGAGAACGATCTGTTATGCCAGTATATCGAACCAGCAGAGCTGGAATTGCCCGAGATACCAGATGGACGATTTCGACTGTTGACGAGAGCGGATCAAGACAGATTCCTCACCTTTTTACATCGATGCTTCCCCGGACGCTGGGAGTATGAAGCCATTCACTATTTCCAGCGGGGAGGAACCGGACGCGAATTCGTCGTTGTGGAGTTGGACGGTGAAATCGTCGGTTTCTGCCGGATCAATGATGCCGATTCTCCGTTTATTGCACAAAACGTATACTGGGCACCTTTGTTTGCAGATGGACTGGGCGGCATTGGTCCGTTGGGTGCAGATGCGGAGTATAGGGGACGGGGCTTGGGACTGGCGATTGTGGAGGCGGGCATTGTGGCCTTGCGGAACCGTGGCATCTCAAACATTGTCATCGATTGGACGACACTGGTCGACTTCTATGCGAGGCTCGGGTATCGCAGCTGGAAGCAGTATGCGAAGTACAGTAAAGCATTTTCTTGACAAGAGCAAGTCGATAGGGAGGAGGATTCCATGCAAGCCGAACATATGACAGTGGAACAAAAGGTCGGGCAACTACTGATGATCGGTTACCCTACGCTGGATATTCCCGAAGAAATGGAAACGTGGATCAAACAAAAGCAGATTGGCAATGTGATTCTTTTTAGCCGCAATATCGGGACACCGGAAGAAACCTATCAGCGCGTACAGAAACTTCAAAGCTGGGCGAATGAGTCTTGGCAGCCCTATCCGCTGTTGATCGGGACCGATCAGGAAAACGGCGTGGTTTCCCGTCTGCAAAAAGGAGCGACGCGCTTTCCAGGAGCAATGGCTTTGGGGGCGACTGGCAATCTCGATCAAGCCAAGCGCATCTATCAGGCAACCGGTGAGGAGCTGCGTGCAGCAGGGATTTCGGTCAATTTTGCCCCGACGGTCGATGTGAATAACAATGCGGACAATCCGGTTATTGGGGTGCGGTCATTTGGAGAAGCGCCAGAGCAGGTGGCGCGGTTTGGCGAGGCAGCCATTCAAGGCTTGCTTGCGAGTGGTGTCATTCCCGCTATCAAGCACTTCCCCGGTCATGGTGATACGAGCACCGATTCTCATGAAGCTGTTCCTGTGCTCGGACATGATCGGAAGCGACTGGAAGAGGTCGAGCTGGTGCCATTCGCCCGAAGTATAGCGGCAGGTGTCCCAATGGTGATGGTTGGTCATATCAGTTTGCCCAGTATGGATGAGTCAGGTTCTCCTGCTACGTATTCCAAGGAGATCGTGACGGGGATATTGCGTGAGTCTCTCGGCTTTGATGGGGTCGCGATTACGGATTGTATGGAAATGGCTGCCATTGCGGGTACTATCGGGGTTCCGGAAGCGGCGGTGCGTTGTGTGCAGGCTGGGATCGATCTTGTTCTGATTTCCCACACGCATGAAGTTCAGCAAAAAACGTATGACCGACTCGTTGCGGCCATTCATTCGGGGGAACTGTCAGGCGAGCGGGTCAACGAAGCGGTAAATCGCGTGCTCCAATTAAAGAAACGATTTCTTTCCTGGGAGCATTACTTGCGAGCAAAAGGCCCTTCCTTTGACCGTGTCCAACATGCAGACATGGCAAGAAGTGCGCTCGCCCAAGCCATAACCTTGGTGAAAAATGAACATCAGCTCCTTCCTTTACAGAGAAGCACGCAACCGCTTGGCGTGATTTTTCCGGGGATCACCAACCTTACTCTGGCAGAGGATGGGCAAGTAGCTTCTGGAGATGTGCTCGAACCATTGAGAAAATATCGTGCAGTTGAATATTATATGATGTCGACGCTCAACCCGACAGAGGGTGAAGTGGGGATTGTGGCGAATGTGATGTCAGCCGTGGAGCAGATCGTCGTTTTTACATACAATGCCCATATCTTTAAAGGTCAATCGTTGCTGGTGAATCGGCTGGTTCAACAGGGGAAAAAGGTCGTGGTTGTCGCCCTGCGAAACCCGTATGATCTCTTGGTAATGCCAGAGGTCGATGCGTATCTCGCCGTTTACGATCATACGCACCAAGCCATTGAGCTTGTGGCAGACATTTTGTTCGGGGAACGAAAGGCCGCTGGACATCTTCCGGTCAGCCTGTTTCCATCGGAGAAAAAGCAGCATGGTGTGGGGTAGAAAGAGAAGATGAGTGTAGATGGGTGGGAGGTAACTGGATGAAGTTTCACCTGCGCGATTTGACGACAGAAACAAGAAATCTGAATACAGAAGAGCTGGATAAATTCTCTACGATGGAAATTATCCAGATTATGAATGAGGAGGATAAAACAGTCGCGTTTGCGGTTGAAAAGGAGCTGGCCTCGATTGCAGCGGCAGTTGATTTGATCGCAGAGTGTCTGGAAAACGGCGGAAGACTCTTTTATTTTGGAGCAGGAACGAGTGGGAGATTGGGCTTGCTCGATGCTGCTGAATGCCCGCCAACCTTTGGTACGGACCCCTCATTGGTGCAGGGAGTCATTGCTGGAGGGGAGAAAGCGCTCGTCAAGGCAGTCGAAGGAGCCGAAGACATGGAGCAGAACGGCAGGGAAGATGTGATTGCCTATGGGGTTAGGGCAGGGGATGCCGTGGTGGGAATTGCAGCGAGCGGTCGGACACCCTATGTGATTGGAGCGTTGGCGGAAGCAAGAAGGCAACAGGCAAAAATCATTTCGTTGTCCTGCAACCAGGTGGCACAGATCAGTCAAGGTGTGGATGTAGCGATTAATGTGGTAGTAGGGCCAGAGGTGGTGACCGGATCGACTCGCTTAAAAGCAGCGACGGCGCAGAAGATGGTCCTCAATATGATTACGACTGGATGTATGGTTCGGTTGGGGAAAGTGTACAAAAATTTGATGGTCAATGTGCAGGTAACAAATGAGAAGCTGAGGGAACGCGCAAAACAAATCGTGGCAGAAGCGACCAATGTCTCTACCGATGAGGCAGACGTACTATTGCAAAAGGCAGACGGTGACGCAAAACTGGCGATCGTGATGCAAAAGACCGGGTTGCCAGCAGAAGACGCAAGCCGCTTGCTCACCCAGTACAAGGGGAATATTCGGCGGATTTTGGAAGGGAATCACAATAAGGAATGATCAGCCTGATCCTTTGGATGAGGCTTTTTTTGTTTTAGTAAGGCATCATTGGTAATGAAAATCACTTGTATGATCCATAAAATGTTCATTTGAATATCTTCGAAAAAGAGGATATGATTACATTAATTATTACATTATAATTTTTATAAATTAAATAGACAGAGGTGATACGTATGAAAAAGGGTGATTATCATCATCTTGATCATGTGAAAGAACAGCAAACATCGAAGAAAACATTGTGGATTACGCTTATATTGACGTTGTTTTTTACGATCGTGGAGGTTGTGGGAGGCTTGATGTCCAATTCACTCGCGCTCCTGTCCGACTCCGCCCATATGATTTCTGACGTCTTTGCATTAGGGTTGAGTATGACCGCTATTTATATGGCGACACGTAAGCCGAATAAGAAGTACACATTCGGATTTCTCCGTTTTGAAATTATTGCTTCGTTCTTGAATGGCTTGGCGCTTGCCGTGATTTCGATCGGGATTGTCATTGAAGGGATCAAACGGATGATCAATCCGCAAGACGTTGATTTGCAGTTGATGCTGACCATCGCATCCATCGGTTTGGTTGTAAACATTGTGCTGACCATCGTACTTAGCCGCAGCATGAAGGAAGAAGACAACCTCAATGTAAAAAGCGCATTATGGCACTTTATTGGAGATTTGCTCAGCTCCGTCGGTGTGATTACTTCGGCGATTCTCATTTACATGACAGGCTACTACTTGTTCGACCCGTTGATCAGCTTGGTGATTGGGGGAATTATTTTTACAGGTGGTGCCAAAATCATTCGTGAGTCGTTGCTCGTGTTGATGGAATCTGTTCCAGAGCAGTTTGATCTCGAGCAAATCCGCCTGGACCTCAGTGAAGTAGAAGGAGTGGAGGATGTTCATGAGCTGCACCTTTGGGCGGTATCCACGGAACATTACTCCCTGACAGCGCATGTGTTCGTTCGTGAAGGCATCCAGCCGTATTGTGTCATTCTGGCGATTAATCACATTTTGCAAACGAAGTACGGAATTGACCATTCGACGATTCAGATCGAGCACCCGACGATTCTGGATCACGGGGAATATGGCAAGCAGTTTTTGCTTCAGCAAGCATAAATGACAATGAGAAAAAGGCTAGTCTCCAAGGAAACTCAGGAGATAGCCTTTTTTCTTTACTTTCTATCAAAGAAACTGAACACTATGGAATTCTGCCTTTCACTATCTATACTTGTATGCCTCCAATAACGCCGCATTTCTGGATAGAGGTATCTTAATCAGTATAGATACTTCGGTTTTCATTGTATTTGTTACTCGCTGCGTGTCCGTTTTTTTTATCGTAAGCAAACAACCAGGCTGCCAGTAGAAGCGCCAGGAAGACCAATGCAAATCCGGCCAAGCCTAGATTGTCTATAGAGGAACTGCTGATCATCAATCCCCCTATTCCCGAGCCAATGGCGAAGCCGAATTGGATAAACGAAGTATTGACGCTTAAAGCAATATCCGGCGACTGGGGCACCAAGGTAACCAAATATAGCTGCTGTGCCGGGGAGGTCATCCATGTGGCGGTCATCCACATCATGATCAACGGAGTGACAACATAGATCAAGCCGTCTGACCAGGTCAGCAACAGCAGCGTTCCAGCTTGGAGAGCCAGTCCGGCATAGATTGTGAACTTGGCCCCTTTCGTATCCGCTAGGACCCCTCCGATTTTGGAGCCGGCAAAACTGCAAATCCCTGAAAGCAGCAAAATGCCGGAAAGCGCCGCCGCAGACAGTTCGCCATTCGATTGCAAGAAGGGTGATATATATGTAAACAGTGCAGAGTATCCTCCTATATAGAAAAGCGTAATGACAACCGCCAGCACAATTTTTTTATCCTTCAAAATCGACAGCTGCATTCCAAGCGTAATAGCTCTCTGCTCAGTAATGGAAGGGACTCTGAGGAAAACCGCAAGCAGCGGAATTACCGTCAGCAGCCCAACGATGACGAATAAGGTTCTCCACCCAAGCGTTTCGCTTAATAATGTGCCGACAGGTACGCCTAGAACGAGCGAACTGCTTAATCCCATCAGAATAGTGCCGATTGCACGACCTCGATTACGCTCTTCAACCAAACGCGTTGCGACAGCCATTGCAATCACTGCGGCAGCCCCTCCACTGAGCCCCTGGATTATTCGAGTCATTAGCATCATCTCAAACGAAGGACTAAAATAGACCATGATGCTGCTTAAAATAAAAATGCCGAGCATCGTAAGCAATATTTTTCTTCGGTCCACCCGGATCGTTGTAGCGATCACGACGGGGGAGCCAATCGCTGCGGCAAGGGCGAACACCGTGACGAGCGACCCCGCTGCGGATGTCGTAATCCCAAGATCTGCTGCTACGATGTGAAGAATTCCGCTTATTATATATTCAATCGTCCCAATTAGAAACACAGCCAGTGCAAGCGAATAAACGACCCATTTGTTGTTCATGAATGTTCCTCATTATCTTCAATTGGAATTTGGATTTCGATGAGATCAACACCCGGATTTCCAGGTAGTGGAACATAGATTTCTCTACCGGGCTGGTCGCTCCGTATGAGAAAGCCTTGCTGCTCAATCCATTCAGCAAGGTTTAAGCATGCCGTCTCTGAATATACCGAATCCGAACGGAATAACATCGTGGCCATCGTCACCGAGGGCAGGGAACGGAAATGAAGATGCTCGGGCAGCCTGAGGGCTTCCGATTTCACGACATAACCGGTCTCAAGCTCAAACTCATGGGCTGAGCTGCCGGATACGTTCCATAACACCGTTCGAGGGCCGGATAAGGCAGATCGGATTCGGCTGTCAAGCAGACCATCGAAGATATCGAAAAGATTTGGGATATCGTCAACCGTGCCCGTGGAAGCGTAAGTAACCATGTGCATGGATTCAACACGCTTCACAACAATTTCTTGTTCTTTATCCATCTTTCCCTCACATTCCACAAGCTGCATTCGTTCTTTTATCCGGGAAAGCTTGGAGCGTTCGATATTTAGCTGGCGCTCGATCTCACTCTCTTTGAGCTTCAGCATACCGCGAATCTGTTCAGCTGATATATCTTCATGAAATAGCTGCGAGATTTGCTGCAACGTAAATCCCAATTCCTTAAAAATCACAATTCGATTGATCTTCAGCAGTTGTTCCGCAGAGTAGTACCGATAACCGCTCGATTCGTCGGTCTTGGCCGGTTTTAAGAGTCCGATTTGATCATAGTAGCGCAGAGTTTGCAGCGGAATACGGCTCAGCTTGGAGAATTCGCTGATTTTAAACAATGTTTTCACCTTCCCTCCTGATTTTGTCGTTTAAATTTTACACTCTCCAGTTGGGTGTAAAGTCAAGAGCTTTATTTCTCGTAGGAACAGGCATCGCTTCATCAGTCGATATGCTGAATCTTTTCCTGGTGATGAAGCAAGTTCCGAAACAATTTTATATTAGGAAACCTATCGCCAATTATAGTAAGGCGATAGGTTTTTTTGTTTGAGTAGAAGTGGCTGCTTTTTTAAGGTTCTTGAAAGGTTCGGATTACGATGCGGAAAGGTTCGAGATTTATACTCAATCCTGTATAAAAGATAAGACGAAAGGACTTGCATACAACATGAGTGGAAATACTGTTCATCTTCCGCAACAAAATCGGATCGTAGAAATCGATATGCTAAGAGGCTTCGCCTTAATGGGCATATTTTTGGTCAACATCACCAACTTTTTTCAAACAGCAGGTGTCTCCAGCACCTTATTGCCAGATGCCGATTGGATCAACATCTTGTTAACAGGCAAATTTTACGCGATCTTTTCGTTGTTATTCGGTGTCGGTGCGGCTATTTTCTTGAACCGGGCCAAAGAAAAAGGAAAACCGTATCGTTATTACATCAGGCGCATGGTTGCACTGGGTGCAATTGGCTGGTTGCACTCGATGATTTGGGGCGGCGATGTACTGCTGTCATACGCATTGATTGGGCTGGTGTTATTGGCTCTGCATAAAATTCCGGCGAAAAGACTGTTTTTCATTTCCATCACGCTGCATCTCACGGGTATTTTGGTGAACTTGTTGTCCTATGATTATTTATATGGAGGTAAGCCAGATATACCGGTTGTACTGGATGTTATGCTGTTAATTACTTCCTTGACATCGTTTTTAACCTATTTTGTCGAAGGCTTCACCCTGATGAATATGAACGTTCTGGAAAAGTTAAAGAAACGGCTTGCGCTGCGATCGTCCACAATGAGGAAGATGTCCGCATCAAAGTGAGCTTGGAGAAAAAACAGCGTATCCTGATTACGATTGAAGATAACGGCAAAGGAATCAAGCAAGAGGAACTCGTACGGATTTTTGACCGCTATTATCGAGGAACGAATACAGGGCAGTCTCATAAAGGCTCAGGTCTCGGAATGGCCATCGCCCATGATATTGTGGTGGCACATGGGGGAGAAATCAAGGTAAACAGTCGCGTGGGACAAGGGACACGGATAGAGATTATGCTATAACAGCAAGAAAATGTAAACCAACAAAAATCCCGTTGCCCTGTAAAAAGGGTACGGGATTTTGACAATCTTGAAAAATGCCAATAACGGATGAAAGCAAGGAAAGTGGGCTGAGAACGACAATAATGGTCGGCCAGATTAACCAGCCGCCCAATCCTTTTGGCTTAATTACATTTGCTTCTGCTTGCACATTCATTCGTGTTTGCTTACCTCTCTGATTGTACTGTTATTAATACCAGATAATGGTATAGAATCTAAGGGGTAAGGTCAATTGTGAAAATTACGATTTGTGCGAAGGAAGTTGGCAAGAGCTAATCCCAAAGATACGATAGAAGAAGCATTGTTTGGTCAAAGCTGTATACAGTAGCGGAATGCCCACCAATGAAAGGTATTGGTAGCCTCCTTCCAGAAAGAAGAACAAGGACAGAAAGGCTAACCCTGCAATGATACGAAACATTTGATCAAAACGACCGACGTTTTTCATACTTATCCCTCCAGTTATGGTGTTTGTGATTGATGAGACTTATTGTAATGGAGTACTTTTTTGCTGCATGTAACAAAGTTACATAACGCGAAGATTTTTCCATCCCATACCAAAATCCAAGCAGAAGGGAAGAAAAGCATGAACCATATCCGTTACCATCGCAGAAAGTACACGCAGGGACATACACCAATCGAAAGGCTGGAGAGACTCTCCAAGGAGCTGGGAGGACCGAGCATTTCTATCAAGAGGGATGACATGCTTGGCTTGACAGAAGGGGGAAATAAGACACGAAAGCTGGAGTATTTGGTGGCTGAGGCAATCGAGCAAGGGGCAGACACGCTGATTACTTGTGGAGCTGTCCAATCCAATCACTGCCGGCTGACTTTGGCGGCGGCCGTTCGCGAAGGTCTGCACTGCCAACTCGTGCTGTCCGCTCCTGAGACGGGCAACTATCATCCGCAAGCGAGCGGCAATCACCTGTTGTTCCACTTGCTGGGAGCAGAAAAAATCGAGGTCATTCCGGCAGAGGCAGATCTGCTTGCGGCTATGGAGGTGCTTGCGGAAATTCTGAGAAAACAAGGAAGAAAACCTTATCTGATCCCTGTAGGCGGCTCCAACGAAGTTGGGTCTTTGGGATACATGGCGTGTGCGGAAGAAATCGAGCAGCAGGCCCTGGAAACGACGACTCCATACGATTACGTCGTGACGGCAACGGGAAGTGGCGGTACGCAAGCAGGTCTCATTGCCGGTTTTATGGCGCGTCAGTCCAACACGAAAGTAATCGGAATAAATGTCAGCCGCGATCAGGCTGCACAAGAAGCAAAGGTGACGGGATTGCTTCAAAGTACAGCTGCACTGATCGGTTTGCAAGGGGATATACGAGTAGAAGTTGTGCTTTGTGACGACCGATTTGTCGGGCCAGGCTATGCGATTCCAACGGATAGCATGATCGAAGCGGTTCGGCTGGTCGCTCGGACAGAGGGGATTTTGCTAGATCCGGTCTATACGGGAAAGGCGATGGCAGGGTTAATCGGCTTGATTCGCGAAGGGCATTTTAACAAGAGTGATCACGTATTGTTCCTGCATACGGGTGGTTCCCCGGCGCTATATACGGTGCCACAGTTGTTTTTGCCTTAAGAAAAGACAGGCAGTGAGTTGCCTGTAAGTGAGCGAATCGACCAAAGGGTGGATTTGTTTGCGTGAATACGTATAGAATGGTCGTAAGCAAGGCTCGTATAAATAGAAACGCAGAGGTTGATAGATGGATGTTTAAAATCGGTGTGGTTGGTCCCAAGCAATCGGTAGAAAGAATTCTTGCGGTTGCAAAGGAATTCGAGGAAGGAATGAATTTTGTTCCGTATCCGTATACAGAGACAAAAGAGACAGAAAAGATCGTCTTGGAAAATGACCAGTACGTGGATCATTGGCTTTTTTCCGGACCGATTCCGTACTTGATTGCCAAGCAAGCATTGGATGATGACAAGCGGATGGAACATATTTACCCGACGGAGTCCAGCATCTATAAAGGCTTTTTGGAAATGGTCTACACGCATCGGAAATTAATCGATCGCGTCAGCGTTGATATGCTTTTATCCACAAACTTCATGGAAGATTCCCTGCACAGCATCAACATCTCTGTAAGCGATATGTATATGAAGACGTTTGAGGCTACGATCGATCCGCAGGAGCTGCTGGATTTTCATCTTGCGCTATGGAAGGAGAAAAAGACAGATGCTGCCATGACCTGTTATCCTACCGTCTATCAAGCGCTAGTAGAAGCAGGTATCCCAGCCTATTGGATCTCGCCAAGCCATATGGAGATCCAGCAAACGGTACGCGTGTTTGTCGAGAAAGTACGCACGTCGTATTTCAAGGATACACAGATCGGGATTGAGATGATCGAGGTCGAGCAATTTGACAGAATCAAGGAAAGTGCAAAGACCCCGTATCATCTGCAATATTTGGAGTTGCGTATAAAGCAAGCCTTGATCAAGCTGTGCGAGCAAGTGGACGGATCACTTTTGGAGCATGGGAATGGCCGATACGTCATATTCAGCACGCGCGGGACGATTCACAGGGAGATTCCTACCTTGCAAAGCACAGTAGAGTTTTTGGCGAAGGAAGCAGATACGACGGTCGCTGTTGGAATCGGTTTTGGAGAGACGGCTTTTGCAGCAGAGATGAATGCTCATCGTGCACTGCGCCAATCGAAGGAAAAAGCAGCACGAGATATTGTTATGATTCAGGATGACGGAACGATCGTGGAGTGGGTCGGTCAGGAAGAGGAGCTCATCTACTCGTATCGTGCCGACGATGATGAGGTTTTGGAAAAGCTGAAAAAAGGAAACATCAGCGTCAAAAGCTATAAAAAGCTCGATGCCTTGCTGCAAAAAATGGGGTGGACCGATTTCACGACAAAGGACCTGGCCAAATATTTGCAGATGAGCGAGCGAAATGCACAGCGAATCGTCGCGGATTTATGCGCCGTTGAGCTGGCGGAAAGCTCGGGGGAGGAATCGCAATCAACGCGAGGACGACCTACCAAACGATACAAACTTTTGTAAGCACCCTGTTACGGGTGCTTTTTTCATGGGGGAAACGAAATGTCAAAAAAAACCGTTGCCAATAGTCTCAACATTTCGTAGAGTATATATAACGACATGTCGTAATATATGCGTTAAATAAGAGAGCTGGACCATATTTGCGCGGATCGTCAGTCATTGAACGAGATGAATGCGCTTTCGCGAAAATGAAAGACTAGCTTAGTAATGCATCTAGAAGGAGGTATCCACACATGGTATCAGCACGCACGAGAAACTGGATTTTAGCGCTACTCTTTTTAGGCTGGGCATTAGGGAACCTGGATCGATACGTCATGAACTATGCCGTTTTGACGATCACAGAAGACTTGAGCCTCAGTGCTTCATCCACGGGACTTTTGCTCAGTAGCTTTTTTGCTGGCTATGCACTCATGCAAATGCCTGGTGGCTGGCTGGCAGATCGATTTGGTGCCAGAAAAGTACTCATTGCTTCCGTTGTCATGTGGTCTATTTTTACGGGGCTGACTGGAGCCGCTTGGTCTATGGCTTCGATGATTCTCATCCGTTTTCTGTTCGGGATCGGCGAAGGTGGCTTCCAACCAGCCAGCTCGAAAATTATCGCCACTATCTTTCCTGTCAAGGAACGCTCACGAGCCATGTCTGTGATGCTCTCCTCTAGTGCGATTGTGGGACTTTTCTCCCCGATTTTATCCGTTTGGATGATTCAAACCATGGGCTGGCGAACCATGTTCGTCGTCATCGGTGCCATTGGCGCAATCATTGCTTTCCTGTACTTCCGCTATATCAAACTTCCGCAAGAAGAGTCTGTAACGAATACAACTGGCTCCGATCAACAAAAAAGCTCATTGGCTTTGCTGCTTAAAACACCTTTGCTATGGAGTCTGTTAATCGCTTACTTTAGCATTTACGCAGTGAACTGGGGTCTTGCAACCTGGATGCCAACTTATTTGAGCAAAGTACGAGGGCTGGATATGATCTCACTCGGCTGGCTGCAAACCATTCCAGGCTTCGCTACGTTGGTAGGGATCTATGTGAGCGGCTATGTACTGGACAAGCTGCCAAAAGGTCGCGAAAAAATTATTGGTAGTCTCTCCTGTGTGGTAGTCGCGGTTCTCTTGTACTTCATGTTTACTGCATCGAGCGTGACGATGTTTATTACGTATCAAGCGATTGTGTCGCTGTTCCTTTCCTTTGTGATCATCCTGTTGCCGTCTGTTGTCCTGAAAAATCTTCCGGCTGCCGTAGCGGGAACGGGGATGGGCATCGTGAATACAGGTGGACAGCTCGCTGGTTTTATCACACCAATGGCGATCGGTTTTATCGTAGAAGCATTTAACGGTTCTTTTGATGCAGCGTTCTGGATGTTGATCGGCTTCGCAGTCATCTGCATCGGCGCACTATTATCGTTGAACTATGAAAAAGGCGAGCTGTTGAAGCAAAACGCCGACAGTGCATCCGCCTGAACATCGAGAGAAAGGAGCGTATGAAATGAACAGAACCACCGAGATCATTTCTGCGTTAATTGAACAAAAAAGAGACGCGTTTATTCGCGTTAGCGATAAAATTTGGGAAACGCCAGAGATTTACTTCGAGGAGCATCGTTCTGCCGAGTATTTGTGTCAAGCGCTGGCAGCAGAAGGCTTTGAAGTGGAGAAAGGAATCGCTGGACTGGGTACTGGCTTTGTTGCCAGCTTCGGAAGCGGCAAGCCTGTCGTGGCAATCCTGGGCGAGTATGATGCGCTGGCAGGTTTGAGCCAGAAAAAGGGCGCGATCAACCATGAGCCGATTGTAACGGACGGACATGGGCATGGATGTGGACATAATCTTTTAGGTGCCGGAGCGTTGGCAGCAGCGGTTGGCATCAAGGATTACATGGAGAAAACCGGCTTACAAGGTACAGTTCGCTACTATGGGTGTCCAGCAGAAGAAGCTGGCTCTGGAAAAGCGTATTTGGCAAGGGCTGGCGTATTTGCTGATGTAGATTTTGCGCTCTCCTGGCACCCTGCGACAGCACCAAGCATCATGAACATCAGCTCGCTTGCGAATTACTCTGTTCGTTTTCAGTTTCATGGAAAAAGCGCGCACGCAGCAGCCGCGCCGCATTTGGGACGCAGTGCCCTGGATGCCGTTGAACTGATGAACGTAGGCGTGAACTACATGAGGGAGCATATGATTCCGGAAGCACGGGTTCACTATGCGATTACGAATACAGGCGGCATTTCGCCAAACGTCGTCCAGCCTTTTGCGGAGGTTGTGTACTTGATTCGCGCTCCGAAAAAGCAGCAAGTAAAGGAATTGTATGCAAGAGTCTACGACATTGCACGGGGAGCCGCTCTCATGACGGGAACCACGATGGAAGCTGTGTTTGAAGGGACGGCTTCTGATCTCGTGCCAAATACGGTATTAGCCAAGCTCATGCACAAAAATCTGGTTGAAGTCGGCGTGCCTACGTACGATGAAGCAGATCAGCAATATGCCCAACAAATTCAGGCTACCCTATCCGCAGAGGATATGAGAGCGTCGTTGTTCGGTTTGGACCGTGAAACAGCGAAGCAACTGAAGGACAAAGCGATTGCGGATGTAATCGGGCCGCTTTCTACGCACGAGTTTACGCTCGCAGGATCTACGGATGTGGGAGATGTCAGCTGGCAAGTTCCGACGATGCAATGCATGACGACATGCTGGGCACTGGGAACGCCATTCCATACGTGGCAGGTCGTCTCGCAAGGGGCCATGCCAATCGCACACAAAGGGATGCTGCAAGCAGGCAAAGTCATGGCTGCTACTGCGATTGAGGCGATGGAAAATCCGACATGGATCGAACAGGCAAAAGCCGAATTGCAGGAACGTTTGGAAGGAGAAGAATATTTCTCGCTCATCCCAGACGATGTTCAACCACCTCAAAAAGCTTAAATCGACGGTGAAAAGGAAGATGGTTAGTCAAGTGGCGCAGCAAACAAGAACGATCGAAACAGACTGCTTGGAACAATGGATCGAGCAATATCGTGGGGAGTCCAGCAGGGGCAAATGTGCTGCTTATATCCCTGCATTGAAAGAGGCTGACCCAACACAGCTAGGGATTTGTGTGGTGGGACCAGATGGACAAATCAGCAGGGCTGGAAACTACGATGCTCTTTTCACCCTGCAAAGCATTTCAAAAGTCATCAGCTTTCTCGCAGCATGTACGCACCACGGGATTGCGAGTGTATTAGAGCAGGTGGATGTAGAGCCTACTGGAGACGCATTTGATTCGATGGTTCGTCTGGAAATGCACAAGCCGGGAAGACCTTTTAATCCGATGATCAATGCAGGAGCCATTACGGTTTCTTCCTTGTTGAAGGGGAACTCGACTCAGGAAAAATTCCTGTCCTTTCAACAAATGGTCGAGCGCATGACAGGACGCAAGCATCAAATCAATGAGGATGTGTATCGCTCCGAGTGGCAAACGGCCAACCGAAATCGTTCCCTCGCCTACTATCTCGCAGCTACTGGCTTTTTGGCTTGTCCGGTAGAGGATGCTTTGGACGTGTACATCCGGCAATGTTCCTTGGAGGTAACGGCAGAGGACATCGCGAAAATCGGCTTGATTCTGGCTCATGATGGCTATGATCCGATACGTAAGGAACAGCTATTCGGCAAAGAGCTGGCCCGCGTAACCAAAGCGCTGATGGTCACATGCGGCATGTACAACGCTTCCGGCAATTTTGCCGCTTTTGTGGGCGTGCCAGCGAAAAGTGGCGTGTCCGGAGGCATTATGGCTGCTGTCCCTCCGCGTGGGCGTTCGGGGGAGCTGCCTTTTGCTTGCGGCTGCGGAATTGGGGTATACGGACCGGCGATTGACCAGTACGGAAACAGCGTAGCAGGTGTCGCGCTGCTCAAGCATATGGCAAGTACGTGGGATTTGACGATTTATTAAAAGAATGGCTAGAGATCACAGAGCATGTCTGGATCTTTAGCCATTTCTTTTACTTATCAGCCTTTCTTATTCCAGTTGGCTTCTGGCTTTCATTGGCAAAAAAAAGAACCTATGACATACTGGAGCTATCACGGTCATCGGAGGAAATCAACATGGTAGATGTGGTTGCATGTGGCGAGTTATTGATTGATTTTACACCTGTACAGGAGAAGGAAAAGCCGGGCAGCGTTGCATTTGAGCAAAACCCTGGGGGAGCGCCTGCCAATGTACTTGTCGCTCTGTCGCGCTTTGGGAAGCGGACTTCCTTTATCGGTGCGGTGGGAAACGATGTGTTTGGGCGTTTTTTACAACAGACCTTAATTCGACAGAATATTGGGACAGATGGGCTCGTACTCACTGAGGAAGCGCCTACGACGTTGGCTTTTGTCCATCTCGATGAGACAGGCGATCGTTCCTTTCACTTTTACCGCAATCCGGGTGCAGACATGATGCTGCGGGAGGAAGACGTGAACGAGGCGCTGATTGCACAGGCTGCCATTTTTCATTTCGGTACCTTGTCCTTGACGCATGAGCCAGCCAGATCAGCAACATGGAAAGCCGTTGCGTACGCGAAAAAGCATCAGCGACTCCTTTCATTTGACCCGAATATTCGAGCGTCCTTGTGGGCTGATCTGGAGGAAGCGAAGGTCATGACTCTCAAAGGAATGGCACAGGCCGATATCGTCAAGCTGTCCGAGGAAGAGCTGGCTTTTCTCAAGGGGAGCGAGGATGTCGTAGAAGCGACCAAGTCGATGCTTGCGCAGTATGATCTGCAAGCTGTTTTTGTCACGCTGGGGGAAAAAGGGTGTTTTTACCGCACACGAAATCAATTCGGTACAGTCGGCGGATTTCCAGTAACCGCGGTCGATACAACTGGTGCTGGAGACGCGTTTGTGGGCGCGCTGCTCAATCAGCTTCTTGAGGCCAGGGAAAGAATGCTGGATATCCCTCAAGTCAAGCTGGAGGATATGGTGCGCTTTGCCAATGCCGCAGGTGCGCTAACGACAACCAAAACAGGAGCCATTCCCGCCATGCCTACGCAAGATGAGGTCAAAAGCTTCATGGAAGCAGCACGTTAGGAGGGAAGCGTCATGATTTTTGTGGAAGTCATCCTTCCTGTCTTGCTCATTTTTCTTAGCGGCTATATTTTACAGCGTATTTTCAAAATGGATTTGAAGCCGATCTCTTCGCTGGCGATTTATATCTTGTCGACGGCGCTCGTCTTTCGTACCTTTTACAAAACACAGCTGGACTTGCAATTATTTTATATTGTCGTGATTTCGCTGCTTTTGCTGGCTGCTCTCATTGTGATCACGCAGCTGACGGCACGAATGTTTAAATACGACAAGCAACAGGAAAGCGCACTGATGCTCGCGACTGCCTTCATGAACAGTGGCAACTACGGGACGCCGATTATTTTGTTTGCCTTCGGAGACGCTGGCTTTACGTATGCGGTGCAAATCATGGTTTTCCACTCGATTATGATGGGCGTATTCGGCGTGTATTTTGCCTCCCGAGGCGGGAATGGGATGGGGACAGCCATCAAGGCGATCTTCAAGCAGCCGTCCAATTACGCTGTGGTTCTCGCGATTTTGCTGCAACAGCTGCAAATCGTCATCCCGCAAAGCTACTACCAGACGATTGATCTGGTTGCACAGGCGGCGATTCCCGTTGTGATGCTCATCTTGGGCATGCAGCTCGCCAATGTATCTACTAAGGCGCTAGAGTGGCAGGGACTCAGTGCTGCGAGTGTCATACGGTTGGTGGCGTCACCACTTTTGGCGTACTTCATCTGTCTGTTATTCCCGATTGATCCGCTTCTGCAAAAGGTGCTGGTCGTTCTGGCAGCCATGCCTTCTGCCGCAACTACCGCGATCTATGCGATCCAATTCAACATGCGACCACAATTCGTCTCCAGCAGCGTGTTGGTTACGACGGTTATCAGTATCGGTACTTTAACGTTTTTGCTGAACATTTTGCACTAGTCCTGACGTAGACAAGGGAGGATTAAAACGTGAACAAAAAAGAGGTATTGCGGCTTTTTGACAAAGAGATGAGAGGGGATATCACTTATCCGCCACTCCGACGGGAGGAGACGGAACACCTTGTTCGCCACGTCTCACCCACCCCAGATGATTCAGGAGTGGTCTTGTTTTCCAGGCTGTCGGAAGAAAATGCAGAGGAAGTGATCAAGCAGGAACTTGAATATTTCTCTAGTCTTCAGCAGTCTTTTGAGTGGAAGCTGTTTGATTATGACCAACCGGCTAACTTGCTGGAGAGGCTGAAAGGCCATGGCTTTACAGTTGATGAGCAGGAGGCGCTGCTTGTGTTAGAGGTGGCGCAGGCAGAGGAGTTGCGAAGCCTTGTCATTCCGCCAGAGATACGTCAAATCACCGACTCGGCGGGCATTGATGATATCATGCAGTTGAAGGAGCAGCTATGGGGCAGTGTGAACGCGGAACTTGCTGCGAGATTAAAACGGGATTTGGCGGAAGATCCTGAGCACCTGCTCGTGTATGCAGCGTACAGTGGCGATCAGGCAGTGAGTGCGGCTTGGATGTATTTGCATGAGGGGACGTCCTTTGGCAGTCTGTGGGGAGGCTCTACTTTGCCTGACTTCAGAAATAAAGGCTATTATACGGCCCTTGTGGCAGTACGGGTACAAGCAGCGCTGGAACGTGGGTATCCGCTGTTGATGGTTGATGCGAGTCCGATGAGTCGACCGATTCTGGAGAAAAAAGGCTTTGAATTTCTCGCTTATTCCTATCCATGTTTCTATGAGCATAAATAGTATGGCTTGAAAAAGAAGCTGCCCATTGTTACGAGGGGCAGCTTTTGTAGTTGCAGATATACGTCTGTATAACTATTATGAGAATAAGAATCATTTGCAAGATTATCCTACATATGGTTAGGCAGGGATATGGTCATGAATCAAGCATCTGTACATTCCATATACGATAGCTATGTCAATGCATTGCCCTCTACAAAAAGTGATCGCATTGTGTCCGAAGCGAATCGGTATACACTGACGAATAATGATGGCTACTTGCGGAGACTGACGCCTCGACCGGGATTGGAGCTGGTCGAATCCAGCTACACCCCTCAGGAAAACCGGGTCATGGATATACAGTCGCAGGCTGCCATGGTTGAGCTTAGCTTTTGCTTGGAGGGGAGCGGAGAGTTCGTCGTTTCGGGAAGTCAGCACGAGTTTTTGCCTGGGAGCTGCTCCCTTCAATTGATGAACGACTTTCATGCACATTTTATGTACCGGGCGGATGTTGCACATCGATCTGTCGGGATCGGTATTTCTGTGGAGCAATTTAATGAGTGGGTGGCTGAGAGCGATGTAGGAGCAGCGTATTCGTTTCAAGGACTGCTTGGCAATCAAGCCTATCGTCTGTTTCGGATGCCATTGCAACCGAATATGGCTCGGATGCTCCAGCAGTTGAACGATTTTTCATCCTCCCATTTGAAGCTGCGGAGATTGCATACAGAAGGCAAGATTCTTGAGATCGTGTCGTTAGCGCTGGATACGTTTTTGTTCGAGCGGGAAGAGAATCGACCAAGGTCACAGTTATCTCGGAGTGATCGGGAAAAGATTCACACCGCCCGTGACATTCTACTCGAAAATATGGAGTCTCCGCCTTCCCTGATCGAACTGGCGCGTATGGCACAGCTCAATGAATACAAGCTGAAGATCGGCTTCAAAGAAGAGTTCGGGACGAGTGTTTTTGCCTATTTACGGGAAAGGCGTTTGGAAAAAGCGCTTGGATTACTGCGGGAGGGCAGTATGAATGTCAGTGAGGTTGCACTCATCGTGGGATTCTCCAACTTCAGTCATTTCTCCGAGGCGTTTCGCAAGCAGTACGGATTCAATCCTTCCGAAGTGAAGCGGGGGAGATTTAGCTAGTTTTACAATCTGGAACGGATACCTTTGCCTAAGGGGTATCCGTTTTTCCTGTAACAAAAAGGAAACGAGTAGCCGAAAAAGGAAGGAAGGGGGCTATTATGAAAATACATCATACGATTGTCGCTTTGGTACTGGGTGTTAGTCTCGTATTTCCCATAGGGGCAGCCACAGCCGCACAGAGCATGAGCAGTGAACAAACAACGCCGATTACGGTCTTAGAAGATGGGGTACCGAAGAAGCTGAAGATGCGAGGAGCAGATCGATTCGAGATCGCATGGCGCTATGATGGGGGACAAGAGTACTTCTCAGAGGTCGTCGATGACGATACGGGTACGATGTATTTGATTTCGCAAAACGGTGTGCTCCATGCGTTGAATCCGAATGGAAAGGTTATTTGGCAAAGTGATCTTGGACTAGATGGGTCACATTCCCTTAAGCTGGGCAAAGACGGGTTATTGTACATTCTGGACGATAACAGCTCTGAATTTGAATACGGCACGCCTGCTTGGATTTATGCCGTAGGCAAGGATGGTAAGAGACGCTGGTCAATGGAGCTCCCGCATATGTATAGCTACTATACGGAATTTGATGTGTCAGCGGAAGGGATCATGTTCATGCTGACGGATAGAGGGGTAACAGCAGGTGATCAGGAAGGGAAACTGGTTTGGGCAAACGATCAAGTGGTCACGTATGAGTACAAGCCATATCTATCCTATGATGTAAGGAAAATGACTTGGATCGAATCGATTCAAACATTGCTAGTTGAACGGTATGACAACAAGCTGGCAGCTCTCGATCAGAATGGGAAAATGAAGTGGCAGCGGGAAAACGTCCAGCCAGGGAAAAGATACGTTTCAGATGATGGCATGGTGTATACCTTGGGAGAAAAAGGGCTGACATTCCTTCATGCTTCCGATGGCAAAGACCGTGCAGAAGCGCCAGTGGATGTCAAGACACTCAATAAAGTGGGAATTCCACATGATGGCGCTGGAAATTTTTATCGAGAATATAATGAATACACGATCTGGAAAGTAGATCGCACGGGCAAGAAGATATGGAGCTACAATCGTCCTAAGGAACAAACGGGAACAATGGGATTTTCGCCCGTTACAGATCGTCAAGGGAATGTTTTCTTTGCCGATACGGGCGGAAGTATTTTCTCGTTAGACCCAAACGGTAAGGAACGCTTTATCGTATTACGCAATGATAGGATGTCCGTTTTCGTGCACTTATGGACAAGCCCTGATGGGGTGTTGTATGCGTGTGCAGATGGAATGGGTATATTGGCGATCACACCGAAAGGCAAGTAACTTCCTCTCATCCACGAATCCGTTCATTGTACAGCACAACCTAGCGATTCATCGTTCACGTATAGTAGAATGATACAAAAAGGGAACAGAAGGTGTAAGCGATGTGCCGAAACATCAAAACCTTGTTCAACTTTGACCCACCCGCGACAGAAGATGAGATTCAAGCAGCAGCCCTGCAATTCGTGCGAAAGCTCTCGGGCTTCAACACACCTTCGAAGGCCAATGAAGAGGCTTTTCATCGCGCGGTCCAAGAGGTCTCCGATGTTGCGAAAAATCTCCTGGATTCGCTGATGACGAATGCAGAGCCACGCAATCGGGAAGTCGAAATCGAGCGTGCTCGCGCGAGAAACGCCAAACGGTTTGGCACGACAGAGTAGTGAGACGATAAAGACAAGCAGTCTATTTGAGGGGCAGTCCGTTAAGGCAACTGCCCATTTTTATTTTGCGAGAAATGAATACGAGGTGAGCCTATGGAGCGGCTAAATGAGTTGAATGATTTGCTAAACAAATTGGAGGAGCGACATATCTTTTATCGCTTGAGTAAAATAAGGAGCGAAAGCATCATGATCGAGGTAGCTGTCCCTGGTCAAAGATGGGAGATCGAGATGATGGAGGACGGTACGATAGAGATCGAAAAATTTATTAGTGACGGTGACATGTACGACGAGAAGGAGTTGGATGTACTGTTTCGAGACTTCTCCGATTAATTTATGGCACTCTCCTCTGCTCAATCAGAAATTTCAGCATCTTATCATCGTCTTATGAGATGATTTATCATTTCGCTACTATGTCTCTCTCCTGCAAATTATATTATCGTAGAGTGCAAAGGGGAGAGGATCATCATGGAAAAGGTGAACGTCGCACAACATTTATCACGCTTGCAAGATTCCTGGGGCTCTCTGGTTGTCGGAGAGATGAATGATACATCTATTAAGCTAGAGAAGCTGCAAGGGGAGTATCCTTGGCAACAAAATGACCAGAAGGATGAACTGCTGTTTGTCGTCAAAGGCAGACTGCTACTGATGTACCACGAGCGTAATATATGGGTGGAAGCCGGAGAGTTTATCGTTGTGCCAAAGGGAGTTTCCTACAAGCTGTTTATCCCGAATGGCGATTGTCATCTACTGGCGATTGAACCGAAAAAATTCGCTGCTCTCAAGCGCTGCTCCTAAGACGATCAACATAGAAAATCAAGCGCTATTCGTTCGCGGATAGCGATGATATAGAGCTGTCAATCGACCGGTCACTTTCGTTGGCTGGACAATTGGCGGCTTTTTTGCTATTAATATATGTTCAAAAAGACAGCTTTTTGAACTTCGGCTCATAGAAAAAAGTGTTGACTTATGCGTAATTTAATATGTAATAAATACAGATAGCTCCAACTCTTTTCGAGGTGATGAATGTTGGACGACGGCATATATGTATTGATTAAAAAAGGAGACCCCGAGCAGCTTCAGAAGCGCCAGTTTCTACATAAGGAAGAGTGTACGATTGGGAGACGGGGCAATCAATTACAACCAGACATTGCTTTTTCTAGTCCGTATATCTCCAGAAGGCATGCAGTAATACGGAAAATCAATAGCCAATATACGATTTCTGATTTGCAAAGCAAGCATGGGACAGAAGTGAACGGAATGCCGATCCAGCAAGCACCTCATTTTCTGTATCACGGTGACCATATTACGTTGGCCAAAGGCGTGGTAGAGATGATATTTTTCGCAGAGGGTAGCGAGATGGATGTGACGCGGGAGTTCTCATTCCCTTTGACGATTCCCAAAGAAACTACCTCCACTTCCGGCTTGGTCATCAATCTGGAACGCAGAGAAATACGTCTCGATGGCGCAAGAATCCATTTGACCGGAAAAGATATGGACTTGCTCATGCTTCTGTACCAACGTGCGAATCAGGCGGTTAGCTATGATGAAATCATGGTACTCGTCTGGCCGGAGCGGTTGCTGAATGCACAGAGCAGCGTCCCGGATGTTGGACGAGCTGAGATCAATGCTCTCGTTTATCGCTTGCGTAAGCGGCTGGGCAGATATGGCGAGAACGTCACCACGATCCCTCGCTTTGGTTACATGTGGGAAGAATAGTAGGCAGTACGACAGACACAGGATGAATCTCCTGTGTTTTTTGTATTTAGCGTAACTATCTGACACTTATCATCGTACTATGAGAATAGTCTCATCTTGTCATCATATTTTTTCCATATATTATGGTGTCCGACTGTAATATCGTGTGATAGGGAAGGTGAATGACTAGTGAGAAAGACATGGTTGGTATTTTGGACAGTGTTTGTCGTTGTTCTTTCAGGTTTTTTCTATCTTTTCTGGGACTTTTGGAAGGACACCGCGATGTCGGATGGCGAGAGGGCAAAGGCAGCATTCACCGCGTATACGACAAAATGGGGAGAACAGGAATTCTCTGGCATGTACGAGCAGCTTTCTTTACATACAAAAAAGACCATCAGCAAAGAAGAATTCGTTTCGCGTTACCAAAACATTTACGGAGGAATCGAGGCCAAAGCGATTGCGGTCGAGCCGATGTACAATGGCGACGTCACGTCAGGTGAGGATGGGCAGATCAACTTTCATTACCGGCTGACGATGGAAACTTTCGTCGAACCGATTTCCTTTACAGGGAAAGCAATGCTTGTCAAAGAAACGCAGAACGACTTGGAGGACTGGTACATACATTGGAATCCTTCTTTTATTTTTCCAGAAATGAAAGAAGGGGACAAAGTAAGAGCTAGTACGGTGTATCCCAGACGAGGTGAAATCACGGATCGGGCAGGGCGTCCATTGGCAACAGAGCGTGTCGTGGTAGATATCGGGATCCATCCGGGAGAATGGGGCCAGACGTCACAGGCTGGGAAAATGGAGGTCAGCAAGCTTTTGCAAATGCCGTTGGATGACCTCACATCGAAGGTCCAAGCAACGACAAGCAAGTCGGCCAAGTTTATCCGGATCGCTACCCTGCCGCAAGACGATGCCCGTATCCAGCGATTAGAAAAAATAGAAGGGCTCAAATTGCACAAAAAGCAAGTCCGCTACTATCCCTATCAGGACGCGACTGCCCATCTGGTTGGCTATGTAGGCGCAATCAATCAGGAAGAGTACGAGAAGCGAAAGGATCAGGGCTATAAGACGTCCGATGTGATTGGAAAATCAGGACTGGAACAGATTTTTGAGGAGCAGCTAAGAGGGAGCGCAGGTGGACGTATCGTCATTACGGATGCAGATGGAACGGAAAAAAAGACCGTGGCGGAGCGCTTCGCCAAGCATGGACAGCCACTAGCGTTAACAATCGATGCGGAAGTACAGAAAATGATTTACCAAGAGCTGAAAAACGAAGCGGGGACGGCTGCGGCGATTTCACCAAAGACCGGGGAAATCATGGCCCTCGTCAATTCTCCGTCCTTTGATCCGAATGCGTTTGTGCTTGGAATGTCGGCTACGGAATGGAAGCAAATCAATGAAAATCCGCAAAAGCCGCTTCTCAATCGATTCGCGCGCGGGTTTGCGCCGGGTTCCACATTCAAGCCGATTACGGCAACGATTGGCCTTGCGTCAGGAGCAATTACCCCTGCGGACAGTATCCACGTCCGCGGACTGCATTGGCAGAAGGATGCCTCCTGGGGTGGATACGAGGTAACGCGGGTCAGCGATTACGGGGGACCTGTCAATTTGGAGAAAGCATTGGTGTACTCCGACAATATTTATTTTGCGAAAGCGGCACTCTCCATGGGGGAGGAGCAATTCGTGAAAAAGAGCGAGCTGTTTGGATTCCATGAAGCCCTACCGATTCCCTATCCACTGGAAAAGTCGAAGCTGTATAACGACGGTTTCAAAAACGAGATTCAATTGGCTGACTCTGGATATGGTCAGGGCGAGGTAACGATGACGCCGCTTCACCTCGCGTTGGTGTACAGCGCTTTTGCAAATGACGGAAATATCGTCTATCCATCACTGTTGCAGGGAGACAAAAAAGACGGGTATTGGAAGACGAATGTCATACCTGCTGATGTGGTTGGCACAGTGAAGCAGCATTTGATACAGGTTATGGAAGACCAGCGCGGAACCGGACGAGGAGCACGCGTGCCTGGTATACGCATGGCGGGCAAGACTGGAACAGCTGAGCTGAAACAGAAAAAAGGCGAGCTCGGAGTGGAAAACGGATGGTACGCCGTTTTTAATGTAGATGATCCGCGTTTGCTGGTTACCATGATGATCGAAGATGTTCGTGGTCGAGGGGGTAGTCACGTACTCGATGCACGTATCAAACGGATATTCACGAAGGTACTGAAAGAGTAGGGAGAGGCAAGTATGAAGGAAGCAAAAAATGATCGTTTAAAACGACTGCAAATCGTCTATATCGTCGTATTTCTCATGTTTGTGGCAATCATATTTAGATTGGCGCAAATCCAAATCCAGCAAGGGAGCGTTTATGCAAATGAGCTGGCAAACCGATCGTATAAAAAAGATTACATTTCCGCTATGCGAGGAAACATTTATGACCGCAACGGGTATGTCATTGCCGAAAGTCGGCCTTCCCATCTCGCTGTCTTCCGTGAACAAGAGGTTATGGGGAAGAAAGCGTACTTTGACCTGGTGGAAAAGCTGGAGAAAATACTGAAACTCGACAAAGCCACGCTGTTAAAAAAGATGGATGTCGGCTATGCCTACGAGAAAGGCAATTATGTGGGAGTGGCGCGACAATTGCCGCGCTATTTGGAAAAAGAACTGAAGGTGGATTTGACGGAGAAAGAAATCGCAGTACTGGGTGAGCATCGCGGCGAACTGCCGGGGATTGAAGTGGTGACAAAACCGATCAGGAAATACGATCCCAAGCAAATCGCTGTACAGGCGGTCGGGTATGTCCGGCCCTATCACATTGCTGAAAATGTGAAGCTCGCCTCCTACAAGGATGAGAGCAAGCTGTATTTGCCGAACCAGTTAGTCGGGCTCGATGGGATTGAGCTCTCTTACGAAAAAGAGCTTCGCGGGAGTAACGGTTACCGAATGTATGAGGTCGCAGCAGATCAGACGGTTGTGAAACAAGTGGAGGAAGTTCCATCCATTCCGGGCAATCATGTGTATCTCACCATTGATCAGCGGGTACAGCTCGGTATCCGGGATTCGATCCGAGAGTTTCTTCCGAAGATGCGTGCAACAATCCCTGAGGCGAGGGCTGCAAAGGGAGCGTACGTCGTGGCAGTCGAGGTTAAGACAGGCAAGGTCGTTGCGATGGTCAGCTATCCGGAATACGATCCAAACGTATGGATTGAGGGACCGGATCAAAAAATGTATGACGAGATCAAGCTGGTGGTGACGAATGGGACGATTCGAGAAGCGCCATACGATACGCGGCCATTAAAAGGCGAGGCGGCCATCCAGGAGGGCTACAAGCACCCGGGCTCAATTGTGCCGTCAGGGTCTGTCCTCAAGCCGATTACGGTATTGCTCGGTTTACAGGAAGGCATCATCTCTCCCGCCGATCGTTGGAATGATGCAGGTGTGTATCACTATGGACGTGGGACCGACCGGATTAAGAACGACAGTTCCAAAGCGCATGGCATGATAACCCCTGCGATTTCCCTGCAAAAGTCATCGAATACGTATATGGCGAGAATCGGGGAGGAGCTGTCCCGTCGAAAGGGAAAAGAGTCAGCGGCCATCCTGCAATCGTACTATCACGCATTCGGATTAGGGGTTCAAACTGGCGTGGATTTGCCGAATGAAAACAAAGGCAAAGAAGACTATTTGGTAATGAATGAAAATTACGGTCCGTTAGCATCGATGGTGCAGGCTTCCTTCGGGCAGCAAGTACGGGCAACGACGATGCAATTGGCACAGTTTGCGGCGACATTAGCGAATAAAGGCGTTCGTTTGCAGCCGCAAATGGTTGATAAAATAACCGACCCAGAAGGAAAATTGGTGAAAACGTACACACCCAAAACTATGAGCACCTTCCCTCACCCTGATAAATACTGGGACATTTTGGAGCAAGGCATGGTGATGGTGACGAAGCCAGGGGGAACAGCAGTCCGCGCGTATGAAGGAATGCCGTTTCAAGTAGCTGCGAAAACGGGTACATCTGAGCAAGATATTTATGTGCCGACGACTGTGACAGACGAAAAAACAGGACAGAAAAAGACAAAGTGGAAAATGCACGCCCGCATTACGAATGGTGTCAGCATTTCGTATGCGCCTGTCGATGATCCTGTCCTGGCAGTAGCAGTAATTGTTCCTGAGGGTGGTTATGGGGGAAGATCGGCTGCGATCATTTCCCGTTCCGTGTACGACGTGTATGACAAGCATATCGGATTTAAGAGATAAAAATAGGCTGTTCGAAGTGGTCCTATCGAGGATCTACTTCGTGCAGCCTTCTTGAATTTACCATTACCCTCAAATAATGCGTTAGATAACGGAAACAAGCTATAATAGAAGGCATATGAGAGGGGGAAGCACCGTTGATTGCGAATGAAGCCTACCGACAGTTAAAACAGATGATCTACTCCCTCGACACGGTCAGGCTCGAGACTTGCCGTCACAATGAACCACTGATCCTCTCGTCTGCTAGTTCTCATCGAATCGGGTTTGTCAAAAACATAAAAGGAACAATGGAAGAGAACGGGCAGAGACAGCTGGTTGAGGCAGGAGATGTTTTTTTTATCAAGCCGAAGACGAGCGTTTCTTTGCGGACGGAACAAGACAAGGAGCTGGAGGTCTTTTTCATTGAGTTCTCCTATTGGATCGAACAAAGTGAAAAAGGGAGAGAGAGAGTATTTGTCCAGGGCGGAGATAATTTTCCTCTGGAGGGGACTTTCCGGGTACGCAGCCATTCGCAGGTATTGCATTTAATGGAAGAACTATATCAAAGCTTTGCGTCTCATGAAGAGAGAGAGCAATTTCGGCAGAGGCTGTTATTCGAGCGCATTTTATACATCCTGGTGAAAGATTTTTCTTCGATTGAGAGCAACGAAAATACTGTGGCTAGCATCGAGGAAACGATTCTGTATGTCGATCAGCACTACATGCTCAATCTCACGCTGGAGATGTTGGCAGGAAAGGCGAATGTCAGTCCCAGCTATTATTCACGCATGTTCAAAGCGTTAAAGGGTGTGAGCTTTTCCGATTACATGACAAGCCTTAGAATCAATCGGGCAAAAGTGCTGCTCCAATTGTCGGGGAGCCGATTGCGTGAGGTGGCACAAAGCGTAGGCTATAACGATGAGTTTTACTTTAGCAAGATGTTTAAAAAAGTAGTTGGCCTATCCCCATCGGAATACGTCAAGACGCATATGAGACAAGATAATTCATGAAATCGAGCAAGATTCTTCATGGAATGGTGTAGTGGGTATCGATATAATCTCTATTGAAAATGATTTTCAATTTCGATGGAGTTTTATTTTGGTAGGGGGTTTTATCATCATGAGAGCAAGACTGTTGTTACCCGGCTTTCTTCTTATTTTTTTGGTATCTATCTTTTTGAGTGGTTGCGGTACAGCGACACAAAATGCACAGGGAACAACTCCAGCAGCTGCGACCAACACAGAGTCTACACCAGCTGCTCCTAGTGAAAAGCGCGTGATCAAGCATGAGCTGGGCGAAACAGAAATCGTTGGCAAGCCTGCGCGTATTGTCGTGATGGACTTTTCCTTTGCAGATGCTTTGGCTACATTGGGTGTGGCTCCTGTAGGAATCTCCGATGACAGTGACGCGAATCTGATCATTCCAGAGGTAAAAGAAAAAGTAGGCACTTATACATCGCTCGGTTCCCGTTACGAACCAAACATGGAGCTGATCAGCTCCCTTGCTCCTGATCTCATCATTGCAGATTTGAACAAGCATAAGGCTGTCTACGACAAATTGAAGCAAATTGCACCGACGATTGTACTGAATGACCACCAGGCGAACTATGAGCATATGCTGGCGAATTACGCTGTTATCGCGGATGCAGTGGGCATGAAAGAAGAAGGCAAAAAACGCCTCGACGAGCATCAAGCGAAAATGGAAGCTATCAAAGCGAAGCTGCCAAAAACAGACGCTAAGCTGAAGGTTCTGCCAGCAGTAGTGAACCCGACAGGATTCTTCGCTCACTCCAATGCTTCCTATGCTGGTTCTCTGATGGAATACCTCGGCTTGGAGGATGCGGCAAAGAGTGAAGAGGCGTATCCAAAAACCAATCTGGAGCAGTTGGTTGCCCTCAATCCAGACGTACTGTTCTTGATGAAAACAGGTGACAAGACGATTGTGGATGAATGGAAGACGAATCCACTGTGGCAAAACATCAACGCCGTAAAAAATGGTAAGGTGTTTGAAGTAGCTCGCAATAAATGGGCGCTGTCGCGAGGCTTGATTGGATCGGAGCAAAGCTCGGAGGAAGCCGTAACGCTTCTTTCTGGTAAATAAGCGGAAATCATTTCGGGATGGGTGTCGTAGCTGACATCGATCCCGTCGTTTTTGCGGGAGGAGGATGTACCTATGGAGGGAGCTTCAAAGGCGGGCATTATTCTGGCGGCAGGAATTCTTCTGTTCGTTTTTGGTTTAGTCGTCAGTATCTCGGTTGGTTGGACAGACATGGGATTGGTGAGTGGCGTACAATCGCTTTTCGCCCCCTCTACATCACAAGAGCATCTGATTGTGACGACGCTCAGGCTCCCGAGGGCGCTTTTGGCGGTCATCATTGGGGCAGGTCTCGGTGTGGCCGGTGCGATTATGCAAGCAATGACAGGCAATCCACTCGCTTCTCCACAGACGTTTGGAGTGAACGCTGGTGCATCGATGGCTGTCGTAGCTGCTTTGGTACTCTTGCCAAATCTCCCAGTGCCACTTTTAGCGCCACTCGCTTTTGGCGGGGCTGTCATAGGTGGATTTGCGGTGTACTATCTCGGTGCGGCTGGGGGGATGACTCCTGTTAAGCTGGCATTGGCTGGCACAGCCGTCCATCTGTTTCTCGCATCGATTACAGAGGCATTCATCTTGTTTCATCAGCACTCTACCGATCAGGTCCTGTTTTGGCTTGCGGGGTCATTGGATGGAGCAGATTGGACAGATGTGAACCGTGTGCTGCCTTGGTCGATCGGTGGGCTCGTGCTTGCTTTTTTTATGGCTCGCTCCATCGGGATTATGCGTATGGGGGAGGATGTGGCCAAAAATCTTGGACAGCATGTATTTCGGGTGCGGACGATCTGTGGAATCATTGTCATCGTACTCGCAGGCTCGGCTGTTGCCGTTGCTGGTCCAATCGGCTTTGTCGGATTGATGGTGCCTCATTTGACTCGACTTTTGCTAGGAAGAGAGAGTCTGCTATACCTCCCGATCACAGCGCTGCTCGGCGCATTGCTGCTGGTCTATGCGGATGTTCTTGCTAGGTTCATTGCGTATCCGTATGAGTCGCCAGTAGGCATCGTGACGGCTTTCTTGGGCGCTCCCTTTTTCCTCTATTTAGTGGGCAAGGAGAGGAGAGCTTCATGACACGCAGACAAAGTATTGTACCTGTCTTACTGCTGTTGCTCATCGTCTCCGCTATTATCAGCATTGGAACTGGGGCGGTGTCCATATCGCCGCGTGAGGTTGTCGAGTCACTTATTGGAACGGGGACGAAAAATCACAGCTTTATTATTGGCGAGTATCGTTTGCCGCGTATTGTCTTAGGCATGCTGGCTGGAGCGGGTTTGGCGGTATCTGGAGCTATTTTACAAGGAATGATTCGCAATCCGTTGGCGTCGCCTGACGTAATCGGCATCACCAAAGGGGCGGGACTCGCATCTGCCATCGTCATTTTTCTTTTTCCCAAATCTCCGGCTTATTTGCTGCCGTTGGCGGCATTTGGCGGTGCGGCAGTTGTCGCAGTCATATTGTATGTGTACACGGCGCGAAAACGCGTCCAGCCCGCTACTCTAGCACTGGTAGGGATCGCCATCGGGGTCATTTGTCAGGCGGGCATCCAATACCTGATGGTCAAAAATCCGGGTGATGTGAATGCAGCACTGCTCTGGATGGCAGGCAGCTTGTGGGGGCGAGGATGGGAACACGTATGGGCGGTGCTTCCGTGGATACTCGTCTTTCTACCGATTGCTTACTTATTGGCGTACCGGCTCGACGTATTGTCTCTCGGAGATGATGTAGCAGAAGGCTTGGGCCAGGATGTGACGAGACTGCGTGTTGTACTTTTGGTAACCTCTGTCGCACTCGCAGGAGCATGTGTGGCGGTTGTCGGTTCTATCGGGTTCGTCGGTCTGCTCTCACCGCACATCGCTCGTCGATTGGTAGGAGGGAAGCACGCACTTCTTCTCCCTGTCGCTGCTCTGCTCGGTGTTACGCTCATGGTCGCCGCTGATGGGCTAGGCAGATGGCTTTTGCCGCCGATGGAAGTACCAGTGGGAATCGTGACAGCTGTCATTGGGGCTCCGTATTTCTTGTATTTGATTGGAAAAGAGAAAAGAAGAGGAACATAAAAGAAAGGACCGAATCTTGCAAAATGACTTGCGAGATTCGGTCCTGTTTCATTACTTCGTATCTGCTTTTTGCAAAAAGCTGCGGATGACTTGCACGTATTCCTCAGTCTCTTCCAAATAGCCGACATGCGAGCTGTTCTCGAAGACATGGAGCTCGGCGTTTGGCACCAGAGACTGATAATAACCTGTCGATTCTGGAGTCGCTTCATCATGACGACCACAAACGAACAGGGAAGGGATGTTAATCTGATACAGCTTGGGTGTGTAGTCGAACGTTTTCAGGTTACCTGTCGGGCAAAACTCAGAAGGTCCCCACATCGTCATGTACACCTCTTTGTTCGCTTTAGGGCGACTTTCTGTCATGACTGTTGGCATGGGTTCAAGGCGGCACACATGGCGCTTGTAATATTCCTTCATGGCGTCCTGGTACTCTTGTGAATCAGTTGTGCCCTGCTCCTCATGTGTGGCGATGGTTTGTTGCACATCCACTGGCAATTGCTCGATTAAACGATCGGCATCCTGTTTCCAACGCTCTGCACTCAGGCATGGACTGGAGAAGATGATGCTCTGTACTCCATCTGGTTTGGCATCCACCAAATAAGCGGCTGCCAGCATCGTGCCCCACGAGTGCCCCAGGATGTGAACCGCATTTAAGTCAAGTGCTTGTCTTACGCAAGCCAGCTCTTCCACAAAGCGCCCTGTTTTCCAAAGAGACAGATCAGTCGGTCGATCGGAATTTCCTGACCCGAGCTGATCGTAGAAAATAACAGGTCTGTCGTTTCCCAAGACATGAAGCGTTGATTGGAGCGGATCATGCGTATTGCCAGGTCCTCCGTGAAGGACGATCAGAGGTGTTTTCTCCCCTTCGCCGACACGACTGTACCATACTCTTCCGCCAGGAACTTCTATATAGCCTTCTTGCATGCTCATCGATAATGCCTCCACTTCGGGTTCATGCTGATCTTTCCTTCTCTCAATATAGCATATGGAATTGTTTTTACACTTTTTTAAGAATTGATTTAGAGCGTGTTTAGACCCTCCTTTTATCATCACTGGTATAGAAAGCGATGACAGTTGCTTTCGATAAAATAGGAGGGATCAACATGCGGAAAAAATGGTTGGGTATCGGCTTGTCGGTTGGAATCACAGGAGCATTGATTTGGGGTTACGTGGCATCGGCGAGTGCGGATAACACGACAAGGGGCGTGTATGAATCAGCTCTGCATCAAACGAAGGAAGCGAAGAGCATGACGGCCCACGCGCAGTTAGCGCTCACAGACAACGGAGCGGAGCTACTCACACTGGAGGGAGTCGCAAAGATCGATCATAACCAGCACATCGGAATCGTGGACGCGACTTTTACAGATATGCTTGGCGAGAAAAGCTTTCAAGCCTTTCTGGAAAATGATCAAGTCGTTGTTAAAAAAGGGGATAGTAACGTTTATCGGGTCATGGAAAAAATGGATAGAAGACACCAACCAGAAAATGACGCCGATAACAAACGCGGGTCTTTTTGGTAACACACCCCAACTGGGTATTCAGCAAAACAGAGCTGTTTGAAAAAATTTGGGGTCTCGATTCGTACGGGGATATCGCCACGGTGACGGTGCATATCAGCAAGCTGCGGGAAAAAATAGAAAGCGATCCGTCTAAGCCGCAATATATTGAGACGGTATGGGGTGTCGGATATCGATTTTTACTCTAGTAGGTAAAATGCACATACGCAAACACTTGGGTAATTAGTACCAAGTGTTTATTCTGTTTACCATAAATCGACTAACTTAGGTAAAATAAATGGCAGACATGGAATAGTGTGTGAGTAACGCGAGCTAAGGGAGACACAGATGATGGAGAGAAGAATCAAAATCCTCGGAACAGGAAAATACTTGCCCACTCGGCGAGTAACAGCGGCAGAACTAGAAGAAAAGCTGGGACTTGCGGCTGGATGGGTAGAGAAAAAGTCCGGGGTAAGCGTCAGGCATTTTGTGACGAATGAAACGGCTGCACAGATGGGGGCCATCGCTGCTAGGCGTGCTTTGGAAGTGGCGGGACTTTCCCTTCACGATATCGATTGTATCGTATGTGCAAGTGGGACGGCGCAGCAGGAAATCCCATGTACGGCTGCCTTGATTCAAGAAGAGCTTCAATTAAACAAATCAGGTATTCCCTGCTTTGATATAAATGCGACATGCCTAAGCTTTGTCACTGCACTGGATGTGATGTCGTGCCAGATGGCGCTTGGTATTTATGAGCGAGTATTGATCATTTCATCAGAGATATCCTCTGCCGGCTTGAATTGGGAGCAAAAGGAGAGCTGCGTGCTGTTCGGAGATGGAGCTGCGGCTGTTGTCATCGGCAGGACGCCAGAGACAGAAAGCTCCCGCATCCTGGGTTCAAGCATGAAAACATATAGTGAAGGAGCGCATTATTCCGAAATAAGGGGCGGCGGTACGCTTATCCACCCAAGCCAATTTGCAAAAGGAAGAGAAGCTGACTTCGCATTTGATATGGATGGACGGAAAATTTTTCGACTGACCTCGCAGTTGATTACCGGATTTGTGGATCGTTTGCTGTCCGGAGCCTCCGTAACCAAGGAGCAAATTCGCACGGTCATTCCTCATCAGGCCAGTGGGATGGCGATGCGGATCATGGCGGGTAAGCTCGGATTTAGCGACCAGCAAATGGTGAACATTCTGGCGGAGCACGGGAATGTTATCGCAGCTTCGATCCCGATGGCGCTGCATGAAGCGATTGGGCAGAATCGTGTACGGCGAGGCGATCATCTGTTGCTGCTGGGCACATCTGCCGGCTTGTCTCTCGGAGGAATTGTGCTTGAATACTAAACAATCAGTCTTGCTGACAGGAGGGCGAGCTCCAGCTACGTTAGAGCTGGCGCGTTTGTTGGGTTCTGCGGGACATCGGGTTATTGTAGCGGAGAGTGCGCGGCGACATTTATGCCAGCACTCTCGTTATGTGGAACGCTCCTATCAAGTTCCGCCTCCCCGCCAGCAGCCCAATGCTTATGTTGAAAAGTTGTGTGAAATCATGCAGCATGAGCGCATCGATCTTTTGATCCCGACTTGCGAGGAGATATTCTACGTATCTCGCGGGCGGGATCGATTGCTTGACTATGGGGAAGTGCTTGTGGAAGGAATCGAGGTACTGCGCTCGTTGCACGACAAATGGCTTTTTGCCGAAATGGCGCGTGAGGTGGGAGCACTGGTCCCACAGACAGTTCGGGTACAATCTCCTGCTCAATTGCGGGAGACCATGCTGCAAGCTAGTGGGCCTGTTGTGTTGAAGCCCGTGTATTCTCGCTTCGCAGCACATGTACGGATCGTGGAAGACCCGTCATCTGCGGCAGGGCAGTCCACGCTACCCGAACCGACAGGTAGGCAACCATGGCTAGTCCAACAGTTTATAAAAGGGAAACAGGTGTGCAGCTACGCTGTTGCTCATAATGGACAGCTCTCTTTGTACGCTGATTACGAAACAACACATACAGCAGGGCAGGGCGCCTCGATTCACTTCGCCTATTCCGCCCATCCACAGGTAAGAGATTTTGTTAGTCGCTTCGTACAACAGCATAAGTTTAGTGGACAAATCGCATTTGACTTCATTGAGAATGAGCAGGGAGAACTATACGTGATCGAATGCAATCCACGCCTGACAAGCGGTGTGCACTTGTTTACAGGACAGCTAGAGGCTGCGACTGCTTATTTTTCGGATCGGGGAAAAACCGTTGTTCCTGCTGGAAAACAAGCTTGCATGCTAGGGATGGCGATGCTGACATACGGCCTGCTTGGCATGACGAATGGGGAAAAGGCAAAGCGTTGGGTGAGCGACCTGTTTTCAGCAAGGGATGTTCTGTTCAGGCGGGATGATCCGCGGCCTTTTTTTGATCAGTTCTCCATGCTGGCAGATTTGGCTTGGCAGAGTTTTCGAACGAGAAAAAGCATGATCGCTTGCAGTACGAGCGATATCGAATGGAACGGAGAAGAGGCGTAAGGACGTGAGGAAGAAATGAACAAGCGAGTTCTAGTAACAGGGGCGACGGGGTTTCTCGGACAGAAGCTGGCTACGCGACTGCATGAAATGGGCTATGAGGTGACAGCGCAAGGACGAGACGAGCAGATCGGCCGTCTTTTGCAAGAGCGAGGCATTCGATTCCTTCGGGCAGATCTAAGAGACAGAGAAGCCATGTGGAAGGCTTGCCGCGATCAGGACATCGTGCATCACGCGGCTGCTTTTTCCTCCCCGTGGGGAACGTACCATGACATGTACGAGACGAATGTCACAGGAACGATTCATGTCATCGAGGGCTGCCAGCAACATGGCATCCAGCGGCTGGTTCATGTGTCGACGCCGAGTATTTATTTTGCTTTTGACGACAAGCTGGGAATCCGCGAAGATGAGCCGATGCCCGTACGGTTTGCCAATACATACGCACAGACCAAATATCAGGCGGAGCTGGAAGTCGACAAGGCATTTCTTGCAGGGCTTCCGACGATAACGATTCGTCCTCGGGCCTTGTTTGGCCCAGGGGACAATGCGATTCTTCCCAGACTGATTCGCGCCAATGAAAAGAAATTCGTTCCGCTTATCGACGGTGGCAAGGCGATCGTTGATTTGACCTATGTGGAAAATGTCGTGGACGCGTTGATCTTGTGCATGGATTCTCCAGCGCACACATTGGGACAGGCTTACAACATTACAAACGGGGAGCCAGTGACGATGATTGAGGTGTTGTCAGATGTGTTTCGTCGCTTGGGAGTTCCGTTGAAAACACGCGAGCTGCCCTATTGGAAGGCGTATGCGGCAGCTTGGGTGCTGGAGGCACTCTCCAAGACCGTTTTGGGCTATCGCGAGCCGGTTTTGACACGTTACTCGGTAGGCGTACTCGCCAAATCACAAACCTTGGATATCTCCAAGGCAAAGCGCGATCTGGGTTATGAACCACGGGTGAGCATTGCCCGTGGCATCGAGACGTTTACAGATTGGTGGAGGATGCACGATGGACGTTAAATTGACGCTGATAGACACAGGCTACTGCAAGCAGCTCGAGATGTTTTCGCGAAAAGGCGGACGGATGAAAAACATTCCGTTCCACGCCATCGCAGGACTCATCGAGCACCCCGTCCACGGCTTGCTACTCTTTGATACGGGCTATTCGCAGCGCTTTTTTGAAGCCACGAGCAAGCTTCCTTATTCGCTGTACGGCAAAATAACGCCCGTATTCTCGGAGGCACACGAGAGCATTTCTGAGCAGCTCGCAGCGCGTGGAATCAAAACGACAGACATAGCGGGAATTCTCATTTCCCATTTTCATGCGGATCATCTCGGTGGCTTGCGGGATTTTCCACATGCGAGACTATATTGCTTTGAGAGCGCCTATAACCACGTGAAGGGAAAAACGGGGTGGGCGGCGCTTAGGGAGGCGTACTTGCCTGATTTGATGCCTGACGATTTCGAAGAACGGGTGATTTTCCTTGATCGCGGAGGGCTGGTGGCATTGCCAGAAGCTTACGCGCCATACGACGAAGGCTACGATTTGTTTGGGGATCAGAGCTTGTACATCGTCGATCTGAACGGACATGCAATCGGGCAGTTTGGTGTGTTCCTGCGCGATCGGGATCATGGGGATGTGTTTTTATGCGCGGATGCCGCTTGGTCAAGTGAAGCCTATCGTGGCAACCTGTTGCCTCATCCTTTGGCTAGGTTGATCATGGCGGATCGACAGGCGTATCGTTCGCATTTGCACAAGCTGCATGTGCTGTCCAGCCAGCGTCCCGACATGAAAATCATGCCGACACACTGCGGGGAAGTCTGGCAGGCCAGCAGAGGAGAGTTTACATGGAGATCATGACCCTCTTGAAGCAGTATGTAAAAACGAAGTGGCTTGCCCGTCGGTTTTCCACGCGTGAGCAGCTGGTGAAATGGCAAGAAGAGCAGGTCAGAGCGATGCTGTCTCGCATTTTGCCAGCCTCTCCTTTTTACCGAAAGAGAATGGGAGCACAAGAACAATGGAGACAGATGGAGCCGATTGATAAAAAGCACATGATGGACCATTTTGACGAGCTGAATACGTGCGGGGTCAAGAAGGAAGAAGCGTTTGCGATTGCGCTGAAAGCAGAATCGACCCGCGATTTCACTCCCCAATTAAACGGCGTGACCGTAGGCTTATCCTCTGGAACATCTGGCAATCGTGGGCTTTTTCTCGTAGGGCCGCAGGAGCAAGCGAAGTGGGCGGGCGTGATTTTGGCAAAAGCATTGCCTGGTCCGCTCTGGTCTACGCATCGGATTGCTTTTTTCTTGCGAGCGAACAGCAACCTGTACACGGCGGTCAACAGGCGGCGCATTCAATTCTCGTTCTTCGATTTGCAAATACCGCTCGATCAGCACCTTGATCACCTGAATCAGTATCAGCCGACAGTGTTGGTTGCGCCAGCCTCGATGTTGCGAATGCTTGCGACGGCTCAGCGTCAAGGGAAATTGCGGGTATCTCCGACCAAGGTGATCTCGGTGGCGGAAGTGCTGGACCCGTTGGATCAAACGTACATCGCAGAAGTGTTCGGGCAGGTTGTGCATCAAATATATCAGTGCACGGAAGGGCTGCTTGCCGTGAGCTGCTCTCACGGGACGTTGCATGTCAATGAAGACCTTGTGGTGGTGGAAAAGGAGTATCTCGATGAGCAAAAGGAGAGGTTCTTTCCGATCATCACAGACTTTTCCCGGACGACACAGCCGATTATCCGTTATCGTTTGAACGACATTTTAACGGAAAAGCGTACGCCATGTCCGTGCGGCTCTGTGTTTATGGCGCTGGAATCGATTGAGGGCAGGGCAGATGATCTGTTTGTATTTCGCCATGAAAACGAAGCGAGATGGATATCGGTCTTTCCCGATTTCATCCGTCGTGCGGTCATTACCTCGTCTGATGCGATTGAAGAGTATACGGTACGGCAGCTCAGTCATGAGCAAGTAGAGGTAGCACTACTCATGAAGGATGGGGAAGGACCGTCCAAGCGAGAGCAGGAGCGAGTGCGCCAAAGTCTTGAACGAGTCATTGCCGATCAGCAAGGACAATTGCCTGCGATTGTGTTTGCGCCGTACCAGTTGAATCTCGGTACGAAAAAATTGCGGCGCGTAGAGAGGATGTTTGTTCAAGGTGAACAGGCAAGTGATTGAATGGTATGAAGAGGCCTCTAAGGGGGACATCCCTTGGGAACAAGCGCAGGATGACGACTACGTCAAAAGCTACTTGTTGCCCATGATGACGGAACAGCCATCCCGTTATGTGCAAAACGTACAGACGAAGATACATGCACTCCGTGTAGGCGATAGGATCATGCCCGTAACGGTGAACGATACCGAGTACGACAATTCGTATGTCAGTTCGGTGTTTACCCATTACGTGACGTATGCGAAGGAAGAGCTGGGCATGCTCGATTCGAGGCTGCTCCGGCGCGTATTGTCGACGGTTCTGACAGGGCTTGGACGCTGGATGAAAAAAAGCCAATGCAACAAAATGGTCATCGTCAACAATTGGCTGTTATCGACGAATCTGTATCATGATGTGAATGCAGATGAAGTGAAGATGATCACGGAGGGCTGCGTGAAAAAGTTCCCCGGCCATATCATCGCGTTTCGATCTGTTTGTCGCAGGCTGTATCCAGATTTCCACAAAGGACTCGTAGAGAAGGGCTATCTGATGGTTCCCAGCCGCTACGTCTACCTGTTCCACCCCGATTGGCCAGCGCAGGGCAAGTGGCGGGTCCGCAATACGCTCAGTCGCGATCGGAAAATGCTTGCCAAATCCGGCTATCGCATCCTACGTCATGAGGAAATGGGAGAACAGCATGTCGAGCGAATCGTTGCTTTATATAACGCGCTATATCTGGATAAATACTCCCAGCATAATCCACAATTTTCGGTGGAGTTCGTCCGACTAGCGATACAAAAGAAGACATTGACCCTCATCGGCTTGGAAAAAGACGGGCGACTGGACGGCATTTTGGGCTACTTTGAGCGAAAAGGTGTGATGACGACACCGCTATTTGGCTATGATACGACTCTCCCCAAAGAGACCGGGCTGTATCGGATGTTGTCGTGTCTATTGGTACAAGAAGCAGAGAGAAAAGGCATCCTGCTTCATCAAAGTGCAGGCGTAGGCGCATTCAAAGCGGACAGAGGAGCCGAGGGGGAACCCGAATATACAGCGGTGTATGTCAAACATTTGCCGTTTTATCGTCAATCGGTCTGGAAGGTGCTCGCTGTTTTGCTGAATCAAATTGGGATCAAGATGGTGGAGAAGTACCAACTATAAAAGCATCTGACACTTCGACACTCATCGAACTAACCGTCAGGTACACTACATGTAAGAAGAAACAAGTAGCTTGCCTGAAACGGGGGAACAACGCAATGAATCGAATTTTGTTCGGCATCCTTGTCGTCGTGACGACATCATTGATGGGCTCGTCATTTGCGGTAGGAAAGATTGGATTGGCATATTTTTCACCATTGCTGCTGGTAGGACTGCGTTTTACGTTGGCAGGACTGATCATGGCAGCGTGGGTATGGAAAAAGCCGCTCCCGAAGTCGGTGAGGGACTGGGGGAAGCTGTGTTTGATCGGATTTTTGCAGACAGCCGCCGTTATGGGGTGTATCTTTTTGAGTCTGCGTACGATTACAGCGGGTGAATCCTCGATCCTGACGTTTATGAACCCACTGCTCGTGGTTATATGGGGAACGTTGTTTCTCGGAATATCTTATCGGCTGACGCAATGGATGGGCGTTCTGATTGGACTGGTTGGGGTGTTCATCACGCTTGGCTTCCATCTGCAATGGGAGACGGGGACGTTGTTCGGCATCGGGTCCGCCCTGGCGTGGTCAATGGCCACGATTCTCGTCAAAAAGTGGGGAGTTCGGTTCAACGTGTGGGTGATGACTGCCTATCAGATGCTGTTCGGAGGAATTGTTCTCTTGGTCATGGGGTTCACGCTGGAAACGCCGAAGCTGATTATAACCCAGACCGCTGTGTTCGTCGTCCTATGGCTCGCCATCATGGCTTCCATTGTGCAGTTTGCGACGTGGTTTTATTTGTTGAATCACAGAGATCCGGGTAGGACGAGTGCATTCTTGTTCCTTGCTCCGTTCTTCGGTGTTTTGTCGGGGTGGTTGCTGCTCGGTGAGGTAGTGCAATGGCATGTGTATATAGGCGGATTGTTGATTTTCGCAGGGATTTTCCTCGTGAATTGGACGTTTGCTCCGCGAAGGCAAGTAAGTGAAAAAGCACAGCTAGCAGAGTAGCTAGCTGTGCTTTTTGCATTCAACTACATGCAACCCGAACTCCGTCATAAATCCAGTGCTGCCTAACGAGGTGACACGAACAGCTCTCCCTCCTGGCACTCGCTCGATCCAGCCAAGCTCAAACAACCGGTTGGTGAGAGAGGCACCGAGACTGCCTGCCAGGTGGTGGCGACGCTCGCTCCAATCCAAACACGGACGGGCAAAACGACGCCTGCTCTTCGGCTTGGCTTGTAGGTCCACGCCGAGTGATTGCAGCTTGGTTTTTCCCGCTTCACTGAGCACGTAGTCTTGATCGGATGCCTCGATCAACTGCAATTCCAGCATTTTCTGCGTCAGGGCAACGCCCACTTCGCCTGCGAGATGATCGTAGCAGGTGCGAGCATAGCGGATGGCTCGCAATTGGTCGGACTCGCGCAAGGAACGAACTGGCTTAGGTGCAGCGATGGTCATTAACGATTCCAAGGCATGGGCGACTTCTGCGCTGGCCAGACGATAGTAGCGATGTCTGCCGTGTGATTCGCTGACTAGAAGACCGCCTTCTACCAGCTTTGCTAAATGCGTGCTTGCCGTTTGGGGGGTGACTTTTGCGGCTCGTGCGAGTTCACTGGCAGGGAGTGCCTTACCGTTCATCAGGCTGACCAGGATGGAGACGCGGGATGGTTCTCCTATGAGGGACGCTACCTCTATAATATTCGGGCTGGTACTCATCAGACAGCGGACCTCCTCCATCGTTCTTATCTTCTTAACCATGACTCTAGCAGATTCTCACAGCTAAAAAAACAAGAGATGTTCCACAATGAGTTGTTGTAAGATATACCCAAAAGGCGAATGGGGGAGATCCACATGGAGTCCAAGCAATGGCGAGTAGGAATTTTTATATTTGACGATGTAGAGGTATTGGATTTTGCAGGTCCGCTTGAAGTTTTTTCGGTCACATCTATGGAAAATGACAGCCACACACCTTTTCTTGTAAAAACGGTATCGGAAAAAGGGAACATGATTCAAACATTGAATGGTCTGAAGGTCCAACCTGATTACAGCTTTGACAATATGCCTGTTTTTGATATTCTCATCATTCCAGGTGGGGTGGGTGCAAGGGAACGAGAAGTACATAATGAACAAGTGATCAATTGGATTCGTGAGCAAATGCAGCAGGTGGAGCTGATGGCTTCTGTCTGTACAGGAGCCTTTTTACTTGCAAAAGCAGGTTTATTAACAGGCAAAAAAGCAACGACCCATTGGGCAAGTCTCGAACGACTGGAAAAGGAGTTTCCTGAAGTCATTGTGCAAAAAGGGGTAAAATTCATAGATGAAGGAAATATCGTGACATCTGCTGGAATCTCAGCAGGTATCAATATGTCCTTCCATATCATCAAACGATTAGTAGGGGCGGAAGTAGCAGAACAGACTGCCAAGACAATGGAGTACGATATTGTCCTCTAGAATAAAGTGGCAGTCTGCGATGACTGCCGCTGATGAACAACTATACGTTTTACTTCGCGGGAATGCTGTCACCTTGACGCGGATTCAATCCATTCTCCCATTGCACGCGAATCGATTTGCTATTGTACAAATCTTTGCCGTCAGAGACCTGGTAATGCAGATGAGGCTCGCTGGAATTACCAGAGTTGCCGCATAGTCCAAGCAAATCGCCTTTTTGCACACGATCACCAACCTTCACCTTAGCGGAGCCTTCCTTCAAATGGGCGAAGTAGCTGAATTCTCCGTTGCCATGATCGAGGATGACGACGTTGCCAGCAGGCTGCTGCGCGTTCATCGCTCCGACAGGGACATTATCCTTGATATCGTTGACGACATGTACAACTGATCCTGCCTGCGGTGCAAGTATTTCTTGCCCGAATGCGAAGTAGCTCTCGTTTTTCGCAGGATCACCTTTGTAGGATAATCCGTCTTTGATCTGAATCAGATCGTATGCGTAGCGTTGGCTCTCCACCTCGTAGTGATAGTTCGAAAGGACATTCTGACCTCCCCAGGATACATACCACTCACCTGTAAAGGGTGCACTGTACACCAGCTTTGTCAAAGCATTGTCGGTGTCAGGGTAGCTTTGCAGCGGCTTTAATAAAACGCCCGTAATGATTCCTTTTTCATCCGTCGCAAGGACAAGTCCCCGTTTGGCGTCCTGATCCACCCAGGTGTCATAATAGCTGCCGTTTACGGACGTGTGGGAATGGTGATTCCACGATTTCAACCCCTTGCTAAAAGCGGCATACCCTTCTACAAACTGTGCTTTTGAAACCTGCTGTTTGAATGACGAGCTACTCTGCTCATATGCATCCTCTATTTTTCCGTCATGGAGAGCTTGCACAAAAGATTCTGCTTGAACAGTCATCGTTTTTGCCCCTTCTTCTTTCTTTTTGGGGGATTCAGTAGTAGAGGATATTGCGGTTGCTTCTGATTGCGTAGCACATCCTGTCAGAAGAATTGCTCCTACACCGAGTGAAATCCATACTTTTTTCATGTCGCCACTCCTATCTTTTTCTTAGCGCTAGCTCCATTATAGAAAGCCATTCTTATCGGACATGAAACGCTGGCTTACAGGATGCTTAAATCGATCGCACGCAAAATTATGATTCCGTTAAGGTTGTTGCGGACGCGCGCTGACACTGCGCATGATAAAATGGAGGATAACGCAAAAGCGCAAAAGGAGCGAAGTGATCGTGAAAGATGCAGCTATCCTTCTCGTGGACGATGAGCAAGCCATTCTCCAATTGCTTGAGACCGTACTGCACAAAGAAGGATTCCACTCGATCGACAAAGTGAAAACGTCCGAAGAGGCGCTCTGGGCATGCGAGCGAAAAAGCTATGACCTGATCGTTCTGGACGTAACGCTTCCGAACATGAGCGGCATAGAAGCATGTCCATTCATCCGCCGTCTGACGGATGCGCCGATTTTGTTCTTGAGTGCGAGAGATACCGATTTTGACAAGCTGACCGGATTTGCCGTTGGCGGGGATGATTACGTGACGAAGCCGTTTAACCCAATGGAAATCGTCGCACGCATCAAGGCATTGCTTCGCCGTACGCGCAAACCGAACCCAGTCGTACCGACAGCAACCGTTCATGGGGGCTTCGATTTTGGGCGTTTTCAAGTCTATGAAGCGGCAGGGGAGCTCCAAGTAGAGGGAAAAGTCATTCCTTGCCCGTCCCTTGTTTTTCAACTGTTGCTATTTTTGTGCAAAAATCCGAATCGGATATTTTCGAAAAGCGAGCTGTATGAACGAGTATGGGGCGTGAATAGCTTACGTGACGACAACACCATCATGGTACATATCCACCGGATTCGGGAGCGCATCGAGCCCGATCCAGCGCAACCGGAGTTTTTAGTAAACGTCAGGGGACTCGGGTACAAAATGGTGAAAAAGGGCCTTCCTTATGAATATTAAAAGCAGAATCGCGCTCCATCTGATCATGTGGCTGGTGCTGGTTGGCCTCATCCTCTTTGTGCTAGCCGGTTTTACGCTATATTGGACGCTTGAAGAAATGTCAAAAGTACAGTCCTCACGTGAATTTGAGAGTGTCGGCTTGCAGCGGCTGATCCAGACCATTGAAGTAGAGGGAGAGGATGTCCGTTTTGACCCGAAGCTGCTGGAGGGTGTGCGAGATAGCGGAGGGTGGCTTCAGCGGATTGATGAAAAGGGCTATGTCACCGACTCTTTCTTTACTCCGCCTGACGTCCCCAGCTACTACAGTCCTGGCCAATTAACAGCTTATTGGCTCCGTAAAAGCCCGTTTCCGTATCGGCTATCGTTATGGATACAGGAAAAAGACGGCGTGGTTCACACCTTGCTATATGGGATGTCGAATCGCGATGACGACTTCTTGCAGCAAGTGATTAAGGAAGCTGTTCATAATAATAACGAGATCATGCTTCCTCCAAGTATCCAAAATCAACTGAAGAGCAAAGCAGGCTGGGTGCAGCTCCTAGATCCGAAGGGGGCAGAGCTGGCTTCATTTAATAAGCCTGCAAAAGCGATCAAGGATTTCTCAGTGGAAGAACTGGCGCTGCGCTCGATATACCCGGATCGCTACGGAGCAACAATTGTATCGCATTATGATCAAAATAGCGGTCAAACCTGGGTACTCAGTTTTCCGTTGCCAGGAACGACTCCCGGGGAAGAGCCGCTATTGACACCGGAAAGTCAGGCCCTTTTCATCGGGATGGGTATGTTGCTCTTGTCGGCGATGCTCGTCTTCGGGATTGTGTCTTACTTGTTCGGACAGAGATTTGGGGCACCAATTGTTCACGTTTTACGGTGGCTGACCTTTCTGCGTGGAGGAAAGTACGAGGAGCCTGCCAATGCGGATGGTGTTCCGCTCAGTCAAGACAAGCGGGGGAAGAGAAAGCGCAAATATCGTATCTACCAAGATGTGATCGATTCGATGGACTCCTTGTCGCAAACGCTTTACCGCAACGAAAAGCTTCGCCAAGAAACGGAGCAATTGAGAAATGAGTGGATCGCAGGTGTGTCCCATGATCTCAAAACACCGCTGTCCTCTGTCAAAGGGTACGCGCATTTGTTAGGGAATGCTGAATATACGTGGTCGACAGAAGAGGTACATACTTTTGCCAAAATTATTTTGGACAAGTCAGCGTATATGGAAGACCTGATCAACGATTTGGCGCTGACGTATCGATTAAGAAACGGACAAGGCGCTCCTACAGTCGAGCTCGTTGACCTGAATGTTTGCACGACCGAAGCCATTAGGGAAACAGCAAAACACCCATTGTACCCGGAAGGCTGCATTCGCTTTACCCCCTCTGCCGAACCTGTTTACATGCTCGTCTACAAGCCTTGGTTTCAGCGTATCGTGGATAATCTGGTTGCCAATGCCTTGATTCACAACGAGAGCGGTACGATTGTGTCCATCCGTGTACAGGCAGTCGAGCCATCTACAGCTGTGCTCATTTTTAGAGACAATGGCAGTGGGATGGATGAAGAAACAGCAGCTCGACTATTTGAGAGGTATTATCGTGGCACAGACACCGAGTCTCGGACGGAAGGCTCTGGCCTTGGGATGGTCATTACAAAAGCATTAGTGGAAGCGTTTGGTGGTTCAATCGAGGTGAAAACGGCTGTCGGGCAGGGGACGACGATTTCGATTACGTGGGAAGCCGAGCAATCGCCTCGAGCTTAGATAGGCTTTTATGGAGAGAAAAAGGCTGCGTTTGCGAGGTCAGGTTTGACCAGCAAGGCAGCCTTTTTCGTTTACGAGATTTTATGGTTACACCTTAAATTGCTGAATCGATTCATGCAGCTCGTCCGCCATTTTTGACAAGGAAGCAGCAGAGGACGAAATTTCCTCCATAGAGGCTAATTGTTGTTCAGCGGCAGCAGAAATGTTTTGTGTTCCGAAAGCCGTTGTCTCCGCAGTGGAGGCAATGGCTTCAATGGAATGGACAGCTTGCTCTGCTCCTGTTGTCATGTGATGAGTGGCTGTGGTAACTTGCTGAATTTGACGTGCTACTTCTGTCGTTCCAGACAAAATTTCCTGGAAGGCCTTGCTGGCTTCATGTACGACTTCGATTCCAGCCGAAACCTCAGATGTCGTCGTCTCCATCACGTATACGGCTTTGTTCGTATCGACTTGAATCGCGCTAATGAGGTCTTTAATCTGTTGAGTAGATTTTGCTGATTGCTCGGCCAAGATACGTACTTCATTGGCGACGACAGCAAATCCACGTCCATGCTCTCCAGCACGGGCAGCTTCGATCGCAGCGTTTAGCGCCAACAGGTTCGTTTGTTCGGCAATTGATGTGATGACCTCAATAATTTTGCTGATTTCCGAAGAGCGGTGACCAAGCATTTTGATTGATTCTGCCAGCTCTTGGACAGTAGTGTTGATGGAATTCATTTGAGCGATGCTACCGACAATCGCTTCATTGCCGTTTGAGACCAGCATGTTCGTTGTATCGACTGTCAGAGAGACTTGTTCGGAACTGGATGCAATTTGTTGCAGACTCGAGGACATATCGTTGATCGTCTTAACCGTTCCATCGATCGTTTTGGACTGATCCTCTGCTCCGATGGCGATCTCCTGCATCGTGACGGCAATTTGCTCGGTTGCCTTGCTCGTCTGTTCTGCACTCGCCGTCAGCTCCTCAGAGGTAGAAGCAACATGCAGAGAGCTGATGCGGACGCGAGAGATGAGCTGGCGCAAATTCTCTGTCATATGGGTCACGTCATGTACCAATTGCCCAATTTCATCACGGTTTTTTATCACGATATCTTTTCCGGACAGATCACCACCAGCAATTTCTTTCACACGCTCGGTAACCAAGGAGATCGGCTTGGAAATGAACCCAGAGGCGTACCAAGAGACGACGAATCCGACGATCAAGAAGATTCCCAGCACGAGCATCAAATCAGACAGTACTTCTTCGGCAGGGGCATTGAAGTCTTCCATGTAGCTGCTTGCACTTACGATCCATCCCCAGTGAGGGTCTAGCTTGGAGTAGGCGATTTTCGGATAGAGAATATCTGGCTCCGCTGGCTTCAACCACTGATAGTATGTAAAGCCGCCACCTTCCTGGCCACGCTTAATCATTTCTTGGGTAAAAAAGATACCGTCAGGATCTTTTGCATCCCACTGATTCTTCCCCTCAATAGTAGGAGAGGCCAGCATGACACCTTTCTCATCCAGAACGAACATGTATCCACTGGCACCAGTATCGATATTTTTGTTAATCGAGCGGGTTCCATCCGACTGCTTGGGGCCGAGGATGTGAATTTTTACTTGCTCTTGTGCATCTTCTTTGCTGATTTTTCCAGCTTCGACCTGTTTCTGGAGAACATCAATCATTTCAATCGTCAAGTTCACGTTGTTTTTTAAGATGCGGCTGCCCATGTCGTCCAAGCTGTAGCTCGCAGAATAATAGCCCTGAATTCCAATGTTAAGGGAAGGAATCGCCAATAGTAGGAGACATAACAGGACGAGCTTAGTACGAAGAGAGCTTGAACGGGAGAACTTGGTTGTTTTCATAAAGAACACCTCGTTGGTCCATAGTATTTGATCTAGAAAAGAAAACACCAAGATGATTGCCCTAGACTTACGTTCCTATATCGACAAAATGAAAACGTTTTTAAAGAGGATTTTCAAAAAATCTACAAAAAAAATAAGATAAGTAATCGTCGCTGCATAAATGAGCAGATTCGAAAGCAGTACAGACCAGCAGGAAATGGTATGATTAGGAAGATAGAACGCTTACGGATGGAGGCTATCTAATGAAATTCATCGATAATCAAGGGATTACAGATCCACGCATCAATTTGGCGATTGAGGAGTACGCCCTAAAGCATTTGCCCAACAGTGACGACTACTTACTGTTTTATATTAATGAACCTTCTATTATTATCGGGAAAAACCAAAACACAATCGAAGAGATTAATGCAACTTATGTAGAGGAAAACAATATCCACGTCGTTCGCAGACTGTCTGGAGGCGGCGCTGTTTATCACGATCTGGGCAATCTCAACTTCAGCTTTATTACGAATGATGACGGCGAGTCCTTCCACAATTTCCGCAAATTCACGGCTCCTGTGGTACAAGCCTTGAAAACATTAGGGGTAGAAGCAGAGCTGACAGGACGAAATGACATACAGGTCGGGGAACGGAAAATTTCTGGAAACGCGCAGTATTCGACCAAAGGACGCATGTTCAGCCATGGCACGCTGCTTTTTGATTCGGAGATGGAAAACGTCGTGTCTGCTCTCAAGGTAAACGCAGAGAAGATCCAGTCCAAAGGGATCAAATCTATTCGCAGCCGTGTCGCCAACATCTCGGAGTTTTTGGAGACGAAGATGACCATTGAAGAGTTCCGTCTGGCGATTCTCCGCTCGATTTTTGGAGAAGGGGAGATCGAAGAATACAAGCTGACTGACGAGGATTGGGAGAAAATTCACGAGCTTTCTCGTTCCCGTTACCAGACGTGGGAGTGGAACTACGGCAAGTCTCCGAAAAGCAATTACCGTCAATCCAAACGTTTTGATATCGGCACCGTGGAGATCCAGCTTGATATTGAAAAAGGCAAAATAAAAGAAGCGAAAATTTATGGGGATTTCTTCGGTGTACGTGATGTAGCTGAGCTGGAGGAATTGCTTCGTGATACGCCGTATGATCGTTCTTCCGTTAGTGCCCGACTGTCTGATGTCAATCTCCAGGAGTTTTTCGGGAAGCTGGAACAAGAATCTTTTGTCGATCTGTTACTTGTGTAAAAAAGAACGCAAAAAACCCAAATTTTGTTAGGTCAGGCTGTCGAGAAAGTCGACAGCCATTTTTATTTAATCTGATTTTTAAACGACTCTGCGTTAATGTTTAAAATTTCTTGGTTGGTCGCTCTCCAAATAGACCTCCAAAAGATCGTTCACAATGGTAACGCGACCGACATGCCCAGTTTCAGCGAGACACTGCTCGTAAAGGAGCATTGATTCCTCGTGCTGCCCCTTTTTGGCGTGCAGAAGTTCCCGATATAATTTCTGCTACTTTGCAGGTGGTGTCACCGCCGCTTTTAGCTCTTGTACACCAATGCATCGCGCTATTTGTCAGATGAAAATAAAGCTGTAGACTGACGATTCGTCATTAAACTAACTGGCAGGATAGTTTCAAGATAGTGTAGAACAAATTTTAGAAAAGACAAGGGAGAATAATAAATTGAAGCAAGAGATAATAATTAATCTACCAATAGTAGCGGATGAAGTTCCCAAGTTGAGGGAACTGGTTGGTTGGGACGGCAGATATTCAGATTATCCAACATTATTCGAACGTTGTAACTTTTGGGCTGGTCTCAGAGATGAGGAAAATAAGCTTATAGCATTCGGCTATGTTGCCGGGATGGGGTTGCAACATGGGTACATGGAAGACATAATTGTACACCCGGAATATCAGAAAAAAGGAATTGGCGAATCCTTAGTTAGGAAATTACTGCAAGAGGCAGAACGTGTTGGGTTAGAGATTGTAACATTGACATACGATTCAAAACATACATTCTTTTATACAAGGAGTGGATTCACTCCCTGTTCTGGGGGATTATGGAGGAGGAAAGATTAAACCAACGGGACTGAAGTGACCCCATAAAGTTAGACATGTCATTTAATTAGGCGGCTGCCTGGGCATCAGTCCGGTATTGTACCGGGCTCATGCCTTTTAATTTTGCCTTAATTCGCGTGGGATCAACACATCCAGTCTATTACTTTATTTTCCTCGAACACTATTGGCCTCTAATATTATCATTTGATAGGACCTCATTAAGTTGTGAGCGTAGACGATGAATCTGGGCATCCTTAATACTTAAAGTATTTTTCATATTTTCAGCAAGTGCCTCAGCCTTTTCCGCACGTAGTCGCCAATGAAGTAAATCATCGTTTAAGCAAAGCCAATGTTCTTCTTGTAAGGCAAAACCTTGTTCTAAGGTAAGAATGCGTTCCACAAGTTCTGTCTTACTTAGGCGTAAATGGCGCTGCCTAGCTCTTGAGATGTCTCGATTCAGATCAATCGTCCGGATTTTGAATAACAATCAAACCGTTTACAGCCTCCCTTCGTTTCCTTTAATATACCGGGAAAATTTATTTATGAAATGGAGGAAGAATCATGAAGAAGACCGTGTTCTTATCAACTGTACTGCTCTTTGTCATTACGACTGCCGGATTGTCAGCCTATGCAAAAGAGGATCGTAAGCCGGCATCCCAGGCGACACAAATTTCCAGCCAAAGTGATCATGTCATCCGGGTGTACGGACCGGGCGGACCACTTGGACCGATCAAGGAATCTGCTGAACGTTTTTCAACTAAAACGGGAATCAAGGTGGAAGTAACAGCCGGCCCAGAGGGCAAATGGATAGGCCAAGCAAAGCAAGATGCAGATATTATTTTCGGTGGCTCCGAGTATATGCTACAGGACTTCATCTTTAACCACCCCGAAATGATCGACACGAAATCACGAACGCAGCTTTACCCGCGTGCTGCAGGAATATTGGTGAGGAAAGGAAATCCTAAGAAGATTGAAAGCCTAGAGGATTTAACGAAAAAGGGAGTAAACATAATCGATGTGAATGGGGCTGGCCAGCTTGGTCTGTGGGAAGACCAGGCAGGCAGAAAAGGGCTGATCGAAGGCATTTCCCAAAATATAAACCTTTCTGTAAAGTCGAGTGCCGAAGCCATTGAACAATGGAAATCGAATTCCAGCATGGACGCCTGGATTACCTATGAATCATGGCATTACCGGCTCCAGGATGTGACTGACTTGGTCGAACTGCCCGAAGAGGAAAAACTCTATCGTGGAACGCCGATTGCCCTGACGAAAATCACCGATCAGAAAAAAGAGGCGCAGCAATTTATTGAATATTTAAAAACAGAAGAGTCTCACCAAATCTTTCGAAAATGGGGCTGGAAGTAAGGACGAGCCTTACATCTAAACAACGGGGAGGAATATACATGAAAAAAGGAATTTATATCCTTGCGATACTATCCATTCTTTTTGTTTTGGCTGCCTGCGGCAAAAGCACTGACGAAAAAATAGAGACGAATCAACCCGCTCAAGCCCCAGCGGAGAGCCTCCAGCTTTTGGAGAATGAGAAAGCTGGAAAGTACCTGGCGGATCCAAAGGGAAGAGCTCTGTATTACTTTAAAAAGGACGAAGCAGGAAAAAGCAATTGCAGCGGAGACTGTCTGGCAAACTGGCCAGCATTTACCCAGGAGGATTTCGCCGTCCCTGAAGGTTTTGACAAAAAGGATTTCGCTACGATCACAAGAGAAGACAACGGGGTGAAGCAGGTCACGTATAAAGGCTTTCCTCTCTATTATTTTGCAAAAGACACGCAAAAAGGGGATGTAAGCGGACAAGGAGTAAAAGATGTATGGTTTGTCGTAAACAGCGAGACAGAATTTAAATAAGCCTACCCAGGGAACGATCAGTCGCGGTCGTTCCCATCCTTACTTTTACAATAGTACGGCAATATATTTTTATCCAATAACAGGGAGTGCCACATGAAAGAAAAACACGATGCGGAATTAATGAGATTGGTAAACGAAAAACACCGTCACGCATTAGATGAACTTTATGATCGATATATAAAGCTTGTTTACGGCTTTGTTATGAAGTTTTGCAATGGGAATGAGGATAAGACGAAAGAGATTGTTCAGTTGGTCTTTTTGCGGCTATGGACAACAAACAGCCATTACGATCCCGATCAAGGCAGCTTTGTCAATTGGCTCCTCACGATTACCCGCAATATTTGCATTGACTACCTCCGCAAAGAGAAACGGCATACACGACACCATCAAGAGAAACTTGAAGAGATCGCCGACCCTGCCAATGCAATCGAGCAACGAGTAAATACGAATGATATCGCGATGGCGAAAAACAAATTGCCGACGGCGCAAAGAAAATTAATCGATTTGCTTTATTGGAAAGGGTATTCTCTATCAGAGATCGCCAAGCTGGAACAAGAGCCGCTCGGCACGATTAAAAGCAGGCTTCACCAGGCTCTTAAAGGATTGAGGAAGCATCTGGAACTGGAGGATATAAAATGAGAAGAGATTGTGAGCATTTAATTCCATATATAGCAAATGAGCTCAAGGAGAGCGAACACATGGCCTTTGTTGAACATTTAAAGAATTGTACGGAGTGTAAGAAAGAATATCAGGAATTGTCCCAGGCTTGGCATGCTTTGCCGTTTGATTATACCGAAATCGAGGTGCCTGAATCGCTAAAAGGCGAGGTACTGGGGTTTGTTTTTGATCACAAAAGGAAAAGTGGTACGGAAACATTTATGGCTAAGATGAGCAAGCTTGCCATGATACTCAAGAGCCAGTTCACTCCAGTTTCAGCCAGCATCGTGGCCGTTTTGTTGCTCGCGATTACTGGCCTTGGAATAGCGAATGTGCAGGAAAACAATCGCCATGCCGAAAATATACCTATTGAAATTTTAACAGCCATTCGCTTGAAAGCAGCCAATCAAAGCCACCCGGGAGCAAACGGCATCGCCTATATTGTCCAGCAGGGATCAGAGAAAAATTTGGTGGTGCAGGTTAACGAATTTCCCGACGTCGAAGGTTCACAGGTATACCAGGTTTGGCTGCTGAAAGACGGCAAGAGGGAAAATGGCGGCATATTCAAGCCGGACGAAAATGGATTCGGATTACTGACCTATCAGCTCGCCGCAGGGCAGACTTTTGATCAAATCGGCATCACCGTCGAACCGGACGTCAACAGCAGCCAGCCAAGGGGACAAAAAATCGCCGGGTCATAGATGGTAACGGGATTACATCGCAAAAACCTTGCAACGAGCAAGAATCAACACAAAATGAAAAGGCTTGAGTCCAGTACAATACCGAACTCAAACCTTATATGTGGCTTAATTACTGTGCCCTGACTGTTTTTTATATCAATTCCTATCACATAGACGGTACCTTTCTTCCGCTAGGCTGTTTTACAGTTTTTCGGTATAGCAGTTGTTTTCTCTGGAAGTGGTTGTTCCCGATCAGAGCAAGGATCACGAGCAAGGTGCCGCACAATTCGTAACGGCTGATCTCATAACCTTGAAACGCCATCATGGCAAAAGTCGTGATCGGAACCAGGTTGATAAACAAAATGCCGTTGAGCGGAGTGAGCAGCTTGATGCCTGCATTCCAGCTCAAAAGAGCTACAAAGCCGGGTAAAAGAATCATGAACGCCATTTCGAACTTGATGGACATCACAGTTTCGACGGTAGGAACCGGAAGCCATTCAAAGAGTGAGGAGACCGTGACAATCACGAAATTAACGCCTGTTCCTAAGAGACACGTCAACGTGGAGTAGCGAAGCGTAGACCACGTGTTAAAACGCCCGCCGCCGATCGAATAGACGACCCAACCCACAACACCGATGAAAATGAAGAACAACGGGATCAAATGCTCACTTGCTGTAGTAAAGAAGGTAAGATTGCCATTGGTAATAACAAGGACAGCACCGACCAAAGCTACGAGAATCGTTGCCAACGTATAGTACGGCGGCAGCTTTCTAGTGGTAATGGACAAAAGTACAATCGAGATCATCGGCATGAGCACTTCCATAATGGACGCTGCAATCGTGCCTGGCTCTCCCATCAAATCCTGCCCGAGAAATACCCCCATATTATAGACGGTGAACGCCATGGTTCCAAAAAACAGCAGAGACTTCCCGCGCCCCTCCAAACGAAAAGCAGACAAGCCTTCTTTTGCCCAGAGCAAACCGCACAAAATGATCGTTACGAAAAAATAGCGAAGAAATGAGAAGTAAAATGGATCGATCTCTTGCAGCGCGATGTGCGCTACCGGAAACATCGCCCCCCATGACATACTGGCGACCATGCAGAAAATAGACCCCAAAAGTAGTTGCTTGTTCATTATGCGATTTCTCCCTTTCAATACAAAGCTGACTTACCACATCATACTGGATGAAAATATGTTAGTATAATGATTGATAATAACTTTATGTATCATTTTCAATGATGGATAAAATGAGGTGAGAGAAAAGTGGAGATCAATGATTTGAAAATATTCCAGATGGTAGCCACTTTGGGCAGCGTGAGCAAGACCGCAGCCGAGCTGAGCTATGTTCAGTCGAATGTAACGGCGCGGATCAAGCTGCTGGAAAAAGAGCTGGGAACGCCTTTGTTTTATCGCAACAAGCGAGGAATGACCTTAAATACAGAAGGGAAGCGCCTGCTCGAGTATTCGCGAGAAATCATCGCCAAGTTCGAAGAAATGCAAAATTATTTTCATCGGGCGTCTGAGCCGTCCGGGGTGCTGGAAGTCGGGATGGTCGAGACCATCAATGCCCTTCCAGGGCTGTTATCCTCGTATTGCAGCCAGTATCCGCATGTCGATCTGTCACTCAAGGCAGGGGTGACGGAGAATTTGCTGCAAAAAGTGCTGGATCTCGCGCTGGATGGCGCGTTCGTAAGTGGGCCGATCAACCATCCTTTAATTGAGCAGGAGCAAGTGTTTCAAGAGGAGTTGGTGTTGGTAACGAAAAACAGTTCCTTCACTGCCAGTGATATCACAGGGAAAGCTCTTTTGCTCTACAAAAAGGGCTGCGGGTATCGTGAGCGGTTAGAGACCTGGATGAAGGTAGAGGGCTTGATTCCGAAAAAAGTGATGGAATTCGGAACGTTCGAGACGATTATCGGGGGCGTAGCAGCGGGGATCGGCATTACCATTTTGCCGAAGTCGGCAGTGCATCACTTGGTCGAGAGCGGAGCGGTTCATATTCATTGCATCCCGGAGCCTTATCATGAGGTAACAACCGTTTTTATTCGCCGAAAAGATTCATTTATAACGAGCACGATGCAAGCGTTTCTGGACGAAATCCGTTTGCAGAAAATGAAAGCGTAAGTGCTGCAATTTCCTCCTTCCATCGATGTGAAAAATATGGTAAATTTTATTTCAGAACAAGCGTTCTATATCTGGCGGTGCATATGAAGGAGGGAGCGGCTCTACTGATGGACAGGTATACTGAAATTGACGAAGTGATCGCTTATATCCATCGACATTTAGATGAGCCTTTACCACTTTCCCGGTTGGCGAATCATGTTGCGTATAGCCAGTATCATTTTGCGCGGATTTTTAAAGAAAGAATCGGTCTCCCCCCGCTTTATTACGTATCGACCATGCGCCTCCAAAGGGCAAAGGATTTACTGCTACGCACGAACATGAGTGTTCGCGACATTGGTCTGGAAATTGGCCAGCAGAGCTTGGGGACGTTCTCTACCCGTTTTACGGAGCGTGTCGGGGTGTCGCCTAGCGAATTTCGAGAAACGGCCCAGCTAGCCGAAGATCGTCTCCGTTCCTTACAGCAGTTGACAGAGTGGACTCGGTTGCATCCTGCCCCCGAGCGACCGATGACCATTGCAGGGACAATCGAGTCCACCGAGCCTTTTCAAGGTGTCATTTTGATTGGATTGTTTGCCAAGCCGATTCCAGAAGGTCTTCCTTTGTACGGAACATTGCTACCCTCACAAGGCAATTTTTGTTTTACCAATGTCAAGCCGGGCACGTATTACTTGATGGCGACATCAGTTGCCTGGGGCATGCAGGCGATGGATTTTCTCTTGCCGTACGAGACATTGCGCACACGTTCCAAGAAACCAATCATTGTCACACCAACTACGATCGTCCCTCATCAGCAAGTTACTCTCCATGTGCCTCATCCGGACGACCCTCCTATTTTGATATCTCTTTCTTTGCTCATGAACAGATTCATTCAGCGGCTTCCTCAATAGTCCCAGGATAGAAAAAATGGCGGCTTACGCATAATAAGGCTGCCTTTTTTGCTATGTTCCCGACTAGATTGGAGCTTCTTGGGAAAGCCTACTATCACAATAGTCGAACTTTTTTCCGTGAGCAGGATATTGGACGAAAAAGCGAAATGATAACTAGGCGCGAATATCAGGCGCAAACGAAAGGAAAGCAGGGAACGAGAATGTCAAAGCCTTACAAAAAAGTTTTTTGGGCAGCCGGTTTTGGCTGGATGTTCGATGCCATGGATGTTGCACTTTTATCTTTTATTATGGTGGCATTACGACAGGAATGGGGTTTGACAGGGGAAGAGGCCGGGCTTTTAGGGACGGGCAATCTCGTCGGCATGGCGATTGGGGCTATTGCAGGGGGCTACTTGGCTGACCGGATTGGCCGCAAGCCAGTATTTTTGCTGACCTTGGTCTTGTTTGGCTTGGCGAGTTTTGCGAGCGCTTTCGCAACTGGTTTTGCAACCATGCTGCTGTTCCGCTTCCTGATGGGACTCGGTTTGGGAGCAGAGTTGCCGGTAGCCTCGACGTTGGTAAACGAGTTTGCACCGCCGGAGAAGCGAGGAAGTACGGTTGTGCTGTTGGAGAGTTTTTGGGCGGTCGGTTGGATCGCGGCAGCCGTCATAGCGTATTTCATCATTCCGGACTATGGCTGGCGCGTGGCTGTCATGATCGGGGCATTGCCCGTTGTGTACGCCTGGTTCGCCCGGAGCAGCATTCCTGAATCTCCGCAGTTTCAAAAGCAGGCCGAGAAGATTCCTGTTGGAACGCTGTTGACGTCCCATCGCACAGAGACGATTACACTGTGGGTTGTCTGGTTTGCAATTGCTTTCTCGTACTACGGCATGTTTTTATGGATGCCATCTGTTTTGGTCGACAAAGGCTTTACGATGATCAAAAGCTTCCAGTACGTACTGATCATGACATTGGCCCAACTGCCAGGATATTTCGCGGCAGCCTATCTCGTGGAAAAATGGGGACGGAAATGGACGCTGGCGACCTTCTTGTTCATGACTGGTGTGATGGCCTTCGCTTTTGGACAAAGCAGTGGCACGATAGAGCTGTTGGTGACGGGAGCATTCTTGTCCTTCTTCAACCTGGGGGCTTGGGGTGCTTTGTACGCGTACACGCCGGAAAACTATCCGACACCGTTGCGCGCTACCGGTTCTGGAATGGCATCCGGTGTCGGAAGAATCGGCAGCATTATCGCACCGTATCTCGTCGGTTACTACTCGTCGCATCATTACAGCTACACGTTCATTTTTAGTGTATTTACCGCGGTGCTGATCGTGGGAGCAATCGTCCTGCTCGTGTACGGACGAGAAACGAAAGTCCTTGCTAATTCGGGACCTCGTACAGGCCAAGTATAGCACGCGCCTGCTCAATGACCTCACGTTTCAATTCTTGGGGCTCCAACACTTGGATGTGTGGGCCGAAGCTGAGAATCAGCGAGCATGCTGATGCCAGTGTATGAAATTCAACTTCTGCTTCTATCCAGCCGTCTATTGCGGCTTGGGTGGAAGCTATTTTTAAATAGCGCTCCTGTTTTACGGCTGGAAAGGTCTCTTTATCAATCCGCAACCGCGCTGGATATCGCGGGAGGCTGGATTTGAAGTCGAGTGTGGATTGCTCCCAGTATCGTGCGAGGTCGAAATCGCTTGGGCGGATAAAGCCATCATCTAGCAGGTGTGCATCCAAAAGTCGTGAAATCCGGTACGTTCGCATGTCCTCGTCCACCTGGGCGACCAAATACCAGATGCTTCGCTTGGCTACGAGTCCGAGTGGGCAGACAATGCGCTCTACGGCCACATCCTCGCGCATGTAACAAATGAACAGCTTGCGTGAAAGCCATACCGCATCTTGAACAGCAGACAGGAACGGAAAAGTTTCGGTCGATTCATGCCAGCCAGCCCCATCGATATGAAGCAGCTGGCGTACGTGGATGGCATCCTGCTGAACGGTTTTTGGCAGCGCCGATAGCAGCTTGAAAAAAGCCGCTTCATAGTTTTCATGCAGCCCGAGATCATTCAACAAGGCAGCAGGGGAGGCTACGAGCAGTGATTGCAGCTCATCTATTTTCATTCCGGTCAAATTACTGCGATATCCTTCTGCCAAAGCCCAGCCCCCATCTGCACCGCGCAGCGCATAGACGGGAACGCCTGACGCACTCAAGGCTTCCATATCACGGTGAACGGTTCGCTCGGATACCTCTAGCCTTTCTGCTAATTGCTTGGACGTCATGCGACCGTGGTTTTGCAAGAGCAACAAGATCGTAAGGAGTCGATCTGCCCGCATAAAAAGCCCTCCTAGAAGTAAAAACAAAATGACTTTGATTGTATCTTAACGAATATGACAACGGTTGTCATATTTACTTCGTTATTCTTGATGTATGAATCGATAAAGGAGGCATAACGAATGAAGCCATTACAAGGAAAAGTAGCGGTGGTAGCGGGGGGCACAAGAGGAGCAGGACGGGGGATTGCTGTCAGTCTCGGCGAAGCAGGGGCGACAGTATATGTAACCGGACGCACAGTACGTGGTCAGCACTCTGATATGGCGCGACAGGAGACGATCGAAGAGACAGCAGAGCTCGTGACGGCAAGTGGTGGAGTCGGAATCGCTGTGCGAGTCGATCATACGCAGGAAGAAGAGGTAAAAGCATTCTTTGAGCGAGTAAAAGCGGAACAAAATGGACAAATCGATCTTTTGGTTAATGACATCTGGGGTGGAGATCCGTTGACCCATTGGGGGACGCCGTTCTGGGAGCAGCCATTGGCGGATGGCCTCTTAATGCAAGAGCGTGCCATTCGTACGCATATGATCACCAGTCACTATGCGGTTCCGCTCATGGTGGCACAGAAAAAAGGACTGATCATCGAGATTACAGATGGAATCGACTATCGGTACCGCGGTAATCTGTACTACAGCTTGGCAAAAATCTCGACGATTCATCTAGCTGCGTCGATGGCAGAGGACCTGCGCCCACACGGGGTTACTGCGTTGGCTTTAACACCGGGCTTCCTACGCTCGGAAGCAATGCTCGAGCATTTCGGCGTGACAGAAGAGACATGGAGAGAGGCAGTGAAGCAAGATAAGCACTTCATCATGTCGGAAACACCTGCGTACATCGGGCGAGCAGTAGTTGCGCTGGCTTCAGACCCGGCTGTCGCAGAAAAAACGGGGAAAACGTTCAGTACATGGGGTCTTTCGGACGAGTACCCATTCACGGATAGGGACGGTAGCCGCCCGCATTGGGGTAATTACGCCGAGGAACAAGGGTTTTACCGCTAGTTTCAGGAAACATACAAAACGGCTCCTCAGATTCATTCGAGGAGCCGTTTCTTACATGGCATGGTAAGGCAGTTATGCCAACGGCTGCGTATTCTTCTTTTTTACAAACCAGCTTTTCACATTGCCATTCAAAATCAGATGGGTGATCACCCCCGCAATCAATCCCCAGAAAGCAGCGCCAATCCCGCCAATGGAAATACCGGAAATCGTGACGAGAAACGTAACCAGGGCGCTTTCCCGTTCCTTTGCTTCGCTCATCGCCTGCGCGAGGCTAGAACTGAGCGAGGCAAACAGAGCCAAGCCAGCAATGACGGCAATCAATTCTTTGGGCAAGGCAGCGAACACCGAAGCCATCGTAGCACCAAACATCCCGAAGATTAAGTAAAAGCCCCCGCATGCAATCCCGGCTATGTAGCGCTTGGTATGATCCGGATGAGCTTCTTTTCCCGTGCAAATGGCAGCTGTAATCGCTGCAAGATTGATGCCTGGTGAACCAAAAGGAGCGAGCAATAGCGAAGCGATGCCAGTAGTCGTTACGAGCGGTCCAGGAGGTGTATCGTACCCGTCTGCTTTTAATACGCTAATTCCTGGTGCGTTCTGAGAAGCAAGCGCGACGATGCACAATGGAATCCCCAAGCCGATGAGCGCATCGAGAGAAAACGTCGGCATCGTAAAGACGGGCTGGACGAGGGACATCTGGACATTGTCCATTTGCAAACGCCCCAAAAGAAAGGCGACAACCAAGCCGACCAAAAGCGTAAGCACGACAGCATACCGTGGAGACCAGCGTTTGGCGAACAGGTAGCAAAAGATCATCGGAAGAGCCAATGCAGGCAGGTGCTGCATGGAAACAAAGACGTCTACGCCAAAAGACAAAAGAATCCCCGCGAGCATGGCGGTCGTAATCGACTGCGGGACGTATTTCATCAAGACGGAAAAGAACCCGGAAACACCCACGAGCGTGATGACTACGGCCGAGAAAATATAAGCGCCAATCGCGTCAGGGAAGGAGTATACCGTTAAGCTGGTGACTAACAGAACTGCCCCTGGCGTCGACCATGCTGTGATGATCGGGGTGCGAAACCAGATACTGAGCACAATACACGTCAAGCCGCTCCCAATCGAGATGGCCCAAATCCAAGAGGCGAGGACAGCGTCGCTGAGTCCGGCACCCTTGGCAGCTTGAAAGACGATCAGCAATGGTCCTGCATAGGAGACCATCGTGGCGATGAGTCCAACGATAACAGCGGATAGAGAGAAGTCAGCAGGGATTTTTTTAAGGGTCGAGAAAGGTTTTTCGGGAACCACGACTTGAATGCCTCCTAGATGCGCCAATGCAGACGTTATGCTTTTTCGTTCAAGATATAGCGGATCGTCCGTTTGGTGATGTTTAATTTTTTGCTTAAAAGCTGTCTGTTTCCATTCGTTTCGGTCAAGCCCTCGCTCTTTTCATAGCCGAACAGCTCACTTTCCAGTAAGGATTCCGGCACTGCTCCGCAGTTAAAAGCCACAAAAGGCTGCTGGGCGCGATTGCTTGCTCCGTGGAGAAAACGGGCCATCAGCTCCTTGCCTGTACCCGTTTCGCCCTCAATGAGTACATGGATCGCCTTTTTTGCTAATTTTTTGGCAATTGCGGTCACATTGGCCATCGGACTGTCAGATGAATACACGATACCATATTGGGCGGCTTCTTGGGATAGGTGATCGCTGTGTTTGTTAGAAGAGGACAGCACCGAGTAAATGACCTGCTCCAGACTGTCCAGATCGTCGAACGGCTTCTCCAAGTAATCGCGCGCGCCCCATTGCATCGCTGTCACAGCCGATTTAATCGTACTGTAGCCCGTCATGATCAAGACTTCGCAGGCGGGAAATACGGCCTTGATCTGTTTGAGCAGCGACAATCCGTCGGCATCAGGCAGCTTCAGGTCCACGAGTGCAGCGTGAAAGCGGGTAGAATCCGAGTGAAGCAGCCGTTCCACGTCCTTGCCAGAATTGGCGACGACGATATGGCAGTCTTTTTTCTTGAGAAAATAGGTGAAAAAGGTAGTTACTTCTGTTTCATCATCCACGATTAATATCCGTTTTTTCTCCATCGTTGTCCTCCTCGTCAGCTAACAGTGGCAAAAGCATCGTAAACTTGCTGTACTCTCCCTCCACGCTCTCGGCAAACAGCTTCCCGCCATGCGCTTCTGCAATTCCAAGACTGACGGAAAGCCCGAGACCAGTCCCTTTTGTCCGTCCCTTCGTCGAGAAGAAGGGCTGAAAAATCTGCGAAAGCTGTTCGGCACAAATCCCGATACCATTATCGTAAACGGACAAGCCTACGTAAGCGCTATGCTCCTCTTGTACGAGGAAGGAACGGATGACAATGTGTGGAGAGTCGCTGCCTGCCACAGCGTCCCGTGCATTTAACAGGAGATTGATCACAATTTGCTCGATTTGATGACGACTTCCATGAAACAGCAGGGGAGGTTCGGACATTTCCCGGGTTATGGTCAAGCCAGAAACAGACAACTGGTAGCCAATCAGTCCCAGTACGTCTTCTACCACTTCGTCGATAGAGGTTGTAGAAAACAAGTACTCTTCCTGCCGCGAGAAGGTGAGCAGGTTTTGAATGATCTTTTTGCAGCGAACCCCGCATTGATAGATGTCTTTCATCAAGGGAGCCTCTGGGGCATCTGTCATTTCGCGCATGAGCAATTGCGAATTGCCGAGGATGGCCGTGAGTGGACTGTTCAGCTCATGGGCAATGCCAGCAGCCATCTCGCCAATCGCCGCCATTTTTGCGGATTGAATCAGTTGGGCTTCGATTTTGATCTTTTCATTCACGTCTTGAAAAAGCAGGCTGTTTTCTACGACGACACCGACATGGCTGGCGACGAGCTGGATCAATTCGGCTTCGTCCCGATCTGCTAGCTGCTTGGTTTGGCGTAAGAGCGTCAGAAAACCAAAGGTCTGATTCAACTGACTGCGCAGCGGAACAGAGGTGGAGTGATACTCAGGCAGCACTTCGGCAAGGGTAAGATGAACCTGCCTGGTGAGCACAGGGGATTCGACTGAAACGGTCTGTGTCAGCGTATGGCATTGCCAACCCCCGTCACCCCACTTGGCGAGATAGGAGGAAAGTATGCCTCCCTTCACGATGGTCAGGGCAAAATGCTCGAACACGAGAATTTGCGAGAGCTGTGCGGCGATATAACTCGTCGTTTGCGGCCATGTGGCGTTGATCTGGATTTGTGTCAGCTGGTTAATGACGGCGAGCTGCTTGTTTTTCTTTTTCATCTCCTCGATGAGATAGACGAGCTCACTGTAATAGCTTTTTCGCGAGGATTGAATCCCGGTCAATTTTTCCAAAATCTCTTGTTTGGTATGCATGGTGAACCTCCTACAAGGCTTGGCGAAACAACGTGGCGACATCGTGGACAGTCATGTCGCGGGGATTGGTTGTCATGCACACGTCCAGCACAGCGAGCGAACTGAGCAGGTCGATTTGCCCTGGATGCAGCCCGATGGCCGACAACGATTGGGGCACCTCCAAATCGCTTACCAGCTCCTTGACCGCTTTGAGTGTGAGACGAGAGGCGGCATGGGCGCTCAATCCCGCCGTGTTTTCACCGAGGCAGTCTGCGATTTGCCTGTATTTTTCTGGAGCCGCGATGTAGTTGTACTCGAGCACATGGGGAAGCAGGATGGCATTCACCTCGCCATGCGGAGCGTCGAGGAATCCCCCGAGCTGATGGGACATGGCATGTACAGCACCGAGTATGGCGTTGGAAAAAGCGATTCCGGCTTGAAGACTCGCCATGGCCATCGCTTGCTTGGCCTCTGTATTGTATTGACTGGCGACGGAAGGGCGCAGATGTTGGGCGATGAGACGAATAGCTTGCAGCGAATGAACCTCGGTAAGTGGCGTCGCGGCAAGCGAAATATACGATTCAATGGCATGAGTCAGCACATCCATGCCTGTATTGGCAGTGAGGAGCTTGTCCTTGGTCATCAAGGTTTGCGGGTCGATGATAGCGATATCGGGTATGAGCGATTTGGAGATGATCGCCATTTTTACTTTGCGCGTACTGTCCACAATAATGGAAAATTGCGACACCTCCGATCCGGAGCCGGCTGTCGTCGGTACCATCACCATGGGAGGAAGAGGATGCTGGATATTGTCGACGCCTTCGTATTGGACGATGCTGCCCTCGTTGGTAGCCAACAGCGCGATGGCCTTGGCTGCATCGATGGCACTGCCTCCGCCGACACCGAGAATGGCATTGCATTCCTTGGCGCGATATTCGGCAATCCCGGCATGAATCTCGTAATCTTTCGGATTGGCTGTCACGTTGGTCCATAGATGGTAGTCGAGCCGTTGCTGCTGCAAATAACAGATGATCCGCTCGACCCAGCCAGCGTTTGCGACTCCCGGATCACTGACAAGAAAGACGCGAGAGGCTCCCAATCTGCGCAAGCTTTCCCCTACCTGGCCAAGAGACTGGTTCCCGAAAATGATTTCCGGCGTCATGAACTTGGATATTTGCATGCGTTCTCCCCCTTTTTCCACTACGTAGTAATACCGCAGGCAAGGAAGAATACCCTTTTTCGGCCAAAAGGTTGGCAAGTGGGCCGTTTTTTCGGCTCATGTGCCGCAATATCGGCTGCGTGGATGAAAGGAAGCGGCATGATAACTGGTTTTTTAAACGTTTTCATATTGGCATACTGCTTGCAACTAGTAGGAGGCGGGAAGAACACCTGCCCTTTACGTACATGCCTGAAGGGGAAAAAGAGGAGGAAGGTCAAGATGAAAGCAGCAGTAGTCAACGAGTTCCATCAAAAGCTGGAAGTAAAGGAAGTTGCCATTCCAGAGGTCGGACACGGTGAGGTTCTGGTGAAAATCAAAACGTGCGGTGTCTGCCATACGGACCTGCATGCGGCACATGGGGATTGGCCTGTGAAGCCAAAGCTGCCTTTGATTCCTGGACATGAAGGCGTAGGTGTTGTCGAAAAGCTGGGGGAGGGCGTTACCTCACTGAAAATTGGTGATCGGGTAGGAATTCCGTGGCTATTCTCCGCTTGCGGCGAATGTGACTACTGCCTGACAGGATGGGAGACGCTGTGCTTGCAGCAGTTAAACGGGGGCTATTCTGCTGACGGTGCTTATGCCGAATATTGCGTAGCGCCTGCTGCTTACGTAGCGCGCATTCCAGACGAATTGGGCGATGTAGAAGCAGCACCGATCCTGTGCGCAGGAGTGACCACTTATAAAGCGTTGAAGGTAGCAAACGTGAAGCCGGGTGAGTGGGTCGCGATCTACGGCATCGGTGGCTTGGGACATGTGGCTCTCCAATATGCCAAGGCGATGGGCTACAACGTCGTAGCGGTCGATATTCACAAGGAAAAGCTGGACTTGGCAAAAGAACTAGGGGCAGATGTTACAGTAAACGGCAGTGAGGTTGATCCCGTACAAGCTATTCAAGAGCAGGTGGGCGGTGTCCACGGGGCGATCAGCGTAGCAGTTACCAAGAAGGCGTTTGAACAAGCCTACAAATCCATTCGACGCGGCGGTTCGCTTGTCGTTGTTGGCTTGCCGAATGCAGAGCTGCCCATCCCGATTTTTGACACGGTGTTGAATGGCGTGACGGTAAAAGGCTCCATCGTGGGGACGCGCAAGGATATGCAAGAAGCGCTTGATTTTGCTGCACGTGGCAAGGTTCGCGCAATTATTGAGACGCAGCCGCTGGATCAGATCAACGATGTACTGGAGCGTTTGGAAAAAGGTCAAATCAATGGCCGGGTTGTTTTGACGATGGAGTAGTTGAAGGATACGTGAAGCTGTTGTCGGGCTATGCTTTTCTTGAGCATGGTCTGGGCGACAGCTTTTTGGTTTATGTGTAGGAAAGTAGCTGTTGTGGGGGAAGAAGTGAATTTCCAGTCTACGCTTCGGCCTACGCCCTGCAAGGGGGGAAGACTGTCCGCTTTGGAATAAATGGCGGGAGCGCTTCAAACGTAGAAATTTCGATGAGGTAAATCATAAGTGAAGCTGAAAACCCCCGCCATTTATTCCAAAGCTAGGATGGGCTCCAGAGGCGCTTGGACTGGAAATTCACTTCTTCCTACGTAGCTTTTGGTTCATCATTGATAGTGTATCTAGGAGCGAGAAAGATTTACTCGGCCCCTATATTCCTCAAAAGAATAGCATACTCAATAAAGAAACACTTTCATTTTAGTAGAAAAGGTGTAATCTATTTAAAAATGATTCAAAACGATTATAACATCTGTGGTTTATTGTGCTATTATATCCATAAAAAGGAATCATCAGGAGGGTGTATTTGCTGTGATTTCAGAGGGAAAAACCTTTGGGGGCATATTACGAGCATATCGAAATAGAGCAAACTTAACACTGACTGAGTTATCGGAAAGAACAGGTGTAGCTTCTGGAACCATTAGTAAGATAGAGTCCGATACACTTACTTTACCAAATATGCAGCATATAATGAAACTGGCAAAAGTACTGGATATTTCACTTTATACGGCTATCGTACCATACTTATATAACATTAAGCGAGAAGCGACACTTCGGCTTCTATTAGAGGCTGTCATGGAACAGAAGAATGTGGTTCTTACCCAAAAAGTAGCTTTGCAATTGCTTAATTGTCCCAAAAGCAATACATTTCTATCTTTAGACTATCTGTATCAAACCGCAGGGACTGAAGGGAATGAAGAACTGCGCTTGGCTCTTTATGACGTGATCTCTGACTACTCACGTGAGCATGGAATTCCTTTGTATCTGGCAAGATCGCTTTTCCAACGATATATGATTCGACGTGAAAATCTTAGTCAGCTGGATCAAACCTATGTAGAGGGCAAGGAGCTATTACACTACACGTCCTATCTGCATGTAAATGAGCGAATTTTGGCCTACTATAAATTTTCCTTCCATGCATTACGTCTTGGATTCTACTCAGATTGTATTCATCTGTGTAAACAAGGACTTGAAATCGACAATAGTCAGAGTGAGCAAAAAGCAGCAGCGATCCTTGCGATCATCATTTCCTATTTTGAGTTGGAAGACTACACATTGGGACATTTTTATCTGGAGAGATACGAAATGTTCGATTATCCCGAAGTACATAAACATGCCCGACATATTCGGGGGAAACTATACGGAAAGACGGGGAAATTTGATAAGGCCATTCCGGTATTACAAGAGTGTCTGGCGCAACAAACACAAGATGACAAGATTGTGATAGCGAATGATTTGTTGGAGATTTATATACAGGTAGGGGAAGTAGAGAAAATCCGTGATCTATTTTTGGCAGAAGCCTCTATCCTGCCAAAGAATCTAACTACTCCGAATCAATACAATCAATTGGGTCTGTATTTTCGAACGAAGGGCATCTTTTGCATTCAAAAAAATGAGGTAGATCTAGGAGTCGATAGTCTTGTAGAAAGCGTGAATTACTATCGCGCAATCAATGAAATAAAACATGCAGACAAGAGTCTTAGCGCTCTTTTTGAATTCTACTTGTCACAGAAAAAAAATCTTCCAATTGATATACTCCATAAATTGTCAAATGTGTATAATGGAAGTAATCATAGTATCAAACAGGAGGTATAGGTCATGAAGAAATGGATATTGTCTTTGTGTATGTTAACTGCCTTCATTACATTACCAGTTTTAGTAGAACAACAACCAGCCAAGCAAACAAATCTGATTATCCAATATGGCTGGCCGGAGCCTTGGTAAGCGTCTCATAAGTGTCGAGGGCTTGTTGATGCAGAAGCAATAAACAGAAAAATGCCATCAATGCCCTCCACTTGGAGGGCATTTGTTATTTTTCATACACGAAGAAATCCAAAGCTGTACAGAAGTCCTGTCACATGCTTGGAAGGAGACCGCCCGAACGAAGTGAGGAAAAAGGCGACTGGAAAGCATGTGGCAGGGCTTCCACCTGACCACAACAGTCAGAAGACAACATTTTCACTTGAGTATTTGGTTATAATTAATTATAACTAGTTATATATAGTTATAATTGGTATGGGGGTAGCGGGTGCTGATGGTGACGACGACGATGGTCAATTCGCAAAAATTATGGATGGTGGTTAAGCGGATGGAGCCGCATTTGATCCGCAATCAGGCCAATATGGAGAAGCTTTTGAAAATGCTGATGATCCATGATGTCGCCTCCATGTCTGCAAAACGAGAAACGATCCCGGAGCAGAAAGGCTCCTCCTTTCGCGGGCTGCGAATAGACGATGTTTCGAACAGCGATATCAAAGAGCTGTGGAGCGAGTTCGAAAGCAATGAGACGTATGAAGCGAAAGTCGCCCATGCCATTATTCGTCTGATCGACCAAATCGAAATGTAGATGACTACCATATGCTGTGTCCCATGCGGGCAGGCTATGGTAGTTTTTTTGCTTTCGCACACAATGGGCGCATGTGCCATAGGCTGGTGGTAGCTTTTTGCTGAGGTGATACACATGAGACGCCCGGATAATCAGCCAGATTTTATCGGTGCCCTTCTAAGTATGGTCCTTGGAGTCGTCATATCGTTCGAGGCCTATCGTCTGGAGACATTTTCGACGTCCTTGTACGTAGGGGATCACACACTGCCTGCGATTCTCGGCTTATTGCTTTTCATGCTGGGAGGTGTGCTGCTGGTCCAATCATTCCGTGTGACCGAGGATGCCGCTTCGCCAAATCCCGGACCACTTGTTCCTGGAAAGAGGCTGCGTCTGCTGCTTTGTTTTTTATTCCTGTTGTTGTATGTTTGGCTGCTCGGCGCGATCGGCTACACAATGGCTACCCTCTTTGTTTCCTTTGTCTTTTTTATTTTGATCGGCAGTTACCGGTGGCGTACGTCCGTTGTGTATTCCGTTCTTTTGACAGGGGGTCTGTATGTGGTGTTCATCTACTCACTACATATCACACTGCCTGGCGGAGATTTGTTTTAGAGCGCGTACTTTTGGGAGGTGCTGATCGTCGAGACGTTCCAATTATTACTGGCTGGCTTTGCTTCAGCCCTCACCCCGGAGCATTTGCTCATGGCAGCACTCGGTGCTCTTATTGGCACCTTTGTAGGCGTATTGCCCGGTCTCGGGCCCACCTCTGCCATCGCGATTTTGCTTCCGGTGACAGCCGTGCTAGAGCCGACACAAGGTATGATCATGCTGGCAGGAATTTATTATGGAGCGATGTACGGCGGCTCGACGACGGCGATTCTGCTGAATATCCCAGGGGAGTTATCCTCGGTTCCTACGTGCTTGGACGGCTATCCCCTCGCGAAAAAAGGGAGGGGCGGACCAGCGTTGGGAATATCGGCACTGTCGTCGTTTGGTGCAGGGGTTCTTGGGGTGATCGGACTCGTTTTTTTCGCTCCGATTCTGGCAGATCAAGCGTTAAAATTCGGGCCGCCTGAATATTTTGCGCTGATGATTTTGGCTCTCACGCTAATGGTCAGTCTATCAGGAGGATCTTTGGTCAAATCGTTTTTGATGGGGGCATTCGGCTATACGCTCGCCCTTGTTGGGCTGGGACCTTCCTCAGGCATGCCGCGCTTTGATTACGGCGTCCCTGCATTGGTCGGCGGTTTTGACATGATTAGCATCATTATCGGATTGTTTGCGATTACAGAAGTTCTTAAAGGGATTGATGAAAAGCGCTCAGCTACCCTGATTGGCAAGCCAGGAAGTGTCTACCCGAAAAAAGAAGACGTGAGAGTGAGTGCGGGGCCCATGCTGAGGGGCGGGCTTGTCGGCTTTTTTCTCGGATTGCTGCCGGGCTGTTCGGCTGCGATCACGTCGTTTTTGGCGTACGATATGGAGAAAAAAATCTCCAAGCATCCAGAGAAGTTCGGTCAGGGAACGATCGAAGGGGTGGCGGCACCAGAAGCAGCGAATAATGCGACAAGCAGTGCGGGCTTCATCCCGCTGTTTTCGCTCGGGATTCCTTCCTCACCGCCACTCGCGATTTTGTTGGCGGGCTTGATGATCTACGGATTGACGCCAGGACCTGTTTTGTTTGAACAAAATGCGAGCTTTGTCTGGACGGTCATCGCTTCGATGTTCGTGGGGAATGCGATGCTTCTCGTGCTGAACCTCCCGATGGTATGGGTGTGGGTCAAATTGACGAGGGTTCCATATGGCATCATGGCTCCGATTATCTTGATGTTTTGCACGATTGGGGCGTACAGTGTGCGGAACAGCATGTTTGATGTGTGGGTCGCCTTTCTGTTTGGCGGACTCGGGTATGTCTTTTCCAAATATAAATGGCCAGTGGTTCCGCTGGTTTTGTGCTTCATTCTGGGACCTCTTCTGGAAGAATCGTTTATTCAAACGATGGCGATGGGCTCGGGTGATCTCAGCATTGTTTTGTTCCGTCCTTTATCGTTGACCATCTTGTTGGCAGCAGGAGCACTCTTGATTATTTCTATGATGTTGAACCGCCGGACACAGCAACGGTTGAAAGAAGAGCGGGACCGGGGAGTAGATGTGGCGTGAGCGAGTTAGAAACGGGAGGAAGAGTCATTGAGAGGATATAAACAATGGACGGCTGTCATGATGTCGTTCCTTTTGGCTGTAGCCGTTAGTGGATGTGGAAATCAAGGGACAGTCGAGGCGGCCTATCCATCGAAGCAGGTGGAGTATATCGTGCCGTATTCTGCCGGGGGCGGAGTCGATCTCGTGGCCAGAGCGGCAGCAGATTATTTGAGCAAGGAATGGGGGCAGCCCATCGTCGTCGTCAACAAGGCGGGTGGTGGTGGGGCGGTAGGTGCGGAGTATGCCTTAAAGCAAGCTAAAAACGATGGGTACACAGCGCTTGCTGTCAATGTATCCAATACGACGATGCTTACAGCTGGGATGAAAACGCCGCCGATTACAAACGAGGATCAAGTCTATACGGCCAGGATTGGCAAAGGAACGCTTGCTTTTGCAGTAAAAGCCGACGCGCCTTGGAAAGATTTCGCTGAATTTTCCGCGTGGGTGCGTACGAATCCGGAGCAGTTAACGTGGACCTCTGTAGGACCAGCAGGTTTTTCCGCTTTTGGGGTGGCAGAGTGGCTGGATGTGATTGGAGCTGACTTCTCCAAGACGCGAATGATCGTGACGAAAGGCGCCTCCGATTCTGTCCCGAAAGTCGCTGGAGGGCACGCGATTTTAGCAGTGCATACAGTGGGGGAGATCATGCCGATGCTGCAAGCGGGCAAGGTCAAAATCCTCGCCGTATCCGGTGACACGCGAAGTCCGTTCCTGCCTGACGTCCCTACTGCGGGGGAGCAAGGGATCCAAGGCTTGTCGGTTTTCTGGTGGACGGGAGTGTCCTTTGCCAAAGGAACGCCAGAGTCAGTTATCCGCAAATGGGAAGAAGCGATTGCCAAGATGGAAAAGGACCCAGCCTTTTTGCAAAAGCTGAGTGAAATCCAGGTGGAGCCGACATACGCGGCCAGTGAAGCATTTACGAAGGAAACACAGGCAGAAACGACGTACTACTTGGAATTGGCGAGCAAAAAGGGGATTCGAAAATAAGCGATGAAAGAAAAAAGGGAGAATAGCATGTAGCTGTTCTCCCTTTTCCATCTATCTATTTAGGTATCCGTTTTTCATACCTGAATTTATAAAAACCATTCGCTATGTTCGGTGCAGTCTCGCCGACCTTTTTGTAACCGCATTTCTCGTAAAAGTGTTGGTTGCGTGCCGCTTCATAGCCGGTATCGAGCGTCCACTTCTTGATGTGTGGATAAGCAGCCTCCATGAACTGCATGGTTTGGCTTCCGATACGCAAGTTTTGCTTATCAGGATCGACATAGATGATCCCCAGCTCCAAATGCTCATGATCGACTGGAAGGAGACAAAAACCGCCAATGATCTGGTCATCCAGCAAGATCGTATAGTAATGGGCCTTTTGCATGAACAAAACATGCTGGTCAGGCTTGTCATGTCCGGCAGGGCCTTCTCCATACTTTTGGACGTCTTCTGCAAAGCAGCGAACAGCAATTTGGGTGAGTTGCTCCGCGTTCGCGGGGACAGCCTTTTTGAAAAAAACCATAGGACTCATGAGATCATCTCCAGTTCGTCTGACTACTTCGAAATCGGTGTATGAATAATTAGCAAAATTCTCCTATATAGCAGACGGATGAACCCACAAAATGGTTACCCACTGATTTTTCTCATGAAGCTCTCCAACGGTCCCCGCTCGAACCAAAGTCTCCATAAGAGCGAGAGCACAATGGAAAAGAGGAAGAATCCTACGGCGTAGAGCATCGCAAAAGCGAGCGTTTGATTTTCGAATCTGCCAATCCATGCGAGGAAGCCAAGCCCGACAACGATATGGCTGACGTAGTGTGTCAGTGTCAGCTGTCCGGTTTTTACCAATGTTTGCGTAAACCAGCTGTTTGCGAATTTTTCCGCAAAGCTGACGCACAGAAGGATGATGATGACAGCGGAGCTTGAGCTGGACAGCACATAAAACAGGTTGGGTGGAACTGGTTTCGTTCCCCATAAAAATAGGGCGAAGTCGCTGCCGACGACCGGAACAGAGAGCTTGATCAACCAATACGATAAAACTTCCAAGCTGACGAATAGGGCAGCTGCCCATCCCAACATTTTTTTGCGTACAGATGGATCGAGCAGGTTTAGTCGCCCCAGCCACAAGCCAAGAAGGAAAAAGCACATCCAGGGAAATACCGGGTGATAGCCGTTGTATAGCAAGTTGCGCAGGAATCCTTCGACCGTCCAAAAATCAAGATACTCGATAAATGGTTGCTTTGGGTCCCACCCTTGCATATAGTTGAGCGACAATTGGAGTGTTTGAGCTGTGAGCAGGATGCCGCTGAATGCGAGAAGAAGCGTTTTCCCCGATATGACGAGGAGGAAGGAGGCAATGAGCATGTAGACACCGTAGTAATGTAGGATGTCGCCGCTCCATCCACCGAGATAGAGCAAGATCCCGGTCGTGAATAAAAACAAGGAGCGCTTCCAAAGGATGTGGCGGCTAGCCTGCAAGAGGGCCGGGTCACCTGAGGTCCTCGCTTTTTTTGTCATATAGGCAATACCGATTCCTGCTAAAACAACGAAAACGGTAGATGCTCTGCCCTGAAACAAACTGGAAAAAGCAATGAGCCAATCAGGTCCATTATGTTCTGCGTTCAAGATGACGACGTAGTTGACGATCATCATGCCCAGCATGGCCCACGCCCTCGCAAAATCGAGACCAATGACTCTGGTAGAAGATACTTTCATCCGGGTTCTTTCCTCTCTATTTTTATTTTACTTACCGGTAAGTAAAATATACTGGGTGGAATTGTAAATATCAAGCCCTAAAATGTTGGACATGAAAAACAAAACTGTCCTTTGCCGGGACACCGATGTCTCATACCTGTTTGGATTTGAGAAGGTGCAGACCGACTGTCGCTTGTCAAAATAACGTGCGACAAGGGGGATTCGGTTGGTATCCAACTTGCAATGCTTCTTTCTGAATGCGGATGCCATTGCTGAGGAAGGGAGAGAATGGCTTGGATATGCGGGAAGTGGTTGCCATTGTAACGGGTGGTGCTTCCGGTTTGGGAGAAGCCACTGTGAGGAATGTAGTTCAACACGGGGGAAGAGTAGCCATTCTTGATTTGGCGGTAGAAAAGGGGCAAGCGTTGGCGAATGAGCTGGGGCGAGAAAATGCTTTGTTCGTGCATACGGATGTCTTGAGTGAGGCGAGTGTACGAGACGCTATCGATCAGGCTGCTGGCACATTCGGTACGATTCACGCCGTGGTCAACTGTGCGGGGATCAGTTTGACACAAAAAACGCTGTCGCGAAGCGGTCCACATCTACTAGAGTCCTTTAGCAAAGTCATTTCTGTCAATCTGATCGGTACTTTTAATGTCCTTCGGTTGGCGGTGGAGCAAATGGCAGGAAACGAGCCGAACCAACAGGGGGAGCGGGGTGTCATCATCAATACCGCATCGGTGGCGGCTTTTGAAGGGCAGGTGGGGCAGGTTGCCTATAGCGCCTCCAAAGGCGGAATTGTAAGCATGACCCTGCCGCTAGCAAGAGACCTGGCTTCGTATGGCATACGTGTCATGACAATTGCTCCCGGTCTATTTGACACGCCGATGTTTGATCAGCTCCCGCGCTCTGTAAAAGATGCGTTGGGTGCGACTGTTCCGTTCCCCCCTCGCATGGGTGATCCGCAAGAATATGCGATGCTCGTGAACAGTATCGTCACGAATCCGATGTTGAATGGAGAAACGATCCGGTTGGATGGGGCAATCAGGATGGCACCGAAATAGAGAAGACGTGTTGACAGAAAAATAGTTAGGTGCCATACTATATTCATGACAAACCATTCAAATGGAAGAAAACAAGAAGACGCGATCCCTTCGCTTGTTCAATCGCAACGCCAGATTGATCGGTATGGACTCGATGTTGATGCGCAAGCTGTACTCGTTGCCGCCAGGCTGATGGAGGCAGGAGCAAAACTTGGGCATGCGGCCGAAATACATTTTGCTAGATTCGGCTTATCCACGGGACGATATCGGTTATTGGCAGACCTTGAAGATAACGGAGGGGAAGTGCTGCCGTCACAATTGGCAGAGCATCTGGGAGTAACACGCGCTACTGTTACCGGTCTGATCGACATCCTGGAGCGCGATGGTCTTGTTTCCCGACGAGCGAGTGCAAAAGATGGCAGGCAAAAATCGGTCATTTTAACGGAGCTCGGGGCAAGCAAGCTGCGTGAAATGGCGCCAGAGCACTTTGCGAGATTGGAAGCGATGGTCGGATTGCTCAATACAGAGGAGCGAAGTGTATTCCTCGACCTGCTTGGCCGCGTGACACAAGGCATCTCGGCACTGACAGATGAATAAGTAAACAGCAGGCAGTGGTAAAACGGGCTAGGAAGCTAGCCCATTTTTACTCCTATATAATTAGGTTCCTAATTATTTTTCGGACAGGGGAAAGGAGGTGAATAACATGCATGACCCTGAAAAATCGGGAGTTGCTTATCCGATCAAGGTGGCACGTTCCAAGCGAAAATCGTTTGTTCTATGGCGAGAAGCATTCATGGCTTATTTGTCTCCTGCGATCATGGCGAGCATAGGAGGCTGGATCACCGCTGATAAAGGTCTGCAATTAGGGGCATTGACCACGATTGGCGGAACATCCGCATTGATTGCCTTACTCCTTGGGCAATGGTTACAGAGCTGTGGTATACATAAACGCTGGGTCACCGGCACACCTCGTTTGGCGCTGGTAGCGGTTATGGGGATGACACTGGCTGTAATCGGTCTACTGGCAGCATGGCTAACAACGGAGCTACTCGTCATCTTTGCTCCCGGTGAATCGTTGGCTTGGCTAAGTCGTGTCTGGATCGACTTCCCGCTATCAGCGATAATCGCCAGCACATTAATCACATGGGGGTGGCGTAGTTCCATCAACCATGATCATCAAAAATGAATCGGTTACGGAGGAGATAGAAAATGATCGTAGTTATGGGAGCAACAGGAACCATAGGCAGTGCACTTTTGAAAAGATTGATAGAGCTTGGTGTCCCAACTCGGGCATTGAGCAGAACGCCGGAAAAACTGCAGATGCGAATTGGAGAGGAGGCAGCATCTATGGTGGAAGTTGCAGCAGCGGAAGCTTCTGACCCTGAATCGTTGCGCCGGGCATTTGCAGGTGCGAATCAGCTCTTCCTTTCTCTATCAAACAGTCCCAGTCAGGTCGAGTTGGAAACCTCGATAATTCGCATAGCTGCTGAGGCTGGAATCCAACACATCGTGAAAATATCCAGTCCAGCCTACGACGAAAAGGCGCCAGTCGCCGTAGCGGGATGGCACCAGGAAATCGAGCGCGCATTATCTGAATCCGGGATGAAAAGCACCGTGCTGCGACCGTACGCCTTTATGCAAAATCTGCTCCGCTTCGCACCGACGATCCAAACGCAACATGTTTTCTTCGGCACGATGGGCGAAACAGCATGCAACTTTATCGATTGCCGGGATATCGCCGATGTTGCCGCAGAGGCATTGACCGATCCTGAAAAGGCAGGTCATGTATACACACTGACTGGTTCTCGGGTTTTCAGCTATCCGCAAATTGCGAGCAAGCTGTCCGAGTTGCTCGACCGCCCGATTACGTACATCAACAAGGATAGCGAAGCACTCCGACGTGATCTGATGGAGTATGGAAAGATGCCAGAGTGGCTCGCTAGTCACGTCGTCGAAATTCAAGCCATGTCTGTGGCGATCCCGGAAAAGCCGACAGACGATGTCGAGCGTGTTCTCGGCAGAGCACCTCGCAAGCTGGACGCTTTTTTGCATGAGCAGATCGAATCGTTCCGTTAATCAGTGGGACTATTATCATTTCCTTTCCCGTTAGTGGCTCGATCAAAGGAGCTTTTCTTTTCTCTATTTTCTTTGGGAACAGGGCTAGCAGTTGATTGACGTACGCAGCCGACATCGCCGTTCCCTCGTCCAGAAAGCTACGGACGTAGCAATTGTTTCCACTAATCATGAGCGCTTCGTGGAGGAAAGCCAGCGCTTCCTTTTTTGCGATACTTGTTATCGGTAAATATCGAAATTTTAAAAAAGAAGGAATCTGTTGTTCCAAGAAGCAGGCCCTAAACCGCCATCTTTTGCACAGTCGTCACTTTTAGGCGAGAAATTTCCAAGGAAGCCAGACATGCTTCAACAGTCTTCACATCCCACACCTTCTAGAATGAAAGCAAAAAACGAAGGATGGGCATGTGGGCATGAAGATCGGTCGATGGAAGCACGCCGTAATCGTGGTAGCTGCATTGATGCTCTGTGTTGCGATGGGGACCGAATCAGTCGCAGTGCAGGCGAGCAGCGAAGGGGATTTGCAAGAGGAGGATTCCATTCAGGTAGCGTTTGTCGGAGATATGATTTTGGATAAGAGCGTCGGGAATCAGATCGGGCGGTACGGCGTAGATTATCCGTTTCAAAAAACAGCGGATTTTCTCAAGCAGGCCGATTTGACGATTGGTAATCTGGAGACACCAGTCAGCACGCGGGGACGTCCAGAGAAAAAGGAATATACCTACCGTGCGAAGCCAGAGTCGTTGAAGGGGCTCGTGAACGCGGGCATCGACGTGGTCAATCTGGCGAATAATCATTCGTTGGATTACGGAATGGATGCGCTCTACGATACGATGGAGCATTTGAAAAAGGCGAAGATCGGTTATGTAGGGGCAGGAAAAAACGAAGGGGAAGCATTCGCTCCCTATATCCAAACGATCAAGGGGAAACGCGTAGCAGTCATCGGGATCAGCCGTGTCCTTCCAAACGAGCGTTGGTATGCGAGAAAAAACAAGCCGGGTCTCGCACATGCCTACTCTTATGAGCCGATGTTGTCTCATGTAAAAAAGGCAGTGGCGGAGTCAGACATTACGATTGCGGTCATGCACTGGAATCGGGAATATAAGGATTACCCAGAATCATATGCGCGTGAGATGGCGAAAAAGCTGATCGACAGCGGTGTGGATGCCATTGTCGGGTCGCACAGCCATTCGATCATGGGCGTTGAGTTTTATAAACAGGTGCCAATCTACTACAGCGTAGGAAATTTTGTGTTCACCACCTCGCGCAATCCTAAAGGTCGCGAAGCCATGATGGTCCAACTGACGTTTACAAAAGACGGGAGCAAGAGCCGCGTGATCCCGGTGAAGCTCACGAGCGGTCAGCCTGCTCCGATGGACGAGAAAAACAAACAGAGGATCATCGCCAAGCTCAACCGCATTTCCTATGGGGCGAGCAAAGACGCAAAAGGCGAGGTTAGCGAGTCTAAGCCTCAATAACTGGTCTGCGCATCATTTCTCTTCGTGTGAAACCGTACTGCTCGTATAAACCATGGGCATCCCGAGTACCGAGTATCATGCTCGTATGCCGAATGGCTGGATGTTCCACCATCACTTCCATTAGCCATTTGCTCAATCCCTTGCCTCGATGCTCTGGATCGACGAAGACATCACATACCCACGAAATCGTCGCGTAATCGCTCACAATTCGGACGAACCCTGCCTGTCCATTCTCACTATACAAGCCGAAACAGAGTGAATTTTCGATACTTTTCATGATCATTTCCTTGGAGCGTTCAGAAGCCCAGTACGTTGTCGACAGCCAGTCGCTGATGCGTTCCTTATCGAGTAATTGCTTCTCATCACTGATTGTGTAAGGCAGTGTCGCGTGTCTTGCTTCCATCTGTATCCCTCCGTATTTGTATTTACTCCTTTGCTTATAATTCACTATACTCAAGGGAAAAGGGCGCATAAAGGAGAGAAAAGTGAATCTGTACCCACACAGATGACGGGGGAGTAAACGGGATGAAGAATAAATACGAAGTAGTGAGAGACAGCATAAAAGAGCAGCTTCGCACCCATACAATCAAGCCAGGGGAGAAGCTGCCATCGATTCGTACTGCATCCGAGCGATGGTCGTGCAGTTTGAATACGGCGATACGGGCGTATCAAGAGCTGGAGAAGGAGCACTTGATTTATTCCATTCCTAAAAGCGGTTATTATGCAGTCCTGCGCCCTCTTCAAAGAATGCGTTTGCCAGAGGAGCGAATTGACTTTACGGCAGCCAGCCCAGATCCAGAAGTCATGCCATTCAAAGATTTCCAGCATTGTCTAAACCGCGCGATTGAATTGTACGAGGACCAGTTGTTCTCCTATTCAGACCCCCAGGGCTTTTTCTCCTTGCGCCGGGCATTGGAGAGTCATCTCGCGGAGTCACAAGTATTTGCATCTCCTTCCCAAATTTGCGTGGTTTCGGGAGCTCAGCAAGCGCTGCATCTGCTCGCCTCTATGCCGTTTCCGAATGGGAAGAGTGCCGTGCTGGTCGAACAGCCTACCTTTCACGGCATGCTGCGTTCACTCGAGCTGCTGGGCGTTACGGTTCTGGGCATCCAGCGGACCACAGCAGGCATCGATATGGATGAGCTGGAGCGGCATTTCCGCAACAACCAAATCAAGTTTTTCTACACGGTTCCCCGGTTTCACAATCCGTTGGGGACGAGTTATACAACAGAGCAAAAGAAACAAATCGTCAAGCTGGCTCAGCGCTACGATGTATACATCGTCGAGGATGACTATCTGGCGGACATGGAAACTAGTTTGAAGGCAGACCCAATCTACAGCTACGATCAATCAGGGCGTGTCCTGTACGTCAAAAGCTTTTCCAAGATCATGCTGCCCGGACTTCGCTTGGCGACAGTCGTCCTCCCCCCTTCCGTGATGGAAACGTTCCGGTTGTTTAAAGCATCGTGTGATTCCAGCACGGCTGTCTTGTCTCAGGCGGCTTTGGAGCTATATTTGAATAGCGGGATGTACGACCACCATGCTGCCCTTGTCCGGGAACGTTATCGCCTGCGGATGGAGACATTGGCCGACTGCTGCCAGCGTTATCTTCCTCCGCAGCTTCACGCACAAATCGGAACAGGCGGGATTTTTTCGAGAGTACTGCTTCCAGCAGAACTGGACGCCCAAGATATCATCGCGGCGTTGCACCAGAAAAACGTGCGGGTCACGTCCACGAACCAGAGCTATCTGCCTACCTTTCCTCGTGAAAACGGGTTGCGAATTAGTATTATTCAAACCGATGCTGATAAGATAGAGAGAGGGATCGCCCTGTTAGCAGAAACGGCGACTGCGCTGTTGCAAAAGCAAAGAAAAGAAGGGCAGTGGCGGATGATTGACTGGACGTAAGGAAATGAATAGGAAAACGCTGATCTTCACGAAAAGGAGTGGTTGTTCGTGCAAGCCATCACAATGTTTTTCATGTTCCATGGACAAGCAGAAGAAGCCATGAAGTTTTATACTTCGATTTTTGATCGCTCAGAAATCAAGCAGGTGATGCATCATGAGAATGGACAAGTCCTGCACGCTACCTTTACATTAAAAGGCCAAACCTTCATGTGTATCGACAATACGAACGGTGACCATCATGCCTTTACTCCAGCGATTTCGTTGTTTGTGGACTGCGATTCGGAGGAAGAAATTGATCGTGTTTTTGAACAGCTTTCCTCGGATGGACAAGTACTCATGCCACTTGGACCATTACCGCCGTTCAGCGAAAAGTTCGGATGGGTTCAAGATCGTTTCGGAGTATCGTGGCAGATTAATTTACCGAAAAGATGATAGTTGAAAAGCCGGTACACCTCTTGGTACCGGCTTTTTTAGTTTTTATGAAGTAGCTGTAGTGGGGGGAAGAAGCGAATTTCCAGTCTACGCTTCGGCCTACGCCCCACAAGGTGTATCACTGTCCGCATCGGAATAAATGGCGGGAGCGCTTTAAACGTAGAAGTTTCGAGGAGGTAGCTCATAAGTAAAGCTGAAATTCCCCGCCATTTTTTCCGATGCTGGGATGGGCTCCAGAGGCGCTTGGACTGGAAATTCGCTTCTTCCTACGTAGCTTTTCGCTCATTCATTGAAAGTGGTTCTAAGATGTTTTATTCCAATTCAGAAGCGTCCTTGTGTTAACTTGCAAAACGTTTTAAACATACGAAGGATTCCACAGCTGTACGGAAGTCCTGTCACATGTTTGGAAGGAGACCGCCCGAACGTAGTGAGGATATAGGCGACTGGAAAACATGTGGCAGGACTTCTCCCGACCACAACAGCAGTCGGACATCCATCTACATCGTCATCAACTGACGAAAACTACGCCGATAGCTCCACAGCAAATACACTTCCAAAATCGCGACGATCAGTCCCATAGCGAGCATATCGGGATCGACAAACAAGTGGAACGTCAAGATATTAACTACAAGAGGAGCGGTGGCGGTAAGGGCCAGTGGGACGAAGCGGTTCGTCAGGAATAGCAATCCACAGATGATTTCGACGGTTTTGACCAAAACCAGCAAGTACCCTTGCAAAAGCTCCATGGCAGCAGGGCTGGTTGGGAAGATAGGCTCGAATCCAAACAACACAATGTAACCATTCACACCTGCTCCAAGCAAAATCAAACCAAGGATGATACGAGCGAATACAGGCAAAGTCCGTGCCATAAGGCATCACTTCCTTGTGGTGGAATATGGATGATGAAGTCTTCGAGGAAAGTATAACTCCACTTTGACCACCTGGTCAATATGCGTTATGATAGGGAAAAGAAGAACGGGGGAGAAGGTGACGGACATAAAAGGAATCTGGCAGGCCGAAACACTGGAGCCGAATAAGCGAAAGCTGTTGGAAGCGGCCCTTATTGAATTTTCCGCCAAAGGATATGAACGAGGCTCTACCAATCAAATCGTCCAGAACGCAGGTGTATCAAAAGGGATGCTGTTCCATTTTTTCGGGAATAAAAAGGGACTGTTTCTGGCGATTGTTGATGCTTGTATCGAACGATTTTTTGCCTATATACAAGCGCGAATGGAAGCGGCGCCGCAAGACTTTTTTGCGCGATTTCTTCATGGCAATCAAGCGAAAATGGCGCTCTTTGCCGAGGAACCAGCGATTTATCAAATGGCAGTGGCGACTTTTTTCGACTATCCCGAGGAATGCCGGGCTGAGATCGAAGACAGAGAAACACAGTTCAATGCGCGATATATTCCCTTGTTTCTGGATCAAGTCGATACGTCATTGATCAAAGCACAGTTCGATCCGGAAAAGGCACTGCATTTTTTGCTGTCGGCTGTAGAGGCATTGACGCAAAAGTACGTCCGCGAAAACTACGAAGCGAGCGATAAAGGCTTCGCACATGTCCAATTATTTTTTGAGGAATTAGAAACGTACATGGAAATGATGAAGGTAGGGCTGTACAAGCAGTCAGACAGTGGGGCATGAAGGGGGAAAAATAATGGATGAAAAATGGTCACTCCTGGCACATAACATGAACCCGCAAGCCAAGCTCCTTCGTGCATGGGAGCTAAAAGGCGGGATCTCTGCACAGGTCACTGCGCTAGAAATGGAGAGCCCTGATGGTACGAAGAAAAAAGTAGTCGTCCGCGAGCATGGTCAGGCTGACCTCAAGCGAAATCCGCAGATCGCATCAGATGAATTCAAACTTTTGCAAATACTGAAGACAGCTGGCTTGCCGACTCCAACGCCCTATCATCTCGAAGCATCCAGCGATATTTTTCCCACGCCGTGCCTTGTCATCGAATTCATAGAAGGACAGACAGTCGCTACACCAGCCGATTTGTCTAGCTTCCTGCAACAAGTAGCCGAGGTGCTGACTCGTATCCATTCGGTGGACCCTTCTATGCTGGCGGACACATTTTTGCCGAAACAGGAGGAAGCAATAACCGAAAAGCTTCATAAAACATCAATGAATCTAGACCAATCATTGGATGAGGGGCTCATTCGCGAAGTGCTGGAGTCCGTTTGGCCGCTGCCACAGGCGAATGCGCCATCCCTTTTGCATGGCGATTTCTGGCCGGGAAATACGATGTGGAAGGACGAGAAGCTGGCAGCTGTCATCGACTGGGAGGATGCTGGGATCGGAGACCCGCTAGCTGATTTCGGGAATGCTAGATTGGAAATTCTTTGGGGATTTGGTGTACAAGCCATGAACGATTTTACACTTCACTATCAGGCTGCCGTGACGAAACTCGATTACACCGATCTTCCGTACTGGGATTTATGTGCGGCACTGCGACCGGCATCGAATCTATCTGCTTGGGGATTGGATGAAGATACAGAGAGAATCATGCGTGAGCGACATTCCTTGTTCGTCAGGCAAGCGTGTGAAAAACTGAACATTCCGTATGCAAGGCATGCTGAATAAAAAGACCTCGATTAATCGAGGTTTTTTGTTTTGGAAAAAACTGTTGACCGATCCGGTATCGATACCTATAATCTAATTCATAGTAAACAGGTATGATTTATTAGTTTTGTTATTTGATCCGACCGGACCACCGGAGGACCTGATGCTTCACTGACTTACGTGGATATGAAGGAGGATCACGATGAAAAAAAGGCTTTCGCAAATCATTTCAACTTTGCTGTTAGGGACTCTGCTGGTCACCGGATGCAGCTCTGAAGGCAGTGCGCCGACTACCTCGACACAAACGGCGACTCCGTCGACAGAAGCACCAGCACCAGCTGCCAGCAAGGTTCAAGACATAAAAGACGGCATCAATTTGGCTACGGATTTATCCAAGCTGCCGGAAGCAGCCACCAAAAGGACCGATACATTTATTGCGGGACTGACGGAGCCAGGCGGCGTGTTTAACCCGTTTTTTTACCACAACGGCTATGATGGCAACGTCTCCTCTGCGATCTTCGAATCACTGGTGGATGTCGATGCGACAGGAAAACCAGTACCCAAGCTCGCGGAAAAATGGGACGTATCTCCTGACCAGCTCACGTATACGTTCCACCTGAGACCGAATCTGAAATTCAGCGATGGTTCACCGCTGACGGCAGAGGATGTAGCCTTTACACTGACGATTCTGCACGACAAAACGTACGACGGCGAAACGGACATTTTCGTAGCAAGTATCAAAGGCGGCCGTGAATACAAGGAAGGCAAAGCGAACACGATCGAAGGAATCAAGGTAATTGATCCACAGACGCTCCAGATCACCACGGAGAAAGTGAACGCCAAGTCTCTCGTCCTGTTAGGCGGGCAGGTGCTCTCCAAAGCGTACTACGGTAAGGAGTACAAACCAGGCAATCTGGAGTATCTCCGCACCTTGCACGGCAAGCCATTGGGAGCCGGACCTTACAAATTCGAGGCGTACATTCCTGGTCAAGAAGTCCGCTATCTCGCAAACGAGCACTATTACGCAGGCAAGCCGCAAGTCGAGCACTTTATCTACAAGACGACCGAGGGCGACGCTCTACAGTTTATCCAGACAGGGGAAATGGATTACAACTCCTTTACCGTCAACTCGGATAACATTGAGCAGCTGCAAGAGCTGGGATATGTGAATATCAATTTGTACACATCCAGCGCCTATTCGTACATCAAGTTCAATCATTCCAAGCCATTTTTCAAAGACAAGCGCGTCCGCCAAGCCTTCATTTACGGACTGGATCGCCAAAAGATTCTGGACCTGACCTACCAAGGATACGCGCAAGTTGCCAATGTACCGATTAGCCCTGTTTCGTGGGCGTACACGGAGGATGTCAATCCGTACGCGTACAATCCAGAAAAGGCGAAGCAGCTCTTGGATGAAGCGGGCTGGAAGCCGGGCGCTGACGGCATCCGCGAAAAAGACGGGCAGAAGCTGGTCGTGCATTACTATACGACCAAAGGAAAGCTAGGAGAGGTCCTGATCCCCATTGCTAAAGAAAACTACAAAGAGCTGGGCATCCAGTTTGAAGCGGAAATGATGGACTACAACGCCGTATTGGCACGGACGGAAAAAGGCGATCACGACCTCGCTTCGTTCTCGACCACGATGCTGATCGATCCAGATGACGGTGTAGACGCCTTCTCGACGAAAAAGGGAAAGAGTGGATTTACCGGAACGAATGGCTACTCCAATGCCAAAGTAGACGAATTGCTGGAAGCAGGTCTTTCTACGCTGGACATCGAGAAACGTAAAGCGATCTACAAAGACCTGTATAAAGAGCTGAGCGATGACCCGCCGTACATCTTCCTCGGCTACCGCAAAATTTTGTCTGCGCACAACGGCAAGATCAAGGGCTTGGAGCCGAATCCGTTCACGGGCATTTCGACCAGCCTGCCTGGTATCAAAATGGAGTAACAAGTTGGAGTAATTGACTCACGAATGTTGTGCCCGGCCCTGGGGCTGGGCTTTCTTTTTTTCCAAAGCATGAAAGGAGGCCAACGATGACGTTCTACTTCCTGAAAAGGGTTTTTTACATGGCGTTGACGCTCTTCGGCGCATCCATTTTGATTTTTTTCCTGTATGCCCTAACGCCTGGTGACTTCGTCGATACGAGTCCCAAGCTAACAGCCGAACGAAAGCTGGAGCTAAAAGCGATGTACGGGCTGGATAAGCCTGTCGTCGAACGGTATTTCATCTGGATGAAAAACGCCTTTCAAGGCGATTTTGGTTATTCCCTGCAATACCAGCAGCCGGTGATGTCACTGTTGAACGATTACATCTGGAATTCGTTTTTGCTGGCGATTACCTCCACCTTTTTTACGTGGCTGATCGCGATCTCAATCGGAGTTCTGTCTGCTGCAAGGCAGCATTCCTGGTTCGATGCGCTCGTGACGATCGGTGTTTTTGCTGCGATGTCGTTACCTGTCTTCTTCGTCGGTCTGCTGTTTATCAAGTTGTTTGCCGTCGATGCCAAGCTGTTTCCCGCAGGGGGCATGATGACGATCGGCAGCAAGGAAACAGGGCTCGCTTATGCGTGGGACGTGGTTCAGCATATGATTTTGCCTGTGACGGTTCTGACTTTGCTGAGTGTGGGGACGCTGACGCGCTATTTCCGCACGAACATGCTGGAGGTCATTCAACAAGACTTCGTTCGCACGGCCCGGGCAAAAGGGCTGAAGGAAAAAGTCGTCCTGCACAAGCACGCGCTGCGCAATGCACTTTTGCCTGCGATTACACTGCTGGGCTTTGAGCTGCCAGCATTGTTCGGTGGGGCGATCATCACGGAAAAAATCTTTAACTGGCCCGGTGTCGGACAGTTGTACATGCAGGCATTTTCTGTACGGGACTACCCGCTATTGATGGGCTTTACGATGTTCCTGGCGATTCTCACTGTCATCGGGAATCTATCTGCTGATTTGCTGTATAGAGTGGCTGACCCGCGGGTTCGGTTGAAATAGGAGGGAAAACGATGGCATCAACGGTAAGTGAAGTAGCGGAGGTGACGAGACCAGAGCAGGTAGCGTTGCGTTCTTCCTTGTGGCACGAGGCGTTTTTGCGACTGAAAAAGAAGCGTCTGGCCATGTTTGGACTTGTGTTTTTACTCGTCATGGCAGTTGTATGCTTTATCGGTCCGTTTTTTTCTCCGTACGCATCCGGCAAGATTAATACCGCCATGATCAACAAGCCGCCAAGCCTCTCCCATTGGCTTGGGACAGACAGTTTGGGCAGAGACATTTTGACGCGATTGATGCAGGCTGGTCGAATCTCGCTGACAGTCGGCATCGCTTCCATGGTGCTCTCCGTTTCCATTGGCGCCCTTCTCGGTGCACTGGCCGGCTTTTACCGCGGGTGGGTCGATCAAGTGATCATGCGTGTGGCAGACGTACTCATGACCATTCCTGGTCTACCGCTCTTGTTTATTATGGGCGCAGTCCTCTCCGAGTGGAAAATCCCGACCGATTACCGCATTTACATTGTCATGATCATGCTGAGCCTGATCGGCTGGCCCGGCTTGGCGCGAATGGTCCGCAGCCAGATGCTCACCCTGCGCGAAAGTGAATTCATGCAAGCAGCAGAAGTACTCGGTCTGCGCGACAGACGCAAGCTATACTTCCATTTGCTACCCAATCTGACACCACTCTTGATTGTAGTTGCCACCTTAAACGTCGGTGGTGCCATCCTGAGTGAATCTGTATTATCGTATTTCGGACTCGGTGTCGTTCCTCCCACGCCTACATGGGGCAACATGATGGATGCGGCGAACACCCTGATCGATTTTCAGAAAAGACCGTGGCTATGGGTTCCGCCAGGTATTGCTATTTTTGCTACCGTCATCTCGATCAATCTGCTGGGGGATGGACTGCGAGATGCTTTGGACCCGAAGCAGAAGCGATGATGAGTGTTTATAAGTTTTTTACCTTCTTGAACTTCCTTTCAAGAGAATACTGAAGCAGCGCAGGGAGAAGTGATTTCCAGTCCAAGCGCCTCTGGAGCCCCTCCCAGCATCGAAAAAAATGGCGGGGAATTTCAGCTT